>NZ_JBICVP010000008.1:0-450078 GCF_043199075.1 Streptomyces sp. NPDC048639
AAAAGCGCAGGACCCCCGAGCGCCTGCCGGAACCCGCAGTGTCACCGGCCCTGCCGCGGACGCGGACCTCAGCCGGACCCCCCGCCCCGTTGCTCCATCTTTGCGCCGCAGGCGCGAGACGAGACCGACAGTCGACGTGCGACGGAAGTCCGGCGGCGCATGCGGGAACCCGCAGCGTCACCAGCCCCAGCACCAGCCCCAGCCTCAGCCCAGGCCCCAGGCCCCAGCCACGGACGCAGACCTCAGCCGTGCCCCCGCCGCCCCGATGCTCCATCCTTGCGCCGCAGGCGCGAGACGAGACCGACAGTCGACGTGCGACCGGAGACCGGCCGCGCATGCGGGTACATCACCGCCTCACCGGCCCTGCCGCGGCGCATAGGGGCCTTGATGTCGAGCCGTGGGGCCCCAACTCTTGTGCTTCCGGGGTCCGGTCAGGCAGGGGCATTCTGGCGCGCCACCTCATGTGACCTCACGTCCGCGCGTGCGTTTAGCGCACGCGCGTGACGTTGTCAAGATGCGGTCGGATGCGGCGCCGCATCATGCCGACGCGCTCGTCCGCACGCGCCGACGACAGGCGAGCGAGGGCATCAGGGAAGAGGCCCGGCAAGTCGGCGTCGCCGCCTGACGGTTGGGGACCCACCCCGTCACTCCACTTCCCCCAGTACCTCTCCCAGCCGCCCCAATCCCTCCGCGATGCGGTCCTCCGGGATCCCGTACGACAGCCGCAGATAGCCGTCCGCGCCGAATTCCGTGCCGGGCGCGAGGGCGATCTGCGCGTGGTCGATCAGGGCCGCGGCCAGGTCGTCGGCCGTGTCCAGCCGCGTGCCGTACAGGGTGCGGCCCAGGAGGGATGTGGCGTCGAGGAAGAAGTAGTGCGCGCCCTGGGGCTCTGTGGCACCGATGTGCGGGAGTTCGCCGAGGAAGCTGCGGACCAGGCCGTGCCGGTGGCGCAGTACGGCGCGGATCTCCGAGAGGAACACGTCCTCCTCACCGCGGGCGGCCGGCAGCACCCCGTACTGGACCGCGCTGGCGGCGCTCGAGGTCGTGTGGTGCTGCAGGTCTGCGAGGGCGGCGATGATCCGTTCCGGCCCGTACGCGTAGCCGGCGCGCCAGCCGGGCACCGCGAACGACTGCGAGAACGAGCCGAAGGTGACGACGTGGTCGCGGGCACCGGCGACGAGCTGTACGGGGTGGGAGTGCACGGCGCCGGGCAGCAAGAGGTCCGCGTAGCACTCGTCGTACAGGACCCACAGGTCGTTGCGTACGGCCCACTCGGTGATCTCGGCCAGCCGTCCGGGCGGATACACCACTCCGGTGGGGTTGTTGGGGGTGTTGAGGACGATCATGCGCGTCCGTGGCGTGCGCAGTGCCTCAAGTCCCTCGACGGTGGGGACGAAACCGGTGCCACGGGTGTCCAGCCCCACCGGGTTGGCGCCGACCAGCCGGATCTGGGCCATGAACGTGCCCCACGCGGGCTGCGGTACGAGCACGTCGTCGCCCTGGTTGAGCAACGCGAGACACGCCAGGTGCAGTCCGTGGCGGGCGCCTGCGGTCACCAGCACCTGCGACGGCGCGCACACGATGCGGCGGGTACGGGTGACCCGGTCGGAGAGGGCGACGCGCAGCTCGTGCAGCCCGGCGGCACTGGTGCAGCGGTGGGTCGGTCCCTCCAGCGCGGCGGCGAGAGCGCGGCGCATGGAGGCCGGGGGCTCGAAGTCCAGCTCCCCCGAAGCGAAGTCGATCAGGTCGGGGTCGTCACCGCGCGGACGGGCGGGGGCCTTTGGGGGATCGGCGCGTGCGGGCCGGAATCCGAAGATCCGGCCGGCCGCGTCCGACAGGCTCACACCTGGCCCGTGAGGCCCGGGCCGACGACGATCCATCCGATGTCCCCGGGCCCGCCGCCGGCCGCTCCGGTCAGGGCCGTCACGGCGGCCAAGGCCAGGGCACCGGCGATCGCGAATCGGAACAGCCTGCGGGGCATACAAAGCTCCTTGCGGTCGACAACAGGGGTGAAGGAGAAGGGAGTCCGGAATGTGAGCCGGAGAAGTCCACGAAGTGGACGGATTTCCCACTTGATGCTTTCTGTTCCTGATGGCTAGCCTCAAGGCTGCGAGGGGGTCGTGAATTGTCCGTGCAGAAACACGAACCGGGGGACGGTGCACCGGAGTCCGGTCCGGAGGGACCCGGTGCGGAGGGACCCGGCGCGGGGGAACTCGGGGCCGGTGAGCCTCCCGGATCCGCGATGCCGGACTACACGCTGCTGGACGAGGACCTCCACGTCTACCGCACGGCCCTCGATCTGGGCGGCACGTGCCCCGGGCAGGCCGAGGGCGCCACCCTCGAACGGCTCGTGCGCCTCGGCCTGCTGACCGCCCCGCACACACCCGGCGGCCGGTACGAGCCGGTCAACCCGGCAGCGGCGCAGAGCACGCTGGTGGCGGACCTGATGAGGGACGCACAGGAGGCGATCGAGCGCATCTGCCGGATCCGTACGGCACTTGCCCCGGCAGAGGCGGCGTACCGCGAGCAGTTCGCCGCGAGCCGCGGCGCGCTCGTGGAGCACACCGGCCTGGCGAACATCAACGAGTCGATCCGCGCCGCCGCCCAGGACTGCACCGCGGAAGTGCTCACCTGCCAGCCCGGCGGCGGGCGGCCCCAGGAGGTACTGGCGGAGTCGCTGCCCGCGACCTCGTCCATGCTGGCCCGCGGAGTCCGGATGCACACGATCTACCAGCACTCCGCCCGCGCGAGCCCGGCGACCCAGGAGTTCGTACGCACGGTCCAGGGCCAGGGCGCGGAGGTCCGCACCCTGGACGAGAGCTTCGACCGGCTCATCGTCTTCGACCGTCGACTCGCCTTCATCCCGGGGCCATTGGGACGTACGGATCGGAGCACGGCGGTGGAGATCCGCTCCCCCGCCGTCGTGGCGTTCCTCGCGGACCTCTTCGCCCGTGCGTGGCTGCGGGCGACGCCCTTCACGCCGCCCACCCGTGACCGCCGGACGTCGCAGATCTCCAACGACCTGGGCCTGGCGATCCTGCGCCATGTCGTCGCGGGCGACACGGACGCGGTGACGGCCCAGCAGTTGGGCATCAGCGTCCGCCGCTGCCAGGAGTACATCTCGCAGATCTCCACCCGCCTCGGCAGCCGCAGCCGGGCCCAACTCGGTTATCTGGCGGCGGTGTCCGGGCTCCTGGAGGACTCCACGAAGAGGTAGCCGGGGTACACCCCCTGCCGGACTTACGCGTCATGCGCCGGTGGGACGCGAACCGCGCACGATCCTCGACGGACCGGACACGCCCCCTCGACGGACCCGCGCAAGACCCTCGACAGACCGAACACGCCCCCTCGACGGACCGGCGCAAGACCCTCGACGGACCGAACACGACCCCTCGACGAACCGAGGCCACCACCGGCCCCTGCTCCCGCTGGTCCCATCAAGCCCTGTCCCGGCAGGCGCCCCTCGGGCGGAACCGATGCACGCCCGGGCATCCCGGCGCCCGCCATCCCCGCGCCCGGGCCAGGCGCCCGGGCCAGGCGCTCCGGCCCGGCGCCCGAGCCAGGCGCACGACCCGCCCCCACCGCCCGTACGCCCCGCACGCATGCCCTGCCGCAGCCCCGCACCGCGCGCCCCGCCGCAGCCCCGCACCGCGCGCCCCGCCGGAGCCCCGCCCGCCGCCTGACGCCCGGGACGCCTCACGGCCCCCGGCTCCCGCCGGTCCCGCCGTGCCCTGTCCCGGCGGACACCCCTCGGGCCGGACCACTGCACGCCCGGGCATCCCGGCGACCGAGCCAGGCGCCCGAGGCCTCATCGCGACCCGCACACACCGCACACCGCACCCCCGCATGCCCCGCCGGAGCCCCGCTCCGGCACCCCGCCACAAACCCCGCACCACGCGCCCCGTCGGAGCCCCGCCCGCCCTCGCCGGAAGGCGACCCGGTAGTGACAAGTTGCTACGCGCGTAGATATGCTCACCTGGTGACCATGCCCACCACTGTTCCCGCATACGGCACGGAAGCCCCCGAACGGCTGGCCTCCATGGCGGACGTGACCGCCTCCGAGGCCGCCTTGCGCCGCTTCCTGCACGGCCTGCCGGGTGTCGACGCGGTCGGTCTGCAGGCCCGCGCCGCGACTCTCGGCACCCGCTCGATCAAGACCACGGCGAAGGCGTACGCCATCGACCTGGCGATCTCGATGATCGACCTGACGACGCTCGAAGGCGCGGACACCCCGGGCAAGGTCCGGGCGCTCTGCGCCAAGGGCATCAACCCCGATCCCACGGACCGCACCGTCCCCAAGGTCGCCGCGATCTGCGTCTACCCCGACATGGTGGCCACCGCCAAGGCAGCCCTCGCCGGTTCCGGTGTCCATGTCGCCTCGGTCGCGACCGCCTTCCCCTCCGGCCGTGCCGCCCTGCCCGTCAAGCTCGCCGACACCCGTGACGCCGTCGCCGCCGGCGCCGACGAGATCGACATGGTGATCGACCGCGGCGCTTTCCTCTCCGGCCGCTACCTCGATGTCTTCGAGGAGATCAGGCAGGTCAAGGACGCCTGCCGGCGCGACGGGGGCGGCGCCGCCCATCTCAAGGTGATCTTCGAGACCGGCGAGCTCCAGACGTACGACAACGTCCGCCGCGCCTCCTGGCTCGCCATGCTCGCCGGTGCCGACTTCATCAAGACCTCCACCGGCAAGGTCGCCGTCAACGCCACCCCGCCCGTCACCCTCCTCATGCTGGAGGCGGTCCGCGACTTCCGGAACGCCGTCGGGGTGCAGGTCGGGGTGAAGCCGGCGGGCGGCATCAGGACCTCCAAGGACGCGATCAAGTACCTGGTGATGGTCAACGAGACGCTCGGCGACGACTGGCTGACGGCGGACTGGTTCCGCTTCGGCGCGTCCAGCCTCCTCAACGACCTGCTGATGCAGCGCCAGAAGCTGAGCACCGGGCGTTACTCCGGTCCCGACTACGTGACGGTGGACTGATCCGACATGAGCCCAGCATTCGCATACGCACCGGCGCCCGAGTCCCGCGCAGTCGTCGACATCGCCCCGTCCTACGGGCTGTTCATCGACGGCGAGTTCCGCGAGGCGGCGGACGGCAAGGTCTTCAAGACCGTCTCGCCCTCCTCCGAGGAGGTCCTCTCCGAGGTCGCCCAGGCCGACGCCGAGGACGTCGACACGGCGGTCAAGGCCGCCCGCAAGGCGTTCACCGCCTGGTCGGCGCTTCCCGGCAGCGAGCGCGCCAAGTACCTGTTCCGCATCGCCCGCATCGTCCAGGAGCGCTCGCGCGAGCTCGCCGTCCTGGAGTCGCTGGACAACGGCAAGCCGATCCGCGAGTCCCGTGACGCCGACCTCCCGCTGGTCGCCGCGCACTTCTTCTACTACGCGGGCTGGGCCGACAAGCTGGCTCACGCGGGGTACGGCCCCGACCCCAAGCCGCTGGGCGTCGCCGGCCAGATCATCCCGTGGAACTTCCCTCTGCTGATGCTGGCGTGGAAGATCGCCCCGGCGCTCGCCGCGGGCAACACGGTCGTCCTCAAGCCGGCGGAGACCACCCCGCTGTCCGCGCTGTTCTTCGCGGACATCTGCCGCCAGGCCGGGCTGCCCAAGGGTGTCGTCAACATCATCACCGGTGACGGGTCCACCGGCGCCGAACTGGTGGGCCACCCCGGCATCGACAAGGTCGCCTTCACCGGCTCCACCGACGTCGGCAAGGCCATCGCCCGTACGGTCGCCGGCACCGACAAGAAGGTCACCCTCGAACTGGGCGGCAAGGCCGCGAACATCGTCTTCGACGACGCCGCCATCGACCAGGCCGTCGAGGGCATCGTCGGCGGCATCTTCTTCAACCAGGGCCATGTCTGCTGCGCCGGTTCCCGTCTGCTGGTCCAGGAGTCGATCGCCGAGGAGCTGCTGGACGCGCTCAAGCGCCGGATGCAGACGCTCCGCGTGGGCGACCCGCTGGACAAGAACACCGACATCGGCGCGATCAACTCCGCCGAGCAGCTCGCCCGGATCCGTACGCTCGCCGAGGCGGGTGAGGCGGAGGGCGCCGAGCGCTGGGCCCCGGCCTGCGAACTTCCCAGCTCCGGCTACTGGTTCGCGCCGACCCTGTTCACCGGCGTCACCCAGGCGCACCGCATCGCCCGCGAGGAGATCTTCGGCCCGGTGCTGTCGGTGCTGACCTTCCGCACCCCGGCCGAGGCCGTGGAGAAGGCCAACAACACGCCGTACGGCCTGTCGGCGGGCATCTGGACCGAGAAGGGCTCGCGCATCCTGTGGATGGCGGACCAGCTCCGGGCCGGCGTCGTCTGGGCCAACACGTTCAACAAGTTCGACCCCGCCTCCCCCTTCGGCGGCTACAAGGAGTCGGGCTACGGCCGCGAGGGCGGCCGCCACGGTCTGGAGGCATACCTGAATGTCTGAGCGTCTCAGCGTCTTCAAGACCTACAAGCTGTTCGTCGGGGGCAAGTTCCCCCGGTCCGAGAGCGGGCGGGTGTACGAGGTGGCCGACACAGAAGGCAACTGGCTGGCGAACGCCCCGCTCGCCTCGCGCAAGGACGCGCGGGACGCGGTCGTCGCGGCCCGCAAGGCGTTCGGCGGCTGGTCGGGCGCCACCGCGTACAACCGCGGCCAGATCCTCTACCGCACCGCCGAGATGCTGGAGGGCCGCCGGGACCAGTTCATCGCGGAGGTCGCGGATGCCGAGGGCCTGAGCAAGGCGAAGGCGACGGCCCAGGTGGACGCGGCGATCGATCGCTGGGTCTGGTACGCGGGCTGGTCGGACAAGGTGGCCCAGGTCGCCGGCTCGGCCAATCCGGTCGCGGGACCGTACTTCAACCTCTCCACCCCGGAGCCGACCGGTGTCGTGGCCGTGCTGGCCCCGCAGGAGTCGTCCTTCCTCGGCCTGGTGTCGGTGATCGCCCCGGCGATCGTCACCGGCAACACGGTCGTCGTGGTGGCGTCGGAGAAGTCGCCGCTGCCCGCCCTGTCCTTGGCCGAGGTGCTGGCGACCTCGGATCTGCCCGGCGGCGTCGTCAATCTGCTGTCGGGCCGCACCGCGGAGATCGCCCGGCCGCTCGCCTCGCACCAGGACGTCAACGCGATCGATCTCGTGGGCGCGGACGCCGAGCAGGCGAAGGAGCTGGAGACGGCGGCGGCGGACAACTTGAAGCGGGTGCTGCGTCCGTCCCGTACGAACTGGACGGCGGACCCCGGCACCGACCGCATGCTGGCGTTCCTGGAGACCAAGACGGTCTGGCACCCCATCGGCGTCTGACCCGAGCCACGGCACCTGCCGCAGGCGCAGCAGCGAGCCCCGCCGCCCTCGAAGGGCGACGGGGCTCGCTCGCGTACGGAGAGGGGGTACGGGCTGCGGTCCTGCGGGTGCCTACTGCGCCCAGCCGCCGGGCAGCTGCTGCGCGGCCGGACCGAGCAGCGGCAGGTCGTCCAGGGACTGGCCTCGGGTGACGTTGTCCGTCACGGACTGGGTGCCGACCGACTTGAAGTCGGCGACCTGGGTGCCGACTCCGTTGTCGAGCGGGTCCACGCCCGTCTTGGCGAGCGGGTTGAGCTGCATGCTCTTCAGCGGCCCGGCGACACCGGCGACCCCGTGCTTCGTGCCCTCGCGCAGCGAGGTGCCCGGGTCGGCAAGGGAGTTGGCGACGCCGCCCTCGGTCGCGGCCGGGCTCGCCTGGCCGCCCTTCCCGCACTGCCCGTGCCCGTCGTGCAGCGGGCATGCGCCGGCCGAACCACCCGCCGCGAGTGCCGCACCGGCGGCGGCCACGACGAGGCCGGCGCGCAGCAGTGCGCCCGGGACTCCCTGGACCCGGGCTGCCACAGGGGACTTGGAGCGTGCGTGAGAGGCCATGGGCCACCTGCCACTTTCTTTCGTTGCGTGATCGAGCGACAACACACCGTAGTTGAACGGGGGCCGGGTGCGCGAATGTCGTGCCCCAGCGGGTCGCAACGGCGCACGTATGCGCGAGAATGGGGTCCCGTGACCTCCCACCATCGCTCCGCGCGCGTCGTGCTGCTCACGGGCCCTTCGGGTTCCGGCAAGTCGTCCCTGGCCATCGGGTCCGGACTGCCGGTGCTCAACCTCGACGACTTCTACAAGGAGGCCGGGGACCCGACGCTCCCCCTCCTCCCCGATGGTTCGGGCACGGACTGGGACGCACCGGCGTCCTGGGACGCGGACGCCGCGGTCGCGGCGATCGAGGAGCTGTGCCGTACGGGCCGTACGAGCGTCCCGCTGTACGACATCTCCACCAGCTCGCGCAGCGGAGCGACGGTCCTGCGGATCGACGGAGCGCCGCTGTTCGTCGCGGAGGGCATCTTCGCCGCCGATGTGGTGGTCCGGTGTCGTGAACTCGGGCTGCTGGCGGACGCACTGTGCCTGCGCGGGCGCCCCTCGACCACCTTCAGGCGCCGGCTGCTGCGCGATCTGCGGGAGGCGCGCAAGCCGGTTCCGGTGCTGATCCGGCGGGGATGGCGGCTGATGCGCGAGGAACCGGCCATCGTTGCGCGGCATGCGGCACTGGGGGCCCACCCGTGCGGCAAGAAGGAGGCGCTGGAGCGGCTCGGTGCCGCGGCGGCCGGACGTGCCTTCGCCGCGATGGAGGGCACGCGCTCCGCAACCATGCGCTGAGGGAGGGGCGGTGAGGCGCCGTGCGGCTCCCCGGGGCAACACGACCGCGCAGCACGACCGCACGGCACCACCACCACCGCGCAGCACGACCGCACAACGCCGCACAGCGGCCGCGCAGCTCGGCGAACGCGGCCGCGCGACTTCAGGCACATGCTGTGCGGCTCCACGCACGTGCCGGCGCGCACGCCCCACGGCTTCACCCATGAGTGCCGCACGGCTTCACCCATGAGTGCGGGACCGAGTGGACCCCCCGGCCACTCGGTCCCGCTTCCCTCTCCCCGCCGGTCCCCCGACCTCTGGCGGGCCCCCGTCCCCCGTGTTCCCCCGTGTTCCCCCCCGGCTCCCCTCCCCGGGTCTTCAGGCCACCAGCTCGCCGAAGGATTCCTGCTCACTCCGGCCGAAGCTGAGCGCCTCGTCCTCGCGCAGGCGGCGGAGCGAGCGCCAGATGCTGCTCTTCACCGTGCCCACGCTGATGTCCAGAATGTCTGCGATCTCCGGGTCCGTACGGCCCTCGTAGTAGCGCAGGACGAGCATCGTGCGCTGCAGTTCGGGCAGCCGGGCCAGCGCCTGCCAGAGCACGGCGCGCAGTTCGGTGCCGCGCATCGCGTCCTGGTCGCCGGCCGTCTCCGGCAGTTCCTCGGTCGGGTACTCGTTGAGCTTCCGCCGGCGCCAGGCGCTGATGTGGAGGTTCGTCATGGTGCGGCGCAGGTAACCACCGACCGCGGCCTTGTCGCTGATCCGGTCCCATGCCCGGTAGGTCGAGAAGAGCGCGTTCTGCAGCAGGTCCTCGGCCTCGTAGCGGTCGCCGGTCAGGTGGTACGCCGTCGCGTACAGGGAGGCGCGGCGCTCCCGCACGTAGGCGGTGAACTCCGCCTCCGACAGGCTCTCCCGTCGCGCCGACTCCTCCCTGTCCGACTCTCCCCCGTCGATCCCCCCGTCACGGACCCCCCCGTCACGGAGCGTGGTGGCGTCGATGGCCTGCGAGTGTCCCCAGCGGTGACCGATGGAGTACGGCGGCCTCTGACGCCCGGTGCCGCGAGCGCACCCCCGCCCGCTCACGGCACCGGACTTCTCCGCCCCGGACTCGGTCCGGGGGTGAGCAGAGCTCCTGGCACCGTCGTGGAGGCGCGTGACAACTGCGCTGGTGGTGCCGGCGTGCAGTGTGTTCATCTCGCGCCCCCCGTCGGTGGAGTCTGCTGTTGGTTTCCGGTTCCGGCAGGTCGCCCTCCCGGTGCCCAAAAGACTGCCGGGCCAGTTTCATCGCGTTGTCCGCCGACTGTCACAGCCGTGTTACAGGGGTGACGGGTGCGAGAAAGACCCCGCCGAAAGAGCCGGTACGAGGGGTGCGGAGCGACGGAGGGGGACCTTCGGTCGAACTCCTGGCACTCCTTGGGCCAGAATGACCACCGTGCCTTTCCTGTTGCTGATCGAGGACGACGACGCCATTCGCACGGCCCTTGAACTCTCCCTGAGCCGCCAGGGCCACCGCGTGGTGGCCGCGGCCTCGGGCGAGGACGGCCTGAAGCTGCTGCGCGAGCAGCGGCCCGACCTGATCGTGCTGGACGTGATGCTGCCGGGTATCGACGGCTTCGAGGTGTGCCGCCGGATCCGGCGCACCGACCAGCTCCCGATCATTCTCCTGACCGCGCGCAGCGACGACATCGACGTCGTGGTGGGGCTGGAGTCGGGCGCGGACGACTACGTACTGAAACCGATCCAGCCCCGGGTGCTGGACGCACGGATCCGCGCGGTCCTGCGCCGCGGCGAGCGCGAATCCAACGACGCGGCGTCGTTCGGCAATCTGACCATCGACCGCTCGGCGATGACCGTCACCAAGAACGGCGAGGACCTGCAGCTCACGCCGACCGAGCTGCGCCTGCTCCTGGAACTGAGCCGCCGGCCCGGGCAGGCGCTCTCCCGCCAGCAGCTGCTCCGGCTGGTGTGGGAGCACGACTACCTCGGCGACTCCCGGCTCGTGGACGCCTGTGTGCAGCGGCTGCGGGCCAAGGTCGAGGACGTCCCGTCGTCGCCGACCCTGATCCGTACGGTGCGCGGCGTGGGCTACCGGCTGGACACGCCCCAGTGACCGCCCGGGCCCGCCGCCCCCGCACCGCCCTGGAGGGGACGGCTCCGTGAAGGATGCGTCGCCACCCGGCCGGGTACGGGTCTGGGCGGCCAGCGTGCTGCGCCTGACCAGCCTGCGCCTGCGGCTGGTGGTCGTCTTCGCCCTGGTCGCGCTGACCGCCGCGGTCTCCGCGTCCGGGATCGCGTACTGGCTGAACAAGGACGCCGTGCTGACCCGGACGCAGAACGCGGCCCTCAACGACTTCCGCAAGTCGCTGGAGGACAACGCCGGTTCGCTGCCCCTGCGCCCGCCGTGCGACCAGCTCCAGCACGCCGCGAACCGGATGGGGAGCACCACCCAGCACTACGAGGTCGTCCTCATCGACAAGCAGAAGGACGACAGCGACTGCGCGGCGCCCTCCGACTCCGAGGTGTTCACGTTCAACGTCGTCCCCTCCGCGCTGCGCAAGGCGGTGAACAAGCAGCGGCCGCCGGACGAGGGCGACGGAGTGCCGTACCACCTGTACTGGCAGCGGATCACCCTGGGCGGCGACCCGTACCTGGTCGGCGGCGCGAAGGTGATGGGCGACGGGCCGACCGGCTACATGCTCAAGTCGCTGGCCTCCGAGCGCGACGACCTCAACTCGCTGGCCTGGTCGCTGGGGATCGCCACCGGGCTCGCGCTGATCGGCTCGGCACTGCTCGCCCAGGCCGCCGCCTCGACGGTGCTGCGGCCGGTGCAGCGCCTCGGAGAGGCGGCCAAGCGCCTCGGGGAGGGCAAGCTCGACACCCGGCTGCGGGTGTCGGGGACCGACGAACTGGCCGATCTCTCCCGGACGTTCAACAGGACGGCCGAGTCCCTGGAGCACCGCGTCGACGAGCTGAGCGCCCGCGAGGCATCCAGCCGCCGCTTCGTCGCCGACATGTCGCACGAGCTGCGGACGCCGCTGACGGCCATCACGGCGGTGACCGAGGTACTCGAGGAGGAGGCCGACAACCTCGACCCGATGATCGAACCGGCCGTACGCCTGGTGGTGACCGAGACCCGTCGCCTCAACAACCTGGTGGAGAACCTCATGGAGGTCACCCGGTTCGACGCGGGCACCGCGCGCCTGGTGCTGGACGACGTGGACGTCGCGGACCAGGTGACGGCCTGCATCGACGCGCGGGCCTGGCTGGACGCCGTCGAACTGGACGCCAAACGCGGCATCGTGTCCCGGCTCGACCCGCGCCGCCTCGACGTCATCCTGGCCAACCTCATCGGGAACGCGCTGAAGCACGGGGGCTCACCCGTGCGTGTCTCGGTCCGTACGGTCGCCGAGGACACCGACGCGGCCGAACTGGTCATCGAGGTGAGGGACCACGGGCCCGGCATCCCCCAGGACGTCCTGCCGCATGTCTTCGACCGCTTCTACAAGGCGAGCGCGTCGCGGCCGCGGTCCGAGGGCAGCGGCCTCGGCCTGTCCATCGCGCTGGAGAACGCGCACATCCACGGCGGCGAGATCACCGCGTCCAACTCCCCCGAAGGCGGGGCGGTGTTCACGCTGCGCCTGCCGATGGATGCCTCGCGGCTCGCGCCCGAGTCGGAGAACGACCGCGGCGAGGACGACGAGGAAGGCGGACCATGAGGCGATGGCTGCGCCCGGCCGCTGCCGCGGCACTCACGCTCGGGATGCTGGGCGCCACGGGCTGCGGCATCCGCGGCACGTCCGTGCCCGTGGACGCGGGCGCGGCGCCGTCGCGCGCGTCCTGCCAGGTGTCCGGCGAGGGACCGGGGGCGGACTTCGCCGGCTCGGTACCCGTCCATGTCTACCTCGTGTGCAGCACCCAGCTCCTGCCCGTCGACCGTACGGTGCGGATGCCCGGGGACCGGTTCTCCACGGACCGGCCCGCTCTCGCCCGCGCACTGCTGGAGGAGTTGCAGGACCAGCCGACCGCGGCCGAGCACGAGGCCGGGTTCGCCACCGAGGTGGGCGACGACCTGACCGTCTCCGGCGCGCACGAGGGCGACCCCGAAGGGACCGTGCGGCTGAGCCGGCTCCCCGACGAACTCCCGTCGTACGCACTCGCACAGATCGTCTGCACCTACGCGGAGACGCCCGTCGCCGTGGAGCGAGGTTCAGTGGTCCTCGGCGGTCCTTCGGACGACGAGCCGAAGCGCTACCCGTGCACCGAGAGCCTGCGGACCCGTCCGGACGTGGCGCAGACCACGGGCACTCCGGTGGAGTGACCACGGAACCGGGTCGCCTCCACCACGCGTCCTGAGAGACGTGCACAGTCTTGACTCCGGCGACCGCCGCCTCACCTTCCGCTTCCGCGCGGCGGGGCTGCTTCTCCTCCTCGCACATCTCACGGTCGTCGGCTGGCTGACCCTCCGCCCGCGCAGCGTTCCGTGGGTTCCGGCGGCGAATCTGCGGCCGCTGGCGACGATACGCGCGGTGATCGCGCAGGGCCCCTGGGAGACCGCGACGGCGCTCGGCCCCGCGCTCCTGCTGCTCGCCCCGCTCGGGGTGCTGCTGCCGATGGCGACGGGACGGCTGGCGCTGCGCGGACTGGGTTCGCCGACGCACACGGTGTTCACCGGATTCATGGTGTCGCTGGCCATAGAGCTGCTGCAGACCGATGTGCCCGGGCGCACGCTCGATGTGGATGTGCTGCTGCTGAACACGGCGGGGGTGGCGGCCGCGTACCTGCTGTTCGTACCGCCGCTGCGGGGACTTGTGCTCATTCGCCGGGGGCCCCGCACCCGTAGGGCGGCTCCCCTCCCCCGGGACGAGGGGGCTCAGGGGCCGACCCCGACGATCCACAGGGTCGGGATCGCCCCATAGACCGAAGCTTTGTCCGCTTCGCGAACCTACCGTTGAGGTGTTACCTCGATACGACGATTCGCGAAGGAGCCCTCATGGCCGCCCTGGTTCGCCCCAGTAACGGACGGATGATCGGCGGAGTGTGTGCGGCGCTGGCCAGGCGCTACAACACGTCCGCGTCCACGGTCCGCGTGATCTTCCTTCTCTCGTGCCTGCTGCCGGGGCCGCAGATCCTGCTCTACGTGTTGCTCTGGGCGCTGCTGCCCTCCGAGGACAAGACCCGTACGGCCTGGTGAGCCTCTCGGCGCACGGTCCGGGTGCGGCACGCGGTACGGCGGGACGGCACGCCGTGTGACGGCACCCGGTGCGGCGCGAGGACCTGCGTCGCTCCAACTACCCGGCCCGCACCGACGCATGACAGACGGCCGCGCCCTCACCCGGAACTGATACGGGTGAGGGCGCGGCCGCGTCCACGCGGAGTGCGGGGAGCGTCAGCCGACGCCGAGCTGGCCGTTGCCGAGGCCTCCCAGCGGGGTCGCACCGAGCGGCAGACCGCCGAGCAGGCCGACCTTGGTGTCCTTGGCGGTCTTGGCGGCCTTGTCGCCGACGACAGGGGCGGCGGGGGTTCCGGCCAGGCCCTTGGCGACGGGCAGCGCCGAGGTGGCGCGGCCGAGGATGTCCTGCCCGGCCCCGAGGGACTTGGGGGTACCTGCGGGCAGAGTCTTGGGGGCACCGGCGGGCAGGGTCTTGGTGACCTCTCCCAGCGGCAGGCTCTTCAGCGCGTCGCCTGCCGGGGTGGCGGCGGAGGCCGAGCCGGCGGCGGCAGCGGCGAAAGCGGCGCCGAGCACGGCGACACCGAGGGTCTTGGCGGTTCCCTGCTTCATCGAATTACGTCCTCGTGATGGGGAAGTTGCTGTTGCGATCACCGGATCACGGGCATGCCGGAGAAACGGCAATGCACGGGCCGTGACCGCAGGACTTCGAAACGTAGTCACAGAACGGTTCGGCCGCAAACAGCGGAAACGGCCGGGTGACGAACACCCCGGCCGCTTCCCGGATTTCCTCCCCGAGGCGCCGATCAGCCCTCCGCTGAACCGGAATCGCTGGTCACAGCACGTCCGACAGGGGACTGCCGGAACAACCACTCCGCCTTCAACTCGGCGTATCCCGGCTTGATCACGTCATTGATCATGGCGAGACGTTCGTCGAAAGGAATGAAAGCTGATTTCATCGCATTGACGGTGAACCACTGCATGTCGTCGAGCGTGTACCGGAAGGTCTTCACCAGGTGCTCGTACTCGATGCTCATGCTCGTGCCGCTCATCAGCCGGTTGTCGGTGTTGACCGTGGCCCGGAAGTGGAGACGGCGGAGCAGCCCGATGGGGTGCTCGGCGTACGAGGAGGCCGCGCCCGTCTGGAGGTTGGACGTCGGACAGAGCTCCAGCGGGATGCGCTTGTCGCGCACATACGAGGCGAGCCGGCCGAGCGTGACCGTCCCGTCCTCGGCGACCTCGATGTCGTCGATGATCCGCACGCCGTGGCCCAGCCGGTCCGCCCCGCACCACTGCAGCGCCTGCCAGATGGACGGCAGGCCGAACGCCTCGCCCGCGTGAATGGTGAAGTGGTTGTTCTCCCGCTTCAGATACTCGAACGCGTCGAGGTGGCGGGTGGGCGGGAAGCCCGCCTCGGCGCCGGCGATGTCGAAGCCGACGACGCCGAGATCGCGGTAGCGGTTGGCGAGTTCGGCGATCTCCAGGGCACGGGCCGCGTGCCGCATCGCGGTGAGCAGGGCGCCGACCCGGATGCGGTGGCCGTTCTCCCTGGCCCGGCGCTCGCCCTCACGGAAGCCCTCGTTGACGGCCTCGACGACCTCTTCGAGGGTCAGCCCGCCCTCCAGGTGCTGCTCGGGCGCGTAACGGATCTCGGCGTAGACGACGCCGTCGGCGGCCAGGTCCTCCGCGCACTCGGCGGCGACCCTGATCAGGGCGTCGCGGGTCTGCATGACCGCGCAGGTGTGCCGGAAGGTCTCGAGATAGCGCTCCAGGGAGCCGGAGTCGGCGGATTCCCTGAACCAGACGCCGAGCTTGTCGGGCTCGGTCTCCGGCAGTCCGTCGTATCCCGTCCCACGGGCCAGCTCGACGATGGTGCCGGGGCGCAGACCGCCGTCGAGATGGTCGTGCAGCAGCACCTTGGGGGCCCGGCGGATCTGGTCCGGTGTCGGTGTGGTGGTGGTCTCGCTCGTCATTTCCGCACTCTATCGCTTTGTCGCCTACGCGCGTAGAGCGCAGGGATGAATACCCAACCTTGACCGCGCGCGGGGTTTCGCCCGGGCCTGGGACTGACATCTTCTGTGACATGGCTCAGCAAACGGTGCCGGTGCGTGACGCCCGGCTGGGGCGGGCGGTGGGGGCGACGAGTCCGGGCGACACGGTGCACGGAGTGCTGCTCCTGCTGCCCGGAGGCGAACCGGAGAGCACGCGGAGACCGTCACCGGTCACCGCGGCGGCCGCGCGACCCCTGGCACGGCGGCTCTCCCGGGAGGGCCGCGACCACGGACTGGTGACCCACGTCGTGCGCTACCGCTACCGCGGCTGGAACGGCACGGCCTCCCACCCGGTCGAGGACGCCCGCTGGGCGGCGGACGAGGCCGTACGGCTCTACGGCGACGTCCCGGTCTGCCTGGCCGGTACGCACATGGGCGCGCGCGCCGCACTGCGCGCAGCCGACCATCCGGCCGTCAACTCCGTACTGGCACTGGCCCCTTGGCTTCCTCGGCAGGGTTCCGCCGAGAAGCCCGATCCGGTGAAACAGCTCCTCGGGCGCCGCGTCCTGCTCGTCCACGGCACGAACGACGAGCGGACCGATCCGGAGCTGTCGTACCGGTACGCGGAGCGAGCGAAGAAGGTCAACCGCGATGTCTGCCGCTTCGAAGTCCACACGGACGGCCACGGGTTGAGCCAGCACCGCACCGAAGTCCACTCCCTCGCCGCGGACTTCGTGCTCGGCGCCCTCTTCGCCCGCGCCTTCAGCCGCCCGGTCGCCGACGCCCTCGCCGCTCCCCCGCCATTGGGGCTGCGGATGCCGCTGGCGGCGGGCTTCGGGTCCTCGCTGCGGTACTGAGGGCCGGTGCGCGCCGGGGCTTGCCACCCGGGCTGAGGGCCCGTTGGGCGCCCGATCCGGTTCAGCGCGGGATCAGTTGGCCGCGCCGCGAGAGCAGGAAGCGCTTGAAGGCCGCCACCGGCGGTGTGTCCGGGCGCCCCGCGAGCCAGGCGACGCCGATCTCCCGTACGGCGCGGGGCGCGGTGACCGTCAGCTCCGTGACTCCCGGGCGCGGGACGGCCGGTGGCGGCAGAAGCGCCACCCCGAGTCCGGCCGCCACCAGGCCGCGCAGTGTCTCCGCCTCCTCGCCGTCGAAGGCGATCCGCGGTGTGAACCCGGCCTCCGCGCACAGGTCGTCGGTGATCCGCCGCAGACCGTAGCCCGGTTCGAGCGTGACGAACGCCTCGTCCGCCGCCTCCGCCAGCCGCACACGGCGGCGCGAGGCGAGGCGGTGGTCGTCCGGTACGACCAGGCGCAGCTTCTGCTCGTCCAGGCGCCGGGCCACCAGGTCGGGAGCGTCCGGAACCGGTGAGGTGAGGCACAGGTCGAGGCCGCCCGCGCGCATACGGGCGAGCATGGCTTCCCCGTAGTTCTGGACGAGTTGGAAGCGGACGCGCGGGTGCTCGGCACGGAAGGTGCGCAGCAGGCCGGGCACGGTCTCGAAGCCGAGGGTGTGCAGGAAGCCGAAGGCGATCCTGCCGGCGGCCGGGTCCGCGTCCTCCCGTACGGATTCGGCGGCGCGCTCCACCTCGGCCAGTGCGCGTTCGACCGAGCCGAGGAACGTGCGGCCCGCGGGTGTGAGCGAGAGCGTGCGGCCGTGCCGGGCGAACAGGGAGACGCCCAGGTCCTGTTCGAGCCGGACCATGGCACGGCTGAGCGTCGACTGGGGCACCGCCATGCGCTGTGCGGCGCGCGTCACATGCTCGTACCGCGCGACGCCCGCGAACTGTGCGAGGCGGGGCGCGAGCAGCGCGGACCACGAGTCGGGATCGAGTTCGGCCGTCCCGGCCTCACCTGTTGCCTGGATGTCTTCTTCGTTGCCGTCCCGTGACAGACGCGGTCGTGAGCTGCGGTCATGCACCATGGGAACGATTATGACGACTTCATGCATTGGACGCATGAGGCGGGGGTCTCTACGTTGAATACATGCCTCCTGCAGATACCAGGGCGTCCACCACCAGCGTGGGCGCCGCCCCAGCCCTGTCCCCTCACGAAGCACCGAGCTCCGAGGCCACCAAGCTGCGCCCCGGCGGCCCCGGCTACCGCCGGATGAACGCCGCCCTGTTCGCGGCGGGAGTCGCCACCTTCGCGCTCCTCTACTCCACCCAGGCTCTGCTGCCCGCCATCTCCGCCGGGTTCGGCGTGACGCCGGACGCGGCGAGCTGGACCGTCTCCGCCCCCACGGCCGGCCTGGCGCTGGCCGTACTGCCGCTCAGCGCACTGTCCGAGCGGGTGGGGCGGCAGGCGATGATGACGGCCTCCCTCACCGTGGCCGCACTCGTCTCGCTGATCCTGCCCCTCGCACCGGACCTCGGCACGCTGATCGCCCTGCGCACCGTCCAGGGCGTCGCGCTCGCCGGGATCCCCGCGTCCGCGATGGCGTACATCGCGGAGGAGGTGCGCGCGAAGGCGCTCGTCGGCGCGATCGGACTGTTCGTCGCGGGCAACAGCATCGGAGGCATGTCCGGCCGGATCGTCACCGGCTGGGTCGCGCAGGCCTGGGACTGGCGGGCGGCACTCGGCGCGGTCGCTCTGCTGGCGGTGATCTGCACGGTGGCCTTCCGGCTGCTGCTGCCGAAGGCGCGGCACTTCACACCGTCCACGGTCAGCCCGCGGGCACTGGCCCGTACGGTCCGCGGCCACCTCGCCGACCCGCTGCTGTGCCGGCTGTACGCGATCGGCGCGCTGTTCATGACCGTCTTCGGCGCGGTCTACACCGTGATCGGCTACCGGCTGGTGGGAGAACCGTTCAACCTCCCCCAGGGCGTGGTCGGTTCGATCTTCCTCATCTACCTGGTCGGCACGGCCTCGTCGGCCGCGGCCGGGCGTCTCGTGGCCCGTCTGGGCCGCCGCGGCGCCCTGTACGCGGCGGTGAGCACCACGGCAGCGGGTCTGCTGCTGAGCCTCTCCAGCACGCTGGGCGCGGTCCTCGCCGGACTGATCCTCATCACGGCGGGCTTCTTCGCGGGCCACGCGGTGGCGTCCTCGTCCGTCAGCCGGACGGCGAAGACGGGGCGGGCGCAGGCGTCGGCGCTCTACCAGTCGGCGTACTACCTGGGCAGCAGCGCGGGCGGTGCGCTCGGCGCTCTCGCCTTCCGCACGGCGGGCTGGGAGGGCACGGTCCTTCTCGGCATCGTGGCCGTCCTCACGGCGGCGGGCATCACGATCTACGCGACGCGCAAGGCGCTGGCCGACCGCCGCGCCCGCGCCGCCCACCCGTCGAGCGGCTGCGCGAGCCCGGCACCGGCGCGGTCGTAGTCCGCGGGCCTCACAGCGAACACGCGAAGGGCCGGCCGCCGAATTCGGCGGTTGGCCCCTTTGCCGATGCGGATCGCGCGACCGAGTCAGCCGATAGGGAAAACGCTGGTGTCGATCGTGACGTCGAACGGTGCAGGGATACGGATGTCCTCTCCGAATTTCACCTTGCGCAACTCACGGGAGGTCTCGCCGCTCGGCTCCCCGTACAACGTGACGTCGGCCCCGGCGGGGCGAAGCGGTCGATGAGCAGATTCAATGATCTCCACCTTGCTGCCCTCGGGCCAGTCCGACTCCTCCGCAGAAACGGACAAGCTCATCCCAGTGCGAGCCCGGTGCGGGATCGACGGGGAGTGCACTCATGGCGGTCGCCTTACTCGTGACACCAACCCCAGCACGCCGAACGGGACCGGTGGGGGTCCACCGGTCCCGTTCATCCCTACGGGGAATCCGCAGGTCAGGCGATGCGGTCCAGCACCACCGGGGTGGGCTCGAACGCCGAGTCCGCCGGGGCCACCAGGACGCCGCCGTCCAGGGCCTCCAGGGCGTAGGCGAACTTCTCCGGGGTGTCGGTGTGGAGGGTCAGCAGCGGCCGGCCCGCCGTCACCCTGTCGCCCGGCTTGGCGTGGATCTCCACACCCGCGCCCGCCTGCACCGGGTCCTCCTTGCGGGCACGGCCCGCGCCGAGGCGCCAGGCCGCCAGGCCCACCGCGTACGCGTCGAGGGCGGCCAGGCGGCCGGACTCGGACGCGGTGACCACGTGCTGCTCGCGGGCGACCGGCAGGGTTGCGTCCGGGTCGCCGCCCTGGGCCGCGATCATGCGGCGCCAGACATCCATCGCCGAGCCGTCCGCCAGGGCCTTCGCCGGGTCCGCGTCGGGCAGGCCCGCGGCGTCGAGCATCTCGCGGGCGAGCGCCAGGGTGAGCTCGACGACGTCCACCGGGCCGCCGCCCGCCAGGACCTCCACGGATTCGCGGACCTCGAGGGCGTTGCCCGCGGTGAGGCCGAGCGGCGTGGACATATCGGTGAGCAGGGCGACGGTCTTCACGCCGTGGTCCGTGCCGAGGCCGACCATCGTGGAGGCCAGTTCGCGGGCGTCGTCGACGGTCTTCATGAAGGCGCCGGAGCCGACCTTCACGTCCAGCACGAGCGAGCCCGTACCCTCTGCGATCTTCTTGGACATGATCGAGGAGGCGATGAGCGGGATCGCCTCGACCGTGCCGGTGACGTCGCGCAGCGCGTAGAGCTTCTTGTCCGCGGGCGCGAGTCCGTCGCCCGCCGCGCAGATGACGGCGCCGGTGGAGCCGAGGACGTCGAGCATCTGCTCGTTCGAGAGCAGCGCCCGCCAGCCGGGGATGGACTCCAGCTTGTCGAGCGTGCCTCCGGTGTGGCCGAGGCCGCGGCCCGAGAGCTGCGGAACGGCCGCTCCGCAGGCGGCGACCAGCGGGGCGAGCGGCAGGGTGATCTTGTCGCCGACGCCACCCGTGGAGTGCTTGTCGGCGGTCGGGCGCGGAAGGGACGAGAAGTCCATGCGCTCGCCGCTGGCGATCATCGCGGCGGTCCAGCGGGCGATCTCGGCCCGGTCCATGCCGTTGAGCAGGATCGCCATGGCGAGTGCGGACATCTGCTCGTCGGCGACCTCGCCACGCGTGTACGCGTCGATGACCCAGTCGATCTGGGCGTCGGTCAGACGGCCCCGGTCGCGCTTGGTGCGGATCACCGAGATGACGTCCATCAGGGGTTCCATCAGCTGTTCTTTCGTTGGCGTTTGAGGTCGGCCGCGCCGAACGCGTAGGGCAGCAGCTCGCTCAGCGGACGCGGCCCGGAGTCGGAGTCGATGAGGAGCTGCGGTCCGCCGTGCTCCCACAGGAGCTGGCGGCAGCGGCCGCACGGCATCAGCAGGTCGCCGTCGGGGTCGACACAGGAGAAGGCGGTGAGCCGGCCGCCACCGGTGGCGACCAGTTCGGAGATCAGGCCGCACTCGGCGCACAGCGCCACCCCGTAGGAGGCGTTCTCCACATTGCAGCCGCCGACGATGCGGCCGTCGTCGACGTACGCCGCGGCGCCCACGGTGAAGCCGGAGTACGGGGCGTAGGCCCGGGACATGAGATCCCGGGCCCGCGTCCGCAGGGCTTCCCAGTCGTAGGAGGACTGATTCACTTGCCCTGACCCTTCCGATACGGCTTGCCGATGGCTTTCGGCACGCGCAGGCGTTGCGCGGCCAGGGACAGGACGAGCAGGGTGGCGACGTACGGGGTCGCGTCGACGACCTCGGTCGGCACCGTGTCGGTGAAGAAGTACCAGGCCGTCAGCCCCACCGCGATGCCACCCGCGGTCAGCGCCTGCTTCAGGCGGCCGGAGCGCACACCCCACACCGTGAGGACGACCAGCAGCGCGGCCAGCAGGAGCAGCAGGCCGTGCACGGTCTCGCCGCCGCCGCGGAGCTGGAGGCTGTCGGTGAAGCCGAACAGGCCGGCGCCCATGGCGACTCCGCCCGGCCGCCAGTTGCCGAAGATCATCGTGGCGAGACCGATGTAGCCGCGACCGCCGGTCTGGCCGTCCTGGTAGAAGTGCGAGGAGACGATCGCGAGGAACGCACCGCCGAGCCCGGCGAGACCGCCGGAGACGAGCACGGCCGCGTACTTGTACCGGTAGACGTTGACGCCGAGGGACTCCGCGGCGACCGGGCTCTCGCCGCAGGACCGCAGCCGCAGGCCGAAGGCGGAGCGCCACAGGATGTAGAAGGTCCCGAAGAACAGGCCCACGGCGAGCAGCGTCAGCCAGGACACATCCGTCACCAGACCGCGGAGGATGCCCGCGGTGTCGGAGACGAAGAACCAGTCGTGGTTCTCGATCGAGCCCAACCACCCCGACAGTCCGGGGATGTTGAAGGTGCCCAGGGAGTCCATCGGCGGGGACTGCTTGTCGTTGCCGCCCGCCTGCGCGGCCGCGCTGCCCTCCGCGCCGAACAGCAGCTTCGCCAGGTACTGGGCGAAGCCCAGCGCCAGGATGTTGACGGCAACACCGGAGATGATGTGGTCGACGCCGAAGGTGACGGTCGCGACCGCGTGGATCAGTCCGCCGAGCAGACCGCCCACGATGCCCGCGACGACCGCCCACCAGGGCCCGTACTGCCAGCCGGCCCAGCCCGCGCCGAAGGTGCCGAGGATCATCATGCCCTCGAGGCCGATGTTGATGACGCCCGCCCGCTCCGACCACAGACCGCCCAGACCGGCCAGGCCGATCGGCACGGCCGCCGCGAGCGCGCCGTTGTACTGGCCGCTGGAGGTCAGGTCGTTGGCGCCGGTGAGAGCGCGCAGCGCGGAGAGCGCGAGGAGGACGCCCGCGAGGATCAGCAGGACCACGGGGTAGCTGAGCTTCCTGCCTCCGCCCCGCTTCTTGCCGCCCGGCTCGCGCGAAGGCGCCTTTGCCGTGGTCGCGCTCATGCGGACACCTCCGCGTTGTCGTTCTTACGGGCCTGGGCGGCGAGCTGCGCGCCGACCTTGCGCTGCTGGCTCTTGAGCCCGTAGCGGCGCACCACTTCGTAGGCGATGACCACGCAGAGCACGATCACACCCTGGATCACACCGACGATCTCCTGGGCGTAGCCCTCGAATTCGAGCTGGCTGCCGGTGCGCTCCAGGAAGCCCCAGAGCAGCGCGCCGAGCGCCATACCGGCCGGGTGGTTGCGGCCGAGCAGCGCGATGGCGATGCCCGTGAAGCCGATACCGACGGGGAAGTCCGTGCCGTAGTTGTACGAGACGCCGAGCAGGGTCGGCATCCCGACGAGGCCGGCGACGGCACCGGAGAGCACCATGCTGGTGACGACCATGCGCTTGACGCTGACACCGCTCGCCTCGGCGGCCGACTCGGACTGGCCGACGGCACGGAGGTCGAAGCCGAAGCGGGTGCGGCTGAGCCCGAACCAGTAGAGGAAGCCCACGAGCACCGCGACGACGATGAATCCGTCGATGGGGTCCGGCGTGGTCGGGATGGTGAAGAAGTGGCTGGACGCGGGGATGCTGGGCGTGTGGATCAGGTTGCCCTCGCGCTCGCCGAGCCGGGAGGCGGCCAGGAAGTAGCCGATGATCGAGGCGGCGATCGAGTTCAGCATGATGGTGCTGATGACCTCGCTGACCCCGCGGGTGGTCTTCAGCAGGCCCGCGATACCGGACCAGAGCGCGCCGACCAGCATCGCGACGATGATGATCAGCGGGATCTGGAGGAAGCCCGGCAGGGTCAGCGCGCCGCCGACGACCGCGGCGAAGAACGCCGCGATGCGGTACTGGCCGTCGACACCGATGTTGAACAGGTTCATCCGGAAGCCGATGGCGACGGCGAGCGCGGACAGGTAGTACGGGATCGCCTTGTTGATGATCCAGACCTGGCTGTCGCTCTTCGAGCCGTAGTCGACCATCACCTGGAAGGCGTGGATCGGGTCGTCGCCGTCCGCGACGAGGATCAGCGAGGTGATGACGAGAGCGGCGACGATGGCGAGAACGGGCGCGGCGAGCCCGAGGATCAGCCGGTCCTTGTCGAACTTCGGCTTCACTTCTCGCCTCCCTCGTCCTCGTGGTGCTCGAGGTGGCCGCGGGCGGCGCCGGTCATGGCCGAACCCAACTCCTCCGGGGTGATGGTGGCGGGATCCGCGTCCGCGACGAGGCGGCCGCGGTACATGACCCGCAGGCTGTCGGAGAGCCCGATGAGCTCATCGAGGTCGGCGGAGATCAGCAGCACCGCCAGACCTTCACGGCGCGCCTCGCGGATCTGGTCCCAGATCTGCGCCTGCGCGCCCACGTCCACACCGCGCGTCGGGTGCGCGGCGATCAGCAGCTTCGGCTCGTGGCTCATCTCGCGGCCGACGATCAGCTTCTGCTGGTTCCCGCCGGACAGGGAGGCCGCGGTGACCTCGATGCCGGGGGTCCTGACGTCGTACTCCTTCACGATGCGCTTGGTGTCGCCGCGGGCGCCCTTGAGGTCGAGCAACACGCCCTTGCTGTTGGGGCGTTCGCTGACATGGCCGAGGATGCGGTTCTCCCACAGCGGGGCCTCCAGCAGCAGCCCGTGGCGGTGCCGGTCCTCGGGGATGAACCCGATGCCGTCCTCGCGGCGCTTGCGCGTGGGCGCGTGCGAGATGTCGTCCCCGTCGAGCGTGATGGCGCCGCCGTCGGGGGTGCGGATGCCCATGACCGCCTCGACCAGCTCGGCCTGCCCGTTGCCCTCGACACCGGCGATGCCCAGCACCTCGCCCTTGTGGATGGTGAGGGTGATGCCGGAGAGAACGGCGCGTACGGCTCCGTCGGCGTCGGTGGCCGACATGTGCAGGTCGGAGACCTTGAGCATCGCGATGTCGGTGACCGTGGACTCCCGGGTCTCCGGCGACGGCAGTTCGGTGCCGACCATCAGTTCGGCGAGCTGCTTGGGCGTCACGTCGGAGGGGTGCACGGAGGCCACCGTCGTACCGCGCCGGATGACGGTGATGTCGTCGGCGACGGACAGCACTTCGCCCAGCTTGTGGGAGATGAAGATGACCGTGAGGCCCTCTTCCTTCAGCTCCCGCAGGTTGTCGAAGAGCGCGTCGACCTCCTGCGGGACCAGCACGGCGGTGGGCTCGTCGAGGATGAGCGTGCGCGCGCCGCGATAGAGGACCTTGAGGATCTCCACACGCTGGCGGTCGGCGACACCGAGGTCCTCCACGAGCACATCGGGCCGGACGTTCAGCCCGTACGCGTCGGAGATCTCCATGACCTTGGCGCGCGCCTTGGCCGCGATGCCGTGCAGCTTCTCGGCGCCGAGGACGATGTTCTCGAGCACGGTGAGGTTGTCGGCCAGCATGAAGTGCTGGTGGACCATGCCGATACCGCGCGCGATGGCGTCGGCCGGGCTGTGGAAGGTGACCTTCTCACCGTCGACCGTGATGGTGCCCTCGTCCGGCTTCTGCATGCCGTAGAGGATCTTCATCAGGGTGGACTTGCCGGCGCCGTTCTCACCCACGAGGGCATGCACGGTGCCGCGTCTGACGGTGATGTCGATGTCGTGGTTGGCCACAACTCCGGGGAACCGCTTGGTGATCCCGTGAAGTTCTACGGCAGGGGCGCTGTCTGCCGGGGTGCTGCTGCTGGACGCTTTGATGGCGCACTCTCCTCGAGGGAAGGAGCCGTGTTCTTGGGAGGGCGGAAAGGCGACGGTATCGCGGGATACGGCACGCTACGCGCGTAGTGTCGGGACGAGGGCGCGGGCTCGGCAGAGAGGCGATCCCCCCTCTGCCGAGCCCGTGATGCCGGTCAGAGCAGACCGAGGATCAGGGGGCTTCCTTGACCTTGACCTCGCCGCTGACGATCTTCTTCTTCGCGGCCTCGATGTCGGCCTTGATGTCGTCGATGTAGCCGCCGGACGTCGCCAGGCTCACGCCGTCCTTGGACAGCGGGTAGGCGTTGGTGCCGGTGAGCGGCTTGCCGTCCTTGACGCTCTTGATCACGTCGAACACGGCCACGTCGACGTTCTTGATGACCGAGGTCAGGATCGAGTCCTTGTACTTGGCCAGACCGGGCTGCTGGTACTGGTCGGAGTCGACGCCGATGCCCCAGGTGCCCTTCTTGGCGCTGACGGCCTCGATGGAGCCCGCACCGGACTGGCCGGCGGCGGTGTAGACCACGTCGATGTTCCGGTCGAGCATGCCCTTGGCCTTGGAGTTGGCCGCGGCCGGGTCGTTGAAGCCCTTGTCGTTGTTGGCGTACAGGTACTCCGGAACGACCTGGACATCCTTCTTGGTGTCCTTGACGCCCTGGACGAAGCCCGCCTCGAACTTCTGGATCAGCGCGTTGTTCACACCGCCGATGAAGCCGACCTTGTTCGTCTTCGTCTTGAGCGCGGCGGCGACACCGGCGAGGTACGAGCCCTCGTGCTCGGAGAAGACGATCGAGTCGACGTTCTTGCCCGGCGAGACGGAGTCGACGACCGCGAAGGTGGTCTTCGGGAACTCCTTGGCGACCTTCGTGATCGACTTGCCGTAGTTGAAGCCGACGCCGATGACCGGGTTGTAGCCCGCCTCGGCCAGCGAGGTCAGCCGCTGCTCGCGGTCGGCCTCGGTCTCACCGTTCTTGGCCGTCAGCATCTTCGACTTGACGTCGAGTTCCTGCTCGGCCTTGTCGATTCCGCGGGCGGCGGACTCGTTGAACGAGTGGTCGTCACGGCCGCCGACGTCGAAGGCAAGTCCGACACCCTTGTCCTTCGTGCCCGCGGACTCGGTGGACGACTCGCCGCAACCGGCGGCGGTGAATGCGAGTGCCGCGGTTGCGATGCTCGCGGCAGCGATCTTGGCTATCCGTCGCAAGACGGCACCCCTTCACTTGCTGGATGCGCACTGACCGGCGCTGGTTCGCCGCATCGTAACGCGCGTAGATGTCAGATAAAGGCGCGGTTCCAAGCCGTTATCGATTCGACGCGAAGCGGCGTCGACGCAGACACCTACGGTCGGTGAAAGCGCCTACGGACGGTGTCCGTCGAGCAACGCAGCCGCCGTGAAAAGCTCCACGCCGACCTTGATCGCTTCCTCGTCCACGTCGAAATCTCCGCAATGCAGATCCCTCCGGGTCGTGTCCCCGACGGGCCGGACGCCCAGCCGCGCCATCGCGCCGGGCACATGCTCCAGATACCAGGAGAAGTCCTCGCCGCCGAGACTCTGTTCCGTGTCCTCGATTGCGTACGGCCCCCGCCGGACGGCCATCGCGTCGCGCAGCAGTTCCGTGCTGCCCGGCTCGTTGACCACGGGCGGGACACCACGAATGTAGTTGATCTGCGATTTGGCGCGATGGAGCGTCGCGACCTCGTCAATGGCAGCGTGTACCAGATCGGGGGCGGCGCGCCAGGCCGGGAGGTCGAGGCAGCGGACGGTGCCGGAGAGCTCGGCGTGCTGCGGAATGACGTTGCAGGCGTGACCCGCCTGGATACGGCCCCAGGTGACGGACAGGCCCGAGCGGGCGTCGATACGGCGGTTGATCAGCGCCGGAACGTCGGTGGCGACCTTCGAAGCGGCCGTGACCAGGTCGGTCGTCAGATGCGGGCGGGCGGTGTGGCCGCCGGGGCCGTCCAGCGCCACCTCGAGCCGGTCGCAGGCAGAGGTGATCGGGCCCGTGCGCAGGCCGATCACGCCGACCTCCACCTTGGGATCGCAGTGGACGGCGAGGATCCGTCCCACGCCGTCCAGCACGCCCGACTCGATCGCGTCGGGCGCACCGCCCGGCAGCACCTCCTCGGCCGGCTGGAAGATCAGCCGGACCGGGTTCGGCAGGCGGCCCTCCCGGGCCAGCTCGGCCAGGACCAGGCCGGCGCCGAGGACAGCGGTGGTGTGCACATCGTGACCGCAGGCGTGCGCCCGGTCGGGCACCGTCGAGCGGTACGAGACGGTCTTGGTGTCCGGAATCGGCAGACCGTCGATGTCCGCCCGCATCGCCAGCATCGGCTGTGCGCCGTCCCAGCCCTCGGTGCCGATGTCGCACACGAGCCCGGTGCCGACGGAGAGAACCCGCGGTTCGAGGCCGGCCTGCTCCAGGCGGGCCATGAGGGCGGCGGTCGTACGGAACTCCTGATGGCCCAGCTCGGGATGCATGTGCAGGTCGCGACGGAAAGCGATGAGCTCGGAGCACAGGGCATCCGGGACCGTCCCGGGCAGCTCGGGATGCGCGGACAGGTCAGCGTCGCTCTCGGGGGACATCAGTTGGTTCACCCTCTGAAGAATACGACTGCCGACCGGGCAACTGTCCTGCGATCAACAAAAGTTCAGCCGGATGGGGCGGAAAAAGATGAGGCGGGCCGCATGAGCGGACCCGCCATTGGGTAGAAAGAGAGGTTCGCTCTCAGGGAGCCGCCGCGGGCACGGACGGCAGTCGGTGCACGTCACGGGCCGTGCCCGTGACCCCCGACAGGAAGCCCTGGGCCCGCGGGGACGCGGTATCGGTCAGCCAGGCCGGGTCGATGTCACAGACGGCGACCTTCACCTCCGTACCCGCGAGGGCGAGCGGGAGGGTGTGCACGACGGTCGAAGGGAAGCTCAGGATCGTCCGCCCGATGGGGCCGCGCCGGGCGATCAGCTCCAGCGGCAGGTCGGGCCGTACGATCTCCAGCCCCGTCTCCTCGGAGAGCCGCTTGAGCTTGTCGGTGCTCTCACGGCGGTGCGCGAAGTAGCGCGTCGCGCCGTGCGCACGGGCGAGGGAACCCACGGCCCCGATGTAGCGGTCGAGGTCGACGACGCCGGTCTCGGCGAGCGAGGTCCCGACCAGGTCCGAACCGCGGGTGAGCGCGGGCGGCCCGAAGCGTGCCCGGGTCCAGGCGAAGTCGTTGGCGGTGACGGTGACGCCGGCGGGCGGCTCGACGGGCATCGAGCTGAACACCTCGACGGTCCTGCGGCCCTCGCGGGGCGTGAGCCTGCGGCGCGCGAGGGCGGACACCGGTGCGAAGACGGCCTCACGCGCTCCACGGCCGCGGCCGGTGCGGTGCCAGCGCACCAGGCGCTCGCCGCGGGCGAGCTGGGCGACGAACTCCATGGTGGCGGTCCCGTCGTCCACGACCACCAGGTCCGGCGCGCTGGTCAGGGTCAGCAGGAGCTGGACGTACCGGGAGAACGGGTCGCCGATCACAATCCGCCGGGCCCGGCGCAGCGCGGGCGTCAGGGCGCCGATGGTCTGGAACGGCGCGGCGGCGCCACCGCGGGCATCCTCCCAGCGGACGGTGAACCCCTCGTCCCGCGCCAGCTCCGCCATCCGGCGAAGCTGGCCCCGGGTCATGGGGTCGTTCGGGGAGAGGACGACAACGGTGACGGGGCCGCGGCGGGCGGTGTCGTCCGCCGAAAGGGCAGGGGCGCCCGGCAGACGGGGGGCGGCGTCCGCGGAACGTCCCGGAGCGTCCGCGCCCTGATCGCGTCCGGCGCACCGGCCGTCGGCGTACGCCCACTCCAGGACGTTGAGGAGCTGGACGGGACTCTCGACGAAGGCGAGGGTGTCGCCGGTGCCCCGTACGCCCCCGGCAGGCACGGAGCGCGCGGGCCCCGCCGCCGGTGGCGGGGTTGCGGCGACCGGGGCGGCCGTTTGCGATGCTTCCGGGCCGCGGGCGTCCGGGGCGGGGCCGTCCGGTCCGGGGGTCCCCGTGCCGCCGTCCCCCGGCTCGTCCCGGAGCCCCTCGCCTCCACCGGACGGATCCGCTCCAGCGGTGTCCGGGGTACGCCCGTCCAGGGCGGCGTCCGCCGGGCCCTCGGGCCCGTCAGGCGTGCTGCTCACCGTGACATCCCGTGTCTCATGACCGCGCGCGGCCGTTCGCCGCGACCGTGGATCCGCTCCGCCGTCCCCGGGGCCGGGGACGTGCCCTCCCATTGCAAGGCCGGGAAGGCGTGCGCCGGGGCGCGTGCCGGGCTCCGGCACGGACGAGTGCGCCGCCGGCCGGTCCTCCGGCACGGACGAGTGCGCCTCCGTCGGCCGGTCCGCAGCGGCCGGCCGGCCCATGGCCACCCACCCCGCGCGGTCCGCCGGTCCGTGCGGTTCCGCCCGCCGCGGCGCATCGACGGGCCCAACAGGTGCGCTCACGCGGTCACCTCGCCTTCTCGCGCCGGTCCGCCCCGTCCTGCGGGGGCGGACCGGCTGGGGAGGCGGGGCGAACCCCGCCCACATTCCTTGTGCAGGTCCCCACGCTCCGGATCAGACCGCCGCCGGCTCGCGGACCTCGGTCTCGGCCTCGGCGATGACACCCGGGACGCGGCGGAGCTTCTTCATGGGGCCCAGCTCGCTCTCGTAGACCTTCTTGATGCCGTCGCCCAGCGACTCCTCGATCGTGCGGATGTCGCGGACGAGGCGCTGCAGGCCCTGCGGCTCGACCGACGCGGCCTGGTCCGAGCCCCACATGGCGCGGTCGAGGGTGATGTGGCGCTCGACGAAGCTGGCGCCGAGGGCGACCGCGGCGAGGGTGGTCTGCAGACCGGTCTCGTGGCCGGAGTAGCCGATCGGCACGTTCGGGAACTCGGCCTGGAGGGTGTGGATCACCCGCAGGTTGAGCTCCTCGGCCTTGGCCGGGTACGTGCTGGTGGCGTGGCAGAGCAGGATGTTGTCGCTGCCCAGGACCTCGACCGCGTGACGGATCTGCTTCGGGGTGGACATGCCGGTCGAGAGGATGACCGTACGGCCGGTGGAGCGCAGGGCGCGCAGCAGCTCGTCGTCGGTGAGCGAGGCCGAGGCGACCTTGTGGGCCGGGACGTCGAACTTCTCGAGGAAGGCGACGGCCTCGGTGTCCCACGGGGACGCGAACCAGGAGATGCCCTTCTCCTTGCAGTACGCGTCGATCTGCCGGTACTCGTCCTCACCGAACTCCACGCGGTGGCGGTAGTCGATGTAGGTCATCCGGCCCCAGGGGGTGTCGCGCTCGATGTCCCACTGGTCGCGCGGGGTGCAGATCTCCGGGGTGCGCTTCTGGAACTTCACGGCGTCGCAACCGGCGTCGGCGGCCGCGTCGATGAGCTTGAAGGCGTTCTCGAGCTCGCCGTTGTGGTTGATGCCGATCTCGCCGGTGATGTAGACGGGACGGCCCGGTCCGGCGATCTTGTCGCCGAAGGTGCGAAGGCGCGGGGTGGTGCTCATCTAAGACAAATCCTTCTCTAGAGGGAGGGGCCGAGAATCCATGAGGCGATCTCTCGGATCGCCCCGTTGCCACCAGGGGTGGAGGTGACCGCGCGTGCGGCGCCGCGCACGACGTCGTGCGCGCCGGAGACCGCGACCGGCCAGCCGACGAGGCCGAAGCACGGGAGGTCGTTCACGTCGTTGCCGACGTAGAGCACGCGCTCAGGGGCGATGCCCTGCTCCTCGCACCACTGCTTGAGTGCGAGGTCCTTCCGGTCGATGCCGTGGAGCACGGGGAGCCTGAGCTTCCGTGCCCGTGCGGCGACGACCGGGTTCTGCTCCGTGGACAGGATGAGCATGTTCAGCCCGGAGCGGCGCAGTGCCGCGATGCCGAGGCCGTCGCCGCGGTGCACGGCGACCATCTCCCGTCCGTCGGAGTCGACGAGCACCCTGTCGTCGGTCTGGGTGCCGTCGAAGTCGAGTACCACCGCATCGATGTCGTCGCGGGTGGGGAGTGCGCCGGGGCGCGGCGCGTCGAGGAGGGGTGCGAGGGCGCGGGCGCGCGCGAGGTCGTGCGGGTCGTCGACCTCCAGCACCCGCGCCGGGTCGGTCCGCACGAGTTCGGTACGGCCGAAGAAGCGGTGCCCGGCCTCGCGGAAGCCGACCGCGTTCATGGCGTAGGCGGCGCCGGTCTCCAGCAGGTCCTGCGGCCGGTCCTGGCGGCGCGGACGGTACGACTTGTCGTGGTTGATTCCGTAGCCGCCGCCCGCGTCGGCCTCGCCCACGCCGTCGTCGCCGTCCCTCCAGACGAAGCCGTGGAAGGGCGCGACGGTCAGCGCGCTGTCGGCGCCGCCCTCGACGATCGCCGCGGCGACACCGTCGATGTCCTCGCGGACGATGAACGGGCTGGTGCACTGGACGAGCAGCACGGTGTTCACCCGGCGGCCGTGCATCGCCTCGTGCGCGTCCATGGCGTGCAGCACGGCGGCCTCGCTGGTCGCGGTGTCGCCGGCGATGGCGGCGGGCCTCTGCACGACATCGGCGCCGGCGCCGCGCGCGGCTGCGGCGATGCCCGGGTCGTCGGTGGAGACGACGACATCGGTGACGACCCGGCTCGCCAGGCATTCGCGTACGGCGCGCACCACCATGGGCACGCCGCCGACAGCGGCGAGGTTCTTGGCGGGCACACCCTTCGACCCGCCTCTCGCGGGGATGACGGCCAGCACGGTGGGGGGCATCAGGGCTCCTTCGGGGAATTCGGCGGGCTGCTTCCGCGCAGCCGGGACTCGGTCGGTCACAGCTCCCCCATCCGCCGGATGACCGGGGCCACCCGCTGGACGCCGTGCCGGTAGGCACCGCGCGCCACATCCCGTACGGCGCTGCGCACGATGCGCCGTACGCCGCCGGTCTCCTCGCTCACGGCGCTCGCCCCGGGCAGCGGTTCGCCCTGGGGGCCGAGGTGGTGGCGGGCGAGGATGCCGGGCAGATAGCCGGGCGCGGTGGCGGAGGTGTAGTACGGCTCGAGGTGCGGCAGAGCCTGGGCGGAGAGCAGGGCGGCGACGCGCTCGCGCGCGGCGGTGAACGCGTTCTCGTACGGCCCGTCGGCGGCGACGCCCTGGCGGCTCAGCCACAGCGCGTCGGGCTCGGGGCGGTGTCCCGCGTCCAGGTCGTCCCAGGAGGCGAGGCAGCCGGAGCCGAGGAAGTGGTGGTTGCCGAGCCCCTCGCGCACACCGAGGTCGGTGAGGACGGCGGTGGGGATGCGGCGGTGCAGGGACTCCAGCGCCGCGGTGGAACTGATGGTGACCAGCAGGTCGGTCCGGTCCAGCACCTCGCCCATGTGCCCGTAGACGAGCGTGCAGTTGGCGGGCAGGCCGCCGGGGATCCTCGCCGCCAGCTTCTGGTACGGCAGTTCCTCGATGTGTGTGGTGTGCTCGCCGGGCTTGCTGCGCAGCTTGATCTGCACCGCGCGCCCGGGGTGCTTGCGGGCGTGCTCGGCGGCGCGGCGCAGCAGGTACATGCGGTCGGCGCGGGTGGCGGGCACGGAGGGCTGGGCGGCGAAGACGACCGTGTACGGGCGGCTCCCCCGGGCGTTCTCGTCGTAGGGCGCGCCGCCGAGGAAGGGGAGCGCGGTCTCGACGACGCCTGAGGCGTCGGCGCCGACGCCCCGGTAAACGGCACGGAAACGCTCGGCGTCGTGACGGGAGTTGGCGAGCACCAGATCGGCGCCGTGGCGCAGGAGAAGACCGTCGGCCAGCTTCTCGTAGACGACGCCGACGTAGCCGGTGACGACGACGGGGCGCTCGGTCCGGCCCTCCCAGGTGCGGGCGAGCCCGTGCAGCACGGCCTGGACGGCGCCGCCGACGCAGGCGAGCACCACGACGTCGTACGCCTCGCGGCCCATGGTCCGCAGGAACTCGACGGCGGTGACCTCGCGCAGCGAGTCCGCGTGCACGCCCACCTCGCCGAGCTGGCGGGGGGTCGGTGTCGCGCGGCCGCGGAGGAGGAAGCCGTCGAACGCGATGTCCGATACGAGGCGATCTGCGGTGAGGGCACCCCACTTCCATCGCGTATCGGAATCGGCGAGCACGGCTACCCGCGTACGGTGACTGCTACTGGCTGGCACGTCGACGACGCTAGGAAGCCATTCCGATTCGCGGCCCAACTCAGGCTCAACAAAGGGTTAACAGCACATCGACGAATGGCGAATCGGTGCGCAGGAGCGTCGGGTTAACTGTTCCGCCATGTTTCGTTCACCCACAGGCTCACCACTGGTCAAGACGAATGCCAGGGACGCACCTAACGTCTCGCGAGTGGTTAAGCTCTCCGTCATCGTGCCGTTCTTCAACGTGCAGACATACGCGCCCGACACCCTGAGAAGTCTCCGCGCGAACGCCAGACAGGATTTCGAATTCATTCTCGTCGACGACTGCTCGTCCGACGGGACTCCGGAAATCCTGGACCGCGCCGCGCGCGATCTTCCGGGAGCCGTCGTCGTACGGCACGAGCAGAACGGAGGGCTCGCCACCGCGCGCAACACCGGCATCGACGCCGCGCGGGGCGAGTATCTGACGTTCCTCGACGGCGACGACTGGCTGCGGCCCGGCTACTACGAGGAACTCCTCTCCGCCATAGAGGAATTGGAGTGCGACTTCCTGCGCACCGACCATGTGCAGTGCACCGCGCGGGCCCGCTCGGTGCACCGCGTCCCGCACGGCCGCCGCAATGTCGTCATGGACCCGCGCGCCGCCATCCTGCCTGCCGACCGCAGCACCTCGGTCGACTACGCCTACGCCTGGGCGGGGATCTACCACCGGCGCCTGGCGGACGAGGGAGTTCTGCGCTTCAAGGACGGGCTGCGCACCGCGGAGGACCGGCCGTGGATCTGGCGGCTGCACCGCGAGGCGAAGTCCTTTGCGGTCGTGGGGCTGCTCGGCGTCCATTACCGGCGCGGGGTCGCCTCGTCCCTGACCCAGATCGGGGACGTCCGGCAGCTCGATTTCATCCGGGCTTTCGATCAGGTCGTACAGGAGACCGCACAGGACCCGGAAGCGGATCGCCTTCTTCCGAAAGCGGTGCGCACCTATTGCGCGATCATTTCCCATCATCTCGGCAGCATCGAGAGGTTCGAAGCACCCGTGGCACGTAAGTTGCGGTCGATGAGCGCGGCCGCGCTGAAGCGCATGCCGCAGGACGTACTCCAGGACGCACTCGGCTCGATGGACCACGAGCGCGCCTCCCGGCTGCGGCGACTGCGCCGCCGGCCCGTGGGCGCGGAGGTGGCCGCCTGATGTCCGCAGCCTCCCCCCGTACGCCGTCCTCCGGCACACCGTCCCCCCGCCGGCTGACATCCGGCAGAACGACGCAGATCTTCTTCGCCTCCACCCTCTACGGCGCCGCGACGCTCGCCGCCGCCCTCGACGCGGACCTCTTCGACCCGGCCGACCGGCGCATCCTGCTGGTCAGCAACAACGCGGCGACCCCCGAGACCACCCCCGCCCTGGACTCCATGCCGGGCTTCGAACGGCTCCGCGGCCGCTTCGACCGGGTGCTGTCATGGAACGAGACGATCAGCCCCTTCCACCCCGGCGGCTGGTCCCCGCGCGCGGACGACGTCCCGCTGTGGGAGCGCCATCTGCGGCTGCTGTGGGACCTCGGCGAGGACGACATCGAGCTGGTCGTCGAATCCATCCAGGTCAACCCGGCCCTCGCACTGGCCCAGCTCTTCACGGGCGCGCCCATCGACGTCTACGCCGACGGCCTGATGAGCTACGGCCCGACGCGCAACAAGCTCGACCCGCTGGTCGGCACCCGTATCCGGCGTCTGCTCCACCTGGACCTGGTACCGGGCCTGCGGCCGCTGCTGCTCACGGAGTTCGGCGTCGAGCCGCACATCGTCCCCACCGGTGCCTTCACCAAGGTGCTCGCGGAACTGGCCGAGGACTCCGGCACCGCGGCGCTCCCCGCGATCGAGTCCCCCGCGCTGCTGCTGGGCCAGTACCTCTCCGCCCTCGACATCCTCACCGACGAGGAGGAGGAGCGGCTGCATGTGACGATGCTTCGCGGCGTCGCCGGACTCGGCCACACGCGCGTGGTGTTCAAGCCGCACCCGACCGCCCCGGCCCGCTGGTCGCGGATGCTGGAGAAGGAGGCCGGTGAGCTGGGCGTCGAACTGACCGTTCTCGACTCGCCGTTGCTCGCCGAGGTCCTCTACCAGAAGATGCGCCCGGCCCTGGTCGCCGGATGCTTCTCCACCGCGCTGCTGACGGCGACCGCGCTGTACGAGCTGCCGGTCGCGCGGACCGGGACGGGCGTGCTGCTGGAGCGGCTCGCCCCTTACCAGAACAGCAACCGCGTCCCCGTCACGATCGTCGACGCCCTGCTGCCGGAGCTGACCGACACGGCGGCGGTCACGGCCTGGACGCCGCCCACCGCCACGGAGGTCGAGGACCGGCTGACCGGACTGGTGCGGGCCGTGGGGTACGCGATGCAGTCCCAGATCTACCCGGACCTGCGCCCGGACGCCGAGCGGTATCTGACCACACGCCTGGACACGCACACCTGGCGGTACTTCAAGCGGCGCCGGCTGACGTCGCTGGCGCTGCCCGGCGCGATCCCGTCCCAGCTCGCCTTCCTGCCGCGCAACGCGACGGTGCGCAGGGTGGCGCGCAGGGCGCGGGCCGTGCAGCGCAGGATCGCGAAGAAGAGGACGGCGTTCGGATGAGCGCCACGGCAGGGACGACGGCGCGCCCCGCGGCCGAGCCGGGTTCCGCGGGACCGTCGTCGCCGGTCTCCGGGGCCGCAAGTCCCTTTCAGGGAAGTCCCGTTCAGGGAAATCCCCTTCAAGGCAGTCCCGTTCAGGGAGGTGCCGCCACTGCGGGCAGGAGTCCCGGGGCGCGCGGCATACGCGGCGCGCCCCGCGCTCCCCGACTCCGCGCCCTCGACGGACTGCGCCTGATCGCCGCCCTGATGGTCGCCTTCTACCACTTCGGCGGTCGCGACGGCGAGATAGGTGAGGCCTGGGGGACGTCGCCGTCCGTCCAGTTCCCCACGGCCTCGAACCTCTTCGCGTACGGCTGCCTCGGCGTCCAGGTCTTCTTCGTCATCAGCGGCTTCGTCATCTGCATGAGCGGCTGGGGCCGGCCGCTCCGCTCGTTCTTCGCCTCGCGCGTCTCGCGCCTCTTCCCGGCCTACTGGGCCGCGATCATCCTCGTGACGGCGGTCTTCGCACTTCCCTGGGTCGCCTACGAGGCGGTCTCGCCGAGCGACGCGCTGGTGAACCTGACGATGCTGCAGCAACCGCTGGGCGTCGACCGCGTCCTCGGAGTCTGCTGGACCCTCTGGGCCGAACTCCGCTTCTACGCCCTGTTCGCGCTTTTCGTCGTCCTGCCGGGCGCGAACCGGCAGCGGATCGTCCTGTTCTGCGCGGTCTGGACCCTGGCGGCGGTGATCGCGGACGCCGCGAACGACCCGCTGCTCGACATCGTGCTCATGCCCGAGTACGCGCCCTTCTTCATCGGCGGCATCGGGCTCTACCTCGTCCACCGCGACCGCCGCGACACAACGGCCTGGGGCATCGTGGCCGCGAGCTGGCTGATCGGCCAGCACTACGCGGTGAGCCGGCTGTGGCACCCGGCGAGCCCCGAGTTCTTCTCGTACCGCCCCTCGTACGGGATCGTGGCCGTGGTCACGCTGGGCTTCGTCGCGGTGGGCGCGATCGCCCTGGGGTACCTCCGGTGGGCCGACTGGCGCTGGCTGACGGTCGCGGGCGCCCTGACGTACCCCTTCTACCTGGTCCACGAACACCTGGGCTGGGTCGCGGTCCGCCTCCTCCACCGCACCCTGGGCCTCCCGTCGTACGTGACGCTGGCAGGCGCGATCGCGGCGACGCTGGCGGTGGCGTGGTTGCTGTACCGCTGCGTGGAGACGCCGTTGACGCCCCGGATCAAGCGGGCGCTGGCGACGCAGCGGAGGTAAGCGGCCCGGGGCGCTCCTTCTCCCTCAACGTCTCTCTCTGATCCGTCCGGACGGGTACGTGGCTGTGGCCACCGAGGCCCACCACGACGTGGCCGCCTACTGCACGGCCCTGGGCGGAACATGAGGCGGTGCACCGACGCCGTGGACCACCCGCGTCGCGCGGATCGGTCCACGGCGTCCAGGCGCGGCGGGCGTAGGCCGTCCCCGACCTCACAGCGCAATGCGGCTAGATCACCAGTGACAGCAGCAGCACGAAGACGATCCCCACCACCGAGATGATGGTCTCCATCACCGACCACGTCTTGAAGGTCTGGCCGACCGACATCCCGAAGTACTCCTTCACCAGCCAGAATCCGGCGTCGTTGACATGGCTGAAGAAGAGCGAGCCCGCACCGATCGCGAGGACCAGGAGCGCGACGTGCGTGGCGCTCATGTCCGCGGCCAGCGGGGCGACAAGGCCCGCGGCCGAGATCGTGGCGACCGTCGCCGAGCCGGTGGCCAGACGGATGCAGACGGCGATCAGCCAGGCGAGGAGCAGCGCCGAGACGTTCCAGTCCTGGGAGAACTCCAGGATCATCTGCCCCACGCCGACGTCGATGAGGGTCTGCTTGAAACCGCCGCCCGCGCCGACGATGAGGAGGATGCCGGCGATCGGGACGAGGGACTTCTCCGTCGTCGTCGCCAGCCGCTCCTTGGTGAATCCCGCCGCGCCGCCCAGGGTGAACATGCCGACGATGACGGCCGCGAGGAGCGCGATCAGCGGCGAGCCGATGACGTCCGCGACCCGCTGCACATGGTTCTCCGGGTCGTCGACGACGATGTCGACCAGCGCCTTGGCCAGCATCAGGACGACCGGCAGCAGGACCGTGGCCACGGTGGCGACGAAGCCGGGGCGGCGTTCCAGCGACTCCGACGGGCGCTGGGGGATCAGGCCCTCGGGCGGGGTGACGTCCACCCAGCGGGCGGCGTAACGCGCGAAGAGCGGCCCCGCGATCACCACGGTCGGGATCGCGACGAGGACACCCAGCGCCAGCGTGATGCCGAGGTTGGCACCGACGGCGTCGATCGCGGCGAGCGGCCCGGGGTGCGGCGGTACGAGGCCGTGCATCACGGACAGGCCCGCGAGCGCCGGGATGCCGATGCGCATCAGGGAGAAGTTGCCGCGCTTGGCGACCAGGAGGACCACGGGGATCAGCAGGACGATGCCCACCTCGAAGAACAGGGGCAGGCCGATGATGCTCGCGATCAGTGCCATCGCCCACGGCATGCTGCGCTTGCTCGACTTGGCGAGAATCGTGTCGACGATCTCGTCCGCGCCGCCCGAGTCGGCGAGCAGTTTGCCGAGGATCGAGCCGAGTGCGATGAGGACGCCGACGCCCGCGACCGTGGTGCCCAGGCCGTTGGTGAAGCTGAGGATCCCCTTGTCGAGCGGTGCGCCGGCTACGGCGGCGAGCACCAGGGAGCCGATGGTGAGGGAGAGGAAGGCATGCACCTTCCAGCGGGTGATGAGCAGAACGATGACGGCTATACCGGCGAGAACGGCTATGCCGAGCTGCGCATTGCCCGCCGAGGTGATCGGCTCGACGGGGTCCGCTGCCAGCATCTCGGCACTGAGACGACCTGACACGGGGGTTCCTTAAGGGGACTTGGGGACTGGGGTGACGGACTGCCCATCGGACCTACGGGTGGGGGAACGGTCCGGGGGCAGGGGCGGGGACTGCCGCTGCCGGAGTACGGCGGCGGCCCGAGCAGTGATGGACTGCGGGTCCTCGGTGACCGGCACCGCGATCCCGTACTCGTCCGGCTGGAGTTCCTCCAGCGCGGCGAACTGCGAATCGAGCAGAGCACCGGGCATGAAGTGGTCCCGGCGCTGCTCGAGCCGTTCCGCGACGAGCGCGCGGTCGCCGGTCAGATGGAGGAAGAACAGGCCGGGGGCGGCGGCGCGGAGCCGGTCGCGGTAGCTGCGCTTGAGGGCCGAGCAGCTCACGACTCCGCCGCGTCCGGCGCGGCTGCGGGCCCAGGCGCCGATGGCGTCGAGCCAGGGCTCGCGGTCCGCGTCGTCCAGGGGGGTGCCGCCGGACATCTTGGCGATGTTGGCCGGGGGGTGGAAGGCGTCGGCCTCGGCGTACGGGACGCCGCATTCCTCCGCCAGCAGCGCGCCGACCGTGGACTTGCCCGTACCGGACACGCCCATGACGACCACCACGATGTCGGGGCTGTTCACGCCGCTCAGCACCTCGCTGTCCTCTTCGGCCTCGACGCCGCCCCACACTCAAGCCCATTGATACGACGTATTCAAGAGTTCGTGACTCAATAGTCATACTTAATTGAGTGAGGACCCGACACGTAGGCTGATCCCGCAAGGGGGCCGGAGAGACGGGGAGACCATGGAGAGCCGCGAGGCCAGGGGGAGCCAGGGGCGGGGACTGCACGCGAAGCTGCTGGCGTCGCTGGGGCCCGCGATCACCGCGGGCGACCATCCTCCGGGCACGGTGCTGCGCACCGATGAACTGGAGCAGCGCTTCGACGTCTCGCGCACGGTCGTCAGAGAAGTGATCCGGGTGCTGGAGTCGATGCACCTCGTCGAGTCGCGGCGCCGCGTCGGCGTGACCGTACTGCCCCCCGAGCAGTGGAACGTCTACGACCCGCAGGTCATCCGCTGGCGGCTGGCCGGGGCGGACCGGCCCCGCCAGCTCCGCTCACTGACCGTGCTGCGCTCGGCCGTCGAACCGGTGGCGGCGCGACTGGCCGCCGAACTGGCCACCGCCGAGGAGTGCGCCGAACTCACCCGGCACGCGCTGGGCATGGTCGCCACCTCGCGCGGTCAGCAGCTCGATGCGTACCTCGTGCACGATGTGGCCTTCCACCACGTGATCCTGCGGGCGTCGCGCAACGAGATGTTCGCGCGGCTCGGGGACGTGGTGGCGGAGGTGCTGGCCGGGCGCACCGAGCACCGTGTGATGTTCACCGACCCCGACCCGGCGGCCGTCACCCTGCACGTGCAGGTCGCGGAAGCCGTACGGGCCCGGGACGCGGCCCGCGCGGAAGAGCTGACCCGGGAGATCACCGTCGGCGCGATGGCCGAGCTGGACGTGCTCGCACCGAAGTAGCCGGGCCGACCGCCGGACGACGCAGCACACCGCACGCCGCACGCCGCACGCCGCACGCCGGCGGAAGGAAACCGGCCGCGCCCTATCCCGCGCTGCTCAGCGACAGCTTCGCGGCGAACCCCAGGAACAGCGCCCCCGCCAGTGACGTCGCCCCCGCCGACAGCCGCTTGCGCCGCCGGAATTGGGCGGCCAGCGCGCTCCCGCCGAATATCAGCGCGGTGAGGTAGAGGAAGCTGGCCAGGGTGGCCAGCGTGCCCAGGAGCAGGAACGACAGCGCGGGGTGGGAGTACCCGGGGTCCACGAACTGCACGAAGAAGGAGACGAAGAACAGGATCGCCTTCGGGTTGAGCAGACTGATCACCAGCGCACGGCGGTACGGGCGCTCGGCTCCCTCGTCGACGACCTCTCCCCCGGCCGCCGGCGATGCGGCTCCGGCTCCGGCCTCCGCCGCGGTGGCCGCAGCGACCCCCGGCGTGACGAAGGTCTCACCACCGCTCTGCTCGCGGCGACGCTCGCGCCACATTGCCCACGCGGAGCGCAGCATGCCGATCGCCATCCACGTCAGATAGCCGGCGCCCGCGTACTTCACAACGCCGTACATCAGTTCATTGGCCTGGAGCAGCGAGGCCACGCCCGCCGCCGAGAGGACCATCAGCACCGCGTCGCCGCAGAACACACCGCACGCGGCCCGATAGCCCGTGCGCACACCGCGTCGTGCCGCGACCGAGATCACGTACAGCGAGTTCGGTCCCGGCAGCAGGATGATCAGTACGAGTCCGGCCAGATACGTCGGAAGGTCAGTCACGCCCAGCATGAACGGGAGTCTGGCATGCACCACTGACACCGCGCACAGCGGTCCACATGCCAGAAAGCCGTCAGAACGCGTCGGTCGGGACGTACGCGCCCCAGACGTGCCGCAGCGCGTTGCACACCTCGCCCAGCGTGGCCCGCGCGGCGAGTGCGTCCTTCATCGGGTACAGGAGGTTGTCCGTGCCCTCCGCCGCCTTCTTCAGTTCGCGGAGTGCCGCGTCCACCACACTCTGGTCGCGTCCGGCGCGCAGCGCGGCCAGTTTCTCCGCCTGCCGGTTCTCGATGGCCGGGTCGACGCGCAGCGGCGCGTACGGCTCCTCCTCGTCCTGGCGGAAACGGTTGACCCCGACCACGACGCGCTCGCCCGCGTCCGTTTCCTGAGCGATCCGGTACGCGCTGCGCTCGATCTCGCCTTTCTGGAAGCCCTGTTCGATCGCTCGCACCGCGCCGCCCAGGTCCTCGACCCGCTCCATCAGGGCCAGAGCCGCCGACTCCACCTCGTCCGTCAGCCGCTCGACCGCGTACGACCCCGCGAACGGGTCGACGGTGGCGGTGACATCGGTCTCGTACGCCAGCACCTGCTGCGTGCGCAGCGCCAGCCGCGCCGACTTGTCGGTGGGCAGTGCGATGGCCTCGTCGAAGGCGTTGGTGTGCAGGGACTGCGTGCCGCCGAGAACCGCCGCGAGGCCCTGCACCGCGACCCGGACCAGGTTCACCTCCGGCTGCTGTGCGGTGAGCTGCACCCCGGCCGTCTGGGTGTGGAAGCGCAGCATCATCGACTTGGGGTTCTCCGCGCCGAACTCCTCGCGCATCACCCGCGCCCAGATCCTCCGGGCGGCACGGAACTTGGCGACCTCCTCGAGGAACGTGGTCCGCGAGACGAAGAAGAACGACAGCCGGGGCGCGAAGTCGTCCACGTCCATCCCGGCCGCCACCGCCGTACGGACGTACTCGATGCCGTCGGCGAGCGTGAACGCGATCTCCTGCGCGGGCGTCGCCCCGGCCTCTGCCATGTGGTAGCCGGAGATCGAGATCGTGTTCCACTTGGGGATCTCGGCCCTGCAGTAGCGGAAGATGTCCGCCGTCAGCCGCAGTGAGGGCTCGGGCGGGAAGATGTATGTGCCGCGGGCGATGTACTCCTTGAGCACATCGTTCTGGAGGGTGCCGGTGAGCTGCACGGCCGGAACGCCCTGTTCCTCCGCCACGAGCTGGTACAGGAGCAGCAGCACCGCCGCGGGCGCGTTGATCGTCATCGAGGTCGAGACCTCGCCGAGCGGAATCCCGTCGAACAGCGCCCGCATGTCGTCGATCGAGTCGATGGCGACACCGACCTTCCCGACCTCGCCGTGCGCGAGGGGCGCGTCCGAGTCGTGGCCCATCTGGGTGGGGAGGTCGAAGGCGACGGACAGGCCGGTGGTGCCGTGGGCGATCAGATCACGGTAGCGGGCGTTGGACTCGGCGGCCGTACCGAAGCCGGCGTACTGGCGCATGGTCCACGGGCGGGTGGTGTACATCGTCGGGTACACGCCGCGAGTGAACGGGTATGCGCCGGGCTCCCCCAGCTGCTCGGCGGTGTCCCGGCCGGGCGGGGCATCCGGGCCGTACACGGGCTCGACGGGGAATCCGGACTGCGAATCACGCGCCATCTGCTGTGCCTCCGTGCTCTTCATCGGCCCCCGCGGTCTCCGTGCGCTCCTGCCCTCCCGCAACATCCCCGCGTCGCGGCCGCCCCTCTCAGCATGTACCCGTGGTTCATCCACAAGCAGCCCAGGGAACAGATGAATGGGGAAAGATCCGGAAAACGGGGCAGGAGGGGGCGGATCATGCGCAGGGGAGCGGTCATACGCAGGGCCGTCGCGGTCTCGGCCGTCGCCGCGCTGGCCGCGGGTCTGTCCTCCGGCTGCCGGTACGAGCCCCCGCAGGGCAGCGCCCCCGGGCGCACCGCGCCGGGCACCGGCCACGCCGACTCCAAGCCCGCCAGGACGGCCTTACCCGCGCAACCGGCACGCCCCGCGACGTCCGCACGCCCGGCGCGTCCCGCGAAGCCGGCCGCGAAGCCGGCCGCGCCCGGGGCACCCGCCCGCCCGCTGCTGATGGCCTCCGGCGCCCGGAGCGGTCAGGTCAGGGAGTTGCAGGCCCGGCTGCGCGAGCTGGAGATCTTCGGCCGCAATCCGACAGGGTTCTACGGCTCCGTCACGACCGCCTCCGTGACGTCCTTCCAGGCACGGCGCGGCCTCGCCCGTACGGGCACGGTCGACACGGCGACGTGGGCCGCGCTGCGATCCGCGACCGCCCAGCCGTCCCGCACCGCGCTGTTCCCGCCGACGAGCAAGCCGCTGGGCCGGCCCGACCCGCGGTGCCTGACCGGGCGCGTGCTGTGCATCAGCAAGAGCAGCAGCACCCTGGCGTGGATGGTCGACGGCAAGGTCGTCTCGGCGATGGACGTACGGTTCGGCTCGCAGTACACACCCACCCGCGAGGGCGCGTTCACGGTCTCCTTCAAGAGCCGCGACCACGTCTCGACGATCTACAGGACTCCGATGCCGTACGCGCTCTTCTTCAGCGGCGGCCAGGCGGTGCACTACTCCGCCGACTTCGCGGCCCGCGGCTACAGCGGCGCCTCGCACGGCTGTGTCAACGTACGGGACAAAGCCAAGATCGCGGCGCTCTTCGACCGGACCCGTACGGGCGACAGGGTCGTCATCTACCGCTAGCGGAGAGGGAGTTGCGCGGGGGAGGCGCGGGGGAGGCGGCTCCCGCGGCATGGATCCGGCTGCCCGGACGGCGCGGCGCGAGAGCGGGAAGGCGGAGGGAAGAGAAAGGGCGCGGGCAGGGCCGGGGGAACGTGCCCCGCCCGCGCCATATGCGTGGAGCCGTAGGTACGGGGGGAACCCCGGCTCACACACCGCCGATGACCAGTCGGCTCACTAGCTACTGCGCCGGGCGGCTGAAAAGTGTCACACCCTTGGTTGAAGAGTGGACTGTGCAGTGGACGTCGGCTCCCCTGAAGGGCTTCCGGGCGCGGATGGCAGGCCGGCGCACACGGATTCTCACCGCATCGCGTACGGGGCTGGGCGCCCACGCTGACACATCACAGGCGGGTGCACGGGCGTATGAGCCCGCGCGGGAACCGGCTCACAGACTGACGTACACGCCCGTGGCCAGGCGAAGCGCACCGACCCGCAGATCGGCGGACGCGGTGACGACACCCTCGCCGGAGGACTGCTGGGGCGCGGGAGAAAGGCCCGACTGCTCCTTGTCGCCGGTCCCGGGCAGGCCGAGGTCTCCGCCGCCGTCGCCGTGGTCTTTGCCGTCGTCGCCCTTGTCGTGGGCGCCGTCGTGACCCTTGCCGTCGTTGTCGCCGTCCCCGTTGCCGGAGTCGCCGCGGTAGTCACCGCTCAGCAGGCGCTCGCAGGTGCGGTCCAGGTTCTTGCGGCCGCCCGCGGCCTGCTCCAGGCGGCGCTCGGTGCGGTCGTCGAGGCTGCCCTCCGCGTGCTTGCGGCACAGCAGCATGGCGATCTTCAGCTTGTTGCCCTCGAGATCACCCTTGCCGTCGGGCAGCGGCCAGGTGTCGTCCTGCGATCCACCGTCGCCCTTCCCGGGGGTGCTGGGCCGGCTGTCCTCGGGCCGTCCGCTGCCCTGGCTGTCACCGGGGTCCCTGTCGTCACCGGACGGGCCGGTGCCCGACGGGCGATCGGAGGGCGTCAGGGTGGAATCGGTCTCACCGGGCGGGGTCGAGAGGGCTTCGCCGGTCGCTCCGGCGGACACGCTCTGCGCGGGGAGCGGTTCGCTGTCTCCTCCGCCGAACGGTGTGGGCAGTGCGCCCGCCCCCGCCGCGACAGCGACGCCTCCGAGCACACACCCCGCCATGGCCACGGCCACGCCCGCCCGCAGCGACCGGCCCATACGGGCGGGCCACTGAGGTCTCGCGAGGCGGATGATCTGGGTGGAGTCGGCGGCGTGGGCTCCCCTGCGGGAGCGCGTCACGGTCCTGAGGCCGGCGCCTTCCTCGCGCGTAGATCCGGAACGCACCGCACCGGTCCGCGCTTCGACAGCCTTGCGGAAGGCGGCCGTCGCCGCGGCCTCGCCGGGCATCTCGGCGGCCGACCGGTGCGTCCCGCCGGCAGTGCCCAAACGGTTCGCCTCGACGAGTACGTCGGCCAGCGCCTCGGCGAGGCGTTCCGCCTGCGCCCGGGCGAAGGCGTCATGCGATCCGACGGCGGCATCGGCCGGCTCACCACGGAGCAACCGCTCCGCAGCGTCCTTGTCCAGCCACTTGTACCGGTCGTCGGCCATCACATGTCCTTCTGCGTTCGCGCACCGGAATCCGTCACACCGGCGGATGTGACCTGCCCCTGCTGCCGCTCCCGCTGGGGCGGCACTCCGTCGAGTCCGCCCGTACCCCCGGAGGGGTCCGCGGAGGGATCGCAGGACGGGTCCGAAACGGAATCCGCAGCCGGACCGGAAGCTGAATCAGAAGGACAGCCCGGAGCTGGGGGGAGCACGACGCCAGTGGCTGAGGCGGCAGGACCGGGAACATAAGCGGAACGGAAAGTGGAGTCCCCTGCCGATTCCGGGAGTTGGTCGCCCTCCTTGTGCTCATCGACCCCGATCAGCTCCGCGAGCCGCCGCAGTCCACGGTGCGCGGCCGTGCGGACAGCCCCCGGCCGCTTGCCGAGCACGTCCGCGGCGCTCTTCGCGTCCAGCCCCACCACGACCCGTAGCACCACGGCTTCGGCCTGGTCCTGGGGCAACTTGGATATGAGGCGGAGCGTACGGCCGGTGCCGATCGACTCCATCGCCTCGCGCGCGGTGTCCGCATCGGCCGCTTTGTCGGCGAGTTCGGTCTCGTCGCCGCCGATCGACGGCCGACGGCCGCGCATACGAATGTGATCCAGCGCACGGTTGCGGGCTATGCGCGCAGCCCAGCCGCGGAACCGGTCCGCGTCACCGCTGAACCGCTCCAGGTCCCGGGCTATCTGCAGCCACGCCTCGGACGCGACGTCCTCCGCGTCCGGTTCGCTGACCAGCGTCCGCACATAGCCGAGGAGCCGCGGGTGCACCGCTCTGTACACAGTCCGGAACGCGGTCTCGTTCCCGTCCTGTGCCGCGTGAACCGCGGCAGTCAGCTCCGCGTCGTCCCCCAGCACGCCCTCATCCTGCTTCACTCGCCCTGCATGATCGCGGGCGCCGATCACGATGCCGGTCATCCGCGTCGCATGGGCAACCAGAAGTTGACGACTGAAGTAAACCATGGACCGGCATCAGCGCCGCCCGGCGCGACCCAGCACGCTAGGGCCTCATGCCCGTGCGCGTCCACGTCTTCGCCGGTGTGACAGAAACCGAGCCTCGTACGCAGAGGAGAGTACGGGCCTCCTTCCGGGCCCTCACCGACGACGGCCGGGGTCTCTCCTGTGGGGGGTGGCGACCCCGGCCGTCTCGTGTGAACACCCCGGAGAATCCGCCCCGTTCACCTCTCCCGCGCTCCTCGGCAAACCCGTCGCGACCAGCCGCGGAGCCGCATACGGTGGCGCGGTGCAGAGCCCCCTCGAGACCGAACGCCTCCGGCTGCGCCCCCTCACCGCGGCCGACGGGGAGCTTCTCGTCACACTCGACGACGACCCGGGCGTCATGCGCTTCCTCGACGACGGCAGGCCGCCTTCGCGTGCGCGGATCATTGGCGAGATCCTGCCGTCGTTGATCCACCGGGCCGAGCAGTTCCCCGGTTTCGGCCACTGGATCGCCGTGGAGAAATCCTCCGGCGACTTCGCGGGCTGGTTCGAGTTCCGCCCGGAGGAGGGCGGCGATCCCGGCGAGGCCGAACTCGGCTACCGGCTGCGCACCGCCGCCTGGGGCCGGGGCTACGCCACCGAGGGCTCGCGCGCGCTGATCCGCACGGGCTTCACCGGACTCGGGGTGCGACGCGTGTACGCGACGACGATGACCGTCAATCTCGCCTCCCGCCGCGTCCTGGAGAAGGCGGGCCTGCGGTACGTACGGACGGTCCACGAGGACTGGCCGGAGTCCGTCGAGGGCGCGGAACACGGGGATGTGGAGTACGCGTTGCTGCGCGAGGCATGGCGCGAGGGCCGAGGCACGAGCCCCGACCCTCCGGCATGACGCACCACCGCGAACCACCTCGAACGGCACGAACCGGCCTCGCCCTCGCGCCCATCAGGGCGTGAACCCGGCCTCCGGCCCCAGCTTGTTCGCGAGACCGACAAAGGCCGGCCAGCTCAGCGGCGGGCGCTCCGGATCCCACAGCTTCTGCGCCGTCGCCGCCAGCGGCAGCCGGATGCCCTTGGCGACCTGGTCCTGGGTCTGGGCGTCCGCGATGTCGGACCAGACGGCGAAGCGGCCGCCCGGCACCTTCCCGGGCGCGGTGGAGGACGAGGACAGCGCGCGCGTACCGCGCAGCACGGCCGGGGTCCACTCCTTGTAGATCCGCTCGCCGGTCGGGTACGTGAACTGGTTCGGTTCACCGAGCACGTAGTAGAGGTACTCGTCGTTGAGGTTCACGACCGTGCGCCCCTCGGCGAGGTACTCCGACGGCTGCCGCTCGCCCCCCTCCTTGCCGGTCCAGTACTCGACCTCGATCCCCTTGTCGGGGTGGACGACCCCGCCGGTGAAGAACCCGTCGTTCCACGCCTTGGGCCGCTTGCCCTGACCGCGGACGAACGCGGCCCGGTCGTTGAGCCAGGCGGTCGCCAGGTCCTGGACGCGCGCCTTGGACCCGTACTTGGCATGTGCCGCGGCGGCGAGCTGGGGATAGGTCGCCTCCGGGTCCGAAGCCATGAGGGCCAGGTACTCGTCGGCGCCGATGTGCATGTACCGGCCGGGGAAGACGTCCGCGTACTCCCGGAGCAGGTCGTCGACGATCCGGGCCGCCTGCGGGTTCGTGATGTCCACCGCACCCTGCGCGGGGCTCCCGGACGCGCTCTTGAGCTGGAGCGAGGGGTGCGCGGCGATGACCGCGCCCAGATGGCCCGGGGAGTCGATCTCGGGGATGACGGTGATGTGCAGCCGCTTCGCCAGGTCGAGGATCCGGCGCAGCTCGGCCTTGGTGATGTGCTGCTTGGAGACGACCTCGGGGTGCGAGGTGCTCTCGATCCGGAAACCCTGGTCGTCGGAGAAGTGCAGCCCGAGCTGGTTGAGCTTGAGGTCGGCCATCTGACGCAGCCGGGCCTCGATCCAGTCGGGCGTGTAGTGCTTGCGGGCGATGTCGAGCTGGAAGCCGCGCTGCGGGCGGTCGGGGCTGTCGTCGATGACGCCCTCGGGGACCGCGCCGCCGGAGCGGAGCGACTGCAGGAGTGTGCGGGTGCCGTAGAACACCCCCGCGTCGGCGCTGCCGGTGATGGTGACCCGGTTGTTCCCGGTGCTGAGCCGGTAGCCCTCCGCGCCTCCGCGTTGCCCGGTCCGTACGGCCAGTTCGACGTCGCCCGCACGGGCGGGCGGCTCGGCGTACTCGGCCTTGAGTTCGCCGGCGAGCATGCGGGCCTCGTCGGCGAGCGGTCCCTTCGGGTCGGCGACGACGCGGGTCTTCTCCGCGGGCTTCCAGCCGGGGCCGGTGCCCGGGTCGAAGTGACGGACGGAGGGGATGGTCCGGGGCGCCGAGGACGGGGCGCCTTGGGGCTTCTTGCTCGCCGGGGCGCTGCTCGGTGACCGGTCGTCGTCGCTCGGACGTTCACCTCCGTCGCCGCCGGAGCAGCCACCGAGTACGGCGGTGGCGACCACCACCGCGACCCATGTGGCCAGTCGTGCCGTCCGGCCCCCCGTCCTCGCTTGATACATCATCCGCCCAAAACCTCCTATTTAAGGACGAAGGTACGGGTTCTCGCTCAACATTTCGTCCATCACGCGCGCGCATTAGTCCTCGTCCGGGTGAAAACGGGTTCATCCATCGGACCGTGCCCGACATCCCCCGATACGGTTACGACTCAGTCGTACCCCCAGTCCCACCCGCATCCCAGAATTGGTCCGCGCGCAGGGAATCCCAGAGGAGCCCATGCTGACCAGCGACTTCCCCGCAGGCCCAGCACGCCAGGAGCCCGCCACGGCGGCGGCCCGGCGAGCCAGGCGCCCCGTGCCGGCACAGAGTCGCGGCAGCGGCCCCGCCGTCACCGCACCGCTTTCCCGTCTCGAGCGTTTCAACACCGCCATCCCGGACGCCGCCGAAACGGCACTGCTCGCCTGCTGCGGCAGCCGGAGGTGGGCGCACCGCCTGGTCAACCACCGCCCCTACCCCGACGCCGAGACACTCCTCGCCGCCGCCGACGAGGCGAGTTACGACCTGGCGCCCGCCGATCTGACCGAGGCCCTCGCCGGAGAATCGGTTTCCCACGCCCTCCCCGCCCGCGCACCCTCCGCCGCACTCACGGCACTGCGCGCGGCCCAGCAGGCATACGAGAAGCGATTTGGGCACGTCTTCGTGGTGTGCCTGGACGCGCTGCGCGAGGACGAGTTGCTCGACCATGTGCTCGCCGCGATCCGCACCCGGCTCGCCCACGAGATCGACGAGGAGCGCGCGGTGACGGCCGACGAGCTGCGGCGTATCGCACGCGGCAGGCTCGCCCGTCTTGTCGCCCGAAGCCCGGAAACAACCGGAAACAGGGGCTTTCCACCCGCCTGGTAGGCCGTACGTGCCTGTTTGATCACACCTGCGGGCCCCCGGGGCAGGGAGCCGACAACGCGTCGCTACGATGGCCAGGGCCGGAGGAAGGTACCCGGCCGGGCCCGACCGACAGTGCAGTACCCCACCGGTAGAAACTGACGGCCAGCCCCACCCAATCCCCGCTTCCGGAGGGTTTTTCCGTGCCGGCTGGAACGCTGTACCGCGGCCGGGAAGGCATGTGGTCGTGGGTGGCTCACCGAGTCACCGGTGTCCTCATCTTCTTCTTCCTGTTCGTTCATGTCCTCGACACCGCTCTTGTCCGCGTCTCTCCCGAGGCGTACGACGACACCATCGCTCTGTACAAGACGCCGCTCGTCGCGCTGATGGAATACGGCCTGGTGGCCGCGATCCTCTTCCACGCGCTGAACGGTCTGCGCGTCGTCGCCGTGGACTTCTGGTCCAAGGGCGCGCGCTACCAGAAGCAGATGCTGTGGACCGTCATGGGCATCTGGATCGTGCTGATGGCCGGGGCGGTCTACCCCATCCTCAGCCACGCCGCGCGCGAGTTGTTCGGGAGCTGAGAGACATGGCATCCACTGAAACCCCCTCGACGGAGTCCGTCGAACTGACCGGCTCCAGCGCCGCGTACGGCCCGGACAACCCGGCCCCGCTCATCGAAGCGCCGCGTGCCCGCACCGCCAGGACCCCGAAGGCGTCCCGGACGAACTTCGAGATGTACGGCTGGCTGTTCATGCGGCTGTCCGGCATCGTGCTGGTCGTCCTGGTGCTCGGCCACCTGCTGATCCAGCTCGTCCTGGACGGCGGCGTCAGCAAGATCAGCTTTGCGTTCGTCGCGGGCCGCTGGGCCTCGCCGTTCTGGCAGATCTGGGATCTGATGATGCTGTGGCTGGCCATGCTGCACGGCGCGAACGGCCTGCGGACGGTCATCAACGACTACGCCGAGCGGGACAACACGCGCTTCTGGCTGAAGATGCTGCTCTACACCGCCACGGTGTTCACCGTCCTCCTGGGCACGCTGGTGATCTTCACCTTCGACCCGAACATCCGCTAGAGCCGGGGCTGACCCACGATCATGAAGATTCACAAGTACGACACCGTCATCGTCGGCGCGGGCGGCGCCGGCATGCGCGCGGCCATCGAGGCCACCCAGCGCAGCCGCACCGCCGTTCTGACGAAGCTGTACCCCACCCGCTCCCACACCGGCGCCGCCCAGGGCGGCATGGCCGCGGCCCTCGCGAACGTCGAGGAGGACAACTGGGAGTGGCACACCTTCGACACGATCAAGGGCGGCGACTACCTGGTCGACCAGGACGCCGCCGAGATCCTGGCGAAGGAGGCCATCGACGCGGTCCTCGACCTCGAGAAGATGGGCCTGCCGTTCAACCGCACCCCGGGCGGCACGATCGACCAGCGCCGCTTCGGCGGTCACTCGCGCAACCACGGTGAGGCCCCGGTCCGCCGGTCCTGCTACGCCGCGGACCGCACCGGCCACATGATCCTCCAGACGCTGTACCAGAACTGCGTCAAGCAGGGCGTGGAGTTCTTCAACGAGTTCTACGTCCTCGACCAGCTCATCACCGAGGTCGACGGCGTCAAGCGGTCGGCCGGCGTCGTCGCGTACGAGCTGGCCACCGGCGAGATCCACATCTTCCAGGCGAAGTCCGTGATCTACGCCTCGGGCGGCTGCGGCAAGTTCTTCAAGGTGACCTCCAACGCGCACACCCTCACCGGTGACGGCCAGGCGGCGGTCTACCGGCGCGGACTGCCGCTGGAGGACATGGAGTTCTTCCAGTTCCACCCGACCGGCATCTGGCGCATGGGCATCCTCCTCACCGAGGGTGCGCGCGGCGAGGGCGGCATTCTCCGCAACAAGGACGGCGAGCGCTTCATGGAGAAGTACGCGCCCGTCATGAAGGACCTCGCCTCGCGTGACGTCGTCTCCCGCTCGATCTACACCGAGATCCGCGAGGGCCGCGGCTGCGGTCCCGAGGGCGACCACGTCTTCCTGGACCTGACCCACCTGCCGCCGGAGCAGCTCGACGCCAAGCTGCCGGACATCACCGAGTTCGCGCGGACCTACCTCGGCATCGAGCCGTACACGGACCCGATCCCGATCCAGCCGACCGCCCACTACGCGATGGGCGGCATCCCGACCAACGTCGAGGGTGAGGTACTGGCCGACAACGCGACCGTCGTGCCGGGGCTCTACGCGGCGGGCGAGGTCGCCTGTGTCTCCGTGCACGGCGCCAACCGTCTGGGCACCAACTCCCTGCTGGACATCAATGTCTTCGGCCGCCGGGCCGGCGTCGCCGCGGCCTCGTACGCCGCGAAGGCCGACTTCGTCGAGCTGCCCGAGAACCCGGCGCAGCTGGTCATCGACCAGGTCGAGCAGCTGCGCGACTCCACGGGCACGGAGCGGGTCACCGAGCTGCGCAAGGCTCTGCAGGAGACGATGGACGCCAACGTGATGGTGTTCCGCACCGAGCAGACGATCAAGACGGCCGTCGAGAAGATCGCCGAACTGCGCGAGCGGTACAAGAACGTGTCCGTCCAGGACAAGGGCAAGCGGTTCAACACCGACCTGCTGGAGGCCATCGAGCTGGGCAACCTGCTCGACCTGGCCGAGGTCATGGCCGTGTCCGCCCTCGCCCGCAAGGAGTCGCGCGGCGGCCACTACCGCGAGGACTATCCGAACCGCGACGACGTCAACTTCATGCGCCACACCATGGCGTACCGCGAAGTGGGCGACGACGGCGCGGAGTCCATCCGCCTCGACTACAAGCCGGTCGTCCAGACCCGCTACCAGCCGATGGAGCGTAAGTACTGATGAGCACCCCGACGCTCGACAAGGACAAGGCCGAGGCAGGGACGACGGCGTCGCCGTACATCACGGCCACCTTCCGGATCCGCCGGTTCAACCCGGAGATCTCGGACGAGGCGACCTGGGAGGACTTCCAGGTCGAGATCGACCCCAAGGAGCGCGTGCTCGACGCCCTCCACAAGATCAAGTGGGAGCTGGACGGTTCGCTGACCTTCCGGCGCTCCTGCGCGCACGGCATCTGCGGCTCTGACGCGATGCGCATCAACGGCCGCAACCGGCTGGCGTGCAAGACGCTGATCAAGGACATAAACCCGGCCAAGCCCATCACGGTCGAGCCCATCAAGGGTCTGACGGTCCTCAAGGACCTGGTCGTGGACATGGAGCCGTTCTTCCAGGCCTACCGCGACGTCATGCCGTTCCTCGTCACCGAAGGGAACGAGCCGACGCGGGAGCGGCTGCAGTCCGCCGAGGACCGCGAGCGCTTCGACGACACGACCAAGTGCATCCTGTGCGCCGCGTGCACCAGCTCGTGCCCGGTGTTCTGGAACGACGGCCAGTACTTCGGCCCGGCGGCGATCGTCAACGCCCACCGCTTCATCTTCGACTCGCGTGACGAGGCCGGCGAGCAGCGGCTGGAGATCCTCAACGACCGGGACGGCGTCTGGCGCTGCCGCACCACCTTCAACTGCACGGACGCCTGCCCTCGCGGTATCGAGGTGACCAAGGCGATCCAGGAGGTGAAGCGGGCGCTCATCACGCGCCGCTTCTGACGGCCTCCGCCGCGCGCACACCGTAGGGCCCCGTTTTCCGTCCGCGGACGGAAAACGGGGCCCTACGCATGCCGAGCCCCTCCCGTCCCGCCGCCCCCAATGCCGTAGGCCGAGTCGCGGGGGCCGGGCGGGGCGGCGAGAGTGGTGCCCATGAATGCTCCCCCGCAGGTCGCCGTCACCCTCCGGGTCAACGGCACCGACCACCGGCTGGAGCTCGACGCCCGGGTCACGCTGGTCGACGCACTGCGCGACCGGCTCGGCCTGACCGGCACCAAGAAGGGCTGCGATCAGGGCGCGTGCGGCGCCTGCACCGTGATGCTCGACGGCAAGCGCGTGGTGTCCTGCCTGACGCTGGCCGTCCAGTGCGAGGGCCGCGAGGTGACGACCGTCGAGGGACTGGCCGAGGACGGCACGCTGAGCGCGATGCAGGAGGCGTTCGTCCGTCATGACGCCTTCCAGTGCGGCTTCTGCACGCCGGGGCAGGTCGTCTCGGCGGTCTGTCTGCTCCGCGAAGGCCGTGCGGGGTCGGACGAGGACATCCGGGAGTACATGAGCGGCAACCTCTGCCGCTGCGGGGCGTATCCGAACATCGTCGCGGCGATCCGCGAGGTGGCCGAGTCCGGGGCCGGTGGCAGCGATGCGCGCGTTTGAGTACGTACGGCCGACGGACGCCGGTACGGCCGTGGCGACCGTGGCCGGCGACCCGGAGGCCGCGTATCTGGCTGGCGGAACCACACAGCTCGACCTGATGAAGGACGGGGTGCTCGGGCCCGGACGGCTCATCGACATCACACGCCTCCCGCTCGGCGGGATCACCCGCGACGGTGACAGCCTGCACGTCGGCGCGCTGACCACCATGGAGGAGCTCGCCGCGTTCCCGGCCGTCGGCAAGCGACTGCCGCTGGTGCGGCAGGCACTGCTGCAGGGCGCGTCCGCGCAGTTGCGGAATCTGGCGACGATCGGCGGCAACCTCCTGCAGCGGCCCCGCTGCCGCTACTTCCGCGACCCGGCCGAACCCGCCTGCAACAAGCGGCGGCCCGGCAGCGGCTGCGCGGCGCTCACCGGGCCGGCCCGTATGCACGCCGTCCTCGGCGTCAGCGAGCACTGCATCGCCGTACACGCCTCCGACCTGGCCGTGCCGCTCGTCGCCCTCGACGCGGCCGTCCGCGTCCAGGGGGCCGACGGTGAGCGGAGCGTGCCGCTGACGGAGTTCCACCGCGAGCCGGGAGACACCCCGGACGTCGAACACGTCCTGGAACGGGGCGAGTTGATCACCGCCGTGGACATCCCGCTCCTCCCGAAGGCGTTCCGTTCGGGCTATCTGAAGGTCCGCGACCGGATGTCCTACGAGTTCGCGCTCGCGTCGGCGGCCGCCGCGCTCGACCTGGACCACGGCACCGTCCGCGAGGCCCGACTGGCGCTGGGCGGCGTCGCCACCGTGCCGTGGCGGGCCAGGGCCGCCGAGGAAGTGCTGCGCGGCGCCCCGGCGACCACGGAGACCTTCCGGGCCGCGGCGCGGACGGTGGTCGAGGGCGCCCGGCCGGTGCCCGGCACGGCGTTCAAGGTGGAGCTCGCGCAACGCACGGTCGTACGGATCCTGGAGGACCTCGCGGGCATCGGCCCCGGAGCGGAGTGAGGTGGCGCCATGACGACCCTGGAGGCTCCCAAGAAGCACGAGGCAGTGGCAGTCGGCCTGGGTGTGGACCGGGTGGACGGACCGCTGAAGGTCACCGGCGCCGCCCCGTACCCCTCCGACATCGGCTTTCCGCACCTGGCGCACGCGGTGCTCGTCCGCACCACGGTGGCCGCCGGGCGGATCAGCGTGGTCGACGCGTCCGAGGCCGAGGCGGCGCCCGGCGTACTGGCCGTGATCACCCACCTCAACGCGCCCCGGCTGGCCCGCGGCGGCCGCACCATGCTGGGCCCCGAGCCCCCTCCCCCGCTGCAGGACGACCGGGTGCTGCACTACGGGCAGTACGCGGCGGTCGTCGTCGCGCAGACCTTCGAGCAGGCCACGGACGCGGCCCGGCTGGTGCATCTCTCCTACGACCCGGGCGATGCGCTGCTGGACCCGGAGGATCCGCGGGTCGTGCCGAAGAACAACGCGTATCTGCTGGACATGAAGCGGGGCAGCGTCGCGGACGGTCTGGAGCAGGCCGAGATCCGGCTCAAGGCCACCTACGTCACCGCGGAGAACACCAACAACCCGATGGGTCCCTTCGCGACCGTCGCGGCGTGGGACGGCGACCGGCTCACGGTGCACGACGCGACCCAGTGGCCGTACAACGTGCGCAACTGCCTGGCCTCCGCGTTCAAGATCTCCAAGGACCAGGTGCGGGTCCTGGCGCCGTACGTGGGCGGCGGGTTCGGCGCCGGGCTGCGCACCTGGCCGCATGTGATCCTCGCCGCGCTGGCCTCCCGTACGGTGCGGCGCCCGGTGAAGCTGGTGCTCACCCGCCCGCAGATGTTCACCGGTGTCGGGCACCGGCCCTCCAGCGTGCAGCACATCAAGATCGGGGCGCTGCGCAACGGGAGGCTGACGGCGATCGACCACGAGGCCGTGTCGACGTCGGCCATGGAGGACTCCAACCTGGAGCCCATCACCATGGGCACCTCGGCCGCGTACGCCTGCCCCAACGTCGCCACCCACGACAGTCAGGTCAAGCTCAACATCCCCTGCCCCGGCTCGATGCGCGCGCCCGGAGAGGCACAGGGCAACTTCGCCCTCGAATGCGCCCTGGACGAGCTCGCGTACGAGCTGGACATCGACCCGCTGGACCTGCGGCTGCGCAACTACGCCGACTTCCAGCCGCAGACCGGCCTCGCCTGGTCGAGCAAGGCGCTGCGCGAGTGCTACCAGGCGGGCGCCGAGCGCTTCGGCTGGCGGGCGCGCGACCCCCGGCCCGGCTCGATGCGGGACGGCCGTCTGCTCATCGGGTACGGCATGGCCGGCGTCTCCTTCCCGCACTACCAGTCCAAGTGCGCGGCGCGGGCGACGATCGCGCGGGACGGTACGGCGTACGTGCGCAGCGCCGCGACGGACATCGGCACCGGCACGTACACGGTCATGGCCCAACTCTCGGCCGAACTCCTCGGTCTGACGATGGATCAGGTCCGCTTCCAGCTCGGTGACAGCGACATGCCGCAGGCGCCGCAGGCCGGCGGGTCGGGGCTGACGGCGGCCCTGGGCACGGCGGTGCACGACGCGTGCGGGCGGCTGGTGAGCGCGTTCCTCGACCTGGTCCGCAAGGACACCGAATCGCCGCTGCACGGCTGCCGACTGGAGGACGTCGTGGTGGCGGGCGGGCGGATCCTGCGGGCCTCCGACCCCTCCCGCGGGGAGACGTACGCGGACATCCTCGACCGGCACGGCCTGCCCGAGCTGACGAGCGACGGCAACTCGGCCTTCCCCAAGGCCGACATCGGCCAGCTCGTCGGGTCGCTGGCGGTCTCCCGGCTCGGCCGGCTGGGCAGCTTCGCGGTCAAGGCGACGCGGGCGACGGTTCCGGCGGGCGCGTTCGGCGCGAAGTTCGTGGAGGTCCATGTGGACCGGGACCTGGGGCTGGTGAGGGTCGCGCGCGTGGTGTCGGCGATCGACGGCGGGCGCATCCTCAACGCGAAGACGGCCCGCAGCCAGATCATCGGGGGCACGGTCGGCGGCATCGGTCAGGCGCTGTTCGAGGACACCGTCACGGACATGGCGACCGGCCGCATCGCCAACGCGACCTTCGGGGACTATCTGGTCCCGGTCAACGCCGATGTCCCCGACATGGACGTGCTCTTCGTCGGCGGACCCGACCCGGCGACGCCGGTCGGCACCAAGGGAATCGGTGAGATCGGTCTGGTGGGGGTGGGGGCCGCCATCGCCAACGCCGTCCACCACGCGACCGGGCACCGGATCCGGCGCCTGCCGATCACCCTCGACCAACTCCTCTGACGTCACCGGCTCGTCGGCGTCCCGGGCGTGAGCGCAGGCGCTTCGGGGCGTGGCGGATTCACGCCCCGTAGGGGTGGGCGGCGCGCGCCTCGCGCAGGGCACCGGCCCACCACACGATCTGGTCGAGCATGGTCTTGGCCGCGCCGTTGGCACCCTCCGCGTCCTTGGGCAGCCCGTCCTCCCCGAACCGGTCCCATACGCCGTGGAAGCTGACCGTCTCGCGGACGGTGACGGCGTGCAGCTCGGCGAAGACCTGCCGCAGATGCTCGACCGCGCGCAGTCCGCCGGAGAGGCCCCCGTAACTGACGAATCCGACCGGCTTGGCCTGCCACTCGGCACCGTGCCAGTCGATGGCGTTCTTCAGGGGCGCGGGAAAGCTGTGGTTGTACTCGGGGGTGACGACGACGAAGGCGTCCGCGGCCGCCAGCCGCGGGGTGAGAGCGGCGAGGGAGGCGGCGACCTCGGGTGAGGACGGGGCAGGCGAGGGCGAGGCGGAGCCCAGGGGCGTCTCGGCGAGGTCGACGAGGTCGACGTGCACATCGGTGCGCGGCTCGGCCTGGCGGACGAACCAGTCGGCCACGGTCGGGCCGTAGCGTCCCTCCCGGACGCTGCCGACGACGACGGCGAGACGCAGGGGGGTCTCGGGCTGCTTGTGGGGGCTGACGGGCACAGCGGTACTGGTGGTCGTAGCGGTGGTGGTGGTGCTGGTGGTGGTGCTGGGGGTGTCGGTGGTCATGGTGGATTTCTCTCCGGGAGGTCGGGGGCGGGCCGGCGTGCTGCGGGCATCGGGCCCCGGTACGGCTGTCGGGCGCGGGCAGGAACAGGACGGAAGGGCCGGTCGGGGCCCCGGGTTCCGCCGCGTGACACACAGCCTGGAACCTCAAGAAAGGTTGAGGTCAAGTCACACAGGGAGAGATACGGCGGGTAAGGCTTTAAGCTCCGCCGTATGCACTACGAGCAGGAGACCCGCACGCCGACGCTCACGCTCACCGAGACCGACGCCCTCGCCGCCGCGGCGCACGCCGGGCAGACGGACAAGATCGGGGTGCCGTACATCGAGCACGTACGCGCCGTGGCCCACGGCCTCGTGCCCGCCGGGGACCACATGGCCCGGGCCGGGCTGCTCCACGACGTCGTCGAGGACACCGACTGGACCCTCGCCCGGCTGCTGTCGGCGGGCGTCCCGGCGGAGGTGGTGGCGCTGGTCGACGCGGTGACGAAGAAGCCCGGCATCACGTACAGGGACATGATCCGCACCATCGCGGCCGACGAGGACGCGTCCTTGCTGAAGATCGCGGACAACGCGCACAACTCCCGTCCGGACCGGCTCGCCGTCCTCCCGGAGGACCAGCGGGCCCGGCTGGCGGCGAAGTACGAGGACGCGCGGACGGTGCTGTGGCCGGTCGTGGACCCGGAGCTGCTGGAGACGGTGGTCCGCCGGATCAACCCCGCGCTGCTGGACGGGGTGCCCGCGCAGCGCCACGCCTGACCGCGTCGGTCCTGAGCCGGTCAGGTCCTGAGCCGGTCAGGTCCTGAGCGAGTCCGCGCATGAACGGGCCCGCTCATGGGCCAGTCAGGCTCTGAGCGGTCACGACCCGGGCCGGTCACGACCCGGGCCGGTCAGGTCCCGAACCGGTCAGGTCCCGAACCGGTCAGGTCCCGAGCCGGTCAGGTCCAGGACGTATCCGGCTCCGGACCGAACAGGCTCTCAGGCCTGCTTCGAGGCGAGCGTGACGACGGTGATGTCGGACTCGGCGCCCACCCGCACCGGCGGGCCCCACGCGCCCGCGCCCCGCGTGACGTAGAGCTGCGTGTCCCCGTACCGCTCCAGTCCCGCCACGGTCGGATTGGCCAGCTCCGCAACGTAGTTGCCCGGCCACAGCTGGCCGCCGTGGGTGTGGCCGGAGAGCTGGAGGTCCACGCCGTGCCGCACCGCGTCATGGATGACGACGGGCTGGTGGGCGAGGAGGACGGAGGCGCGGCGCGGATCGCGGTCGCCGAGCGCCTTCCCGAAGTCCGGCCCCAGACCGGGGTCCTGGTCCGCGGCGGACACGTCGTTGACTCCGGCGAGGTCGAAGCCCGGCAGTTCCTTGCTCGCGTTCTCCAGCGGGTGGATGCCGAGTTCGCGGACGTGGTCGACCCACTCGGCGGCGCCCGAGTAGTACTCGTGGTTGCCCGTGACGAAGTACGAGCCGTGGCGCGCACGGAGGTCCGCCAGCGGCTCGGCGGCCGGACCGAGGTCGGCGACACTGCCGTCGACGAGGTCGCCGACGATGGCGATCAGATCGGGCTGGGTGCGGTTGATGCTCTCCACGATCCGCCGGCTGTGCGCACGTCCCAGGACGGGGCCGAGGTGGATGTCGCTGACGACGGCGATGCGGAAGCCGTGAGCGCTGCGGGGCAGCTTGGCGAGCGGCACCCGCACGTGCTTGACCGCGGGCCCGTTGAGCACGTCGTACGCGCCGTGGCCGACGGTCCCCGCCGCCACTGCGGTCGCGGCGGCGGCCACGCTCCGCGCGACGAACAGACGGCGGCTGACGGCACGCGGCTCCTCAGGGCTCGCGACGTCCCGCTCCCCGGGCTCGCTCTCCCGGAGCCCGGCCTCCTGGACCGGAGGGGTCTCGGCGCGGACCTCACCGACCACCGGGCAGGCCACAGAGCCGGCTGCTGAACCGGCCGCTGAACCTGCCGCCGCGGACGGGAGCGGCGCCGTGAGGTCCGGTGCGGCCGGGGCCGCGGACGCGGCGGGTGCGTCCGTTGAGGACGGGGCCGAGGCCGTTGCCGATGCGGCAATGCCGCCTCCCGCGGGCGCGCCCGTGGTGGAGGGCGACGGCGCCACAGACGTACGGGACACCGCCGACGCACCGTCAGCGCCCTGTGCGGGCGCGACGGGCCCGGCGGACGCGGTCCCGTTCGTGCCGGCGTCCCGGGCCGCGAGCAGACGGTTCAGCACCGGCCGCACGGCTTCGCCCACGAGCAGAGCCAGCGTCAGATACAGGACCAGCGCCAGCCACAGATAGCCGGGCCAGGCGAGGACCCGCTCCAGCGCGAAAGGCACTCCGGCACGGCCGCCGATGAGCGCACTGAGGGTGATCAGGGGAAGAACTACGACAGCGACCGTGCCCGCCCGGCGCGCCCACCCGCCCGGCGCGGTCGTGTCCCGTACGAGCCGGCGCCACAAGTACCAGTGCACGACGCCCAGCAGGCCCAGGATGACCAGCAGGACGAGGAGGAAGACCACGACCACCATCCCCGGCTCCCCTACCCCGCCGACCCTGCCGGGCCCGCTGTCTGCGCGCCCGCGGAATCCGTGCCGGCAGCGGCTCCGGAATCCGTACCGGCACCGCCTTCACGACGCAAGGCCCGAAGCCCCCGCAACCCGATCACCCCAACGGCCGTCCCCAGGAGAAAGGACGTCACGGCGAGCACAAGATGCACCCAGAAGTACGCAGTCGGTTCACCCGCATCGTCGAACGCGAGCCCACTGGCGTCGTTCCAGAGGTTTTTGACGAAAGTAATCCAGATGAGCCAGCTCCACACCCCGAAGGCGAGGAGGAACCATGACGCGGGGCGGGAAAGCTTCATACGCTCCAGTATCACCGCCCGTTGCGAGCACCGGCCGCGGGGGTGCCCAGGTGCACCGCAGGCGGACCGCGGTGTCTCGTAGCCACGGGGCGCCCTGTACGTTCACCGGCGTGCCCGTATTCCTCACCACCTCCGGCCGCTCCCCCTCCTCCCTGGCGCGCCGTCGCCTGGCGATCGCCGTCGCTGCGGCGGCACTGCTCCCGGCCCTGACGGCCGCGCCGGCGCACGCGCTCGTCAGAGCGCCGCAGGACGGGAAGGAGAAGCAACCGAGGCCGCCCGCCAAGATGTCGTCGATCGGCGGCAAGCGCCTCTCCCGCGCGGGAACGCAGGTACAGCTCGGTCCGGGCGCTCCGAAGCTGCCGAAGAAGCTCTCCGGGCGCTCGTGGGTGGTGGCCGACGCCGAGTCGGGCGACATCCTCGCCGCGAACAACGCGCATTGGCGGCTTCCGCCCGCCAGCACCCTGAAGATGCTCTTCGCGGACACGGTCCTGCCCGAGCTGCCCAAGAACCAGAAGCACAAGGTCCTTCCCTCCGACCTGGAGGGCATGGGCGAGGGCAGCAGCCAGGTCGGCGTCAAGGAGAACTACAGCTACTCGGTCCACGACCTGTGGCTGGGTGTCTTCCTTCGCTCGGGCAACGACGCGGTCCATGTGCTGTCGGCGATGAACGGCGGCAAGCAGAAGACCGTGCAGGACATGCAGGCCCACGCCCAGGAGCTCAACGCCCTGGACACTCATGTCGTGTCCCCGGACGGATACGACGAGAAGGGCCAGGTCAGCAGCGCGTACGACCTGACACTCTTCGCACGTTCCGGGCTGCAGAAGCCTGACTTCCGGGAGTACTGCTCGACCGCCACCGCGGACTTCCCGGGTGGGATGAAGAAGGACAAGAAGACCAAGAAGAAGAAGCGTGAGTCCTTTGGGATCCAGAACACGAACCGCCTGCTGACGGGTGACTTCGGCCTGGAGCCCTACAAGGGGATCGCCGGCGTCAAGAACGGCTACACCTCGCACGCCGGGTCGACCTTCACCGGCGTCGCCCAGCGCGGTGACCGGGTCCTGCTGGTGACGGTCATGAACCCGTCCGAGGGCGAGCACAACGAGGTCTACAAGGAGACCGCGCGCCTCTTCGACTGGGGTTTCAAGGCGGCGGGCAAGGTGGCACCCGTCGGCAAGCTGGTACCGCCGCAGGGCGCGGCCAAGCAGGTCGCCGGGGCCAAGGGCGAGGCGCCTCGGCACCGTACGAACGCCTCGGTCGCCGCCTCGCAGGGGCGGGAGTCGCGCGGGATGTGGATGGCGCTGGGCGTCACCGGGGCGGCTCTGGTGGCTCTGGCGGGGGCTGCGCTGCTGGTGCACCGCCGCTGGCCGCTGCCGGAGCTGGTCCGCCGCCGTCCTCGGGGCTGACCTCCGCCGTATCGGCCGTCTCCGGGCTGTTGTGCTGCGTCGCCGTCCAGGCGGCGCAGTACAACAGCAGCTTGGCCATGAAGTTGATCCACAGCAGGAGCGCGATCGGCACGCCGAACGCGCCGTACATGCTCCTGGTCGCCACGCTCTGCAGATAGCCGCTCAGCAGCGCCTTCAGCAGTTCGAAGCCGATCGCGCCCATGAGGCCGGCGACCAGGACCGCGCGGAGACCGGGGTTCACCTGGGGGAGCCGGGTCAGCAGATAGGCGAGCATCACGAAGTCGGCGATCACGGAGATGGCGAGGCCCACGACGACGAGCAGGACCCGCCCGGCACCGCCCTCGGCGATCCCGATCCGGTCGGCGACCCACCCCACGGCGCTGGAGGCGAACACCGAGCCGCCCGCGGCCACGAGCCCGACCGCGCCCAGGCCCACCAGCACGACGGCGTCCTTGGCCTTGAGCAGGAAGGGATTGCCCGGGTCCTCCTCCTTCAGCCACACGGCGCGCAGGCACTCGCGCAGCGAGCCCACCCAGCCGACACCGGTGACGAGCAGCAGCACACCGGCGATGAGTCCGACGGTCGCGGCGTTGGCGACGAGGGAGTCGAGGTCGAGCTGGTCCGAGATCCCGGGGACCTGCTGAGCGAGCTTGTCCTTGAGCGTGTCGAGCTGCCTCTGGCTGAGCAGCGCGGCACCGACGGCGGCACCGACGGTGATCAGCGGGAAGAGGGCGATGAAGCTGATGAAGGTGATGGCCGCGGCGAGGCGCGTCCAGGCCACGGCGTCGAGGCGCTCGTACGCCCGCCAGGCGTGGGTGCGCATCAGCCCTACGACGACGGGCCCGATCACGGGGAGCTTCCTGAGCCACTCCATGCGGGGACGCCTACCCCGGCCGGGCGCGGGCGTGCCATGCCGATCTGCAATCACCCCTTCCGGTGATCACAGCGGGCGGCATGGGGGCAGGCGCGTACGGGGTGTGGATGCGAGGTGCGATGTGCGCGTACGGGGCGGACGCTGGGGGGCCGGGCGCCTACCGTACGGGGCCGACCGGGCTCAGGCGAGCCGGGCCAGGAGGTCAGGAGCCGGGATCAGCAGTCGGTGTCAGGGGCCGGCATCAGGGATCGGCGGGAGGGGTCGGCGTCAGGAGTCGGCGGCTGGGATCGGCGTCAGGGGTCGGCGTCAGGGGCGCAGGGAGTGCGCGGGAGTATCCACCGGGCAGGCCTGCGCGGGCACTCCCGGTGCCGGAAAGCTCTCGCCGAAGGGGAATTCACGCATCTTTCGCCAGTGGCCGTCTCCGCCCTGCTCGTACAGGGCGAAGCCGGTGACCATCCAGGAGGCGGCGTAGTCGGCCAGCTCCTCGTACGCCCGGTCCATCGCGTCCTCGGCAATGGCGTGGGCGACCGTGACGTGAGGGTGGTACGGGAAGAGCAGCTCGCGCTGCACCGGTCCCGAACGGACCCGCTCCTGCAGTTCGGCGCACTCGCCCATGCCCTCGGCGAGCTGGACGAAGACGACCGGGGAGATCGGCCTGAAGGTGCCGGTGCCCTGCAGCCGCATCCGGAAGCACCGGCCGTCCGCGGCGATCCGGGCCAGGTGGTGCCGGAAGGCGGGGAGGTCGGCGACATCGACCTCGGTGGGCGGAAGCAGCGTGACGTGCGTGGGGATGCCGTACGCGGCGGGATCCCCGAAGCCCGCGCGCCGCTCCTGGAGCAGGCTGCCGTAGGGCTCCGGGACCGCGATCGAAACGCCGAGCGTTACGGTCCCCATTCGCTCTCCTCTGCTGCTGGTGCAGTCGCTTGCGCCGCTGCCGTCCGTGCCAGTGTGCCGGGTCCGCCGCCCTGTCCGCGAGCCTCCAGGTGGGGGCTTCCGGGGTGATGGGGCGGGCTACCGGCTCCGGCCCGTACGCACCGTACGGGCCGGGTGACCATGTCCGTATCGGTCATGGTCGAAGGTGATCGGTAGTGGTCTGTGGTGATCGGTGCTGTTCAGTGTTTGGCGGGGAGGAAGCCCACCCGGTCGTAAGCCTGAGCCAAGGTTTCGGCAGCCACCACACGCGCCTTCTCCGCGCCCTTGGCGAGGATCGAGTCAAGTGTCTCCGGGTCGTCAAGGTAGGCCTGGGTGCGGGCCCGGAACGGGGTCACCCAGTCGACGAAGACCTCGGCGAGATCGGTCTTGAGCGCGCCGTAGCCCTTGCCCTGGTACTGCTGCTCGAGCTCGGGGATGCCCGTACCGGTGAGGGTGGCGTAGATCCGGAGCAGATTGCTGATCCCGGGCTTGTTCTCCTCGTCGTAGACGATCTCGGCGCCCGTGTCGGTGACGGCGCTCTTGATCTTCTTGGCGGAGAGCTTCGGCTCGTCGAGGAGGTTGATGATGCCCTTCGGGGCGGACGCCGACTTGCTCATCTTGATCGTCGGATCCTGAAGATCGAAGATCTTCGCGGTCTCCTTGACGATGTACGGGTCGGGCATGGTGAAGGTCTGGCCGAACCGCCCGTTGAAGCGCTCCGCGAGGTCCCGGGTCAGCTCGATGTGCTGGCGCTGGTCCTCGCCGACCGGGACCGCGTTGGCCCGGTAGAGCAGGATGTCGGCGATCTGCAGGATCGGGTACGTGAACAGCCCGACCGTGGCCCGGTCGCTGCCCTGCTTCGCCGCCTTGTCCTTGAACTGCGTCATGCGGGAGGCCTCGCCGAAGCCGGTGAGGCAGTTCATCACCCAGCCGAGCTGTGCGTGCTCGGGGACGTGGCTCTGCACGAAGAGGGTGCAGCGGTCGGGGTCGAGACCGGCCCCGAGGAGCTGGGCGGCGGCGAGGCGGGTGTTGGCGCGCAGCTCCGCCGGATCCTGGGGGACGGTGATCGCGTGCAGGTCCACCACGACGTAGAACGCGTCGTGCGTCTCCTGCAGCGCCACCCACTGCCGGACCGCGCCCAGGTAGTTCCCGAGATGGAACGAACCTGCGGTGGGCTGGATGCCGGAGAGCACACGGGGACGATCAGAGGCCATGCGGCCCATTCTCTCAGGTGCGGAACCGATCCCCCGCCTCCGGTGTAGGAGAAGTGTGAGGACGCGGGAGGGGGGCCGTAGCGTGATCGACATCTCGGCCGGCGAGGCCATGGTGATCGCCCGGATCCGAGCCGGTGACCGCGAGGCGTACGCGGATCTGGTGCGGGCGCACACGCGCATCGCGCACCGCACCGCGGTGCTGCTCGGGGCTGGTTCGGACGCCGAGGACGTGGTGCAGACGGCCTTTCTGAAGGCGTACCAGTCGCTCGGGCGCTTCCGGGACGGGGCCGCGTTCCGGCCGTGGTTGCTGCAGATCGTCGCCAATGAGACGAGAAACACAGTGCGATCGGCGCGCCGGCTCCGTACGGCGGTGGATCGCGCGGCGGTGCTGGTGGAAGCCGAGCCGCCGATACCGGAATCCGCGGACCCCGCGGCCGCGGCGATGGCGGGCGAGCGGCGTGCACAGCTCCTGGGGGCGCTGGACGGGCTGAGCGACGAGCAGCGGCAGGTGGTGACGTACCGGTATCTGCTGGACCTGGACGAGGCGGAGACGGCCCAGGCCCTCGGCTGGCCGCGGGGCACGGTGAAGTCGCGGCTGAACCGTGCGCTACGGCGTCTGGAGCGGGCGTTGGAGGCGAGGGACGGCGTGGTCGGGGCCCGCGGCGGCGCCGGCTCAGGACCGCGGAGAGGGGCGGGGCAGCGAAGGGGGACGGGGCCGCGGAGGGGGGCCGGGCACGGAAGGGGGACGGGGCCTGGGACAGGGACGGGGCCTGGGACAGGGAGCCGGCCGCGGAGCGGGACGGCGCCCGGGAGAGGAGAAATGAGCGCTGAGCGAGTCGCCGGCCCGGAGAGAGGCACTGGGCCAGGCGAAGGCCCGAGATCTGGCGGAGGCCGGGACTTGGCGGAGGGAGCCGGGTGCGGGTGAGCAGGAATCCGGGGACGCGGCGATCCGGGGATCGAGGGGCGCCGGGAGCGCAAGGGTCCGGGCGAGAGGGAGGTGACTCCGTGAGGAAGTACGACGAGGACGGTGGCGGCGAGGGCCTGAATGCCTCCGGCCGGGGCCGAGTTGACCCCGGTGGGGGCGGGGGTGACGGGGGCCGAGTTGACCCCGGTGGGGACGGCGGGGGCGGTGGGGGCCGAGTTGACCGGAGCGGGGGCGGCGAGCGGAGCGACCGCGGCGATACCTGCGAGCTGGGCGACCGGGCCGGTAACTGCGACCGGGACGAGGGCGACGTGCAGGCCGGCGTCTCTGGTCGGGGCACGGGCGACATGCGGGCGGGTGAACGCGACCGGGGCACAGGCACTGTCCGGGCCGGTAACTGCGACCGGGAAGAGGACGACGTGCAGGCCGGCGTCTCTGGTCGGGGCACGGACGACATGCGGGCGGGTGACTGTGTCCCGGAGGAGGGTGGCCATGGCGAACAGGAGCTGTCGACGGGCGAGTTGCCGCACGAGTTGAGAGCGCTCAGCCGGAGTTTCCCGATACGGCCGGTGGACGCCGAGACGATGGTCGAGCGAGTGCTCGCCGGCCTCGTGGGCAAGCCCGCGTCCGCGATACCGGACCTATCCCGAGACGTGGGCGACTTCGACGCTGGGCGGGGTCGTGGAGCGGACCGGTGGCGCCGGAACCGGTAGCGGCGGCAGTTGCGGCACCGGCGTCCTTGACAACAGTGGCGGTCGTGGCGCGGAGCGCGGTCACGGTCACGGTCACGGTCACGGTCACGACGACGGTGCGAGTGGCGGCAGTTGACCGCTGCATGGTGACGACGACCGGTCTGTGCGGGCCGTGGGCGCCGCCCTGGCCGTCCCGGCGGCGGCCCGCCTGAGCGGGCCGCGGCGGTGAGGAGGTCGTAGGCCGCGGCGGGGAGGTCGTGGCCGCGCGGGGTGGTCGCGGGCCGCGGCGGGGCGGGCCGCGGCGGGGCGGGCCGCGGCGGGGCGGGCCGCGGCGGGGCGGGCCGCGGCGCCACGGCGACGAACAGAGATGCGTCCAACGGCTAATGACAGCAGCACAGTTGGGCCGAGAGCCGCCGCGCAGAACGTCTGCCGGGGTTGTCCGGGCGGGCACTCCTTGGGTGCCGAGGTTTCCGCTCGGAAGGGGCGGAGCCGTTCGGGCGTGGGCCGAATGGGCCGCTGTGGGACGTCCGGTGCTGAAATCGGCGCCGTTGGCGCAGTGAAGGGTGTGGGGTCGGTGAAGCGTGCCCGAAAACGATTCGAGGCCCCGCGTCGGACCAATCCTGAACCGGACTGGGCGAGTTGGGGCGGAGTTTCCCGAATCGGGAACCTGGCGGGTCCGAGGGGTGTACCAGATGTGACGTGGTGCGGAGGGGCCGCACCCGTGGGTGGGGGGAATCATGCGCCGTTTCGTCGAGCTGGCGGGCACCACGGCAGTGGCAGCGCTTGCCGCGTTATTCATCTGCTCCGCGCCGGCGGAAGCGGTCGGGCGGACGAGCGTGGTGGTCACCTCACAAGCGACAGGCGAGGCGACGGCACTTCCGGTGGACACGGAGCGGTACAGAACGCTGAAGCGGCTTCTCGGCCCTGCCGAGGGAGAGCGGAAGCGCCCACCGAGCCTGGAGGAGACCGGAGGTGCCTCCGGGCCACAGATCAATGTGAGCTGGGTGGTGCGTGATGTGTCCGTGTGGCGCACGGACGGCATCTACGCGGACGACAAGTCCGGGGCTGTGTGGATCCGCACGGTCTCCAACGGCAGGGGCTCGGCCCCGCGTTCCACGGACACGGGCTTCTGGCACGCGGCCGAGAGGCCGCAGGAACTGCGCGCCCTCCTCGGCGATCTCGGGCTGATGGGCGCGAAGGGACGTCCCGTCTGGGGCAGGGCCGAGGCCATGGAGGGGGGAGCCATGCATGCCGTCGCGCCGGGTTCCGGCGGTATGGACGGGTGGTGGACGGTGCCCGGGTTCGCGGCGGGCATAGGCATAGGCTGCGGCGGCACCGTGCTCCTACGGCGCTGGGTGATCCGCCGCAGCCTTGCCCAGCCGGGGATACACCACCGGCTCCTCGACGTCTGACGCACCGGACACTCCTCCATCGGGTCGCGCGTCAGCGCCTCTGCGAGATCGGGACGCGGCTCCGGTCTGCCCCACCCGTCGGGAGAGAAGCCCCGGCCCTGCCGCGACCGTCGTGGCGAGTCCGCGGCGGCCGGTGTCGCACCGGACCACCATCCGACCCCCGCCACCGCATGACCGCGACTGAGGTCAGCTCACGGCGGCCCGGAGGTCACGGCCGCATGCGGTCGCGACCGTCATCGGGCCACGGCGACCACGGGGCCGCCACCACCACCAGAACTCGGTCGGCATCGGGTCGGGTTCCCGTCAGGTCGCGACCGCACCAGGTCAGAGCTGTCGTCGAGGGGCAGGTGCGGTCAGGCCGTGGGGAGGCCCGGTGCCGGGTGGGCCGTCATCACGTCGCGGACCTCGGCACGGATCTTGGCAAGGGCGGCTTCGTCCCCGTTGCCGGCCGCGGCGACGCCCCGGTCGATCCACTGGGCGACCAAGGGCATCTGGTCGGTGCCCAGTCCGCGGGAGGTGAGCGACGGGGTGCCGATGCGGATGCCCGAGGGGTCGAACGGCTTGCGGGGGTCGAAGGGCACCGTGTTGTAGTTCACGACGATCCCGGCGCGGTCGAGCGCCTTCGCGGCGATCTTCCCTGGCACGCCGTTCCGGGTGAGGTCCATCAGGATCAAGTGGTTGTCCGTGCCGCCCGAGACGAGTTCGAAGCCGTGCTCCTGCAGGGATTCGGCGAGCGCCTTGGCGTTGGCCACCACGGAGTGCGCGTAGTCGCGGAAGGAGGGTTGTGCGGCCTCGCGGAGGGCCACGGCGATGGCGGCGGTGGTGTGGTTGTGAGGACCGCCCTGGAGCCCCGGAAAGACTGCCTTGTCGAGCGCCTTCGCCTTCGACTCGCGGGAGAGGAGCATGGCGCCGCGTGGGCCCCGCAGCGTCTTGTGGGTGGTCGTGGAGACCACGTCGGCGTGCGGGAAGGGAGAGGGGTGGGCGTCGCCCGCGACCAGCCCGGCGATGTGCGCGATGTCGGCGACCAGAACCGCGTCGACCTCTCGGGCGATCTCCGCGAAGGCGGCGAAGTCGATGGTGCGGGGGACGGCGGTACCGCCACAGAAGATGATCTTCGGCCGCTCCTTGAGGGCCAGTTCACGCACCTCGTCGAAGTCCGTCAGCCCCGTGTCGGCCCGCACCCCGTACTGCACACCGCGGAACCAGGTGCCCGTCGCGGAGACACCCCAGCCATGAGTGAGGTGGCCGCCCATCGGGAGGGACATGCCCATCACGGTGTCACCGGGCTCGGCGAACGCCAGGTAGACGGCAAGGTTCGCGGGCGATCCCGAGTAGGGCTGGACGTTGGCGTGCTCGGCGCCGAACACCGCCTTGGCCCGCTCGACGGCGAGGCGCTCGACGGGGTCGATGTTCTGCTGGCCCTCGTAGTAGCGACGGCCGGGGTAGCCCTCGCTGTACTTGTTGGTCAGTACGGTGCCGGTGGCTTCGAGCACCGCCTGGGAGACGTAGTTCTCGCTGGGGATCATCCGCAGGGTGTCGGCCTGGAGCTGTTCCTCGTCGGCGACGAGGGCGGCCAGCTCGGGGTCCGCGGCGGAGAGGGCGGGATGGGAAAGGGACACGGTCACGGCGTCCTCCGGGTCGATCCGTATGTCGGTTCGCGAACCCGGGGTGCCCAGGCGGGCGGCACCTCGTGGGGGATGTCCGCGCACTGCTCCCTCGTGGTCGTTTCCACGCGCGCCAGTCGCAGTGTGCGCGCACAGTCTATTGCCTGAGCGGTACGGGAGCAGTTCTGGAAGGTTTCTTCGCAATCCGCCCGAGCGACGATAGAAATGAGCAGCGAACCGCCACGACACCGAACGGAGCACCGCCGTGACGAGTACGGAACGCAGCATTGCCGCCGCAGAGGCGCACAGCGCGCACAACTATCACCCACTGCCGGTGGTCGTCGCCTCCGCCGAAGGCGCCTGGATGACGGACGTCGAAGGACGGCGCTATCTGGACATGCTGGCCGGGTACTCCGCGCTCAACTTCGGCCACGGCAACCGCCGGCTGATCGACGCGGCAAAGGCCCAGCTCGAGCGGGTGACGCTCACTTCGCGGGCCTTCCACCACGAACGGTTCGCCGACTTCTGCACGCAGCTCGCCGAGCTGTGCGGCATGGAGACGGTGCTGCCGATGAACACCGGCGCGGAGGCCGTCGAGACGGCGGTGAAGACCGCGCGCAAGTGGGGCTACCAGGTCAAGGGGGTCCCGGACGGCCAGGCGAAGATCGTCGTGGCGCGCAACAACTTCCACGGGCGTACGACCACCATCGTCAGCTTCTCGACCGACTCCGAGGCGCGCGCCGACTTCGGCCCGTACACCCCCGGGTTCGAGATCGTGCCCTACGGCGATCTGACGGCGCTGGAAGCCGCGGTGACCGACAACACCGTGGCCGTGCTGCTCGAACCCGTCCAGGGCGAGGCCGGCGTCCTGGTGCCGCCCGCCGGCTACTTCTCCGGCGTGCGGGAGCTGACCCGCGAGCGGAACGTTCTGTTCATCGCGGACGAGATCCAGTCCGGCCTCGGCCGTACCGGTAGGACCTTCGCGTGCGAGCACGAGGACGTCGTGCCCGACATGTACATCCTGGGGAAGGCACTCGGCGGCGGTGTCGTCCCGGTCTCGGCCGTGGTGTCCTCCCAGGAGGTGCTGGGCGTCTTCCGCCCCGGCGAGCACGGCTCCACGTTCGGCGGCAATCCGCTGGCCTGCGCGGTCGCGCTCGAAGTGATCGCCATGCTGCGCACCGGGGAGTACCAGCAGCGGGCCACGGAGTTGGGCGACCATCTGCATGCCGAACTGGGCCTGCTGGTCGGAGGCGGAGCGGTCGAGGCGGTACGCGGCCGGGGGCTGTGGGCCGGTGTGGACATCGACCCCTCCCACGGCACCGGGCGGCAGATCTCGGAGAAGCTGATGGACCAGGGCGTACTGGTCAAGGACACCCACGGCAGCACCATCCGGATCGCCCCGCCGCTGGTCATCAGCAAGGAGGACCTGGACTGGGGCCTGGACCGGCTCAGGGCTGTTCTGCAGGGCTGAGCGGGAGCGAGGGGCCCGAGCCTCGACCGGCCACGGCTGTGATCGAGCCTCGGCCGGCCACGGCCACGGCTGAGGGCAAAGCCCCGGCCACGGCCACGGCCGCGGCCAAAAGCCCCGGCCACGGCTGAGGGCAAAGCCCCGGTCGGCCACGGCGGAGGAATGGCCAAGCTCAACCAGCCTGGGCTGAGGGGCAGCAGCTCAACCAGCCCGGGCTCGGGCTGAGGGGCGGCATGCCTCAACCGGCCACGGCATTAGGCGAGTTGATTCGCACCGTACTGCTCCGCCACCGCGTCCCTCCACCCTCACGGGCGACCGGGGGGCCGGGGGGGCCGGGGGGCCGGGGGGCCGGGGTTGAGCGGCCGACGCGTCCGGGCAGTCGGCGGCTGCGGTGCCGGGGAGGAGTTGGTCAGCCACCCCAGCGATGCCGGGGGGGAGGTCATTCCCCCCCGGCACCCTCACTCGCGTCCCGTCGGGCCGGCCGACCCCTTGTCCCGGCCGTCCCCCTGTCCCGGCCGATCCCCCGAGGTCGGGGGATCGGCGAGGCCCGTCGGTATCGACGGCGGAGTACAGCGGGTCCCGGCGGGCAGTTCTCCGTCCCCCGCCGGGCCCCCCGTTGAGCGGCCCGGTCAGTCGGTGTCGCGCGGGTCGAACGACGCGGTGTCCACGATCAGGTCGTCCGGGAAGGCCGAGGCAACGGCGTCCCAGCGCACGAACTTGAAGTTGGTGGTCTCCCGGTCACCGTCCGCCGGCTCGGCCTCCCCGTCGTGGGTCACCAGCAGCCCCTTGGGGTAGCTCCGCCCCAACGGGACGTTGACGACGGTCGAGCCGTCGGAGTGCTGGACGCCGTCGGCCGCCGGGCCGCCCGCGATCTCGAACGCACCCAGGTAGGGGTTCCGGCCGGAGCGGCCGTAGACCGCGAAGGTGTTGTCGCCCTGGCTGGAGGAGAGCACGTACCCCTTGCCGTCACCCGCGTGGTAGACGGTGACGCCCTCCGCGTCGGCCCGGAGGTGCTTGCCGCCGTAGCCCGGGTCGTGGGCGGTGTCGATCACGCACTCCTCCTCCGCGCTGTCGTATGTCCAGGGCACCCCGTACTCCCGTACGCGGTCGAAGAGTTCAGGGGTGTCGAACTTCTCGTCGTCGAGGTCGATCCGCCACAGGCCCACGTCCTCCTGGGCCGCGTAGAGGACGCGCTCCTCCAGGTCGACGGCCATGCCTTCGACCTGGGCGTGGTCGCCGGGGTCGGCGCACGGTTCCCACCGCTTGCCGTTGGGCAGCGTGAAGGCGCCCGGCAGGTCGAGTGAGTCCTCGGTGGTGTAGCCGACCTTGCCGCCGCCCGCGTCCTTCAGCTTCAGCAGCTTCAGACGGGTCTCCGAGCGGCGCGAGACGACCGCATAGGCGTCGCCGTCGTGGGTGTAGGCGGCGAGCCCGTACGCCGTGCGCTGCTCGTCGACGTCCCCCTCGTCCTTGGAGAACACCGGCCCGGCATCGGCCGCGGTGACCTCGCGCAGCGGCGCCCGGCCGGTGCGGACGGCGCGGGGGTCGATGGCGTAGGCCCGTACGCGGTCCCGGCCACGGTCGCTGACCAGCGCCAAGTCCGTTTTATGGCCGGCGAGTTCGACGCCGTAGACGATGTCGACGTTGTTGAACCGGCCGGGCTCGGTGCCCTCGCCGGGCGCGGGCGGTGCCGCGATGTGCTGCAGCCGCTCGCCGTCGAGGCCGTAGACGTCGAGTCCGGCCTCCTTGAGCGTGCTGACGACGATGCTGCGCCCGGAGTCCTGGGGGTCGACCCAGACGGCCGGGTCGTCGGCGTTGGCGTTGCCGCCTTCCTCGTCGTCGTGGACCGCGGGTGTCTCCGCCGCCGCGGTGACCCGCGCCGGTTGCGGCGCCGCGTCAGCGCCTCCGGGCCCCTGTGCCGCCGCCGGCGCCCCGGTCGGGGCCGCCAGGGCGGTCAGCAGCAGGGCGGCGAGGACCGCGCCGTTCCTGGGAGTTGCGATTCTCTGCTTCGTGGGCGTCACAGTTCTCCTCGGGTTCGGACAAACTCTCGAACCGTAGGAGCAGACGGTGAACGCGCAAAGACCACAAGGGAAAGAGAGACACCTCAGAGGATGACGTGCGGGAGGAAGCGGGCGTATTCGTCGGTGACCGGGCCGGCCGACTCGCGGATGCCGAGACCCGCCGCCTCGCCCTCGACGACCCAGGCGCCGAGCACCACATGGTTCCCGCCCGCAGGGCTCTCTCCCACCGGGCCGTCCCCCGTCCCGCCCGCCGAACCGTCGGCCGGCGCGCCCACCGAACCGTCTCCGGTGAAGCCGGACCCCCTGCCGCTGCCCGAAGCCCTCCCGTCCCCCGCGGCAGTCAGGTCCGGGAGCGGCGCCAACTCCTGGTAGCAGCAGGGTTCGTCGCGTACGACGGGTGCGGCGCCCGGCTCGTGCAGGGTGATCCCCGCGCCCTCCCGGCCCAGCAGGGGCTTGGCGACGTAGCCCGTCGCGCCGGCGAGTTCCCGCGGCCCGTCCAGATAGGCGGGCAGCAGGTTCGGGTGCCCGGGGTAGAGCTCCCACAGCACCGCCAGGAGCGCCTTGTTGGAGAGCAGCATCTTCCAGGCGGGCTCGATCCACAGGGTGCTGCCGGTGCCGCCGCCGTTGTCCAGGGTGTCCAGGACGTCCGGGCCGAACCCGTCGGCGACCAGCCACTCCCACGGGTAGAGCTTGAAGCAGCTCCGGATGAACCGCATCCGCAGATCCACGAAGCGGCCGGAGAGCCGGTCCCAGCCGATGTCCTCCATGGAGATCGACTCGGTCTGCAGACCGGCCTGTTCCGCGGTCTCCCGCAGATACGCCACGGTCATCAGGTCCTCGCCGAGCTCGTCACCCGCCGAGTGCGCGAAGTGCACCGGGGCGCCCGGCGGGAGCAGCGCGGCCTGCCGCTTCCATGCGGCCACGAGCCGCTCGTGCAGCGAGTTCCACTGGTCGGCCCCGGGGAACCGGTCCTCCATCCAGAACCACTGCGGGCTCGCGGCCTCCACCAGCGAGGTGGGGGTGTCGGCGTTGTACTCGAGCATCTTCGCCGGGCCGGTGCCGTCGTAACGGAGATCGAACCGGCCGTAGATGCTGGGCTGTTCGTCCCGCCGCCGCCATGAGTCGGCCACGCGCGCGGCCAGCCGCGGGTCGTCGATGCCCAGGTCGGCGAAGCGGTCGGCCTCCACGATGTGCGCGGCCGCGGCCAGGCACATCGCGTGCAGTTCCTCGACGACCTCCTCCAGCGCCTCGACCTCGGGGAGGGAGAACACGTAGTACGCGCTCTCGTCCCAGTACGGGCGCAGCGAGCCGTCCGGGTAGCGGGTGAGCGGATAGATGAGCCCCTGTTCCTCGACGATCGGCTGCCAGTCGGGGCGCGGGGCGATGGTGTGACGCCGCATATGGGGGATCAGCCGCCGCTGCTGCCGCCGTGGCCCTTGCCGAAGCCGCCGCGGTGTACGTCCGAGTCGTCGTACGAGCCACCGCCCGAACCGCTCGAACTGCCGGAGCTGTTGGAATCCTCGGTGAACGAGCCGCCCTCGGCCCAGCCCTTCTTCTCCTTGCCGCCGTAGTACCAGTCGGCGTCTCCGGTCACGACCTTGCGGCTCTTGCTCCTGCCTTTGGCACTCCGGCCGCTCTTCTGGCTGCCGCCGCTCTCGCACTCGTCGGAGTCGACGACCCGGTAGCCCTTGGTGATCTGGTAACTGTCCCGGTCAACACACCGCTTGTCGGGCTCCGAGCCGCATGCGGTCAGTGCCGCCGCGAGGGCGCCCATACCGCCGAGAATCACCGTGCCGGAGCGCAGCCTGCGTCGCATGTCCGTCATTTTTCCTCAACCCCCGTTGTTTCATGTCCAGTTGAGCCCGGTCATCCTAGGGGCGGTGAGGGACTGCCGCACACCGGGTCTCCGCACCGGGCACCGGCCGGCCGGCGCGCGGAAGCCGACTCGGCGGAGGTCGCACGGCGTCATGGGCAGCGGACGTCGCACAGGATCACGGCAGTGCGTCGCACAAGGCGTCGAGGGCTCCCGAGAAGGCGTGGTCCGGCGGGGTGCCGTAGCCGACAACGAGGGCATCGGTGACGGCCCCTGCCCCGCCACGACCGTTCGCGCCGTCCCCCGCCCCGCCATGATCCTTCGCGCCGTCCCCCGCCCCGCCATGATCCTTCGCGCCGTCCCCCGCCCCGCCATGATCCTTCGCGCCGTCCCCCGCCCCGCCGCGCCCGTTCGCGTCGTCCCCCGCCCCGCCGCGCCCGTTCGCGTCGTCCCCCGCCCCGCTGCCGAGGTCAGGATCGAGTCCTTGTACTTGGCCAGACCGGGCTGCTGGTACTGGTCGGAGTCGACGCCGATGCCCACCGCGCGTCGCGCCGACTTCCGCCCCTCCCCCACCCGCTCCGAGGTCCTCGTGCCGGTAGCGGTCGAGCCCGTCGAGGGCCAGACCGTGCCAGGCTGCGGCGCCGCCGATGACGGACCGCTCGGTACCCTCGGGGAGTTCGAGTACGGCGTGCAGGCCGGCCGCGATGCCGGTGACCCGGATGTGCGGGGCCCGTTCGGCGAGGACGGACACCAACTGGTCGCGGCGGCGCCGGTAGCGCAGCCGCATCCCCCGCAGATGCCGGTCGAACGCCCCGGAGGCGATGAACTCCGCCAGTGTGAGCTGGTCGATCGCGCTCGCCTGCCACTCGACGCCGCCCTTCGCCTCCGCCACCGGCTCGACGAGGTGCTCCGGCAGTGCCATCCACCCCAGCCGCAGGCCGGGGCTGATGCTCTTGCTCGCGGTGCCGACGTAGACGACGCGCTCCGGGTCCAGGCCCTGGAGCGCGCCGACCGGCTGCCGGTCGTAGCGGAACTCGCCGTCGTAGTCGTCCTCGACGACCAGCCCGCCGGTCCGGCGCGCCCAGTCGACGACGGCGGCGCGGCGCTCGGGGTGGAGGGGCACTCCGGTGGGGAACTGGTGGGCGGGTGTGAGCAGCACCGCCCCCGTTCCCGGCAGGTCCGCCAAGTCCTGCGTGCGCGCGCCCCGTTCGTCCACGGTCAGCGGGGGCGTACGGAGTCCGGCGCCGGTGATGATGCGGCGATGGATGTCGAGCCCGTAGCCCTCGACGGCCATACGGCGTGTGCCCGACCGCCGCAGTACCTCGGCGAGCAGCCGCAACCCGTGGACGAAGCCGGAGCAGACGACGATCCGCTCGGGGTCGGTCAGGACGCCGCGCGCCCGCGCGAGATAGCCGGCGAGGGCCTCGCGCAGTTCGGGGCGACCTCGTGGGTCGCCGTATCCGAAGGCCTGTCCTGGTGCGGCTTGTAGGGCCCGGCGCGCCGCGGCGAGCCAGGCGGTGCGAGGGAACGAGCCGGGGTCGGGCGACCCGGGGAAAAGGTTGTGGGCGGCGTGCGTACGGTGGGCCGGTCCTGCGGTCGGGCCGGGCCCAGGGGCCGGTACGCCCCTGCCGACGCGCCCGCTCCCGTCCCGCGCCGGTGCGCCCCCGTCCCGCGCCGGTACGCCCCCGCCAGGACCCGGTCCGCCTCCGCCAGGACCCGGTACGCCCCCACCAGGACCCGGTCCGCCTCCGCCCGGACCCGGTCCGCGTCCGCTTCCGCCCGATGCCGCTGCGCGCGTTCCGCCACGGTCGCCGCCCGGGGCGGAACGCGATGCTCCGCCCGGAGAGCGCGGCCCGCCGCCTCCTCCAGGGCCCGCAGCACGTCCGCGCGGCCGCGCGGATCCGGTGTGGGGAGCCCGCGCCGGTACCGCCCTCGCCCCCGTCGTCCGCCCCGTCGCCCGCTCCGCCACTCGCGTACCGGAGCCCTGCCGTGCCATGAGCCAGCCCTCGGCGACGAGCTCCGCGTACGCGTCGGCGACCGTGTTGCGGGCCAGCCCCAGGTCGGCGGCGAGGGAGCGCGAGGAGGGCAGGCGGGTCCCGGGAGCGAGCCGCCCGCCGCGGACCGCGTCCCGCAGTGCGCCGATGAGCGCCGCACGTACGCCCGTCGTGCCGCCCGCCGGAAGGTCCAGATGCAGGTCACTCCCGAAATTGGCCCACGTTTCCTCCATGGAAATGGACCATACTCCTGGGTCAATAGGTCCCTAAGGTGAGGGCATGACGATCAACGAAACCACCCGCGCCCACGCCCCGCGGATGAACCTCGCGAAGCTCGCCCCCGACGTCTACAAGGCCATGGTCCGGCTCGACGCGGCCGCCTCGAACGGCGTCGACCCGACGATCGCCGAGCTGGTGAAGGTCCGCGCGTCGCAGATCAACCACTGCGCCTTCTGCCTCGACATGCACACCAAGGACGCCCGTGCCATGGGCGAGCGCGAGGACCGCCTCCACCTCCTCGCCGCCTGGGAGGAGGCGCCCGGTTACTACACCGAGCAGGAGCGGGCGGCCCTCGCCCTCACCGAGGCGGTCACCGTGCTGACCGACGGGTTCGTCCCCGACGAGGTCTACGCCCGCGCGGCCGAGCATTTCGACGCGACCGAACTCGCCCATCTCATCGGCCTGATCCTCACCATCAACGCCTGGAACCGGATCGCCGTGACGACCCGTTCGGTACCGGGCACCTACCAGCCCGGCGACCTGAAGAAGGACCTCGCATGACCGCCGCGGCGGCGTTCCGCGCTCTGCACCACGGCCGCGAGGCGGGCGACCCGCTCGTCCTGCCCGGCCCGTGGGACGCGGTGAGCGCCCGCGCATTCGCCGACGCGGGCTTCCCGGCCCTGGCGACACCGAGCGCGGGGGTCGCGGCGGTGCTGGGGTACGAGGACGGCGGCCACACACCGCCCGCCGCGATGTTCGCGGCAATCGCGCGGATCGTACGAGCCGTGGACGTCCCCGTGTCCGCGGACATCGAGGACGGCTACGGGCTCGCGCCCGCCGAACTCGTCGAACGGCTTCTGGAGGCAGGCGCCGCGGGCTGCAACCTGGAGGACTCCGACCCGGCCACGCAGCAGCTCAAGGACCCGCGCCTGCACGCCGACCGGCTGGCCGAGGTCCGTGCCGCGGCGGGTGACCGGCTCGTCATCAACGCGCGGATCGACACCTTCCTCCGCGGCACCCCCGACGCCGGGGCGGCGATCGAGCGGGGGCGGCTCTACCGGGAGGCGGGCGCGGACTGCGTGTACCCGATCCTCGCGCCGTCCGGTCTGCTCCCGGAGCTGGCGGCGGGCATCGGCGGGCCGCTCAACGCCCTGGCGTCGCCCGGAGGGCATCCCTCACCGCGCGAACTGGGCGCTCTCGGCGCGACCCGGATCACCTTCGGCGGCGGTCTGCAGAAGCGGATCGCGGAGGACATCTCGCGCCTGGCAGGGGAGTTGGCGGCCCTCTCCTAAGAACTGTCAGGGGCGTACGGGTGCGCCGGTGCCGCCGTCGGCGCGGGCGCACCGGCACCCGGAGCCGCGCACGTACCCGAACCACCGCGGACCGGCGGTAGGTGACGTAGCTGACCTTGGAGTCCGCGGGGAGGGGATATGGCTCGCAGACGGTGCGGCCTTCTCCGCGCTTCCACACGTCCTCGGGTTCGAGGACCTTGGCGCCGTCGGACCCGTGACAATCCTTGGGCCGGCAACTGAGGCCACTTGGCCGCCGAGCTCATTGAGGAGCGGCAGCAGCCTCTGCGCCGGGGAGCCCGCGTCGCTCTCGGCTCCGACATCGCTCATGACCGTGGGGCGCTTGACGTCCTTGCCGCCCACGTTCTTGGCGCGCACATAGACCCAGGCGATGGTCTTGTTCTTGAACTCCTCGGGTTCGTCGAGCTCCTTGAGATCTTCGGGTTCGCCCATGACGACCTTCGTGGGTGCGATGGTGACCTCGCTGGTCTTGATCTCCTGAGGTGCGCTCGGACGACCGGGGGCGAGTGGCCTCGCGGCCTGTGTCGGCTTCGCGGCCTGTCGGCTTCTCCGCCGCCTTGGCGTCGCCCGAGTTGCTGCTCCCGCACACGGTGAGCAGCAGTGAGCAGGCAGCGGTGAGTGCGATGAAGGATCCCCGTCTGCCGTGCATGAACCGCGGCCTGGAACGCGCTCGAAGGCCAACTCGCCGTGTTGTGATGGCTGTTGGACCGTGCTCGCCGCTGACCTCCCCACGGCTTCCGCCGAGCGATCCCCACGCCCGTCCACGAGACCAACCGGCCGGACCCGCTCGGCCGACGCGGGCGCCGGCTCATGACACCGCGTACAGCCGGCCCAGAAAGGCCGCCGGTATCCCGTCTTCATGAACCGGTCGCGCCGGGCCGAGAGCCGGCCGGGCCCCGCCAACGGCCGTACCCCGCCCGCATCCAGACCGCCAGGACCGCTTCAGCCCCCTGCCCGCCTTCAGCCCGTCCGTGCCCGGGCCGCGGCTACCAGCCGGGACAGGGCCGCCGGTACCGCCAGGGCGATCGCGACACCGCCGAGCGTCAGGGCGACGCGCTCCGCGGCCAGTTCCCAGTCGCCCGCCCCGTGTTCCATGCCGAAGAGCAGCGCCACGATGGTCAGGCACAGGGTCCACCATCCGTACCGGGCAGCGGTGACCAACTGCATGACCCAGATGGTGACCGCCGCGAGGAGGGCGAGGAGCAGCGCGGGAATCCTGGGGGTCAGGAGCAGGGCCGCGATGGTCCCGCCCCCGAGGGTCCCCAGCACCCGCGCCTTCGCGCGCGAGTGCGACGCCTCCGGAGCGGGCTTGGCCACCCGCAGCGCCGAACTGGCCAGCCATACGGCGTGGGAGAGGGGGATCAGCCAGGCCGTTCCGGTGGCGAGGGCGCCGATGGAGGCGAGGGTCGCGGCGAACGGCGCCCCGTCCCGCAGCCGTTCGCGCGTCCGCCGCAGGCTGGTGACCGGCCCCGGGCCCGTGACCGTACGGCCGGTGGAGGCGATCACCAGCGCCTGCCACAGGGTCCCGGCCGCGAACTGGCCCGCGTACGCCCACCAGGGCGCGCCCTGGGCGAGGTTGACGCCGGCCAGCAGGAAGGCCAGGGCCGACATCGCGGCCGCCATGCGCAACGGCCCGCCCGCGACGTCGAGCAGCCCCTGGAGCGCGGCGATGAGCGCGGCACCCGCGACCACGGCTGCCGGTGCGTGCGCGGCCGCGGCACCCGCCGCACCTGCGAGGCTCAGCAGCGCTCCCCCGGCCAGCAGATCGGTGACCGGTGGCCTGGAGGCCAGGGAGGAGAAAGCGGCGAGCGTCAGGTAGGCGCCGAACGAGCAGGCGAGACCCGGGCCGAGGTGGCCGGTCCCGGCTCCGGCGGCCATCGGTGCCGCCACCGCGGCCGCCCTCAGCAGGGCGATGAGCGGTGCGCCCGCGGGCGGGAGCGTCACTCGGGGGAGGCCGGGGACGCGCGGGCGCTCCGCGCGGTCCGGAGCCATCAGCCGGACAGCGCGAACGGGGCACGCCTGGCGGGCATAACAGGCATCACGCACATCGCGGACATGCTAGCCGCCGCGTCCGGACCGGCACCGCACGAACGCGCCTGCCCCGTCCTTCCCTTGCCTTGGGGCAGGGGGAGACGGGGCAGGCGGCGTTCCGGGAAGCCGGTGTCAGGCGCGGACGACGAGGACCGTCAGCGCATCCACGCCTTCCAGACGTCGGGGTTCTCCTTGACCCACCGCTCCGCAGCGTCCTGCGGCGACAGCTTGTCCGCGGCGATCATCTCGGAGACCTCGTTCTGGTGCTCCTTGGTCCACTGGAACTTCTTGAGGAACGAGGCGGCCTTGCCGCCCTTCTTCGCGAAGTCCGCGTTGAGGAACTTCTGCAGCGGAGTCGTCGGATACGCGCAGTCGATGGACTCGGGGTCCTCGGTCCCCTTCTCCGCGCACGCGTCCGTGTACTTCGGCAGCTTCACCTCGACCATCGGCACCTGGTTGAACAGCCACTGCGGCTCGTACCAGTAGGTGAGGAACGGCTTCTTCTGCTTGGCGAACTGCTTGATCTGCGTGATCTGAGCCGCCTCCGAACCGGAGAACACGACCTGGTAGTCCAGGTTCAGGTTCTTCACCAGCGCCTTGTCGTTGGTGATGTACGAGGGCGAGCCGTCCAGGAGCTGGCCCTTGCCGCCGCTCTCGGCGGTGCGCAGCTGGTCCGCGTACTTGTTGAGGTTCTTCCAGTTCGTCACATCGGGGTGCTGGTCCGCGAAGTACTTCGGCACGTACCAGCCGATGTGGCCGGTGACGCCGAGGTCGCCGCCGCGGGCGATCGTCTTCTTGTCCTCGATGTACCGCTGCTCCTGCTCCGGGTGGCCCCAGTCCTCCATGATCGCGTCGACGCGGCCCTGGCTGAGCGCGTCCCAGGCGGGGATCTCGTCGACCTGCACGGTGTCGACGCGGTAGTCCAGTTCGTGCTCGAGCAGGTACTGCGCGACGGCGACGTTGGCCTGCGCTCCGACCCAGGACTGCACCGAGAGGTTGACGGTCTTGGCGCCCTGCGCGCCCGCGAACGGCGAGGTCTGCTTGGTCATGTCGGCAGCGCCGCAGCCGGTCGCGGTGAGCAGCGCCGCGGCCGAGAGGAGGGCGGCGGCAACCCGCCCCCGTGCGCGTGTGATCCGTATGCGCACCATGTCAGCTCTCCTTCCGCTCGCGGCGGGCCGTGGGCTGTGTGACCCGGTCGAGCACCAGCCCCAGGCAGACGATCGCCGCACCCGCGACCAGGCCGGTCGCCAGCTCGCCGCGGGCCAGGCCGGCCACGACGTCGTAGCCGAGCGCGCCACCGCCGACCAGGCCGCCGATGATGACGACGGCGAGGACCAGGACGACGCCCTGGTTGACGGCGAGCAGCAGCGCCGGGCGGGCCAGCGGAAGCTGGACCCGGCGCAGTTGCTGCACGGTCGTGGCGCCCATCGAGCGCGCGGACTCCAGCGCCGCCGGGTCGACCTGCTTCAGGCCCTGGGTGGTGATGCGTACGACGGCGGGCAGCGCGTAGACGACTGCCGCGGCCACGGCGGGCGCGCGGCCGACCGCGAACAGCGCGACCACCGGGATGAGATAGACGAACTGCGGCATCGTCTGGAAGACGTCCAGCACCGGGCGCAGCATGCGTTCCACCCGCGCGCTGCGCGCCGCCGCGATACCGATGAGGAAGCCGAGCACCAGCGTCACGGCGACGGCCGCGAGGACCTGCGAGAGCGTGTCCATCGACGGCTTCCACACGCCGAGGACGCCGATCGCGGCCATCGACAGGACCGCGGTGAGCGCGGTCTGCCACGTACCGATGACCCAGGCGAGCGCGGCGACGATGAGCAGCACGCCCCACCAGGGCAGGCCGAGCAGCCCGCTGCGCACCGGGTCGAGGACCCAGCGGGTGAAGTGGGCGGCCCAGTCGGCGGTTCCGCCCACGACGGGCACGCCCGTGTAGAGGTGGTCGACCATCCAGTCCTTGGCGGTGTTGACCGGCTCGGCGATGGCGTACGTCCAGCTCTCCGGCCAGGTCAGGGAGCCCGTGAACCGTCCGGCCAGCGCCACGGCCGCCGCGGCCACGGCGGCCAGGCCCCAGCCGCGCCACCCGCGCAGGGCCTCGGGCCCGGTCGGTTCGGCGCCGAGCTTCTCGCCCGCGGCGGCGGTCACCCGGTCCAGTACGACGGCGAGCAGCACGATCGGGATGCCGGCGGTGAGCGCCGCGCCGACGTCCACCGAGGACAGCGCCTGGTAGACGCGGTCACCGAGACCGCCCGCGCCGATCATCGACGCGATGACGGCCATGGACAGCGCCATCATGATCGTCTGGTTGACGCCGAGCAGCAGCTCCTTGCGGGCCAGCGGCAGCCGGGCCGTCAGCAGCCGCTGCCTGCCGGTCGCGCCGAGCGAGGCGACGGCCTCCATGACACCGCCGTCGGCGTGGCGCAGCCCCAGCGCGGTGAGCCGGGTCATGGGCGGCGCCGCGTAGACGACGGTCGCCAGGACGGCGGCGGGCACCCCGATGCCGAAGACGAGCACGACGGGCAGCAGGTACGCGAAGGCGGGCAGCACCTGCATCGTGTCGAGCACGGGCCGCAGCGCGCGGTACGTACGGTCCGACAACCCGGCGGCCAGGCCGAGCAGTCCGCCCAGGGCGACGGAGGCGAGGACCGCCACCACCATGAGGGCGAGGGTCTGCATCGTGGGCACCCACATGCCGAGCACCCCGCACAGCGCCATGGAGGCGGCGGAACTCAGCGCGAGCCGCAGTCCGGCCACGCGCCAGGCGATCAGGCCCGCGACGGCCGTGACACCGGCCCAGCCGAGCGCGAGCAGCACGAGGTAGACAGCGCGCACGGACACCACGACGGCGTTGCTGATGTGCCCGAAGAAGTACAGGAACAGGGGGTGGGTGTCGCGGTTGTCGATGATCCAGTCGCTGGCCGTGCCCAGGGGCTCGGACACATCGACGGTCAGCGCGCCGGGCCATGTCCCGCTGGACCACTGGGCGTTGGCGAATGGGACCAGCACCGCCGCGGCCACGGCGAGCAGCAGCAGCTTGCCGAGCGAGCGGTGGCGGGCCAGCGAGCGCAGCGAGAACGTACGGGCGGCAGCGGGGCTGCCGACGGAGGTGACGGCACTCATCCGCGCCCCCTGACACCGGCGTGGTTCGGACGCGTCATGCCGCGACCCCCTCGCCCTCCGCGGCCTTCGCGTCCTGCGGCGCGTCGGGGTTCGCGTCCTGCGGCGCGTCGGGGCCCGGGTCCCGCGGACCGTCGGGGCCCTCGGTGCCGGCCACGACGCCGAGCAGGCACTCGTGGTCGACGACGCCGAGCAGCTTGCCGTCGGACATGACGCGGGCGGCCGGGTCGCCGGAGCGGGCGACCGCCTCGATGGCCTCGGAGACGGTGGCGCTCGGCGCGATGGCCGGGCCGGTCTCGGACTCGCCGATGTCGGCGGGGCGCATGGCGGAGCGGACGGTGATGACCTGCTCGCGGGCGACGTCCTGGACGAAGTCGCGCACGTAGTCGTCGGCCGGGGAACCGACGATCTCCTCGGGCGTGCCGAGCTGCACGATCTGCCCGTCGCGCATCAGCGCGATGCGGTCACCGAGGCGCAGGGCCTCGCTGAGGTCGTGGGTGATGAAGATCATCGTCCGGCCCTCCTCGCGGTGCAGCCGGATGACCTCCTGCTGCATGTCGCGGCGGATGAGCGGGTCGAGTGCGCTGAACGGCTCGTCGAAGAGCAGTACTTCGGGGTCGACCGCCAGCGCCCGGGCGAGGCCCACGCGCTGCTGCTGGCCACCGGAGAGCTGGCCGGGGCGGCGGGACTCCAGACCCTCCAGGCCGACCTTGGCGACCATCTCGGCGGCGCGGGCGCGGCGTTCGGCCTTGCCCATGCCCTGGATCTCCAGGCCGTACGCGACGTTGTCGAGGACGGAGCGGTGCGGCAGCAGGCCGAAGTGCTGGAAGACCATGGAGGCGCGGTGGCGGCGCAGCTCGCGCAGCCGGCCGCGGTCCATGCCGAGCACGTCCTCGCCGTCGATGGACACGCTGCCGCTTGTCGGCTCGATGAGCCGGGTCAGACAGCGCACCAGCGTGGACTTGCCGGAGCCGGACAGGCCCATGACCACGAAGACCTCGCCCTTGCGGACGTCGAAGGAGACATCGCGTACGGCCGCGGTGCAGCCGGTGCGGCGGCGCAGTTCATCGGCCGGCAGGGAGGCGTGCGGGCCGCCGGGTATCCGGTCGGCCTTGGGTCCGAAGACCTTCCACAGGTTGCGTACGGAAAAGACGGGAGCCTGCCCCAGCGCCGTCTTCTCCGCCGCCGCCTCGCGCGGGCGTGCCCCGCCCTTCGCGCCGGTGTCGGTACTACCGGTATCCGTCATCGGACATCACCTTCATCTTTCGGGCCTGATGCGAGCAATTCAGCGCACTTCTCCCCCACCATCAGGACGCCGATCATGGGGTTCACGGCGGGGATGGTGGGGAACACGGACGCGTCTGCGATCCGGATGCCCTCCAGCCCGCGGATCCTCAACTCGGGGTCCACGACTGCGAGTTCGTCGTCTGCCGCACCGATGCGGCAGGTGCCCGCCGGATGGTAGACGGTGTGCGCGACATGGCGTGCGTACGCGCTGATCTCCTCGTCGGAGGTCACCTCGGGGCCGGGGCAGACCTCGCGCTTCAGCCAGCCGGCCAGCGGTTCGGTCCGCGCGATCTCCCGTGCGAGCTTGATGCCGTCGACGAGGGTGTTGCCGTCGTAGTCGTCCTCGTCCGTGAAGTAGCGGAAGTCGAGGGCGGGTTTGACGGCCGGATCGGCGCTGGTGAGGTACAGGCGGCCGCGGCTGCGCGGCTTGGGGATGTTCGGCGTCATCGACACCCCGTGCTCGGGCTTCTCGTAGCCCAGGCGCTCGGGGTTGTCGGTGAACGGGATCTGGTAGAAGTGGAACATCAGGTCCGGGCCGCCCGACTCCGGGTCCCGCCGGACGAAGAGCCCGGCGTCCGAATCCATCGCGGAGTTCTCCGGGATGGGCCCGTTCGTCTCCCACACGATGACCGACTCGGGGTGGTCGAGCAGGTTCTCGCCGATGCCCGGAAGGTCGTGCACGGCGGCGATGCCGAGCGCCTCCAGATCCCTCTTCGGCCCGATGCCCGAGTGCATCAGCAGCCGCGGGGTGTCCACCGCGCCCGCGCAGACGATCACTTCGCGGCGGGCCCGTACGAGGCGCTCCTCGCCGTCCTCGGTCCGGATGTGCACGCCGGTGGCGCGCGTGCCGTCCAGCTCCAGCTTGTACGCCCAGGTCTCCAGCAGGATGCGGAGGTTCGGACGGTCGCCGGCCTCGATGTGCGGGTGGAGGTAGGCGACCGAGGCCGAGGACCGCTTGTTGTTCTCCGGGTGGTAGGCCAGGTCGAAGAAGCCGACGCCCTCGTGGAACGGCTTCTTGTTGAAGCCCTCGACGCGCGGTACGCCGAGCGCGGCCTGCGCCGCGTCGACGAAGTCCCGGGCGATGGCGTTCCGGTCCTGCTCGTCGACGGCCACGATGTTGTTGCGCAGCCGGTCGAAGTACGGATCCATGGACGCCGCGTCCCAGCCCTCGGCGCCGGCTCCCGCCCACTCGTCCCAGTCGGACGGCAGGGGCTTGAAACTGATCAGGGTGTTGTGCGAGGAGCAGCCCCCCAGCACACGGGCCCGGCTGTGCCGGATGTGGGAGTTCCCGCGCGGCTGGGGCACCGTCGGGTAGTCGTAGTCCAGATCTCCGCCGAGCAGGCCGAGCCAGCGGCGGAGGGTGAGCACGTCGGGCCGGTCGATGTCGGTCGGGCCGCCTTCGATGACCGTGACCGTGACATCGGGGTCCTCGGTGAGGCGGGAGGCGATCACCGAGCCTGCGGTGCCGCCGCCGACCACGACGTAGTCGGCCGCCTCGGTCTCAAGGGAGGAGGGCATGGTTGGGGACTGCTCCTTGCAAGGTGCGTGCGTGTACGTGATTCCGCGAGGGCCGGTTCGGGCGTCAGCCCGCGAACCAGCGGACGGGCCGCGGGGCGAGGTTCTGGTAGATGTGCTTGGCCTCGCGGTACTCGTCGAGACCGGTGGGGCCCAGCTCCCGTCCGATGCCGGACTTGCCGAACCCGCCCCACTCGGCCTGCGGGAGGTACGGGTGGTAGTCGTTGATCCACACCGTGCCGTGGCGCATCCGCCGGGCCATGCGCCGGGCCCGGCCCGCGTCGGAGGTCCACACGGCGCCCGCGAGCCCGTACTCGGTGTCGTTGGCCAGGGCGACCGCGTCGTCCTCGGTGTGGAAGGTCTCCACGGTGAGGATCGGCCCGAAGGTCTCCTCGCGCACCACGCGCATCTCGCCGTGGCAGTAGTCGAGGATGGTGGGCGGGTAGAAGTAGCCGGTCGCCGGCCGTACGCCGGAGGGCTCGGGGCGGCTGCCGCCGCAGCGCACGACGGCACCCTCCTCACGGGCCGACTCGACGTACGCCTCGACCTTCTCCAGCTGCTGGGCGGAGACCAGCGGGCCGCACTCGACACCGTCCTCGGTGCCGCGGCCCAGCTTGATCTTCTCGGCCCGGCGCGCCAGTTCGGCGACGAAGCGGTCGCGCACGGACTCCTCGATGATGAGCCGGGCACCGGCCGAGCAGACCTGGCCGCTGTGGATGAAGGCGGCGTTCAGGGCTTGGTCGACGGCTGTGTCGAAGCCCTCCTCGGTGGCACAGGCATCAGCGAAGACGACGTTGGGGTTCTTGCCGCCCAGCTCCAGGGCGACCTTCTTCACGGTCGGCGCGGCGGCCTGCATGACCTTGGTGCCGCTGGCGAGCCCACCGGTGAAGGAGACCAGGTCCACGTCCGGGTGCTCGGAGAGCCGGGCGCCGACGGGGTCGCCGCCGCCGGTGACGATGTTCGCCGCACCGGCCGGGAGGCCGGCCTCGGCGAGCAGCTTCACCAGGTGGACGGTGGAGAGCGGGGTGACCTCGCTGGGCTTGATGACGAAGGTGTTGCCCGCGCCCAGGGCGGGGGCGACCTTCCAGCTCGCCTGGAGCAGCGGATAGTTCCAGGGCGTGATCATCGCGCAGACGCCGACGGGCTCGTGGACGACGACGCTGTGGACCTCGTCGCTGCCGGCGTCCACCACACGGCCGCCGCTCTCGTTCATGACGAGGTCGGCGAAGTACCGGAAGGCGTTGGTGACGTCGTCGACGTCGACCCGGCCCTCCTCCAGGGTCTTGCCGGTGTCGCGGCTCTCGATGAGCGCGATCTCCTCGCGGTCCCGCTGCAGCAGCTCGGCGACGCGGCGCAGCAGTGCGGCGCGGTCGGCGACGGGCGTGTGCGGCCAGGGGCCGGAGTCGAAGGCCCGGCGTGCCGCGGCGACGGCGGCGTCGGTGTCCTCACGGCCACCCTCGGCGACGAGGGCCAGAGGTTCGGCGTCGGCGGGGTCGAGGACCTCGCGGGTGGCGCCGGATGCGGCCGTACGCCACACGCCGTCGATATGGATACTCTCGGTAGCCGACACTTTTGTTTCTGCCTTCCCCTGCATGTCATGTTCATCGCTGGTAGACCGCCGGTCGAACCAGCAACCAGGACCCCTCCCCCGTAGCGGCAAAGGCATGCGCAAGTTTTCACGCTCAGTGACCCATTTCACGCTGCACGGAAGGGATTCCACCCCGAATCGCAGATTCCGGACAGGGGACGCTGAACCCCGGAGGAAACGGCTGAGCGGACCCCCGGCTCGATCGAGCGCCGCACCCGCCTCCCCGGCGGGCGGCGTGTCCGCGATGTACGAGACGGGCCACGGGAGTTGGGCGCCGGTCCGGCGCGGGACCGGCCCACGCCGTCGAGGGGTTGCTGAGCCATCGCCGTGATGTCGAGGGGTTGCTGAGCCATCACCGCGATGCGGGGCCGACACCCGCCGGCCTGCGGCATCTGCCCTGCAAATCACCGAGCACGGCTGACCCACGGGGGCCGGACCGGCCTCCGCACCGCCAGGCCGAGGTGGCCGAGACCGCGATCCGCGTCATCGCCGATCAGTCGAGACGGCTCGGGCTGAGCGGATACACCCACTTCGCGCTCCCCGATGCCGACAGCTCGAAGCCAGGACAGCTCCACCGATTCGGGATCACCACCGACGACTGCGTTCCCAAACCCGCCTTCGAGGTCATGAGGGCGCTCATCGACGAGTTCAGCGCCCGACGAGGACGACAGCGCGGTGGGCACCCCGTCGCGCCCCTGCCGGCAGGATCGGGATCAGCAGCGGATCGCCCGACGGGCTGGGGCGACGACTGCTCACCGGGCCGTGAGACACCGCCTACCGGGCGTCGGTCCGTGCACAGTCCCCGAAGACCTTCGGATGCCCCATGCTCACCGTCGCGCCCGAGGCCTGTTCCGCCACGGCTCCCCCACGTGTGCCCTGCCTCACATCTGCCCGACCTTGGGAACCTCCGCCTTCAACTCACCTGTCGCCTCTATGGAGTTGGCTTTCGGCGCAGAGTGGACGGGGGGCTGGATTCATGGGTGTTGTCCTGCCCGGATGGGCCGATGAGCTGCTCGACCTCATCGGCGTCTCCTGGCCGAACGTGGACGAGGACGACTACCGCGAAATGGCTGCGGCCATGGGGGAGTTCTCCAGCGACATCGATGACGGCGCTGCGGAAGCCCACCGCGCTGTACAGCGCTTGGTGTCCGCGGGCGGCGGGGGCGCGGCCACCGAGGCCCTGAACATGCACTGGTCCAAGGTCAAGGACACCCACCTGACCAACCTCGCCGAGGCGGGTCGGCTCACCGCCCAGGCACTCGACGGCGTTGCCATTCTCATCGAGGGCGCAAAGATCGCCGCTCTGGTCCAACTGGGCATCCTCGCCGTCGAGATCGCCGCAGCCGCCGCCTCGGCCCCTTTCACCCTGGGCTTGTCGACCTTGGGCGGACTCGCCGCGACCCAGGCGACTCGGCAGATCGTCAAGCGGATCTTCCAGGAGGTCTGCCAGCAAGTCGCCTCCCAGGTCATCGACATGGCGATGGGCCCGGTATACGAGGCTCTCGGCTCGATGGCCGGTGACCTGGTGGTTCAGCTCGGCTCCAACGCCATGGGCGCCCGGGACGGCGTCGACCTGGGCCGAACCGCCAAAGCCGGCAAGGACGGGCTCAACGAAGCCGCCGGAATGCAACTCCTCAGCGCCACGGGCGGCGGCGGAAATGGCGGAGGCGGGGTCGGCGGTACTGCGGGCGGGTTCAGGTTCGACCCGAAGGAGTACGACGAACTCGACATGAAGCTCAACAGTGTCGGCGGCGGCTTCAGGGACAAGGCCGGGGGCAAGATTTCCCGAGCCAAGAGCCACCACGGCCGCACCCGCGGCAAGGACCCCATCGCCGACGCCGCCAACGCCATGCTCGACAAGGTCATCGACGGCGTCGAGAACGCCGCCAAGACCTCCGCCAAACACCTCGACGACAACATGCGCCGCGGCCTCAAGCAGATGGCCAAGAACCACCGCGACAACGACGACAAGGTCGCCGAGAGTTTCAAGAGCCTCGGCAAGAACGACAGCAAGACCTCAAGCGGCCCCAACGGGAGCGGAGGCCCGAGCTCGAGCGTCCCGTCCTCCAGCGGTGCGGGGAGGGACTCCGGGAAGCCGCCAAGCGGTCCCCGCCCTCCTGGAGGCTCAAGCAGCGCTCCCGACCCGGGTAAGAGAGAGTGGCCCGCCCGAGACGACATCCCCGGGCCGGCAGCGGGCAAGACCTTGATGCCCCCGCACTCCCGGCACACGATCCAGGGGTCGGCCAAGGGAGAGGTCAAGGAGGAGAACAGCGTGATTCTCCGCGGGACTTCGATGCGTGATATCGACAGGGACATCGCGGCCATCGCGGACGGCCACGGAACACTCACCGCTGACGGAAATCGCTATGAGGTGAACGGCAGAACCTACGGCGTCGAACCGAGCGGCAGGACCTACCCTGACTCCGGTCCCGGAATCGCCAAGTTGGATCGGCATGAATACGCCGCGCTCCAACAAATAGCCAGAGCCGGGGGAGACATCGACAAAGCTCCGCAATTGACGAGGAATCCCAGATTTGTCAACCAACCGGCAGCCGTCCAGAAGGCGATAGACATCTACAACGGGAAGTATTGATGCAGTACAACTTTTTTGTCGCGAATCGAATGGAACCGTCGTCGATTGCTCGCGCGCTTGGCGAGTGCCTCTGCGTACCCTCGCATGAGGTCGACGTCGCCGATGCCTTTTTGGAGCAGGACAACCGCAACTGGGACGCCAAGGTGCTCTGCGATTACGCTCACGCCAGCGGCGACGTTTCACTGAGCCTGGACATCTACGTACAAGATTCGGTGGCAGTGCGGCCGTCCGAGGCAGAATTGGCGAGGACGTTCGCCCGGACGGCGCGTTCTGTGGTTCTCTATCCGGCCGAAGAGGGAATCCCCAGCGCGTACTGGCTCGCCTCCCCCAGTAATGTGGTGACACGCGCTCGCTTGCTGGCGTCCGACGACGACAACCCCGCTCACACCATTGACGCCGTGGAAACCGCCGTACCCGAGCTCCCTCAGGGCCGCGTGATCGTGCTTCCCGAGATCATTCGAGAACATCCCGTACCCACGCCGACGACAGCGGCTTTCACTCGTTCACTCGACAACCTTGCGGCCGCCCGGCCCGAGCTGTTTTCGACCTGCCCGGTCGATGAACCGGGCTCTCTTCACGATGATGCCCGCGCATACCTGGGAGAGTGGGAAAGGATGGTCCGCCGCATGGTTGCGGATTGGCCGCCGGCGGGACGCTACCCCGTGGAAATGTACCGGGACGCCATCGAAGCTCGAGATCGACTATCGGATATTGAGGACCGACTGATCACCCCCTCCGCGACCCTGCTGACCGACGCACTCGAAGAAGTCGATGGACAGTTCCTGAATTCTTCGGCAGAGGATACGAAACACATCCTCGCAAAAGCCGTCGGCATGTCAGCATTCGACCTGCCGCCCGGGGCATGGTGGTGGCATCGCCTTCCCCTTTCCGTGCCGTGGTGACCGTCCTCGCGCAGGCGGCCGCCGGAGGCGCTCCCAGCGCGATCAGCACGTTCACCTACTTGGAGCGGACAGGCCGGGCGCAAGCTGATCGAAAGCGTGATGAACACTTGAGCAAGCCCGGAGATGGGACATGATCGCTCTCCGCTTCTTTGCCAAGACCCTCCACCGGCGCCCCGATCTGGCCTCAATGATCACTTCCTCGGATATCCACCCCAGAGCTAGTGAAAGCAGGGCAAAGCGGGCGTAGAGTGGGCGGAACGCCGTGGTCCGATGCTGCAAGCGACGGAGCAGCACATGGTCGACCCCAAGGGCTTCCTCAAAACCTCACGCGCCGCCAGGCCGCGCCGGCCCGCCGAGGAGCGCGTGGCCGACTGGCATGAGGTCTACGCGGGCCAGGAGCTGCTTCCGCTCGTCACGAAGCAAGCGAGCCGGTGCATGGACTGCGGCGTTCCGTTCTGCCACAGCGGCTGCCCCCTGGGCAATCTCATCCCGGAGTGGAACGAGTACGCCTCGCTGGAGGACTGGCGCGCCGCCGCCGACCGCCTGCACGCGACCAACAACTTTCCGGAATTCACGGGGCGGCTGTGCCCCGCGCCGTGCGAGGACGCCTGCGTGCTGGCGATCAACTCCGACCCGGTGACGATCAAGGACATCGAGTCCACGATCGCCGACCAGGCGTGGGCACTCGGCTACGCGCCCCCGCAGCCGCCGGAGCGGCTCAGCGGCAAGACCGTGGCGGTCATAGGGTCCGGCCCCGCCGGGCTCGCGGCGGCGCAGCAGCTCACCCGCGCCGGGCACACCGTCGCCGTCTACGAACGGCATGACCGTATCGGCGGACTGCTCCGCTACGGCATCCCGGAATTCAAGATGGAGAAGCGCCACATCGACCGGCGCATCGAGCAGATGGAGGCCGAGGGGACCAAGTTCCGCCCCGGCGTGGCCGTGGGCCACGACATCGACGCCGCCGAGCTGCGGGCGCGCTACGACGCGATGATCCTCGCCGTCGGCGCCACGGCGTGGCGGGAGCTGCCTGTTCCGGGCCGCCAGTTGCGCGGCATCCTCCAGGCGATGGACTATCTGACGTTCGCCAACCGGGTGCAGGAGGGCGACTACGAGGCGCCGCCCGTCACCGCCGAGGGCAAGGACGTCGTGATCATCGGCGGCGGGGACACCGGCTCGGACTGCCTGGGCACCGCGATCCGGCAGCGTGCCGCCTCCGTGACCCAGCTCGACATCAACCCGGAGCCGGGCGCGGGCCGGCGCGAGGACGAGCCCTGGCCCACCTACCCGAAGGTCTACCGGCTCTCGCACGCCCACGAGGAGGCCAGAGCGGAGTCGGGCCACGACCCGCGGGTCTTCTCCTCGGCCACGCTGCGCTTCGACGGCGACGAGCACGGCGGCGTACGGGCGTTGCACCTCTCGGGGGTCGAGCCGGTGCACCGGCATCCCGTACCGGGCACCGAGGTGGTGCTCCCGGCGCAGCTCGTGCTGCTCGCGCTCGGCTTCTCCGGCCCCGAACGGGACAGCGGTCCGGTGGACCAGCTCTCCCTCGGCCTCGACGTCCGCGGGAACCTCGCCCGCGACCGGCACTTCGCCACGGACGCGGACGGCGTCTTCGCCGCCGGGGACGCGGGACGCGGTCAGTCGCTGGTGGTCTGGGCGATCGCCGAGGGGCGTGCGGTGGCCGCCGCCGTGGACCGCTACCTGACGGGCGGCACGGTCCTGCCGTCGCCGATCGGGACCACGGACCGGCCGCTCAGGGTCTGACCGGCTCGCACCCGTGGACGCCCTTCCCGCCGTACGCCGGGCCCGGATACGGCGGGACGCCCCTGGCAGCGTGCTGCCGGGGGCGTCCTCGGTGCTCTTCGAGCGGGTGCCGCGGGCGGGGTGCGGCGGCCGGTCTCAGAGGAGGCCGAGACCGCGGACCGCGTCGCGCTCCTCCGCCAGCTCCGCGACGGAGGCGTCGATCCGGGTGCGGGAGAAGTCGTTGATCTCCAGGCCCTGGACGATCTCGTACGAGCCGCCCTTGGTGGTGACCGGGAAGGAGGAGATCAGGCCCTCCGGAACGCCGTACGAGCCGTCGGACGGAATGCCCATGGAGGTCCAGTCGCCGTCGGCCGTGCCGTTGACCCAGGTGTGGATGTGGTCGATCGCGGCGTTGGCGGCGGAGGCGGCCGAGGAGGCGCCACGGGCCTCGATGATCGCGGCGCCGCGCTTGGCGACGGTCGGGATGAAGGTGTCGGCGAGCCACTTCTCGTCGCCCACGACCTCGGCGGCGTTCTTGCCCGCGACCTCGGCGTGGAAGATGTCCGGGTACTGGGTGGCCGAGTGGTTGCCCCAGATGGTGAGGCGGCGGATCTCGGAGACCGGGGCGCCCGTCTTCTTCGACAGCTGGGACAGCGCGCGGTTGTGGTCGAGGCGGGTCATCGCGGTGAACCGCCCGGCCGGTACGTCCGGGGCGGCGGACTGGGCGATGAGCGCGTTGGTGTTCGCCGGGTTGCCGACGACGAGGATCTTGACGTCGTCCGCGGCGTGGTCGTTGATGGCCTTGCCCTGCGGCTTGAAGATGCCGCCGTTGGCCTCGAGCAGGTCGCCGCGCTCCATGCCCTTCGTGCGCGGGCGGGCGCCGACGAGCAGAGCGATGTTGGCTCCGTCGAAGGCCACGTTCGGGTCATCGGAGATGTCGATGCCCTGGAGCAGCGGGAAGGCGCAGTCGTCGAGCTCCATCGCGGTGCCCTCGGCGGCCTTGACGGCCTGCGGAATTTCGAGGAGCCGCAGCTTGACCGGCACGTCCGCGCCGAGGAGCTGACCGGAGGCGATGCGGAAGAGCAGCGCGTAGCCGATCTGGCCGGCCGCGCCGGTGACGGTGACATTGACGGGAGTGCGGGTCATGGCGATCTCCTGCTTGCTTGCCTGGCGGTGGGTATCCCTGGCCGTATGGGATCTCTTGGTATCGAGAGACTTCCGGCCGTCAGGCTATCGCCCCGTGCTGGGCGGCCGCTCGCGGGGATGAGGGGGGAGCGAGCGGCCGCCGGGGGGGTGCACGGCACCCGTGGGGGGGTGTTGTTCCGTCTGCCCCCCAACCAGAGGGCCATGCATAAGATTTTCGGCCGCTTTGTGGGTTGGTTTCCGGCCGCATCCGGACACGGGGGACTCGGGATGCGGCGATGGACGGCAGCCCGCGACCCGCCGATACCGTCATCGTCGTCGTGACGCGGACGCGGGTGACGTACGGGACGGGCGGAGCGCACAGGGGCGGGACCGGCGCCCCGGTGCTCAGTTGCCGGTGGCCGTACCGGCGTCGGTCCCCGTCCCGGTTCCGGTCCCGGCCCCCGGCTGATCCGTCGCGGTGCCCGCGCCCGTACCGGTACCGGTGCCCGTCCCCGCTCCGTCGGAGTCCGTGCAACCGCTGAGGCCCGTCTGCGTCTCGGCACAAGCCTTCGCGGCCTTCGGGGACTTCGCCACGACCATCGCGGTGTACGCGTCCAGGTCGGCGTCCGCCGTACGCTTCTCGGTCCTGCCCGCGGCCGTGACGGTGACCTCGTCGCCCGGTGCCGCCTTGGTGATCCGGGACCAAGCAGCGGCGCACACCTTGCTGTAGCGCACCTCGACGACCGCGGTGCCGACCGTCGCGTCGGCTACGGTCTCGGCGTACTCACCGCCGCAGCCCATGGCTTCCGGGTCGGCACCTTCGCACTGCTTGCCGGTGCACTTCACCCCGGCAGGGAGCTCCGGCGTCTTCGACACGGTCGGTGAGGGCGGGGGCTCGGCGGCCTCCGTGCCGTCGTCCTTGTTGAGGCCGAGCAGCAGCACACCGGCGGCGACCACGGCCAGCGCACCGGCGATCCCGGCCAGGAACATCGGTACGCGGCGCGCGCCCTGCCTCCGCGTGCCCCGTCCGCCACCGCCGCCGTGCCCCCTCCGGCCGTCCACGCCCGCGGCGTTCGCGGGCAGGGCGGGCCCCGGGCGATCGGCGCCCTGCGACTGCGCCACGGGGTCCACCGCGGGGGACTGGGCGGCCGGGGCTGCGGCCTGGGCGGGTGCACCCACCTCCGGGGTCTGCGCCTTGCGCGCCTTCCTGCCCTTGGCGGCCTTCGGCGGCTGCGCTCCGAACTCCCCCAGCGCGGCCCGGGCCTGGGAGACGCGGATCGCCTCCATCGTCACGTCGTGCCGCATCTCGGACCGGCTCCACGCCCGCTCCGCCAGCTCCCACATCGTGGTGAGATGGCCGCTGTGCGTGCCGGTCACGTCCGCGAGCGCGACGACCGCACCCTGCGGCGGCAGAAGCCTGCCGTTGAGGTAGCGCTCCCACGAGGTTCTGCTGTAGCCGGTACGGTCGGCGACCGCCGAGACGGACAGACCGCTGCGGTCGACGAGCCTGCGGAGCTGACTGGTGAACTCCCGTACCTGCGGGTCGAGTTCCTCGGGCAGCGCCCTCCAACGAGGCATGTGGCCTCCCCCTGTTCCCCCCGAATCGTTCTCCGGTCCTGGCGCCCTGGGCCCCACGGCACCCCGGTCCGGATGCCCAAGCACAGGATGTCAGTTCGACGCCCATGGTCGCGATGTGGGCCGGAACACCCTCGTCATGGACGGGACCCGGCACGGGAACGGGACACCCGCCACATTCCGGTGACGGTTGTTGCAGAGTCGCAGCTCCATGGCAGAACGGTCACTTCCGCGCCACAGCGGGCCCGTGAGCCTTGAGCCCCACCCGTGCGCACAAGATCCTCGTGTGCGGAAGGGACGCGCCACGGGGGCGCGGCAGCGACGCTCCCCTTCCCCACGCAACGGCGCCCGTCCTCACCCGGGGGAGAGGGCGGGCGCCGTTGCCTTCGGAGTTCCGTCGGCTCGACGTCGCGTCCGGACGCTCGGTCCGCCTCGTCGCCTTCGATCCTTCGGCCGTCGGTTGCCGCTCGTCGCTTGCCGCTTGCCGCTTGCCGCTCGTCGCCCTCGATCGTCCGTCGTCGCAGGCGTCAGCGCACCACTGCGCGGATCAGATCCTGAAGCCAGGGCATCTCCAGCCAGGGATCGGGTTGGATCATCATCGCCAGCAGCACGATCACGACTCCGAGCGCGCCGTACGTGACCATGTCCGTGAACCGCGACCGCACCGCCAGCATGCCGACCGACGGCAGGACGCGGCGCAGCACCGCACCCGCGATCAGCGCCAGACCGATGATGAGCGTGCCGATACGCACGGCGTCGGCGGCGACGACCAGCAGCCCGGTGGCGGTCCCGCCGAGCACGGCCAGCAGCGGCCACTGACGCGCGGGAGCGGGCGCGTCGCCCGATGCGGCGCGTCCCCCGCCCTCGGGCCGCGCGGTGTCCCGTGTGATCCGCGGGAACCTCCGGCTCCCGGCGGGCCGGGGCGTCTCCTCCTCGCCGCCGGAGCGGCCGTCGCGCTCCGCGAGGCGGCCTGCGCCGTCCGGCGCCGGCGCGGAAGACCCGGCAGCACCGTCGGCCCCGCCTGCATCTGAAGCCCCGGAGGACTCCGGGGCGCTCGAAGCAGAGGATTCCGGGGCGCTCGAAGCACCGGACGCGTCCGATGCGCCCGTTCCGTCACCCGCCGCGAAGGGGCGGCGGGATGCGGCCGCACCTCCCCCGAGGTGCGGTGCTCCGGGTGCGCCGTTCGCTCGCGCATCAGCAGCCATGGGTGGTCGACCCCTTCCCTTCCGGTGAGGGCATGGTTCCGAAGGTAGCGCCGTACGGCCGGGGAGCGGGCCCCTCGACGTCCGAAATGTGCGTCACACGGCCGAGCCCTGTCCCCGTACGGTGCGATGTACGGCAGGGGCGCGGCCCTCCCGCGGCGGGAGTGCACCGCAGCGGGACTACGCCGGCGAGGCCTGGTGCTCCGCCGCCTCGACGACGTTCTGGAGCAGCAGCGCCCGGGTCATCGGCCCGACACCGCCGGGGTTCGGCGCGACCCAGGCCGCGACCTCCGCCACGCCCGGGTGCACATCGCCGACGATCTTGCCGTTCTCGTCCCGGCTCACGCCCACGTCCAGCACGGCCGCGCCCGGCCGGACGTCCTCCGGCTTCACGATGTGCGGCGAGCCCGCGGCGGCGACGACGATGTCCGCCTGCCGGAGCTGTGCGGACAGGTCGCGGGTGCCGGTGTGGCACAGCGTCACGGTCGCGTTCTCCGACTTACGGGTCAGCAGCAGCCCGATCGAGCGGCCGACGGTGATGCCCCGGCCGATGACCACGACATGGGCGCCGTTGATCTCCACCTGGTGGCGGCGCAGGAGCTGGACGATGCCGTTCGGGGTGCACGGCAGCGGCCCGGGCTCGTTCAGGACCAGCCGGCCGAGGTTCATCGGGTGCAGGCCGTCGGCGTCCTTGGCCGGGTCGATGAGCTCCAGCACGCGGTTGGCGTCGATCCCCTTGGGGAGCGGGAGTTGGACGATGTAACCCGTGCACGCCGGGTCCTCGTTGAGCTCCCGTACGACCGCCTCGATCTCGTCCTGGCCGGCGGTCGCGGGCAGCTCGCGCTGGATGGAGGCGATGCCCACCTGCGCGCAGTCGCGGTGCTTGCCCGCCACGTACCACTTGCTGCCCGGATCGTCGCCGACCAGCAGGGTCCCGAGGCCAGGTGTGACCCCGCGGGACGCGAGCGCCTCCACGCGGGCGGCGAGTTCCGACTTGATCGCGGCGGCGGTGGCCTTGCCGTCGAGAATGTTGGCGGTCATGCCTCCATCCTCCCGGATGACGTGCGCCGGGTACCAATCCGGTCTCACCGACCACCTCATGCCAGGACAAACCGGCCTACCGGACTCGACAGCGGCCGTACAGGTCATGAGCATGGCCGAATAAAGCTGTCGCAATCGGGGGGCGCCGCAGCATATGGGTCTCCTTCCGGTGCGCATCGACCGTTGATCGCTCGGAGGAGCACATGAGTTACCCGCCCGGTCCTGGCAACCCGTACGGCCAGCCGCAGCAGCCCCCGCAGGGCCAGCCCTACGGCTACCCGCAGCAGCAGCCCGGTTTCCCGCAGCAGCAGGGATACCCCGGCTACCCCGGCGGCGATGCCTACGGCCACCTCCAGCCGGGCGTGCCCGGGGGCATGCCGCCCTTCGCCTCCTGGGGCGCGCGGGTCGGGGCCTCCCTCGTGGACTTCCTCATCGCCGGTCTCGTCCCGATGGTCCTCATCATTGCCGGGTATGCGCAGATCATCGGCGACGCCGTGAGCTCCGCCTCGGACTGTGCCCCGGGCGACCAGGCGTGCGTCGACGCGGCCGCCCAGTCCACGGCCGAGGGGTCCGGCGGCGCGATCGTGCTGATCCTCATCGGGGCGCTGCTCAGCACCGTCGCGGGCCTGTGGCTGGTCTACAGGGAGGGCAAGACCGGCCAGACGCCGGGCAAGAAGGCCCTGAAGATCAGCGTGCTGCGGGAGGCCGACGGGCAGCCCCTCGGCTTCGGCATGGCCTTCGTCCGCCGCCTGTGCCACACCCTGGACGGGATGTCCTGCTACATCGGCTTCCTGTGGCCGCTGTGGGACGAGAAGAAGCAGACCTTCGCGGACAAGATCGTGAAGTCGGTAGCCGTCCAGACGCACTGACCGGACTTCGGTGACCGGGCCTCGGTGACCGGGCCCCGTCACGCGGGGCCGGTGAACCGGTGATCGGTGCACCGGCCCCCCGGGGACCGGGTGGACAACCCCGATGCTCCGGACGACGATTGACCGGGCAAGGTACCGCGGCTGTACGGGGGGACGGGCCGCTGTTCCGTCCGGCCTCCGTGTGTCGACCGCGCCGTCCCCGCACATCCGCTCGGAGGAACCGTGAGTTATCCCGACCCCAACAACCCCTACGGCGGACAGCCGCAGGGGCAGCCGTACGGCGGCCAGCCCCAGGGCCAACCCCAAGGTCAGCCCTACGGCGGTCAACCCCAGGGTCAGCCCTACGGCGGCCAGCCCCAGGGACAGCCGTACGGCTACCCGCAGCAGCAGCAGCCGTCGCCGCCCGGCTACGCGTACCCGCAGGGCCACCAGGGCGCGCCGTATGCCGCGTACCCGGGCGGAGTTCCGGGCGTTCCGGGCTCCATGCCCGGCCAGGTCGTCGCCGCGCGCGTGCTGCTGTTCATCGCCGGCGCGCTGTGGGCGTTCACGGCGGTGATCGTCCTCATCTTCGGCATCTCCGCCGGGAACATGGGCGACGACCTGCCCGTCTCCGACTTCGGCAGGGTGGCGGCCGGGGCGGCGATCATCCTCTTCCTCGTCTTCGGCGGCCTGGCGGCTCTGCACCTCACGCCCGCGTCGATGTTCGGCAAGGGGCGCGGCGGCACCCGGATCACCGCCATCATCGCGGCGTCGGTCAACTCCCTGATCTCCGTACTGGCGTTCCTCTCCGCCGTGGCCAACGGCGGCAATCCGGTGCTCGCCCTGCTGTGGGCCGCCACCGCGATCGTGACGCTCGTCTTCTGCTGCCTTCGCCAGGCGGGCGAGTGGTTCAACCGTCCGCAGTACTGAACGCGCCGTCCCGGCACCTGCCGGGACGGGCCGGCCCGGCAGGTCGGTACGACCGCAACACCCCGTACGGTCAACGGAGTTGGTCCCACGACTCCGCACCGTCCCGCACCCGGCCACCGGCCTTCGGGCATCCGCGAGGGGCGCACCAAAAGACCATGGGTGCGCCCCTCGCGCCGCGTTGCGGCTGCGATCGGACGCTCAGTAGCCTGCTGACCGCTGCCGATCCTCGACCAGGGGGAACGTACGTGTTCAGCGTCATCGTGGTGCCCGACGGTTCCCGCGGCCCCGACTCCCAGATCCGGCTGAAGCCGGGCGAGACCCTGCGCTTCGGGCGCTGCGGTGAGGAACGGGCCGACGGCACGCCGTTTCTGACCATGCAGCATGCCGGGGTGTCCCGCTCCGCCGGGGAGATCACCGCCACCGCCACGTTCTGGACGCTGACCAACCTCAGCGGCCGTCAGACGTACGTGGTGGAGAACCCCGAGGGCGCCGGCGAGCACATCAAGGTCGGGCCGGGCCGGGTCGAGGCCCCGGTCCCCTTCGAGTTCTCCCGCGTCGTCCTCCCGGCCGGAAGCGACCTGGTGGGCTTCGACGTCTGGGCGCCGCGCCACGACTACCTCGAGAGGAGCGGCAGCAGCGGCGGCGAACCCACCGCTCTGCCCTTCCCGTTGGACCGCTCCAAGCGCTACTTCCTCGTCCTGGCCGCGCTCTGCGAGCCGAGGCTGCGCGGCGAGCCGCACGCCCCGCTGCCCACCACCGAACAGGTCGTGGAGCGGCTGAAGCCGGCCTGGCCCGCGGTGAACCGCACCACCGTGCAGTGGAACATCGACTATCTGGCCGTCAAGCTGCGCCTCAAGCCCCCCGCCGAATCCGCCCTCCCCGGGCCCCGGTTGAACGGCAAGAAGGAGTCGCTGGTCTCCCTGGCGCTCCGCTTCGACCTCGTACGGGAGGGCGAGCTCGACGTGATCGAGGGGCCGGTGCGGTGAGCGGCAGCGGCGGTGGCACGCCGTTCGCCGTCCAGGTGCCCAAGGGCTACCGGGTCGGCTGCTGGGAGGTACGCGAACCGCTGGCCTCCGGCGCCTTCGGCAGCGTCTATGCCGCGCGGCGGCGCGGAACTCCGGGCCCGGATGCCCCGCCCGACCTGCCCGGGTCCGCGGCGCTCAAGTTCCTGCCCACCGGCACCCGCACACCCCGCCAGCTCCGTCACCTGGAGGATCTTGCCCACCGCGAGCTGGAGTTGCACCGCAGGCTGCGCCGCCCGCGCCTGATCCGCATGTACGAGGCACTGACCGTGGACGATCCCGGAAACCCCGGCCTCGACGGCGCGACCGTGCTCGTGCTCGAACGCGCCGAGTGCTCCCTGGACGCCCTCCTCGCGGCGGCGGGCGACGGCCGGCTGCCGGACGGGCCCGCACTGCTCGCCCAGATCTGCGAGGGGCTGGCCCAACTGCACGGCGCGGGCTGGGTGCACGGCGACCTCAAGCCGGGCAATGTGCTGCTGATGCCGGGGCGCGCGGACGGTTCGCGTCGGACAGGCGGTTCGCGTGGGACAGGCGGTTCGCGCCGGACCGGCGATTCGCATCGGGCCGGTTCGCCTCGGGCCGGTTCGCCTCGTGCCGAAGGCGGCGGCCCCCGCGGCAAGGGATCCGCTGAACGGTCCGTACGGCTGGGCGACTTCAACCTCGCGGCCGAACTCGAGGGCACCCACGCCTACGCCCCCGCCTTCTCCACACCCGACTACACCCCGCCCGAACTGCTGTGGTCCGACATCGGCGAACGCGGCCAGCAGATCCGTACCACCGCCGACGTCTGGGCCTTCGGAGTCGTGGCCCATCTGGTGCTGGCCGGGACGCTCCCGATGCCCGGCGCCACCGTGGCCGCCCGCCGGGACGCGACCGTCCGCTACGCCCGCGGCGCCGAGGACCTGCGCCTCTCCCCCGAACTGCCGGACGGCTGGCGGGAGATCATCGGCGACTGCCTGGCCCGTACGCATCAGGAGCGCGCCGCGCACACCTCCCCGGAGCTGCTGCGGCGCATCGAGAGGCTGTCCGGGACGGGCCGTTCGCCCCGGCTGCCGCACCGGCTGGTCCGTACATCGCGACCGGGCACAGGGCGCCGCCCACGGGGCCTGGCGCTCGCCGTCACGGCGGCGGTGACGGCGGCGGTCGTCGGGCTGGGCTACGGCCTGGGCGTGCTGGGCGGCGGTGACAGCTCCGACGGGGACGGCGCGAGCGAGAAGGCCACCGCCGCCACGTACGGCAGGGAGGCGCTCCGCACGGATGCGGGCGTGCCGACCGCGTACCGCAAGCTCATCGTCGAGGCGGCTCACGCGTGCACCCAGGCAGAGGTGACCCCGCCGCTCATCGCCGCCCTGCTGAAGGCCGAGAGCGACTTCGACCCGGATCTCTCCGATCCGGCGAAGGACGAGTACGGCATCGCCCGCTGGACGCCCCGGGTGCTCAAGTTCTACCTCCCGCCCTCGCAGGTGCCTGACACCGGCGACCCGGAGCCGCCCTTCCCGCCCGAGGTCTCGATCCCGGCCGTGGGCCGCTACCTCTGCGTCATCGCGCCCCGGCTGGACGCGGATCTGAAGGGCAACCGCGAGGTGCTGGTCGCGGCCGCGTACCGCACCTCGTTCCGCAAGGTGAACGAGGCCGGCGGGGTGCCCGCCGCGTACCGCGACTACGCCGCGACCGTCGAGCGCCACCTCGAGCAGTACACACCCCGAACGCCCGCGCCGTGACCCTCGGATGTCCGAGGTTCCGCCGCGCCACCGGGGTGCGGTTGGCTGCCCGGTACCGGAAACGGGGGGAGACTCCGGCCCACGCGCCATGCAGCGCGGGGGCCGGAGTCCCGGGACGCACCGGTCATCGCGGGCCGCGGCCGGGGGAACACCGCATACGCGGACGGCGCCGGCCTGGACCCCATAGGTCCCGGACCGGCGCCGCCGGAGCTGTCGCGGCCGAAGTTGTCGCGGCCGAAGCTGTCGCGGCCGAAGCTGTCGCGGCCGGAGCTGTCGCGGCCGGAGCTGTCGCCGTCAGTGGAAGAAGTGGCGCGTCCCGGTGAAGTACATCGTCGCTCCGGCGCGCTTGGCCGCCTCGATCACCTGCTCGTCGCGCACCGAACCCCCGGGCTGGACCACGGCCTTGACGCCCGCCTCCAGCAGCACTTCGAGCCCGTCGGGGAACGGGAAGAACGCGTCGGACGCCGCGTACGAACCGGCTGTCCGCTCCTCGCCCGCGCGCTGGACCGCGAGCCGGGCGGAGTCCACCCGGTTGACCTGGCCCATGCCCACGCCCACGGTCGCGCCGCCCTTCGCGAGCAGGATCGCGTTGGACTTCACGGCCCGGCAGGCGCGCCAGGCGAACGCCAGCTCACGCAGGCCCTCCTCGTCCAGCGGGTGGCCACTGGCGAGCGTCCAGTCGGCGGGATCGTCGCCCTCGGCCTGGAAGGTGTCGGTGTGCTGCAGCAGGACACCGCCGGAGATCGGCTTCAGGTCGCCGGACTGCAGCGGTGCGCCCTCCACGCGCAGCACCCGGATGTTCTTCTTGCGGGCCAGCACCTCCACGGCACCGTCCTCGTAACCGGGGGCGGCGATGACCTCGGTGAAGATCTCGGCGACCTGCTCGGCCATCGCGACCGTCACGGGACGGTTGACGGCGATGACACCGCCGAACGCGGAGAGCGGGTCGCAGGCGTGGGCGTTGCGGTGCGCCTCGGCGACATCGTCGGCGACGGCGATGCCGCACGGGTTGGCGTGCTTGATGATCGCGACGCACGGCCGGTCGTGGTCGAAGGCGGCGCGGCGGGCGGCCTCGGTGTCGATGTAGTTGTTGAAGGACATCTCCTTGCCGTGCAGTTGCTCGGCGTCTGCGAGCCCGCCGGGGCTGCCGTCCGAGTAGAGCGCGGCGCCCTGGTGCGGGTTCTCGCCGTAGCGCAGCACGCTCTTGCGCTCCCAGGCACCGGCCAGGAACTCGGGCAGACCGCTCGACTCCGGCTCCGCGGCGTAGGAGTTGGTGAACCAGGAGGCGACCGCCACGTCGTAGGCCGCGGTGTGCTGGAACGCCTCGGCGGCCAGCCGCTTGCGCGTCGTCATGTCGAAGCCGCCCTCGCGTACGGCGTTCAGCACATCGCCGTACCGCGCCGGGCTGGTGACGACGGCCACCGACGGGTGGTTCTTCGCGGCGGCGCGGACCATCGACGGGCCGCCGATGTCGATCTGCTCGACGCACTCGTCCGGCGAGGCGCCCGAGGCGACGGTCTCCCGGAAGGGGTAGAGATTCACCACGACGAGCTCGAACGGGGTGATGTCCAGGTCGTTGAGCTGCGCACGGTGGGAGTCCAGGCGCAGGTCGGCGAGGATCCCGGCGTGTACGCGCGGGTGCAGGGTCTTCACCCGGCCGTCCAGGCACTCCGGGAAGCCGGTGAGCTCCTCGACCTTGGTGACCGGGATCCCGGCAGCGGCGATCTTCGCGGCGGTCGAGCCCGTCGAGACCAGCTCGACCCCCGCCTCGTGGAGCCCGCGGGCCAGCTCCTCGAGTCCCGTCTTGTCGTAGACGCTGACCAGTGCGCGGCGGATCGGGCGCTTCGTAGCTTCGGCGGTGGCGGTCACGGGATCATTACCTTTCGTCCCTCAATGCGGTAGCCGTTACGGGCCAGGCGCCCCACGACATCGACGAGCAGCTCTCGCTCGGTTTCCTTGATGCGCTCGTGCAGAGCGTCTTCGTCGTCCTCGTCCCGAACCTCGATCACGCCCTGGGCGATGATCGGGCCGGTGTCGACGCCGTCGTCGACGAAGTGGACGGTGCACCCGGTCACCTTCACGCCGTACGCGAGGGCGTCGCGCACGCCGTGGGCGCCGGGGAAGCTGGGCAGCAGGGCGGGGTGCGTATTGACGAACCGGCCACCGAACCGGGCGAGGAACTCCTTGCCCACGATCTTCATGAAGCCGGCCGAGACGACGAGGTCCGGCTCGTACGCGGCCGTGGCCCCGGCCAGGGCCCGGTCCCACTCCTCGCGCGTGGTGTGGTCCCCCACCCGGCACACGAACGTGGGGATCCCGGCGCGCTCGGCCCTCTCCAGGCCGGTGATCCCCGCGCGGTCGGCGCCGACCGCCACCACCGCCGCGCCGTAGCCGTCCGGGTCGGCGGCGATGGCATCGAGGAGGGCCTGGAGGTTCGTCCCGGATCCGGAGACGAGGACGACGAGGCGGGCCGGGGCGGACGGCTGGCGGGGCGAGGACACAGCGGGGCTCTTTCTCACGGGCGCTGACGGGACCTGTGGTCCGGGTCGAAGGACGTCGTCGTAGGGTCGTACAAGTGAGGGCGACCCCCGCAACCGGAAGACCCTACGAAGCCGCAGACCGCCAGCAACGATACCGGCACACCGAGCGGCCCCCGCGGGACGGGGCCACCGGGGGGAGGTAGCGTCTGGAGCACGAACCGTCCCGCCGGGTACGGAATGGGCGGGATGACGACACAAGGGGAAGACACACTCCACATGCCGGAACGACGCCGCCGCGCGGCTTTCCTCACGCCCACGGCCCCGTCCTCCGCTGTGCGACGGGGGGACTTCGGCCCCGCCGCGCTCCCGGGGGCGACCCTGGCGCTGCGCGTTCCTCTGTCCGGTGCTCCCCTCACGACGGCGGGAACAACAGCGTTCCCGGTGCACACCCCCGCGGATGCCGCCGGTGCGGCGGTGCTCCGGCGCGAGCGGAAGTCGCCGTCCGCCACCCCGCCGCCCGAGGACGAGGACAACCCCTTCGCGGCGCCGCCCGAGAACCGGCCCGAGCAGCCGTGGCGCCCGCGCGGGCAGCGCGACGGCTCGGACGGTACGGATGGTTCGGGCAGTTCGGGCTCTTCCGATGGATCGGACGGCTCGGACAACGACGATGACAAGAACGGCGACGACGGCCGGCGACAGCCCCAGTGGGGCAGCCAATGGAGCAGCCGGCAGCCCGGCCGCCAGGGCGGCAGCTTCGGCGGCGGCCCCGGCGACCGCCGCCCTGGCGGCGGCCAGGGCGGACCCGGCGGACCCACCGGACTGCGCTGGGACCCGACGGATCCGCTGCAGCGCCGCGCCCGCTTCGCCCTGCTCGCGGGTATGTGGGGTTTCTTCTTCGCCCTGTTCAGCCTGCCGGAGATCGCCCTGCTGCTGGGTGCGCTCGCGCTGTACTGGGGCATCAGCTCCCTGCGCGGCCGTGCGGGCCGTACCCGCGAGGGCGAGGGCAGGAGCACGGGCGCGACCGCGAGCGACATCGGCACGGGCACCGCGCAGGCCGCCTCGCCGGAGGCGGGCCGCCCGACCGCGGCCGGCGGCTCGCCGCAGAGTTCCCGGCCACAGACGACGGCCGCGATCAGCGGACTGGTCACGGGCGGGATCGCGCTGGCGATCGTGGCGGCGACATTCACCTTCCAGCTCGTGTACCAGGACTACTACGCGTGCGTGGACGACGCGTTGACGACCTCCTCACGCCAGTCCTGCGAGGACCTCCTCCCCGAGCAACTGCGCCCGCTGCTGAACGCCCAGGACTGACCGGCTCCCGAGCCGGCGCCACCGCATCCCCGGCTCCCTGCCGTCCAGGGCAGGCGGGGTTGGTCGTCAGGACACCGGGGACATCGGGGTCGCCGCGGCCACCGGCCGCGTCTCCGCCGGCGCCGGGCGGGGCAGGCGCCGCCGCCACCAGCGCAGCACCAGGGCCGTCGGCGCCGCCACCGGCACCGTCCAGCCCAGCGCCACGGCCCCGGTGAACCACCAGCTCGGTCCGAAGTCCTCCAGCGCGCCCGTGCCGAGCGCACCCTCCGTCACCCCGGTGAGCACGGCCATCGTCACAGCGCAGGCGACACTCCCCAGCACCGCAGTGAGCGCCGTGTCCCGCCGGCCGCGCACGCCCTTGCCGGTGACGACCGCCCCTCGCGCCGCCCCCGTCCCGGCGGGGGCACCGCCCGATCCGTCGCCCGCGACGACGCCCTCTCCCCCGCGGAGCCGGCGCCACCACGCGGTCCATCGCCCGCGCAAGGGCGGCCGTACGGCGGGGGGTTCGGTGCACACGGCGGCGGCGCGCATCGCCGCGCCCGGGACCGCGGCCCGCGCGGTGTACCAGCCGACCGCCACGCCGGCGGCCAGCGGAAGCAGCCCCACCGGCCAGGTCAGTGGGGAGCCGGGACCCGCATCCGGTACGGCCGCGAGCAGTGGGAACCGCGGCAGGTCCGGGTGGGCCGAGGTGCCGAGCGGGCCGACAAGGGTGCCCGCGCCGAGGGTGAAACCGGAGCCGATGGCGTAGGCGGCGCCCCACAGCACCGCGTTCGGCACCAGCACGAGGGCCAGCAGAAGCACCGCGAGGCGGCCGGTCCAGGGCATGGTGAGGTGGTGGAAGGACTGCTGCGCCGCGGAGCCGTGCCAGGTGAGGGACAGGGCGACGAGCAGGGCACCGCCGCCCAGCAGAACGGCCGTACCGGCGGCTCCCGCGCGCCCTGCCGTGACGAGCCTGCGGCGCGTGCACACGGCCCGTACGCCGGGCGGGATCCGTTCCAGAATCTGCCGTGCCTGCCCGGGCAGCGGGTCGCGCGGCCGGCCGCTCGCCGTCCAGTAGCCGTACGCGACGGCGGCGAAGGTGACGACCGGCAGGTGCAGCAGGGCGCTGAGCGCGTCGGCGTGCAGGGGACCGCCGGACGCGTAGATCACGGCGGTCACGCCGACGAGGAGATAGCCCGCGCTCAACCACCCGATCGTGGGACCGGCGGGCAGGGGTCCGCCGGGCTCGTGTCCGGCGTCGGCCAGCTCCTCCTCGTGGGCCTCGATCGCATGACGGGAGGCGCGGTAGAGCAGCCAGAGGGGCAGGGCGCTGAGCAGCAGCGGGGTGATGCCGACGGGCGCGGCGGCACCGGAGACCGTGTCCGCGCGGACGAGTTCGGCGCCGTGCGCCAGCAGCCATAGAGCCGCCGCGACGTGCAGCGCCGCGCTCGGCCCGCTCTCGGGGTACGGCGAGGTGATCCACAGCAGGAGGACGGCGACGGTCACCGCGCCGAGCCCCAGGGCTGCCGCGACCACCCCTCCCGCGACGAGGCGGCCGCGCGCCGGCGGCGACGGGGACGACGGCGGGGTCCGATCGTTCGAAGGGGTCACGGCGGACATGCTGCCAACAACACACCATTCGTGAGCGCAGCAGGTCTTCGGCCGTCGTGTCGCTCAATATGTGGCTATGCACCGTTACGCACAGCCCGGTAGGGCAGGGGCGGCCGCGGGCGCACCGCTTGCGTTCGACGCGCTCTACACCGCCCACGCCGCCGGCCTCGTACGGCAGGCCTATCTGCTCACCGGCAGCAAGCACCTTGCCCGGCAGGCGGTTTACCACGCCTTCTACCAGGCGTGGCACCGCTGGCCCGAGGTGGCAGTGGACAGCGATCCGGCCGGCTGGGTGCGGGCCGCGGCGTACGAGTACGCGCTCTCGCCCTGGCGCCGGCTGCACCGCGCCAACCGCGGTCCCTCGGGGCGGCTGGGCCCCGATCGGGCGCTGATCACCGCACTGATCGGCCTTCCGCCCTCCTACCGGCGCGCGCTGCTGCTGCACGACGGTGTGGGTCTCGGTCTGCCCGAGACCGCGGCGGAGACGGAGGCGAGCACGGCCGCCACCACGAACCGGCTGATGCATGCGCGGGCCGCCATGGCCGAGTCGCTGCCCGAACTGCGGGAGGCCAGTCCGGTCCGGCGGGCCGCCGCACTGCGCCGGATGCTGAGCGAGACGGCCGCCGCCCAGCACGTAAGGACCCGGCCGGCCGAGTCGGTACGGGCCGCGGGCGAGCGGCGCGCGCAGGTGTGGACGCGGACCGTGTACGGGCTGGTGGGGTTCTTCGCCGCGGCGGTGCTGGTGGCCGCGGTGCTCGACACCCTCTGGTGACTCCGGGGGGCGCGGACCGGCGCCGCGGCCACGGCAGGACGGTCGGCACGGCCACGTCGCGACGGCACGGAAAAGGGCTGGGGCCCGTACCTCGCGGTACGGGCCCCAGCCCTTCCAGCGTGCGGTGGAGAGCCGCCAGGCTCAGCCGCCGAGGGCGGCGCGCGCCAGACGGGCGGTCTCGGACGGCGTCTTGCCGACCTTGACGCCCGCGGCCTCCAAGGCCTCCTGCTTGGCCTGGGCGGTGCCGGAGGAGCCGGAGACGATGGCGCCGGCGTGGCCCATGGTCTTGCCCTCGGGCGCGGTGAAGCCCGCCACGTAGCCGACGACCGGCTTGGTGACATTGGCCTTGATGAAGTCCGCGGCCCGCTCCTCGGCGTCGCCGCCGATCTCGCCGATCATCACGATCAGGTCGGTCTCGGGGTCGGCCTCGAAGGCGGCCAGGGCGTCGATGTGGGTGGTGCCGATGATCGGGTCACCACCGATGCCGACGCAGGTGGAGAAGCCGATGTCCCGCAGCTCGTACATCATCTGGTAGGTCAGCGTGCCGGACTTCGACACGAGACCGATGCGGCCGGGCTTGGTGATGTCGGCCGGGATGATGCCCGCGTTGGACGCGCCCGGGGTGATGAGACCGGGGCAGTTCGGGCCGATGACCCGGGTCTTGTTGCCCTTCGTCTGGGCGTGCGACCAGAAGGCGGCGGTGTCGTGGACGGCGATGCCCTCGGTGATCACGACGGCGAGCGGGATCTCGGCGTCGATCGCCTCGATGACCGCGTCCTTGGTGAACTTCTCCGGGACGAAGATGACCGTGACGTCGGCGCCGGTCTTCTCGATGGCCTCGGCCACGGTGCCGAAGACCGGGATCTCGGTGCCGTCGAAGTCGACCGCGGTGCCGGCCTTGCGCGGGTTCACACCGCCGACGATGTTGGTGCCAGAGGCGAGCATCCGGCGGGTGTGCTTCTGACCCTCGGAGCCGGTCATGCCCTGGACGATGACCTTGGATTCCTTGGTGAGGAAGATAGCCATGGTGTGGGTGTCCTCGTCCCTCTTACTTCGCAGCCAGCTCGGCGGCGCGCTCGGCCGCTCCGTCCATGGTGTCCACCTGCTGTACGAGCGGGTGGTTGGCGTCGGTCAGGATCTTGCGGCCGACCTCCGCGTTGTTGCCGTCGAGGCGCACGACCAGCGGCTTGCTGACGTCCTCGCCCTTGGACTTGAGAAGCTCCAGGGCCTGGACGATGCCGTTGGCGACGGCGTCGCAGGCGGTGATGCCGCCGAAGACGTTGACGAAGACGGACTTGACGTCCGGGTCGCCGAGGATGATCTCGAGGCCGTTCGCCATCACCTCGGCGGAGGCGCCGCCGCCGATGTCGAGGAAGTTGGCGGGCTTGACGTTGCCGTGTGCCTCACCGGCGTACGCGACGACGTCGAGGGTCGACATGACCAGACCCGCGCCGTTGCCGATGATGCCGACCTGGCCGTCGAGCTTGACGTAGTTGAGGCCCTTGGCCTTGGCCGCCGCCTCGAGCGGGTTGGCCGAGTCCTTGTCCTCCAGCGCCTCGTGTCCCGGCTGGCGGAACTCGGCGTTGGCGTCCAGCGACACCTTGCCGTCGAGGGCGATGATGCGGCCGTCGGCGACCTTGGCCAGCGGGTTGACCTCGACGAGGAGCGCGTCCTCGGCGACGAAGGTCTTCCACAGGGTCTGCAGGACGTCGGCGACCTGGTCGGCGACGGCGGCCGGGAACTTGCCGGCGGCGACGATCTCCGCGGCCTTCTCGGCGGTCACGCCCTCGTTGACGTCGACCGGGATCTTGGCCAGGGCCTCGGGCTTGGTGGCCGCGACCTCCTCGATGTCCATGCCGCCCTCGACGGAGGCCATGGCCAGGAAGGTGCGGTTGGTGCGGTCGAGGAGGTATGAGACGTAGTACTCCTCGGCGATCTCCGGCGCGGTCTCCGCCAGCATGACCTTGTGGACCGTGTGGCCCTTGATGTCCATGCCGAGGATCTGGCCGGCCTTCTCGACCGCGTCCTGCGGGTCGGCGGCCAGCTTGACGCCGCCCGCCTTGCCGCGGCCGCCGACCTTGACCTGGGCCTTGACGACCGACCGGCCGCCGAGACGCTCGGTCACCTCGCGCGCCGCCTCAGGCGTGTCGATGACTTCACCGGCCAGCACCGGTACACCGTGCTTGGCGAAGAGGTCCCTCGCCTGGTACTCGAACAGGTCCACGCGCGTCCGTCCCTTGCGTCTGCGTCTTGATCACCGCTGTCGTGGCGATGCGGTTCGTTGTATGCGTGGGCGTGCCGCTAACGGCAGCGTGACGACGCGATCACAACGGAGGCGCACACACGTTGGCCGGGTACGCGGCATGTCCGTCTCGCAGGTTATCCCCGTCGCGCTCGGGTCCCTAAATCACAGGTCACATATGAGCGGTGATGGTGGTCACATGACGAGACGGAGTGTCTCATCCCGGCGCCCATCCACGCGAAGCGCAGTCAATCGGCCATTCCTCTCCTTCAGGACGCGGATGGGCGGCAAACCGGCGCGCCGGGGCACTCACTCATTCGACTTGTTTGCATCGTTCAAACTCATCCGTCGGGTGGACCGGCCTCAATCCAATTGCCATATTTCGCCAGCGCAAAGCGCGTTTCCGAAACCAAATCACCCCTCCCCCGAACCCAAACGAAAGATCGGCTTGTTGACCGGAAACCCGCCTTGACCAGTACCTGAGGGCAGTCGAGACTCCAATAGGCACGCATGACAACAGGGGCCACTCCCTTATGAGTTGGGCCTCTGCGATACCGACATCGCACGGGGGTGTGTGACGGGGGAATTGCTGGAGGAGTGTGCACTGCGCGCTACGCGCACGCAATTCCTTCACATCCTCTCCATCATCTCTGGATGCGCTAAGGGATTGGAGGGGAATGCCGGTGCAAACGGGCTATCCCGGCGTATACATCGAGGAACTTCCCAGTAGCGTCCGCACGATCGCAGCGGTCACCACGTCCGTCACCGCCTTCGTGGGGCACACCCGCCGCGGACCGCTGAACCACCCCGTACGGGTCACCAGCTTCGCCGACTTCGAGCGCCGCTTCGGGGGCTTGAGCTCGCAGAGCGCGGTCGGCCACGCCGTCCATCAGTTCTTCGGCAACGGCGGCACGGTCGCCGTCGTCGTGCGCGTGGCCGCCGCAGGATCCGGCAAGGAAGCCTGCGTCACCCTCGACTCCACCGAAGGCCGCAGCGAGTGCCCGGCACTCACCGTGCACGCCAAGGAACCCGGAGTCTGGGGCAACGGCCTGCGCGTGGCCGTCGACTACGACACCCCGGAACCCGGCGAGACCTTCAACCTCCACGTCTTCGACGCCAAGGGCGGTGCCCGGGAGACCTTCACGGGCTTGTCCATGCGCCAGGGCCACGGCCGCTTCGTGTTGACGGTGGTCAACGCCGGCTCCTCGCTGATCCGGGCCGACGTCGCAGGCGACGACGACGGCAGGCCGGACCCCTCGGGCACGGTCTCCAAGCCGTTCGGGGCCGAACTGCCCGACCTGGCCGTGGACCTCACGGTCAAGATCGGCGATGTGGAGCGCGACTTCACGCTCTTCGATCCCGACCAGGACGGCGAGCCCCCGGCCGGCGTCACCGAACTCGCCCTGCTGCTGGAGCGCAAGCTGCGCGCGCTCCCCGACGCCCCGGGCAAACGCGCCTTCGCGGGCGCCGAGGTGACCGCCTTCGGTCGCCGCATCCAGGTCGTCGCGGGGTCCACCGACCCGGAGGACGTGGTCAGGTTCGTCGGCCAGTGCGCCAACGACCTCGGCCTGGAGGCGTCCGTCAATCCGCCCGTCTTCCCGCTCTGCGGCGGGGAGGACGGCGACCCGCCGGGACCGCGCGACCTCATCGGCAGTGAGGGCGGCAAGACCGGCATCCAGGCGCTGCGCGGCGTCGACGACGTCAATCTGCTCGCACTGCCGGAACTCGCCGCGTACGAGTCCACCGAGGACATGATCACCGTGATCTCGGCGGCCCAGCGGCTCTGCCAGGAGCGCCGGATCTTCCTGCTCGTCGACTCGCCCACGAGCTGGGTCAGCGTCGACACCGCACGGGCCGGGCTCTCCGCCTTCGAGCCGGTGCGCGGCAACCACGCCGCGCTCTTCTTCCCTCACATCCGGCTCACCGACCCGCTCACCGGCAGGCTGCGCTCCTTCCCGCCGTCCGGTGCCATCGCCGGCGTCATCGCCCGCACGGACGCCGAGCGCGGCGTGTGGAAGGCACCGGCGGGGACCGAGGCGAGGCTCGCCGGGGTGCGGTCGCTGACGGTGCCGCTCACCGACCGCGAGAACGGCCTGCTGAACCCGCTGGGCGTGAACGTCCTGCGCACCTTCCCCGTCGTCGGCCCGGTCGTCTGGGGCGCCCGAACCTTGCAGGGTTCGGACGCGCTGGACAGCGAGTGGAAGTACGTACCGGTGCGGCGGCTCGCCCTGCATGTGGAGGAGAGCCTCCACCGCGGCCTGCAGTGGGTGGTGTTCGAGCCGAACAACGAGCAGCTCTGGCAGCAGATCCGGCTCAACGCCTCCGCCTATCTGCACACGCTCTTCCGCCAGGGCGCCTTCAAGGGCGGCACGCCCCGCGAGGCGTACTTCGTCAAGTGCGACAAGGACACGACGACCGAGGAGGACATCGAGCGCGGCATCGTCAACGTGCTGGTCGGCATCGCGCCGGTCAGGCCCGCGGAGTTCGTGATCGTCAAGATCCAGCAGATGGCCGGACAGTTCGAGATCTAGGAGCCCGAAGGAAACCGATGGCTGAGTTTCAGATCAACGCCCATCGCTTCGACCCGTACAAGAACTTCAAGTTCCTGGTCCTCTGGGACGGCCGTACGGTCGCGGGCATCAGCAAGATCAGCCCGCTGAAGCGCACCACCGAGGTGGTCAAGCACCGGCACGGAGGGGACCCCAGCTCGCCCCGCAAGTCGCCGGGCCGTTCGGAGTTCGAGGGCATCACGCTCGAACGCGGCGTCACCCACGACCCCGAGTTCGACCGCTGGGCCAACAAGGTCTGGCAGGTCGGGGCCGGGCTCGGCTCCGAGGTCTCGCTCGCCGACTTCCGCAAGGACATCGTGATACAGGTCCTCAACGAGGCCGGACAGGTGGCCGTTTCGCACAAGCTGTACCGCACCTGGCCGAGCGAGTACCAGGTGCTGGGCGAGATGGACGCCAACGCCAACGCCGTCGCCATCCAGAGCCTGAAGCTGGAGTGCGAGGGCTGGGAGCGCGACTACGAGGTGCCGGAGCCGACCGAGCCCTCCTTCACCCACCCGGCGTGAACGCCGATCCCGTGGGGCCCGCCGGCCTGCTGGCCGCCTGGGAAGCCGGGCAGACCGCCCGGCACGGCAGCGAGCGCGCTCTGCTCCTGCACCGGGCGGCCCGTCCCGACAGCAGCGGCGACGCCCTGCTGTCGATGCCGGTGGGCGCGCGGGAGGCGGATCTGCTGGCCCTGCGCCGGGCGCTGTTCGGCGACCGGATGCAGGTGCTGGTGGAGTGCGCGGCCTGCGGCGAGGCCATGGAGTTCGAGCTCGACGCGGGCGGGCTGACGCAGCGGCCGGGGCAGCCCGCCGGCCCGCTGCGGGTCGAGGCGGACGGCTGGGTGGTCGAGTTCCGGCTGCCCACCGTCGCCGACATCGAGGCGGCCGCCCGCTCCGCGCTCGACGCGGCGGACGCCCGGCGCCGGTTGGTCGCCCGCTGCACGGTCTCGGCGGAACGGGCCGGGGAGCAGGTCTCCGCGGACCGGCTCGCCGACCTGCCCGAGGCCGTGCAGCGGCGGCTGGCCGAGGCGGCCGAACAGGCCGACCCGGCCGCCGAGGTGACGCTCAACGTCGCCTGCCCCGAGTGCGGCGAGGCCACCCCGGCCGAGCTGGACATCGCCTCCTACCTGTGGACCGAACTGGACGCCTGGGCACGGGACCTGCTGCTCGACGTCCACCTGCTCGCCTCCGCGTACGGCTGGAGCGAGCCGGAGATCCTGGCGCTCAGCCCGCTGCGGCGCCGCTACTACCTGGAGCTGTGCGCAGATGCCTGAGGTGCCCGACTACTTCGAGCGGCTGCTGGCGCGGCACGCCCCGGCGCCGGGGACCCCGCCACGCACCGCCGGGCGCGTCCGGCCGCGGCTGGCGGGCCCCTTCGAACGCGTCGAGGCGCTGCGGGCCGAGCCGCCCGGACCGGACGAGCCGGCACCGCTCGTTCCCGCTGCGCCACGGCCGGCCGTGGCGGCGGCCGAGTCGGTCCGGCACGAGCGGGAGATCAGGACCGACCACCACACCGTCGTACGGATCGAGGCCGCGCCACACGGCGAGACCCGGCGGCCCGCCCCGGCGGGGCCGCGGAAGCAGTTGCCGCGGCCCGCCGCCCAGGCCGGGCCGGTCACCCGGCCCGCTGCCACGGACGGACTCCGCCGGGGACGGCGGGTCGCGACGCCCGGCGCACTCGACGCGGCGTCACCGACAGCGGCGCCCGCGCCTCCCATCCCGGGCCCGGGCGCCGCACTTCCGGCCGCGGCAGCGGCGGCGCGACCACGGCCGGACGCCGCGGCGACGGCTCGTGGCGCGGCGCGCACCGCCGCGGCACGGCGCGGATCGCGGCCGGTGGAGCAGGTCGTGCACGTACAGATCGGGCGGCTCGAGGTCAGTGCGGCGGGCGCGTCGGGCGGCGGCCGTGCCGCCGCGCCGGGCGTGAACCGCGCGGGGCGGGCCGCACCCGCGCTGAGCCTGGAGGACTTCCTGTCACGCGGCGAGAAGAGGGGCTGAGGACCGACGTCATGAAGGTCGAGAACGGGGTGAGCGGGATGAGCGGGAATGACGGCGGGGGCGGGATCTACGGCGGGGGCGGCAGGGGCGTGACCTACGGCAGGAGCGGCGGTGGGCCGGCGAAGGGCGCAGGGCGCGGGGGGTGTGCGACCGGCGCGGACCTGAGCGCATACGACCGGGCCTGTGGCTCGTACCACCCGGCCGGAGGTTCGAACTGCGGTACCGGGGGGCGGATTTCATGAGCAACGCACTGGCTTTCGCGACGGTCACCCAGGCCCTCGCGCTGCTGATCGGGAACAACCTGCAGCCCGAGATCGACATGGCCGTCTCCGTCGAGACCCGCAAGCCACCGGCCGAGCCGCCCACCGACCCGACCATCAACGTCTTCCTCTACCAGGTCGCTCCGAACGCCTCGATGCGTCACACGGACCTGCCGACGCGTGCCTCGGACGGCACGCTCGTCAAACGGCCCGCCGCGGCGCTCGATCTGAACTTCCTCATCACCGCGTACGGAGAGGAGACCGAGCTGGTCGGGCAGCGGCTGATCGGCTGCGTGGTCCGCACGCTGCACGAGATCCCGGTCCTGCCCGGGGATGTGATCGAGCAGGCGGCCGAACTCCCGTACCTGGCGGGCAGCGACCTGGCGGAGTCGCTCCAGAAGGTGCGCTTCACACCGATCCAGATGGACATCGACGAGACCTCCAAGCTCTGGGGGATGCTCCACCAGACGCCGTACGCGCTGTCCGTCGCCTACCAGGCGTCGCTGGTCTTCATCGAGGGCCGCGAGAAGCCGGTTCCGGCGAAGCCGGTCCGCGAACGCGCGGTGCGCGTCGCACCGTTCGGCGCCCCGGGCGCGCCTCAGCCCCCATCGGCGGGTACGCCGGAGGCTGCAGTGGACGGCGCGGGTGCAGCGGGTGCAGCGAGCGCGACCAGTCGTACGGCGGAGGCCGCGGAGGCCGCGAACGGCGAGCGCCAGGACAGGGCGGACGGTCGCACGAGCGGGGCGGACGGTCGTACGGGCGGGGCCGCGACCCCGCGCAAAGCCACGGGCAGGGCCACCGGCAAGGGCATCGGCACCGCCAGGGGCAGGACCGGGACCGAGACCTCGACCGCGACCCCGCGCAAGTCACGTAGCGGGGTGGGAAGTTCCGCTGCGGCGACCGGTGCGGGGCGGACTCCCCCACGGCCGGCCCACGCGGCCGGGGCCGATGCCGAGGCGGCGACCGAGCCCGAGAGTCGTGGCGCCGACCCGGCCGCCAAGAAGGCCGCACCCGGGGCCGGTTCGCCCCGTACGCGCAAAGCGCCCGGTACCGCGCGGCGAGGCGGCGGCGCGTCCGCGTCCGCCACGAACGGCGCCGACGCGGAGAACGGCTGAGGCGGAGACGGATGCGGAAGACGGGGGTGGGTGGCGTCGTGGGCGCACAGAAGGGGAACGGGCCGCGTCGGGCGGACTCCGGCACGGACGCGCGGACACCGGCCGCGGCGGTGGCGTCGGTCCTGGCCCGTGTCGACGCACACGCACGACGCGCGTCCCGCACCCGCCCGGAGACCGGTATCGGGCCGGACGCGGAGACCGCCGGTACCGGTACCGCAACCGGCACCAACACCCGTGCCGGTACCGGAACCACGGAACCGGCCGGCCCCGCCACCCTCGACGCCCTCGTCGCCTGCTTCGGACTCACCCCCTTCGAGCGCGATGTGATCCTCCTCGCCGCCGCCACCGAGCTGGACCCCACCACCGCCTCCCGCTGCGCCGCGGCGAGCGGCGATCCCGACCGCGCGTACCCGACGTTCTCGCTCGCGCTCGCCGCGCTCGCCGAGCCCCACTGGAGCGCGCTCACCCCCGTCGGCCCCCTGCGCCGCTGGCGCCTGGTCGAGCTGGACGACGAGACGCGGCTGACCGCCACCCGCCTGCGGCTCGACGAACGGATCCTGCACTTCCTGCTCGGTTCGCCCTACCTCGACGTCCGTCTGCACGGGCTGCTGCGCCGTACCCCCGTACCGGACGGCCTGCCCGCCTCGTACGACCGCGCCGCGGACCAGGTGGCGGCGGGCTGGGCGGAGGCCGCGCGGGACGCGCCGCTCCGGGTCGAGCTGGTGGGCGGGGATCTGCGCACCCGCACCGACATCGCCGCGGCGGCCGCCCACCGGGCCGGGCTCGGTCTCTACGCGATGTCCGCCCAGGACGTGCCGACGGACCCCGCCGAACGGGACCGTCTGGCCCGCCTCTGGCAACGCGAGGCGATCCTGCTCCCCGCGGCGCTGCTGCTGGAGAGCGGCGAACTCGACCGCGAACAGGCCGCCGCCACCGACGCGTTCCTCGCCTCCGCGGCCGTGCCGCTCGTCGTCGCGGGCACCGACCCCCGCCAGTCCGAGCAGCCTCGCGGCGAGCGCGTGACCGTGCCCGCACTCGGCACCGAGGAGCAACTCGGGCTGTGGGCGGAGGCTTTCGCGGACGTACCGGGGGTGTCGCGGGGGGACTTGGGGCACCTCGTGGCGCAGTTCCAGCTCCCGCCGCACATCATCCGCTCGGCCGCCACCGCCGTACGCCGCGATCTGCCCGCGGAGGGCGAGGCCGAGGCCGACGCGGCGGGCCTGGCCTGGCGCGCCGGCCTTGCCGAGGCCCGGATCGGCCTGGACGAGCTCGGGCGGCGCATCGAGCCGGAGGCCGGCTGGGGCGATCTGGTGCTGCCGGAGCGGCAGTTGCGCATCCTGCGCGAGGTCGTCGCCCATGTACGGCAGCGGGCCACCGTCCATGAGGAGTGGGGCTTCGCCGGGACTCTGCGCCGCGGCCTCGGCGTCACCGCGCTCTTCGCGGGAGGCTCCGGCACCGGCAAGACGCTCGCCGCCGAGGTGATGGCGCGCGAGCTGGGGCTGGACCTCTTCGTCATCGACCTGTCGCAGGTGGTCAGCAAGTACATCGGCGAGACCGAGAAGAACCTGCGCAAGGTCTTCGACGCGGCCGAACGCGGCGGCGCGCTGCTGCTGTTCGACGAGGCGGACGCCCTCTTCGGCAAGCGCAGCGAAGTCAAGGACAGCCACGACCGGTACGCCAACCTCGAGGTCAGCTACCTGCTGATGCGGATGGAGGCGTACCGGGGCCTGGCCATCCTCACCACCAACATGAAGAAGGCCCTGGACTCGGCGTTCATGCGCCGTATCCGCTTCGTCGCCGACTTCCCCTTCCCCGGCGAGTCCGAGCGGGCCGAGATCTGGCGCCGGGTGCTGCCCGAGAAGGCGCCCATGAAGGACATCGACCCACGGCTGCTGGCCCGGCTGACCGTGGCCGGCGGCTCCATCCGCAACATCGCGCTGGCGGGCGCCTTCCTCGCCGCGGACGAGGGCGACCGGCTGCAGATGCGCCACATGCTGGCCGCGGCCCGCACCGAATACCTGAAGCTGGAACGCTCCTTGACGCCCTCGGAGGTCCACGGATGGGTCTGAACGGGGAACAGCGCGCCGGACGGCCAGGAACGCCGGACACCGGACGGGCGGAGCAACCGCACACCGTACGCGTGGACATCGGCGAGCTGGTGCTCGACGGCTTCGAGCGGATCGACACCGACCGCGTCTCGGAGGAGTTCCGGGCGGAGCTGGCCCGGCTCGTACGAGAGCGGGGCGTACCGATCGCCGCCGACGGCACCGACCGCGAACTGGACCTGCTGTCCGGCCTCCCGGCCCTCCCCGCGAACGCGTCGGCGCGGCGGCTGGGCCAGGCCCTGGCCCGCTCGGTGCACGCGGGGCTCGCGGGGCGGGGGGAGGCACGATGAGCAGCTCCCACGTCCCTTCCCAGGACGCCGCGTCGAGCCGGTCCGACAAGCGGCGCAAGCGCAAGGAGCGCGCGGCCAAGGCCCGTACGCCCGAACCCAAGGACATCGTCAGCGGGGCGGGACAGCCGCTGGACGTGAGCGTACGGCGCGAGTTGGAGGAGCAGCTCGGCCACGACCTGGGGCGGGTGCGGCTGCACACGGACCGGGACGCGGGCGCGCTGACGGACATGCTCGGCGCGGACGCCGTCGCCGTCGGCCCGGACATCTTCTTCCGTGAGGGCGCGTACCGCCCGGGCACGGCGGACGGCAGGCGGCTGCTGGCCCACGAGGTGCTGCACACCGTCCAGAACCCGCACGGCCTCGGCGCCCTGCGCGCGGGCCGCGACCTGGGCGCGGTGAGCCTGCCGCAGCAGGCGATCGAGCGGGAGGCGGAGTCGGCGGCGCAGGACGTGGCCGCGGGCGAGGCGGCCGCGGAGCAGGCCGGTGAGATCAAGGAGGGCCGGGCCACCCCTGGTTGGCTCCGCTACACCACGGTGCACGCGGACCGGAACCGGATGGAACAGCTCGACCCGGCCACGCTGGTGGACCGGCTGGCGAATTCGGTGGTGCGCTCGCTGCGCGGCGACCCGGAGGACCGGTCGAAGCGCACGCGCATGCAACTGGGGCGGCTGTCCGACGCGTTGCAGGACGCGGTGCTGGAACGTCTGGAGTCCCGGCTGCTCAGCACGGAGCACGAGCGGGTTCTCGACCTCGCCGACGAGGCCGGGGCCGCCGAGGACCTGGAGCAGAGTTCCCTCGACGCGCCGTTCGTCGAGGCGGACCAGGCCGAAGAGGTGCTGCGCGAGCGGGAGACCGAGCAGCGGTCGGCGGAGGAACGGCGGGCGGAGGAGACCAGGCCCGCGTCCGCGCCGGGTCCGGAGAAGCAGGACGCGGGCCCGCAGGGCGCCACGGGCAGTACCCCGCAGAACGGCGGAACGCCGGAGCACGGCACCACCCCGCAGGGTGGAAGCGCGCCTCAGGGCGGCACGCACGAGCAGAAGCCGGGCGGTACGCAGGGGCAAGAGCCGGGGCCCGATACGGAGACCGGCAGCGGGAGTTCGGCCCCGGAAGGACAGCAGTCGGCGGCCCCGTCCGCAGCGCCTCAGCAGCAGGCGTCCTCCTCGTCCGGCGGCCCGTCCGCAGGGCAGAGCACGTCCTCCGGCGGCAAGTCCGAGGGCGGGAAGTCCGGCAGCGGGCAGCAAGGCGGGGAGAAAAAGGCCGCGGGCTCCCAGGAGGGAGCGGAAGGAAAGGACCAGCAGGGCGCACCGGCCGCGAGCAAGGAGGAATCCGCCGCCAAGAACCGTCCCGGCGCGGCCGATCCGCTCGTGGCGGGCCAGCAGCTGAAGCAGGAGGACAAGCGCGGGGCGGAGAAGCCCACGGGTTCACCGACCGCCTCCGGTCAGGAGACGCAGCTGCCGGGCGCGGTCAGCAGGCTCGACGGCGTACGCGACCAGGATCTCGACGGTCCGGAGGAGAAGGGCGACGAGGACCCGTTCGCATCGGGCAGTGCGTCCGAAGTCGAGGCCGGGGGCGAGGAGAAGAGCGCCTGGGACGTCAAGCTCCAGCCCGAGGACTACCTCCCCGAGGAGGACCTCGACGTGTCCGCCGTGCCGACGGCGGACACGCTCGCCCCGTCCTCGTCCTCAACCGCTTCGGCCCCCTCGTTCCCCGCTCCCCCGGTGACCAAGGCCGACAAGGTACAGGCCGAACGGGACGCGGAGGACGCCGAGGACGCGGCGGCGGAGGCCGGACCTGAGGAGGACACGGCCGGGACAACCGCCGATACGGAGGCGTCGGCCGAGGCGGAGGACGGCGGGCCGGGCAGCGGACTCCCCGCCGCCCTCGCCCTGGAACGTGCCGCCGAGACCAGGCCGGGACCGGGTACGACGTCGAGGGACCCGAAGAGCGGCGACGACCCCAAGGCCGGGCCCGTCAGGGCCCAGACGACGGTGCAGCAGGCTCCGGGCAAGGCGGAGGGCGGCGGCGAAGCCGACGGAGGCGCAGCCAGGGAGGGCGCCGCCAAGGAGGAGAAGGGCACCTCGGCCGGGGGCGACAAGTCGGGTGGGGCACAGGAGAAGGCGTCCCAGCAGGCTGCGGGCGGCGGAGCCGCGACGCAGGAGCCCGCGGCCAAGGAGCAGAAGAACGCGGATGCGTCCCCGGCGGGCGGGAGTCAGCCGACGGCGGATTCCCGGGCGCCCTCGCCCGCACGGGACACCCATGTCTCCGGCGGGTCCAACGCGGATACCCCCGGCGGCGCGAGCAGCAACGCGGCGGGCGGGGCGCAGAGCCGGACATCTGGCGACACGGCGGGGAGCGGCCCGGACGCGGCCTCCGGCGAGTCCCCGGCGCGGAGCGATTCCCGTACGGAAGCCCCCGCGCCGCAGCAGTCCGCACCGGCCGCGCCGGAACCGGCGCAGGCACCCGCCCCCCGGGCCGCCGCCGCGCCCGCCTCGAAGGCCGCCCCCGCGCCCGAGGCCTCGGCGCGGAAGTCGGCTCCCGCTGCCAGGGGTTCAGGCGGAGGTGGCGGTGGAGGGGGCGGAGGCAGGGCTGCCGCACCGGGCAAGGGGAAGAAGGACTCCGCACCCGCTCCGAACCTCTCCAACGTGTCCCCCGAGGCGGGCCTCTCCACGGCGTCAAAGCTCAAGCCGCACCGGGCACTTGAGGCCATGACAGGCGTGGGCGGCTCGGTGGACCGCACCGCCGAGGACGAACACAAGGCGCTCGCCGCCGCGCCTCCCTCGATGCAGCGCCCGGCGGGTGCGCCGCAGACGCTCCAGGGCAAGCCGAAGGCCGACGCCCCGGGCCAGTACTCCCAGGACCCGGCCCAGAAGTCCGAGGCGCCCGAGGGGGAGAAGGCCGAGGTCACGGGCGAAAGGAAACCCGAGGGGCAGATCGAGGCCGAGAAGGCCGAGGAGCCGGGCGGCTGGGACACGTTCAAGATGGCCCTGGGCTTCGGCATCGGGAAGGTCCTGAGCTGGGTCGGCTTCGAGGTGGACGCCCAGGAACTCGCCGCCAAGTTCGCCGGGCTGCCGACCAAGGACGAGGCTCTCGAGCAGGCCCAGGCGGGCAATGCGCCGGGCGTGGAGATGCAGGGCGCCGCCGAGCAGACAGCAGGCGAGCAGGGCTCCGCCGTCGATGCCAAGGGCCAGGAGACCGTCACGACGGGCCGGGACGACGCAGCCCGGCCGATGGGCGAGGACCAGGTCTACCCGAATGCTCCCAAGGAGCAGATGAAGGCGAAGGTCCCCGGCGGTCAGGGCGGCAAGGACGGCGGTACGGGGGGCGGTACGGCGACGGGAGCGGTGCCTCCCGAGGCCGCCTCGGAGGTCGCGGAGCACGAGCGCGGGCCGCAGTTCCAGGCCGCGTTCGGCGAAGGCCGCAAGACGATGTCGGAAGGCCGGCAGGCCAAGGACCGGGACTTCCGCGACTCGCAGGCGAAGCACAAGCAGCAGGTCGACACGGAGATCGCCACCAACACCACGAGCCAGACCGGCGAACGCGAGAAGGCGATGACCGAGGTCACCGCCCAGCGGGCCGACTGGCGCAAGGAGCAGGACGAGGAGCTGAAGTCCCTCGGTACGAAGAAGACCGAGCGGCACGAGAAGGTCCGCAAGGACGTCAAGGACAAGGAAGAGAAGACCGACAAGGACGCCACCAAGGAAAAGGACGACGGCGACAAGAAGATCCGGGACGAGAACACCAAGGCCCAACGGGACGCGGAGAAAAAGCGCGACAACAGCGTCAACGAGTCCGGCAACTGGATCACCAAGGCCTTCGACTGGATCAAAGAGAAGGTCATCGAGATCAAGAACGCGATCGTCGGCATCATCAGGGCGGCGCGTGACGCGGTCATCGGGTTCATCAAGAACTTCAAGGAGACGGTCGAACGCTGGATCAACGAGGCCCGCACGTTCATCGTCGACGCGATCAAGAACCTCATCGATGATCTCATCGAGTTCGCGAAGGCCATGGTGCGGGCCATCGTGGAAATGGCCGACCGCATCCGGAAGTTCATCACGTCCCTGATCGCGGCCGCGATCGCCTTCGTCAACAAGCTCGCGACCATGCTGAAGCAGATCATCACCGATCTGCTGAATGCCATCGGCAAGCTGCTGAGCAGCATCCTGGACATCCTCAAGAAGGCCCTCCAGGCCGCGGTCAAGGCGGTCGTCGCCGCGGTGAAGGCCGTCCTGGACTTCGCGTCCAAGCTGCTGAGCGCACTCGGCGAGTGGATGCTCATCGCGGTCGACTTCCTCTCCGACCCGGGCGGCTGGCTGAGCGGCGCCAAGAACTCGGCCGTGGACGGCGCGAAGAACCACCTGTTCCGCGAGGTCTCCTCAGCCGTCAAGCAGTGGTTCCAGGACAAGATCCAGGAGATCATCGGCGTCCCGAAGGCCGTCCTGGACAAGCTGATCCGCGGTGGCATCAAGCTGGCGGACATCATCAAGGAGGCCTGGGACGCCGTCGTTCCCCAACTCCCGCTGATCATCGGCGAACTGGTCATGACCAAGATCGTCGCCAAGCTGATCCCGGGAGCGGGCTGGGTCATGGCGGTCATCGACGCCATCCGCACGGCCTGGGGCGCACTGAGCGAGATCCTCCGCGCGCTGGGCATGGTGCTGGACTGGCTGAAGGCCGTACGCCGCGGCGGCGCGGGCGTCCTGTTCGCCAAGGCGGTCGCGGCAGGTGTGGTCGCGCTGCTGGAGCTGCTGTACGAGGCGCTGCTGAGCGGCATCGGCAAGTACGTCGCCAAAGTCGGCCGACGCCTCAAGGGCGTCGCCGCGAAGCTCGGCGGCAAGGGGAAGGACGACAAGCCGGGCGGCGGCAAGGGAGCGGGCGCGGACGGCTCGGACGACAGGGGCGGCAAGAAGAAGGACGAGCCGGCGCCGAAGCCGGCGGGCACGCCGGGCGGGTCCGGCACCCGCCCAAGTGCCGCGCGGCCCAAGCCCGGTGCGAAGCCGGACCCCGCCAAACCGGGCACGCGGCCCGGCACGCGGCCCGGCACGCGGCCGGGCCCCGGCAAGGACCCCGCGGGACCGGGCCGGCCGAAGGACGGACCCGGCGACGCCCGCGGGCCCGCCCCGACGAGCAAGGACAAGAACGGCAAGCCGAAGTCCGACAAGGACGACGAGAAGCCGGACACCCGCCCGACCCCGGCGGCGAAGCCCGAGCCGAAGCCGGAACCCAGGCCGAAGCCGAAGGACGACCCGGCGTCCGGGCCGAAGCCGAAGGACGACGGGCCGTCCAGGCCGAAGGACGACAAGGACTCCACGAAGCCGAAGTCCGACGACAAAGACCCGAACAGGCCCAAGGGCAAGGACGACAAGGACGCCCCGGGCAGGCCGAAGTCCGACAAGGACGGCGACAAGCCGCGCAAGCCCAAGGGCAAGGACGAGGACGGCAAGAAGCCGAAGGGCAAGGACGGGGACAGGGACCCGAGGAAGCCGAAGCACAGGGACCCGGCCAAGGAGAAGCAGAACAAGAGGGACCAGCGCAAGAAGGACGAGGACTCCAAGGAGTCGAAGGACGACCGGCTCCGCAAGATCGTTGCCCGAATCCGCCCGCAGATCGTCGGCCTGTTGCGACGAGGGCTGCCGGAACCGGTGTTCAACTCGGTTCTGCGCGGCATGCGGGCGTGGCACCGCCTCACCAGCCTGGCTCCTGTCGGTGGCGACGACTTCAGCCTCATCGCGGCTCTCAACCCGCAGGAAGAGGTCACCGAAGCGCACTTCGACCTCTTCGCCATCGGCTCGGAGGACGCGGTGGCACATCGCATCCGCCAACGCATCGCGGAGAAACTTCAGGGCAAGCAGATCACGGACTTCGCCATTGCCAAGGCCATCTGCGAAGACGTCGGCAAGGAAATCCTGGAAGGTGGTCAGCAAGGAAAGGGAGGCAAGGGGAAGCAGGGCCAACGGGGCGTGAAAGCAGGCAAGGGAGGAAAGGGGAAGCAAGCCGCCGCGAAGAGCGACGACGGCAAGCTCGCTTGGGACCCGGCCAAGATTCCCGATCACATCGAGTCCCAGCCCGATCACATCACCCTCTCCCTGGAGCGGAACCGGGAGAAGAACCCCCGTTGGGCCATCGCAGAATTCCACAAGGGAAAGAAGTACTGGGAAGTCGAGAAGAACGGCGAGCAGACACTGTACGTGGACAGTCGCGGGAGAGAGTACGTCAGGGCCCGGGACGGGGTCTTCGTCCCCCGGAAGGTCGAGCGGAACATCAATGAAGCCGATCTGAAGCGCGGACCGGAGCCCAAGGGGCGGGGAATCAAACCGAAAAAGGAGAAGGGCAACGCGGTGCCCGACCTGCGCATGCATGTGGGCGGCGCCGAATCGCCCTTCATCTCGACGACGAAGAAGAACGCGAGCGAGATCACCAACGCGAACCGCTCGGAGAAGCTCGGCGGGCAGTTCGGACGCGTCACCATCGACCTGTTCCAGATCGCACCGAAGAACATCTTCGACGCGTCGGCCAGGAAGACTCAGGACAGTTACAACCTGAGCAACCCCAGGGGTGAGAAAATGGAGCAAGCGCTCCAGGACGCCGTACGCACCCAGGAAGTACTCATCTGGGGTGACATTCCAGGCGCCGCCATCGTCAAGTTCGTGAGCGCTGACGGCCGTCGAGTGGTGCAACTCACCGCCGAAGGCCGAGTGGTGGTGACGACCCCATGACCTTTCACACGTACCACTGGTCGGGATGCACATTGGGCGACCCCGACCTGGAAAGCGCTCGCGCCGCACTCACGCCGGGGCAACCGGACGAGAACGCCTTCCTGACACTGCTCCGAAGCAGCGAGGTCGCCGGCGTGGGAATCGCCTTGGACCACTACGCATACGCCGAGTCCACGAGTCGGTTCGGGGGCGGCAACCCGTACTCCGCCCATGCCGCGGAGGTGCTGGACCGCGCACGGGTCATTCTGGCGGATCCGCCCTCCCCGAGCAGCGAGACAGGAGCCGAGAAGGACGGCGCAGATCACGCGAGCGCCCTCGTCGTCATGCTCAACCTGGCGGGTCCCGAGGACGCGGACCTCATCGCCACGGCTCTGGAACGGGCGCCCACGGTCAGCGTGGAAGTGGCCGCCACGATGGCGGCAAGCACGGTCCTGAGCCGCTCGACCGATCTGAATCAGCATCTGGTGGACGTGCTCGGCGACATCATCTTCGACCCGTCCAAGTCGACCGACGAACGGCTGGACGCCCTGAGAGCGTTCAACGACGCCACCTCCCCGCAGGCCGCCGAAGTCGTCACACGCGTCCTCGCGACCGATGACATCGGCCTGCAGATGCACGCGGCCCTCATTCTGGCCACGCATCACCTGTCCACCCATCGCGCAGTCGTCGAGGACGTCGTCGCGTCCTGGTCCGAGGACGCACCTCCACCGGCCGAATTCGTCCTCGAAGCTCTGCGCGCCGACGAAGATCCGGCCCGAGAACAAGGGAGCGGTGACGCATGACCCGTTACGCCGACATACCCAAACCCATCCGCTCCGGCATCGTCATCGTCGACCCCGAGCGCGGAACCCCCCAGCGCATCATCGTGCTGCAGTTCAATCCCGACACCCTTGAGCGCTCCATCGCGCCCCAAGCCGCCGGAGGGCAGGGTGATTCCGGCGGGGGCGGGAGCGGAGGCGGGGACAGGAACGAGGCGTTGCGGCTCAAGGGGCCCGCGCAGGAGACGTGGAAGTTCACCGCGGAGATCGACGCCACCGATCAGTTCGAGGTGGCCGCGCCCGACGGGATTCATCCCCAACTGGCCACGCTCGAAATGCTCGTGCAGCCGACCACCGCCCAGCTGCGCGAAGCCACGCGACTGTCCAAGAAGGGCACCATCGAGATCAGTCCCATCGAGACGCCGCTGACTCTCTTCACCTGGGGCAGCAAGCGCGTCATGCCCGTACGGCTGACCGAGCTCTCGGTCAACGAGTCGGCGTTCGACGTCAATCTCAATCCGATACGGGCCTCGCTCAGCATCGGCATGAAGGTGCTGACGGTGAGCGACCTGCCGGCCGGGCACCGCGGAGCCGAGCTGTATCTCGCACATCTCGCGCAGAAGGAGCGGCTGGCCGGAATGGCCGCCGCGGGGCGGCTCGGGGCGCTGGGGCTGACCGGTGCCGACATCGGAATGGGGAGGGCGTAGCAGAGCCATGGTCGAGCCGTACGAGAGCGCGCTGGATGCCATTCCCGGTGCGCATCCCTATCCCCGTACCAGCCGCTACCACGATGCCGAGATCGGGGTGCACACCGAGCCCGATGGCACCGAAGTCCGTTACACCAAGCGCCGGTTACTGCCGCCGCTCGACCAGGTGGCGGCGGAGGAGGACACCGTGTCGCACACCGTCAGCAGCGGTGAGCGCCGCGACCACCTCGGGCAGCGCTACTTCGGCGATCCCGCCCAGTGGTGGCGGATCGCCGACGCCAACCCCGTTCTCGACCCGGATGAGTTGACGGACGAGCCGGGCCGGGAGATCGGCATTCCTCTGCCGGGCGGCTTCCATGGCTGACGAGCCGATCGGAAGCGGCCCCGTCCACCTCACGCTGCACATGGGTCCCAAGCTGACGCGCCCCGTCCCGGCCGAGGTGACCGAGGCGTTGCTGTCCGCGCAGATCACCAGCACCGCAGGCGAACGCTCCGGCTTCCAGATGGCGTTCGACCTGACGAAGAAGGGGATGATCACGCAGCGGCTGCTGCCCGAGGGTTTCTTCGACCCGAAGACCCGGGTCGTCGTGGTCACTTCGATCAAGGGAACGCCGACCGTGATCCTCGACGGGCTGATCGTCCGTCAGGAGGTCGGGGCCAGCAATCAACCGGGGCAGACCACCCTCACCGTCACCGGTGAGGATCTGACACTCCTCATGGATCTGGAGGAGCGCACCGACCGGTATCCCAATCTGGCACCCTCCCAGCGCGTCGAACGGATCCTGCGGAAGTACGCGGACTACGGGATCGACGCCCGGATCATCCGGGAGCAGATCCAGCAGCCGCCGCGCGAGCAGCTCCGCGTCGACTACCAGACCGGTACGGATCTGCAGTACCTCGACGAGCTGGCCCGCGCGAACGGTTACACCTTCTATCTCGATCCCGGCCCGCGCCCCGGGCGGTCCACCGCCTTCTGGGGCCCCGAGCAGCGGATCGGGCAGCGCCAGCACGCCCTGAACGTCAACATGGACACCAACTCCACGGTCGATCAGCTGACGTTCTCCTACGACGGCACGGCCCGGGAGGAGCCGCAGGCCCGCTGGCAGGATCCGCGTACCCGCGACGCGGTGCTGATGCCCCAGCCGGACATCGGCCCTCTCCGGCCGCCGCTGGGCCGGCGCGCCAGCCCGGCCCTGAAGCGCAGGACGCTCTCCGGCACCGCCAAGAAGGACCAGGAGCAGGCGCAGGCCGAGATCCTGGCGCGCGCCGCGACGTCGGCCGACGCGATCTCCGGTTCCGGGCAGCTCGATGTGAACCGCCACGGCTATGTGCTGCGGCCGCGCGAGCTGGTCGGGGTGCGCGGCGCAGGAGTGACGTACGACGGCGACTACTACGTGAAGAGCGTGACGCACCAGTTGCGGCGCGGCTCGTACCAGCAGAACTTCACCATCTCGCGCGAGGGACTGGTCGCCCGCAGCGACACCGTCCGTCCGTAGAGCCCCACGACCCAGGAAGAGACCAGGAGCACCTTCGTATGGCGGCACCGAACAACCGCTACCTCGGCAAGTTCCGGGGACGGGTGGTCGACAACCGGGATCCGCTGAGGATCGGCCGGGTCACGGCCCAGGTACCCGATGTGCTGGGCGACACCCCGTCCACCTGGGCCCTGCCCTGCTTCCCCTTCACCGGCGGCCGGGCGGGCCAGTACACCGTCCCCGAGCCCGGGGCCGGTGTGTGGGTGGAGTTCGAGCAGGGCGACCCGAGCTTCCCCGTGTGGACGGGGTGCTGGTACGGCGATGCCCAGGAGCTGCCGCTGGACGTGCGCGAGGAAGTGCCCGCGTCGCAGCCCGTCGTGGTCGAGACACCGGGCCGGCACAAGCTCGTGATGTCGGACGTGCCCGGCGGCAAGGGGATTCTGCTCAAGGCCCCGGGCGGAGCGTACGTACAGATCGACGAGCGGGGCGTGACCATCAACAACGGTCAGGGCGCGTCGGTCGAGCTGATCGGCGATCAAGTGAACATCAACGAGGGCCGGTTGATCGTGCCCAAGAAGCAGTAGTCAGACCAACGGGGAGACTCTCTTGTCCGGAACCTCCGGGAATCTCGTCAGCGCCGCAGCCGCGCTCCACTGCCCGCACGGCGGCCGGGCATCGGCTGCCGGCTCCGCGTCGTCCGCCGTGTCCGTCGACGGGCTGCCGGTGCACACCGGCTCCGATGTCTTCACGGTCTCCGGTTGCCGGCACACCGTCGACCGGGTGCCGCAGCCCTGCACCGCCATCCGCTGGAGTCCGGCCGCCGGCGGGGTGACCGTCGACGGGGCGCCCGTCCTCCTGCACACCACGCACGCCATGTGCTTCAGCGCCGGCCTGGTGCCGCAGGGCAGGCCGCTCGTCACCACCGCCGAGCAGGGGGTCGTCTGCCGATGAGGACACGTCCGGTCCGTACCGACATCGCTTTCCCGTTCCGGGCCGACCGCCTGGGCCGGACTGCGCACGCTCCGTACGAGGAGCATGTACGGGATCTGATCGAGCAGTTGCTGTTCACCAGCCCCGGCGAGCGCGTGATGCGCCCCGACTTCGGCTGCGGCCTGCTCGATCTGGTCTTCACCCCGAACAGCCCGGAGCTGGCCTCCGCGCTGGAACTGTCCGTCCATGCCTCGCTGCAGCGCTGGCTGGGCGAGCTGATCGAGGTCGAGTCGCTCGACGTGGTCAGCGAGGAGAACGTGGTCCGCGTCCATCTGCGGTACGTGGTGCGTTCCACCGCGAACCGGCGCGACGACGTGTTCGAAGGGAGGGGCGCGGCATGAGCGGCGTGAGCAGCGAACTGGTGTGCCGTACGAACGGCAGGCGCGCGAAGGTGCGTGCGGCCCGGCTCGGCGGTGTGGACGCGGTGGAGGTGGGCGACGACGGGCTGACGCTGACCGTCACCTTCATCGGCAAGGCCCCGCACGGGCTGTGCCCGGAGAACGTGCGGATCGACGGCGGCCGCCGCTCCCCCGGTCCTCGACCGAGTGGGAGTGCCCCCGGCGATGCCAGGGGGAGTGCCGCCACCGGCATCGAGGCCGTCGAGGTGTGCGTCGAGCGGGAGGAGGACCCGGAGCTGGACGACCGGCTCCTCGTCACCCTCGACCGCACCGGGGACCTCGGCCCCTACCGGCTGTCGATCGTCGCCACCGACCCGTACGGGCGGCCGGGGACGGAACCCTTCCACGGGTTCGACCAGCGCTACTACTACGCGGAATTCCGCTTCGGGAGCGACTGCCCGACGCCGTTCGACTGCGCGGACGAACAGCCGGACTGCCCGCCGACGTTCCGTCCCGCGCCGGTCATCGACTACACCGCGCGGGACTACGACACGCTGCGGCAGCTCGTGCTGGACCGGATGGCGCTGACGACGCCCGACTGGACGGAGCGGCACGCCCCCGACCTCGGGGTGACGCTGGCCGAAATCCTCGCGTACACCGCGGACCGGATCAGCTACCAGCAGGACGCGGTGGCCACCGAGGCGTATCTGGACACGGCGCGCCGCCGGGTGTCCGTACGCCGCCATGTCCGGCTCATCGACTATCCGATGCACGACGGCTGCAACGCGCGGGCGTTCGTGGCGCTGGAGGCGGTCGAGCCGCTGACGCTGCTGCCGGGTGCGTACCGCTTCGCCGCCGTCGACGTCCGGACGCTGGGGCCGCACGACGCCCCCGAGCCGGGCACCGTGATCGACGACGGCGATCTGAGCGTGCTGGACGAGCGCGGCTCGGTGGAGGTCTTCGAGCCGGTCGCTCAGGAGCCGCTGCGCCTGCTGCCCGCGCACAACGCGATCCGTTTCTGGACGTGGGGCGACGAGGTGTGCTCACTGCCGAAGGGCGCCACGTCCGCGACCCTGCGCGACACATGGGCGGACCGCGCCGAGGACGTGCCGGGGGCCCCAGCGGGTACGCCCCAAGGCACCGGCGAGCCGTGCCGCGAGCGGCAGTTGGACCTGCGGCCCGGCGATCTGCTGCTCTTCGAGGAGGTCCTGGGCCCCCGCTCGGGCACCCCCGGCGACGCCGACCCCGCCCACCGCCAGGCGGTGCGCCTCACCTCCGTCACCCCGGCCGTGGACCGGCTGTCCGGCCGGCCCGTGCTGGAGGTCACCTGGTCCCGCGAGGACGCCCTCGCCTTCCCCGTATGCCTGTCCACCCTCGGCGGTACGGACTGCGCACCGGTCGAGGACGTGAGCGTGGCCCGCGGCAATGTGGCGCTCGTCGACCACGGCCGGTCAACGGCCTTCTGCGGCGCCCTGCCCGAGCGGATCACCGTCCCGGCCGACCCGCCTGTGCCCGCGCCCTGCGGGCCGGACGCGTCCGGCTGCCCGGACCGGGCCCGCGGGAACGCACCGGCGGAGCTGATCGACTCCCTGCTGGAGAAGACCCGTTGCGGCCGCCTGCTGCGGCCGGACGACATCCGCGAGCTGTTCTCCGTCGTCGGCGAGGAGGCCACTCGGCGCGCCGGTCTCGCCCTGGAGCTGGCGGGCCGCCGGCCCGGACGGGGGACCGAGGACGGACGGGTCGTCCCGGGCACCGCGTACGCCCAGGCCTCAGCGCTGCAGACACTGCTCGCCCAGGGCATCCGCCCCGGCATCGCACCGCGGTTCCGCCCCGTGCTGCACGGCTCCCCCGTCGTCCAGGCCGTGCCCTTCCCCGAGCCGCGTCACCTCTCGGCCGGACAGGCCGACCGGCTCGCCGCCGTCCCGGAGCGGGTGCGGGAACGGCTGGTCGAGTTGTGGCGCAGCGCCCGCGACCACGACGGACTGGCGGGGGAAGAGATCGCCGAACTGACCGTGCTGTTCGGGCTGAAGGTGCTGGAGCGGTTCGAGCTGCGCCGGCATCCGGTCCGGGCGCTGCGCGAACTGCTGCACCGCAGCGAGCGGTTGCTCAGCCCCAAGCGGCGTCGTCTGACGGTGCTGGCGGCCCGCGCCCGCGCGGGCGCGGTGCTCGACGGGCGTACCGCCTGGGAGATCGCCCACACCTGGGGACCGGCGTACGCGGAGGGCCTGCACCCGCAGGAGACCGTGCTGCACGGGCCGGCGGCCGCGCTCGTCCAGGACCCGCGGGCCGCGCTGCCCGCCGTACGCCTGGCCGACGGTGACGCGGTGTGGGAGCCGCGGCGGGATCTGCTCGACAGCGGCGCGCGGGACCGGCACTTCACGGGTGAGCTGGAGGACGACGGCCGGCTCGCGCTGCGCTTCGGCGACAACCGCTACGGCGCCCGGCCGCGGTCCGGCGCGACGCTGGAGGTCCGCTACCGCCTCGGCGGCGGCCCGGCGGGCAATGTCGGCGCGGAGGCCATCAACCACCTCGTCCTGTGCCGGGACGAGGAGGCGGTGGACGGCGGCGACCCGATGCCCGTCGCGGGCGTGCGCAATCCGCTGCCCGCCGTGGGCGGCACGGCGCCCGAGCCGGTCGAGCAGGTCCGCCAGCTCGCCCCGCTCGAACCTGCCCGCACCCGGCTGCGCGCCGTGACCGCCGAGGACTACGCGGTGCTGGCCGCCGCGCTGCCCGGCGTGCAGCGGGCGGCGGCCGAGATCCGCTGGACCGGCAGCGTGCAGGAGGCGCACGTGGCGATCGACGCGTACGGGACGGGCGATCCGCCGCCCGACCTCCTCGACGCCGTCGCGTATGCGCTGGAGGGCTACCGCCGTATCGGGCACGACCTGGTCGTGGGGCCCGCGCGGACCGTGCCGCTCGACATCGCGCTGGAGGTGTGCGCCGAACCCGGCCATCAGCAGGGGCAGATCATGGCCGAGCTGTACCGGGTGCTGGGCAGCCGCGCGCTGCCCGCCGGCCGGCTCGGGTTCTTCCATCCCGATGCGCTGACCTTCGGCGAACCGGTGCGCCTGAGCCGCCTGGTGGCGGTGGCGGCGGCCGTACAGGGCGTACGGAGTGTGCACGTGACCCGGCTGCGCCGGCTGTTCCAGGACGACCACGGAGAGATGGAGGCAGGTGTGCTGCGGCTCGGCCCGCTGGAGATCGCACGCTGCGACAACGACCCCCGGCAGCCCGGGAACGGGCGGCTCCGGCTCACGTTCGGAGGTGTCCGATGAGCGGCGCCTGCGGATGCGGATGCGGCGGGCACGACGAGCGCACGGCCCCGCCCGCGCTGTACAACCCGCCCGGCCGTACCGCCCTGGACTACCGCGTGGGCACGTACGGGTCCTTCCTCGCGGCCATGCTCGACCGGCTCGCCTCGCCCGCCTATCCGGCGCTGCGCGGGCTGACGGTCCGTACGCCGGACGACCCGGCCATCGGGCTGCTGGACGCCTGGGCGGTCCTCGGCGACCTGCTGACGTTCCACTCCGAGCGGATCGCCGACGAGGGCTATCTGCGGACCGCGAACGAGCACCGCTCGCTCGCCCTCCTCGGGCGGCTGACCGGGCACCGGCCGCGCCCCGGCGTGTCCGCGGACACGCTGCTGGCGTACACGCTGGACCGCGACCCCCGGTCGGAGACCAGGACGCCCGTGCTGATCCCGCGCGGCGCCCGCAGTCACAGCGTGCCGGCCGCCTCCGATCAGGACGCGCAGACCTATGAGACCGACGAGGACCTGCTCGCCCGCTGGGACTGGAACGACCTCGCGGTGCGGCGCCGCCGCCCGATGCCGCTGACACCGGAGGATCTGCGCGAGCGGCCCGAGCTGTTCTTCGCCGGCACCTCCAACTCCCTGCGGACCGGCGACAAGCTGCTGTTCGTCTTCGGCGATGACGCCACGGCGGACTCCTCGCCGGGGGCACCCCCGGCCGGAGGCTCGGAGAGGCTGCTGCTGCCGGTGACCCGGGTGCGGATCGACCGCGACGACGACGTGACGGCGGTGGGTCTTCCGCTGTCGGCCCTGCCGTCGCTGCGGGAGCTGGTGGAGGAGCTGGAGCAGTGGATCACGGTGGGGCCGGACAGCCCCAACCCGCGGCCGCCGGCCAGTGAGCTGATCGACGACTTCGACGAGCAGGTGCTGGCACAGCTCCGCGCGGACCTCGAACTCCTCGACACCCCGTCGAAGTTCGCCCGCCGGCTGGACGACCCGGTCCAGCGCCTGTGGGAGGCCCAAGCGCTCTCGGCCCCGTACGAGGAGGTCGGCGACTGGTTCGAGCAGCTCAACGCCGTCCTGGTGGACCTCCAGGAGCGGGCGGCCGAACTCGACGGCTCCGAGGGGGCACCGGACCCGATGGAGCGGTCCGCACCGGGCAGGCGGCCCGATCCGCGGACCGCGGCGGCGCGCACCCTCGGTGCCCTGCTACCGCATCTGCGGCCGACCGCCCCGAGGCCGCCCCTCGCTCGTCCGTCCGGCGCGGACGCACGGCTCTTCGCGCCGGACTCCGACCTCACCGCCCAGCTCCTGTCCGCGCTCGACCCGGGCTTGGAGAGCACGCTGTACCCGGCGCTGCGTCAGGCCGTCCCCGCGCCGCCGACGGCGCTGAGCTCGGTGCAGGCGATGCGCGTCACCGCCGCGCCGTTCGGCTCGACCGCCCCGCTCAAGCCGGTGCAGGACGACCGCGGGCGCGTCATCCGTACGGCCGACTGGCCGCTGACCGGTGGGGCGCTGACATCGATGCGGGTGGTCTTCGACACGGCGGGCCGGGTCCCGTTGAAGGCGGAGTTCCAGCACATCGAGTCCGGCAACTCCGAGCAGCGCACGGAGAATCTGCCCTCCGACGCGATGTTCGACCTCGGTCCGGGCCGGGTGCAGATGTCCACGCGCAGCGGACCGGACCACGACCTGAGCTGGCTGGGCCGACGCCCCACCGACTCGCAGGAGCCGGGGGTCACCGCCCGTCTGCTGGCGGAACTCCCGGAGCGCACGCTGTTCGTCTCCCGCCCCGCCGAGGACGGCCGGGTCCATGTGGCCGTCGACGACGGGGGCGGCTCGCCGCTCACGTGGCGGCTGGCGCCGGGCGAGCAGAAGCAGGGCACGCACGGCGAGTTCGAGGTCTCGGTGCGGTACGCGGCCGGGAGCGAACCCGCCGCTGTCGAGATCGGGCTCGCCACCGTGCCCGCGCCGCCCAACCGCCGCATCCTGGCGCTGGACACCGTGCACGAGGGGATCACGGCCGGGAGCTGGGTGGCGATCGAGCGACCGCGCAAGGGCGCGGGCGGTGCGGACGGCATCCCGGGCGACAAGAAGCTCGCCTTCGTCACCACGCGGGTGACGGCGGTGCGCACCGCCGCGTACACCAGTTACGGCATCACCGGGCGCGGCACCGAGCTGACGCTGGCCGACCCGTGGCTCGACGAGCACGACGTACTGCTCTCCCACATCCGGGACGCGGTCGTGCACGCGCGCGGCGAATCGCTGCGCCCGGCCGACGAGCCGCTGGGCGAGGACGTGCACGGCAACGAGATCGAACTCGCCGAGCTGTACGACGGGTTGCGGCCCGGCCGGCTCCTCGTCGTCTCCGGCGAGCGCACCGACATCCCCGGCGTCACCGGGGTGCGCGGCACCGAACCCGCGGTGATCGCGGCCGTCGAGCAGACGGCCGACCCGGACCTGCCCGGCGACCACCTCCACACCCGGCTCACCCTCACCGCCGACCTCGTCCACCGCTATCGGCGCGCGACGGTGCGGATCCAGGGCAACGTCGTCTCCGCCACGCACGGCGAGAGCCGCGACGAGCCGATCGGCAGCGGCGACACGTCCAGGACCCACCAGACGTTCACGCTCTGGCAGTCGCCCCTCACCTGGCTCCCCGACGACCACGACAATCCGCTCGGCGCGACCCCGACGCTGGAGATCCGGGTCGACGGGCTGCGGTGGCACCGGGTGGACAGCCTCGCGGGGCGCGGCCCCCGGGACCGCGTCTACGTCCTGGGGACGTCCGGAGACGGCCGGGCGACCGTCACGTTCGGCGACGGGCGGAGCGGCGCCCGGCTGCCGACGGGCCACGAGAACGTACGGGCCCGCTACCGCTTCGGCACCGGACGGGCCGCCAACGTCGCGGCGGGCCGCATCACCCAGGCCATCACCCGGCCCCTCGGCGTCACCGCGGTCACCAACCCGCTGCCCGCGACGGGCGGGGCCGACCCGGACGGTCCGGGCCTGACCCGCCGCGGCATCCCCCTGGCCGTCTCGGCCCTGGACCGGCTCGTCTCGGTCCGGGACTACGAGGACTTCGCGCGCTCCCGGGCCGGCATCGGCCGGGCCTCGGCGCGGCAACTCTTCGACGGGCGGCGGCAGACGCTGCACGTGACGGTCGCCGGGGCGGACGACGTCCCGGTCGCCGAGGACTCGGAGGTGCTGCGCACCCTGCGCTCCGCACTCGCCGAGTACGGAGACGCCCGGCTTCCGGTGCGCGTGGACGTACGGGAGCTGGTGCTGCTCGTCCTGGTGGCGCGGGTGAAGGTGGCCCCCGACCACTCCTTCGCGCTGGTCGAGCCGCGGCTGCGGCGCGCCCTTCTGCACCATCTGGGCTATCCGGGGCGGGAGTTGGGCCGGAGCGCGCATCTCAGCGAGGTGCTCGCCGTCGCCCACTCCGTACCGGGCGTGGACTATGTGGACGCCGACGCCTTCACGGGCGTTCCCGCGAGCATCACCCCGGACGCGCTCGCCGGCCTGGCCGGGCGGATGACCGGGACGCCGCAGTCCACGGTGCCGGCCCGGCAGGCCCGTTACGACGAGGAGCTGTACCGGGTCACCGACGACGGCGGCGAGACGCTGTCGTCCATCGCCGCCCGGCACGGCGTCCCGCTCGCGGAACTCCTGCGCCTCAACCCCGACATCACCGACACCCAGCGGCTCATCAAGGGCCGTTCGGTGTTCGTCTTCCGCGGCATCAGGCCGGCGCAGCTCGCCCTGTTCTCGCCCCGGGTCGCGGACACCCTGATTCTGACGGAGGTCAAGCAATGAGCAGGGAGCCGGACGGGCTCGCGGAGCTGCTCCCCCAGTGGCACCGGCTGCGGGACTCCGAACAGGGCGAGCCTCTACGCGCGCTGCTGGCCGTGATCGCCGAGCAGGTCGATCTGGTGCGCACCGGGGTGGAGCAGAGTTACGACGACTGGTTCGTGGAGACCGCCGCCGAGTGGGTGCTGCCCTACCTCGGCGATCTGGTCGGCCACCGCCCGCTGCCGGGCTACGAGCGGGTGCTCGCCACCGGCCTCAAGGACGGTGGCGATGCGGCCGGTTCGCGGCGGCGGCTGGCCGAGGCGCTGGCGCCGCGCCGGGACGTCGCGGCCACCGTCGCCAACCGGCGCCGCAAGGGCACCCTCGCGCTGCTGGAGGAGCTGTCGGAGTCGGTCGCCGGATGGCCGGCGCGCGCCGTGGAGTTCTCCCGGCTGGTCGCGCACCACCAGCCGGTGAAGCTGTACGGCTCGGGCACGGAGGCCGCCGACGACCGGCGGCGGGGGCGCGGCCGGCTGGTGGACCTGCGGGACGGCTCGGCGCTGGACCTGGCGGGCGGTCCGTTCGGGACGGTGGCGCAGTCGGTGAACGTGCGGCGGGCCGGTTCGTCGCGCCGTCAGGGGGGCCACTCCCCGGCAGGGGTCGGCCTGTTCGTGTGGCGGCTGAAGCCGTACCCCGTGACGGGCGCGCCCGCCTACTGCATCGACCGGGCCCGCAACCTCTACACGTTCTCGATCCTCGGCAACGACTCCCCACTGGTGACCCGGCCGGAACCGGAGCCGTCGGCCACCCACATCGCCACGATCGACAACGTCCCCGCGTACATCAGCCGCCGGCAGCTCGCCGACCGGCTCGCGGACTACTACGGGCCGGGCAAGAGCTTCACGATCTGGCGGGACGGGCAGGACGAGCCGGTGCCGCTGTCGGACATCGTGGTGGCCGACCTGTCGCACTGGCGCTACCGGCCGAAGCGCGGGCAGGTGGCGGTCGACCCGGTGCTCGGGCGGATCGCGTTCGGATCGCGCTCGGCGCCGCGCCAGGGCGTCTGGGTCACCTACCACTACGCGTTCGCCGACGACCTGGGCGGCGGCGAGTACGACCGGGACCGCGTGACCCCTCCGGCCGACGAGGTCTACCGGGTGGGGCCGCGCCAGACGTACCGGCGGATCATGGACGCGTACGCGCAGTGGCGCAACGACCGCCGGGCCGGCCGCTGCGGGCCCGACGGCATCATCGAGATCACGCACAGCGGCGCCTACCAGGAGCAGCTGGACTTCGACCTCGAACCCGGCGACCGGCTGGAGCTGCGCGCCGCCGAGGGCACGCGACCGGTGATCCGGCTGCTCGACTGGTACAGCAACCGGCCCGACGCCCTCAATATCCGCGCGCAGGAGGACTGCGGTCCCGGTGACGCGCCGCGGATCGTGCTGGACGGGCTGCTGGTCACGGGGCGCGGAATCCATGTCTCGGGGCCCGTCGGGACACTGGTGCTGCGCCACTGCACGCTCGTCCCCGGCTGGTCGCTGGAGCCTGGGGGTTCCCCCACCGAAGGCAGGGCGAGTGAACCGCACTCCCCCGAGGAGCCGAGTCTCGTCCTGGACCGCACCACCGCCTGCGTCAGCATCGAGCGCTCGATCCTCGGCACGATCGAGGTGATCGGCGACGAGGTGCACACCGACCCGCTGCACCTCCACCTCTCCGACAGCGTGCTGGACGCCACCGGACACGGCCGGGAGGCCCTGTCGGCACCCGACTGCCGCCACGCCCACGCCGTCCTGCACGCGCACCGCACCACCGTCATCGGCGAAGTCCACACCCATGCCGTGGAGATCGCCGAGAACAGCATCGTCACCGGGCGGATGAACGTGGCCCGCCGGGGTGTGGGCTGCCTGCGCTTCAGTTACGTGCCCCCGGGCTCCCGCACCCCGCGCCGCCACCGCTGCCAGCCGGACCTTGGTGGCCCCGGACGGGCCCGACTCGTACGGCCGTTGTTCAGCAGCGAGCGCTACGGGACCCCCGGCTATGCCCAGTTGGCCGCCGGGGTCGCCGAGGAGATCCGGCGCGGGGCGGAGGACGGGGCGGAGATGGGCGCCTTCCACGACCTGTACCAGCCGCAGCGCGAGGACAGCCTGCGGGCCCGGCTGGCGGAGTACGCGCCGGCCGGCACCGACGCCGGGATCATCCCCGTCACCTGACTTTGAGCCTTCGTACACCGCGGATCCGAACCATTCGAGGGGGACCCCTTTCCATGCACGCAGATCTCTCCCGCTCCACCTTCCGGCCGGAGCGGAACTACTCGGCGGTGGTGGCCCAGCAGGGCCGCGTCCAGCTCGACGCCGACGCCAACGAGCAGGCGGCCATCCAGCTGCACCAGGCCCGTACGATCGCCCGGGACCTCATCGGGCAGCACGGCGGCCCGGCCGGATCGCTGGGCTTCGCCGTCGAATTCCTCGGCGGGAAGAGCGAGTTGGACGACCTGTCCATCGGCGGCGGCCGCTACTACGTCGACGGCATCCTTCTCGACGCGACCCGGCCGCAGCCCGGCACCGCGGTCGAGGACGAGGCAGGCGGGGACGACGACGGAGGCGAGGGGGGCGCGGACGGCATCGCCGCCGCGCCGGAGCCGCCCGCGAAGTGGACGTACTGGGACCAGCCCGACGGGTTCCGCGACCCGGAGCGCCCCGGTGACCGGCTGCCGTCCGGATTCCCGTTCCTGGTCTATCTGAAGGCGTGGGAACGGCTGGTGACCGCCGCCGAGGACCCGGCGCTGCGCGAGGTGGCGCTCGGCTCGGCGCTCCCGGACACGGCGGCCCGTACGAAGGTCGTCTGGCAGGTGCTGGCGCTGGAGGGCTCCAAGCTGGACCTGGAGGACAGCGACGGCCGGAAGGACTCGGTCCGCGAGGCGTTCGCGCGATGGGCGGCGGAGCAGGAGCGGCCCGGCTCGCACCTGGCCGCGCGCAGCGAGCGTCCCGACCACGCGGACGAGGACCCGTGCCTGGTCAGCCCGGACGCCCGCTACCGGGGGCCGGAGAACCAGCTCTACCGCGTCGAGGTGCACGACGGCGGTGCAGCCAAGGACGCGACGTTCAAGTGGTCGCGGGAGAACGGCTCGGTGGTGTTCCCCGTCGACGCCCTGGACGGCACCTGGGTGGAGCTGGCATCGCTGGGCAGCGACGACAAGCTCGACCTGAACGTGGGCGACCGCGTCGAGTTCGTGGACACCGCCTACAGCAGCCGCGGGGAAGCACTGCCGCTGCTGCGGGTCGAGGAACTCGACCTGCCGGGGCGGCGGGTGAGGCTGTCCGGCGAGCCGGAGCCGGGTGTCGGACGGCGGCCGGAGCTGCACCCGTACCTGCGCCGCTGGGACCACCGGGAGGGGGCGCGGCGCGGCAAGGGGGGCGCAGCGACCGGGCTGAAGCACGGCGCACTCGTCGTCGAGGAGGGCCGTTGGCTTCCTCTCGAGGACGGTGTCGAGGTCTATTTCGCTGCGGAGGGTACCTATAAGACAGGGGACTACTGGCTGATCCCCGCGCGCACCGCAACCGGCGCCGTGGAATGGCCGGTGAACGCGGCCCGGAAGCCGCTGCTGCAGGCCCCGCTCGGGGTCCAGGCCCACTACGCGCCTCTGGCGTGGGTGCTGGGCGAGAGGACGGAACCCGACCTGCGGCAGTCCTTCGGGTCGTTGGCCGCTCCTGTCCCGGCGGCGAAGGACGAAGTGCTGGCGGCGGAAGCCGCGGCAGCAGCGGAGACGGAAGCACGCGAGGCGGCGGGAGCGGACGCGGAGGAGGAGGCGGGTCAACAGCAGTAGTCCTCAACTGAACCGATACCGAAGGAGACACCACGATGGCCACGCCCCTGAGCGCGTCCCGAATCGTCAAAGTCCTGCGCGACGAGGGACTGGTGGTCCACGAATTCCGCAACTGGCGTACACACAACCGCAATCACAAGGGTCCCTGGGGACCGGTGAACGGCGTGATGATCCACCACACCGTCACCAAGGGCACAAGCAACTCCGTCGACCTCTGCTACGACGGGCACTCGGCGCTGCCGGGTCCCCTGTGCATGGGTGTCATCGACAAGGAGGGCGAGGTGTGGCTGGTCGGCAACGGCCGCGCCAACCATGCCGGGCTCGGCGACGGCGATGTGCTGCGCGCCGTCATCAACGAGTCCGATCTGCCCCCCGACAACGAGGCGGACACGGACGGCAACCGTCACTTCTACGGCTTCGAGTGCATCAATCTCGGCGACGGCAAGGACCCGTGGCCCGAGAAGCAGAAGCTGGCGATAGAGAAGGCTTCGGCCGCCCTCTGCCGGGCACACGGCTGGACGCACAAGTCCGTGATCGGCCACCTGGAGTGGCAGCCGGGCAAGCAGGACCCGCGGGGCTTCACGATGCGCTCCATGCGCGACCGCATCGCGAAGCGGCTCGGCCGCGACCCGGAGGGCCCGACGGACCCGCCGAAGCCGCCGAAGTACGAGCCCTTCCCCGGCGCCTCGTTCTTCCGCGCGGGCCGCAGCAGCAAGATCATCACGGCGATGGGCAAGCGGCTGGTCGCCGAGGGCTGCGGCCGCTACGAGGTCGGGCCGGGCCCCGAGTGGACGGACGCGGACAAGAAGTCCTACGCGGCCTGGCAGCGCAAACTCGGCTACTCCGGCGGGGACGCCGACGGCATCCCGGGCAAGACGAGCTGGGACAAGCTAAAGGTCCCGAACGTGTAGCGGAGCCGGAGCCCGGAACGGCGCCGCGGCGTTCCGGAGCCCGGAACGGCGCCGCGGCGCCGGGTGCACCGCGCGGCATCTCGACGCCGCGCGGTGCAGGTGCCGGCACCCCGGCGCGGCGCCGGACACACCGTGCGGCGGCTCGCCGCAACGCGGAGAGTGGCCTGACGCCCCGGCGCGGGAGACGTGGGGCGGCGCGGCGCGGCGCGAGGTGACACGGCGCGGCACGGCGCGAGGTGACACGGCGCGAGGCGGCACGGCACGGCGCGAGGCGGCACGGCGCGGCACGGCACGGCAAGGCACGGCGCGGCACGGCACGGCACGAGGTGACACCAGGCGGTCCGGCGCCATGCGGTCTGGCGCCATGGGGGGGCAGCTCGGCGCGACACGGCGCCGTGGGGGGCAGCTCGGCGCGGCGCCGTGCGAGGCGCCTCGGCGCGAGGCGGCACGATGCGACGCGACGAGGTCCGGCGCCATGCGGGACGGCTCGGCGCGAGGCGGCACGACGAGGTCCGGCGCCATGCGGGACGGCTCGGCGCGAGGCGGCACGATGCGACGCGACGAGGTCCGGCGCCATGGGGGCGCGAGGGCTTCGGGGCGGTGCCAGTGCTGCGGGCGGTGCGTGCCACGACGAACGTCCAAGCGTGCCTCGCCTCGGCCGAGTTGACGCACCGCGAAGCACGGCGGCCGGACGGGGCCAGGGCCGTCCAACGGGCAGAGGGTTTCGTCTCGCGCCTACGGCGCAAAGCCGAGCATCGGCGCCCACCGGGACCGGGTACAGGCCCGCACCGGAGCGAAGGCCGGTGACCGGCCAAGGCCGGAGCAAGCCGGAACGGCTCAGACCATCCCCCTCGGCACCCTGCGCACAAACGCTTGCCTCAGATCAAGCACTCCGAAAACAACATCCCCCGACAATGCGGGACATGCCACCGGTGCGACGCGCGCCCCCACAACAACCGTGCCCCGGGCACCCAGCCCGGCCAACCCCCGCCCCGCCCCCGATGCTCAAAACCCACCCACCGGGCCGCCACGTAGCGACTACCCCAGGCCCCCTCCGCGCGCGCGTCCGACACCCACCGCACCGGACAACCCCGCGCCTGCCCGCCATCAATTCCGGCACCCCCACCGTGCGGGCCGGGCCGCAGCGGATGAGTTCGCCGACAGCACCCTCCGCAAAAATGCGTGCCTCACATCAAGCATTCTCACAACGACACACCGAGAACACGGGACACAGCGCAGGTCCGACGCGCAACCCACAACAACCGTGCCCCGGACACCCAGCCCAGCCAACCCCCGCCCCGCCCACATGCTCAAAACCACCCACCGGGCCGACACACAGCGGCAACCCCGCGCCCCCGTCCGGCAGAACGCCCAGGCCCGCACCGTCAGATCTCATGAGGTGCCGTGCGCGCTCCGGCGGTGCGGAGGAGTTGCGCGCCGCGGCAGGATTCGACGTCGTACGGGGGCCCGCCCCACCCCCGGCCCCCGATCCGGACAGGGGCAGGGACGGGGAGGGGACGGGAGCAGCGCTCAACTGCCCGTGTCCGGCACGGGAAGCGGCCGCTTCTCGATCGCCGCGGCCATCACCTCCGGGAAGAGATCGGGCCTGCAGGCGAATGCGGGCGCGCCGAGAGCCCCGAGCGCCGCCGCGTGCTCCCGGTCGTACGCGGGCGCGCCCTCGTCCGACAGCGCGAGCAGCGTCACGAACTGCACGCCGGACGCCTTCATCGCCGCGACCCGCTTCAGCATCTCGTCGCGTATGCCGCCCTCGTAGAGGTCACTGATGAGCACGACGACGGTGTCCGCGGGCCGGGTGATCTGCGACTGGCAGTACGCCAGCGCCCGGTTGATGTCGGTACCGCCCCCCAGCTGGGTGCCGAACAGCACGTCCACCGGGTCGTCGAGCTGATCGGTGAGGTCGACGACAGCGGTGTCGAAGACGACGAGGCGGGTGGCGATGGACCGCATCGAGGCCAGCACCGCGCCGAACACCGAGGCGTAGACGACGGAGGCGGCCATCGAACCGGACTGGTCGATGCAGAGCACCACGTCCTTCTTCACGCCCTGCGCGGCCCGGCCGTAGCCGATGAGCCGCTCGGGGACGACGGTGCGGTGCTCGGGGAGGTAGTTCTTGAGGTTGGCCCGGATGGTGCGGTCCCAGGCGATGTCCCGGTGACGGGGGCGGCTGGTCCGGGCGGACCGGTCGAGCGCGCCGGTGAGCGTTGCCCGGGTCCGGGTCGCCAGCCGCTTCTCCAGGTCCTCGACCACCTTGCGGACGACGGCGCGGGCCGTCTCCTTGGTGGCCTCGGGCATGGCCTTGTTGAGGGACAGCAGCGTGCCGACGAGATGGACGTCCGCCTCGACGGCCTCCAGCATCTCCGGTTCCAGGAGCAGGGAGGACAGACCGAGCCGGTCGATGGCGTCGCGCTGCATGACCTGGACGACGGAGGACGGGAAGTAGGTGCGGATGTCCCCCAGCCAGCGCGCCACTTGGGGCGCGGAACCCCCGAGGCCCGCCGACCGGTTGCCGCTGTCCCGGCCGGTCCCCGGCTTGCGTCCGCTGCGGCCGTAGAGGGCGTCCAGGGTCCGGTCCATCGCCGCGTCCCGCCCACCGAGCGTGCACAGGCCGCCTTCGGCCTCCCCGCCGCCGAGCACCAGCCGCCACCGTCGCGACCGTTCCCCGGCGGCGTCGGGCACTCCGGACGTGCCCGGGCCGCCGGCCGGGCCCGGCGCCGGAGCGGACAGGGTGCCCGCAGCGGCGCCGTGTGACCCGTCCCCGCCGGCGGGCGGTCGCTGAACAGGCGTTGTGTCGTGGCTCATCCGGGCACCCCCGCAAGGTCGTTGTCGTCCAGTCCCAGCAGCAGCCGCAGCGTCGGCAGTACGGCGTCGGCGCGGTCGGCGTCGAGGCCGGGGCCGAAGCCCGGCACGGTCCAGTCCTCCGCGCCGGGTCCGCCCGCGGTTCCGGAGCCCGCCGCTCCCGGCGGGGCGGGGCCGCGGCGGACGAGTTCACCGAGCGTGCGCCGTACGCCCGGCTCGTAGGCGGCGAACGTCCGGCGCAGCAGCGGCAGTACGTCCGTGAACGCGTCGGCCGGGACCCCGGTGAGCCATGCGTCGACGAGCCCCAGCAGGCGCTCGTCGTGGACCAGCAGCATGCCGCTGCCCGCTCCCCCGCCGACGAACCCCTCGATCCACGCCGCAGCCTGGGCGGGGGCCGTGCCCTGCGACAGCGCGAGGCTCATGAGGCGCGCCGCCTCTCCCTCCCCGAGGCGTCCGTCGTCCAGCAGCAGCCGCGCTGCCCGGCCCCGTATCACCCCGGCCACACCGTCCCGGGCGGAGAGGCCGCGCAGCACGGCGGCCCACCGCTGCCGCAGTGCGGGTTCGGGGGAGCCGCCTCCGTCCGTGCCACCGGCGGGCCGGCCGGCCGACTCCGCCAGGAGGCCGACCGCGGTGTGGACGGAGTCGAGATGTCCGCGCATCTCGGCTGCGCCGTCCGCGTCGAGCCCGGCGCAGGCCGGCGGGAGGCCGACGAAGATGCGTTCGGCCAGGCCCGTGGCCACCTCGGTCAGGGCCGCTCCGTCCGTGCCGCGCACATCGCCGTATCGCACCGAGCGGACCAACGCGGGCAGGGCGTGGGCGAGATGGCCGACGTCCGCGTCGAGGGCGGCCCGGTCGGCGAGTACGCGCATGACGACCGGGAGGGCCTCCGGCAGCCCGGCGAGCAGACAGCGCTCGGCGAGCCCGGTGACGTCGGCGAGCGATCCGGCCGTGGTCGCGTCCGACCCGGCCTTGGCCGTGGCCGCGGCGGACACCGTCGTGCCCCATACCCCGGCTTCGGCCACCCGCACCGACAACTCCGGTTCCCAGCGCAGCCGCCAGCTCTCCCGGAAGGTGCCGAGCGCGCCGCGCGAGCGGACCGGCTCGCCCCATCCGATGCCCAGCATGCGCAGCCGGTGGAGCAGACGGCTGCGGCCGGCGTCGGTGTCCTTGCGCAGGTCGAGTTCGAGTTCACGCTCCGCCGCCTCGGGCTTGAGCCGCAACGAGCGCTGTGTACGCGTGAGATCGCGCTGCAGGGGGACGGCGGGCGCCGCGTCCGGTACCTCGCCGAGTGCGTCGCCGACGATCAGCCGGTCCCGGACGAGCGCGAGCGGCACATCCGATCCCTCGCACATCACCGCGAGGATCGCATCGGTCGTCTCGCCGAGACCGGCGAGCGGGCGGCCGCGCATGGCGGCGAGGGCTCCGGCGAGCCGTACGGCCTCGATGACGTGCGCGGACGACACGGAGCGGCCCTCGTCCCTGAGGAAGCCCGCGACCTTGGTCATCCAGCGCTCGACGGGGCGGTCGGGGGCCTGGAAGAGATGCCCGTACCAGCCCGGTGAGGTGATGCCCGCGCCGTAGCCCGTGTGCTTGGACAGTCTGCGGTGGGTCCAAGGGACCCAGGTCATCTCGGCCTTGACCTTCGGCAGCCCCCTGAGGAGCTGCCGGTCGGCGGTCATGGTGGTGCGGCGGGTCAGGGCGGGTACGTGCCAGGCGCCGCACACGACGGCGAAGTCGTCCCCGAACTCGCGGCGCGCTTCCCGGATCCGCAGCCGCATATGGGCCTCACGGACGGCATCGCGCGCGTGGCCGCCGTCCCCGTAGGCCCCTCGCAGGGCACCCATGGCGTCGGCGAGCGCCCGGAAGGCGGCCAAAGAGCCGGCCCCTCCGGCCTGCTCAGCACCTCCGTCCCCGCCGGAGACGGCGGCGCTCCCGTCTCCGTCCGTGCCGGCAACACCCTTCGCCTCCCCGGACGTCGGTGACACGCCGGCACTCCCCGTGGGGCCGGTGTCCGCGGCCGGGGTGCGACGGGACACCCGGTGCTCGACGACGTCCTCCCACCAGCGCTCGGGGTCGTCGTATCCGGCGGTCTCGGCGAGTACGCCGAGGGGATCGATGCGCAACCGCGCGGCGTCGGTGTCGGGTTCGGCCCCGCCTGCGTCCTCGCCGTCGCCCTCGGCCCCTGCCTCCTGCCCGGTGTCGTCGGGGCCGGAGCCCACGCCGTCGCCGTTCATCGCGAGGGTGTGCGCCGCGGGGAGGTCGATGAAGCGGACCGGTGCGCCATGGGCGAGAGCCCAGCGGATCGCCACCCACTCGGGCGAGAACTCGGCGAGCGGCCAGAACGCGGAGCGCGCCGGGTTGTCGGTCACGTGCGCGAGCAGCGCGACGGGCGGCCGCATGTCAGGGTCCGCGGCGAGCCCGACGAGGGCGTCCGCCTCGGGCGGGCCCTCGATGAGGACGGCCCGCGGCCGGTGCCGGTCCAGGGCGTCCCGCACGGCCCGGGCGGACCCGGGTCCGTGATGCCGCACCCCCAGCAGCAGCGGCTCCCGGGAATCCCGCGCTGCTGCCGCGCTGCGGGCGGGCGCCGGTCCGGATTCCCGCCCCGCGGCCGGATCGCGCTCGTCCGATCGCTCAACGGCACTGTCCGCCACGGAACTCGGGCTCCCTCCTGTCGGCGGAACGGTGCGCCCGCCGCCGTCCGCACCCCCGTGCGCCCCGGACCTCACCCCGGCACCGGCGGCCCCAGCGGCGCCTGGGCGCGCGCCCACAGCCCTGTCCGCCGCCCCCACCGCGGTGAGCCGCGGCGCGGACGGCGCCGGGGGCGTCCCGGCCGCCCCCGTGGACGGAAGGGTCGCCGCACCATCACCCGCGGGTTCGGCGGCGCCCGTCGGGGCGCCCGCCGCCGTCCGCGCAACCGCGTCCGTACGGGCCGTCACTCCGACACCTCACGGCAGGCGCGGTAGAAGTCCTTCCAGCCCTCGCGCTCGCGCGCGACCGTCTCCAGGTACTCCTGCCAGATGACGCGATCGGCGGCCGGGTCGCGGACGACGGCTCCCAGGATGCCCGCCGCCACGTCGCCCGCGCGGAGCACGCCGTCGCCGAAGTGTGCCGCCAGTGCGAGGCCGCCCGTGACGACGGAGATCGCCTCGGCGGTCGAGAGCGTGCCGGAGGGCGACTTGAGCTTCGTACGGCCGTCGGCGGTCACCCCGTCGCGGAGCTCGCGGAACACCGTGACGACGCGCCGGATCTCGTCGGCTCCGTCCGGTGCGGCCGGAAGGTCCAGGGACCGGCCGATCTGGTCGACGCGGCGGGAGACGATCTCCAGCTCCGCCTCGGGCGTGGCGGGCAGCGGGAGCACCACCGTGTTGAACCGGCGGCGCAGCGCGCTGGACAGCTCGTTGACGCCGCGGTCGCGGTCGTTGGCGGTGGCGATGACGTTGAACCCGCGCACCGCCTGGACCTCCTGGCCCAGCTCCGGGATCGGCAGGGTCTTCTCCGACAGCACCGTGATGAGCGAGTCCTGAACGTCCGCCGGGATACGGGTCAGCTCCTCGACGCGGGCGGTCATACCCTCCGCCATCGCCCGCATGAGGGGGCTGGGCACGAGTGCGTCCCGGCTGGGGCCGTTGGCCAGCAACTCGGCGTAGTTCCAGCCGTAGCGGAGGGCCTCTTCCGGTGTCCCCGCCGTCCCTTGGACGAGGAGCGTCGAGTCGCCGCTCACGGCCGCGGCCAGATGCTCGGACACCCAGGTCTTGGCCGTGCCGGGGACGCCGAGCAGGAGCAGTGCGCGGTCGGTGGCCAGGGTGGTCACGGCGACCTCGACGATGCGGCGCGGGCCGACGTACTTGGGTGTGATCACGGTGCCGTCCGGCAGCGTGCCGCCGAGGAGATAGGTCGAGACGGCCCACGGCGACAGCAGCCAACGGGCCGGGCGCGGGCGGTCGTCGGCGGCGGCGAGCGCCCTCAGCTCGTCGGCGAAGGCGTCCTCGGCGTGCGGCCGGAGCGCCGGGCCGCCGGTGGTGGATCCGGTCGTGCCGGCGCTCGGTCCGGTGCTCGTCCCGGCGGTCGGTCCGGTGCTCGTTTCCGTGGCGGTGACAGTCGCGGTCACGGCTCCCCCTCTTCGCATGGCTGCGCTTGGCGCATGACGTTCCATCAACCGTGCACCACGCCACTGACAACGCGTCACCGCCGCGGTGGAGCAGGCCGGTCCGGCCCAACGATCCGCAGGTCAGGGGTGTTTGTCAGTGGTGGGTCGTAGCTTCGGGCCATGACTGGAATGGGGGAGCGCTGGACGGCGGACCAGGTGCTGGCACTGGCTCCTGACTCCGCCTCACGCAGCGCGGGAAGCAAGCTCGGCGTGCTCGGGCCGTGGTCCGACGCGGGGGCGGGGGACGGCTCCGTGTGGGGGCTGTGCAAGGGCAGCGGGAAGAAGCCGTACCGGACGGTGGTGGCGATCCACACCGTCCGCGGCGGGAGCGGCGATGAGGCGGAGGCCGCTCCGTCCTCCGCGACCCTGCCCGCGTACAAGTGCAGTTGCCCGAGCCGCAAGTTCCCGTGCAAGCACGCGCTGGGGCTTCTGCTGCTGTGGTCCGAAGGCCCTTCGGCCGTGCCGGACGGCGAGCAGCCGCCGGAGTGGGCGGCCACATGGCTCGAAGGCCGGAGGGAGCGCGCCGCCCGCCAGGCCGATTCCGCGCCCAAGGGGGCCGACAGCAGCCGGAGTTCCGACCCCGAAGCGGCGGCGCGGCGGGCGGAGCGCCGAGCGCAGCGGATCGCGGCGGGCGCGTCCGAGCTGGAGCAGCGGCTGGCGGATCTGCTGCGCGGCGGACTGGCGGGGGCCGACCGCACCGGCTATGCGGCCTGGGACGAGACATCGGCCCGCATGGTGGACGCCCAGGCACCGGGACTCGCGACGCGCGTACGGGAGTTGGGGGCCGTCCCCGCCTCGGGCGACGGCTGGCCCGGGCGGCTGCTGGAGGAGTGCGCCCTGCTGCACCTGCTGAACGAGGGCTACCTCGGGATCTCCCGGCTGCCCGAGCCTCTCGCGGCGACCGTCCGCTCGCGCGTCGGTCTGACGACGGACAAGGCCGACCTGCCGGCCGCCGGGGGCGGAGTGCTGCGGGACCGGTGGCTGGTGCTGGGGATGCGGGACAGCGAGGACGGCCCGCTGACCACGCGCCGGATCTGGCTCCGCGGACAGGAGTCGGGACGAGCGGCCCTGCTGCTCTCGTACGGCGCGGCCGGACGCGCCCCCGAACTCGCCCTGCCCACCGGGCTCGCGCTGGACGCCGACCTCGCCTTCTATCCGGGCGCCCGGCCTCTGCGCGCCGCCGTGGGCGCACAGTTCGCCCCTCCGGCGCAACCGGCGCCGGGCGGCCCGCCCCCGGGCGCCACGGTCGGCGCGGCCCTCACGGCCTACGGGGACGCGGTCCGGGACGACCCCTGGCTGGACGCGTGGCCGGTGCTGCTGTCGGACGTCGTACCGATACCCGCGGCCCATGGCTGGCAGCTCGCCGACGCGGCCGGTGACGAGGCCCTCCCGGTCGACGCCCGCTGTCTGAACCGTACGGGCCTGTGGAAACTCGCCGCCCTCTCGGGCGGCGCCCCGCTGACCGTCTTCGGCGAATGCGGACACCGCGGATTCACGCCTCTGACGGCGTGGCCCGCCGACGTGCCGGAAGCGGTCCCGCTGTGACGGCCTCGCGGGCCACCGGGGCCGAACTGCCGCTTGAGGAGACGGTTCCTGTGCACGACCGACACCTGACGGCAGGGGTGACGCCGCCCTGACGCCCGCCCTGACGCCCGCCCTGACGGCGCCGGGGTGGCGGCCCGCAGGAAGGACGGACGAAGCCTCGCCATCCGCGCCTGCACCGGACACCCGTGACAGACGGAACACAGACCGAACCCGGGGGGACCCATGACCACGCTTACCGAACACCCCGCCCCCTCCTGGGAGGCGCTCGTCAGTGCCGCGCTGCTGGGGACGGAGCGACGCAGCCCGGCCGTGGCGCGGCCCGGGCGGGAGCCCGCGGCCGCGTTGCTCGACAGTGCCGCGCTCAGCACCGTGCGGCGGCGGGCAGGCCTCCGGCCCGCCGCCGCGGGCACACGGCCCGCACCGGCACCGGAGGACGTGAGGCCGCCGCTGCCGGCCGCGGCCCGTCGCCGTCTCGCCTCGCTCCTGGCCGACCGCACCGCCGGATCCCGCAGCGGCGGAGGCCGTCGCGGCACCGCACCCGACCTCACCGAGCTGCTCCCCCAGTGGCTCAACGCCGCGAACCGGCGCGGCTATCGATCCCCGGACGCGCTTCTGCCCGCGCTCCTCGACGCCGCCAGGTCCCGTACCGATCTGCGTCAGGAGGCGCTCGTCCTCGGCGGGCCCCGCGCCCTGTGGCTGGCGCGGCTCAACCCGGACTGGAAGTTCGCGCTCCGCGGGACCACGACGGGCTCGGTACCGGGACCAGGGTCCGGGTCCGGGTCCGGGTCCGACGACCAAGGATCCGACGGCAGCGTGCCGCACATCCAACAGATCTGGGACGAGGGCCTGTTCGCCGAACGGGTGGCCCTTCTGACGGCGCTACGCCGCCGCGACCCTGCCGCCGCTCTCGCGCTCCTCGGCTCGACCTGGGCGCGCGAACGGGCCGAGGACCGGCTGATGTTCGTCGACTCGCTGCGCACCGGGCTCTCCGCCGACGACGAGCCGTTCCTCGAACAGGCCCTGGCGGACCGCAGTCGCAACGTACGGGCGACAGCCGCCGAGCTGCTCTCGGCGCTGCCGGGGTCCGCCCTCTCCGTGCGCATGGCCGAACGGGCCGCCGCCTGCGTCGCCCTGGACCGTGGCGGTCGCACCGCTCGGGTCGCGGTCGACCCACCGCGCGCCTGCGACGCCGGGATGCAGCGGGACGGTGTCACGCCGAAGCCACCGACGGGGTGCGGCGAGCGTGCCTGGTGGCTCGGTCAGCTCCTGGAGGCCGCACCGCTGTCCTGCTGGCAGGAGAGACTCGGCGGCCTCACCCCCGCGGAGATCGTGGCGCTGCCAGTCACCGAGGACTGGCAGGCCGACCTGCACGCCGCGTGGTGCCGCGCGGCGGTGCGACAGCGCGACCGGGGGTGGTCGCGGGCGCTGCTGGGCGCGCCCGGCGCGACCACCGGGCCGACCGCCGCCGCTGCCTCCCTCGGCGAACGGGCCAAGTTGCTCGCCGCACTCGACCGGGGCGAACGGGCCGCCTGGGTCGCCGAGTTCATCGCGGCGCACGGCCTCTCGGAGGCCTTCCAGCTCCTCGGCGTGTGCGCGGTGCCGTGGGCCGCGCCGCTCGGCGGGGCGGTGGTGGACGCGCTCGACATCGCCCGGGACGCGGGCAGTTACCCCTGGAGTTTCAGCGGCGTGATGGGCCTCGCCGAGCGCTGCCTGGACCCGGATCAGGCCGACCGCCTGGAGTTGCTGACGGCGACACCGGACGAGACGGAGGGCGCCTCCCCTGGTGCGGGCGGCTACTGGTCCGAGGCGTTCCAGCGGCTCGTCGGCACCCTGCGGCTCCGCGCCGCCATGCACCGGGAGCTCGAGGGCGATGCCGCGGCGGGCGCGGAAAGCTCCGGGGACGCAGGAACGTCCCGGACGAACACCGAGGACTTCGGAAACGCGGAAGGCTCCGGGAAAGCGGAGAGCTCCCAGAACACGGAACGGCCCGGGCAAGCGGACGGCTCCGCGGACGAGGAGTGATCGGGAAAGCCGTACGGGAAGGCGTCGGCTCCCTCCACGGGAAGCCCGTCGATTCCATCGGGCCGCCGGGCTCCACCGGAGAGTGGGCTCCGTCGAGGAGACGGGGCCCACCGAAGAGACGGGGCTCTACCGGAGAGACGGGGCTCGGCCTAGGAAACGGGCCCCACCGGCGAGGCTGGTCTCCGTCGAGGAGGCTGGCTCTCCGTCGAGGAGGCTCGCTCCGCCGGGGAGGAGGCTGGCTCTCCGTCGAGGAGGCTCGCTCCGCTGGGGAGGCGGGCTCCGAGATCCCTCGGTCCCCCGCGGCCCTCGGGCCCGCCACCGGCCACCAGCCATGACCGCGACCCACGGCCACCACTGTGGCCCGCGAGCCGTCACCGGCACGCTCACCACGCTCACGCATCATGTGCGCTTCGCGAGGCCCGCACAGTCGGACGGGTCGGCGCTTGCACGCACCCAGCACGCTGAAAGCGCCATGGCCGCCGTGCTCCGGCAGCGCCGGGAACGGCTCGGCATTCCAGGATGCGCTACACGGCGAGCTCTCGCACGTTGGCACGGACCCAGGCCACGACATCGGTGGTGGTGGTGCCGGGGGTGAAGATCTCCGCGACCCCGAGTGTCTTGAGCGGAGCGATGTCGTCCTCGGGGATGATGCCGCCGCCGAAGACCTTGATGTCGTCCGCCTCGCGCTCCTTCAGCAGCTCCAGGACCTTCGCGAAGAGCGTGTTGTGCGCCCCGGACAGGATGGACAGGCCGATCGCGTCCGCGTCCTCCTGGATCGCCGTGTCGACGATCTGCTCGGGGGTCTGGTGCAGACCGGTGTAGATCACTTCCATGCCCGCGTCGCGCAGGGCCCGCGCGATGACCTTGGCGCCACGGTCGTGACCGTCGAGCCCCGGCTTGGCCACAACCACGCGGATCGGACCCGACACACCCATCCCAGCCTCCATGTACCTCAGGGTCACCACACGCATGCGTGAACGAACGTTATCCCCAGCATCCCTCACGGGGCAGTTTTGCGGAGGCGGCCGAGGGGGAAATCACACCAGGGACACGTTTTACAGGAGAGCCGCCCAAAGGCCGGGGGCGAGCCGCACCGGCCTCTCCCACACAATCGGGCTCTCCGTGAGGGCACACGGGGGACGGAGCCACCGTCCTCCTCACGTGCCGGTCGGGAGGTCGGTCATGAGGGCCTTGCCCTTTCTTCCGAGTCTTCTCCGCCCTTCGGTCGCGTTCATCAAGGCCACGGCTCTTGACCTGGCGATCCTCGCCGGGCACGCGGTGCTCTACCCCACGGGCGTGATCCAGGAGAGCCCGCCCACTGTGCCCGCACCCACGCAGCCGGCCGAGCTCACCGGCTCGCCCGGGACGGGGCCCTCAGAGGCCGGTGCGGCCGCTGCACCCGGTGCGGCAACCGCGACCGAGGCGGCCGAAACGCCCCGTCTGCCCACCGACGGCACCCCGCGCGCCTCCCGCGTGCCCGTGCTGCTCCTGCACGGCTTCATCGACAACCGCTCCGTCTTCGTCCTGCTGCGCCGCTCCCTGCGCCAGCACGGCTGGGATCATGTTGAAGCGCTCAACTATTCGCCGTTGAGTTGCGACATCCGCGCAGCGGCCTCCCTGCTCGGCAAGCACATCGAGGAGGTCTGCGAGCGGACCGGCCACTCCAAGGTGGATGTGGTCGGACACAGCCTCGGCGGGCTGATCGCGCGCTACTACGTCCAGCGCCTCGGTGGGGACGTCCGCGTCCGCTCCCTGGTCACACTCGGTACGCCGCACTCCGGCACGCGGGCCGTGCCGCTGCTGTCCGCGCACCCCATCGTCCGCCAGATGCGCCCGGACTCCGATGTGATCCAGGAACTGGCCGAGCCCGCCGAGGGATGCACCACGCACTTCGTCAGCTTCTGGAGCGATCTGGACCAGCTGATGGCCCCGCTGGAGACGGCACAGGTCCACCACCCGGACCTCATCGCGCAGAACGTACAAGTCAGTGGCATCGGACATCTCGCGCTGCCGGTGCACGGCGCTGTCGCGGCGGGCATCCGCGAGGCCCTGGACGCGGCGGGTTCGGCCGGCGGCGCCTCGGAGGCGGCCTCCGTCGCCTGACCACCCTGCCGCACACCGCGCACCGCCCGCCGCGGACCCGGCGCCCGCCGCACACCACGTACTGCCGTCGCAGACCCGGCCCGTGGAACACCGCGCACCGCCGCCGCGGGCCCGGCCCACCGCTCTCCGCCCGCCGTGAACCCCGCTCCCCGCCCATGGCGCACAGCAGCCGGATGGAACAGCGGCGAGGTACGCAACGGACAGGCCGGACAAGACGGTTGCTCCGCGACCGTCACCGCGCCTCCGGTTCCACCGCGCCGAGACCTCGCGCCCCGGGAATCGACGTCGAACGATATTCGAACGCCCGGCCAAGCTCCGGTACGCAGACGCCGAAAGGCGGCCAAATGCCCGTTCCTTGAGGGCCGGAAACCTGCCGAAGATTGTCGGCGCCGCATACCGCCGGGTACAGTCGCCGCACTTGCACCGCCCTGGGGGAGTCCCCAGACCCCCAGCTCCTGCTGTCGAGGCGAAAGAGAAGTTGGTGGTGAACGACCGTCACCCGTCGGGCAGCTCCGCCCGGACCGCTCATGCTCCCGACGCCTCGTACGGGCATTACGCCCCGTACGACCAGCAAGGAGCCCTCAACGGCTATGCCGGGTACGACGGCTATTCCACCGGCACCTTCGACAGCCTGACCGCCGCCTACGACGACAGCGATCCGCTCTTCGGCGCGCTGCCCGGCTCATACGGCACAGGCACAGGCACCGGCACCGGCACCGGCACCGGCACCGGCACCGGCACCGGCACGTACTCCACCACGGGCACGTACGACACGAGTTCCTACGACTCGGGCCAGTACGACACCTCGCAATGGGGCGTACCGATGGGCAGTTACGACGGTTACGACGCGTACGGAACCTATCCGGGCACCTCGCACGAGACCGGCAGTTACGACACTTCCGCATGGGGCGGCGCCATTCCGCACCAGAGCGGCCCCGCGCCCGTCGAGTCCCTCGACGCGAACGCCGACGCCTTCCACGCCGCCGAGCAGGGTCCGGCCGGTCAGGCCCACACCGCCGGTCAGGGTCAGGACGCCACCGCTTGGGCGACGGGCTCGTACGACTTCGGCGGGCAGAATCCCGGCCAGGACTTCAGCGGGCAGGACTTCAGCGGCCAGGACTTCGGTGCGCAGGAGTTCACCCAGCCGGACTTCCCGCAGGACACAGGCCCGCAGGACACCGGCCAGTACGACGCGACCCAGTGGGACACCACCGCCCACACCGGCACCTGGGACACCTCCGCCTTCGCCCCGGCCGTCGAGGATCCCTACGCCCAGTCCGGCTACGTCGGCCAGGAGGCGTACGACGCTCCGCAGGACACCGAGGCCGAACGGACCGCAGTCTTCGAGGCGTTGGACGAGCAGGGCTACGAGTCACCCGAAACCGGCCACGCGGACGCCGACTTCGGCGACGCGTCGGCGGACACCGGCTCCGCGGCCGACTCCGGGGACGCACCCGACGCCGGGCACGGTTCCGCCGGCATCCAGGGCGGGCACGGTGTCGCCACCGTTCCGGTCCAGCGCCGCAGCGCCGCCGCCCGTGGCCGCCGCCGCACGCCCGCCCGCCGTTCCGCGATGCTCACCGTCGCCGTACCGTCCGTGGCCGTGATGGGTGTCGCCGGGATCGCCGCGGCCTCCGTCAGCGGCGGCAGCGACGAGGCGAAGAGCACGCAGGCCGCACCGGACCCGTCGTCCGTGAAGCCGGCGGCGGCGAACAGCAAGCTCGACAGCCAGCTCGCGACGCTCACCGCGGACGCCGACGACTTCGCCGACCGTGCCAGCCGCACCCAGGAGCGTCTCGACCTCAAGCAGCGCCAGCTGGAGGAGAAGAAGCGCAAGGAGGCGGAGGCGGCGCGCAAGGAGGCGCTCCGGCCGAAGTTCGCGCTCCCCGTCGAGCAGGACGGCCTCAGCGCGTTCTACGGCCAGGCGGGCATCAACTGGATGTCCGTGCACACCGGCATCGACTTCCCGGTCAGTTACGGCACCCCTGTCATGGCCGCCACCGACGGCACCGTGCGCACCCAGTGGGACATGTCCTACGGCAACATGGCCATAGTCACCGCCCCCGACGGCACCGAGACCTGGTACTGCCACCTCAGCAGCACCAAGATCCGGTCCGGCACGGTGAAGGCGGGCACCGTGATCGCCTACTCCGGCAACTCGGGCAACTCCACGGGCCCACACCTGCACTTCGAGGTGCACCCCGGCGGCGGCTCGGCCGTCGACCCGCTGCCCTGGCTCCGCAGCCACGGCCTCGATCCCTCCTGATTCACCCGGGGCCCCTGGCTCCACGGGCCGTCAGCCCCTCCGCCCTCCCGGCCTTCGGCCCCGAAGGCACCTTCCGGCCCCGCCGACACAGTCCGGCCCATCGGCACCGTCCGGCCCCGCCCGACACAGTCCGGCACAGTCCACCCCGCCGACGCAGTCCGTCCGGGCTCGCCCCATCGAGGCGCGCACCCTCCCCCTCCCCTTCCTCCGCGTCAGCACGTTCCGCGGTCCAGCGGATGCGGAGCGTAAACAGCACGGCTAGCGTGTTCTCACCCGGCGCCCGTGATCGTCGGGCCGCTCGGCTGCCTGTCGGCCACTGGGCGAGTGGTCATGGCGGAAGGGATGCCCGGCAATGCGCACCCACATCGTGTCCGGCCGCAGGCGCGGCAGCAGCCGACGCCGTATCAGCGGGGCGACCCTGACGGTCTGTGCGGCGGCCGCATTGCTGGCCCCGTCCGCGGTCGCCGGTTCCGCCGCGGCCGAGCCGTCGCTCCCCGGGTCCGGCAATCCGTCATCATCCGGCAAGGGGTCGGTCATCACGGTGACGACGGCCAAGGTGGGCTCGCCCGGAAATCCGGCGGTGGCCGTCGTCCCGTTCACGGACGCCGTCTACCGGTCGTGTGCGGACGCTCCTTCGGACTCGGAAGGGTGTCTGATGGTCGGCGGTGTCAGCTATCCGTACGAGATCGGACAGCTCGAAGTCACCGTCGAGCAATGGGTGGCATTCCTGAACACCGCCGATCCCACCGGCAGTGACCCCCACGACCTCTACGACGAGGAGGAGAGCTCCTCGGCATGGCCCAAGTACGGCCAGATCACCTTCTCCTCCTCCGCCGCCGCAGGAAGCCACTACGCCGTGGGGTATCCGGAGTGGGCGGACAAGCCGTATGCGTTCGCCAACTTCCTCAGGTCGGCGCGGTTCGTCAACTCCCTGGTCAACGGCCGACTGATCTCCGAACGGGCGGACTCCGACGGCCAGTTCGACTACGTCCGCTACGAGGTGGAACTGTCCCCGCGGACGGAGCGCGGGATGTACGACATGGCGCGGCGGGCGCCCTCGCGGACCCGGAACTCCGGTTTCGTCCTGCCGAGCCAGAACGAATGGATCAAGTCCGCCTACTTCGACCCCAACGGCGGTGGCACGTACTCCTATTGGAAGTACCCGACCAACGCGGGCGTCTTCGGCGACGGCGACGCCACCGCCCCCAGCCCGTCGGTGCTGAACCCCACCACCGGCGATGTCACCAACGCGGCGACCCAGCCCCTGGCCACCTACCTCGCGGACGGGCAGCCGGCACCGAGCTGGTGCCCGGCACAGGCGGGGCCCGTCGCCTGCACGACCGTCAATCCGATCGGCGTGGACCCCGTCGCCTACGCCAAGCTCTACCAGGGCAACGTGAGCACGGTCGGGCAGGCCAGGACCGTCTCGCCGTGGGGCACGCTCGACCAGGGCGGTAACGCGGTCGAGTGGACGGATACCGTCACGCCGCCTCCGACCGGCGGAAACTCCGCGCGGGTCTGGCGGCGGCTGCACGGCGGGACCGCCAACGCGCCCGCCTATCAGATGTGGCTCTCGGCGGTCGGCCTGCAGCCTCAGGACAACTTCTTCTACAACGCCACGTATCCCTGGCTCGGCTTCAGGATCGGCGTCATCGGCGATCTGAAGCCCGCCTCCTGACCCACGGGACAACGGGTGCGCTCCCACAGATCGTTGGCGAGTGGCACGTCAGCGCGGGCGCAGGCGCTTCCGCTGTCCTGACCGGCAGCTTCGGCGTGGCGGTGTCCTGGGTACGGGACACCGCCACTCCACCCGCTCAGACCGCTGTGCGCTCCACAGGGATCCAGAGCTCCGCATCCGCCTGGGCTCCGTCCGCCGACAGCCGGGTGCGCAGGATCTCGGGCCCCGGCCGGCTCTGGTACGGATTCGACGGGAACCACTGTGTGAACACATCCCGCCACAGGTACTGCAACGCCTGCGGGAACGGTCCGGAGCTCTCGAAGACGGCCCAGGTGCCCGCCGGCACCGTGAGCGCGTCCAGATCCTCGGGCACGGCGGACCGTGTCACCACACCGTGGTAGTAGTCGAGTTCGGTTCCCTCCGCCCGGCTCGGGTCGAGATCGTCGCTCACGGAGACGATCCCCTCCGGCTCCTGGTCGGACAGTGCGGCGATACGCCCTGTCGTCTCCTGATCGATGCTCCGGATGAAGTCGGCGATCGCCGGGTTCATCCCCTCGTGGACGAGCGGGACACGAGCCTTCTTGCCGACCACGCGGAACTGCTCCTTGTCCACGACCCGGTACCGCATGCTGCTGCTCCCTTCGACGATGAGGCGGAAGGACATCCGTGGCTGGGAATGCAGAGCCGCGCCGGTCCGTCTGGCCTCGCCGGGACCCAGTCCGTGCACCGCGCGGAACGCGCGCGCGAACCCCTCACCGGAGGTGTAGCCGTAGCGCACCGCGATCTCCAGCAACGTCCGCTCCCCGGCGAGCACTTCGGCACCCGCGACGGTCAGCCGCCGGCGACGGATGTACTCCGACAGCGGGATCCCCGCCAGCGCGGAGAACATCCGCCGGAAGTGGTACTCCGACGTCACCGCGATCCGCGCCAGCTCGGACACCGCGATCCGCTGATCGAGATGCGACTCGATGTGGTCCATGGCCTGATTCAGCCGCTCCAGCACTCCTGCCTCCTTCCCTTCCGATCCATCACATTAGGAAGGGACCACGGTGCCGGGCCCGACATCCTGTGCCCGTTGCGGTCGGGTAGGGCTGATCACCGGTGGCGAGTCGTGCCGCACTCCCCTCCGACGCATCCCGGGGGAACCGGGTCGAGGCGCGTTGCGGAACGCCGGGACGGTTCACCGTGGCAGGGCCCGGGACCCCAACCGCACCGTTCAGGGCGGGAGTTGCACCGGATCCCGCTCTCGTGTGTCGAGGGTGCCGTGCGTGACGAGAATGCCCGGCTGCCGCGAGCCGACCCACAGCCCACAGCCCGCAGCCCGCAGCCCGCAGCCCGCGCCCCACATCCCCCGCCCCCGAAGTCGCAGCACCTACCGGGCGGCTGTTGACAACGCGAGGCCGGCCCGGCGACGGGGTGCCGCCGCCCGGTCCGCACCGTGTACGGACCGGGCGGCCCACCACGCCGGCGGCCGGATCACGCCTTCTCAGAGCTTCTCCACCGGCGCATACCGCAGCAGCAGAACCTTCGGCTTCTCGTCCCCGAAGTCGATCGTCGCCTTGGCGTCATGTCCGCTGCCCACCACCGACATCACCGTCCCCAGTCCGAACTGGTCGTGCGTGACGCGGTCGCCGACCGACAGCGCGATCACCGGCCGGTCCGTCGCCCTGCGCGTGGCGAAGCCGCTCGGCCCGGGCCGGGAGCGCGAGGAGCTCGACAGCGCGCCGCCCACCCCGGCCGCCGCCGAGGCCGACGGTGTCGAGCCGCCCGTACGACGCCACTCCACATACGTCGGGGGGATCTCCTCCAGGAAGCGGGAAGGCGGGTTGAACGACGGCTGGCCCCATGCGCTGCGCAGCGTCGAGCGCGTCAGATACAGCCGCTCGCGGGCGCGTGTGATGCCGACGTACGCGAGGCGCCGCTCCTCCTCCAGCTCCTTGGTGTCGCCGAGCGCGCGCATGTGCGGGAAGACGCCGTCCTCCATGCCCGTCAGGAAGACGACCGGGAATTCCAGGCCCTTGGCGGTGTGCAGGGTCATCAGCGTGATGACGCCGGTGCCCTCCTCGCCCTCGTCCTCGTCGGGGATCTGGTCGGAGTCGGCGACCAGGGCGACCCGTTCGAGGAACTCGGCGAGGGTGCCCGGGGTCTCCTCGGTGCGGTCCTGCTCGAACTCCAGCGCCACGGCGGCGAGTTCCTGGAGGTTCTCGATCCGCGTCTCGTCCTGCGGGTCGGTGGACGCCTGGAGTTCCGCCAGATAGCCCGTGCGCTCCAGAACGGCCTCGAGGATCGTCGCCGGGCCGGCGCCGGACTCGGTGATCGTCCGCAGCTCTTCCATCAGGGTGTTGAACCGCTTGACGGCGTTGGCCGAGCGCGCGGCCATGCCGTAGGCCTCGTCCACCCGGCGCAGCGCCTGGGCGAAGGAGACCTTCTCGCGCAGCGCGAGCGCCTCGATCATCGCCTCCGCGCGGTCGCCGATGCCGCGCTTGGGGACGTTGAGGATCCGGCGCAGCGGCACGGTGTCCTCGGGGTTGGCGAGCACCCGCAGATAGGCGAGGACGTCGCGGACCTCCCGGCGCTCGTAGAAGCGGACGCCGCCGACGACCTTGTACGGCAGGCCGACCCGGATGAAGATCTCCTCGAAGACACGGGACTGCGCGTTGGTGCGGTAGAAGACGGCGACGTCGCCCGCCCTGGCCTTGCCCTCGTCCGTCAGACGGTCTATCTCGTCGGCGACGAACTGCGCCTCGTCATGCTCGGTGTCGGCGACGTAGCCGGTGATCGCCGAGCCGGCTCCGGCCTCGGTCCACAGGTTCTTGGGGCGGCGGTCGGCGTTGCGCTCGATGACCGCGTTCGCGGCGGACAGGATCGTCTGCGTGGAGCGGTAGTTCTGCTCCAGCAGGATCGTCGTCGCGTCGGGGTAGTCCTCCTCGAACTGGAGGATGTTGCGGATCGTGGCGCCGCGGAAGGCGTAGATCGACTGGTCGGCGTCACCGACGACGCACAGTTCTCCCACGCCGTCCTCGGGCGCGGTGTCCTCGGTGCCCACGAGTTCGCGCACCAGCATGTACTGCGCGTGGTTGGTGTCCTGGTACTCGTCCACCAGCACATGGCGGAAGCGCCGCCGGTAGTGCTCGGCGACGTCCGGGAACGCCTGGAGCAGATGGACGGTGGTCATGATGATGTCGTCGAAGTCCAGCGCGTTGGCCTCGCGCAGCCGCGACTGGTAGAGCGTGTACGCCTCGGCGAGGGTCTTCTCAAATGCGTCGGACGCCTGGCCCGCGAAGTCCTCCTCGTCGATCAGCTCGTTCTTGAGGTTGGAGATCTTCGCGCTGAAGGACTTCGGCGGATAGCGCTTCGGGTCGAGGTCGAGGTCGCGGCAGACCAGGGACATCAGGCGCTTGGAGTCGGCCGCGTCGTAGATCGAGAAGCTGGAGGTGAAGCCGAGCTTCTTGCTCTCGCGGCGCAGGATGCGGACGCAGGCGCTGTGGAAGGTGGACACCCACATCGCCTTGGCGCGCGGGCCGACGAGTTCCTCGACGCGCTCCTTCATCTCGCCCGCGGCCTTGTTGGTGAAGGTGATCGCGAGGATCTGGCCGGGGTGCACCTGCCGGGCGCCCAGCAGATAGGCGATGCGGTGGGTGAGCACCCGGGTCTTGCCCGAGCCGGCCCCGGCGACGATGAGCAGCGGGGAGCCGCTGTGGACGACGGCGGAGCGCTGCTCCTCGTTCAGCCCCTGGAGCAGCGCGGCGGTGTCCACGGCGGGGCGGTGCGCGCCGTTGCGGTAGTACCGGTCGCGGGCGTCCTCGTCCGCGGAGGCGTCGAAGTTCCCGCCGAAGAGACCGGCAGGGATGTCCTCGCCACCGCCCTCCTCGGGCGGCGGAGGCGGGTGCTCCTCACCGGTGCGCCCCGCATGGGCGGAGGGACCCGGGCCCGGGTGCTGGAAGCCCGCCAGAAAGTTGTCGTCAAAGAGGCTGCTCATCGCTCCCCGAGTCTAGGCCGCCCGACTGACAGCCCACGCCGGTTCCCGGTCCTCGGACGGACGAGCCCCCGATCCGGTTCCGAACGATCGCGCCCCGGATTGGTCACGAAAAGGTTTCGGGCATATCGAACATCAGCCTTCACAGGTACCCCACACGTTGGCTACCGTGCTCGCTCAGGCGGCTCGCACCCCCCGTCGACGACCGCGTCGGCACGGGCAGCCTCCGCTGAATCCGGCTCTGCCCGGCGGGTGTCCGAACGACGTCCCGACGGCATCCGGAACCGGGGACCCACACGTCCCACCGGGGTGAATCGGCCCCCGCACGTGCATATGCAGCCCGTCCGTGCGGAGCCGTAGGGCAGCCTTCCGATCGCCCGAACCCGACAGCTAACCCGGTAAGCGGTCCACGGAAGGAGACGCGCGCCTTGGCGTCGCACCGCAAACCGCGGACACGTGGCCTCACGTCACCCGGCTCGGGCCGGGCGACCGTCGGGCTGACGACCGCGGCCCTCGCATCGGTCAGCCTGCTGTCGCAGAGTGCGCAGGCCGCTCCGGGCGAGCCGAAGCAGGGCATCGAAGAAGTCCAGAAGAAGGTGGACGAGCTCTACCGGCAGGCCGGCAGCGCCACGCAGAAGTACAACCAGGCCAAGGAGCGCACCGATGAGGAGCGTTCCAAAGTGGACCGGCTGCTCGACGACGTCGCCAAGCGCACGGAGAAGCTGAACGAGGCGCGGCGGCTGCTCGGAAGCTATGCCGCCACCCAGTACCGCAACGGCGGCATGGCCTCCACCGCCACGATGATGCTCGCCGACGACCCGCAGAGCTACTTCGACCAGGACCATCTGATGTCCCGGATGACCGGGCGGCAGAAGCAGGCGGTCGAGGACTTCGAGACCCAGCAGCGGGCCGCGTCGAAGAAGCGCGCCGAGGCCACCGAGAGCCTGGCGGGCCTGTCCGAGTCGCAGCAGCAGCTCCGTACGACCAAGGAGTCGGTACAGCGCAAGCTGTCGGGCGCGCGTGAGCTGCTGTCGAAGCTGACGGCCGAGGAGAAGGCCCGGCTGGCGGCGATCGAGCGCAGGAAGAAGGCCGAGGCCGAGCGCGAGGCGGAGGAACTGGCCCGGCAGCAGGCCGAGAAGCAGCGCCAGGAGGAGGCCGACCAGGGCTCCGGCCGGACCGAGGGCTCCGGCTCCTACGCGGCCAAGGCCGAGAAGGCGCTCGCCTTCGCGCGTGCCCAGATCGGCAAGCCGTACGTGTGGGGGGCGACGGGCCCGAACTCCTTCGACTGCTCGGGGCTGACCCTGGGTGCCTGGAAGGCCGCCGGGGTCTCGCTGCCGCGCACCACCTGGGACCAGGTGAAGGTCGGCAAGCGCGTGGCCACCGAGGACCTCAAGCCGGGCGACCTCGTCTTCTTCTACGACGACATCAGCCACGTGGGCATCTACATCGGCGGCGGGAAGATGATCCACGCGCCGAAGCCGGGTGCGAACGTCCGCACCGAGGCCATCACGTACATGCCGATCTACGGCAGCGTCCGGCCCGCGTAGCCGCAGTGTTCTCCCTGACGGGCGCCCCTCGCCGGGCGCCGGTCGGGGCCGGGCACGGACCGCCCCCCTTCGGTGGGGGCGGTCCGTGCCCGTACGTCAGGCACCGCGCGGCCGGGGGGCTGCGCGGTGTCCGCGAGAGATGAGCGCGCCCGCCCGGAAGCCGTCAGGTCCAGAGAACGGCGATGAAGATGTTGGCCAGGGTGAGCAGGCCGACGGCGCCGAAGGCTCCCTTCTCGACCTTCTCCTCGTCCCGCTTCACATAGACCAGGCCGAGGATGACGACGAGGACGGCGAGCTTCACGCCGATCTTGACGTTGTTGACCGTCTGGTCGTCGGCCTGATTCAGCCCCACGAGCGCGACGCCGGTGACGAGCATGGTCAGCGCGCCGTGCAGCATGCCCGGGGTGAAGCGCGCGGTCCCTTCGCCCATCGCCTTCATCTGGTTCAGGAAGCCGCCGAGCAGGGCGGCGATACCGATGATGTGCAGGCCGACAAAGACATTGATGGCTATGTCCATGCGCGGAGCCTAGCCGGGCCCATAGCAGCCGCTTCCACTCAGGTGGGCCTCAATTGCCGCTTCGGTCATGCGAGTAGCGCGAACGGCCAGAGCGTGCGGAAATCACCCGGTCCGTACGATCAGTGCCGTACCGAAACGTTTCAGTCCCGGTCATCCCGGCTCATGGCGGGGACGAAGCGGATTACCGTCCTCCCCCTAGGTGCCCGTACGGCACCCCGGAACGGGCCCCTCCGCAAGGCCACCGGAGACCAGGGGAAGGAAGTGACGGCCGCCGTGGCCTCGCACAGGAAGCCCAGGCAGCGATCGTTCATCGGCTCGCTCACGGGCAGCACCGCCGTCCGTACGGCCGCGACGTTCGCCCTCGCGGGCGCGGCGGGCGCCACCGCCCTCGAAGGAGCCGCCCACGCGGACCCGGCCCCCACCCCGGCCCAGGTGAAGGAGAAGGTCGACCGGCTGCACCACGAAGCCGAGGTCGCCACCGAGAAGTACAACGGCGCGAAGGAGCAGACCCTCGCCGCGCAGCGGTCCCTGGAGCGCCTCCGCGACGAGGCGGCCCGCCGCACCGAGAAGCTGAGTGCTTCGCGCAACGCACTCGGCTCGATCGCCACCTCCCAGTACCGTTCCGGCGGCATCGACCCGGCACTCCAGCTCGCCCTCTCCTCCTCCCCCGGCGACTACCTGGACCGCGCCGCCGCCGTCGAGCGGGCCGGCAGCCGCCAGGCGACGGCCGTCTCCGGCATCCGGCACCAGATCCGCGCCATCGAGCAGGTACGGAGCGAGGCCGCCGGAAAACTGGGCGAACTGAAGGACCAGCAGGCCACGTTGCTCGGCCACAAGCGGACCGCACACGGCAAACTCCGCGCGGCGGAGCGGCTGCTGGACCGGCTGACGGCAGCGCAGCGCGCGGAGATCCTCGACCAGGACGGGCACTCCGCGGCCGGCGCCGCCACGGCCGGCCGCGCCGGCCGCGCCGTCTCCCGCGGCCCGGTCCGCGCGCCGAACGCCCGCGCCGCCCAGGCGGTCGCCTTCGCGCAGAGCGCGCTCGGCAAGCCCTATGTCTGGGGCGCCACAGGTCCCGGCGGCTTCGACTGCTCGGGACTCACCCAGGCCGCCTGGAGAGCCGCCGGGGTCTCCCTCCCCCGCACCACCTACACCCAGATCAACTCCGGACAGCGCGTCACACGCAACCAACTCGCGCCCGGCGACCTGGTGTTCTTCTACTCGGGCGTCAGCCACGTCGGCCTCTACATCGGTGGCGGCCAGATGATCCACGCCCCCCGCCCGGGCGCCCCGGTGCGCATCGCCCCGATCGACCAGATGCCGTTCTCGGGCGCCACGCGCCCGGCGTAGGCGGTCGACCGGCTCGGCGCAGGGGCCCGCAGGCTCGTGATGCGGCGACCGCCTCCGGGGACAGGCGGTCCCACATCCTGGTGCGGCGGCTCCGGCAGTCGCGCCGACGGGAAGCTGACGGGAATCGGCCGACACAATTGACCCGCAATTCAGCCCTTGGCCTCAACTTTCCGGCGATAAGGCCCGGTTGGTATCAGGGATACCTGCACCGGACTTGGGGAGCGGCACGGCGTACGCGGGTGGGACGCCTTTCCTCAGCAGCTCGTCTTCGTATAGTCGCACTGTTTACCGAATGCCTCGTCGGAGTGAATTCACGCCTCCCATTGACGCGGGGTCCTGCTTAGCGTGAAAAGCACGACCCACTCTCGGATGCGGGGCGCGCGGCCAATTGCCGTTTGAGCCCCGCCAGTTGGAGGCAATTCGCCATGCAGTCATCGGCACAGAACCAACTCGCATTCCCCTTCCCGCCCCTTCCGCCGCTTCCGCCGTTTCCGGGGTTCCCCGTCCTCGGGCCCACCCTCCTGGCCGTCGCACCGGCCCAGGGTGGCGCGGGGGAGATCATCTTCCTCGTCGGCTTCAATCTGAACAGCCCCACTTCGGTCACCGTCGGCGGTGTCCCGGCGACCGGGGTCACCTCGATCATCCCCGGCTTCCTGCTCACTGCGGTCGTGCCCGCGGGCGTGACTCCGGGACTGGCCCCCGTTGTGGTCGTCACCCCGAGCGGCAGCAGCAACCCGTTCCCGTTCGTCTACACGACGATCACCCCGCTGCCTCCGGTCGCGGCGGCCATCCTCCCGGCCTCCGGGCCCGCCGCGGGTGGCACCCCGTTCACCATTCTGGGTACCAACCTGACCGGGGCGTCCGTCACCATCGGCGGCAACCCGGCCACCGGTGTGGTCGTCAACGGCTCCGGCACGGTGCTGACCGGCATCTCCCCGGCCGGCACGGCGGGCAACCAGCCCGTCGTCGTCACGGGTCCGGGCGGTACGACCTCGGTGCCCGGCGGCTTCACCTACACCGCGCCGGTCGCGCCCGTCGCCGCCTCCATCACCCCGGCCACCGGGAGCACCGCGGGCGGCACGACCTTCGTCATCAGCGGCTCCAACCTGACCGGTGCGAGCGTCACGGTCGGCGGCAACGCGGCCACCGTCCTCTTCGTCCACCCGTCAGGAACGACGCTGATCGGCATCACGCCGGCTGGTGTGGCCGGAAACGCGGCTGTCGTGGTCACCACCCCCGGTGGCAGCGCCACCGTCCCCGGCGGCTACACCTACGTGTGACAGCCCCACCCGGGCCAGTGCCCCGGCCGGTCACGGCACCTTCCACGTGCCGTGCCCGCGCCGGGGCACCGGTGCATTCGGGCCCGTCTACGGGACGGGCTGCCGCGCCGCGAACCCGACGAACTCGGCCCAGGCGGCGGGCGTGAAGGCCAACTGGGGGCCGGAGGTGTCCTTGGAGTCCCGAACGTGCACGGTTCCGGGGCAGGTTGCCATCTCGACGCAGGCGCCGCCTTCGGCGTCACTGTGACTGGACTTCCGCCAGGAGACGGCAACCTCAATGCAGGCGCCACCCTCGGAGTTGCTGTAGCTGGACTTGAACCATGCCAGCCCGTATCTCATGTCCCCTCCGCCAAGTTCCCGATGAATCGCACCGACTCCTCAGGGCTGAGGGCCCGCCGCAGGATCATGTCATGGCGCCGCCGGATGACGCTCACCTTCTCCGGGTCGGCATAAAGCGCACCCATCGACTGTCCCTCTTCATAGGCAAGATGGTCGTGCTCTGGCGTCTCCAGCACGACGAACGGGCCCATGAGCCCTGGGTGGTAGCCCTGATCAGTGGACATGACTTGGAGAGTCACATTGCGTTGCTCCCCAATGGATACCAAGTACCTCATTTGCTGCACGTGAGCATCGGCACCCGTGATCCTGCGGCGCAGAGCGGTTTCTTCGATGACGAAGTTGAAACCCTTGGTCTGTTTCTCCAGCATGCTCTGGCGTTCCAGTCGTGCCGCCACCCTTTCCTCGATCGTCTCGTCATCGAGCGGCGGGCAGTGGCCATTCATCAGGGCCCGTGCGTACACCGGAGTCTGAAGCAGCCCAGGAATGAGCTGAGACTCGTACCAGCTGAGAGCAATCGCATCGGCCTCGTACCGCATGTAGTCCTGCGAGTAGGAAGGGAATCTGTCCGGCTTCAGATAGTCCTGCGCAGCAATCAACAACCCCTGCGCGGCACACATCTGATCCGCAACCTCAAGCACGCGCAACGTCGGCTTTCTGCGCCCCTGCTCCATCGACTTGACGGCCTCGTACGTATAGCCCGCCTCGCGGCCCAACTCCTCGCGAGTCACGCCCGCTCGTGTGCGCCACAGCTTCAGCTGGTTGCCGCAGTAGCGCCAAGCCATGGGCGGCTGGGACGAGTTCCCAGTCGTCATCGCACCCCGCCTCTCCCCGGTGCACGCGGGGTACACCACCGTCCGTACCCGCGCCGTTACTCCCGAGGCTACGCGGTGACCAGCACTGTTTGAGCCATGGTCGACGGAACTCCCCCATCACCGAAGGACATTGAATGGCGGCTCCCCCGCCACTCCCGCAGTGTGGGCCGCTCCCGGGAGCTGTTGCGGGAGCAGGCGCGCTCGTGGAAGGTCCCGGACGACACGGCCGAGACGGCCGTGCTGCTGCTGAGCGAGCTGATGACCAACGCCCGTGCGCACGCCCGTGTTTCACCCGGCCGGGAGATGCGGGCGCGCTGCATCCTGCGGGACGGCGTCCTGCGCGTCGAGGTCTCCGACGCGAGCGGCGAGCTGCCCAAGCCCCGTACCGCGTCGCCCGAGGACGAGGGCGGGCGCGGTCTGGCGCTCGTCGCCGCGCTCGCGGACGAGTGGGGTGCTCATCCGCGGGCGTGCGGCATCGGCAAGACCGTGTGGTTCGCCCTCAAGCTCCCGGCCGGGCCGGTGGGATGAGGGCGTCAGACCAGCCGGCGGGCCGTCGCCCAGCGCGTCAGCTCGTGGCGGTTGCTGAGCTGGAGCTTGCGCAGGACCGCCGAGACATGCGACTCGACCGTCTTCACCGAGATGAAGAGCTGCTTGGCGATCTCCTTGTACGCGTAGCCCCGCGCGATCAGGCGGAGCACCTCGCGCTCGCGCTGGGTGAGGCGGTCCAGGTCCTCGTCGACCGGCGGGGCGTCCGTCGAGGCGAAGGCGTCGAGGACGAAGCCCGCCAGGCGCGGCGAGAAGACCGCGTCGCCGTCCGCGACGCGGAAGATCGCGTTCACCAGGTCGGTGCCGGTGATGGTCTTGGTGACGTAGCCGCGTGCGCCGCCGCGGATGACGCCGATGACGTCCTCGGCGGCGTCGGAGACCGAGAGCGCGAGGAAGCGCACCGGCTGCTCCGGGTCGCCCATCATCGCGGCGCTGCGGCGCAGGACCTCCACGCCTCCGCCGCCCGGCAGGTGGACGTCCAGGAGGACGACTTCCGGCCGGGTCGCGGTGATGACGGTGACGGCCTGATCGACGTCCGCGGCCTCGCCGACGACCTCCACACCCGTTTCGTCCGTGCGGCCGATCTCGGCCTGGACGCCCGTCCGGAACATCCGGTGGTCGTCGACCAGCACGACCCGTACGCGGCGGCCGGTCGCGTCGCCAGTGGCTCCGGCCTCGGCCTCGGCCTCGCTCCGGTTCCGGCTCTCTGCCTCTTCCGTCATCACGAAGCCCTCTCCATTTCCAGCTCCACTACCGTGCCCCCGTCCGGCGCCGAACGCAGGCGCGCGGTCCCGCCGTTGCGCTGCATTCTGCCGATGATCGATTCGCGGACGCCCATCCGGTCCTCCGGGACGGCGTCCAGGTCGAAGCCGGGGCCCCGGTCCCGTACGGACACGAAGACCGTACGCCCTTCGACCTCGGCGTAGACCTGTACGGTCCCGCCCTCGCCACCGTACTTCGCGGCGTTGACCGTCGCCTCGCGCGCCGCCTGGAGCTGGGCCGTCAGCTTCTCGTCGAGCGGGCAGTCACCGACGCAGACGACCTCGACCGGTACGCCGTGGTGGTCCTCGACCTCGGCGGCCGTCCGCCGCACGGCTTCCGCCAACGTCTCCGGTTCGGCGTCCTCGTCCTTGCCCGTGCCCTCCGGCTTGTAGAGCCAGGCGCGCAGCTCGCGCTCCTGGGCGCGGGCCAGCCGCGCGACCTCCTTCGGGTCCTCGGCGTTGCGCTGGATCAGGGTGAGCGTGTGCAGGACGGAGTCGTGGACGTGGGCGGCGACCTCGGCACGCTCCTGGGCCCGGATGCGCATCAGCCGCTCCTCGGAGAGGTCCTGCGTCATCCGTACCAGGTAGGGGCCCGCGAGGAGGATGACGCCGACCAGCACGGCGAGCGCGGCGGTCAGCACGGTGCCGAGCTGGTGAGCCGAGCCGCGGAGCACGATGAACCCGGTGACGCCGAGGCAGACCAGCACCACCCCGGCCGCGCTGCGGGCCACGGCCTGGACCCGCTTGCTGCGGCCGACCGCCATCCAGCGCCCGCGGCGGGCGTTGTCGGCCTGGCGCCAGACGAGCGCGACACCGGCGGCGATCAGCAGGACCGGCCAGATGTAGGCGTTGGCCGCCCGGCCGAGCTGGATGCTGTCGACGAAGATCGCCATACCGGCGAGGAGGGCCAGCAGGGCGAAGATCTGCCCCTTGTCCGGCTTCCTGGCGAAGATCCGTCGGCGGCCGTCGGGGCCCGCCGTCTCGGCGGGCCGGGCCTGGACGCCGCCGACGCCCAGCGGTACGGCGAACCAGAACCCCGCGTACAGCAGCGCCCCCAGCCCGTCGAGCAGCAGCAGCGCCAGGAAGACGATCCGGACCCACGAGACCGGCAGGCCGAGGTGGCCCGCCAGACCGCGCGCCACGCCGCCCACCATCCGGCCGTCCGCGCTGCGGTAGAGCTTGCGCGGGGCCGGTTCCTCGGGGGCGTCGGGCGCCGGGGCGAAGGGGCCTCCGGCGCGGGCAGCGGCGGTCATGCCCCGATCGTCACACGGGCGGACCACGGCGGGCATCAGGGTCGACCCTGATCGGTCCCCCAGGCCGCCCGTGGACGGGTCGTACGGGCCCGGCTCACGCGCTGCGAGCCGTGCGGTGCCGTGCCGTGCGGTGCCGTGCCGTGCCGTGCCGTGCCGTGCTGCTGGGAACGGGCCGTACGGTCAGAACGTGGCGTACGTCGGCCTGCCCGCCGGTTCGTAGACATGGACCATCACGCCGGTGCTCGTCGTCCTCGCCTCCTTGAGCTTCATGGCGCTCGGGCGCGCGCCGTCGGCGAAGAGGCGCAGCCCCTCGCCGAGGACGACGGGGAAGATCCAGAGCCGGTACTCGTCGATCAGGTCGTGTGCCATCAGGGACCGGGCCAGGGCGCCGCTGCCGTGGATCTGCAATTCCCGGCCGGGCTCCTTCTTCAGCTCGGCGATCTTCCCGGGGACGTCGTCGCCGATCACCGTCGCGTTGTTCCAGTCCGCTTTCTCCAGAGTCGTGGAGGCCACGTACTTGGGAAGACTGTTGAGCTGCGTCGCGACGACATTGTCCGGGTCGGTCACCTGCGGCCAGTAGCCCGAGAAGATCTCGTACGTCCTGCGGCCGAGGAGGAAGCCGTCGGCCTGGCGGAACCAGGTGTCGACGTACCCGCCCATGTCCTCGTCGTAGTACGGGACCAGCCAGCCGCCCTGGTCGAAGCCGCCGCTGGTGTCCTCCTCGGGACCGCCGGGGCCCTGCATGACCCCGTCCAGGGACAGAAAAGTGGTCAGCGTGATGCGGGTCATGACGTCCTGCCTCTCGAATGAACCGGTCCCCCTCGTACCAGTTCAGACTCCGCGACGGCCGGACATTCATCGGTCTCCGACACGTGGCTGCGTCCGTACGGCTGCCCGCGGGCGACGCGGCCGTACGTCCACCCGTCAGTCCAGGATCTTCAGGCTGTTCCGCACGTCGTCGAAGATCTCCCGGTTCTCGTCCCAGACCTCCTCGGGAGCGGACAGGTAGACGGCGTACTCCTTCTCCCCGGGTTCGCCGAAGCCCAGATCGATCGCGCGGTACCTGCGGTTGGTCCCCGCCCAGCTGAACTCCCAGATGGCGGCAGGCATGTTCCGGAAGGACGTGGACTGCATGCGCAGTTGCCTGTAGTCGGGCAGCTTGCCCTCCTCCAGGGACTTGGCCTCGTCGTCCTTCCAGTGCTGGAGGGGGTCGGAGGTCGCGAAGTCGAGGACGTTGATGCGTATCCCGACACGTCCGGAGGGATCGGCGTACCCGATGACGCTGTCCTTCGGGTACGTCTGCGTCCAACCATCGGGGACGGGGACGGAGACGCCGTGCTCCTTGTGCTCGACGAGGTGGTATCCGTCGGGCAGGGGCGAGGGCTTGGGGGCAGGCTTCGACGGCGACTGCGACTTGGTGGGCTTGGAGGGCCCGTTGCCCGCCGAGGCACCCGGATCCCCGCCCACCCCGCGCCACATGACGTAGCCGCCCGCAGCCGCGGCCACGACGACGGCGACCGCTGTCCAGGCGGCGATACGGGCTCCCTTGCGCCGCGGCGGTGCGGGCACCGGCATGGGCGCGGGAGGGGTGTCGCCGGAGTGGCCGGGGTACGGGGGCGGGGTGGCTGTCGCGCCGCTGCCGGGGCCGTAGCCGCCCGCCGGGCCGTACCCGCCCGCCTGACCGTGTCCCGGTGCGGCGCCCTGGCCGCTGCCGTAGCCGCCGGTGCTGTGGCCTCCGGTGACGTGGCCCGCGCCGTAGCCCTGGCCAGTGCCGTCGCTGTGCCCCTGGCCGGTCCCCGGACCGGTCGGCCGTCCCATGGTGGTGGTCTCCGCCGCGTCCGGGAACTGCTCCCGGTCCACGTAGGCGGTGTCCGCCTCCGCCGCGTGGTCGCGCAGCCGCAGCTCGACGGTGTCCGCCGTGGGCCGCGCCTCGGGGTCCTTGGCCAGCAGGTGCTCGATGAGCGGGGTCAGGGTGCCCGCGCTGCGCGGGGGATCCAGCGCGTCGACGGCGATCGAGTACGCCGTCTCGATGGCGGTGTCCTTGCGGAACGGCGGCCGCCCCTCAAGGGCCTGGTAGAGCGTCGCGCCCAGCGCCCACAGGTCGGAGGCGGGCCCCGGGGTTCCGCCCCGGACGCGTTCGGGGGCGACGTAGTCCACCGAGCCGACGAGTTCGCCGGTGCGGGTCAGCGTGGAGGTGCCGGAGGCGACGGCGATGCCGAAGTCGGTGAGCACGACCCGCCCGTCCTCGCCCAGCAACACATTGCCCGGCTTGACGTCGCGGTGGAGAACTCCGGCGGCGTGCGCGGCCCGCAGGGCCGCGATCATCCCGCGCCCGATCCTGGCCGCCTCGTCCGTCGTCACGGGACCGTCCTGCTTGAGCACGTCGCCGAGCGTCCGCGACGGCACGTGCTCCATCACGATGCAGGGGAGCCCGTCGTCGTCCACGACGTCATGGACCACGACCACGTTCTGGTGCGTGATCCGGGCCGCGCTGCGCGCCTCGCGCCGGGTCCGCTCGTACAGCGTCCGGCGCTCGTCGTCGGCCAGATGCGGCGGTACGTGCAGTTTCTTCAGGGCAACATGACGGCCCAGCAGTTCGTCCTCCGCCCGCCAGACCGTGCCCATGCCCCCGCGGCCGATCCGTTCGAGCAGACGGTAGCGGCTTGCGACGAGCCGTCCCTCGTCCCTCCCCGTGTCGTAAGACACCTCTTAGCTCCCCTTGCTCCCCCGCCTGCCATGGACCCGACACTGCCATGGACCCGCCACGATATCGGCGTTCACCTGCCGCGTCCCCACCGGGGACATCTCAGGGTCGTACCAGGGTCGAGCCCGATGCCCTCAGGGTCACGGGGCCGTCACCATGGAGTCATGACCGACCACCACACCACCACGAACCGGACGGGCGCGGACCCCAACCACGCGCCGCCGCCGCGGCGCAGCCGCGACAGCAAGGTGATCGCCGGGGTGTGCGGTGGGCTCGGCCGGACGTACGACATCGATCCGGTCATCTTCCGTGTCGTGCTGGCCGTGCTGGCGCTCGCGAGCGGCGTCGGATTCATCGCCTACGCCGTCGCCTGGCTGTTGATCCCGCGCGAGGGCGAGGACGAGAACGAGGCCAGACGGCTGCTCTACGGGCGCGTGGAGGGCGAGGCGCTGGCCGCCGTGCTGTGCGCGCTGGTGGGCTGCGGTCTGCTGCTGGCGACGCTCGGCCACCCGACCCGCCTGTTCTTCTCGGTGGTGGTGCTCGGCATTCTCGCCGGGTGCGCCCGCTGGTCGCAGCGGCGCCAGCAGTCCGGCACGGCGGACACGGTGGCGGGTGCGGGGCCCGCGGACCCCACCGGCGCGGGCGGCGCCGGTGCGGCAACTCCCGTCACCGGTCAGAAGGGTGCGCCCCCGGAGACCCAGGCACCGCCGACGCCGGGCGCGCCCTCCTGGTGGCGCGACCCGCTCACCAAGGACGGTACGACCGGCACGACGGGCACCGGATACCTGTGGGGCCCGGACGACGGGCGGTCGTGGGACACCAAGGAGCCCGCCGCCCGCCCCGCCTGGGGAACGGTTCACCGACCCGCCCGGCGCCGCAGTCCATGGATCGGCGGCTGGGTGTTCCTGTTGGCGGTTGCGGCGTGCGCGACCGGCATCGGCGCCTCCTGGGGCGCCGAACCGCTGGGGACCAGCCTGCAGATCGGACTCGCCTGCGCACTGGCCGTCTTCGGACTGGGCCTGGTGGTCGGCGCGTTCTACGGGCGTGCGGGCGGCGGGACGATCGTCCTGGCGGTGCTGACCGCCGGGCTGCTCGCCTGCGCGGCGGCCCTGCCGAAGAGCGTGACGGCGGACTGGGCTCGTACGGAGTGGAAGCCCGCCACGGCCTCCGCCGTACGGCCCGCGTACGAACTGGGCACGGGCGTCGGCACGCTGGACCTGTCGGAGGTGAAGCTCGGCGGGAAGCAGACCGTCTCGACGCGCGCGAGCGTGGGCGCCGGCCAGCTCAGGATCGTCGTGCCGGAGGACGCCACGGTGAAACTGGACGTCGAGATCGGGCTCGGGGATCTGCGGCTTCCGGGCGAACGGCGGGAGGACGTCGACGTCACCCCGGGTATCGACGAGCACAGGACGGTCCGGCCCGCGGAGGGACGGAAGGCGCGCGGCACGCTCGACCTCAAGGTGGAGACGGGCGCGGGACAGGTGGTGGTGAGCCGTGGGACGCCATGAGTTCGAACCGGGCAAGCTGGTAGCGGGACTCGCCCTGCTGGCCGGCGGCCTGATCTTCGCGCTGGACGCGACGGGCGCCTGGTCCGTCCCGGCCTGGGTGCTGATCCCCGTGGTGGTCGGCGGGCTGTCGCTCGCGGGCGCTACGGGCGTCGTACGGTCGGCGATCCGGCGCGGCTCGGAACGGCGCAGGGGCGGGGACCGGAACCGGGACAGGGGCTGGGGCGAGGACTGGGACGGGCGCGGAGGCGATGGGGCGGGGCGCGGAAGCGGTGCGGGAGCGCCCCGGAACGGTCCCGCGGAGTGAGGCGGACGGGGTGAACGCGCCCCCGGCGAAACGGAGTTGTTCTTCATTGCCGGGCCCGCACAGCCGGGGCGGCCGACGGACGCCGTAGTGGCGGACGTACCACTGGTCGGAGTCCCCCAGTCCGTGTCCAGGCACACGGCGCGGACCTGTCCGCCGAACTGCGGGTACGCGCCCGGTCCGTTCGGGGTGTTCCGGATGTCGAAGCCCACGATCTCCCGGAAGCCCTCGCCTCGTTGCGCTGCCACCGGACGGGGCACTGCCCTGCGTCCCGGGGCCGCGGATCGTCGGTGACGCTTGACGGCGCCGGACCGTCCGGAGAGGGCAACCCCCTGCCGCGAGAGACATCGTCCGGCTTCTCGATGTTGCAGAGGTGGGTCGGACACCCGTCGGTGGGGGGGCCGTCGGTCGCGGGCGTGAGGGAAGCATCCCGGCGGCGGGGCTGGACGGGCTGCCCCGGTGGCGGTGCTAGAGGGGGGTGTCGCTCTTCGTGTCCAGCCAGGGGACGCAGATCCACCACAGCAGCGCGAGAGTGACCAGCACGACGAGGACCCCGGCGAGCGCGCGCACGCTCCGCGGCGCCCGGCCGCGCAGCGCGAGGTGCACCAGGCCCCAGGCGGCGAGGGCCGCGGCCGGAAAGCCGAACACCAGGGCCGGCAGCTCGACATGGAGCAGGCTCCAGTCCCGCTCGCCCTCGAAGGCGCCGGAGAGGCCGGGGCGGGCGATGCGCAGCCAGGTGAAGAACCCGGCCGCGGCCCCGGCGGCGGCGACGAGGCACCCGGCGGCGCCGGCGGATTCCGAGGGTCGCTCCATGCCCTCGGGGATGCGAACCGCGCCGCGGTGGTTCCCGCGCGGGCGGCCGCGGCCACGCGGAGGCGGGTGCGGCGGCAGCCGCGCGAGGTCTCGGAGGCACCCCGCGCGAAGACTCGGCGGCACCCCGCGCGAGGTCTCAGCGACAGCCGCGCGGAGGCGGGTTGCGGCACCCCGGCGGAGGCCGGTTCGGCGACAGCCGCGCGGAGGACGGCTGCTGCGACCGTCGCGGCCGGTCGTCCCTGGAGCCGGCTGCTATCCGTAGAGCTGAGTGCCGTAGCGCGTACGGCGCGAGCCCAGTCTGGAATCGAGGGAGAGCATCGGCGCACCGGCGAAGATCAGCGGGACCCACGCCATCATGTAGATGAGGTCGTTGCCGTAGTAGTACGGGTGGGTCTGCCAGCTCACGGTGAGCCACAGGCTCAGCGAGATCAGCACACCGCCGAAGGCCGCGAGCCGGGCGAGGAGGCCGATGAGCGTGCCGACGCCGACCGCGATCTCCCCGATGGCGATCGCGTAGCCGAAGTTCGTCGGGCTCTTCAGGGCCAGGTCGACCATGGCGGGGATGGCCGCCCCGTCCCGTACGGACCGCATCAGGTCGCCGACCGAGCCGTTGCCGCTGTTGGCGAGGAAGGCCGAGTCGGTCAGCTTGTCCACCCCGGCGTAGATGAAGGTGACACCGAGAAAGATGCGCAACGGGAGCAGGGCATAGCGGGAAGCGGAATCCCTCCATGTCGGAACGGGCTCGCCCAGCCCGCCCGTACGACTCCGGTCAACGCGTGCTCCATGAGCCATGCCGTCCGCCCTTCATCGCCGGCCCCCGCGGCTCCGATTCTCCGGCACACGGGTGGTGTCGGCGAGAGGTACGCACGAGATTCGGTGAGGGTTCAACCAGCGGCCATCGGCGGCAACCGGGCCCAATCCTCATGAACCGGGCCTGCTGATACGGCGGTGGCACGGCATCGTCGCCCGGATCGTGAACACGCTCCGGGCGGGCCGCGGAACGGGCCCTGCGGGCCGTTCCTTCAGCCGTCCGCGACGTCGATCCGGCAGCGGTTGGATTCCGCGCCGGTCGCCGTGACCACCTGGACCTCCACCCGGCCCGGCTCGACCTCCGCCGGTACAGGCACGATGAGCGTCAGATCCGTCGGATTGCCGAAGCCGCCCGCGACCGGCACGAGCGGCACATGCACATGAACGGTCCCGATGCGTACGACCATTCGGGCGAGGGACTCGGCGGTGTCCGCGCCCGGCGGCACGAACCCGCTGCCGCGGATCTCGATGTCGTCCCCGGCCCTGATGGGGCCGTCGAGGTCGCCCGCCTCCCGGGCCCGTACGACCGACAGCACGAGGGGCCGCCCGCCGTCGGTCAGCTTCGCCGCGAGATAGGCCATGGCGGAGACACCGGCCAAGGCGGCGAGCCCCCAGGGCAGATCCGGCAGCCGCTGCGGATCCCGTACGAGTGCGACGACCGCGAACACCGCCACCCCGGCGGCCACCGCCGCGTACTGCACGTCCGTGAGACTGCCGCGCCCCGCGTCGTCCGTCAGCACATCGGCGGCGCGCGGCCGGGACGCGGCCACCTTCTGGAGCCGCTGGGTGCGCACCCGCAGGGTCACGACGATCCGCGCGGCCACCGCCACCAGGAACGCCAGCGCCACGACGGCCAGGAGACCGGGGCTGCGGCCGATGCGCAGCCCGTCGAGGAGCCGCGCCCGGTCGTCGGTCACGGCGAGGGCCACGGCGACGACAAGCACGGAGACGACGGCGACCAGCGTCCACAGGGCTGCGACCGTACGCGAGGTGGACAGCCGGTTGTCCTCGCCGACCAGCGGCCCGGCCAGCGCCCCGCGCCCGTGCCGGAGCCAGGCGCGGCCCTCCGCGCGGCCCAGATCGGCGGCCGTACGGGCGGACCGGGTCAACTCGTCCGACACCCACTGACGGGAGGCGCCGGTGGAGTGGGCGAGCGCTCCTGGGACACCACTGCCCGCGGCGAGCTCCTCCCGCTTGGCCACGAACGCGGCCACGGCACGACGGTGGCCTTCGCGGGCGCAGTCCGGGCACGAGCCGCAGGTGCAGTCGCTTCCGCGCCATCCGCTTCCCCTGGGGTCCTTCCCCGTGGCGGACCGTGTCGCGGCGGTCTGCGTCGTGGCGGACCGTTCCGCGGGGTCGCGGTCGCCGCGGTCACGGCTGCCGCCGGGGGCGTCCGTCGCGCCGATGGCGCCTGAACCGCCGCCCGGCTCACCGTCTCTCGCCGAGTCCACGGCCATGGGACAACACCTCTCTCGCTGCACGCGCCGCAATGCCCGTGTGATGAGAGGGAATTGTGCCGCATTCGTCCGGGCTGTCAGGGCAGGGGATCCACGCCGCCGTGCGTGATCCGCTGCCACAGAACCTGGTAGTTGATCCAGGCCACGAGATCGTTTCCGAGCTGCTCGCGGGTCTGCAGGGCGTTGTCGTGATCGATGAGAACCGGCTTCCCGGCCGCCTTCGCCGTCAACTGGACCTGACAGGACCGCTCCATGGTAATGAACCACCACGCCGCCGCGTCGACGGAGTCCCCGACCGTGAGGAGACCGTGATTGCGCAGGATGACGGCCTTGTGCGGACCGAGCGCGGCGGCGATCCTCCGCGCCTCGGCGGCGTCCACGATGACACCGGTGTAGTCGTCGAAGAGCGCGTGATCCTCGTAGAAGGCGCACACGTCCTGCGTGATCGGCTCCAGCAGCGCGCCGAGTGCGGCCAGCGCGCGCCCATGGATCGAGTGGGCGTGCGCGACAGCCACGACGTCCGGGCGGGCCTGGTGCACGGACGAGTGAATGGCGAACGCCGCCTGGTTGACGTGGTGGCGTCCCTCGACCACCTGTCCGTCCTGGTTCGCGAGGACCAGATCCCCGACGGTGACGTGGTCGAAGGACATGCCGAAGGGGTTGACCCAGAAGTGATCCGCGAACTCCGGGTCGCGGACAGTGACATGACCGGCGACGCCCTCCTCGTAGCCGAAGCTGCCGAAGATCCGGAGCGCGCCCGCGAGCCGTTCCTTGCGGTACTGCCGTTCCTCGGCGAGCGTCCCGAAGGTCGGCGGCATCGCGAGGTGCAGCTGCTCGGTGGGGATGGGCTGGGGTGTCCGACCGGGCTCGGGCATCGGCTCTCCTCATGACTCCGTGGTTCCGGAGCGGAAGCTACCGCCGCGTACTCGAGGAGAACAGAGCGATGCCTCACCCTCACGGAACCGGCACGATCCGCCGACCTCCGCCCCCGATGCGTTCACACGCATTCACACGCCCCGGGGGCGGGCTCACATGCGGTCGATCTCGGTGAGGTCGATGTCGATCTCGAACGGATCGGTGACCTTGAGCCGCTCGGCGTGGACACCCGTGGAGCGGTAGACCCGCGCCTGCGGGTCGAGTGCGAAGGTGTGGACCACAGGCCGCTCGTCGGTCCCTGCCATGTCGACGCGCCAGAAGTGCGGGATCCCCGCGCCCGCGTACTTGTGGGGCTTGGTGTCGTGGTCGCGCGCCTCGGAGTCGGGCGAGACCACCTCGACGGCCAGCACCACGTCCGCGGCAGGGAAGTACGTCTGATCGCGGCGCTGCAGGGCCTCGGCGCGGACGACGGAGACGTCCGGTTCGGGGCCATTGCGCTTGTCGATCACCACGGTCATCTCCCGCACGACCTTCGTCTCGGGCGGTGCAGTGCGGCGCAGCCCGCTCACCAGAAGGTCGATCACCACGCTGTGGAAATAGCGCTGCGGACTCACGAAGACCAGGCTCCCGTCGATCAGTTCGGTGTGCGGCGGGAGATCGGGCAGGGTGAACAGGTCATCCACGGTGTAGCCGTCTCGCGGCGGCACCGGCCAGCGGTGCGCGGGCGCAGCGGTCATGAGTGCTCCCATGGACGTGAAGTCTGGTCCGTAGGCTCAGGCTACCCAGGACAAACAGCGACGCCGCCACTCGAAAGAATGAGCGACGGCGTCGGTGTTGTCCCGCAGCGGGAGGTCACTCCCACTCGATGGTGCCCGGGGGCTTGCTCGTCACGTCGAGGACGACGCGGTTGACCCCGTCCACCTCGTTGGTGATGCGCGTCGAAATCCTGGCCAGCACGTCGTACGGAAGGCGCGACCAGTCGGCCGTCATCGCGTCCTCGGACGAGACCGGGCGCAGCACGATCGGGTGGCCGTACGTGCGGCCGTCGCCCTGGACGCCGACCGAGCGGACGTCCGCCAGCAGCACCACCGGGCACTGCCAGATCTCGCGGTCCAGACCCGCCGCGGTCAGCTCCTCGCGGGCGATGGCGTCGGCCTCGCGCAGCAGGTCCAGGCGCTCCTTGGTGACCTCGCCGACGATGCGGATGCCCAGGCCGGGGCCGGGGAACGGCTGGCGCTGGACGATCTCCTCCGGCAGGCCCAGCTCCTGGCCGACCATCCGGACCTCGTCCTTGAAGAGCCGGCGGAGCGGCTCGACGAGCCCGAACTGCAGGTCCTCGGGGAGCCCGCCGACGTTGTGGTGCGACTTGATGTTCGCGGTGCCGGTGCCGCCGCCGGACTCGACGACATCCGGATAGAGCGTGCCCTGGACGAGGAACTCGACCTGCTCGCCGTGCGCACCCGCCTCGGCGACGATCTCGCTCGCGGCCTGCTCGAAGACCCGGATGAACTCCCGGCCGATGATCTTCCGCTTCTGCTCGGGGTCGGAGACGCCCCGAAGCGCGTCGAGGAAGCGGGCCTCGGCGTCGACGACCTTGAGCTGGACGCCCGTCGCGGCCACGAAGTCCTTCTCGACCTGCTCGGATTCGCCCTGGCGCATCAGGCCGTGGTCGACGTACACGCAGGTGAGCTGGTCCCCGACGGCCTTCTGGACGAGGGCCGCGGCGACCGCCGAGTCCACGCCGCCGGACAGCCCGCAGATCGCCCGCTTCGAGCCGACCTGGGCGCGGATCGCGGCGACCGACTCCTCGACCACGCTCTGCGTCGTCCAGTCCGGCTGCAGACCGGCCCCGCGGTAGAGGAAGTGCTCAAGAAGCTGCTGGCCGTGCGTGGAGTGCATGACCTCGGGGTGGTACTGGACGCCGTAGAGCCGGCGCCGGTCGTCCTCGAAGGCGGCGACGGGGGCACCGTCGGTGGTCGCGGTGACCGTGAAGCCCTCGGGCGCGGCCGAGCAGGCGTCGCCGTGCGACATCCACACCGGCTGCTCGCCCGGGGTGCCCTCGAAGAGGGTCGAGCCCTGGCGGGAGACGGACAGCGGCGTGCGGCCGTACTCGCGCCCGCCGGTGTTGTCGACGGTGCCGCCGAGGGCGAGCGCCATGGCCTGGAAGCCGTAGCAGATACCGAAGACGGGGATCCCGGCCTCGAAGATCTCCGGGCCCAGGTGCGGGGCGCCCTCGGCGTAGACCGACGCGGGACCGCCGGAGAGGATGATCGCCTTCGGCTTCCTGGCGAGGATCTCCGGTACCGGCATGGTGTGCGGCACGATCTCGCTGTAGACCCGGGCCTCGCGGACGCGACGGGCGATGAGCTGTGCGTACTGCGCGCCGAAGTCGACGACCAGGACGGAGTCCGGGGTCTGGTCGGCGTCGGGGGCGGGCGGGGTCGCTGATGGCACTTCGGCGGCCTTCCGGCGGTGATACGGGGTGTGTGCCCTCGATTCTAACGGGGGTCCGGGGCCGCTCTCCCGCCTCGTCCCCCCAGGGCCTCGTAAGGCTCCGCCCGTCTCATCATCCGGGCCCGGCTTGGTCCGCGACGACCGGTCACGCCATACTGATCCGCATGTCTCGGCACATGACCTTCGTCTTTACCTATGGCACCCGGCCCGTCCGGCTGCCATGGTCGTGCTGCTTGAGCCACTGACAAGCGACTTCCCAGGCGCCCCGGGCCGACAAGGCCCGGGGCGCCTGTCGTGTCCGGGCCTGTGACCGTCGCCCCGGGGCAGCCGCCCGAAACGCAAGGAGACACGGACATGAGCATCCCCACCGCCGCCCGCGCCACCGGCAACGCCACCGACACCGGTGCCCGTACCGACGAGGCGGCGGCCGAGATCACCGACGCCCGCGCCCGGATCGACGATCTGGACGGCAGGATCATCGGCCTCATCCAGGAACGGATGGCCGTCTCGGCGGTCATCCAGAGGACACGAACCGCCTCCGGCGGCCGCCGGGTCAGCCTCTCGCGCGAGATGGAGATCCTCGGCCACTACAGGGACCAGCTCGGCAGGCCGGGGACGGCGCTGGCGATGACGCTGCTGGACCTGTGCCGGGGGCGGGCGTAGCGGGAGGACGGTGCCCGCGGCCCCCTGTCCGTACGCCACCAAGGCCGTAGGGACACGGGCCGTCACCCGTACGGCGCGTGACCGGCGCCAACTCCCTTCGTTGGTCCCGGTGTCCGCGCCAGCCAGGGGCGGTCACAGCATTCCACGCGTGGCTCCGCTCATGTTCGATCGGGCGCCCCACAGCAACAGGGCGGAACCACTGGAGCGCGTGACGCAGTGCGCGTCGTGGGACCGCGCTCCAGTGCGTGACCGGTCAGCAGGGGACAGCAGCCCGGTCACGGCCAATGAAGACGGCCGGTTCCCGGGACGCCGGGGCCGGCCGTCTCCTCTTCCACGGCTCTCCGCTTCCGCGGCTCTCCGGTTCTGCGGCTCTCCGCTTCCGCGGCTCCCCATCCCCGCCTCCCCGCCTCCCCTTCTCCGGCTCTCCGGCATTCCCTCACTTCCGTCACATCAGTGACACAGGTCACGCCGAAATCTCCTTATCCGTCGCACAACCTTTCGCACATCCGACGGGTCTCGTATCTGCAACCGCACGGCCATACCGCGCACCCCCACCGCGACGGCCTCCAGATGCTGTGCTGCGTCCCGCAGCACCTTGGACCCTGAAGAGGTCTCATGAAGATCCGCCGCGCCTTGGCGACCGCTGCCGCGACGGCTGTCATCGTCCCCGCCGCACTGCTCGCCGCACCCGCCGCGTATGCGACCGACGACACTTCCGCGTCCCCGACCGCGGGCGACACGTCGACGCCCGACCCCGCGGAGAGCGAGAGCACCCCGGCCGGCGACCCGTCGGAGAGCGAGAGCGACCCGGCGACCGAGCCGTCGGACAACGAGTCCTCGCCGGCGACCGGCCCCTCCGCTCCCGAGCCGTCGGGCTCCGCCTCCGCCTCCTCCGAACCGTCACCGTCCTCGTCCGAGACGGACGAGCCGGAGGACGAGTGCAGGGCGGCCGACTTCACATCGAGCCTCAGCGGCTTCCCGAACAAGGTCGTCGCCGGTTCGGGCTGGAAGGAGTTCACGCTCAACCTGGACAACAGCGAGGGCGAGGACCTGGAGAGCGTCGTCATCGGCGCCTCGGTCGTCTACAAGAACGACCTGGACAGCGACGGCGACTCCGACACCATGTCGAAGTTCGCCGGGCTCCAGTACTTCGACGGGGAGAAGTGGTCCAGCGACCTCTCCGACGGCGGTTCGATCGGCGGCTGGCTGGACGTCGCCGCCGGCGAGAAGCTCTCCCTGAAGCTGCGGCTGAGCATCGGCGCCAAGGCCCCGGCCGGTTCGGCCGTCGGCATCGCCTTCGGCGTCTACACCGACGAGGAGGACTGCTACCTCGACGAGAACTGGTACGAGTTCGAGGTGCTGGCCGCCGGCACCGCCGAGCCCGGTGACGTGGGCCACGCCGAGCCGCAGGGCGGGAAGAACCCCGTCGACGTGAAGCCGACCGGCGACGTCGAGAAGATCGAGGGTGCGCTGGCCGAGACCGGTTCGTCGTCCGCCCTGCCCACCGTCGCCGCGCTCGGCGGGACGGCCATGGTCGTGGGCGCAGGCGCGTTCATCCTCGTCCGCCGCCGCAAGGCCGCGGGCGGCGAGGCCGCCGCGTAAGCGAGGCATCCCGCACGGGAAAGGGGCCGCACCGGAGGGGGGTGCGGCCCCTTTCTTCTTTCTGCCTGGGCCCGTGTCTCTCCGCGGCGAAAGGGGCACGGCCCCGTTCGGCGTCGGGTCAGGAGGTCTTCTTCGGGACCACCGGCACGGGCAGGACGGGCAGCCGCAGCGCGCCGAACGCGTCCTCGGGCACCGCGGGCTCCTTCGGCTGAACCGCCGCCAGCCGCGCGTACGCCGTGCCCTGCTCCGGACGCGCGTCCGCCTCGCCCTTGTTGGGCCACAGCGACATCGCGCGCTCGGCCTGCGCCGTGATCGTCAGCGACGGGTTGACGCCGAGATTCGCGGAGACCGCCGAGCCGTCGACGACGGAGATGCCCGGGTGCCCGTAAAGCCGGTGGTACGGGTCGATGACGCCGTGGTCCGCGTCCTCGCCGATCGGGCAGCCGCCGAGGAAGTGGGCGGTGAGCGGCGTGCCCATCAACTCACCGATGTTGCTGCCCGGGTAGCCGTTGATCTCGTCGGCCAGGATGCTCGCCGCGCGGGTGGCCTCGGGGATCTGGTTGGGGTTGGGCGCGCCGTGGCCCTGGCGTGCGGTGAGCAGCCCCTTCCCGATCCCCTTCTCCTTCCGGTACGTGGTCAGCGAGTTGTCCAGGGTCTGCATGACCAGGCCGATGATCGTGCGCTCCGACCAGCGCCGGTTGGAGAGCATGCGCACGGTCAGCCACGGGTGGCGCGCGCAGTTCGCCATCCAGGCCAGCACCCGCCGGCTGCCGTACGGGATCTGGAGGACGGACATCGCGCCCATCGCGTTCGAGCCCTTGCCGTAACGGACCGGCTCGATATGGGTGTTGTCGTCGGGGTGGATCGAGGAGGTGATCGCGACACCGCGCGTGAAGTCGACCCGCTCCCCGCCGCCGTGCCTCTTGCGGTAGCGGCGGCTGTCGGTCATCGCGCCCACCAGGGCCTCGGAGTTGGTCCGGGTCAGGTGCCCGAGCTTCTCCGAGATACGGGGCAGCAGCCCCTTGTCGCGCATGGTGTGCAGCAGGGTCTGTGTGCCGTAGGTGCCGGCGGCGATGACGACCTTCCCGGCGCGGATCGTCTTCGGCTTCGCCGAGCGCTTCTTGTCGGTCGGCGCGGTCGACACCAGATAGCCGCCCGAGCCGTCCTCGGCTATCGCGGTCACGGTCGTCATCGGGTGGACGACCGCCCCGGCCTTCTGGGCGAGGTGGAGGTAGTTCTCGTTGAGGGTGTTCTTCGCGCCGTGGCGGCAGCCGGTCATGCACTCGCCGCACTCGGTGCAGGCGCGCCGCGAGGGGCCCGCGCCGCCGAAGAACGGGTCGGCGACCTCGTCGCCCGGCTTCACCTTCGCCGTGCCGTCGCCGTCCTTGCCGTCACCGAAGAACACGCCGACGGGGGCCAGATGGAAGGTGTCGCCGACCCCCATGCGCTCGGCCGTCGCCTTGAGGTGGACGTCGGAGGGGGTGACGGTGGGGTTGAGCCGCACACCCAGCATGCGCTGGGCCTGGTCGTAGTACGGCTTCAACTCGTCGTGCCAGTCGGTGATGTGCCCCCACTGCTGGTCCTCGAAGAACGCCTTGGGCGGTACGTAGAGGGTGTTGGCGTAGTTGAGCGAGCCGCCGCCCACCCCGGCGCCCGCCAGGATCATGACGTTGCTCAGCAGGTGGATGCGCTGGATGCCGTAGAGGCCGAGCGGCGGCGCCCAGAGGAAGTTCTTCACGTCCCAGGAGTTCTTGGGCAGCGTGTCCCTGGTCCACTTCCGTCCCGCTTCGAGGACTCCGACCTTGTAGCCCTTCTCGGTCAGGCGCAGGGCGGAGACCGACCCGCCGAACCCGGACCCGACGACGATCACGTCGTAGTCGTAGGGAGTTTCGTCCCGTGACACTGGTACCTCCGTAGAGCGTGGTGGTCGGCGCCGTGTGGGGGCGGCAGCGCGGTGGATCTCGGTTCGGCGGGGGCGAGGCGGCCGGCGGTGTCCGGCGGCCCGGGGTCAGCGGAGCCCGAACACCTTCATGGCCTTCAGGGCCCGGCTCATGAACTGCGCGTACTGGGCGTCGTCCATGCCGAACGACGGGGCGAGCGGCAGCACCCGCTGGTGGGCGACGGTCTGGGCCTCCGTGTACTTGAGGATGCCCTCGGAGCCGTGGCGGCGGCCGAGGCCGGAGTCGCCCATGCCGCCCATGGGGGCCTGCACACTGCCGTACGCGGCGGCGTACAACTCGTTGACGTTGACGGTGCCGGTGCGCAGCCGCGCCGCCACGGCCCGGCCGCGGCGCCCGTCCTTGGTCCAGACGCTGGCGTTGAGGCCGTACGGGGTGGCGTTGGCGAGCGCGACGGCGTCGTCCTCGTCGGTGAAGCGGTAGATCGAGACCAGCGGTCCGAAGGTCTCCTCCGCGCAGACGGCCATGGGCGCCTCGACGCCGTCGAGGATGGTCGGCTCGTAGAAGAGCGGGCCGATGTCGGGGCGGTGGCGGCCGCCCGCGACGATCTTGGCGCCCTTCTCGACGGCCTCCTCGACATGCCGGGTGACGGTTTCGAGTTGGCGGTCGGAGACGAGCGAACCCATGTCGGCGCCGTAGGCGAGGGCCGAGCCGAGGCGCAGCGCCCGGGTGCGGGCCGCGAAGCGCTCGACGAAGGCGTCGGCGACCGACTCGTGGACGTAGAGCCGCTCGATGGAGATGCAGAGCTGGCCGGCGGAGGAGAAGCAGCCCCTGATCGCGCCCGCCGCCGCCTTCTCGATGTCGGCGTCGTGCAGGACCAGCATGGCGTTCTTTCCGCCGAGTTCGAGGGAGCAGCCCACCAGCCGGGCGGCCGCGCCCTGGGCGACCTCGCGGCCCGTACGGGTCGAGCCGGTGAAGGAGACGTAGTCGGCGTGCTGGACGACGGCGGGGCCGACGACCGGCCCCTCGCCGAGGACGACCTGCCACACGCCGGCCGGGAGCCCGGCCTCGATCATCAGATCGCGCGCCCACAGGGCGGTGAGGCAGGTCTCGGTGTCGGGCTTCATGACGACCGCGTTGCCGGCGGCGAAGGCGGGCAGCGCATCGCCGACGGACAGCTCGAACGGGTAGTTCCAGGGTGCGATCTGGCCGACGACGCCGCGCGGCTGACGGAGTTCGGTCGCCTTGGTGAGGACGGGCACGGCGCCGGTGTGGCGCTTGGGCCGCAGGTAGGCGGGGGCCTTGCGCCCGTAGTGGCGGGAGGCGCTGGCGACCGCCTGCACCTCCTCGTGGGCGTGCAGCCGTGCCTTGCCGGTCTCCAGCTGGATGAGGTCGAGGACCTCGGACTGACGGGCCAGCACCAGGTCGTGGAAGCGGAGCAGGACGGCGGCGCGCTGCCGGGCGGGCGTGGCGGCCCAGCTCTTCTGGGCCTCGCGGGCCTGCGCGAAGGCGGTGGCCACGTCCTCGGGCGTGGATTCGGGCAGGTCGGCCAGCTTCTCCCCGGTGAAGGGGGTGTGGTTGGCGGTACTGCCGGAACCGACGACGCCGCGCGTGAGCCGTGCGACCAGCTCGGGCGTGACCACGTCGGCGGCTTTACGGGTACCCGCGGGGGCGGTGAAGACCGGGTTGCCCGTGGCGTGCGCTGCGGTGTCCTGCGTGTCCGTCATGCGGCAGAGAGTATGCCGGGACGCACGCTTTGGGTACCCGTCGGTAACTCGTTTTCACCGGTCGTCCACAATCGCGCCAGTGATGACTGGCAGGAGTCCTAAAGATCCTGAATGTCCAGGTACTTCACCACGTTGCGGAAGAGCTCCTCGCCGTTCTTGCGCCCCTCCCCGCGGGCGGGTGCGGAGACCGTGACCACGACCGACCGCTTCTTCGCCTTGTCCACATAGATGTGATTGAGCTTCCGGTACGAAATGTCGTCCTCGTCGTAGTTGTACGGCTTGTAGGTGGTATCGACCTGTTCTGCCGGGCGGCCCTGCTGAGTCGCCTTGCTCCGCTCGCTCCGGGCGTCCGCCACCTCGGTCCCGCTCTCCCCGCCCGAGTCGTAGAAGTCGACCCATCCCTCGGCCTCTTCGGCCACCGTCCCGATGTCCTCGGTGTAGACCGACGCCTCGATGGTGAACACACCGCTCGGGTCGGCGAATTCGACGTACTGGTCGTCCGCGTTCACCGTCCGCCGGTACTCCCCGGGGACGGCCAGCGACGCGCCCACGACCTCCCCCTCCTCGCGCACCACCCAGTGCGCGGGCATCCCCTCGGTCGCGAAGGGGTTGGCGAAGATCAGCACCAGGACGGCGGCCAGCGCCGGCAGCGCTGCGCCGAAACCGAGTTGGGCCTTGCGGTTCCCGTGCAGGACGGGCGGGACGAACGCGCTGCCGCCCGCCCCCGAACCGGGAGCGGCCAGGCGCGCCGCGGCGGCGGACTCCGGCGGGCGGGCCACGGACTCCAGCGTCTGCCGGATCTCGTACGCCGTCGGCCGCGCCGCCGGGTCCTTCCTCAGCAGCTGCATGATCAGCGTGCCGAGCGCGCCCGCGCCCCGCGAGGGCATCTGCGGCTCGGCCGACAGCACCGCCTGCAGGGTGGCGGGAGTCGTGGAACGGCGGTACGGCGACATGCCCTCGACCGCCGCGTAGAGCACCACGCCCAGCGACCACAGGTCGGACTCCGGGCCGGGACGCTGCCCCAGCACCCGCTCCGGGGCGGTGAATTCGGGGGAGCCGACGAACGCACCCGTCTCGGTCAGGCCCTGCTCGCCCTCCACCTGCGCGATGCCGAAGTCGGTGAGCACCACGCGGTCGTGACGGCCCAGCAGGACGTTGGCGGGCTTGACGTCCCGGTGCAGCACACCGGCCTCGTGCGCGGCGGCCAGGGCACCGAGGACGGCGGCACCGATGCGCGCCGCCTCGCGCGGGTCGAGGGTGCCCTCCTGGAGGCGATCCGCGAGCGACTGGCCGCGCACCAGCTCCATCACGATCCACGGACGCCCGTCCTCGACCACCACGTCGTGCACGGTGACGACGGAGGGGTGGTCGATACGGGCCGCGGCGCGGGCCTCGCGCTGCATCCGCTGATGGACGGTCCGGCGCTCACGCTCGGGCAGATGATCGGGAACCCGCGGTTCCTTGACCGCCACGTCGCGGTCGACCACGACGTCATGGGCCCTCCAGACGGTGCCCATGCCGCCGTGTCCGAGGCGCGCGTCGAGGCGGTAGCGGCCGCCGACCAGGCGGCCCACGTCGGGGGCGGCGGCGGGCACGGTCCGGCTCCCGGCCGCATCGTGCCCGGCGGACTCCGCCACGACCTGGGCCGGGGGCCGACCGGTCTGCGGGGGCTGCTGATACGGGGGTTGGTGCTGCGGGGGCTGGTGCTGCGGAAGCTGGTGCGCGACCTGGGTCGGCTCGTGGCCCTGCGACGGCACGGGCTTGTTCCCGTCGCGCCCGGCGGGGCCGACAGGGCCGGTGGGGCCGGCGGGTGGCTGAAGGCCGTAGCTGCTGGGCTCGTCGGCCCGTCCCCCCATGTTCGTCATGTGCTCATCTTTACCGGTGCGGGGGTGTGCGCCTCCAGCGGGTGCGGTGAGCGGATGCAGCACCGTGACACACCTCAGGGGCTCGGGGCCCCGAGCGCGGGAATCGGGTTCGGCAGAGGGGCACTTGGGCGCAAGAGGACTCGGGCTTGGGCACGAGCTCGGGACTCGGGACTCGGGACTCGGGACTCGGGACTCGGGACTCGGGCTACGCAAGGGGCTCAGAGATACGGCAAGAGCTCAGGACTTGGGCCCGCCGACCCGGATCGTCTCGACGGCGGTGTCGAAGTGCCGCCGTGCGGTGGCGCGTTCGCCGACGGGAGCGGAGATCCACAGGTCGTACATCTTCCCGCCCTCCTCCCAGCTCAGGTCGAACGTCTGCCGCGGGCCCCCGTCGGCCGCGGTGCCGTTCCAGGTGAACTCCCAGAGGGCGGCCCGGTGTCCGCCGTGCGTGGTCGCCGTGACCCGCGCGTCCCGGTACCCCTTGTAGCGCTTGGGCCCCGCGGCGTGCGCGTCCCGCATCACGGCCAGCGGCCCGCCGGGCTCCGTGTCCCGGATGTGGATGCCGATCCGGAAGACCCGGTCGCGGTCGCTGTAGAAGATGCGCGGCGACTCGACGGAGCGCGTGAAGCCGTCCGGCACGGCGAGGGAGAACCCGGCGGGGTCGGAGGCCCGGCGATAGCCGCGCGGCACCGGGTTGTCCGCGGGGTCCGGGGTGCGCGTGGCGGTGCGCGTCGACGTGACCGTCACCGTCGGCGAGGCCGTCGGGCTCTCCGGGGACGGGTGCGCGGTGGGCTGGCGCGTCGCCGTCGACCCGCCCGGAGGCCTGGCGTCGTCGGTGCTGTCCAGCAGGATCGCCACGGCCGCCACCCCGGCGCTCACCGCCGACGCGAGCAGCAGCAGCGCCGCAACAGCGGTACGCGCGCGGGCCGGTGAGGACGGCGAGCGCCGCAACCACGACGGCCACCGCAGGAACACCGGGGCACCCTCGGCAAGGCGCTGCGTGGACCCGTATCCGCGTGGCATCTCCGGCATCCGGCCGGTCCGCAGATACTCCTCCAGCAGCACTTCGGCGCCTTCCGCGTCCAGCCGCCGGTCGGGGTCGCGCTCCAGCAGCCCCCGTACGACGGGCAGCAGCGGCCGGGCCGTCTCGGGCGGATGGATGTCGTCCGACACGACGGCGTGCAGCACCCCGCCGAGGGAGTCCCGGTGGAAGGGGGACGTGCCGTTGATCGCGGTGCACAGCAGGGCACCGAGGGACCACAGGTCCGACTCCGGACCCGTACGGCCCCCGGACATCCGCTCCGGAGCGGTGTATTCGGGCGTACCGACGAAGGAGCCGGTTTCGGTGATGGTGGTGCCGCCGGTGAACTGCGCGATCCCGAAGTCGGTCAGCACCACCCGGCCCGTGGACGACTCCATCAGCACGTTGGCGGGCTTGAGGTCGCGATGGAGCACACCGTGGGCGTGCGCGGCGCGCAGAGCGCCGAGAAGTTCCAGGCCGATACGGGCCGCCTCGCGCGGCGGAACGGGCCCCTCGGAGGCCAACTGGTCGGACAGGGAACGGCCGTCGATCAGCTCCATCACGATCCACGGCCGCTCGTCCTGCTCGACGACGTCATGCACGACGATCACTCCGGGGTGCGCGAGCCGCGCGACCGTACGGGCCTCCAGAAAGGTCCGCTCCCGCTGACTGCGGGCCTCGGCCTCCGGAACCCCTTCCTCCACACGGAGTTCCTTGACCGCGACCTCGCGGCCGAGGACGCGGTCCGTGGCCCGCCACACGGTCCCCATACCGCCGCGCCCCAGGCGCGCGCCCAGCCGATACCGCCCGGCGATGAGGCGGTCACCCTCGCCCCGGAAGCTCCCCATGGTCACATCCTGCCCCACAGGCCCCTCAACCGGGACAGGGCCTCGGGCATGTGGGTGATCAGGGGACGAACTGCACAGCGGATCGCGGCAGTTCCGCGGCCGTCCCGTCGCGGTGGTCCGGCCGCCGCCCGGCTCCGGGCCCCGGCGATCGAGCGGCCGTTCGCGCCGCCGCGGGCCCCGGCGTTCGCGCCGCCCCGTGCCCCGGCGTTCACGACCGCGCGCCCGGCGGAGCGAGCAGCGCCTCTCCGAGATCGCGGCCGGTCACCCGCGCACCGGGGGCGTGGCGCCGGGCACTGCCGGGGTGTACCGCCCCCGGGCACAAACCGCCCTGGTCGCGCGGGTGTTCACCGCGCAGGGTTGCTGCCACGAAGCAGGACCGCACCTCGCGGAGGTGCGGCGCCACGGATGCCGACGAGGAGCCGACGTTGCCCACGGAGAACCCCACCGAACACGACATCCTGCTGCGGCGCCTGCGCGCGCTGGAGGACAAGGACGCCCTGCACACACTGATGGTCCGCGGTTGGCACGCCCTCGACCGCAAGGACTGGGACACCTGGATCGGCTTCTGGACCGAGGACGCGGTCCTGGAGTTCGGGCCATGGCAGGAGATCCATGGCAGGGACGCGATCCGCGACAAGGTGAGCGAGGCGGAAGCCCCGTACGCGAACATGCAGCACCACATCCTGAACGTCTCCTTCGACGTCCGGGGCGACCGGGCGACCGGCATCGGCTACATGTGGTTCGTCGCCGTGACCGAACCGGGCCGCAGCTCCGCTCCGTACGCGATGGGCGGCCCGTACGACTGGGAGTTCGTCCGCACCGAGGACGGCTGGCGCCTGTCCCGCCAGCGGCTCGGCGTCTGGTGGACGAGCGGCGAGGACACCGCACGGGCGTTCTCCTGACCGGCTCCGGCGCGACGCCACGGCGACATCGCCGTGGCGTCGCCGCGCCGGACGGCGGCGGCTGCGGCCCGGCCGACTCTGCCAGGCCGTACGGCCGTGCCGGTTCAGCCTTGCCGTGCCGGTTCAGCCGTGCCGTACCGCCGTCGCCGCACCGCCCCGGGCGCGGGTCAGCCTCCGGCCGGGGTGAGCGGGGAGGATGCCGGGCTGCGGCCATGGGTAGACGCGTCTGAACCGGTCCATCCCGATGGCGAGTTCGACGTGCAACTCGGTCACGCCGTCGGCGTAGCGATGGCGGGCCCGGATGACACCGAACCGCCAATTCCCACTCGCCCGGATCCAGGCCGCGGGTTCGTATCCCGGTGCGTACACATCCGTGCGGACTTCCCGCCCGTCCGGTTCGGTACGCCCCGGGGATTCGGTGGCCTCGCACGACGGCTCGTGCGTCGGACGCTCCCAGTAGTACATGAGTTCGATTCTAGGGGGTCGAGGGGACTCCTGTCCGCGATTGACGCGAAGGCGTGTCCCCGTGTCGCGTCGCCGTCGGAGAGCGCGGAGGCGGCCGATGCGCAGACGCGTACGCGGCGAGGAAGCGTGCGCACACCTCTCACCCGTTCACCCGTGAAGGAACCGATTCTCACCCGCGAAGGACCCGATGCCCGCGCCCATCGGACCCCTCCCCCAACGGCCACGCCGTCCCGCTGCGGCCGCCCCGGTCCTCGCAGGGGTCCCGGTGCGGCAGTCCGGCGGGCGGGCGGGTCAGCCGGTGGGGCGGTAGGTGTCGGCGGCCTGCTGGTAGAACTTCGCGACCGCGTCCCGCTCGTCGGCCGGGCCCATCACCACGATGAGGTGGTAGCGGCCCTCGACGATCATCGCCAGGTTGCGGGCGTGGACCTCGCGGCCGCTGCTGTCCTTCCAGGCGAAGGTGCCCTCGGCCATCGCCGTCCCGCCGACGTCGATCCGCCGCAGACCGGACGCCGAGGACCACTGGGAGTCCCGGAACGGCTTCAACTCCCGTTCCCTGTCCTGCTGATAGGTCATCGGGTCGCCGCCGAAGTCGTCGACGGAGTCGCGGCCCGGGACCACGATCATCTCGAAGTCGCCGCCCAGATACCGGATCTGGCCCCGGGAGTTCTTCCCCCGCCGCTCCCACTCCTCGTCGACGGCGACGGCGAAGCCGGCGGGGTCCCGGCGTACGGCGAAGCCCTCGGGAAGGCCGGAGGGCTCGGTGGACTGCGGCTCCTGCGACCCGTGCGACGCCCCGTCGCCCGGGCCCGGCCGGGACGCCCCGGTGCCCGTCGAACCCGTACGATCCCCGTCCCCGCCCTCGTCCGTGCCCGGCATGAACAGCAGGGCGTACGCGAGGGCGGCAATGAGGGCGAGCAGGACCAGGCCGACGAGGGTGAGGCCGAGGCGGCGCGGGCTCTGCGCACCGTTCGCTCGCTGTCCGCCGACGGGCCTGTCCCGGACGAGCTTCTCCCGGACGGGCGGCCGACCGACAGCCTCGTTCCGGACGGCCTCGTTCCGGACGGCCTTGTCCCGGACGGGCTTCTCCCGGACGGCCTTCTCCCGGACGGGCTTCTCCCGGGCGCGCTTGTGGCGGCCGTGGGCGGCGGCGGACGCGGACGCCCGGCGCCGGCGGACCAGTTCACCGCGGCGCCGGAGGATCGGCAGACGCCGCGGGTCGGCGGGGCCGGTCCCGTCGAGGGAGGGAACGGTGACGGTCCGGTGGCCGAGATCCGGCTCGGGCGCGGACCGTACCAGTGAGCGCAGCCAGCCGCGCAGTTCCTCGAAGTCCGGCCGCTCGGTGGGGTCCTGGCGGAGCAGCGACTCCACGACGGGGCGCAGCGGGCCGCACTCCTCGGCGTAGGCGGGCGGCTCGGAGCAGACCATGTCGACGAGTTCGGCCGCGCTGTCCTCCGGGTACGGCGCGTGCCCCTGCACGGCCCGGAAGAGCAGGGCGCCGAGGGCCCAGAGGTCGGTGGCGGGCCCGACGGGGGGTGCGAGCTGCCAGTGTCCGTGGACGGGCCCGGCCTGTTCGGGGGCCCACCGCTCGGTCGTGGCTCCGACGAGTACCAGGCGGGCCTGGCGGGCGCGTTCCGCGGCGAGCGGCGTGAGGGGGCCCCGGTATCCGTCGCGTTCGGGCCCGTCACCGGCATCACCCCAGGGCTGGTCCGCGGCGTCGTCGGCCTCGTCCCAAGCGCCGTCGGCCTCGTCCCAAGCCCCGTCGGTGCCCTGGCCGGGCGGCTCGATGACGGGGTGGCCGACCCGGGGCGCGGGCAGCGCTGCGCCACCGGGTGCCTCGGACGGGCGCGGCGAGAGCGCGGCACCGTACGGACCGGGGCCGCCGTACGGAGCCGAGGCATCGTAGGGATCCGAGACGTCGTACGAAGCCGGGTCGTCGTACGGGTCCGTGTCGTCGTACGGGGCCGGGCCGTCGTACGGAGCGGGGTCGTCGTACGGGGCCGGGTCGTCGTGCGGAGCCGGGTCGTCGTACAGCTCGGGAAGATTCGTGCGCGCGTGGTCGTGCGCGGACTCCACACCCTGTCCGGTACGCGGCGCGGGAAGGCCGGAAGCACCGCGCTCATCGGGGTCGCGGTAAGCGTCCGCCGCGGGGAGCACGGAAGGCGAACCGGAGCGGGGCTCGTACGGCAGGTAGCCGGAGGGAAGGGGCTGATCGGCGGCGGTACGTTCCCAAGGGGCCGGGCTCACCGGGACGTCGGCGGCGGATGTACCGCTCCGGCGCGGAGCGGGGAGTCCGCGAGCCTCCCCGCCCGGGGACTCCTCGACGCCCGGCTCGATCGAGGGGTGGTCCCGCTCGACCGGGGCGCCCTCCCGCTCGATGCGGGTGTCCTCCCGCTCGATGTAGGCGTTCGCCTGGGTCCTTCCGGCGGCGGCGCGGGCACCGGCTCGGTAGGCGGCGACGGCCCCGGCGCGCGCGGTGCGGTCACCTGTGGCGCCCTGACCGTACCCGGCCTCCCTCGCGGCCCAACTCCCCGCGCCCCGGCCGCCCGTGCCCTGTCTGCGCGGGCCCTCCTGCTGCCCGACCGGACCGCGCCCCCTCGGACCGCCCTGTCCCGGACCGCCCTGCCCGCCCTCGTCGTCGTGCCCGCCCGCCTCGTCCTGCGCGTCCGTACCGCCGCGTCGCCGCGTGCCCGGGCGCGGCACCGGGTCGTAGCCGCAGAGCGCCTCCTCCGCCGCGCCCGCCGCGAGGCCGGTGAGCATGGCGCGACCGTCCTCGCAGACGCGGACGGTACGGGCCGTGATGTTGCGATGCGTCCAGCCGTAAGCGTGCAGCGCCCGCAGCGCGTTGAGGAGATCCGCGGCCACCTCGGCCGCGCGGTGGGGCGACATGGGCTTCTCGGCGAGCAGGGCCGCCAGCGGCCGCGAGGCCACCCGCTCGCTCACCACCCACAGGCTGCCGCCTTCGGCGAGGACATCGAAGACCTGGGCCAGGCCCGGGTGGTCGGGCAGGGCCGCGGCGGCCGTCGCGGCGTCGATCGCGCGCCGTACGACCGGGTCGGCGGGGCGGCGCGGGTCGGTGCCGTACCCGGGTAAGGCGGTGCCGTAGCCGCGGCCGTCGGGGGCATCGGCGCCGACGACCTCCGCCTCGACGACCTCCGGCAGGGGTATCTGACGGACCAGCACTTCCTGGCCGCTGTAGGTGTCGAACGCGACGGTCTCGACGAACTCGTAGGTGTCGGCGGCCGACCGGGGCAGGCGGTAGCGGCCGGCGAGCACCCGACCCGCATAGTCGTCCACGACCCCTCCCCGGAGCGCGCTGTCCACACCACTCGCACCGCAACCATGTTGTCCCGATCAACCGTCAAATCCGGTCACATTCCGGCCGGTTGTGGCTGCGTACGGTTCGCGAGATCTCACGATACGTGCCCGAGCCGGGCACTGGTCAGTCCTTGGGCCGGAACGTGGCGAAGGCCGTGTCGCGGAGCGTGGAGCACTCCTTGCCGTCCCAGGCGTCCGCCCGGCAGGTGATCATGATGGAGTAGCCGTGGTCGGCATCCACCTTGAAGCCGCGGTTGAGGACCCGGACCCGCTGCCCGTTCTGGTTCCGCTCGAAGATCCAGTCGGCCGCGGTCGGATAGTCCCGGTAGTCGACCCTCTTGAGGCTGATCAGGCGGTAGCCGGAGGAGTTGCTGCGCACCGCGGGCTCCAGGCTCTTCCACGCGGCGAGCGCGTCGGACGTGGGGCCCGGGCTGAAGTCGATCTGCACGCGCGGGAATCCGCCGGACTCGCTGTATATCCCGCCGGAGTTCCGGCCCGCGACGCCGGTGCGCTTCCAGTCCTTCGGGAGCGCCATCCTGAAGTGGAAGCGGGAGTCGGAGACCTTGTCGTAGCCGTCCGGCACCTCCGCGTCGCCGGGCCCCGAGTCCGACCCGCCGCCCGATCCCGAACCGGAGTCCGACCCCGTGCCCGAGTCCGACCCCGAACCTGAACCCGACTTCGGCTGCTCGTCCTCGACCGAACCGGACTCCGACCCGTCCCCCTGGCCACCCTCCTGGGGCTTCGCCTTGTCCTTGCCGCCCTCGCTGCCGGCGGAGGCCGCCTTGTCCCCGCCGGACGCGCCGCCCTTGGCACCGTCTTCGCCGCCGTCACGGAAGGCGAGGGCCAGGATCGTGCCGAGGACCGCGAGCGCCACCACCACGGCCACGATCACCAGCGTCCGCCGTGAGAAGACGTCCGTGAGGGGCGCCGCCGCGGGCTCCTTCCGCTCGACGTCACCGTGCCCGGGGGCAGGCGAGGGTGAGGACTTGGCGGCATTGCGCACGGTCGCCAGCGCGCTCCGCAGACGCCTCTCGACCTCGCTGCGCGCCCCCGCGGACGGCGCGGGCGACACGTCCTGCCCTGCATCCGGCGCCGCATCCGCCGCCATCGCCGTCGTCTTCGCCCCAGGCTCGGGCGTGCGCGCGGGCTTCGTCCCGTCCCGCTCGGCCGCAGCCTTCTCCGGCTCCGCCGGTGCCTTCACCGGCGCCGCCGCCTTCGTGGCCTTCGCCGGCCCGGCCGTCTTCGCCGCCTTGGGGGACTTGGCCGACTTGGTCGACTTCGCCGCCGCCCGCTCGGACTTCGGGACGCGATCCGGGTCCGCCGGCATCGGGATCATCCGCGTCCGCTCGCCGTTCGGCGGCTCGGGCCCCTGGTCCTCCGGCGCGTTCAGGGCGTCCGTCAGCAACGCCCGGGCACCCGCGTTGTCCAGCCGCTGGTCCGGGTCCTTGGCCAGCAGTCCGTAGATGACCTCCTCCAGCGGGCCCGCGTTCTTCGGCGGGTCCAGGGGCTCGGTCATGACGGCGGTCAGCGTGGCGAGCGCCGAGCTCTTGTCGTACGGCGGCACGCCCTCGACACAGGCGTAGAGCAGGCCGCCGAGCGACCACAGGTCCGCGGGCGGGCCCGGCTTGTGGCCGCGGGCGCGCTCCGGCGAGATGTACGAGGGGGCGCCGACGAGCATGCCGGTGGAGGTGACCGACGGGTCGCCCTCGACCTGCGCGATGCCGAAGTCGGTGAGCACGACGCGGCCGTCGTCCGCGATGAGCACGTTGGACGGCTTCACGTCGCGGTGCAGGATGCCCTCGCGGTGCGCAGCGCGCAGTACGTCGAGGACGTCGAGCCCGACCTCGGCGGCGCGGTGCGGGGTGAGGCCGCCGGTCTCCCGGATCACCTCGGCAAGGGAGTTGCCCTCGATCAGCTCCATGACGATCCAGGGCCGGTCGTCCTCGTCGACCACGTCGTAGACGGTGACCGCGCCCTTGCTGCGGATCCGCGCGATGGCCTTGGCCTCGCGCAGCGTACGGGTGATGAGGCGCTGCTTCTCGTCCTCGTCCACATGCGACGAGAAACGCAGCTCCTTGACGGCCACGGTCCTGCCGAGCGTCTCGTCCTCGGCCCGCCAGACCGTGCCCATTCCACCGCGGCCGAGGACCTCTCCCAGCCGGTAGCGTCCGGCGAGGAGGCGTCCTGTGGTGCCCTGTGTCTGCTCCGCCTCCGACATGCATCCCCTCAGCGCTGCAATCAATCCACGATGGCGCCGAGTTGGCTGTGGTTCAAGGCGACCCATGGCGATGCATGGCGCTTCGTGAATCCGACTCGCGCGACCGGCCCCGGCAGAGCCCCCATTCTCCCTCATGCGAGGGGGTGCTCCGAGTGCGGGTCCTGGGTATGCGCCTCCATCAGGACCCGCAGTGACGGGCACAGAGCAGTCCACTACCGTCCGCTCATGCGGGGCAAGGGACCGTCCGCTATGCGGGCACCCGGACGCCCTGCGCAGGGCACCCGAACGAACAGCGGAAAGAGCACCGGAACGAGGCCAGGGACCGACGACGATGAGCGAGCGCACCGCGCGCCGAACGGCCGCCACCGCACTGTCCGTTGCGCTGTCCGTTGCGCTGCTGGCGAGCGGCTGCGCGACGCCCGCCGGGAGCACGGCGGCGCGCGCGGAGAGCACCCGGCCGGGTGTACGGGCCGCCGTTCAGCGGCTGGTGACATCGGGCGGCGCGCCGGGCGCGGCGGCCCTGTCCCGTACCGAAGGTCACGCACCGTGGTTCGGTACGGCGGGTGTGGCGGACCTGCGCGACGAGCGCCGCATCCGGGCGGGCGACCGCTTCCGCGCGGGGAGCCTCACCAAGACCTTCGTCGCCACGGTCGTCCTGCAACTGGCCGGAGAGGGCCGCCTCCGGCTGACCGACCGCGTCGAGGACCATCTGCCGGGCCTGGTGCGCGGCCGCGGCAACGACGGCCGGCGGATCACCGTGCGTCAACTCCTCGCCCACACCAGCGGCCTGTACAACTACACCGAGGATCCGCCGCTCGCCGCACGCCTCTTCGGCCGCGGCTTCCGCGCACACCGCATGGAGGCCCACACGCCCCGGGAGCTGGTGCGCGTCGCGCTGCGCCACCCGCCGCGCTTCCCGCCCGGCACGGCCTACGGCTACTCCAACACCGACTACATCCTGCTCGGGCAGATCGTCGAAAAAGTGACGGGCCGCCCGTACGCGGAGGAGGTCGAGCGCCGTGTGGTGCGTCCGCTGCGCCTGACGGGCACGTCGTTCCCCGGGAGGCGGGCCGATCTGCCGGATCCGCACGGGCGGGCGTACTCGACGCCGGGCGACGGCCCACCCGCCCGGCACGGCGCACCCGCCCGGCGCGGCGCGCGCGTCGAGCCCCTTGCACACCGCGGGCACGGCGGCGCGTCCCCCGAGGGCGGCATCGCCGACGTGACCCGCCTCGACCCCTCCAGCGCGGGCGCCGCGGGCGAGGCGGTCTCCACCCTCGGTGACCTGAGCCGCTTCGTCCGCGCCCTGCTGGGCGGGGCACTGCTGGAGCCCCGCGAACTCCGGCAGATGCGGGACACCACGGGCACCGGCGGGCGCTACGGCCTCGGCCTCTTCCCCGTCCGGCTGCCGTGCGGGGTGACGCTGTGGGGCCACAACGGCACCATCAACGGCAGTTACGTCCGCGCCCTCGGCACACCCGACGGCACCCACGTCCTCACCTACCGCGTGAACACCGACCGCACCCCCTCCCTCCGCGCCGAAACCCGCCTGCAACAGGCCGAGTTCTGCCCGCGGCGCACACGGTGACCGCCCGCCCGCTCCGGCGGAGCTGCCGGAACGGACGGGCGGTGGGAGGGGCGTAGGGGGTGCGGGTCAGATCGGGACGATGTCCGGAGCGCCGAGCCGCGCCGCGTCCGCCGTCTGGTCGTCGGGCTGGAGCTGCGACTCGCGCTCGGCCTCCACCCGCTTCTCGTAGTGCTCGACTTCCTTCTCGATCTGCTCCTTGTCCCAGCCCAGCACAGGCGCGATCAGCTCCGCGGCCTCCCGTGCGCTGCGCGCCCCCCGGTCGAAGGTCTCGATCGAGATCCGGGTCCTGCGGGTCAGGACGTCGTCCAGGTGCCGCGCGCCCTCGTGCGACGCCGCGTACACGATCTCGGCGCGCAGATAGTCGTCGGCGGCGGTGAGCGGCTCGCCCAGCGACGGATCGCGGGCGACCAGCTCCAGCACCTCCTCGGTCAGCGAGCCGTACCGGTTGAGCAGATGCTCCACCCGCGCCACGTGCAGACCCGTACGGGCGGCGATGCGCGCCCGCGCGTTCCACAGCGCCCGGTAACCCTCGGCGCCGATCAGCGGGGTGTCCTCCGTGACACTGTCCGCGACGCGCTGGTCCAGCCCGTGCACGGCCGCGTCCACGGCGTCCTTGGCCATCACGCGGTACGTCGTGTACTTGCCGCCCGCGACCACCACGAGCCCCGGCACGGGGTGCGCGACCGTATGCTCGCGCGAGAGCTTGCTGGTGGCCTCGGACTCACCCGCGAGGAGCGGCCGCAGCCCGGCGTACACGCCCTCGACGTCGTCCCGGGTCAGCGGCACCGCCAGGACCGAGTTGACGTGCTCCAGCAGATAGTCGATGTCGGCGCTGGAGGCGGCGGGGTGCGCCTTGTCCAGGTCCCAGTCGGTGTCCGTCGTACCGACGATCCAGTGCCGGCCCCACGGGATGATGAAGAGCACGCTCTTCTCGGTACGCAGGATCAGCCCCGTCGTGGAGTGGATCCGGTCCTTCGGCACGACCAGATGGATGCCCTTGGACGCCCGTACGTGGAACTGGCCGCGCTCGCCGATCAGCGCCTGCGTGTCGTCCGTCCACACCCCGGTCGCATTGACGACCTGCTTGGCGCGGATCTCGTACTCGCCGCCGCCCTCCACGTCCTGGACGCGTGCTCCGACGACGCGCTCGCCCTCGCGGAGGAAGCCGATGACGCGGGCGCGGTTGGCGGCCTCGGCGCCGTAGGCGACAGCGGTGCGCACGAGCGTGGCGACATAGCGGGCGTCGTCCATCTGGGCGTCGTAGTACTGCAGGGCGCCCACGAGCGCGTCCCGCTTCAGGGCGGGGGCGACGCGCAGCGCGTGCTTGCGCGAGAGGTGGCGGTGCAGGGGCAGGCCGCGGCCGTGGCCCGAGGAGATGGACATGGCGTCGTAGAGCGCGACACCCGACCCGGCGTACCAGCGCTCCCACCCCTTGTGCTGGAGCGGGTAGAGGAACGGCACCGGCTTGACCAGGTGTGGAGCGAGCCGCTCCAGCAGCAGTCCGCGCTCCTTCAGCGCCTCGCGTACGAGGGTGAAGTCGAGCATCTCCAGATACCGCAGCCCGCCGTGGATGAGCTTGCTCGAGCGGCTGGAGGTGCCGGACGCCCAGTCGCGCGCCTCGACCAGCCCGGTCGAAAGGCCGCGGGTCGCCGCGTCCAGCGCGGTGCCCGCGCCGACGACGCCCGCACCCACGACCAGAATGTCCAGCTCGTGTTCCGCCATACGAGCGAGTGCCTCACCGCGCTCGGCCGGTCCCAGTGTCGCTGTCCTCACCGCTGCCTCCCGTCGTGTCCGGGTCGCTCTTTCCCCGTTGAGGGATTCTCACCGCGTCACAGGCCCGCAATCTCCGGGCGCCCCGCGGCGGCAACACCGATGCCTCCACCATCAGCCAATACTCAATATCAGTCATATGTGTGCTTAGCCTTACATAGCGCCTCAGAAGATCGTCTCGGGAAGGACGGCCACCAGCCATGCCCGCGGACCTCGCCGTCATCGGACTCGGCCACCTCGGCCTCCCCCTCGCCCAGGCGGCCACCGCCGCGGGCATCTCCACCATCGGCTACGACCCCGACGAACACGCCATCGCCGAGTTGCGCGCAGGCCGCCCCCCGGTGGACGGCTCGCTCGCCGCGGCCGACATCCGCCGGATGCTGTCCGGCGGCTTCCGCGCCACCACCGACCCGGCCGAGCTGGGACGGGTCCGTACGGCCGTGATCTGCGCACCGACGCCGGCCGGCGAGGACGGGGCTCTGGACCTGTCCGCGGTCGGCGAGGCGGCCCGGGTGCTGGCGGGATGGCTGCGGCCGCACGCCACGGTGCTGCTGGAGTCCACCGCGTACCCGGGCACCACCGAGGAGTATCTGCTCCCGATCCTGGAACGGGGCTCCGGGCTGCGCGGCGGACGCGACTTCCACCTCGCCTACGCACCCAGCCGCCTGGACCCCGGCAACCGCCGCTACGGCCACGCCAACACCCCGAAGGTCATCGGCGGTCTCACCCCCGCCTGCACCGAGGCGGCCGCCGCCTTCTACGGGCGGATCACCGACCGCGTCGTACGGGCGCGCGGGCTGCGCGAGGCCGAGGTCGTCCAGGTCCTGGAGACCAACTACCGACACGTCAACATCGCCTTCGCCAACGAGATGGCCGTTCTCTGCCACGACATCGGCGTCGACGTGTGGGACGTGGTGCGCTGCGCCGAGACCAAGCCATTCGGCTTCCAGGCCTTCCGCCCGGGGCCCGGCGTCGGCGGCCGCGGCCTCGCGGTCGACCCCGGCCGCCTCGCTCCCAAGGGGCAAGGCCCCGGCCACCCGCTGCGGATGGTGGAGCTGGCGCAGGAGGTCAACGACGGCATGCCGCGCTATGTGATCCACCGCTGCGCCGCCCTGCTCAACGAGCACGGGAAGTCAGCGCGCGGGGCCCGCATCCTGCTGCTCGGAGTCACGTACAAGCCCGACGTCGCCGACCAGCAGGGCTCGCCCGCACGCGAGATCGCCGCCCGGCTGATGGAGATGGGCGCGCAGCTCAGTTACCACGACCCGTTCGTGCACCAGTGGAGCGTCCTGGGACAGCAGGTGCCGCGCGCCGACGCGCTGTACGACGCCGCGGCTGTCGCCGATCTGACCGTGCTGCTCCAGCACCACCGCACGTACGACCTCCAAGGGCTCGCCGTGAAGGCGCAGTTGCTCCTGGACACGCGCGGCGCCACCCCCGTCGGTGCCGCGCACCGGCTGTGACGCCGGGCGGCCGTGCACCCGCCGGAACCGAGGCCGCCGGGCTCGCCGGTGCCGGCGTTCCGGACGGATCGGCCGACAGGGGGAGTCGGACCGACATGAGCGAGTCCTCCGAGCGCGCGGCGCACGGCGTCGCCGCCGGCGCGGGCGCGGCACTCGCCGGCGCACTGCTGCTGGGGGCGCTCCAGGGCGCCGCCGGTCCGCGCGGGCCCGAACTCGGCTACTGGGCCCTGGGCATCGGCCTGCTCGTCGGCGCCGTCCTCGGCAAGGTCGGCGGACCCGGCCGCTCGGTCGCGCTGTGGGGCATCCCGCTGGCCCTGGCGGGTGTCGCGCTGGCCCAAGTCCTCGCCGCCGGGATGCAGGTCGAACCGGGCGGGATGCCCGCCTGGCACCTCGGCCCCGCCATCGACCACTGGTTCGGCGAGATCCTCGGCGAGAACGACGTCATCTTCTACACGGTGGCCGCGCTGGAGGGCTATCTGGTGGCCCAACGGGTCGCCGAATAGCGGCGGTTACCGCTCCGGCAATGGCGCTCGCCCGCCCCGCACGACGCCAACGACGCGCTCACGTCCCAGTCTTGTCACGGACCGTAGAAAGTCGCTGCCCCACTGTCAGTGCCAACTGTTAATGTTCTGGCCGAAATTCAGCCAACCGCACTTCTGTGCGACGCGTCCGCTCGGCGCGTCCGCGGAGGAGCTCCACACACCTTCACATCGGGGGACAGCACATGAGCCAGCCTTGGCAGCAGCAGCCGCAGCCTCAGCAACCCGGAAACCCCTACGCCCAACAGCAGCCCGGCGCCTACCCGCCGCCCCCGGCCCCCGCCCGCAAGACCAACCCGGGCCTGGCCGTCGTGCTCGGCATCGTGGCCGCCGTCGTCGCGGCCGGCATCTACGCGGGGGTTCTGTACGCCACGTTCGACGAGGACAAGGGCGAGGTCATGCAGATCGGCTACCTCGCGGTCGGTGTCGGCGCGCTCATAGGTCTCGCCCTGGGCAAGCTCGGCGGCCACAACGTGGGTCTGCAGATTCTCGGCGCCGTCCTAGCCGTCGCTGCCGTGTTCTTCGGCGAGCTGTACGGCTACGCCATGATCATGGCCGAGTACTTCCCCGGCGCACCGTCCACCACCGAGATCTTCTTCGACAACTTCGGCCATCTCTTCGACGGTTGGAAGGAAGACGCGGACGCCATCAGCTACCTCTTCTTCGCCCTCGCCGCCGCTGCCGGCTTCAGCGTCACCAAGAAGACCGGTAGCTGACCTCACGCGCCATGCCTCCGCGCACCGCGCGCCGGGCGCCAGGCGCCGCCCACGGACGAACGGGCCCCGACCGCAAGGCGGTCGGGGCCCGTTCGCGTATGTCCGGGGCGAGCGTCAGCGCCTGGTGTGGTGGGCCGAGGGAGCCACGGTGACCTCGACGCGCTGGAACTCCTTGAGGTCGCTGTAGCCCGTCGTGGCCATCGCCCGGCGCAGCGCGCCGAAGAAGTTCATCGAACCGTCCGGGATGTGCGAGGGGCCCAGCAGGACCTCCTCCGTCGTGCCGACCGCACCGAGGTTCATCCGCTTGCCGCGCGGCACCTCGTCGTGGACCGCCTCCATGCCCCAGTGGTGTCCTCGCCCCGGCGCGTCCGTCGCGCGGGCCAGCGGCGAGCCCATCATCACCGCGTCCGCACCGCAGGCGATGGCCTTCGGGAGGTCGCCGGACCAGCCCACGCCGCCATCGGCGATGACGTGCACATAGCGGCCGCCGGACTCGTCCATGTAGTCCCGGCGAGCCGCCGCGACGTCCGCCACCGCGGTCGCCATCGGCACCTGAATGCCCAGCACGTTACGGGTGGTGTGCGCGGCGCCGCCGCCGAAGCCGACGAGAACGCCCGCGGCTCCCGTACGCATGAGGTGAAGCGCGGCGGTGTACGTGGCGCAGCCGCCGACGATCACCGGCACGTCCAGCTCGTAGATGAACTGCTTGAGGTTGAGCGGCTCGGCGGCACCGGAGACATGCTCGGCCGAGACCGTCGTCCCGCGGATGACGAAGATGTCGACGCCCGCGTCCACCACGGCCTTGGAGAACTGCGCGGTGCGCTGCGGCGAGAGCGCCGCGGCGGTCACGACGCCCGCGTCGCGCACCTCCTTGATGCGCTGGCCGATCAGCTCCTCCTTGATCGGGGAGGAGTAGATCTCCTGCATACGGCGCGTGGCGGTGCGCTCGTCCAGCTCGGCGATCTCGGCGAGCAGCGGCTCGGGGTCCTCGTACCGCGTCCACAGCCCCTCGAGGTTGAGGACGCCGAGGCCGCCGAGTTCGCCGATGCGGATCGCGGTCTGCGGCGAGACGACCGAGTCCATGGGTGCCGTCAGGAACGGCAGCTCGAAGCGGTAGGCATCGATCTGCCAGGCGATCGAGACCTCCTTCGGGTCGCGCGTGCGCCGGCTCGGGACGACGGCGATGTCGTCGAACGCGTAAGCCCTGCGGCCGCGCTTGCCGCGCCCGATCTCGATCTCAGTCACGTGTCTGGCCTTTCCTTCAACGTCTGCGCCCACCAGTATCCCCGACGGTCTCCGCGCGGAACCGGCAGGCGCCCGTGGCCCGGAACCGCTCCGGCTCCACGGGCCGGGAGTGCCGCGAGCCGCTGCGCGCGTTGCGCGGAGCGGCCCGTCGGCGGAAGTGCGGTGACGCGGTGCGGGCGGTGCACGGCCCGCTGCCCCGACCGCCCTAGCGGCGCGAGTAGTTCGGCGCTTCCGTCGTCATCTGGATGTCGTGCGGGTGGCTCTCCTTGAGGCCCGCCGCCGTGATCCGCACGAAGCGGCCCTTCACCTTCAGCTCCGCGACATCGGCCGAGCCGACGTAGCCCATCGAGGCACGGAGGCCGCCCACGAGCTGGTGCGCCACGGAGGCCAGCGGTCCGCGGTACGGCACCTGGCCCTCGATGCCCTCGGGGACGAGCTTGTCCTCGGAGAGGACGTTGTCCTGGAAGTAGCGGTCCTTGGAGTACGAGCGGCCCTGGCCGCGCGACTGCATCGCGCCCAGCGAGCCCATGCCCCGGTACATCTTGAACTGCTTGCCGTTGATGAACACCATCTCGCCCGGCGACTCCTCGCACCCGGCGAGCAGCGAACCCAGCATGACCGTGTCGGCACCGGCCGCGATGGCCTTCGCGATGTCGCCGCTGTACTGCAGGCCGCCGTCGCCGATCAGCGGGACGCCGGCCGGACCGCAGGCGCGGGAAGCCTCGTGGATCGCGGTCACCTGGGGCACACCGATGCCCGCGACGACCCGGGTCGTACAGATCGAGCCGGGACCGACGCCGACCTTCACACCGTCGACGCCCGCGTCGATCAGCGCCTGCGCGCCGTCGCGGGTGGCGACGTTGCCGCCGACGATGTCCACGGTCACGTTGGACTTGATCTTGGCGATCATGTCGAGGATGCCGCGGCTGTGGCCGTGCGCGCTGTCCACGACCAGGAAGTCCGCACCGGCCTCGACCAGCGCCTGCGCCCGGTCGAACGCCTCGTCGCCGACGCCCACCGCGGCACCGACGACCAGCCGGCCCTCGGCGTCCTTCGCCGCGTTGGGGTACTTCTCGGCCTTCACGAAGTCCTTGACCGTGATGAGGCCCTTGAGCACACCCTGGTCGTCGACCAGCGGCAGCTTCTCGATCTTGTGACGGCGCAGCAGCTCCATCGCGTCGTCGCCCGAGATTCCGACCCTGCCGGTCACCAGCGGCATCGGAGTCATGACCTCGCGGACCTGACGGCTGCGGTCCAGCTCGAAGGCCATGTCGCGGTTGGTGACGATGCCGCGCAGCTTGCCCTCGTCGTCGGTCACCGGAACGCCGCTGATCCGGAACTTCGCGCAGAGGGCGTCGGCCTCGCGCAGCGTCGCGTCCGGGCGGACGGTGATCGGATCGGTGACCATTCCGGACTCGGACCGCTTCACCAGGTCGACCTGGTTGGCCTGGTCCTCGATGGAGAGATTGCGGTGCAGCACACCCGCGCCGCCCTGACGGGCCATGGCGATGGCCATCCGGGCCTCGGTCACCTTGTCCATGGCGGCGGAGACCAGCGGCACGTTGAGGCGTACGTTGCGCGATACGCGGGTCGAGGTGTCGACCGCGTTCGGGAGCACCTCCGACGCGCCCGGCAGCAACAGCACGTCGTCGTATGTCAGCCCGATCATGGCGAACTTCTCGGGCGTTCCGTCGACGTTGTCAGTCATGACACCTTCCCAGTGCTCTTGCCCGGCGCGGACTCCCATGCTAACGGGCTCCGCGTGCCCCGGATTCCGCCCCCGAACCTCCACGGGAGAGGTATCGGTCACCCGGGGATGCGGGTGCCCGGCGGCGCACCGCGCCGGTCACTGCTCCGCCAGCGCCCGCAACCTGCTGAGGGCCCGGTGCTGGGCCACTCGGACGGCGCCCGGTGACATGCCGAGCATCTGGCCGGTTTCCTCAGCGGTCAGCCCGACCGCGACCCGCAGCAGCACCAGCTCCCGCTGCATCTCCGGCAGGCTGGCCAGAAGCTTCCGCGCCCACTCCGCATCGCTGCTGAGCAGGGCCCGCTCCTCGGGTCCGAGCGAGTCGTCGGGGCGCTCCGGCATCTCGTCGGAGGGCACCGCCGTACTCCCGGGCCCGCGCATGGCCGCCCGCTGCAGGTCCGCGACCTTGTGCGCGGCGATCGCGAAGACGAACGCCTCGAAGGGGCGGCCGGTGTCGCGGTAGCGCGGCAGTGCGCACAGCACCGCGAGGCACACCTCCTGGGCGAGGTCGTCCACGAAGTGCCGGGCGTCGCCCGGCAGCCGGGACAGCCTGGTGCGGCAGTAGCGCAGGGCGAGCGGGTGCACATGGGCCAGCAGGTCGTGCGTGGCCCGCTCGTCGCCCTCGACCGCGCGATGGACGAGATCACCGATACCTCCGGGACCTCCGGCCATGGCGGATCCATGGGTCTCGTCGTCGCGCATCGGTCCATGGTGCCTTGCTGCCTGGCGCTGCGTGGCACCGCGCCCGCGGTTGTGCATCGAAGCGTTATGAGTGGGTGCACCTGTTGTCACGTCCAGCACCCTCCCCCCGACCGAGCCTTCCCCGAGGAATCCATACCTCCAAGGATGCGGCAGAGCCCGCGAAACGTTGGCATCGCGTTGGTCACTGCTCTGTCCGCCCCATCGGAGCCGCCTGCCACCCCGCCCGCGGAACCGCGGGCGGGGATCGGCTTTCCCCCGCTACGAACCACCCGGCACGGCCTTAGCGGACCAGGCCCCAGCGGAAACCGAGCGCGACGGCGTGCGCGCGGTCCGAGGCGCCGAGCTTCTTGAAGAGCCGACGGGCGTGTGTCTTGACGGTGTCCTCGGAGAGAAAGAGCTCACGCCCGATCTCCGCGTTGGAGCGCCCGTGACTCATGCCCTCCAGCACCTGGATCTCGCGGGCGGTGAGCGTCGGGGCGGCGCCCATCTCCGCGGACCGCAGCCGGCGCGGGGCCAGCCGCCACGTGGGGTCGGCGAGCGCCTGCGTGACGGTGGCCCGCAGCTCCGCACGCGAGGCGTCCTTGTGCAGATACCCGCGCGCCCCGGCGGCCACCGCGAGCGCCACACCGTCGAGATCCTCGGCGACGGTGAGCATGATGATGCGGGCGCCGGGGTCGGCGGAGAGGAGCCGGCGCACGGTCTCGACACCACCGAGACCGGGCATCCGCACGTCCATCAGAATCAGGTCCGATCGGTCGGCTCCCCAGCGGCGGAGGACTTCCTCGCCGTTGGCGGCCGTCGTCACGCGCTCGACGCCGGGCACGGTCGCGACCGCGCGGCGGAGCGCCTCTCGGGCAAGCGGGGAGTCGTCGCAGACGAGGACGGATGTCATGACCGTCCTCCGCAGCTGATGCGCGTCACCTTGAGCCTCCAGGCTGGTACGAATCGTCACCTCAGCGGTTGACTGCCTCGGACATCTGCCCGAGTGCTTGTCCCGTCAACCGCCTCCGCACTCTCAACGACGGTCACCCGAAAGAGTTACGGGGTTCGGCGGCATCCTTCAATACTCTACGTGAGGGCACTGTCACGCGGCCGCTGCGGTGCGTGAGCGCTGGTCAGAGGCCTGGATCGGGCACCCTCCGGATGGACTATGCCCTATTTGGCCGCTTTTCTTCCCATTTGCCGGTGTCTGTCGCTAGATTCGCAATGAGTCATATTTACATCTACTTACACAGTTGATGTACGGTCGTGGGCACTTGATCCACCGGAAAACCTCCGAGGGGATGAGCAATGGCAGACTTCTCCCGCCTTCCCGGCCCCAACGCCGATCTGTGGGACTGGCAGCTCTTGGCCGCATGTCGAGGGGTCGACAGCTCGCTCTTCTTCCATCCGGAAGGCGAGCGAGGAGCGGCCCGCAGTGCGCGAGAGGCCTCCGCCAAAGAGGTCTGCATGCGCTGCCCGGTACGGGCGGAGTGCGCGGCGCACGCACTCACGGTCCGGGAGCCCTACGGCGTCTGGGGCGGACTGACCGAGGACGAGCGCGAGGAACTGATGGGACGGGCGAGACACCGCCTGATCGCCACCAGCAGTAACTGACGAAACGTTTCTTCATCAACAGCACTCGTAGCTCTGAGTGACGCTTTGCCTTGCCCTGCACGGTCCGCCGACGCGTGCCCCGCGGCAATGCGGCCCGGGCCTCTGCTATAGGCCGGTACGGGCCCCCTGGCCCTCGCACGTCGGCCTTCCCACGTCCCGCCGCGGCCCGACTCCCTCCGGCCCCGACCGGGCGCCGGGCCAGCCCTGCCCGCCGCCTCAGCGGTCGGCCGCCAGCGCCAGGCGCTCCAGCATCGCCTCGACCGCCGGGACATGCGCCAGATCCGGCAGCGTGAGCGCCACGACCTCCCGCTCCACCGCCGGCTCCACCTCCACCGTCACCACGCCCTTGCCCCGTACGGACTCCAGCGCCAGCGCGGGCAGCACGGCCACCCCCAGACCGGCCCCGACCAGGCCGATCACCGCCGGGTAGTCATCCGTCGCGAAGTCGATCCGCGGGGTGAAGCCCGCGCTCTCGCACACCTCGACCAGATGGCGGCGGCACCGCGGGCAGCCCGCGATCCAGGACTCCCCGGCCAGCTCCTCGATACGGACCCGGTCGGCACCGGCGAACGCGTGCCCCTCCGGCACGACCCCCACCAGCCTGTCCGTGAGCAGCGGCCGTACGACCACGTCGTCCCGCCCCCAGTGGCCCTCGGGAACCGCCCCCACCGGCACCGCAGCCGGGTCCGCGCCGCGGACCCGCGGGTAGCGGAAGGCGAGCGCGATCTCACAGTCCCCGGCACGCAGCATCTCCACCGAGCGGGGCGGTTCGGCCTCGACCAGCGAGACCTGGATACCGGGATGGGCCGCGCGCATCTCGGCGAGCGCGGTCGGTACGAGCGTGGAGCTGCCGCTGGGGAACGACACCAGCCGGACGCGCCCCGCCCGCAGCCCGGCGATGGCCGCCACCTCCTCCTCGGCGGCGGTCAGCCCGGCCAGGATTCCCACCGCGTGCCGGACCAGCGCCTCACCGGCCTGCGTCAGGCGCATCTCCCGGCCGGCGCGGACGAGCAGCGGCGTACCGGCGGACTGCTCGAGCGCCTTCATCTGCTGGCTGACGGCCGGCTGGGTGCAGCCGAGTTCGCGGGCGGCGGCGGAGAACGAGCCGGACGCGGCGACCGCGCGCAGGACTCTGAGGTGACGAGCCTCGATCATGGCCCAACCATAAGCGAGGCTTTGAGGCAGCGGTCAATGATCCCGCGCGGTTCCGGGTCCGGGCGCTTAGGTTCGGGACATGCACGTGGTCTCCGTGAACCTCGGCCGCCCGCACTTCGCCGACTACACCGACGCTCCCAACGGGACCGGGATCGACAAGCGCCCGGCGGCCGGGCCGGTACAGGTCGCCGCGCCCGGCCCCAAGGGCACGGCGGGCAGTGCGCTCGCCGGCGACGCGGTCTGCGACTGGCGCCATCACGGCGGGAACGACCAGGCGGTCTACACCTTCGCGCGCGAGGATCTCGATGCGTGGGAGGCGGACCTCGGCCGGCCGCTGCGCAACGGAGTCTTCGGCGAGAACCTCACCACCTCCGGCCTGGACGTGAACGGCGCGAGGATCGGAGAGCACTGGCGGATCGGCCCCGGCCTCCTGCTGGAGGTGTGCGGTGCCCGCATCCCGTGCCGCACCTTCGCGGGGTGGCTCGGCGAGAAGGGCTGGCTGAAGCGGTTCACGCGGCGGGCGGCACCCGGCGCGTACCTGCGGGTGCTCGAGCCGGGCGAGATCCGGGCCGGGGATCCGGTCACGATCGCCCACCGCCCCGACCACGAGGTGAGCGTCTCGTTCCTGTTCCGCGCGCTGACGCTCGAACCGGAGCTGCTCCCCCGCATCCTCGCCGCCGGGGACGCCCTGGACCCGGAGGCCCGCGAGACAGCGGTGAAGCGCTCGTCTCAGGGCGCGGGCAGGACCTGATGGCGGGGGCGGGCTCGCGCTAGCGTTCGCGCATGACGACTGCACTGATTACGGGAGCGACCGCAGGGATCGGGGCCGCGTTCGCGCGGCGGCTGGCGGCCGACGGGCACAACCTCATGCTCGTGGCCCGTGATGTCGACCGGCTGCGGGAGCAGGCGACCGAGCTGCACGACCGGCACGGCATCGAGGCCGAGGTGCTGTCCGCCGATCTCTCCGAGGAGAAGGGCATCGCCTCCGTCGAGGCCCGTCTCGCGGATCGCAGGCACCCGGTGGATCTGCTCGTCAACAACGCGGGCTTCGGCAACAAGGGCCGCTACCTCCAGGTGCCGATGGCCGACGAGCTGCGGATGCTCAAGGTCCACTGCGAGGCCGTACTGCGGCTGACCAGCGCCGCCGCCGAGGGCATGCAGGAGCGCGGCCGCGGCGGGGTGGTGAACGTCGCGTCGGTCGCGGCGTTCGTACCGCGGGGGACGTACGGGGCGAGCAAGGCGTGGGTCGTGCAGTTCACGCAGGGGGCGGCGCGGGATCTGGCGGGTTCGGGGGTGCGGCTGATGGCGCTCTGCCCCGGGTTCGTCCGCACCGAGTTCCACGAGCGGGCCGGGATGGGCACGGACAACATCCCCGGCTGGATGTGGCTGGACGCGGACAAGGTGGTCACCGCGGCGATGCAGGATCTGGCGCGCGGGAAGCCGGTGTCGATCCCCGACGCCCGCTACAAGACGCTCCTGGGGCTGGCCAAGCTGACGCCGCGCGGCGTGCTGAGCGGGATCTCCTCGCGTACGGGCCGGAAGTACGGACCGAGCTGAACGGGACGGGCTGGACGGGCCGAGCCGAACGGGTCGCCGAGCCGGGCGGGCCGGATCGAGCGGTCACACGGGAACAGGCCTGTCTCAGCGGCCCGATCTGCACGGTCAAGGCCCTGACCGATGCCCAGTTTTCGCCACTAAACTGGGCATAAGGCGCTCGCTCCGGGAGGTGGGAGGTGCCATGACATTCGTGCAGATCATCGACTGCAAGACGAGCAAGTTCGACGACATGAACCGGCTCATGGACACATGGGCCGAACAGACCAAGGGCAGGCGGACGGCCACCCACGCGATCGTCGGCCGGGACCGCTCGGACGACGATCACTATGTGGAGATCGTCGAGTTCTCCTCGTACGAGGACGCGATGAGGAACTCCGGCCTGCCCGAGACGGACCGGACCTTCCAGGAGATGGTGGCGCTCTGCGACGAGATGCCCACCTTCACCGACCTGGAGGTCGTGCGGGAGGACGAGCTCAACAAGGCCACCGCCCGCAGATTCTTCGAGGAGGTCGCCACCGCCGGCGACCTCGACACGATCGACGAGCTGTTCGCGTGGGACTACGTCGACCACGACGTCATGAAGGAGCAGGACACCACGGTCGGCTCGGACGTCATCCGCCAGGACGTGGCGGGATGGCGGCAGGCCTTCGCCTTCGACTTCTCTCTCGAGAGCCAGTTGGCCGAGGGCGAGGAGGTCGTGACGCGGTGGACCTGGCGCGGCACGCACCGCGGGGATTTCCTGGGCATCCCGGCCACCGGCAAGGAGTGCGTGATGACCGGGGTCACCGTGTTCCGGATGCGCGAGGGCAGGATCGAGGAAGGCTGGTGGCAGTACGACATCCTGAGCCTGCTACGCCAGCTCGACGCCGTCGAGATGTAGGTGCGGCGCCTCTGACGACGGCCCGATGGGCAATGGGCGACCGGCGGTTGGCGAATGGCGAATGGCGATTTCGGCCTGCGCATCGGCGGAGGCGGATGAGCGGATGACGACACGGCCGAGGCCCGATGCTCCCGCGACGGGAGCACCGGGCCTCGGCGTGTACGAAGAGCGCGTACGGTCAGTGCGCGTGGCCGTGGCCGCCGTGCCCGCCCTCGGCGGGCTCCTCTTCCTTCTTCTCCACCACGAGCGTCTCGGTGGTGAGCAGGAGGGAGGCGATGGACGCGGCGTTCTCCAGCGCGGAGCGGGTGACCTTGACCGGGTCGATGACGCCGGCCTTGACCAGGTCGCCGTACTCGCCGGTCGCGGCGTTGAAGCCGTGGCCCTTCTTCAGCTCGGCGACCTTGGAGGTGATCACGTAGCCCTCGAGGCCCGAGTTCTCGGCGATCCAGCGCAGCGGCTCGACGACGGCGCGGCGCACGACGGCGACACCGGTGGCCTCGTCGCCCTCCTTGCCCAGCGAGTCCTCGAGCACCTTGGCGGCGTGGACGAGCGCGGAGCCACCACCGGAGACGATGCCCTCCTCGACCGCGGCGCGGGTCGCGGAGATGGCGTCCTCCAGACGGTGCTTCTTCTCCTTGAGCTCGACCTCGGTCGCAGCGCCGACCTTGATCACGCAGACGCCGCCGGCCAGCTTCGCGAGGCGCTCCTGGAGCTTCTCGCGGTCCCAGTCGGAGTCCGTGGCGTCGATCTCGGCCTTGATCTGGGCGATCCGGCCCTCCACCTCGTCGCGCTTGCCGGCACCGTCGACGACGGTGGTGTCGTCCTTGGTGACCGTCACGCGGCGGGCGGAGCCCAGCACCTCGAGGCCGACCTGGTCGAGCTTGAGGCCGACCTCCTCGGCGACGACGGTGCCGCCGGTGAGGGTGGCGATGTCGCCGAGCATGGCCTTGCGGCGGTCACCGAAGCCGGGAGCCTTGACGGCGACGGCGTTGAAGGTGCCGCGGATCTTGTTGACGACGAGGGTGGAGAGCGCCTCGCCCTCGACGTCCTCGGCGATGATCAGCAGCGGCTTGGAGCCACCGGACTGGATGATCTTCTCCAGCAGCGGCAGCAGGTCGGCGATCGCCGCGATCTTGCCCTGGTGGATCAGGATGTAGGCGTCGTCGAGGACGGCCTCCATACGCTCCTGGTCGGTGACGAAGTACGGGGACAGGTAGCCCTTGTCGAAGGCCATGCCCTCGGTGAAGTCCAGCTCCAGACCGAAGGTGTTGGACTCCTCGACGGTGATGACACCGTCCTTGCCGACCTTGTCCATCGCCTCGGCGATCAGCTCGCCGACCTGCTTGTCCTGGGCGGACAGCGCGGCCACGGCGGCGATGTCGGACTTCTCGTCGATCGGGCGGGCGGTGGCGAGAAGGTCCTCGGAGATGGCCTTGACGGCGGCGTCGATGCCCTTCTTCAGGGCGGCCGGGGAGGCGCCGGCGGCGACGTTGCGCAGACCCTCGCGCACCAGCGCCTGGGCCAGCACGGTCGCGGTGGTGGTGCCGTCACCCGCGATGTCGTTGGTCTTGGTCGCCACCTCCTTGACGAGCTGGACGCCGAGGTTCTCGTACGGGTCCTCGGCCTCGACCTCGCGGGCGATGGTCACACCGTCGTTGGTGATGGTGGGGGCGCCGAACTTCTTGTCGATGACGACGTTGCGGCCCTTGGGGCCGATGGTCACCTTGACGGTGTCGGCAAGCTTGTTGACGCCGCGCTCGAGGGCGCGACGGGCGTCCTCGTCGAACTTCAGGATCTTCGCCATGGTTGCGTATGTCCTCTCAAAGAGCTGCGCCCCGGGCGCCCGGTTGTTCAGACTCGGGAGGCCGGGGCGCAGATCACAAACGTGGGTGAATTACTTCTCGACGATCGCGAGAACGTCGCGAGCCGAGAGGACGAGGTACTCCTCGCCGCTGTACTTCACCTCGGTGCCGCCGTACTTGCTGTAGAGCACGACATCGCCGACCTTGACGTCGAGCGGAATGCGGTTGCCCTCCTCGAAGCGGCCCGGGCCCACGGCCAGGACGACGCCCTCCTGGGGCTTCTCCTTGGCGGTGTCCGGAATGACCAGGCCGGAGGCTGTGGTCTGCTCGGCGTCGAGCGGCTGGACCACAATGCGGTCCTCAAGCGGCTTGATGGCAACCTTGGTGCTGGCGGTCGTCACGATCCGACCTCCCCCTTCGGAGATCTCACGGGGTTGACTGTCTGAGGTGGCGACCTGGTAGATCCGTCGTCGCGGGTGCCGGATCTGCCCGTCGCTGTTTTCGTTGGCACTCCCTGGTGGAGAGTGCCAAGCCCGAGACTATGACGGGGTTAGCACTCAGTCAACTAGAGTGCCAACGGAGCCGCGACGGGCCCCACCAGGCGCTTCGCCCAGGGGGATGCGCAACTCGCGCCGCAGGGGCCGTTCACGGGCCTCTTTCCACTGATCAGGGCTCTCGGACGGTCTCGTCCGCGGCGTTCGGCGCACGCCCCGGCGGCTCGTAGGACACCGGGGTGCGAACGCGAGGGACGCGCTCCGGATCGGCGTGTCCCGGCTGCTCGTACGGGACTCGTACGGGAGCGGCCGAGCGGACCTGGGCGCCGGACGGCACGGTTCCCCGATCGCGTCATCGGCACGCAGATCCGTCCCGGAAACGGACCCGACGCGCGTTCAGGCCGTCGGTAGGGTCGTCCTCATGGCTGCAGCAACAGTGCGGGAGTGGCACGACGAGGACGGGTGGGGCGTTCTGGACTGCCCCGGGACGCCCGGGGGTTGCTGGACTCATTTCGCGCACGTCGAGATGGACGGGTACCGCAGCCTGACGCCAGGACAGCGCGTCGAGCTAGCGGAGTGGGAAGGACCCGGCCTGGAGCAGGACGGGTACGAGTACCGGGCCGTGCGCGTCGTTCCCTGAGCGGGAGCACCGGCCGCCGACGCGGACCGCTCCCGCGGTCCGGCCGTGCCGGCCGGACCGCCGCGCGTCGGCGCCCGAGCGTCAGACGTAGTCCTCCAGCCGGGCCAGAGCGAAGCCCTGGGACGTGGCAGCGCGGATCACGCGGCGCACCATGTCCGGCATCGTGCCGTCCCATTCGGCCCTTCCTCGGAAGTGGGTGAGGACGATGTCGCCCGGCCGGAACGTGTGCTCCTCGCCGCCGAAGTCGATCGAGCGGGCGAACGCCTCCTGGCTCCACAGCGGGACCACCGTGATGCCGCACGAGCGGGCCGCGCGGAGTGTGTCGCGGTCCCAGTTCCCGTAGGGCGGGCGGAAGATGCGGGGGCGTACGCCGAACTCCCGCTCGATGGTGTCCTGCTGGCGGCAGATCTCCTTGCGCTGGGCCCGGTAGGACAGGGTGAGCAGATCGCGGTGGTTGACGGTGTGGTTGTTGATGGCGACGCCGAGGCTCTGGAGCTGCCGGAAGTAGTCGTAGTCGTCGCGTACGACGTAGTCGCTGAGGAACGCGCTGACCGGGACGCCGAGTTCGCGGAGCATGCGGATCAGGCGGGGGTCCTTGTGGGCGCCGTCGTCGATGGTCAGGAAAACGACGCGGTCGCGGGTGGGGACGCGGGCGATCACCGGCGGCAGACCGGGGCGGACCCCGGGGCCGCGGAGGGCGGCGGGCGGGAGTCTGCGCTCGGGCGGGGCCGGCGCGACGAGCGGCGGGACGGGCAGGCCCCAGCGGCGGGCGAGCGCGAGCCTGACGGACTGGGACCTGGCTGTCTGGCGGGCGTAGAAGGCCAGCGCCCGGTTGGTGCCGTACGCGGATGCGGCGGCGGGCGTACCGGCGCTCACCCCGGCCTGCCCGGCGGGGGCACCCGGCGCCCCGGCGGCAGGGTCCGCCGAGGGGTCGCGCTCCGGGCCGTGCGCCGCGGCGCCCGTCTCCCCCGCCAGGGCACGCCCTCCGGCGTACGGGGCGGATCCGCGTGCGCCCGTACGTCCGGCGCGCGTTCCGCCCTCCAGGGCATACGCCGCGGTGGGCGCGCCGGCCGCGCCGAGGGTCGCGCGGCCGGACTCGGGACTCGACCGGTCGCGTGGCGCATGGTCGGGAGGCTGGGCGCAGGCGCCGCCGACGACGCCGATGAGCATGAACACCGCGGCGCCACGAACGCTTGTGCCCCACCGCCAGATCTGACCCTTACTCCAGATGTGGTCGCTTTTTTCGTTTTGTCGTACAAGATGCATAGTGTCGCATCCTGCCAGGGGCGCCGGCCCAGAAGGCTCCGAAAACGCCGAGGCCCCCACCCGGTCCACCGCTCGGCCCACACCGCTCCCCCAGCCGTCGCGGCCCGTCCCGCACCTCGTCCCGCCGCCTCCTGCGCACCCCTCCCCGCCGCACCGCGACGACCGATCGCCCCCCGCGGCTACCGCGGTCCGGGCCCGTACCGGCCAGCGGCACAATGGAGCGGGTGGACGACCTCGACGCCTTCGCCGCCCTGCTCACCGACGAGGGCCGGACGCTCCTCGACGCCCTGCGCGACTACGACCCCGCGCAGGAGCTCGCGACCGCCACCCGCCTCCGCCGCGACCACCCGGCCGAGCTGGTCTCCGCCGCGCTCGGGCAGGCCAGGCTGCGGCAGCGCGCGGTGGCGAAGTTCGGCGCCGCGGACGCGGCCGCCATGTTCTTCACCCCGGACGGCGTCGAGCAGGCCACCCGTACGTCCGTCGCCGCGTACCGGGCGGCCCGCTTCGCCGCGCTCGGTGTACGGCGCGTGGCCGACCTGTGCTGCGGCATCGGCGGTGACGCGATCGCGCTCGCGCGGGCGGGCATCGCCGTGGTCGCCGTCGACCGCTCCCCTCTCACCTGCGCGGTCGCACGGGCCAACACCGAGGCGCTGGGGCTGGCGGACCTCGTCGAGGTGCGCTGCGCGGACGTCACGGAGGTCGAACTCGGCCCGTACGACGCGGTGTTCGTGGATCCCGCGAGGCGGGGCACCCCGAGGAGGCGGGGCGGCGGCGGAGGCCGGGCGTCGGCCGGGCGGATCTTCGACCCCGAGGCGTACTCGCCGCCGCTGTCCTGGGCCGTCGAAGCCGCCCGCAAGGCCCCCTTCGCGGCCCTGAAGATCGCGCCCGGCGTACCGCACGAGGCACTGCCGGAGGACGCGGAGGCCGAGTGGATCTCCGACGGCGGCGACGTGAAGGAGGCGGTGCTGTGGTTCGGCGCCGGTCCGGCCGGTGCCCGCCGGGCCACCCTCCTCCCCGGCCCGCACCATCTGCTCGGCGCCGGCCTCCCCGACCCCGCCGCGGGACCGGTCGGCCGCTTCCTCTACGAGCCGGACGGCGCGGTGATCCGGGCACACCTGGTGGCGGACGTGGCCGAGCGGCTCGACGGCCGCCTCATCGACCCCACGATCGCGTATGTGACCGCGGACGAGCTGCGCCCCACCCCGTACGCCGCCGCGTACGAGATCACGGACGTCCTCCCGTTCAACGTGAAGAAGCTGAAGGCGCTGCTGCGCGAGCGCGAGGTCGGCACCCTGACCGTCAAGAAGCGGGGCTCGGCCGTCGAACCGGAGGAGCTGCGCAGGAAGGTCAAACCGCAGGGCCCGAACGCGGCGACCGTCTTCCTCACGCGCGTGGCGGGCGCGCCGACCATGCTCATCGGACGGCCCGCGAAAGCGGCCGTCCGGCCCTGAGCGGGCCGGGCCCGGCCATGAACAGGCAGTCGCCCGCCGAGGATTACGGAAGGGCCCTCAGCCGCCCTGTGCGAGCCCGACGGACTCGAAGCGCCAGCGGTGCACGGCCCGGCGCGCCAACTCTTCGCCCGGCTCGGGGAGTTCGGGCAGCTCGGCGTCGTACGGGGCGTCCCACCAGGTGATGACGAGGACGCGGTCGCCCGGGGCCGCGAAGGTCTCGCGGCGCAGCGGGGACGGCGTGAGGTCCTGTTCCCGCGCCCAGTCCAGGAGTTCCGGGCCGCGCCCATCGGCCGCCCTGGCCTCCCACATCAGTGCGACGGTCATCAGGGAACCGTCAAGTGAGCGGTCATGTGTAGAGGTTGTCCTTGCTGATCTCGTGGACGTGGTCGTGAGCGTCTCCTCCGGGCGCCGGTACGTGCGTCCGCGTCACCGGAAGCGAGGAGTCCGCGGAGAGGTCCCAGGCCGAGGCCGGACGGCCGCGGGCCACCATCTCCGCGCCGAGCGCCGCCACCATCGCACCGTTGTCCGTGCACAGCTTCGGCCGCGGCACGCGCAGCGTGATCCCGGCGTCCTCGCAGCGCTGTTCGGCCATCGCCCGGAGCCGGGAGTTGGCGGCGACGCCGCCGCCGATCATCAGATGCTCGACGCCGTTGTCCTTGCACGCCCGTACGGCCTTGCGCGTCAGCACGTCGACGACGGCCTCCTGGAAGGACGCGGAGACATCGGCGACCGGCACCGTCTCCCCCGCGTTGCGCTTGGCCTCGATCCAGCGGGCGACGGCGGTCTTGAGGCCGGAGAAGGAGAAGTCGTAGGCCGCGTCGCGAGGGCCGGTGAGTCCGCGGGGGAAGGCGATCGCGGCGGGGTCCCCCTCGCGGGCCCAGCGGTCGATGACCGGGCCGCCGGGGAAGCCGAGGTTCAGGACCCGGGCCACCTTGTCGAACGCCTCGCCCGCCGCGTCGTCGATCGTCGAGCCCAGCGGCCGTACGTCCGTGGTGATGTCGGAGGACATCAGCAGGGAGGAGTGGCCGCCGGAGACGAGCAGCGCCATCGTCGGCTCGGGCAGCGGGCCGTGCTCGAGCTGGTCGACGCAGATGTGCGAGGCGAGGTGGTTCACGCCGTAGAGCGGCTTGCCGAGCGCGTACGCGTACGCCTTGGCCGCCGCGACGCCGACCAGCAGCGCGCCGGAGAGCCCGGGGCCCGCCGTGACCGCGATGCCGTCGAGGTCGCTCGCCGCGATGCCCGCGTCCTTCAGTGCCCGCTGAATGGTCGGGACCATCGCCTCCAGGTGCGCACGGCTGGCGACTTCGGGCACGACGCCGCCGAACCGGGCGTGCTCGTCGACGCTGGAGGCGATCGCGTCGGCCAGCAGGGTGTGGCCGCGGACGATGCCGACGCCGGTCTCGTCACAAGAGGTCTCGATACCGAGGACAAGCGGCTCGTCAGCCATCGTTGGTCATTCCCTGTTCGTGTTCGTCCGGGGAACCGGGGCCGGTTCCGTCGTGCTCGTCGTCCGCGGAGCGCTCCAGGCGGCGCATCACCACGGCGTCCACATTGCCCGGCTGGTAGTAGTTCGGGCGGAGGCCGATGGGCTCGAAGCCGAAGCGCTCGTAGAGGCGCTGGGCGCGGGTGTTGTCGACCCGCACCTCCAGCAGCACCTCGCGGCACTCGAAGTCGGTCGCGCCGGCCAGCAGGTCGCCGAGGAGGCGGGCGCCCAGGCCCGTACCCCAGTACGCGCGGGCCGCGGCGATGGTCTGGATGTCTCCGGTGCGGTCGACTGCGGCCAGACCGCCGTAGCCGATGATCGTGCGGCCCGCGGCGGCGGCTGCCGCCTCGCCCGGATCGAGGCCGTTCCCCCCGGGGGCCTCGCCGTACGCCTCGTCCTCGCACGCTTCGGCGACGATGTAGCGGCGGCTGGCGAACGGGCCGCGGGCGTGCGCCAGTTCGGACCAGAACAGGCCGCGCGACCAGGCGTCGTCGGGGAACAGCTCGCGCTCCAGCGCCAGCACGGGCTCGATGTCCCACCACCGCATCTCGCGCAGCGCGACCTTCCCGTTCGTCACCGCGGCGTGACCACCTTGTAGTTGGCCGGAACCTGGGCGTCCGGGCGGCGCAGATAGAGCGGCCGGTCCGGCAGGAACTCCCCGCCGGTGGCCAGCCTTTCCTTCGCCAGCGCGGCGAGCGCGGCCGCCGACTGGAGCTCGGGCATGCCCTCCGGCACATCCGTGAAGGCCTCGCGGTAGAGGTGGGCGCCCGCGCCGACGGCCGGCAGCCCCGCCACCATGTCGGCGATATCGGCAGGGCGGTCGACGGAGGGGCCGGCGACGCGGGTGCGCGGGTCGGCGTAGCTCGCCCAGTAGACCTCTTTGCGGCGTGCGTCGGTGGCGACGGTGAAGGGCCCTTCGAGACCGGCCTGCCCCGCGGCGTACGCGATGCCGTCCAGGGTGCACAGCCCGTGGACGGGGGCGCCGGTCGCGGCGCTGAAGGCGGCGGCAGTCGCGAGACCGACGCGCAGCCCGGTGTACGGGCCCGGTCCGACGCCCACGACGAATCCGGTCACCGTGGCGAGCTTCACCCCGGCCTCGCCCAGCACCCGGTCGACGGCGGGGAGCAACAGTTCGCCGTGGCGCCGCGCGTCCACCTCGTGCGACCGGGCGACGACTCCGTCTCCGTCGTGCAGGGCCACGGTGACGGCGGGGGTGGCGGTATCAAGAGCGAGCAGCAGCACGAGTACAGCCTACGGCGCGTTCCCCGGCGTCCGTCCCCTTCCTGCGGAAGGAAGGAGGCCGCCCGGTTCGGGACCTCGGAGCCCCGCGTACGGCGCATGGCCCGTATGCACCGGGCCCGTGGCGCTCCGCGCCGAAAGTGGGTTCGGGCGGTGCTACCTTCGGGCGCGAAGGCATACGGCACAAGGCGTTGACGGGGCGAGAGGCGGAGCGGCGTGGCACGGAGCAACTCGGGGCCGATCGTGGCGGGTATCACGGCCGCGGCCCTCGCCGTGGTCGTCTTCCTCGCCTACCAGGCATCCGCCACCGCCCCGGACGACCTCTCGACGGCCCGCCGCGACTCCTCGCACTCCGCCGACCGGCGGGACTCGGACGACGACAGCGACAAGCAGGAGAAGCACCCGCTCCCGGCCGCCTCCGGTGGCGGCGTACGTGTCGTCTACGCGCTCGACGAGCGGCGGGTGTGGCTGGTCGGCGAGGACGACGAGGTGACGCGGACCTTCCCGGTCACGCCGAGCACGGTCAGTCCGGAGCCCGGCCAGTACGCGGTGACGTCGCGGTCGGCCCGGATCGCGGGCTCCGACGGGGTACCGGTCGAGCACGTCGTGCGGTTCACGACCGTCGAGGGCGTTGTGGTCGGCTTCAGCGCCGCGATGAACGGCCGGATGCCCGACCCCGGCGCCGAGCGGAAGACCGGCGGCATCCGGGAGAAGCGCGCCGACGGCAAGGCGATGTGGTCCTTCGCGACGATCGGCACCAAGATCGTCGTGGTGGACTGAGCCGCCCGTCGTGGTGGACTGAGCCGCCCGTCGTGGTGGGCTGAGCCGGCGGGAGGCACCAGCCGGCGCTCGATGCGCCGGCCCGCGACAGCGCCCGGCACACATCACTCGTACGGACTACGCAGCGTCGCGCCGTACCTCACTCTGCGAGCCCGTGGCCCGGTGCTCGCCCCGGGGGTCCTCCGGCGGAGTGGACACCGCGTTCGCCGCGGCGCAGGCGGCGAGGAGCTGACTCATCGACGGGCCGGGGGACAACGGGGCGCCCGGCTCCGGTGGTTCATCGCCGGGACGCCCGTGCATCAGCGCATCAGCGTCGGGCTCATGACGCGGCATGGGTGCCTCCTCGCGGGCTCGTACGGGGCGAGCCGGATGCTAAGTTAGGTAGACCTAACCAAGGTCGCTGTCACCATGTGACCACGCCCGGCACCGGCCGCGCAACATTTTGCCGACGTCTTGTCGGAACGTACACACGAAAGAAAAGACGCCGCTCAGACCCGGTCGGGTTCCCCGAACGGCGGCGGAGACGCCCCGGCCCGCCGGGCGGCTTCGGGCACGGCGCGGCGGCGTACGAGATGCCTCCCCGGGAGGGCCGCGGGAGGGTCCCGGGAACGCCGCGGCTCGGGATCGAGGCGAGAAATTCGGGAGTCGTACGAGGTGTCGTGCGGGGCGGGGTGTGCCGTCAGCCCGCGAGCGGCGAGAGGTCCGTCGCCGCCCACCGCGGGCCGACGCCGGTGACGCTCACCTCGCGCACGTCGTTCTCCACGGTCTCGTCGCCCTCGGCGCGCCCGATGACCAAGTGCAGCCGGTCCTCGGAGAGTTCCTCGACCTTGCCGTCGCCCCACTCGACGATCACCACCGACTCGGGCAGCGACACGTCCAGGTCGAGGTCCTCCATCTCGTCGAGCCCCCCGCCCAGCCGGTAGGCGTCCACGTGCACCAGTGGCGGCCCGTCGCCCAGCGACGGGTGCACCCGCGCGATCACGAACGTCGGCGAGGTCACCGCCCCGCGGACGCCGAGTGCTTCGCCCAGTCCGCGGGCCAGCGTCGTCTTGCCGGCGCCCAACGGCCCGCTGAGCAGCACGAGATCGCCGGGGCGCAGCATCTTCGCCAGCCGCCGCCCGAGGTCCTGCATCGCGTCCGGTCCGGCAATGGTGAGCCGGGCAGAGGTCATGACTCCGGTGGCTGTCGCCGGCGACCCGCCGCCGGGGGCGGAGGCGGGTGCGGGGTCGTACGGGGCGTCCATATCCGCCGATGGTACGGGGCGCGGGGGCCCGGGCGACGCGCTCTGCCGCGGGCCGGCGACGTCCGGGACGGGACATCCGAGACGGGACGTCCGGGACGTCCCCGGCCCGCGGCCGGGACCGGGCGCGACGGGCCCGGCCGATCGCTTGAGTACCGGCGGTCAGCCGCCGGCCGTGCGGGAGGTGCGGTCGGCCGTCGCGGCCCGCGCCGCGCCCGCCCGCGTCAGCAGCTCCGCCAGCCGGTCCGTCACCGTCTCCGGGTGCTCCAGCATCACCAGGTGCCCCGCGTCGGGGACGAGGACCAGCTCGGCATGCGGCAGCAGCGAGGCGATCGCCTCGCTGTGCGAGCTGGGCGTCACCAGGTCGCCGCTGCCCGCGAGGACCAGAACGGGCAGGTCCCGGAAGGCCGCCAGGGCCTCCGCCTTGTCATGCTCCTGGAATGCGGGATAGAACTCCGCGACGACGTCGATCGGCGTCGACTCGATCATCCGCTCCGCGAACCGGGCGATCGCCGGGTCCACGTCCCGCGAGCTGAACGAGTACCGCTTGATCAGTCCCGCGAAGAGGTCCGCGGTCGCCCGCCGCCCGCGCTCGACCAGATCCACCTGTTGCCCCAGCGCCTTGAGCACGCCGGGCACGAAGCGCCGCACCGCGTTGACGCCCGCCACCGGCAGGCCGTAGTTGACCTCGCCGAGCTTTCCGGAGGACGTACCGACCAGGGCGACGCCGACAACCCGCTCCCGTACGTACTCCGCGTCATGGGCGGCCAGGGCCATCACCGTCATGCCGCCCATGGAGTGCCCCACCAGCACCACGGGCCCCTCGGGCACCGCCGCGTCCAGAACCGCCTTCAGGTCGCGGCCGAGCTGGTCGATGCTGACGGGCAGGCCGTCGGCCTGCGCCAGGCCGCGCCCGGAACGGCCGTGGCTGCGCTGGTCCCAGTGGACGGTGCGGATGATGCCGCGCAGCGCGGCCCGCTGGAAGTGCCAGGAGTCCTGGTTCAGGCAGTAGCCGTGGGAGAAGACGACGGTGACGGGCGCGGGCCTGCGCCGCCCGAACAGGCGGCGCCTGCGCGGCGGATCACCCGCCGGCTCGACCTCGTCGGTCTCGTAGTAGAGCTGGGTTCCGTCGTCGGCGACCGCCCGGCCGGGGGTGCCGTGCAACTGGCCGTACGGGCTGGACGCGTCCAGCGCGAGCCGCGCCTTGCTGCGCATCCCGCGGCCGACGGTCATCCGCTCGATCGCCACACCCGCAGCGGCGCCTGCCGCGACCACGCCGATCGCGGCGCCCGCGATGCCGGCGCGGCGCCAACCGGCCGCCGCTCCTGCCGGGTTCGCAGTGCTCTCGCCCATGATCGTGCCTCCCCTGGCCCGTGGCAGGGGTGACCTCACCCCGTGGCTACCATCTGCCCCTGCCCTGCGGCCTCATGCGTACGGCCGCCTCGGCCGCGCGCGTCATCGGTCAACTACGGTGCCGCATCCGGTGCCCGCGACCGAGGGGCTCCGGCGTGCCGTTGCTCACTCGCCCGCACGGGCCCGCGGTGCGGCCGTCGGCGGGGGCGCGGGCGGAGTCAGACGCCGGTCCCGGCGTCGCCGCCCTCGTCCCCCTCGCCCACATAGACGCGCGGAACGCGCGATCCGATCCGTGTGACGATCTCGTACGCGATGGTTCCCGCCGCGCGGGCCCAGTCCTCGGCGGTCGGTTCGCCCCGGTCGCCCGGCCCGAACAGCACCGCCTCGTCGCCCGCTTCGGCGCTGTCACCGCCGAGATCGACGACGAACTGGTCCATCGCGACCCGGCCCGCGACCGTGCGCCACTTCCCGCCGACCAGCACGGGCCCCGCGCCCGAGGCGTGCCGGGGGATGCCGTCCGCATAGCCGACGGGAATGAGCGCGAGCGTCGTCTCGCCGGGGGTGAGGTACTGGTGGCCGTAACTGACGCCGTGACCGGCCGGGACCCGCTTGACCAGCGCGATGTCCGCGGAGAGCGTCATCACCTGGCGCAGCCCGAAGTCGGTCGCGGAGCCGGCGTCCGGGATCGGGGAGACACCGTAGATCGCGACCCCGGTCCGTACGAGATCGAAGTGCGACTCGGGGAGGGTCAGCGTGGCGGGTGAGTTGGCGAGATGACGGACCTCGGGCCGGAGCCCGGCACGCTCGGCCGCGGCGACGGCGTCGCGGTACACCGCCAGCTGTGCCGCGATCGACGGGTGGCCGGGCTCGTCGGCACACGCGAAGTGGGACCAGACGCCGGTCACCTTCAGCAGGCCCTCGGCCTCGGCGGCACGGGCGGCGTGGACCAGTTCCAGCCAGTCGCCGGGCGGGCAGCCGTTGCGCCCGAGACCGGAGTCGACCTTGAGCTGAACGCGGGCCGTACGACCGGGAGTACGGGCCTCGCGCGCGGCAACGGTGACCTCGCGCATCGCCCACATCCCGCTCACCGACACGTCGATGTCCGCCTCGATGGCCTCGCGCCAGGGGCCGCCGGGCGTGAACAGCCAGCAGAGCAGCCGGCCGGTGTCGCCCGCGGCGCGCAGCGCCAGCGCCTCGTCGGGGGTGGCCGTGCCGAGCCAGCTCGCTCCGGCCGCCCGGGCGGCGCGGGCACACGGTACGGCCCCGTGGCCGTACGCGTCCGACTTGACCACGGCCATCAGCTCCGAGCGCGGCGCGCGGGCACGCAGCGCACGGATGTTGTCGCGCAGGGCGGCCAGATCGACCACGGCGCGGGCGCGCATCGGGAGGGCGGGGTGGGTGGGGACACCGCCGGAGTGTGCTGTCATCGGGAACAGTCTCTCACCAGGCGCCTCGCATGCCCCTCCCCCGATACGCGGGGCCGGGACATCGCGGGGGCCGGCGGCCCGGACGCGGCGGGGTGCAGCTCACGTACCGGCGCGGCGGCCCCAGGAGTAGACGCGATCCTGCACGTACAGCACGTCCCACAGCCTTTCGCGTCGTCGTAGCGGAGATTGACGCAGCCGTGCGAGCCGCCGTTGCGGTCGTAGATGGTGCCGTGGTCACCGTGGAACGCTTGGCCGCCGTTGAAGAACTGGGCGAACGGCATCGGCGAGTCGTAGATCGTCGAGGTGTGGTCCTAGTTCTTCCAGTAGACCTTGTTCCAGCCCACTCGGGTCGGATAGCCCGGCATGCCGCAGAGGATCATGCCGTCGCGGCGATGTCCCGCCATGCCGGGGCGAGGGCCTCGGCCACGTCCGAGGCGCCGATGGGGCCGCCCTCGCGGCCCGCGGCGAGACGGCCGGCCAGCCCGTGCACATACGCCGCGGCCGACGCCGCGTCCCGAGCCCCCAGCCCGGAGGCGAGAAACGCACCGGCCAGCCCCGACAGCACGTCGCCGCTGCCGGCCGTGGCCAGCCAGCCGGTCCCGGTCGGGTTGGCCCGCACCGGTTCGCCGGAGGGGTCGGCAACCAGCGTCGTCGAGCCCTTGAGCAGCGCCGTCGCCCCGTACTGCGATGCGAGCCGCCGTACGGCTGCCAGCCGCGCCGTCTCGACCTCCTCCCGCGCGACGCCGAGCAGTGCCGCCGCCTCGCCGGCGTGCGGGGTGAGCACGGTGGGGGCACGGCGCGCGCGGACGCGTTCGCGGTCGAGCAGACGCAGCCCGTCGGCGTCGACGAGCACGGGCACGTCGGAAGCGATGACGTCGTCCAGGGACTGCTGGGCGTCCGAACCGTCGCCCAGACCCGGGCCGACGATCCACGCCTGTACCCGGCCCGCCTTCGCGGGCGGCCCGGCGTGGACGAGCGTCTCGGGGAAGCGGGCGATGACCGCGTCCGCGGCCGGGCCGACGTACCGTACGGCGCCGGCGCCGCCGCGCAGTGCGCCCGACACCGCGAGCACGGCAGCGCCCGGGTAGCGCGCGGAGCCCGCCACGACACCGATCACCCCGCGCCGGTACTTGTCGCTCTCGGCCGTGGGCACCGGCAACATCCGGGCGACGTCCGCGTGCTGCAGGGCCTCCACATCGGGTGCGCCCGGCAGGAACGGACCGAGGCCGATGTCGACGAGGCGCAGGGCACCGGTCCGCATCGCCGCGGGATCGATGAGCAGTCCGGGCTTGTACGCGCCGAAGGTGACGGTCGCGTCGGCGTGCACGGCGGGGCCCTCGACCTCGCCGGAGTCGGCGTTCACGCCGCTGGGCAGATCGACGGCGACGATGGCGGCACCCGATGCGCGCGCGGCGTCGGCGAGCCGTGCGGCGTCGGGGCGGAGTCCACCGCGCCCGCCGATGCCGACGATTCCGTCGAGGACGAGGTCGGCGCGGGCGAGGACGCGTTCGTCGTCCCCGCCGTCCTTGGCACCGTCGCCCTTGTCCGCACCGTCGTTGTCCCCGTCGCCCTTCCCGGCCGCGGGGAGCGCGCGGCCGCCGGCGGCGCGCAGCGCGGCGAGGCCGGCGGGGTGGGTGCGGTCGGGAGCGAGGAGGACGGCGGTGACACCGGCTCCGCGGCGCGCGAGGCGGGCACCGGCGTAGAGGGCGTCGCCGCCGTTGTCGCCGCTGCCGACGAGGAGCACGACGCGGGCGCCGTATACGCGCCCGAGCAGATCGGCACAGGCGGCGGCCAGCCCGGCAGCGGCGCGCTGCATGAGCGCCCCTTCGGGCAGCCGCGCCATCAACTCCCGCTCGGCGCCCCGTACGGTCTCCACGCTGTAGGCAGTCCTCATGCCCCCAGTCTTCCCAAGACCCGGACGCGGCGCGCGATCTCGGCACGATCTTCTCCGGGCACGGCGCACCGGCACGACGCACCAGCGCTGCGCCTGGGACCGCGAGCCGGCCGGGCCGTTGCCCGCTGAGAGCTCCCGGTGCCGTCGACGGCCGGTCAGCCCTCGGCGATGACCACCGCGGACGCCACTCCCGCGTCGTGGCTGAGCGAGACGTGCCAGTCGCGGACGCCCAGTTCGCAGGCGCGAGCCTCGATCGTGCCGGTGACGCGCAGCCGCGGGCGGCCGCTGTCCTCCGTGACGATCTCGGCGTCCGTCCAGTGGAGTCCGGTGGGTGCGCCGAGCGCCTTGGCCAGGGCCTCCTTGGCCGCGAACCGCGCCGCCAAGGAGGCGACCCCGCGGCGCTCGCCACTGGGCAGCCACAGTTCCGCTTCGGCGAAGAGACGCCGCGCGAGACCGGGCGTACGCTCCAGTGCCGCCTCGAAGCGGTCGATCTCGGCCACGTCGATGCCGACCCCGATGATCACGCCCGCCCCGATCCGGTGTCCGGTCCGGTCACTGATCCCGCCACCTGTGCGGTCACCGAGTCCTCCACCGATCCGGTCACTCGACCGTGACGGACTTGGCGAGGTTGCGCGGCTGATCGACCTCGTTGCCGCGGGCCGTGGCCAGTTCGCAGGCGAAGACCTGCAACGGCACGGTGGCGACCAGCGGCTGGAGCAGCGTCGGGGTGGCCGGGATGCGGATGAGGTGGTCTGCGTACGGCACGACCGTCTCGTCCCCCTCCTCCGCGATCACGATCGTGCGGGCGCCCCGGGCCCGGATCTCCTGGATGTTGGAGACGATCTTGTCGTGCAGGACGGAGCGTCCCCGCGGCGACGGTACGACCACGACCACCGGCAGGTCGTCCTCGATGAGCGCGATCGGCCCGTGCTTCAACTCACCCGCCGCGAAGCCCTCGGCGTGCATGTACGCCAGCTCCTTGAGCTTGAGCGCGCCCTCCAGCGCCACGGGGTACCCCACGTGCCGCCCGAGGAAGAGCACCGTGTTCTTCTTCGCCAGCGTCCGCGCCAGCTCCCGTACGGGCTCCATCGTGCCGAGCACCTGCTCGACCTGCGTGCCGATCTCCGACAGGTCGCGGATCATGGACCGGACCTCGTCGCCCCACTTCGTACCGCGCACCTGGCCCAGGTAGAGGGCGACCAGGTAGCAGGCCACGAGCTGGGTGAGGAAGGCCTTGGTCGACGCGACGGCGACCTCGGGGCCGGCGTGCGTGTAGAGGACGGCGTCCGACTCCCGGGGAATCGTCGAGCCGTTGGTGTTGCAGATGGCCAGCACCTTCGCGCCCTGCTCGCGCGCGTGGCGCAGCGCCATCAGCGTGTCCATGGTCTCGCCGGACTGAGAGATGGCGATCACGAGCGTCCGCGGGTCGAGGATCGGGTCCCGGTACCGGAACTCGCTCGCCAGCTCGGTCTCGCAGGGGATCCGTGTCCAGTGCTCGATCGCGTACTTGGCGATCATGCCCGCGTGGAACGCCGTTCCGCACGCCACGATGACGACCTTGTCGACCTCGCGCAGGACGGAGTCGGGGATGCGGACCTCGTCGAGCGAGAGCGAGCCGGCCGCGTCGATCCGGCCGAGGAGCGTGTCGGCGACGGCCTTGGGCTGCTCGGCGATCTCCTTGAGCATGAAGTAGTCGTAGCCGCCCTTCTCGGCGGCGGAGGCGTCCCAGTCGACGTGGAACTCGCGCACCTCGGCGGGCGCGCCGTCGAAGTCGGTGACGGTGACGCCGTCGCGGCGGAGCTCCACGACCTGGTCCTGGCCGAGCTCGATCGCCTCGCGGGTGTGCGCGATGAACGCGGCCACGTCGGACGCGAGGAAGGACTCGCCGTCGCCGACGCCCACGACGAGCGGCGAGTTGCGGCGGGCCCCGACGACGACGTCCGGCTCGTCCGCGCTGGCGGCGACGAGCGTGAACGCGCCCTCGAGCTGCCGGCAGACCTGCCGCATCGCATCGGCCAGGTCGCCGCAGGAGGAGAAGGACTCGGCGAGCAGATGCGCGACGACCTCGGTGTCCGTCTCGGAGGTGAGCTCGTGGCCGCGGTCGGTCAGCTCGGCGCGCAGGGCGGCGAAGTTCTCGATGATGCCGTTGTGGACGACGGCGACGCGGCCGGCGTTGTCCAGATGCGGATGGGCGTTGACGTCGTTGGGGGCACCGTGGGTGGCCCACCGGGTGTGGCCGATGCCGGTGTTGCCGCTCGGCAGCGGCCTGTCGGCCAGCTCCTTCTCCAGATTGGCGAGCTTGCCCGCCTTCTTCGCGGCAGCGAGCCCGCCGTCGGCGAGCACAGCGACCCCCGCCGAGTCATAGCCCCGGTACTCCAGCCGCTTGAGACCGGCGATCACGACATCGAGGGCGGACTGCCCTCCCACATAGCCAACGATTCCGCACATGGCGGCAGCCTACGTCGCGTGCATCCCCGGTTCGTTCACCGGCCACGCTCCATCCGCTCGATGGCCTCCCTGAGCAGGGCGATGTACTCCACTTCCTCGCAACGGGGCTTGCTGCCGGGCTCGTAGAGGTCGAGGGAGTCGTCGAGATCCTCCCGAACGTCCTCGTCCGGCAGTTCGGCCGCCAGATCGCTCTGGATCAGACCGGCGAAGTCACGCTGGGCGAGGCGGGCGGCAGTGGCGCGCTCCGCTCGCCGGCGCCGGAGATCCCGCAGACGCGCGGGCATATGTGTCGGGATGTATACGGACATCGGCCCCCCAGGGATGACGTCGTCGGCTTTCCCCCGCGGCGACCGTAGCGGCCAATCACGTCCCGGGTACAGACGTTTCGCGAACCAGCTCCCGGAACCGCAGCATTCAGGCGGAGCGCCGGGCGCACCGGGCTCCTCACACCACGGGGTGCGTACGCCGGAGGCGCTCGGGCCGGGCGCCCGGGCGCCCGGCCCCACGACCGGTGCGGGCCCCACGCCGCACGGCACTCGGGCACGGTCCGGAACGGGCGCGGCCGGCATCCGGACCCCCGCCCGATACTCGGCCCGCCTCGGCACCCGGATCCGACACCCGATACACGGCCACCCGGATCCGGCCTCCGGCCTACAGGCGCCGGGATCCGGCACCCGGCACCCGGCACCCGGCACCCGGCCTCAGCGAACCCGTGACCGGCCCGGTCTCGGCGGCACCCGTAGCCCGGCCCCCGGTGTCAGGGGCATCTGGATCCCGGCGCCGTCCTCAGGGCGCCCGACCTCAGAGCGCCCGGCCTCAGAGCGTCCGGCCTCAGAGCGTCCGGCCTCAGAGCGTCCGGCGCTCAGACCCTCGCCCGGTACGCCCGCATCGCCAGCGGAAGGAACACGGCGGCTATCCCGGCCGCCCAGACCAGCGACCACAGCACGGGCCCCGCCACCTCACCACCGACCAGCAGGCCGCGGAAGGCATCCGAAAGGTGGGTCACGGGGTTCACGTCGACCCACGCCTGGAGCCAGCCAGGCATCGTGTCGACCCGGACGAACGCACTGCTGGTGAAGGTGATCGGGAAGATCAGCACAAACGTGAAGACCTGAACCTTCTCCGGGTCGCCCGCGAGCATGCCGACGAGCACCGCGCTCCAGGACACCGCCGCGGCGAAGACGACCAACAGCAGCAGGGCCGCGAAGAACCCGTCGACACCACCGGTGACCCGGAAGCCGAGCACCATGCCCAGCGCGATCATCAGCAGCATCGCCCACACCTGCTTGGCCAGGTCGGCGGTGATCCGGCCGAACAGGGGCGCGGAGCGTGCTATCGGCAGGCTGCGGAGCCGGTCGAAGACGCCCTTGGTCAGGTCGGAGTTGAGCGCCATGGCCGTGTACATGCTCATGAACAGCGTGTTCTGCACGATGATCCCGGCGAGCGCGTACTGCAGGTACTCCTTGGGCGAACCGGCCATCTGGCCGCCGAAGACGAACGTGAACAGGAACACGAACATGATCGGCGTGACGCTGTAGTCGACCAGTTCGAGCGGGTTGTGCTTGACCGACACCAGGCTCCGCCACGCCATCGTGGCCGTCTGCCGCAGCCCGGCGCCGAGCCGCACCCGCCCGCTCTTGGTCAGCGGTGGGGTGAACGTCGCGGCGGTCATGACGGGCTCCCCACCTTCTCGAACGCGTCCTCGCCCGCGGCGGGATCCTCGCCCTCTCGCGTCTCCGGTTCGGCGCGGTGGCCGGTCAGCGCCAGGAAGACCTCGTCGAGCGAGGAGCGGCGCAGCGCCAGCTCCCCCACCGCGATCCCCGCCTGGTCGAGCCGGCGTACGACGGCGGGCATCAGCGCGGGATCGTTCACCGGAGCGGTGATCGCATCGCCCTCGATCTGGGTCTGCGGGCCGGCTTCCTCGGCTATCAGTGCGTGGGCCCTGGCCAGATCGGGTGCGTGGACCGGCTGGAGCTGTAGCACCTGGCCTCCGACCTGGGACTTCAGCTCGTCGGGCGTACCTTTGGCGATCACCCGGCCCTTGTCGATGACCACGATGTCGTCCGCGAGCTGATCCGCCTCGTTCAGATACTGGGTCGTGAGCAGGGCCGTGACGCCCTCGGCGACCAGGCCGCGCAGCATCTCCCACAGCTCACCGCGGCTGTGCGGGTCGAGCCCGGTGGTGGGCTCGTCGAGGAACAGGATCTGCGGCCTGCCGACCAGGCTCGCCGCCAGGTCCAGGCGCCGCCGCATACCGCCGGAGTACGTCTTGGTCGCCCGACCGGCGGCGTCGCTGAGCTGGAAGCGCTCCAGTAGCTCGGCCGAGCGCACGCGCGCGTCACGGCGCGGCATGCCCAGCAGGCGGCCGATCATCAGCAGATTCTCGGTGCCGGTGAGATTCTCGTCGACCGCCGCGTACTGCCCGGTCAGCCCGACGACGGAGCGGACCAGGCCGGCCTCCCTCACCACGTCGTGGCCGGCGACCGTGGCCCTCCCGCCGTCGGGCCGCAGCAAAGTGGCGAAGATCCGGACCGCGGTGGTCTTTCCCGCACCGTTGGGCCCCAGCATCCCGAGCACGGTGCCCGTGCGCGCGGCCAGATCCACACCGGCCAGCGCATGGGTCTCCTTGAATCGTTTGACCAGGCCCTCCGCCTGGATCGCGTACGTCATGGAAGTTCCCCTTGCCTCTGCGGACGTCCGCCTCGGGCGCATGTCTCCCACAACTGTGACGCACACCACTGACATTCCGCGCGCCCTGTGGGCAACCACCCCGGACCTCCCGCGCACACCCGCCGGCGTGAGCGACACCACGCCCCGCCCCGGCCTCCGAGCCCCGACAATGAGGGACGTGACGATCACCTCACCGACGGCAGCAGCAGCACCGCGCAGCCCCGAACGGCGACGGCCCGAGACCAGCCCGTACCTGGACCTCACCCGCGCCGAGTGGAGCGCCCTGCGCGAGAAGACCCCGCTGCCCCTGACCGCCGAGGAGGTCGAGCGGCTGCGCGGGCTCGGCGACGTGATCGACCTCGACGAGGTGCGTGACGTCTACCTCCCGCTCTCCCGGCTGCTCAACCTCTACGTCGGCGCCACCAGCAACCTCCGCGGCGCGCTCAACACCTTCCTCGGCGAGGCGGGCAACGGCCACGGCGCCCAGCCCGGCACGCCCTTCGTCATCGGCGTCGCGGGCAGCGTCGCCGTCGGCAAGTCGACGACCGCGCGCCTCCTCCAGGCCCTGCTCGCCCGCTGGCCCGAGCACCCTCGCGTGGAGCTGATCACCACCGACGGATTCCTGCTCCCCAACGCCGAGTTGCACCGCCGCGGCCTGATGTCCCGCAAGGGCTTCCCCGAGTCCTACGACCGCCGCGCACTCACCCGCTTCGTGGCCGATGTGAAGTCCGGCAAGGACGAGGTGACGGCGCCCGTCTACTCGCACCTGATCTACGACATCGTGCCCGGGGAGCGCATGACCGTGCGCCGCCCCGACATCCTCATCGTCGAGGGCCTCAACGTCCTGCAGCCCGCCCTGCCCGGCAAGGACGGCCGTACGCGCCTCGGCCTCGCCGACTTCTTCGACTTCAGCGTCTATGTGCACGCCCGCGCCGAGGACATCGAGCGGTGGTACCTCGGCCGCTTCCGCAAGCTGCGCGCGACCGCGTTCCAGAACCCCCACTCGTACTTCCGCAAGTACACGCAGGTCACCGAGGACGAGGCCCTGGACTACGCACGCATGATCTGGCGCACCGTCAACCGGGCGAATCTGGAACAGAACGTCGCCCCGACGCGGGGCCGGGCGAACCTCGTGCTGCGCAAGGGCCCCGACCACAAGGTCCAGCGTCTGTCCCTGCGGAAACTCTGACTATGGGGGAAGGAGCGGGGCCGTGCTGCATCTCCGCCTGATCGTGCCCGCCGACCGCACCGAGGACGTGCTGGCACGCATCGAGGACAACATCGGCACCACGCATGTGGCGTTGCTGCCGGGAGCCGCCCGCGATCCCGCCGGTGACGTCGTCATGTGCGACGTCGCCCGGGAGGCCGCGGACGGACTGCTCGCCGAACTGCGCGAGTTGGGCCTGGAGGACGAGGGCGCCATCGCCGTCGAGAACATCGACCTGTCGCTCTCCAAGCGCGCGGACCGGGCGGAGGACGACGCTCCGGGCGAGGGCGCGGACGCCGTCCTGTGGGAGCACCTGGCCGAATCCACGCACGAGGAGTCGACGCTCTCGGTCACCTACCTGGCATTCCTCAGCCTGGCCACGATGATCGCCGCCTGCGGTGTGGTGCTGGACAACGCGATCCTGATCGTCGGTGCGATGGCCGTCGGCCCGGAGTTCGGTCCGCTCGCGGGCATCTGCACCGCCCTGGTGCAGCGCGCCCCGCGGCTGGCCTGGCGCTCGCTGCTGGCCCTGCTCGTCGGCTTCGCCGTCGCCATGGCACTGACCGCCGGATTCAGCGAGATGATGGACGCGTTCGGGCTCTTCCACACCTCCGACGTCACCGCCGAACGCCCGAACACCGACTTCATCTGGCAGCCGGACCTCTTCTCCTTCGTCGTGGCCGTCCTCGCGGGCATCGCGGGGACGCTGTCGCTCACCTCGGCGAAGTCCGGTGCGCTGGTGGGCGTGGCGATCTCGGTGACCACCGTCCCGGCCGCGGCGAACGCCGCCGTGGCGCTGAGCTACGGCGAGTTCGCGCAGGCCCGTGGCTCGTCCGAGCAACTCCTGCTGAATCTCGGGGGGATCGTGGTCGCGGGCACGCTCACGCTCCTGGCCCAGAAGCTGTTCTGGGCGAGGCAGCGCGAGCGCACGACGAAGTCGGCGGCCTAGCCGACGGCCGCACCCGGCGCCGCTCGTCGCGCGTCCGCCGTCATACGTCCAGTCGTCATACGTCCGGTCGTCACGCGTCCGCCGTCATACGTCCGGTCGTCACGCGTCCGCCGTCATACGTCCGGTCGTCACGCGTCCGCCGTCACGCCTCCCGCGTCACTCCGCCCAGCAGCTCAGGAGCGGCGCCGGGGTTCCGCTGCCGGTGGCCTCGAAGCCGAACGTGGTCTCGCCGGTCGCGGTGACCAGACCGTGCGTGTCGTCGTTGGCCGCGGTGATGTTGCGGCCGGACTGCCTGAAGCCGGCGTTCCAGCTGTCGACGACCTTCTGGTCACCGGGCCATGTCCAGCCGACCGTCCACCCGTGGATCGTCGCTCCGGACGTGTTGATGACCCTGATCGTGGCGGTGAAGTGCTCCCACTGGCTGTCCACCTGCCAGGAGGCGCGGCAGCCGCGGTCGCCCCGCTGCGGCCCCGCGCCGGCGCCCCCGCCTCCCCTGTACGTGGGCTCCGGGGAGCGGCTGGGCTGGGCGGGCCGGGACGCCGAACCGGACGGTTTCCCGGGGGACTTCGACGGGCGGTCCGGCGACGGGCTCTCCTTCCGGGGCGGTGAGTCGCCGGGGCTGGGCTTCACCGGGGCGGAGTCGCTGGGCTCCGGCGGCACCACGGGCGCCCGCGGCGCGGGCGGTTCCGCCTCGTGGCGCGCGACCCCGAACGGCCACACACCGGCCTGATGGGCGATGACCGCCGCGAGGACGAGGACGAGTCCGGCCGCGGTACCGCCCGCGAACGCGGCGCGAAGCCCTCCGCGCCCGCCCTCCGCGATCGAGCCGCGGAGTCTGCGGAGCGCCTGCCACCCGGGGGGCACGTCGCGCCGGGACCGGCTGCCGCCGGAAGGGACTTCGTCCCCGGGCTTGGTCAGGTTGTCGAGCAGGGACCGGGTGAGCGTGACGGGTGCCTCGACCATACGGGCGGGGAGGCGGGCATAGGGGCGTACGAGGGCAGGTTGGGCGGGGGCGTCGTGCGACCGGGCTGGGGAGCCGGTCCGGTGCAGGGCGTCGTGGGCTGGGTCGGCGTCTTCCCTACGCAAAAGGCTCTCTCTGCGCGCTTGGAGCTTGACGAGGAACCGTCATCCTAGGGCGGGTGGCCGGATCCGCACTCGAAGAAACCACCAGTTACCAGCCGGTTCGCGGAGCGGGCGAAGAAGGGACGGAATCCTCCACTCCACCGCCACACGCCCGTTGGCCCGGCGTGACGCGGACGACACCTCCGCCTCACCCACCCGCCCCGTTGCCCGGGACCCGAACAGCCGCCTCGTAGCGGCGCGTTCATGCCCGTCGCCGTCCTGGCCCGCGGAACCGGCGGACGGGACCCGGCCACGCCGGCCCGATGCCGAACGCCAACGCCGGGCGCCCCGAGCCGACAGCCGACAGCGGACAGCGGACAGCGGACAGCGCAAGAACGCCGAACGCCCGAAGCCGAACCCCCCTCAGAGGGCCCAGCCCGGACGCCCGGCGCGATCGGGTGCGGGTGCGGGTGCGGGTGCGGGTGGCAGAACCGTACCGGCTCCGCCGCCAACGCTTCGCTCAGCCCAGTGCGGACTTCACCACGTCCGCCAGCCGTCCGGCCACCGAGCGCGCCTGCTCGATGTCCGCGGCCTCGACCATGACCCGTACGAGCGGCTCGGTGCCGGAGGACCGCAGCAGGACCCGGCCGGTGGAGCCCAGTTCACGTTCGGCCTCGGCCACCGCGGCCGCCAGCTCCGGGGACGTGGCGACACGGGACTTGTCGACGTCCGGGACGTTGATCAGCACCTGGGGCAGCCGGTCCATGACGGACACCAGCTCGGCGAGGCTGCGGCCGGTGTCCGCCACCCGCGCCGCCAGCATCAGGCCGGTCAGGGTGCCATCGCCGGTCGTGGCGTGGTCGAGGATGATCACGTGGCCGGACTGCTCGCCGCCCAGCGCATAGCCCTCGTTCTTCATCGACTCCAGCACGTAGCGGTCGCCGACCGCCGTCCGCACCATCGCGATGCCCTCGCGCTCCATGGCCAGTTTGAAGCCGAGGTTCGACATGACGGTGGCGACGACGGTGTTCTTGCGCAGGCCGTCCGCCTCGCGCAGCGCGAGGGCGAGGACCGCGAGAATCTGGTCGCCGTCGATGTCGTTGCCCTGCGCGTCCACCGCCAGGCAGCGGTCGGCGTCACCGTCGTGCGCGATGCCCAGATCGGCGCCGTGCTCGATGACCGCGGCACGGAGCTGATCCATGTGCGTGGAGCCGCAGTTGTCGTTGATGTTGAGGCCGTCGGGGTCCGCGCCGATGGTGACCACCTCGGCGCCCGCCCGCGCGAACGCCTCCGGAGAGACCCGCGAGGCCGCGCCGTGCGCCTCGTCCAGGACGACCTTCAGCCCGTCGAGCCGGTTCGGCAGGACGCCGATGAGGTGCGCGACGTAGTTGTCGAACCCCTCGTCGTACGTCCGCACGCGGCCGACGCCCTCGCCCGTCGGCCGGTCCCACGGCTCACCCGACCTGTGCTCCTCGTAGACCGACTCGATCCGGTCCTCCAGCTCGTCGGCGAGCTTGTGCCCGCCGCGCGCGAAGAACTTGACGCCGTTGTCCGGCATCGGGTTGTGGCTGGCGGACAGCATCACGCCGAGGTCGGCGCCCAGCGCGCCGGTGAGATACGCCACCGCGGGGGTGGGCAGCACACCGACGCGCAGAACGTCCACGCCCGCGCTCGCGAGGCCGGCCACGACGGCGGCCTCCAGGAACTCTCCGGAAGCGCGCGGGTCACGCCCCACCACCGCCGTCGGCCGATGGCCCTCGAACGTACCCGCCTCGGCGAGCACATGTGCCGCCGCGACCGACAGGCCGAGCGCCAGCTCTGCCGTCAGATCCGCGTTCGCGACACCGCGCACACCATCCGTGCCGAAGAGTCGTCCCACTGGTGTCCTCCGAGTTGCTGTCGAAATGAGCGGCGTATGAGCGCCTTATGTCTGTATACGCTCTCCGGCTGCCCATATACGACCGCCCCGACGGCACAATGCAGTGCCGCCGGGGCGGGCGTACGGAAACGAGCGATCAGCGCTTGCTGTACTGCGGCGCCTTGCGGGCCTTCTTCAGACCGGCCTTCTTGCGCTCGACGGCGCGGTCGTCCCGGCTCAGGAAGCCGGCCTTCTTCAGCGGGCCGCGGTTGTTGTCCACGTCCGCCTCGTTCAGCGCACGGGCAACGCCGAGGCGCAGCGCACCGGCCTGACCGGACACGCCGCCACCGTTGATGCGGGCGACGACGTCATAGCGGTCGTCGAGCTCGAGCACCTTGAAGGGCTCGTTGACTTCCTGCTGGTGCACCTTGTTGGGGAAGTACTCCTCAAGGGTGCGACCGTTGATCTTCCACTGGCCGCTGCCCGGCACGATGCGGACGCGGGCGATGGCGTTCTTGCGGCGCCCGAGCCCGGCGGCAGGCTGCGGCTCGCCGAAGCGCGACGCGAGCGACTCGGAGGTGTACTCCGACTGCTCGGGCGTCTCGGTGGTGTACTCCTCGACCTCTTCGAGCGGGGTCTCAGCGGTGGTCTCGGCCACGATGCTCCTCAGATTCTCTTCGTCTTTGGGGATGGCCGGACTACTGCGCGACCTGGGTGATCTCGAACGGGACCGGCTGCTGGGCACCGTGCGGGTGCTCGGAGCCGGCGTAGACCTTCAGCTTCGAGAGCATCTGACGGCCCAGGGTGTTCTTCGGGAGCATGCCCTTGATGGCCTTCTCGACGGCCTTCTCGGGGTTCTTGTCCAGCAGCTCGTCGTAGCGGACGGACCGCAGACCACCCGGGTAACCGGAGTGGCGGTAAGCCATCTTCTGGGTCCGCTTGTTGCCGGAGAGGTGCACCTTGTCGGCGTTGATGATGATGACGAAGTCACCAGTGTCAACGTGCGGCGCGTAAACCGGCTTGTGCTTGCCCCGGAGAAGGGTGGCGGCCTGGGTAGCCAGACGGCCCAGAACAACATCGGTGGCGTCGATGACGTGCCACTGACGCGTCACGTCGCCGGGCTTGGGGCTGTACGTACGCACGGTCGTAGCCTTCGCTTCTTCAGTGATGGGGTCTCCCCAGACCCGCAAGGGCTGAGAGGACGGGTCCTTTACAAGGCCACCCGGACGATCACGACAGCCCTGGCCGCACATCGGTGACGCATACCGAGTGCACGCCGCTGGTCATCGGCCCGGTGAACCGGCGTAACGGCCTCTCACGTGAGAACGAGCAAGCCAGTACGCATAACGAACTGGCAGAATACCGGCCCGGAGGTAGAGGGTCAAAATCGCCCCCGCGGGCCCGGTGCGGCTGCCCCCTCCAGCACCACGCCCGCACCACGCCCGCACCGCCTAGCGCGCCCGCACCACGCGCCCCTCGTCCCACACCGGTTCCGCCGCCTCCCGCACCAGACCGTCCTGGCCGAAGACGAGAAAGCGGTCGAAGGAGCGGGCGAACCAGCGGTCGTGCGTCACGGCCAGAACCGTTCCCTCGTACGCCTCCAGGCCCTGCTGGAGCGCCTCCGCGCTCTCCAGGTCCAGGTTGTCCGTGGGCTCGTCCAGGAGGAGCGCGGTCGTGCCTTCCAGCTCCAGCAGCAGGATCTGGAATCGGGCCTGCTGGCCGCCGGAGAGCCGGCCGAAGGGCTGGTCGCCCTGGCGCTCCAGCTCGTACCGGCGCAGGACCGACATGGCCCCGCCCCGGTCCTTGGCATGTTCCTTCCAGAGGATGTCCACCAGGGTGCGGCGCTCCAGCTCGGGGTGCGCATGGGTCTGCGCGAAGTGACCGGGCACGACGCGCGCGCCGAGCTTCCACTCCCCCGTGTGCCGTACGTCGTCCCCGGCGAGCAGCCGCAGGAAGTGCGACTTGCCCGAGCCGTTGGACCCCAGGACCGCGACGCGCTCGCCGTAGAAGACCTCCAGCGAGAACGGCTTCATCAGGCCGGTCAGCTCCAGGCCCTTCGCCGTGACGGCGCGGACGCCGGTGCGCCCGCCGCGCAGCCGCATGCGGATGTCCTGCTCCCGCGGCGGCTCCTGCGGCGGCCCGGCCTCCTCGAACTTCCGCAGCCGGGTCTGGGCGGCCTGGTAGCGGGAGGCGAGGCCGTCGTTGTAGGCGGCCTTGTTCTTGAGCGTGTTCACGAGCTGCTTCAGCTGCGCGTGCCGCTCGTCCCAGCGGCGGCGCAACTCCTCGAAGCGGGCGAAGCGCTCGCGCCGCGCGTCGTGGTACGTGCCGAAGCCGCCGCCGTGCACCCAGACATCGCTCCCGGCCGGGCCCGGCTCCACGCTGACGATCTTCTCCGCGGAACGGGCGAGCAGCTCCCGGTCGTGGGAGACGAAGAGCACCGTCTTCCGCGTCTCCCCCAACTGCTCCTCCAGCCACCGCTTGCCGGGCACGTCGAGGTAGTTGTCCGGCTCGTCGAGCAGCAGCACCTCGTCCGGCCCGCGCAGCAGCGCCTCCAGCACGAGCCGCTTCTGCTCGCCGCCCGAGAGCGTCCGCACCTGGCGCCACTGCGCCTTCTCGTACGGGATGCCGAGCGCGGCCGTGGTGCACATGTCCCAGACCGTCTCGGCCTCGTATCCCCGCGCCTCGGCCCAGTCGCTGAGCGCCTGCGCGTACGCCATCTGCGCGGCCTCGTCGTCCACGGTCATGATCGCCGTCTCGGCGTCGTCGACGGCCTTCGCCGCCTGCCGGACGCGGGGCTGGGCGACGGAGACGAGCAGGTCCCGTACGGTCCGCTCGTCGCGCACACTCCCCACGAACTGGGGCATCACGCCCAGACCGCCGCTTACCGTCACGGAACCGCCGTGCGGCGTCAGCTCTCCCGCCAGCAGCCGCAGCAGCGTGGTCTTCCCGGCGCCGTTCGCCCCGACCAGTGCCACGGCCGCGCCCTCGCCCACCCGGAACGAGGCGTCCGCGAGCAGAACGCGCCCGTCAGGCAGGTAGTACTCCACATGCGCCGCCTCGATATGCCCCATGCCGCGCATTGTGGGCTCCGGACCACCCGCGCACCAACCCGTTTTTCTTCCGTAGGATGCGCGCCATGAGCTTTGGGCAAGGGGGGCCTACGGGCCCGGGGGGTTCGCAGCAGGGCACACCCGACTGGGGTGCCATGGCCGACCGTACGGCGTCGCGCAAGCGCAAGCGGCGGCTGACGCTGATGATCGGGGGCGCGGCCGCGACCGCGGCGGTGGCCGTGCTCGTGGCGACCGCGGTGGTCAACGCGGGCGATTCCGACGACAGTCCGCAGTCGCTGCCGACGCCGGAGACGCTGCCCGCCGAGCCGGATCAGCCCGAGCCCACCTTCTCGGACGTCTCCGTACCACCGCCGCCGAAGCCCATCGACTTCATCTCCAACGGGAAGAAGGACAAGGCCCCGCTCAGCGCCGGCACCCTCTTCCCCGGCAAGTCCGTGACGATGAGCAGCCGTTCGTACGACCGGGGCGCCTCGGCCTCCAGCAAGAACTGCGCCTCCGGCGTCTCCGGCCGCCTCGCGTCCGCGCTCAACCGCAACGACTGCACCCGGCTGATCCGCGCGAGCTTCGAGCGCGGCGGCGTCGCGGTGACCGTCGGCGTCGCGGTGTTCGACACCGCGGCACAGGCGACGAAGGCCAAGGACCAGGCGAACGGCAACGTGCAATCGCTCGCGGGCGACGGCATTCCCACCTTCTGCCGCGCCACCGCCTGCCGCCTGACCACCAACGCCGTTGGCCGCTATGCCTACTTCACGGTCTCGGGCTTCACCTCCGGCAAGGCGGTGACCGACTCCGACACCAAGGCACGGCAGGCCGGCAAGGACATCGCCGACTACACCTTCAGCCGCATCGTGGACCGCGGCGAGGACCAGGCGTCCGCGGCGGCGACCAAGCAGACGGCGAACTGAGCCCGGACCGGCGGCGCCCCGGGACAGGCATGGCCCGGCGGCGCCCCGGACCTGGGCCAGGAAGCGCGGAGCGGGTCCGTCCGGGCCGTGGCGTACCGCGCGCACCGGGACAAACGCGCGACCGATATCGCATCGTCATCGGAACCCCCTGGTCGGGAGCGTGGCACGGATCGTTGAATGAACGACCGTGCCCTTCCTCCGCGCCCTGACCGCCTTCCCGCGCATGCTGCGCCACGGCTCGCGCGTCGGCACCGACCTGCCGCCCGACGAAGCCGTGGTCCTGGACGCCCCCGAGGCACCCCTGCGAGCCGCGATCACCGCCGCCGGCGCGGGCGACTTCGCCCAGGTCCGCGATCTGCTCGCCGGCACCCGGCTCGGCGCCGAGTGGGAGCGGCGCGACCGCTACGTCTCCACCCTGGCCGAGTTCGCCGTGCACAACCCCGGCTGGCTGGACGCCTGGCTCGCCGCGTCCCCCGAGGACCCGGACGCCGTCCTGGTCAAGGCCGGCCTCAGCATCGACCAGGCGTGGCGCGTCCGCAGCGCGGCACGCGCCGCCGAGGTGTCACCGGAGCAGTTCCGCGCCTTCTTCGCCCTCCTCGAGGACGCCGTCCCGGTCATCCGGGCCGCCGCGGACCTCAACCCGACCGACCCCGTGCCCTGGCGCATCGCCCTCACCCACGCCCGCGGCGTCCAGGCCCCGCGCGAGGTCTTCGACGCGTACTGGGAGGAAGCCGTCGAGCGCGCCCCGCACCACTACGGCTGCCACAGCACCGCGCTCCAGTACCTGAGCAAGAAGTGGTACGGCTCGCACGAGGAGATGTTCGCCTTCGCCGAGCACGCCGCCGACGCGGCCCTTCCCGGCTCCCAGTTGCACGCCCTCCCCCTCCTCGCCGCCGTCGAGTACGAGCTCGCGGCCGGCAGCACCGGGAAGTCCACCGGGGCGCGTTCGTTCGCCGAGGACCGCATCGCCGCGGCGATCGACCGCGCCCTGGAGCTCTCCTCCTGGTACGACCCGGGCGACCCGGAGGTCGCCGGCGTCCGCAACCACCTCGCCCTGATGCTGCTCCGTGCCGGCCGGTGGACCGTCGCGCTCGACGTGTTCCGGGCGATCGGCGTGCACGCCCGCAGCGCCCCTTGGGCCTGCTTCGGCGACCCGCGCAAGGAGTTCCTCGACTTCCGTACGGGCGTGCGCATGCAGGTCGCCATGCAGACGCCGTTCTTCGGCACACCGCACCCGCCCCGCACCTCCCCGCCCGACCACCCCGAGTGGGCCCCGAGGACACTCGCCATCTGCGCGGCCGCGCCGCACCAGGTCGCCCAGGCGGCCCTGATGTGCAATGCATCGCTCCGCGTCGCCCCGGCCGGGCCGTCGGCCACGTACGTGGAGCTGGCCGCCGATCCGGATGCGCCCGTGCGTGGCACGCTCCTCGGCGATGAGCCGCTCATCGCCGCCGTCGACACCCTGACCACGGGTGAGAAGTGGCCGGCGATCGTCCTCCACCGCAGCGGCGACCGGTCCGGCTTCACCGTCTTCCAGCGCGGCAGGCGCACGGCCGGACATCACTGGGATCCGGCCGCGGCGATCCCGTCCCTGGAGGACGCCTCCACGACTGCCCGGGCCCTGTCCACCGCCTTCCCCGTCGCCGACACCCGACCGCTGACGGCGCTGCTGCGCAGCTCGGACGAGGCGGCCCGCCGCCAGTCCGACCTGGTACGGGTGCTCGGCCTGCCCGCCCCGCCCACCGGGTTCGGCGAGCGCGCGGACGTCCTCGAAGGGTTCCCCGGTGCGCGGGTCATCGCCCGCCGCGGCCTGCTCACCGGCTTCCGCGAATCGGTGACGGCCAAGCCGGGCACCATGCCCGGCGAGAACGGCGCGCGGCCCGACTCGGCCCGCCTGCCGACCCGTTGGTGGGCCCTGCGCTCGATCGCGCTTCTGGTCTTCCTGCCCACCACGGTCTACGCATGGGGGTCCCCCGGCGTCGACGCCCTGCGGGCCTCACTCGCCACCTGCGCCACGCTCTACGTCGGAGGCCGTCTGCTGCGCGCCTGGCGCCGCAGGCCCCGTCGGGCCTGAGCGAAGGGGAGCGCCGCATGTACGGGTTCCGGAGCCCCGCGCGTCAGCAGAACGGAGTGCGCGTCCGCAGTCAGGGCCACCCCCGCGTACGGAGTGACGCGTATCTCCCGCTCCCGGCTTCCTCGGGCGCCTCCACGGGTGATAGGCACGGAGGCAGGTATTCCACTTCAGGAGGCGAAAGCTCACCCATGGCCCACGACAGCGCCTCCGACCCGCACATATTCGAGATCGACCTCACCCACCAGGAAGCGCGTCGCCGCGCCGAGGTTCTCGCGGCGATGGGCCCGGAGTGGGACCCGGCCGCCGTGATGGAGGCCGAGGACGAGGCCTACCGGATGCTCTACTCCGACCTCGACGAGCGCCAGCAGGAGATCCACGACCGCCTGGTGGCCGAGGGCGTTCTGCCCGCCCGTCCCGAGGACGGCCGTGCTTCCGCTTGACCCCGACGCCGACCGGGCCCGCCGGGCCTGGCTCCCCTGCCCCCGCTGCGAGGACCACCTCGACTGCGAGGCCTGCCTGGGGGGCCGTACGTGCGCGGACCACTGGCGCTACCTGCTGTCCAACCGCGGTCACGTGGTGCATCTGCAGTGCCCGGCGTGCACCCACGTCTGGTCGCAGGACACCTCGGCGTAGCCCGGCAGCGGCCTCGTCGGGGCCCGTGACACCCTCGCCGGGGCGCGTGACAGGCCCGCCGCCCACGGCGGCCCGCGGCCTCAGCAGCAGCCGGCGCCCGTCCCGGCCCCCGGCAGGGTCCGCTTGTTGCGCGCCGCCAGATTGCGCGCCGCCAGCTGATCGTCCGGCGGGTAGCCGACCTCCTCCAGCGTGAGCCCGTGCGGCCGCACCACATTCACCGCGGAGTGCCGCACCCGGCCCGCGAGGACCTCGCGCGGAAAGTCGACCGGACGGTGTCCGTCGCCGACGAGCAGCAGGGACCCGACCAGGGCGCGCACCATGTTGTGGCAGAAGGCGTCCGCCCGGACCGTCGCGACCACGAGGCCGTCGTCCGTCCGCTCCCAGTGCAGGTCGAGCAGCTTGCGGATCGTCGTCGCGCCCTCGCGCTTCTTGCAGTACGCGGCGAAGTCGTGCTCGCCGAGCAGCCGCTTGGCCGCCCGGTTCATCAGGTCCACATCGAGCGGCCAGTCGTGCCACAGCACATGCCCGCGGCGCAGCGGGTCCACCCCGCCGCGCCGGTCGCCGACCCGGTACGCGTAGCGGCGCCAGATCGCCGAGAATCGCGCGTTGAAGCCCTCGGGGGCCTCCGCGACGCTCCACACCCGTACATCGTGCGGAAGACGGCCGGCGAGCCGCCTCAGCAGCTTCTCGCGGTGCTCGGTCCACACCTCATCGGCCAGATCGACGTGCGCGACCTGGCCGCGGGCGTGCACCCCCGCGTCCGTACGCCCCGCGACCGTCAGCTCGACCGGCTCCGGCAGCCGCATCACGGTCCGCAGGGCGCTCTCCAGCTCGCCCTGGACCGTACGGCGCTCCCGCTGCCGCGCCCAGCCCGAGAAGTCCTTGCCGTCGTACGCAAGGTCCAGCCGGACCCGTACGAAGCCGGGCTCCACCTCGTCACTCACCCCACGCGTTCCTCTCCCTGCGGATCCGTGCGGACCCAAACGGAAGGGCCCGCCCCCAGCCGAAACTGGGTGCGGGCCCGTCCAACAAGCCATCGGATGGCTCAGGCATCCGGCTCACCCCGCTCGCGCGGGGGAGGGCCTCAGGCGTCCTTGGACTCCTCGGCCGGGGCCTCGGCGGCCTCGTCCTGGGCGTCGGCGGCCGGGGCCGCCTCGTCCTTCTTGAGGTCCGCGACGGCCTGGTCACCGGCAGCGTCCTTGGCGGAGCGCTTGGTGGCGGCCTCGGCCTCACCCACCGCCGCCTGCTGCACGGTCAGGGCCTCGACCAGCTCGATGACCGCCATGGGCGCGTTGTCGCCGCGGCGGTTGCCGATCTTGGTGATCCGGGTGTAGCCGCCCGGACGGTTCTCGTAGCGCGGGCCGATCTCCGTGAACAGGGTGTGGACGACACCCTTGTCGCGGACGGTCTGGAGCACCAGACGGCGGTTGTGAAGGTCGCCCTTCTTCGCCTTGGTGATCAGACGCTCGGCCACCGGACGCAGGCGACGGGCCTTGGCCTCGGTGGTCGTGATGCGGCCGTGCTCGAACAGCGCGGTGGCGAGGTTCGCCAGCATGAGCCGCTCGTGCGCAGCGCTGCCGCCCATACGGGCGCCCTTGGCGGGCTTCGGCATGGTGTTTCTCCTTGGTGTCTGCACCGGCCGTATCAGGTACCGGTGTCAGGGTCCGTACGAGCGTTTGCCCGCCGGAAGTCTTCTGTTGTCGCGGCCGGCCCGGCGCATGGGGCCCGGCCGGCACGCGACGGTCACGCGTCGACACGGCGACGGGGCGCCCGATGATCACCGGGGCGCCCCGGCCGTGGCCTCTCCTGCCGCCGAGGCCGGCGGCGGGAAGGAAGGCTCAGTACTGCTCGGTCTCCACGAAACCGGTGTCGCCCTCGTCCTCCGCGCCGAACGCGTCGGCGGCGGCGGTCGGGTCGAATCCGGGCGGGCTGTCCTTGAGCGCCAGGCCCATGCCGGCCAGCTTCGCCTTGACCTCGTCGATCGACTTCGCACCGAAGTTGCGGATGTCGAGCAGGTCGGCCTCGGAGCGGGCCACCAGCTCGCCCACCGTGTGGATGCCCTCGCGCTTGAGGCAGTTGTACGAGCGGACCGTGAGCTCGAGCTCCTCGATCGGCAGCGCGAGATCGGCGGCCAGGGCGGCGTCCGTCGGGGACGGACCCATGTCGATGCCCTCGGCGTCGATGTTGAGCTCGCGGGCCAGGCCGAACAGCTCGACCAGGGTCTTACCGGCCGACGCCATGGCGTCGCGCGGGCGCATGGCCTGCTTGGTCTCGACGTCGACGATCAGCTTGTCGAAGTCGGTGCGCTGCTCGACACGGGTCGCCTCGACCTTGTACGTGACCTTGAGCACCGGGCTGTAGATCGAGTCGACCGGGATCCGGCCGATCTCCTGGCCGAGCTGCTTGTTCTGCACCGCGGAGACGTAGCCGCGACCGCGCTCGACGGTCAGCTCCATCTCCAGCTTGCCCTTGCCGTTCAGGGTGGCGAGGACGAGGTCCGGGTTGTGGACCTCGACGCCGGCCGGCGGGGCGATGTCGGCGGCGGTGACCAGACCCGGGCCCTGCTTGCGCAGGTACATCACGACCGGCTCGTCGTGCTCCGAGGAGACGACGAGCTGCTTGATGTTGAGGATGAGGTCGGTGACGTCCTCCTTGACGCCCGGCACGGTGGTGAACTCGTGCAGAACGCCGTCGATCCGGATGCTCGTCACGGCGGCACCGGGGATCGAGGAGAGGAGCGTACGACGCAGAGAGTTGCCGAGGGTGTAGCCGAAGCCCGGCTCGAGCGGCTCGATCACGAACCGTGAGCGGAATTCGTCCACGACCTCTTCGGTCAGAGAGGGACGCTGAGCGATCAGCATGGAAATTGCCTCCAGTCTTCGGCACCCGCTATTTGATGCCGAGCCCCGGGCGGCAGCCCGAGGTCGATACTGCAAGGGTACGGGCGGTACGGCCCGAACGGGTCCGTACCGCCCGAGACCGAGCTACTACTTCGAGTAGAGCTCGACGATGAGCTGCTCCTGCACCTGCGTGTCGATCGCCTGACGCTCGGGCATGGAGTGCACGAGAATCCGCAGCTTGGACGGGATCGCCTCGATCCACGCCGGGACGGTCCTGTCACCCGCCTCGGCCTGAGCCACCTGGAACGGGGTCATGTTCCGGGAGGACTCGCGGACCTCGATGATGTCGTTCACGCTGACGCGAGCCGACGGGATGTCGGTCTTGCGGCCGTTCACGAGGATGTGTCCGTGGCGGACCAGCTGACGGGCGTGGTCGCGCGACTTGGCGAAGCCCGCGCGGTAGACCACGTTGTCGAGCCGGGTCTCCAGGATGCGCAGCAGGTTCTCACCGGTCTTGCCGGACCTGCGGTTGGCCTCGCCGTAGTAGCCACGGAACTGCTTCTCGAGGACACCGTAGATACGGGCACACTTCTGCTTCTCACGCTTCTGCAGGAGGTACTCGCTGTCCTTGGTGCGCCCGCGTCCGTGCTCACCCGGGGGGTAAGGACGGATCTCGATCGGGCACTTCGCGCTCTCGCACTTGCTCCCCTTGAGGAAGAGCTTCTGCTTTTCCCGACGGCAACGCTTGCAGTCGGCCCCGGTGTAACGCGCCATTGTTGTCTTGTCTCCTACCTCAGATGGGTCAGACGCGGCGGCGCTTGGGCGGGCGGCATCCGTTGTGCGGGGTGGGGGTGACGTCCTGGATCGAACCCACCTCGAGGCCGGTGGCCTGGAGGGAGCGGATCGCGGTCTCACGGCCGGAGCCGGGACCCTTGACGAAGACGTCGACCTTGCGCATGCCGTGCTCCTGCGCGCGGCGGGCGGCCGACTCGGCGGCCATCTGCGCGGCGAAGGGGGTGGACTTGCGCGAGCCCTTGAAGCCGACGTGGCCGGCCGAGGCCCAAGAGATCACGTTCCCGGTCGGGTCGGTGATCGAGACGATCGTGTTGTTGAACGTGCTCTTGATGTGAGCGTGCCCGTGGGCGACGTTCTTCTTCTCCTTGCGGCGCACCTTCTTGGCGCCGGCCGTACGGCTCTTCGGAGGCATTGAGTGAATCTTCTCCCGTGGAGGTGGTCGGTCCTACAGCTCGGACCGCTTGGCAGCGTCCGGTGAGGACTACTTCTTGCCCGGCTTCTTCTTGCCGGCGATCGCGCGACGCGGGCCCTTGCGGGTGCGGGCGTTGGTGTGAGTGCGCTGACCGTGGACCGGGAGGCCACGACGGTGGCGGAGACCCTGGTAGCAGCCGATCTCGACCTTGCGGCGGATGTCGGCCTGGATCTCGCGACGGAGGTCACCCTCGGTCTTGTAGTTCGCGTCCACGTACTCGCGGATCTTGACGAGGTCTTCCTCGCCCAGGTCACGCACGCGAGTGTCGGGGTTCACACCAGTGTTCTCCAGCGTCTCCTGGGCACGGGTGCGCCCGATGCCGAAGACGTAGGTGAGGGCAACCTCCACGCGCTTCTCACGCGGAAGGTCAACGCCTGCAAGGCGTGCCATTCATGGCTCCTGTTGATTGCGGAGGTCTTCCGCAGCACCGGTCCCGACCGCCGTACCAAGTACGTCCCGGGTCCCCGGCCTCCGACCGAGGGTGTCGACCCGCCTCGGGGGCGGATCGGGTGACTGCGTATGTACGTGTTGTTACGTGCGTCGCGCGAAGAACTGCGGAGTGCAGGTCGGCGTGCGTCAGCCCTGGCGCTGCTTGTGGCGCAGGTTGTCGCAGATGACCATGACCCGGCCGTGACGGCGGATCACCTTGCACTTGTCGCAGATCTTCTTGACGCTCGGCTTGACCTTCATGGGATGTGAGGTTCTCCGGGTCAGGTGCCGCCACCCCACGGGAGGGGCGGGGCAAGATCTACTTGTAGCGGTAGACGATCCGGCCGCGCGTCAGGTCGTACGGAGACAGCTCCACAACGACCCGGTCATCCGGGAGGATACGGATGTAGTGCATCCGCATCTTGCCGCTGATGTGCGCGAGGACCTTGTGACCGTTCTGGAGCTCCACCTTGAACATGGCGTTCGGGAGGGACTCGATCACGGTGCCCTCGATCTCGATGGCACCTTGCTTCTTGGCCACGCTTCGCCCTTCGAATCGGCTACCTTGATCAGCTCCCGCGCGCGCATGCGGACATGCGGATGCACGAGAGCCGACGCATCAGTCTACGTCAGGGCATCCTGAAAGACGAAATCGGGCCTGGAACCTGCCCCGCGGGAGAGATCCTTAACCCAGCGGGTCGGGAGCCGTGGTGACGCCGAGCTCGGCCAGCTTGGCCTTGCCGCCGTCAACTGCGGTCAGCACCAGCGGCCCTTCCTCGGTCAGCGCGACCGAGTGCTCCCAGTGGCTGCTCCATGTCCCGTCGTCGGTCTTGACGGTCCAGTCGTCCTCAAGGACATGGGTGCGCGGGGTACCGAGGCTCACCATCGGCTCGATCGCGATGCAGAAGCCGGGGACCAGCCGGGGGCCGCGACCGCGCCTGCGGTCCACGTAGTTGAGCAGATGCGGGTCCATGTGCATCTGGGAGCCGATGCCGTGGCCGCCGTAGTCCTCGATGATCCCGTACTTGCCGGTGTCCGGGCGCGGCTGGCGGCGGATGTAGCCCTCGATCGCCTTGGAGATGTCGACGAGCCGGTTGCCCTGCTTGACCGCGGCGATGCCGGCCCACATGGACTCCTCGGTGACCCGGCTGAGTTCATGGAGTTCCGGAGCGTGACCGGACCCCACGAAGACCGTGATCGCCGCGTCTCCGTGCCAGCCGTCGACGATGGCACCGGCGTCGACGGAGATGAGGTCGCCGTCCTTCAGAACGGTCTCGGTGTCCGGGATGCCATGGACCACGACCTCGTTCACCGAGGTGCAGATGGTGGCGGGAAAGCCGCCGTAGCCGAGGAAGTTGGACTTGGCGCCGTGCTCGGCGAGGACCTTGCGCGCGGTGTCGTCCAGGTCCTTGGTGGTGGCGCCCGGGACGGCGGCCTCCCGGCAGGCCGCGTGCACCGCGGCCACGACCAGCCCCGCCTCGCGCATCTTCGCGATCTGCTCCGGGGTCTTGATCTCTACCATCGCCGTGCCGCTCCTCCGGGCGGCTCAGCCGCCGCTCCCGCGGAGGTGGTTGCCCTCCGCTGTCCTTGCTCCATCATCGGTTACCGCTTCTACGGTAACGGCTCCCGGCAGCGGAGGGCCGCGGTGCCCGTGAGGAACACCGCGGCCGTCGTACGCCGTCGAGAACTTCAGGCGGCCTTCTGCCGCAGGGCCTCCATGGCCCGCTGCGTGACCTCGACCACCTTGCCGAGAGCCGAGATCGTCACGACCAGGCCCTGGGACTTGTAGTAGTCGATGATCGGCTCGGTCTGCTCGTGGTAGACCTCGAGGCGCTTGCGGACCGTCTCTTCGCTGTCGTCCTCGCGCTGGTACAGCTCGCCGCCGCACTCGTCGCAGACGCCCTCGGCCTTCGCCGGCTTGTACTCGACATGGAAGGTGTGCGCGCTGTTGTTGCGGCAGGTGCGACGACCCGCGATCCGCTTGACGACCTCTTCCTCGGGCACCTCGAGGTCGAGCACGGCGTCGAGCGCGATGCCCTTCTCCTCGAGGATCTCGTCGAGGGCCTTCGCCTGGCTGAGGTTGCGCGGGAAACCGTCGAGCAGGGAGCCGCTCGCGGCGTCGGGCTGCTCGAGGCGGTCCTTCGCCATGCCGATGGTCACCTCGTCCGGCACCAACTCACCGGAGTCCATGAACTCCTTCGCCTGGAGCCCCAGGGGCGTGCCCTGGCTGATGTTGGCGCGGAACAGGTCGCCCGTGGAGATGTGCGGGATCGACAGGTTCTCGGCGAGGTACGCGGCCTGCGTACCCTTACCGGCCCCGGGAGGCCCGACGAGGACGATTCGCATCAGCGGAGGAACCCTTCGTAGTTACGCTGCTGAAGCTGGCTCTCGATCTGCTTGACGGTCTCCAGACCCACACCCACGATGATCAGGATGCTGGTCCCGCCGAACGGGAAGTTCTGGTTCGCTCCGAAACCTGCCAACGCCGTTGTCGGCACAAGTGCGATCAAGCCCAGGTACAGCGACCCCGGCCAGGTGATCCGATTGAGCACGTAGCTCAGGTACTCAGCAGTAGGTCGTCCAGCCCGGATGCCCGGGATGAAGCCACCATACTTCTTCATGTTGTCGGCGACTTCCTCGGGGTTGAACGAGATGGCCACATAGAAGAAGGCGAAGAAAACAATGAGGACGAAGTACGTGACCATGTAATACGGGTGGTTGCCCTGCACCAGATGCTGCTGGATCCAGGCTGCCCAGGGCGCTTGAGAGTTGCTGAACTGCACCAGCAGGGCCGGAATGTAGAGCAGCGACGATGCGAAGATGACGGGAATCACACCCGCCTGGTTGACCTTCAGCGGAATGTAGGTCGACGTACCGCCGTACGACCTGCGGCCGATCATGCGCTTCGCGTACTGCACCGGAATCCGGCGCTGGGCCTGCTCGACAAAGACCACCAGGCCGACCATCACGAGTCCGACCAGGATCACCACACCGAACTCGAGCCAGCCGTCCATGATCTTGCCCTCGACCTTGATCGCCCACAGGGCCTGCGGGAAGCCGGCGGCGATCGAGATGAACATCAGGATCGACATGCCGTTGCCGATGCCGCGGTCGGTGATCAGCTCGCCGAGCCACATGATCAGCGCGGTGCCCGCGGTCATGGTGATGACCATGGTGATGGTCACGAAGATCGACTGGTCCGGGATGATCTGCCCGTTGCGGGGGCACTGCGGGAAGAGGGAGCCGCTGCGAGCGGTGGCAACCAGGCCGGTGCCCTGGAGTACGGCGAGGGCGACCGTCAGATAGCGGGTGTACTGCGTGATCTTCGCCTGCCCGGACTGCCCCTCCTTCTTCAGGGCCTCGAGGCGTGGAATGACCACGGTCAGCAGCTGCAGGATGATGCTCGCCGTGATGTACGGCATGATGCCGAGCGCAAAGATCGTGACCTGCAGCAGAGCGCCACCGCTGAACATGTTGACCAGGCCGAACAGCCCCTGGCTGCCCTCGGCCTGCTTCATGCAGTAGTTGACGTTCGGGTAGCTGACACCCGGGATCGGGATTTTTGCCCCGAGCCGGAACAGCACAATGACGCCCAGCGTGAAGAGCAGCTTCTTGCGCAGGTCGGGCGTCTTGAACGCCCGGGCGAACGCGGTGAGCACGGTGCCTCCTGCGACCCCCGCGTATCGGCGCGAGAGGTGACGGTCTAGAAAGTCGACAAGTACTGATCAGTCAAAAGCCGCGCGGATGCGGACCGCGCGGCCCGGGTCGTGACCCCAGGTGTTCACAAGCAACAACGCACGCCACCTTACCGGCGGACATGTCCCCCGTGGAACGACCAACCGGGGATGCCTCATGCGAGGCATCCCCGGTTGAATGCGTCATCGTGCTCAGACGAGCTCGGTGACGGTGCCACCAGCGGCGGTGATCTTCTCCTTGGCAGAGCCGGAGACGGCGTCGACCGTCACCTGCAGCGCCACGGAGACCTCGCCGGAACCCAGCACCTTCACGAGCTGGTTCTTGCGCACCGCACCCTTGGCGACCAGATCGGCCACCGTGACCTCGCCACCCTGCGGGTAGAGCGCGGCCAGCCTGTCCAGGTTGACGACCTGGAACTCGGTGCGGAAGGGGTTCTTGAAGCCCTTGAGCTTCGGGAGACGCATGTGGAGGGGCATCTGCCCACCCTCGAAGCGCTCCGGAACCTGGTAGCGGGCCTTGGTGCCCTTGGTGCCACGACCTGCGGTCTTACCCTTGGACGCCTCACCACGACCGACACGGGTCTTGGCGGTCTTGGCGCCCGGGGCGGGCCGGAGGTTGTGGACCTTCAGCGGCTTCTGCTCCGCCATGTCAGTCGACCTCCTCAACCGTCACGAGGTGCCGCACGGTGTTGGCCATGCCGCGGAACTCGGGGCGGTCCTCCTTGACAACCACGTCGTGCAGGCGCTTGAGCCCGAGCGAACGCAGAGTGTCGCGGTGGTTCTGCTTGCTGCCGATGTACGACTTCGTCTGCGTGATCTTGAGGCGGGCCATCACGCACCCACTCCGGCACGCGCCCGCAGCAGAGCGGCGGGGGCGACGTCCTCCAGCGGCAGGCCACGACGGGCGGCGATCTCCTCGGGACGCTGCAGTCCCTGGAGGGCAGCCACCGTGGCGTGCACGATGTTGATCGGGTTCGACGAGCCGAGCGACTTGCTCAGCACGTCGTGGATGCCCGCGCACTCCAGAACGGCGCGCACCGGGCCACCGGCGATCACACCGGTACCGGGGGAAGCCGGCTTGAGCAGAACGACGCCCGCAGCCTTCTCGCCCTGGATCGGGTGAGGGATGGTGCCCTGGATCCGGGGGACCTTGAAGAAGTGCTTCTTGGCCTCCTCAACACCCTTGGCGATGGCGGCCGGCACCTCCTTGGCCTTGCCGTATCCGACACCCACGGTGCCGTCACCGTCACCCACCACGACCAGCGCGGTGAAGCTGAAGCGACGACCACCCTTCACAACCTTGGCGACGCGGTTGATCGCGACGACACGCTCGACGTAGGCGGTCTTCTCGGCGGCAGAGCCGCCGTCCCGCCGGTCCTTCCGGTCCCGCCGCTCGCCGCCACCGGCGCCGCCACCGCGGCGCTGGGGTCCAGCCATTGGAATTACCTCTCTCGTTTCAATCCGCTAGCTACGGAACCGGCTCAGAACTTGAGCCCGGCTTCGCGGGCGGCGTCGGCCAGAGCAGCGATGCGTCCGGCGTACTTGTTGCCACCGCGGTCGAACACGACGGCTTCGATACCGGCGGCTTTGGCCCGCTCGGCGACCAGGGCGCCCACCTGCTTGGCCTGGGCGCTCTTGTCGCCCTCGACACCGCGGATGGACGTGTCCAGCGACGACGCCGAGGCCAGCGTGTGGCCCGCGATGTCGTCGATGACCTGAGCGACCATGTGGCGGTTGGACCGCGTCACGACCAGGCGCGGACGCTCCGAGGTACCGGAGACCCGCTTGCGGACGCGGATGTGGCGACGCTTGAGAGCAGCGCCCTTGTAGGCCTTGCCCTTGGCGATCTTCACACCGTATGTCATGGCTTACTTACCAGCCTTTCCGACCTTGCGGCGGATGACTTCGCCCTCGTACTTGACGCCCTTGGCCTTGTACGGGTCGGGCTTGCGCAGCTTGCGGATGTTCGCGGCCACCTCGCCGACCTTCTGCTTGTCGATGCCCTCGACGCTCAGCTTGGTCGGGGACTCCACCTTGAAGGTGATGCCCTCGGGAGCCTCGACGAGAATCGGGTGGCTGTAGCCCAGGGAGAACTCCAGGTTGGAGCCCTTGGCCTGGACGCGGTAGCCGACACCGCTGATCTCGAGCCTCTTGATGTATCCCGTGGTCACACCGGTGATCATGTTCGCCACCAGCGTGCGGGACAGGCCGTGGAGGGCCTTGTTCTGACGCTCGTCGTTGGGGCGCGACACCGCGAGGGTGCCGTCTTCGCCCTTGGCGATCTCGATCGGCGCGGAAACGGTGGTGGAGAGGGAACCCTTGGGGCCCTTCACCGAGACCGTCCGGCCATCGATGGTGACGTCCACACCGGCGGGAACCTGGATGGGCAGCTTGCCAATACGCGACATGAGCTTTTCCTCCGTTCCCGACTACCAGACGTAGGCGAGGACTTCCCCACCCACGCCCTTCTTGCTGGCCTGCTGTCCGGTGAGGAGCCCGTGCGAGGTGGAGATGATCGCCACGCCCAGGCCGCCGAGCACCTTCGGCAGATTGGTGGACTTTGCGTAGACCCGCAGACCCGGCTTCGAAATCCGCTTGATGCCGGCGATCGAGCGCTCGCGGTTGGGGCCGAACTTCAGCTCGAGGACGAGGTTCTTGCCGACCTCGGCGTCCTCGACCTTCCAGCCGGTGATGAAGCCCTCCTGCTGGAGGATCTCCGCGATGTGCGACTTGATCTTGCTGTGCGGCATCGACACGGTGTCGTGGTACGCCGAGTTCGCGTTTCGCAGACGAGTCAACATGTCTGCGATCGGATCGGTCATGGTCATGATGGCCTTCGGCCTCTCTCGCCGGGGTTTCCTGTCTGCTCCATCCCTCTCCCCGGAACAAGCCGGGACGGGTGCGGTGCGGGGACCTACGGCGTAGTAAGACGGTCTTGGGCGGCAGGCGCCCAACCCCACAATCCTAGTGGACGCGAGGAGGGCTTCCTGCCGACCAGATGCTTACCAAGAGTCCGGTACCAGCCCGTAAGGGCTGGTTACCAGGAGCTCTTGGTCACGCCCGGCAGCTCGCCGCGGTGAGCCATCTCACGAAGGCACACACGGCAGAGGCCGAACTTGCGGTAAACGGAGTGGGGCCGGCCGCAGCGCTGGCAGCGGGTGTACCCGCGCACACCGAACTTCGGCTTGCGGGCGGCCTTTGCAATCAGAGCCTTCTTCGCCACGGTCAGTTCTCCTTGAACGGGAAGCCGAGGTGACGAAGCAGCGCACGGCCCTCATCGTCGTTGGACGCCGTGGTGACCACGGTGATGTCCATGCCCCGGACCCGGTCGATCTTGTCCTGGTCGATCTCGTGGAACATGACCTGCTCCGTGAGACCGAAGGTGTAGTTGCCTCGGCCGTCGAACTGCTTCGGCGACAGACCACGGAAGTCGCGGATACGCGGCAGCGCGAGCGACAGCAGGCGGTCCAGGAACTCCCACATGCGGTCACCGCGGAGGGTGACGTGGGCGCCGATCGGCTGACCCTCACGCAGCTTGAACTGCGCGATGGACTTCCGGGCCTTGGTGACGGCCGGCTTCTGTCCGGTGATCGTGGCGAGGTCGCGGATGGCCCCGTCGATCAGCTTGGAGTCGCGGGCGGCGTCGCCCACACCCATGTTGACCACGATCTTGGTCAGACCAGGGATCTGCATGACGTTCTCGTAGGAGAACTCGTCCTTCAGCTTGCCCTGGATCTCTTCGCGGTAGCGCTGCTTGAGACGCGGCGCGTTGGTGGTGGCAGTCATCAGATGTCCTCACCGGTCCGCTTGGCAACGCGGATCTTGTTGCCCTCGTCGTCGAAGCGGTACCCGACGCGGGTGACGACCTTGTTGCCGTCCTTCTCCACCACGAGCTGAACATTGCTCACGTGGATGGGGGCCTCAGTCGTCACGATGCCGCCGGTCTTCGAACCACGAGCGGTCTGGCCGGCCTTGGTGTGCTTCTTGACCCGGTTGACACCCTCGACCAGGACGCGGTCCTCGCGGGGGAAGGCCTGAATGACCTTGCCCTGCTTGCCCTTGTCCTTACCGGTGATGACCTGGACCAGGTCGCCCTTCTTGATCTTCATCGGTTACAGCACCTCCGGCGCGAGGGAGATGATCTTCATGAACTTCTTCTCGCGCAGCTCACGACCCACGGGGCCGAAGATACGGGTGCCGCGGGGGTCGCCATCGTTCTTGAGGATGACGGCCGCGTTCTCGTCGAAGCGGATGTACGAGCCGTCCGGGCGCCGGCGCTCCTTCACGGTGCGCACGATGACCGCCTTGACGACGTCACCCTTCTTCACGTTGCCACCGGGGATCGCGTCCTTGACGGTGGCGACGATGACGTCACCGATGCCCGCGTAGCGGCGACCGGAACCACCGAGAACACGGATGCAAAGGATCTCCTTCGCACCAGTGTTGTCGGCGACACGCAGTCGCGACTCCTGCTGGATCACGTCTATCTCCTGATCGTCTGCCGGTTCCCGGCAGGGACCGTGTCACGGTCCCTGCCGAGCCTGGCGGAACTTGTCCAGAAGGCAATTGCCTTCTGGCTGTATCCATGGAATTCCCTTGCGGGAATTACCTACTTGGCCTTCTCAAGGATCTCGACGATGCGCCAGCGCTTGGTCGCGGACAGCGGCCGGGTCTCCATGAGGAGGACACGGTCGCCGACACCCGCAGCGTTCTGCTCGTCGTGCGCCTTGAGCTTGTTGGTACGGCGGATGACCTTGCCGTACAGCGCGTGCTTGACGCGGTCCTCGACGGCGACGACGACGGTCTTGTCCATCTTGTCGCTGACGACCAGACCCTCACGGGTCTTGCGGAATCCGCGCTCGGTCTTCTGCTCAGTCACATTCTTCTCGCTCATCAGGCGCTCTCCACCGTCTCGATGCCGAGCTCGCGCTCCCGCATCAGGGTGTAGATCCGGGCGATGTCCTTGCGGACGGCCTTCAGCCGGCCGTGGTTCTCGAGCTGTCCGGTCGCCGCCTGGAAGCGGAGGTTGAACAGCTCCTCCTTGGCCTCACGAAGCTTGCCAACGAGGTCCTCGTTGTTCAGCTCGCGCAGCTCGGACGCCTTGATTCCGGCCGCCATCACGACTCACCTGCCTCGCGCCGAACGATCCGGCACTTCATCGGAAGCTTGTGCGCGGCACGGATGAGCGCCTCGCGAGCAATCTTCTCGTTCGGGTAGGACAGCTCGAACATCACCCGACCGGGCTTGACGTTCGCGACCCACCACTCCGGAGAACCCTTACCGGAACCCATGCGGGTCTCGGCCGGCTTCTTCGTGAGCGGGCGGTCCGGGTAGATGTTGATCCAGACCTTGCCGCCACGCTTGATGTGGCGGGTCATGGCGATACGAGCCGACTCGATCTGACGGTTCGTCACGTAGGCCGGAGTCACCGCCTGGATGCCGTACTCGCCGAACGCAAGCTCGGTGCCGCCCTTGGCCATACCGCTGCGCTTCGGGTGGTGCTGCTTACGGTGCTTGACCCTACGGGGGATCAGCATGACGGTCAGGCCTCCGTTCCGGCGCTGTTAGAGGAACCAGCCTCGGCAGCCGGAGCGGCAGCGGCGGGAGCCTCGGCCTTGGGGGCCTCGGCAGCCGGAGCCGACTGCTGCTGCGGCTTGCGGCCGCCGCGGCCGCCACGCTCGCCACCGCGGCCACCACGGGCCGGACGGTCACCGGCGCCACGCGACGGGCGGTTGCCGGCACGGGCGGCGGCGTTCTCGGCGCGGACCTCGGCGATGTTCTTGACGTCGCCCTTGTAGATCCAGACCTTCACACCGATACGGCCGAAGGTCGTCTTGGCCTCGAAGAAGCCGTAGTCGACGTTCGCACGGAGCGTGTGCAGGGGCACACGGCCCTCGCGGTAGAACTCCGAGCGGGACATCTCGGCGCCGCCGAGACGGCCACCGCACTGGATCTTGATGCCCTTGGCACCGGCCTTCATCGTCGACTGCATGCTCTTGCGCATGGCGCGACGGAAGGAGACGCGGGAGGACAGCTGCTCGGCGACGGCCTGCGCGACCAGCTGGGCATCGGTCTCGGGGTTCTTGACCTCGAGGATGTTCAGCTGGACCTGCTTGCCGGTGAGCTTCTCCAGCTCGCCGCGGATACGGTCGGCCTCCGCGCCGCGGCGGCCGATGACGATGCCCGGCCGGGCGGTGTGGATGTCGACGCGGACGCGGTCACGGGTGCGCTCGATCTCCACCTTGGAGATACCGGCGCGCTCCATGCCCTTCGTCATCATCCGGCGGATGGAGACGTCTTCCTTGACGTAGTCCTTGTACAGCTTGTCGGCGTACCACCGGGACTTGAAGTCCGTGGTGATGCCGAGGCGGAACCCGTGCGGGTTAACCTTCTGGCCCATTACCGGGTTCCTTCCTTGCTGCTGACGACCACGGTGATGTGGCTGGTCCGCTTGCGGATCCGGTAGGCACGGCCCTGGGCGCGCGGTCGGAACCGCTTCAGGGTCGGGCCCTCGTCGACGTACGCCTCGGAAATGACGAGGCTGCCGGCGTCGGTGTGGTCGTAGTTGTGCGCGGCATTGGCAATGGCGCTGTCCAGCACCTTGCCGACCGTCACGCTCGCGGCCTGCGGAGCGAATCGCAGGACCGCCTGAGCCTCCGTGGCCTTCATGCCACGGATGAGGTCCACCACGCGGCGGGCCTTCATGGGCGTGACGCGGATGTACCGCGCCTGGGCCCTGGCTTCCATGGTTGTCCCTTCGGTGTCTGTCATCGGTCTTCGCTGTTTCCGCAGATCAGCGACGCCGCGACTTGCGGTCGTCCTTCTCGTGGCCGCGGAAGGTGCGGGTCGGCGCGAACTCGCCGAGCTTGTGGCCGACCATCGACTCGGTGACGAACACCGGGACGTGCTTGCGGCCGTCGTGCACCGCGATCGTGTGGCCGAGCATGGCCGGGACGATCATCGAGCGGCGGGACCAGGTCTTGATGACGTTCTTGGTGCCTGCGTCGTTCTGCGTGTCCACCTTCTTGCTGAGGTGGTCGTCGACGAAAGGCCCCTTCTTGAGACTGCGCGGCATCGAACCTGCTCCTAGCGCTTCTTGTTCGTCTTGCGGCGGCGGACGATGTACTTGTTGCTGGCCTTCTTGGGCGAGCGCGTACGGCCCTCCTTCTGACCCCAGGGCGAGACCGGGTGGCGACCACCGGAGGTCTTGCCCTCACCACCACCGTGCGGGTGGTCGACGGGGTTCATGGCGACACCGCGGACGGTCGGGCGAACGCCCTTCCAGCGCATGCGGCCGGCCTTGCCCCAGTTGATGTTCGACTGCTCGGCGTTGCCGACCTCGCCAACAGTGGCGCGGCAGCGGATGTCGACCAGGCGGACCTCGCCGGAGGGCATGCGCAGGTGGGCGTGAGTGCCCTCCTTCGCCAGCAGCTGGACGGAAGAGCCCGCGGAACGGGCGATCTTCGCGCCGCCGCCGGGGCGCATCTCGATGGCGTGGATGACCGTACCCACCGGGATGTGGCGCAGCGGGAGGTTGTTGCCCGGCTTGATGTCGGCCCCGGGGCCGTTCTCAACCCGGTCGCCCTGGCCCAGCTTGGCCGGGGCGAGGATGTAGCGCTTCTCGCCGTCCGCGTAGTGCAGGAGCGCGATGCGCGCGGTGCGGTTCGGGTCGTACTCGATGTGCGCGACCTTGGCCGGCACGCCGTCCTTGTCGTGACGACGGAAGTCGATCACGCGGAAGGCGCGCTTGTGGCCACCACCCTGGTGGCGAACGGTCACACGACCGGCGTTGTTACGGCCGCCCTTGCTGTGCAGGGGGCGGACCAGCGACTTCTCCGGCGTGGACCGCGTGACCTCGACGAAGTCGGCGACGCTGGAGCCACGACGGCCCGGCGTCGTCGGCTTGTACTTGCGGATACCCATTTCTCAGTCCTCGTCCGATATCGGACGACTCGGACTCCGTTAGGAGACCGGGCCGCCGAAGATGTCGATACGGTCGCCCTCGGCGAGGGTCACGATCGCGCGCTTGGTGTCCTTGCGCTTGCCGAAACCCGTGCGGGTGCGCTTGCGCTTGCCCTGGCGGTTGATCGTGTTGACCCCGGTGACCTTGACCGAGAAGACCGCCTCGACGGCCTGCTTGATCTGGGTCTTGTTCGCACGCGGGTCGACGATGAACGTGTACTTGTTCTCGTCCAGCAGCGCGTAGCTCTTCTCCGAGACCACCGGCTTGACGAGAACGTCGCGGGGGTCCGTGAAGGTCTTGCTGGTGACAGCGGTCGCCTCAGTCATCAGGCGTCGCTCCCTTCGAGCTGAGCGGCCTTGGGACCAGCCACGAAGGACTCGAAGGCGGCCTTGGTGAAGACCACGTCGTCGGAGACGAGCACGTCGTACGTGTTGAGCTGGCCCGGCTCCAGGATGTGGACCTGGGGCAGGTTGCGGGCGGACAGCCACGCGGCCTCGTCGGCCCGGTCGACGACCAGGAGCACGTGCTTGCGCTCGCTGATCTTGCCGAACAGGCTCTTGGCGGCCTTGGTGGAGACCTCGCCCTCGACCACGCCGGACACGACGTGGATGCGGTTGTGACGCGCCCGGTCGGAGAGGGCACCGCGCAGGGCGGCGGCCTTCATCTTCTTCGGGGTCCGCTGCGAGTAGTCACGCGGCACGGGACCGTGCACGACGCCACCACCGGCGAACTGCGGCGCACGCGTCGAACCCTGGCGGGCGCGGCCGGTGCCCTTCTGGCGGTACGGCTTCTTGCCACCGCCGCGGACCTCGCCGCGCGACTTGGTCTTGTGCGTGCCCTGGCGGGCAGCGGCCAGCTGGGCGACAACGACCTGGTGGATCAGCGGAATGCTGACCTGCGTGTCGAAGATCTCCGCGGGGAGCTCGACAGACCCGGCCTTGTCGCCGGCCGGCGAAAGGATGTCAATGGTGCTCATCGTTACCTCAGGCCCCCTTGGCCGCGGTACGGACCAGGACGAGGCCGCCGTTCGGACCAGGAACTGCGCCCTTGATGAGCAGCAGGCCCTTCTCCGCGTCAACGGCATGGACGGTCAGGTTCTGGGTGGTGACCCGCTCGTTGCCCATGCGGCCGGCCATGCGCAGGCCCTTGAACACGCGACCCGGGGTGGCGCAGCCACCGATGGAGCCGGGCGAGCGGTGCTTGCGCTGCGTGCCGTGGCCGGCGCCGAGGCCGGCGAAGCCGTGGCGCTTCATGACACCGGCGGTGCCCTTGCCCTTGCTGGTGCCGGTCACGTCGACCTTGACACCGGACTCGAACACCTCGGCGGTGACCTCCTGGCCGAGCGTGTACTCGCTGGCGTCAGCGGTACGCAGCTCCACCAGGTGGCGGCGCGGGGTGACGTCGGCCTTGGCGAAGTGGCCCTTGAGGGGCTTGTTCACCTTGCGCGGGTCGATCTCGCCGAAGGCGATCTGGACGGCGTCGTAGCCGTCCGCGTCGTTGGTGCGGACCTGGGTAACGACACAGGGCCCGGCCTTGACGACGGTGACGGGGACGACACGGTTGTTCTCGTCCCACACCTGCGTCATGCCGAGCTTCTCGCCCAGGACGCCCTTGATCTGCTTAGCCATCTCGCGCGTCACCTCAGAGCTTGATCTCGATGTCGACGCCCGCCGGCAGGTCGAGACGCATGAGCGAGTCGACGGTCTTCGGCGTGGGGTCGAGGATGTCGATGAGGCGCTTGTGCGTACGCATCTCGAAGTGCTCGCGCGAGTCCTTGTACTTGTGCGGCGACTTGATGACGCAGTACACGTTCTTCTCTGTGGGCAGCGGCACCGGGCCCGCGACCGACGCACCAGTGCGGGTCACCGTCTCGACGATCTTCTTCGCCGAGGAGTCGATGACCTCGTGGTCGTAGGCCTTGAGCCGGATGCGGATCTTCTGTCCCGCCATGGCTGCTTCGTAGTCCTGTCTCTCGTAACGCTCCGGGACCCGGCCGGTTCCTGTCCTCCGACCCCCGCGGTCGGGCGTGTCGCGATCCCTCCGCAGCGGAGTTCCCTGAGGATTTCCCTGCTGGGGGACGCGGCCACGAGACCGCAGGACCGGGGGAGAACACCCACCGGGTGCCTGGTCGGTACCCCGCTTTGCTTCCCGGAAGATTCCCGTACTTCCGCCCCTGAGAAGGGGCGACGAGTACTGCGGGACTCGCTTCCAGTCCTCCCGGCGGGAGGCGCGCAGCATCGGCACTCAACCGAGCAACCTGGACAGTGTGCCATATAGGGCCAGGCGGTCGCGAATCGAGCCGAGGAGAGTACCTCACCACCCGGTCCGCGGCACCCCAGCAGGGGCCGCACGAGGGCCCCCGGCACCGCACATCACACCTGGTCCGCCCCTTTCGCGCGGTACACCCCGGGCGCGGGCCGGCCTCCGCCGCGTCCGCGGCGGCGCGGTCGGCCGCCGCCTCGTCGAGGCGGTCGCCACTGACGTGCAGACGGTGGCGGCGGGCGCGGAGACGGCGCGGATCGTGGGCATCGGTGACGGAAGGCATCCGCTTCCGTGGCCTGCCGGACGCAGGGCGCCCACTCCGCGATGCGGACCTCGTAGAAGCGGTGCAGGGCTCCGGCCGTTCTCGTGTCGTCACCGGCGGCGGCGATCACGGCACGGAAGAGCGAACCCTGGCGCGAATCCGTCAACGTCCGTTCCACCAGGCGGGCGTTGGCGATGAAAGCACCGGCAGGCGAGCCCGCCCCGTACGCGGCAGCGACTGCTCGGCCCTGGCCGCGGGCAGGTCGGCGACGAGGTCGCCACCGCTCGGCAGGGACCGTATCGACCTCTTCCAGCGCCACGCCCACGACGTCGGCGTACCCGTCGAGGAGGTCCTCTCGGCGCTCGACATCCTCGTCGCGGCGGGAAAGGTCCGCTGCAATCGGCGTCTCCAACCTCTCCGGCAGACAAGTGATGAAGTCCCGTGCGGCCGCGGGGACTTACGGCCACCGCGGTACTTCGCACACAAGGTCCACCACTCCCCCGTCGGCCGCGACGACGAGTGGGACCTGATGCCGGCTGTGCTCGGCCAGGGCCTCGGCGTCCTCGTACGGAGCCCGCTGGACCGGGGGACGGCTCACTGGCAAGGCCCGCCGCGGACGACCGCTGCCCGCGCGAAGCCGGCTCTACGGCACGGCTGTTCGGCCCGCCCGTGGACGAGAAGGACCTCGGCCGCGTCGTCAAACGCCCTTGCGCAGATCCCGCAGGAGTCGGCAGGGCCGTACCGCGGATCGCCCTCAGCCGGCTGCCGCAGCAGCCGACGGTCTCCTCCGTCATCATCGGCGCCCGCCCCGAGGAGCGACTCCGCCAGAATCCGAGCGCCGTGGGCCGGTCGCTCGCGCCGGACCGGATGGCGGGGCTCGACCCGGCGAGCCACCGGCCCGCGCCCTAGCCGCACTCCCCCTACGAGCGTCAGGAGGGCTTCGCCCCACTCAACCCGCCCGTGGCGGCCGCCGGTTCGGCACCCGCGGCGGGGCAGCCCGGCGCCCTGCCGGGGCACGACAGACACGAAGAAGGGCCCGTACGGCCGAAGCCGTACGGGCCCTCCCCTGTTGCTCCTAGGAGCGGCAGGTCACTTGTTGATCTTGGTGACCTGGCCGGCGCCCACGGTCCGGCCACCCTCACGGATGGCGAACTTCAGGCCCTCCTCCATGGCGACCGGCTGAATCAGCGAGACCGACATGGTGGTGTTGTCGCCCGGCATGACCATCTCGGTGCCCTCGGGGAGGGTCACGACACCGGTCACGTCAGTCGTACGGAAGTAGAACTGCGGGCGGTAGTTGTTGAAGAACGGGGTGTGGCGGCCACCCTCGTCCTTCGACAGGATGTAGGCCTGGGCCTCGAACTCGGTGTGCGGCGTGACCGAACCCGGCTTGATGATGACCTGGCCGCGCTCGACGTCCTCACGCTTGATGCCACGGAGGAGCAGACCGACGTTCTCACCGGCCTGACCCTCGTCGAGCAGCTTGCGGAACATCTCGATACCGGTGACCGTGGTGGAGGTCTTCTCGGTCTTGATGCCGATGATGTCGACGTTCTCGTTGACCTTGAGGACACCACGCTCGATACGGCCGGTGACGACCGTACCGCGACCGGTGATGGTGAAAACGTCCTCGACCGGCATCAGGAACGGCTTCTCGACGTCACGCTCGGGCTGCGGGATGGACTCGTCCACAGCCTTCATCAGGTTGAGGACGGACTCGCCCCACTCCTTGTCGCCCTCGAGCGCCTTGAGCGCCGAGACCTTGACGACCGGAACGTCGTCGCCCGGGAACTCGTACTCGGAGAGCAGCTCGCGGACCTCGAGCTCGACGAGCTCCAGGATCTCCTCGTCGTCGACCATGTCGGCCTTGTTCAGGGCGACGACGATGTACGGAACGCCGACCTGGCGGGCCAGGAGCACGTGCTCCTTGGTCTGCGGCATCGGGCCGTCGGTCGCGGCGACCACGAGGATGGCGCCGTCCATCTGCGCCGCACCGGTGATCATGTTCTTGATGTAGTCCGCGTGACCCGGGCAGTCAACGTGGGCGTAGTGACGCGTCTCGGTCTGATACTCGACGTGCGCGATGGAGATCGTAATACCGCGCTGGCGCTCCTCAGGAGCCTTGTCGATCTGGTCAAAGGCCGAGGCCTCGTTCAGGTCCGGGTACGCGTCGTGCAGCACCTTGGTGATCGCCGCGGTAAGAGTGGTCTTACCGTGGTCGATGTGACCGATGGTGCCGATGTTGACGTGCGGCTTAGTCCGCTCGAACTTCGCCTTCGCCACTGGGGTCCTCCTGTGGACTGGTGCTGTACTCCACCCGCGCTTTGCGAGTGGGTTCAGGTGGTCTTACCGAACCGACCAGGACCCCGAGGGGATGCCCTTGGCCGTATTCGCTTGGGGGCGGGCTGCGGGGCCCGCCGCAAAGCGGTTGCTTTGCGACGGATTGCCCCGATGCCTTTGCTCCAGCCTAAAGCGTAAGAAACGTGGGCGGAGCCCCGTTACTCACCCTTGGCCTTCGCGATGATCTCCTCCGCGACGTTCTTCGGAACCTCGGCGTAGGAGTCGAACTGCATGGAGTAACTGGCGCGACCGGAGGTCTTGCTGCGCAAGTCCCCGACGTAGCCGAACATCTCCGACAGCGGAACCAGACCGGTGACCAGCTTGGCACCGGACCGCTCCTCCATCGACTGGATCTGTCCGCGACGGGAGTTGATGTCGCCGATCACATCGCCCATGTAGTCCTCGGGCGTCGTGACCTCGACCTTCATCATCGGCTCGAGCAGGGCCGGGCTGGCCTTGCGCGCGGCCTCCTTGAAGGCCATCGAACCGGCGATCTTGAAGGCGAGTTCGGAGGAGTCGACATCGTGGTAGGCGCCGTCGAGCAGCGTCACCTTCACGCCGGTCAGCGGGTAGCCGGCCAGCACACCGAACTCCATGGCCTCCTGGCAGCCCGCGTCCACGGACGGGATGTACTCCCGCGGGATACGGCCACCGGTGACCTTGTTCTCGAACTCGTACCCGTCGCCCTCGAGGGGCGCGATCGCGATCTGCACCTTCGCGAACTGGCCGGAACCACCAGTCTGCTTCTTGTGCGTGTAGTCGACCCGGTCGACGGCCTTGCGGAGCGTCTCACGGTAGGCGACCTGCGGCTTGCCGACGTTCGCCTCGACCTTGAACTCGCGCTTCATACGGTCGACCAGCACGTCGAGGTGCAGCTCGCCCATACCCGCGATGATCGTCTGGCCGGTCTCCTCGTCGGTGTTGACCTGGAAGGACGGGTCCTCCTCGGCCAGCCGCTGGATCGCGACACCCAGCTTCTCCTGGTCGCCCTTCGACTTGGGCTCGATGGCGACCTGGATGACGGGGGCCGGGAAGTCCATCGACTCCAGGATCACCGGGTTCGAACCGTCGCAGAGGGTCTCACCGGTGGTGGTCTGCTTCAGACCCATGACGGCGACGATGTCACCGGCACCCACCGACTCGATCTCCTCACGCTTGTTCGCGTGCATCCGGTAGATCTTGCCGATGCGCTCCTTCTTGCCCTTGACCGAGTTCTGCACCTGCGTGCCGGTCACCATGCGACCCGAGTAGACCCGGACGAAGGTGAGCTTGCCGAGGTGCGGGTCGCTCATGATCTTGAAGGCGAGGCCGGCGAACGGCTCCTCGTCGGACGGCTTGCGAATGACGACCTGCTCGGCGTCGTTGATCGCGTGGCCCTCGATCGCCTCGATGTCGATCGGCGACGGCAGGTAGCGGACGACCGCGTCGAGCAGGGGCTGAACGCCCTTGTTCTTGAACGCGGTACCACAGAACACCGGGGTGACCGTGGTGTCGCCGCCCTTGCCGGAGTTGATGGTGATGCGGCGGATCGCCGCCATGAGCTGCTCCTCGGTGGGCTCCTGGCCCTCGAGGTACAGCTCCATCATCTCCTCGTCGTTCTCGGCAACGGCCTCGAGCAGCTTGCCGCGCCACTCGTCGGCGGCCTCGATGTGGGTGTCGGGGATGTCGACGGTGTCGTACATCTCGCCCTTGGTCGCCTCGGCGGACCAGACGAGAGCCTTCATACGAACCAGGTCGACGACGCCCTTGAAGTCCGCCTCGGCACCGATCGGGAGCTGCATGACCAGCGGCGTCGCGCCCAGCCGGTCGACGATCATGTCGACACAGCGGTGGAACTCGGCGCCGGTGCGGTCCAGCTTGTTGACGAAGCAGATACGCGGAACGCGGTAGCGGTCCGCCTGACGCCACACCGTCTCGGACTGGGGCTCGACACCGGCAACACCGTCGAACACCGTCACGGCACCGTCGAGCACGCGCAGCGAACGCTCCACCTCGACGGTGAAGTCGACGTGCCCGGGGGTGTCGATGATGTTGATGGTGTGGTCGACGTCTTCCAGGGGCCAGTGGCAGGTGGTCGCGGCGGACGTGATGGTGATGCCGCGCTCCTGCTCCTGCTCCATCCAGTCCATCGTGGCAGCGCCGTCGTGGACCTCACCGATCTTGTAGCTCACACCGGTGTAGAACAGGATCCGCTCGGTGGTGGTCGTCTTGCCCGCGTCGATGTGGGCCATGATCCCAATGTTGCGGACCTTGGCCAGGTCAAGTGAAGTGGTGGCCATATGGCTCAGTCTTCTCTCGGATCTCGATGGGGTAGCGACTACCAGCGGTAGTGCGCGAAGGCCTTGTTGGACTCGGCCATCTTGTGGGTGTCCTCGCGGCGCTTGACGGAGGCGCCCAGACCATTGCTGGCGTCCAGCAGCTCGTTCATCAGGCGCTCGGTCATGGTCTTCTCACGACGGGCGCGCGAGTAACCGACGAGCCAGCGCAGCGCGAGTGTGGAGGCGCGGCCGGGCTTGACCTCGACCGGAACCTGGTAGGTGGCGCCACCGACACGGCGGGACTTGACCTCAAGGGTCGGCTTGATGTTCTCCAGCGCGCGCTTGAGCGTGATGACCGGGTCGTTGCCGGACTTCTCGCGCAGGCCCTCCATGGCGCCGTACACGATGCGCTCGGCGGTGGAGCGCTTGCCGTTCAGCAGCACCTTGTTGATCAGCGAGGTGACCAGAGGAGAACCGTAGACCGGGTCGATGATGACCGGGCGCTTCGGGGCGGGGCCCTTACGAGGCATTCTTACTTCTCCTTCTTGGCGCCGTAACGGCTGCGGGCCTGCTTGCGGTTCTTGACACCCTGGGTGTCGAGCGAACCGCGGATGATCTTGTAGCGAACACCCGGCAGGTCCTTCACACGGCCACCACGCACGAGCACGATCGAGTGCTCCTGCAGGTTGTGTCCCTCACCCGGGATGTAGGCCGTGACCTCGATGCCGCTGGTCAGGCGCACACGCGCGACCTTGCGGAGGGCCGAGTTCGGCTTCTTCGGGGTGGTCGTGAACACACGCGTGCAGACGCCGCGGCGCTGAGGGGATCCTTCGAGCGCGGGCGTCTTGTTCTTCTCGACCTTGTCCTGCCGGCCCTTCCGGACCAGCTGCTGGATCGTAGGCACCGTTTCTCCGGTTTCTGTGTGCCGTCTAGTGAAGCTAACCTGGGGCACCTCCGACCCACGCGGTCGGGTGTGTCGCGAATCCCACACGTGCTCCGTGGAACGGAAAGCGCGGATGTGATCGGCGATTCGGCCTCGGTCCCGTACGGCCGGAGTCCTCTCCCGGACTCGGTCCGGGAGTGGGCCCACCCGGCCGATGGCTGGGATGGCACGCACGAGAACCCGGGCACACCCCAGGCACAAGGTCAGAGCGTACCTATAGCACCGGCTCCGGTCAAAACAAAAGCACCTGGGCAGGACACTCCGGGCACCTGCTCGGCTACGCCCCGGAGTTGGCCCCGGCCGGCGCCTCGGCCAGAGTCATACCGACAGCGCGGCCACTGTCACGCCGATGATCACGAGCAGGCCGACGGCGAGTGCCAGATAGCCCAGTACCAGGCCGGCCGTCGCGTATCCCTCGCCGGTCTCGCCGGTCCGCCGCATCTCCGCCCGTGCCTTGTGACCGAGAACCACCGCGGGGATCGCGGTCAGTCCCCAAGTCACCGGTGTCAGCACACCGCACACCATGGAGCCCGTGGCCAGACCGTTCGTCGGCGGCGGGGGCGGTGGTGCCGCCCAGAAGGTCGGCGCCACCTGCTGACGTACGGGGTACGCATAGCCGCTCGACGCGACGGGCCCCTGCGGCAGATCGACGACGAGGGCTTGCAACTGCCCGTAGGTCTGGGCGTGATGAGCGCGCGTCAGCCGCTGCTCGTACTCCTCCTGGGAGAGGCGGCCTTCGGTGAAACCGGCCTTGAGCACATCGATCGCGCGCTCCCGGTCCGCGTGCGACGCCCGCATCATCGACGACTGCGTCTGCCCCTGCGGCGGTTGTCCACCGCCCGGCCACGGTTGCATTGACACCGCGATCCACCTCCCCGCCCAGGAAACCTCTCCCCCATCATCCCCGACGCCCGGGCGCTTCGCGCAGTTCCCTCGCCATTGGTAGCGGCCGGTGACCTTGCCGACATGCCGCAGGGCGGCCCCCCGAAGGGGACCGCCCTGTGAGCAACGTGCCTGCGGGGCTTACTGGTTGTAAGGCCCGTAGTCGTAGTCCTCCAGCGGGACCGCCTGGCCGGAGCCCGTGCCGAAGGGCGAGTAGTCGATGTCGTCGTAACCGACGGCCGAGTACATCGCGGCCTTCGCCTCCTCGGTCGGCTCGACCCGGATGTTGCGGTAGCGGGACAGGCCCGTACCGGCCGGGATGAGCTTACCGATGATCACGTTCTCCTTGAGGCCGATCAGGGAGTCCGACTTGGCGTTGATCGCCGCGTCGGTCAGGACCCTGGTCGTCTCCTGGAAGGACGCCGCCGACAGCCAGGACTCGGTCGCCAGCGAGGCCTTGGTGATACCCATCAGCTGCGGACGGCCGGAGGCCGGGTGGCCGCCTTCCTGGACCACGCGACGGTTCTCGCCCTCGAAGCGCGTGCGCTCCACGAGCTCGCCCGGCAGCAGCTCGGCGTCGCCGGACTCGATGATCGTCACGCGGCGCAGCATCTGCCGGATGATGATCTCGATGTGCTTGTCGTGGATCGACACACCCTGCGAGTTGTAGACCTTCTGGACCTCGCCGACCAGGTGGACCTGGACGGCACGCTGGCCGAGGATCCGCAGCACGTCGTGCGGGTTGATGGCACCCACGGTCAGCGGCTGGCCGACCTGGACGTGATCGCCCTCGCCCACCAGGACACGGGCACGCTTCGAGACGCCGAACGCCGTCTCGTCGGAACCGTCGTCCGGGGTGACGACCAGCTTCTTGGTCTTCTCGGTCTCCTCGATGCGGACCCGGCCCGCCGCCTCCGAGATGGGGGCGACACCCTTGGGGGTACGCGCCTCGAAGAGCTCGACGACACGCGGCAGACCCTGGGTGATGTCGTCACCGGCCACACCACCGGTGTGGAAGGTACGCATCGTGAGCTGGGTTCCGGGCTCACCGATGGACTGGGCCGCGATGATGCCGACGGCCTCACCGATGTCGACCAGCTTGCCGGTGGCCAGCGAACGGCCGTAGCACATCGCGCAGGTGCCGACCGCGGACTCGCAGGTCAGGACCGAGCGGGTCTTGACCGTCTCGACGCCGTGGCGGACCAGCTCGTCGATGAGCACGTCGCCCAGGTCGGTGCCGGCCGGGGCCAGCACCTTGCCGTCGACGACGATGTCCTCGGCGAGGCAGCGCGCGTACACGCTGGTCTCGACGTCGTCCGCCTTGCGCAGGACGCCGTCGGCGCCCTTGGACGCGATCGACAGCTTCAGACCGCGGTCGGTGCCGCAGTCCTCCTCGCGGATGATCACGTCCTGCGAGACGTCGACCAGACGACGGGTCAGGTAACCCGAGTCGGCGGTCCGCAGGGCGGTGTCCGCCAGACCCTTACGGGCACCGTGCGTGGCGATGAAGTACTCCAGCACGGAGAGACCGTCACGGTACGACGCCTTGATGGGCCGCGGGATGGTCTCGTTCTTGGCGTTCGCCACCAGACCACGCATACCGGCGATCTGACGCATCTGCATCATGTTTCCTCGCGCACCGGACTCGATCATGATGAAGATCGAGTTGGTCCGCGGGAAGTTGCGCTGCATCGCCTCGGAGACCTCGTTGGAGGCCTTGTTCCAGATGACGACCAGTTCCTGGTGGCGCTCGTCCTTGGTGATGAGACCGCGCTCGAACTGCCTCTGGACCTTGAGCGCCTGCTCCTCGTAGTTCTCGAGGATCGCCGGCTTCTCGGGCGGACCGACGATGTCGGAGAACGCCACGGTGACACCGGACCGGGTGGCCCAGTGGAAGCCCGCCGCCTTCAGGTTGTCGAGCGTCGCCGCCACGATGACCTTCGGGTAGCGCTCGGCCAGGTCGTTGACGATCTCGGAGAGCTGCTTCTTGCCCACCGAGTAGTCGACGAACGGGTAGTCCTCGGGCAGCAGCTCATTGAAGAGCGCACGGCCCAGAGTCGTCCGCAGCCGGAAGCTGTCGCCCTGCTGCCACTCCGGCTCACCCTCCTCCGGCGTCGGCGGGGTCCAGCCGCGGGGCGGGACCGTACCGATCGGGAAGCGGATGTCGATCTTCGCCTGGAGCGAGAGCTCGCGGGCGTCGAAGGCCATGATCGCCTCGGCGGTGGAGCCGAACGACCGGCCCTCACCGATGACCTTCCGCTCCTCCTCGTCGGTGGTGAGGAAGAAGAGGCCGAGCACCATGTCCTGGGTGGGCATGGTGACGGGGCGACCGTCGGCCGGCTTGAGGATGTTGTTCGAGGACAGCATCAGGATGCGGGCCTCGGCCTGGGCCTCCGCGGACAGCGGCAGGTGCACGGCCATCTGGTCACCGTCGAAGTCCGCGTTGAACGCGGTGCAGACGAGCGGGTGAATCTGAATGGCCTTGCCCTCGACCAGCTGCGGCTCGAAGGCCTGGATGCCGAGGCGGTGCAGGGTCGGCGCACGGTTGAGCAGCACGGGGTGCTCGGCGATGACCTCTTCCAGCACGTCGTACACGACCGTACGGCCGCGCTCGACCATGCGCTTGGCCGACTTGATGTTCTGCGCGTGGTTGAGGTCCACCAGGCGCTTCATCACGAACGGCTTGAAGAGCTCCAGCGCCATGGCCTTGGGCAGACCGCACTGGTGCAGCTTGAGCTGCGGGCCGACGACGATGACCGAACGGGCCGAGTAGTCGACGCGCTTACCGAGCAGGTTCTGACGGAACCGGCCCTGCTTGCCCTTCAGCATGTCGCTGAGGGACTTCAGCGGACGGTTGCCGGGCCCGGTGACCGGGCGGCCGCGGCGGCCGTTGTCGAACAGCGCGTCGACGGCCTCCTGCAGCATGCGCTTCTCGTTGTTGACGATGATCTCGGGGGCACCGAGGTCGAGAAGCCGCTTCAGGCGGTTGTTCCGGTTGATGACGCGGCGGTACAGGTCGTTCAGGTCGGAGGTCGCGAAGCGGCCACCGTCCAGCTGCACCATCGGACGCAGATCCGGCGGGATCACCGGGACGCAGTCCAGCACCATGCCCTTGGGGCTGTTGCTGGTCTGCAGGAAGGCGGAGACGACCTTGAGGCGCTTGAGCGCACGGGTCTTCTTCTGGCCCTTGCCGGTACGGATGATCTCGCGGAGGCGCTCGGCCTCCTCGTCGAGGTTGAAGGTCTCCAGGCGCTTCTGCAGCGCGGCGGCACCCATGGAACCGTCGAAGTACGTGCCGAAGCGGTCCCGCAGCTCGCGGTAGAGCAGCTCGTCGCCCTCGAGGTCCTGGACCTTGAGGTTCTTGAAACGGGTCCACACCTCGTCGAGGCGGTCGATCTCGCGCTGAGCGCGGTCACGGAGCTGCTTCATCTCGCGCTCGGCGCCCTCGCGCACCTTGCGGCGCACATCGGCCTTGGCGCCCTCGGCCTCCAGCTCGGCCAGGTCGGCCTCGAGCTTCTTGGCGCGGGCCTCCAGGTCGGCGTCGCGGCGCTGCTCGACCTGCTGGCGCTCGACGGAGACGTGGGCCTCCAGCGAGGGCAGGTCGCGCGTACGGCGCTCCTCGTCCACCCACGTGATCATGTAGGCGGCGAAGTAGATGACCTTCTCGAGGTCCTTCGGGGCGAGGTCGAGCAGGTAGCCCAGACGCGACGGGACGCCCTTGAAGTACCAGATGTGGGTGACGGGAGCGGCAAGCTCGATGTGGCCCATCCGCTCACGGCGCACCTTGGCGCGAGTGACCTCGACGCCGCAGCGCTCGCAGATGATGCCCTTGAAGCGGACGCGCTTGTACTTACCGCAGTAGCACTCCCAGTCCCGGGTGGGGCCGAAGATCTTCTCGCAGAAGAGTCCGTCCTTCTCGGGCTTGAGGGTGCGGTAGTTGATGGTCTCCGGCTTCTTGACCTCGCCGTGCGACCACTGACGGATGTCGTCAGCAGTGGCCAGGCCGATCCGCAGCTCGTCGAAGAAGTTGACGTCGAGCACTTGTCGTCAATCCCTCTTTCGGGGTCGTGTTCAGAAGTCTGACTGGGGGTCCCCCCACGCCCACTGGGCCTGGGGGACGGGGTCCGGGGTTGGCCGGGGCCTCCGGGGAGGTCCCGGCCAGACCCGTCAGACCTCTTCGACGCTGCTCGGCTCGCGCCTGGACAGGTCGATACCGAGCTCCTCCGCAGCGCGGAAGACGTCCTCGTCGGTGTCGCGCATCTCGATGGACATGCCGTCCGAGGACAGCACCTCCACGTTGAGGCACAGGGACTGCATCTCCTTGATGAGCACCTTGAAGGACTCGGGGATGCCGGGCTCAGGGATGTTCTCGCCCTTGACGATGGCCTCGTAGACCTTCACGCGGCCGGTGACGTCGTCGGACTTGATGGTCAGCAGCTCCTGAAGGGCGTAGGCGGCGCCGTAGGCCTCGAGGGCCCACACCTCCATCTCGCCGAACCGCTGGCCACCGAACTGGGCCTTACCACCCAGCGGCTGCTGGGTGATCATCGAGTACGGACCGGTCGACCGTGCGTGCAGCTTGTCGTCGACCAGGTGGTGCAGCTTGAGGATGTACATGTACCCGACCGAGATCGGGTCCGGGAACGGCTCTCCGGAGCGGCCGTCGAACATGCGCGCCTTACCGGACGGCAGAACCATCCGCTCGCCGTCGCGGTTCGGGACCGTGGCGTTGAAGAGACCCGCGATCTCGTCCTCGCGCGCACCGTCGAAGACGGGGGTCGCGACGTTGGTACCGCCCACGACGTCGTCGGCGCCGATGGCCCGCAGACGCTCCATCCACTCCTCGTTGCCGTCGACCTTCCAGCCCTGGCTGGCGAGCCAGCCGAGGTGGATCTCCAGCACCTGTCCCGGGTTCATCCGGGACGGGACGCCGAGCGGGTTGAGGATGATGTCGACCGGGGTGCCGTCCTCCATGAACGGCATGTCCTCGACCGGCAGGATCTTGGAGATGACGCCCTTGTTGCCGTGACGGCCGGCGAGCTTGTCACCGTCGGTGATCTTGCGCTTCTGCGCGACGTAGACGCGGACCAGCTGGTTCACGCCCGGGGGCAGCTCGTCGCCCTCCTCGCGGTCGAAGACGCGGACGCCGATGACCTTGCCGGTCTCGCCGTGCGGCACCTTCAGCGAGGTGTCACGGACCTCACGGGCCTTCTCACCGAAGATCGCGCGGAGCAGGCGCTCCTCCGGGGTCAGCTCGGTCTCACCCTTGGGCGTGACCTTGCCGACCAGGATGTCGCCGGCGACGACCTCGGCACCGATGCGGATGATGCCGCGCTCGTCGAGGTCGGCCAGGACCTCCTCGGAGACGTTCGGGATGTCCCGGGTGATCTCCTCGGGGCCGAGCTTGGTGTCACGGGCGTCGACCTCGTGCTCCTCGATGTGGATCGAGGAGAGGACGTCGTCCTGCACCAGACGCTGGCTGAGGATGATCGCGTCCTCGTAGTTGTGGCCCTCCCACGGCATGAACGCCACGAGCAGGTTCTTGCCGAGCGCCATCTCGCCCTCGTCCGTGGACGGACCGTCGGCGAGGACCTGACCCTCGATGACCCGCGCGCCCTCGTCCACGACGACCTTCTGGTTGAAGGAGGTGCCCTGGTTGGAGCGGCTGAACTTGGCGACGCGGTACGTGGTGTACGTGCCGTCGTCGTTGGCCACCGTGACGTAGTCCGCGGAGACCTCCTGGACGACACCGTCCTTCTCGGCCTTGATCACGTCACCGGCGTCGACCGCGCAGCGGTACTCCATGCCGGTGCCGACCAGCGGGGACTCCGCCTTGAGGAGCGGCACGGCCTGGCGCATCATGTTCGATCCCATGAGCGCGCGGTTGGCGTCGTCGTGCTCCAGGAACGGGATCATGGCGGTCGCGACCGACACCATCTGGCGCGGCGAGACGTCCATGTAGTCGACCTCGGTGCCCGGGATGTAGTCGACCTCGCCACCACGGCGGCGGACCAGGACCCGGGACTCGGCGAAGTGGAGGTCGTCCGTCAGCGGGGCGTTGGCCTGCGCGATGACGAAGCGGTCCTCCTCGTCGGCGGTGAGGTAGTCGACCTCGTCGGTGACGATGCCGTCGGTGACGCGGCGGTACGGGGTCTCGACGAATCCGAAGGCGTTGACCCGGCCGTAGGAGGCGAGCGAACCGATCAGACCGATGTTCGGACCTTCAGGCGTCTCGATCGGGCACATGCGGCCGTAGTGCGACGGGTGCACGTCACGGACCTCGAAGCCGGCCCGCTCACGGGACAGACCGCCGGGGCCCAGCGCCGACAGACGGCGCTTGTGGGTCAGACCCGACAGCGGGTTCGTCTGGTCCATGAACTGCGACAGCTGGCTGGTGCCGAAGAACTCCTTGATGGAGGCGACGACCGGCCGGATGTTGATCAGGGTCTGCGGCGTGATCGCCTCGACGTCCTGCGTCGTCATACGCTCGCGGACGACGCGCTCCATCCGGGCCAGACCCGTACGGACCTGGTTCTGGATGAGCTCGCCGACGTTGCGCAGGCGGCGGTTGCCGAAGTGGTCGATGTCGTCGGTCTCGACGACGATCTGGTTGCCGTTCTCGCCGACCGTCTCGGTCTCGCCGGCGTGCAGCTTGACCAGGTACTTGATGGTGGCGATCACGTCGTCGACGGTGAGCACACCGGCGTCGAGCGGCTGGTCCCCGCCGAGCTTCTTGTTCACCTTGTAGCGGCCGACCTTGGCGAGGTCGTAGCGCTTGGGGTTGAAGTAGAGGTTCTCGAGCAGGGTCTGCGCCGCCTCACGCGTCGGCGGCTCTCCCGGACGCAGCTTGCGGTAGATGTCGAGCAGCGCGTCGTCCTGACCCTGGGTGTGGTCCTTCTCCAGGGTGGCGCGCATGGACTCGTACTCGCCGAACTCCTCGAGGATCTGCTCGGTGGTCCAGCCGAGCGCCTTGAGGAGGACGGTCACGGACTGCTTGCGCTTGCGGTCGATGCGGACACCGACCATGTCGCGCTTGTCGATCTCCATCTCCAGCCAGGCACCCCGGGACGGGATGATCTTGGCGGAGAAGATGTCCTTGTCGGACGTCTTGTCGATGGAGGAGTCGAAGTAGACACCGGGAGAGCGGACGAGCTGCGACACGACGACACGCTCGGTGCCGTTGATCACGAACGTGCCCTTGTTGGTCATGAGCGGGAAGTCGCCCATGAAGACCGTCTGGGACTTGATCTCACCGGTCTCGTTGTTGGTGAACTCGGCGGTGACGAAGAGCGGCGCCGCGTACGTGAAGTCGCGCTCCTTGCACTCGTCGATCGAGTTCTTCGGCGGCTCGAAGCGGTGGTCGCGGAACGTCAGCGACATCGAGCCGGAGAAGTCCTCGATCGGGGAGATCTCTTCGAAGATCTCTTCAAGGCCGGACTTGGTGGGGACGTCCTGTCCACTGTCCAGGGCCGACTCGACGCGAGCCTTCCACGCGGCGTTGCCGAGCAGCCAGTCGAAGCTCTCGGTTTGCAGCGCAAGGAGGTTCGGAACCTCGAGGGGCTCCTTGATCTTCGCAAAAGAGATGCGCAGCGGGGCGGTGCTGGCGCCGTTGTTCGTATTGGCAGTCGAGGCGTTGCGCGAGGCGGCCAAGAGGGGGTCCTTCCGAGGGCTCGGACTCACTACGCGCGTACCGGTCCAGTTCGATACACACCCGGAGAGAAATCCCAGGTCAGGGAGTTCATTCAGAAATGTTCGAACGTGGGCGTGTCCCTGGTGACGGGCAGGGATCAGCTAACAGGCAGCGCAAAGGGTCAGTGTAGCCACTTGGCCCACTGATGTCCACACCGGGTCCTCGGAGGTCCTCGTGCATCCCTTGTTGTTCTTCATCGCCTGCATCAAGCCACGCGCTCGAAGCGCATATCGATCCTGCCCTCTTCGTCTGCGATCCATGCCTCGGATCCTGGATCGGTCAACGACGCGTCCTGAGAATTGCGCGCTGCGTGCCGTTCGTCAAGGCCCCCCACCCCCATCGGGATCAACCAAGGGCCCGGCAGCGGGCAACGAAGATCACCATACCTGTCACCGCACGAGGGGCAAGGACCCCCGTCCGGGGACGCCCGAGGGCGACCACCCTTTCGGGTGATCGCCCTCGGAACGGGAAAGAGTCAGCAGACTCGCGAGGTCACTTGACCTCGACGGAGGCGCCGGCGCCCTTGAGGGACTCGGCGGCCTTCTCGGCCTGCTCCTTGTTGACCTTCTCGAGGACCGGCTTCGGGGTGCCGTCGACGAGGTCCTTGGCCTCCTTCAGACCCAGGGAGGTCAGCTCACGCACGACCTTGATGACCTGGATCTTCTTGTCGCCGGCGCCGGTGAGGATGACGTCGAACTCGTCCTGCTCCTCGGCGGCCTCGGCGGCCGGGGCGCCCGGGGCACCGGCGGCGGCAACGGCGACCGGCGCGGCGGCCTCGACGTCGAACTTCTCCTCGAAGGCCTTCACGAACTCGGAGAGCTCGATGAGGGTCATTCCGCTGAACTGCTCGAGCAGGTCGTCCTGGCTGAGCTTCGCCATTTTGGCGGTCCTTCCACTAATTCGGCTGGTGCCGGGTGTACATATCGGCGGGCGTACGGGCCCGCTGCGACCGAACGCGAGTGGTTACTCGGCGGACTCGGCCTCGGCGGGAGCCGGCGTACCGGCACCGCCCTGCTCGACCTTGCTGCGAAGCGCGTCCGCGGTGCGGGCGAACTTCGTGAGCGGGGCCTGGAAGGTCGCCGCGGCCTTGGCCATGGACGCCTTCATGCCACCGGCCAGCTTGGCGAGCAGCACCTCACGGGACTCGAGGTCCGCGAGCTTCTTGATCTCGTCGGCGGACAGCGCCTTGCCGTCAAGGACACCGCCCTTGATGACGAGCGCGGGGTTGTCCTTCGCGAAGTCGCGAAGACCCTTCGCCGCCGTGACCGGGTCACCGGTCACAAAGGCGACAGCCGTGGAACCGACGAAGAACTCGTCCAGTTCACTGACCCCGGCCTCGTTCGCCGCGATCTTGGTCAGGGTGTTCTTCGCCACTCGGTACTGAGCGTTCTCACCGAGAGAACGGCGCAGGTCCTTGAGCTGTGCCACGCTGAGACCGGTGTACGCGGTGACAACAGCGGCATTGGAGTTCTGGAACTTCTCCTTGATCTCCGCAACGGCTGCGACCTTGTCGGGACTCGCCATGAGCCTCGGCCCTCCTTCCGGGTGATGCGATCCTCGACCGGCTTTCCGGCCGGTCATAACGCCGGACCGCCCACGTCGGGCGCACGAGGAAGGAGCTGGGAACATACAAAACGCCCCGGCGCAGGCGCACGGGGCTCAGCTCGACCGGACAGCAGTCCGGGAACTCTCCACATTCACCTGCGCAGGTCGCCCGCACGTAGCGGATCCTTCGGCCGCCGTACGCCCTTGCGGACACACAGCAACGACCAGCGGTCTTTGGCTTCATGTGGAGAGTACGTGAGCGGGCCTCCCGCAGGCAAATCGCCTCCCGCGGGCCCACCCGACCGCAGCCGCCCAGCGCCGCCGTCAGGGCGTCCCGTACGCCTCCAGGCCTTCCCCGTACGAGCAGCGGGCGCCGCCGCCCCGTACGGGCCGCAGCGGGCGCGGGAGAAAGAGCCGGTCCCCGCACCTCAGGAGAGGTGCGGGGACCGGCTCTTCGTGCGTTACGCGGCCCGCGGCCGCCGTCCGGATCAGACGGCGGCGGGGTCCTCCTCGACGAGGAGGTTGCGGGTGCGGTTGGAGTCGAGCGGGATGCCGGGGCCCATCGTGGTGCTGATGGCGGCCTTCTTGATGTACCGGCCCTTCGCGGCGGACGGCTTCAGGCGGAGGATCTCCTCCAGCGCGGCGCCGTAGTTCTCCACCAGCTTGGTCTCGTCGAACGAGACCTTGCCGATGATGAAGTGCAGGTTCGCGTGCTTGTCCACACGGAACTCGATCTTGCCGCCCTTGATCTCGGTGACGGCCTTGGCGACGTCGGGGGTGACGGTGCCGGTCTTCGGGTTCGGCATCAGACCACGCGGGCCGAGGACGCGGCCGAGGCGGCCGACCTTGCCCATGAGGTCCGGGGTGGCGACGACGGCGTCGAAGTCCAGACGGCCCTTCGACACCTCGTCGATGAGCTCGTCGGAACCGACGATGTCGGCGCCCGCGGCACGCGCGGCCTCGGCACGGTCACCGGTCGCGAAGACCAGGACCCGGGCGGTCTTACCGGTGCCGTGCGGGAGGTTCACGGTGCCGCGGACCATCTGGTCGGCCTTGCGCGGGTCAACGCCCAGGCGGAAGGCGACCTCGACGGTGCTGTCGAACTTGGTCCCGGAAGTCTCCTTGGCGAGACGGACGGCCTCGAGCGGGGCGTACAGGCGCTCCTGGTCGATCCTGGCGTCCGCAGCGCGGAGAGTCTTGCTGCGCTTCACTGCTGCTCCTATGTCGGAATGGAGTCGTGGTGCGGGCCAGCGCGTGGCCCCTCCACAGGGTGTGGTGCGGGGAGGATCAGCCCTCGACCGTGATGCCCATGGAACGGGCGGTGCCGGCGATGATCTTCTCGGCGGCGTCCAGGTCGTTGGCGTTCAGGTCGGGCATCTTGGTGGTGGCGATGTCGCGGACCTGGTCGCGGGTGATCTTGGCGACCTTGGTCTTGTGCGGCTCGCCGGAGCCCTTGTCCACACCCGCGGCCTTGAGGATCAGCTTGGCGGCCGGCGGAGTCTTGGTGATGAAGGTGAAGGAACGGTCCTCGTAGACCGTGATCTCCACCGGCACGACCATGCCGCGCTGCGACTCGGTCGCGGCGTTGTAGGCCTTGCAGAACTCCATGATGTTGACGCCGTGCTGACCCAGCGCGGGGCCGACCGGCGGAGCCGGGTTGGCGGCACCGGCCTGGATCTGGAGCTTGATCAGCCCCGTGACCTTCTTCTTCTTGGGAGGCATGCTCTCTCCGGGTCCTAGTGAGAGGTGATTCGCCTCCGAGCCCGGTTCATCCGGTTGGAGGCATACCGCACAACGATAACGGGTATGGCTGCGCGGCAGAAAACCGGCAGGTCAGGCGGGCCCGAGGGCCTGCCTGACCTGGCCGGAAGCTATCGGAAGCGGTGCGAAGAACCGTTCCGGAAGGTTTCAGTTCTTCTGGATCTGATCGAAGCTCAGCTCGACCGGGGTCTCCCGGCCGAAGATCTCGACCAGGCCCTTGACCTTCTTCGAGTCGGCGTTGATCTCGTTGATCGTCGCCTGAAGCGTGGCGAACGGGCCGTCGGTGACCGTGACCGAGTCGCCGACCTCGAAGTCCAGCACCTGGACCTCGACCTTGCGGCTCGGGGCCGGCCGGCCCTCGGCCTCGGCGGCCTCCTTGGCGGCCTTCTCCTCCGCCTCCGGGGCGAGCATCTTGACGATCTCGTCCAGGGTCAGCGGGTACGGGTCGTAGGCATTGCCGACGAAGCCGGTGACGCCCGGGGTGTTGCGGACGACGCCCCACGACTCATTGGTGAGATCCATGCGGACGAGAACGTAGCCGGGAAGCTTGTTCTGGCGAACGTTCTTCCGCTCGCCGTTCTTGATCTGGACGATCTCTTCCTCGGGCACCTCGGCCGCGTAGATGAAGTCCTCGACGTTCAGCGAGACGGCACGCTGCTCCAGGTTGGCCTTCACGCGCTTCTCGTAGCCCGCGTAGGTGTGGATCACGTACCACTCGCCCGGGAGCGTGCGCAGTTCCTCGCGCAGCGCCTCGACCGGGTCGGCGACCGGAGCCTCGGCCTCGGGGGCCGCGTCTTCGTCCTCGTCCTCGCCCTTGTGCTCGTCCTCGTCGACCTCGGCGATCGCGGCGTCGTCCTCGACGTGGATCGCGGCCGCCTCGGCGGGCTCGTCGGGCGTGGTGTCCAGCGCCTCGGTGGGGTCGACCTCGTCGGCCGCCTGAATGATGTCGATCCCGTCGTCGTCGACCCTGTCCGCTTCGAAGGCAGCGGGCGACTCGGCCGGCGCCGCAGCCTCGTCACCCTCGGCGGGCTCGGTGGCGTCGTTCAGGTTCGGGTCGTCAGACACGGTGGCTGCTTCTTCCTGGCTTCAAGGGGTGGAACTGGCGGAGGTTCGTCCCGCGGACTCCCTCCGCGGGATCAGCCGAAGACGTACTTGACGACCTCGGAGAATCCCAAGTCAATCACGGTCACAAGGCCGATCATGATGACAACGAAGACAATCACCACAGTGGTGTACGTCGTCAGCTGGCTGCGCGTCGGCCAGACGACCTTGCGGAGCTCCGCGACGATCTGCCGGTAGAAGAGCGCGAGTCGGCCCAGGGGGCCCTTCTTTCCGCGCTTGCCTCCGCGGCGGCCCTTCTTGCCAGCGACCTCGTCCTCGGGACGACCGCTTTCAGGCATCGCGGTGGAGCCAGGGGCTGCCGTCACTCGTCCTCACCTGAAATCCCGGGTCGTGGCCGTGCCGCGCCCGGCGGGAGCCGCACGGCGATGCAATCAGTACGTACCTGCACGCACATTCACGAGGAAAGTGCGGAGCAGGGCCGGAGGGACTTGAACCCCCAACCGCTGGTTTTGGAGACCAGTGCTCTACCAATTGAGCTACGACCCTTTGTTGTTTCCCCCAACGTACCGCATCCGCCCGGATGCACGGAGTGCGCAGGACGGAGCGGCCGGTGAAGGCCAACGGGGCATGAGTGTACGTGGTCCACGGCCGGGCGTCGAACGCGTACCCTGCGGTCCCCTGCGATACCCCTATGCCCAGCCGGGCCCGGGTCTGCGACGATGGCAGTCATGAGCGCTGCAACACCACCCGCATCGTCCGCCAGCGACCGACGGGTATCGGCCCGTATCGGCGCGATCTCCGAGTCCGCGACCCTCGCCGTGGACGCCAAGGCCAAGGCCCTCAAGGCCGCCGGGCGTCCAGTGATCGGCTTCGGCGCGGGCGAACCCGACTTCCCGACGCCCGACTACATCGTCGACGCCGCCGTGGAGGCCTGCCGCAACCCGAAGTTCCACCGCTACACGCCCGCCGGCGGCCTGCCCGAGCTGAAGAGCGCCATCGCCGCCAAGACGCTGCGCGACTCCGGCTACGAGGTCGACGCCTCGCAGGTATTGGTGACCAACGGCGGTAAGCAGGCGATCTACCAGGCCTTCGCCGCGATCCTCGACCCGGGCGACGAGGTCATCGTCCCCGCGCCGTACTGGACCACCTACCCCGAGTCGATCCGGCTCGCCGGCGGTGTGCCGGTGGATGTGGTCGCCGACGAGACGACGGGCTACCGCGTCTCCGTCGAGCAGCTCGAGGCCGCGCGCACGGACCGCACGAAGGTCGTGCTGTTCGTCTCGCCGTCCAACCCGACCGGTGCCGTCTACACGCGCGAGCAGGTCGAGGAGATCGGCCGCTGGGCCGCCGAGCACGGGCTGTGGGTGCTCACCGACGAGATCTACGAGCATCTGGTGTACGGCGACGCCGAGTTCACCTCGCTGCCGGTCGCGGTGCCCGAGCTGCGCGACAAGTGCATCGTCGTCAACGGCGTGGCCAAGACGTACGCCATGACGGGCTGGCGCGTGGGCTGGGTCATCGGACCCAAGGACGTGGTCAAGGCCGCGACCAACCTCCAGTCCCACGCCACGTCCAACGTGTCGAACGTCGCGCAGATGGCAGCCCTCGCCGCGGTCTCCGGCGACCTGGAGGCCGTCGAGGAGATGAAGGTGGCGTTCGACCGCCGCCGCCGCACGATCGTGCGCATGCTCAACGAGATCGACGGCGTCGTGTGCCCGGTGCCGGAGGGCGCGTTCTATGCGTACCCGACGGTGAAGGACCTGCTCGGCAGGGAGATCCGGGGCAAGCGGCCGCAGTCGAGCGTGGAGCTGGCCGAGATCATCCTCGAGGAGGCCGAGGTCGCGGTCGTTCCGGGCGAAGCCTTCGGTACGCCGGGCTACCTGCGCCTGTCGTACGCGCTGGGCGACGAGGACCTGGTCGAGGGCATCTCGCGGGTCCAGAAGCTGCTGGGCGAGGCCAAGGCCTGAGCCCGGGCCACTGCGCCGAGAACGGCTGAAAGTGTGCGATGCGGGGCCCCTCGGGGCCCCGCATTCGTTTTCGGGCAAGCGCTCGTTCAGGGAATCCCCTACCGGGCCGCCCGGCCGATGCGGCAGGATCTTTGAATGCCGCACCATGCAGGGGACCGACCCCCGAACTCGACGAACGCCCCGGACGCCCCAGCCCCCCATGCCCGCGGCGGAGTCGCCGACCGTGATCTGCGCCGGCTGCCGAAGGCCCATCTGCATCTGCATTTCACCGGGTCGATGCGGTCCGCCACACTGCTGGAACTCGCCGACAAGTACGGCGTCCACCTGCCCGAGGCGCTCAGCAGCGGGGAGCCGCCCAGACTGCGCGCCACCGACGAGCGGGGCTGGTTCCGCTTCCAGCGGCTCTACGACATCGCGCGCTCCTGCCTGCGGTCCCCGGAGGACATCCAGCGCCTCGTCCTGGAAGCGGCCGAGGAGGACGTGCGGGACGGCTCGCGCTGGCTGGAGATCCAGGTCGACCCCACCTCGTACGCGCCGCGGCTCGGCGGACTGATCCCGGCCCTGGAGGTCATCCTCGACGCGGTGGACCGCGCGTCGCGCGAGACCGGCCTCGGGATGCGGGTCCTCGTCGCGGCCAACCGTACGAAACACCCGCTGGACGCGCGGACGTTGGCACGGCTCGCGGTGCGGTACGCGGACCGCGGCATCGTCGGCTTCGGGCTCTCCAATGACGAACGGCGGGGTTTCGCGCGGGACTTCGACCGCGCCTTCGCCATCGCCCGGGAGGGCGGTCTGCTGGCGGCACCGCACGGCGGCGAGCTGTCCGGGCCCGGCAGCGTCCGGGACTGCCTCGACGATCTGGCCGCCGGGCGCATCGGGCACGGTGTACGGGCCGCCGAGGACCCGCGACTGCTGCGCAAGCTGGCCGAACGCGGGGTGACCTGCGAGGTGTGCCCCACCTCGAACGTCGCACTGGGCGTCTACGAGAAGCCGGAGGACGTACCGCTGCGCACGCTCTTCGACGCCGGGGTCCCGATGGCGCTGGGCGCGGACGACCCGCTGCTCTTCGGCGCGCGCCTGGCGGACCAGTACGAGCTGGCACGCGAGCACCACGGCTTCACGGACGCCGAACTCGCCGAACTGGCAGGGCAGTCGGTGCGCGGCTCGGCGGCACCGGAGGACGTCCGGGCGCGGCTGCTGGCCGACATCGACGCGTGGGGCGCGGGCTGAGGCGGACTCGCGGAGCGGCGACGGGCCCGGTCAGGCGATCCCGCGGAGGACGGTGCGGGCGAGGGCGGCGGCGAAGGCGTTCAGCGGACGGGCGGTGGGGGCGTCGGCGTCGGCGACGTCTTTGGGGGCTGCGGCGCCCCGGGGGTCTGCGGCGTTCTCGGGAGCCTCGGGGTCCGTACGGTCCGCAGGGCCGTGGGCGGCGTCGGGGGTCGCGGGGGTCGCGGCAGCTCCGGGGTCCACTGGGGTCGTGGCAGCTCCGGGGTCTGCCGGGTTTCCGGTGAAGGCATCCAGGAAGGCGCGCTGGTAGCAGGCGCCGAGCAGCAGCGCGGCGGCCGCGTCCGTGTCGGCGTCCGCGCGGATACGGCCGGCGTCGCGTTCGGTGTCCAGATACGCGGCGAGTTCCTCGATGGGGCGGTGCGGTCCCGCGTCGCCGCCGAGCCTGCGCAGCCCGTCGCGGTGGCGACGCAGCAGGGCCGGTTCGGCGAAGAGCGAGGCGGCGATGGGCACGCTCGACTCGTAGAAGAGGACCGCTCCGCGGGCGATGCGGGTGAGGTTCTCCTCGACGCTGTGCGCCACCGGAGCCTGCTGGATCTCGGCGAGCAGTGAGCCGAGCCGGGGCAACCGCTCCTCCAGGACGCGGACGAAGAGGTCCTCCTTGCTCGCGAAGTGCTTGTAGAGAGCGGCCTCCGAGCATCCGGCGGCCTTCGCGATCTCCTTGGTGGTGGCACGGGCCAGGCCGATCGAGCGCATCAGCCGGGCCGCCGCGTCGAGGATGCGCGTGCGCGTCGGTCTGGGCTCCATGGAGGCTCCAACCAGGCTTGACGAGAGGTGGGCGGATACCCACCCTAGAAGGTGAGTGAATACTTACCCACCTGAGGGGCGTACGCCATGAGGATCACCGTTTTCGGAGCGACGGGCGGAATAGGCCGGGAGATAGTCCGGCAGGCCCTGACGGCGGGGCACGAGGTGACAGCGGTGGTACGCGACCCGGCGCGGCTGTCGGTCCCTGAGTCCGGCACCGTCGAGGTGGTGACGGCCGGGCTGACGGACCCGGCCCTCCTGGGCCCGGCCGTCGCTGGACGGGACGCGGTGTTCTCGGGACTCGGCCCGCGCAGCCGCAAGCAGGTCGGCATCGCCTCCTCCGGCACGCGCACCATCCTGCGGGCCATGGAGGCGGAGGGAGTCCGGCGCTTCCTGGCGGTGAGCGCCGCTCCGGTGGGGCCGCCGCCGGAGGGTGAGTCGTTGCGACTGCGGTTGATGACGCCCCTGGTCAAAGCCGTGTTCCGGGATCAGTACGCGGACTTGGCGGTGATGGAGGAGGACGTCCGGCGCAGTGGGACGGACTGGACCGTCGTCCGGCCGCCGAGACTGCACGACCGGCCGCTGACGGGCTCGTACCGGAAGGCGTTCGCCACGACTCCGAAGGACAGCATGATGATCGGGCGTGCGGACGTGGCGCACGCGATGCTCGCGATGGCGGACGACGCGTCGACGGTGCAGCAGGCGGTGGGGGTCGCGTACTAGACCCGTCACTCGGAGGCTGACGCCGACCGTCACTCGAAGACTGACGGTCGGGCGTCACTCAGAGGCTGACGCCGACCGTCACCGGCTCGTTGACGAGAGTGACCCCGAAGGCGTCCCGCACCCCGTCCCTGACCTCCCGCGCGAGGGCCAGCAGGTCCTCGGTCGTGGCGGCGCCGCGGTTGGTGAGGGCCAGGGTGTGCTTGGTGGAGATCCGCGCCGGGCCCGTGCCGTACCCCTTGGTGAAGCCCGCCTTGTCGATGAGCCAGGCGGCGGAGGTCTTGGTCAGGCCGCCCCCCGCGGGATACGCCGGGGGCACCACGTCCGGGCCGAGGCGGTCGGCGACGCGGGCCATGAACGCCTCGTGCTGGGCGGCCGTGAGGATGGGGTTGGTGAAGAACGAGCCGGCGGACCAGGTGTCGTGGTCCTCGGGGTCCAGCACCATGCCCTTGCCCGCGCGCAGCTTGAGGACCGCCTCGCGCGCGGCGGCGGCCGGAACCCGGTCGCCCGGCGCGACGCCCAACGTGCGGGCGAGTTCCGCGTACTTGACCGGGGTGGAGAGTCCTCCGGCGTCCTCGAGGGCGAAGCGGACGCGCAGCACGACGAAGCGGGCCGGGTCGGCCTTGAAGCGGCTGTGCCGGTACGAGAAGGCGCACTCCGCACCCGGGATGGTGACCGTCTCGTCGGTGCGGCGGTCGTAGGCGACGACTTCGCTGATGACGGAGGAGACCTCCTGGCCGTACGCACCCACGTTCTGGATCGGGGTCGCGCCTACGGAGCCGGGGATTCCGGCGAGGCACTCGATCCCGGCGAGCCCCGCCTCGACCGTGCGGGCCACGGCCTCGGACCAGTTCTCCCCCGCCGCGAGCTCCAGCCGCGCCCCGGACAGCTCATGGCCGGTCGTGGCGATGCGCAGGGCGGTCCCCTCGAAGCCCTTGTCGCCGATGACGAGGTTGCTGCCGCCGGCGACGATCAGCAGCGGCGTGCCGGACGCGTCGGCCTCGCGGACGGCGGAGACGACCTCGTCGTCCGTGGTGGCGGTGATCAGGCGCGTGGCTGGGCCGCCGAGCCGGAAGGTGGTCAGCGGGGCGAGCGGGGCGTCGTGAAGTTCCTGCACGCGCACAAGCGTAAGGGGCGGGATCCATGGTCCTCGCCCCTTACCCCTGTGCCGATGCCGCGGGGGTCCGGCTGCCGGGCCCCCGCGCAAGCCCCGCCGTCGCCTCAGGCCAGGCGTACGACGGCGCGGGACATGCCCAGGACCTTCTGGCCCGCGCTCCTGGCCAAGAGGTCGACGCGCACCGTACGGTCCTCGAGCTTGGCGGCGACCTTGCCGCTGACCTCGATGGCCGCGCCGTCCTCGTCGTTGGGGACCACGACGGGCTTGGTGAACCGCACGCCGTACTCCGCGACCGCTCCCGGGTCGCCCACCCAGTCGGTCACCACGCGGATCGCCTCGGCCATGGTGAACATGCCGTGGGCGATCACATCGTCGAGTCCGACCTCCCTGGCGAACTTCTCGTTCCAGTGGATCGGGTTGAAGTCACCGGACGCGCCCGCATACCGCACGAGGGTCTCGCGCGTCACCGGGAACGTCTGAGCCGGCAGCTCGGTGCCGACCTCGACCTCGTCGTACGAAATCTTCGCCGCCATCGCCGTCAGCCTCCCTTGGTCTCCGAGGCGGGTGACCCCGCCTCGGCGCCGCGCGCCACCAGCTTCGTGTAGGCCGTCACCACGAGCTCGCCGCTCTCGTCGTGGACATCGCCGCGGATGTCGATGATGTCGTTGCCCCCAAGGGACTTGATGGCCTCGATCGTCGACGTGACCGACAGGCGGTCGCCGGCCCGGACCGGACGGGCGTACGCGAACTTCTGGTCGCCGTGGACGACGCGGCCGTAGTCCAGGCCCAGCGCCGGGTCGTGGATGACCTCTTCCGCCGCCTTGAACGTGATCGCGAAGGCGAAGGTGGGCGGGGCGATCACATCCGGGTGGCCGTGCTCCTTGGCCGCTTCCGCGTCGGTGTACGCGGGGTTGGTGTCGCCGATCGCCTCGGCGAACTCGCGGATCTTCTCGCGGCCGACCTCGTACGGCGCGGTGGGCGGATAGGACCGCCCGATGAAGGACTTGTCGAGCGGCATGGGCTCGCCACCTCCTGGGTCGAAGCTCTGTCGATGATCGGTGCGACCGGTCGACGGCCGGTCGATGCCGGGTCGATCGGTCGGCGCCGGGTCGATCAACGAGGCCCGGCGGGCCGACGATGCGGGCGCGATCAACGACGCGAGGCCGCCCCCGCATGGGGACGGCCTCGCGTGTCAGTCGTCTTTACCGCGTCTCGCGGTGAGCCGTGTGCGAGTTGCAACGGGGGCAGTACTTCTTCATCTCAAGACGATCCGGGTTGTTGCGCCGGTTCTTCTTGGTGATGTAGTTCCGCTCCTTGCACTCCACGCAGGCCAGCGTGATCTTCGGGCGGACATCGGTGGCAGCCACGTGAGTGCTCCTTGACGGACAGATGGATTAACGCAGAAAGAGTAGCCGATTGAAGGACCGATCCCACAATCGGCTACGCGGTGTAGCGGCGACCGGACTTGAACCGGTGACACAGCGATTATGAGCCGCTTGCTCTACCGACTGAGCTACGCCGCTTCGAGTGAGCTGACCTCCCGCCGCGAGGCGAGCTGCCGGATCACCAGAGCCCCAATACGGAATCGAACCGTAGACCTTCTCCTTACCATGGAGACGCTCTGCCGACTGAGCTATTGGGGCGAGCGGTGAAGACATTACACGCTCGGCCGCCGAACGTGAAATCCGTATCGGTGCTCCTTCCCAGGTGGCCAGGCCACCACACCAGTACGACTATTCGGCTCCTCCGCGATGCCGTCGAGGCCTCCCCCTAGGCTCGTCCCGCGCTGCGTGATCATGGCAGCGCGCCGGACAGTTCAGGGAGCGTCACCCCCTCAGGGACGTCAGGGAGCGCGATGCCAGAGAGCCACCCGCAGCACCCGCAGCAACCCCCGAAGCGCGACGGCGCGGCTCCCGAACCCGGCGCCCTGGTGCTGTGCGGCGCACGGCTCACCGACGGGCGGACGGTGGACGTACGACTCAGCGGCGGCCGGATCGAGGCCGTCGGTACGGCGGGCAGTCTCGCCCGCGGAGCGGGTCCGGCGGGGAGCGGGGCGAAGGTCGACCTAGGCGGGTATCTGCTGCTGCCCGCGCCGGCCGAGCCCCACGCGCACAGCGACACCGCCCTCACCGCCGACGCCGACGGCCCCGTCTCGTACGCGCCCGAGGACGTCCAGCGGCGCACGATCGAGGCCGCGCTCCTGCAGCTCGGGCACGGTGCCACGGCGCTGCGGACCCACGTACGGATCGGCGACGTCCAGGGGCTCGGCTCCCTGGAGGCCGTCCTCCACTCGCGGCGCGCGCTGCGCGGTCTGACCGACCTGTCCGCGGTCGCGGTTCCGCGCGTGCTGACGGGTGTGGCGGGCGCGGACGGCCTCGCGATGCTGCGGGACGCAGTGCAGATGGGTGCGGAGGTCGTCGGCGGCTGCCCCGACCTCGACCCCGACCCGACCGGTTACACGCAGGCGGTACTGGAGGTCGCGGCGGAACACGGCTGCGCCGTGGACCTGCACACGGAAGGTGACGATCCGGCGCGGCTCGCGCGGCTGGCCGCGATGGCGGGGGGCCTGCGTCCCGGCGTCTCGCTCGGGCCGTGCGCGGGACTCTCCCGCCTGCCGCAAGGCGTCGCGGAGCGGGCGGCGGACCAGCTCGCGGCGGCCGGGATCACGGTCGTCTGCCTGCCGCAGGGTGGCTGCGGAGCCATGGAGCGGACGGGCGCCGGCGAGCGGCCGCCCGCCGAGGACCCACGGGAACGGCGGGAGGGGCGCACCCGCGCGGCCCGCTCCCACGCCGGCACCGGGCACGGAGCGTGCGCCGCACCCGTACGGCTTCTGCGAGCCGCGGGCGTACGGGTCGCGGCGGGGAGCGGAGCGATGCGCGACGCCGCGAACCCGGTGGGGCGCGGCGACCCGCTGGAGGCGGCGTATCTCCTGACGGCCCAGGGCGGGGAGCGGCCGGAGACCGCGTACGAGACGGTGAGCGGGCACGCGCGGGCGGCGATGGCACTGCCGGAGGTGCGCGTGGAGGCCGGTTTCCCCGCGGAGTTGCTGGCGGTGCGCGGGGACGGGCTCGCGGGGGTGCTGTCCCTGGCGTACAGCCGGATCGTGGTGCACCGGGGGCGTGTAGTGGCGAGGACGAGCGCGGTGCGCGAGTACTGCGACTCGGCGGCGGTGGCAGGGCTGGACCTGCCACGGCAGGCCTCGGGCGGATCCTGACGCGAGCGGCGCGCGGGCGAGGCAGTGTCCCGGATCGGGGAACTCCTGAGGAACTGCCGGGAGTTCACGGGCGCTCGATGGACGGCATCGCGCCGTGTCCCGAAGCCGCGACACGGGCGCCGGGCGTACGGTCGGAACCATGCGCATTGTCATCGCTGGTGGACACGGTCAGATCGCGCGGCGGCTGGAGAAGCTCCTCACGACGCGCGGAGACGAGGCCGCGGGCCTTATCCGCAACCCCGAACACGCGGACGATCTGCGGGCGGCGGGCGCCGACCCCGTCCTCTGCGATCTGGAGTCGGCCTCGGTCGAGGAGGTCGCGTCGCATCTGCGGGGTGCGGACGCGGTGGTCTTCGCCGCCGGGGCGGGGCCGGGCAGCGGCACCGCGCGCAAGGACACGGTGGACCACGCCGCGGCGGTGCTGTTCGCGGACGCGGCCGAGCGGGCGGGCGTACGGCGCCACGTCATGGTCTCCTCCATGGGCGCCGACAAGGAGCCGCCGCCGGGCACCGACCCCGTGTTCGCGACGTACCTGCGTGCCAAGAAGGCGGCCGACGACGACCTGCGGGCGCGGAAGGCACTGGACTGGACGATCCTGCGGCCGGGCCGGCTGACCAACGAAACCGGCACGGGCACGGTCGACCTCACCGAGCACACAGGGCGGGACGCGGTGCCGAGGGACGATGTCGCGGCCGTCCTCGCCGCTCTCCTCCACGAGCCGGGCACAGCGGGGCTGGTCCTGGAGCTGATCAGCGGGACGGTGCCGGTCGAGGCGGCGGTCAAGGCCGTGTCCACGCGCTGACACCCCGCTCCTGCCTCAGCAGGCGGCGGTTGCGACCTCTTGGTTGCGACCTCTCGGACCTCTTGCGTGGGGGGGGGCCCCCCCCCGGGGGGGGGCCCCCCGGGGGCCCCCCCCCGGGGGGGCCAGGGGGGGCCACCGCCGCGGGGGGTGGGACCCCCCCCGCGGGGGGGCCCGGGGGGGGGGACCCGCGGGGGGCGCGTCTCGCTGTTTGGGGGCCCCGCGCGGGGGGGGGGGGGGGGGCGCCCCCGGGGGGGGGGGCGCCCCGGGGGGCCCCCCCCCCCACGCTGGGAACATGGAGGGACAGCCGCCCGTCGTCGTTCACCCGCCGGACCGGGGCGCCCGGCGCGTGACCATCCGCGGCGAGCCGGTCGGCAAGGCACACGCGCCGAAGGACGTGATCGAGTTCCTGCGCGTGGCCGGGCTGGACGAGAGCGCGGTGGACCTGGATGACCCGAACCTCATCGAATGGCGTGGCGGGGGTCCTGCCGACTGGCCCGACGAACAGGCCCGGCCATGAAACCCCTTGGTCCGACGGACCCCGCGGAGCACTGGGTCAGCAGCGGCCCGGGCGCCGGCCCCTCGGGCCCGGCGGGGCGCCGGGAACGGGGAGACGCCGTGGACCCGGCAGACCCCATGGACCCGGCGGATCCCGCGCAGCCAGGAGAGTCGGCCATCACGCAGACCGAGCGCACGGTCCTGCGCGCCATCGACGCGTTCCTGGACACCAAACCACCCCGCCAACCCCACCCGAGCGATCTCATCGGGGCCACCGGACTGACCGAGGACAGCGTGACGGAGGCCGTCCTTTCGCTGGAGCGACTCGACTACATCGTGGTCGAGCCCGTGAAGCTCGGCGGCACGGGCGAGATCACGCACATCACCAGGACGGGTCAGCACCACCTGTGACGGTCGGCCAGGGACGCGCCCAGCCATGGCCCGGCGACCCGCGACCCGCGACCCGCGACCCGCGAGGCAACTACACACGACAACGGCCGTACGGCGGTCGGTGCGTGGGGACTTCGCGGAACGAGGCGCCGATCCGGCCTCCTGGGACCGGACGGCCGGACCGGCGCCTTGGTGCCCTGACGCCTCACTGCCTCACGGCGCGGGCCGCCTCTGTCGTCGCGCGCCTACTTCTCGTGGTCGGCGTACGGGCGCGTGATGATCTCCATCCCATGCCCGGCGGGATCGAGGAAATACAGCCCCCGGCCGCCGTGATGGTGGTTGATCTCCCCGGGCTGCTTGCCGTGCGGATCGGCGTAGTACGTGATCCCGGCCTGCCGGATCCGCTCGAAGGCGGCGTCGAACTCCTCGTCGGAGATGAGGAACGCGTAGTGCTGCATGGTGATGGACTCCGCCGGAATCATGGCGAAATCCAGGGTGACCGCATTGCTCGTGGCGACCGGAATGAACGGGCCCCACTCGGCGCCGATCTCCAAGTCCAGGATGTGGGCGAGGAATTCGGCGGATTTCCGGTTGTCCCGGGCGTGAACGATGGTGTGATTCAACTCGACTGACACGGTGGAATGCCTCCGTAAGGCAAACTCACGGCACCTCCATGCCTCACCCGGCCGGTGACCGGCACGCGATGCCGTACCCCGGATCGTAGGCAGCGCTCGGCCCGGACGTCGAGGCCGAGGAGTACGGCGGGCCCCGCCGTACTCCGCCCGTCGGCCGGCGGATCTCAGCGGGCGCGCGGGCCGCTGAACCGCAGCAGGTTGCCCGCGGGGTCGCGGAAGGCGCAGTCCCGGACACCGTACGGCTGGTCGATCGGCTCCTGGACCACCTCGCCGCCGGCCGCGCGGATGTGCTCGAACGTGGCGTCGCAGTCGTCCGTCTCGAAGATGACGCCCCGCAGCAAGCCCTTGGCGAGGAGTTCACCCATGGCCTGTTTGTCGGCGGGCGAGGTATTGGGGTCCGCGGCCGGCGGTTCGAGGACGATGTCCAGGTCCGGCTGGGACGGCGGGCCGACGGTCACCCAGCGCATTCCCTCGAATCCGACGTCATTGCGTACGTCGAATCCGAGAATGTCGCGGTAGAAGACGAGCGCCTTGTCGTGGTCGTCGACGGCGATGAAGCAGTGCGAAAGCTTGAGTTCCATGCGTTTTACGGTACGGGCGGGGGTGCCGGATCGGCTTCTCCATTCCTGACCGGCCGCGTGAACCTCTTGGCGACGCAGGCGGGAATCCCGGCGCCGAAGTCGTGGCTTCGGGCCCGGTAGGCGCTCGGCGTCTCACCGACCAGTTCGGTGAAGCGGGAGCTGAACGACCCCAGGGACGTACATCCGACCGCGTAGCACACCTCGGTCACCGTGAGATCGCCGCGCCGCAGCAGGGCCTTGGCCCGTTCGATGCGGCGGGTCATCAGGTAGCTGTACGGGGTCTCGCCGAAGGCGGCTCGGAAGCTGCGCGAGAAGTGGCCGGGCGACATGAGGGCGACACGTGCCAGGGCGGGGACGTCGAGGGGCTCCGCGTAGTCGCGGTCCATCAGGTCACGGGCCCGGCGCAGCCGGACGAGGTCCGCGGAGGTCACGCGACCAGCATCCCACGGCGGACGGGCGCTGCGGCAGGCGAGGGAGGGACGGGCAGACGGCGGTCCTCGTACGGGCGGCGGGAAATCCCGGGCGTGTGCTCCCGCCGCCCGGATTCGAACTCACGTACTATTAGGACTGTGGCGGACACCTATGACTTTCCCGAGGACCTCTTGGAGGCGCAGCAGGAGCTGCATCAGGTGCGGCACGAGCTCAGCGCGCTCTACGGGCGGCTGCCGCAGTACACGGAGGGCTGGGGCGACGAGGACCGCACGGCGGTCGGGGTGCTGCTGGACCGCGACTTGGAGCTCGCGGTGTTCGTGAGCACCCACACCTTTTGGGACTCCCTCGAAGGCCCGACGCGCGTGACGGCGCGGATGGCGCTCAAGCATGTGAACGAATCGGGGGACGACGCAGCGGCGGAGGGCTGAGCGGCGCAGGTCGGGGTGGGCGGACGGCACGCGGAGCGGCGCGGCCGGAATCGAACCCGGCGCGTGTGCGGGCTACCGCATGAGCCGCTGCGCGCGGTGTGCTGTCGGCACGCGGTGGGGGCGCGGTGGGCGCCCGGTGGCCTTGCCGTCCGCCGGGCGTCAGGCGTCTCCCGAGCCCCCGGCACCGGGAGCGGGAGCGGCGTCGCCGCGGCTTCGCAGTCGGTCCATCTCCCGCCGGTCTCGCTTCGTCGGCCGCCCCGCACCGCGATCGCGCCGTGCGACCTCCGCAGGGCCGAGGCGCTCGGGCGGCGGCGGGCTGTTGTCGACGTAGCACTCCACGGCGACGGGCGCACCCACGCGCTTGCGTACGAGACGCGAGACGACCACGATCCGCTCCCGGCCGGCGAGGCGCAGCCGCACCTCGTCCCCGGTCCGCACCGCGTGGGACGCCTTGACGCGCTCGCCGTTGACGCGGACGTGCCCGCCCCGACAGGCCGTTGCCGCCATCGAACGGGTCTTGGTCAGGCGTACGGACCAGATCCAGCTGTCGACCCGTACGGTCCCCTCGTCGGAAGCCATGGATACGACTCTAGGCGGGGCGGCGGCCGGACAGGAGCGGGACGGCCCGGCTCAGCCGCGTCGCCCCGCCGGCGTCCCTGCTCGTACGTATCGGGCGACCGCGGCGCGAACGGCCCCCGGCGTTGCCGTTTCCGCAAGCCGGGGCCGCATGTCGCACCGGCGAACGGCTGGTTCGAACCGGACCGAACCGGCGACGTTCCCCTTCAGGGCGCGATGGGCATGGCCAGGCCCCGCCGGACGGGGTACGCGGATGCGGGCTGGGCCGGTCGGACAGGGGCGGGGTGGCTACCGGTAGACGGAGGCGACGGACTTCGACGCGTCGACGGTCCCGCACTGGGCCCGGCTGCTGGAGCCGGAGGCGCTGAGGGCGGTGTTGTTGAGGTTGCCGCAGGCGTTGTTCTGCCGGCCCTCCTGGGCGGTGTTCTGCTGGAACAGGTTCGCCGTGCTCGAGCCGCCCTCCACCTCGGCGCCACCGCTGACCTCGGCGGTGCCCACCCCGTGGGAGCGGTCGTGGTGGGTGCAGCGGTTCTCCGCCCGGCCGCCTTCCACGCTGACGAAGGAGCTGTTGAGGTTGCCGCAGGCGTTGTTCTGCCGACCCTCCTGGGCGGTGTTCTGCTGGAACAGATCGGCACTCGCGTTGCCGCCCGTGGTGTGGGCGCCGTTGCTCTTGGTCAGGGTGTGGCGGTTCCGGGAGTTGTCGTGGGCGGAGCAGCTGCTCTCCGCCCGGCCGCCTTCCACGTCGATGTTGGAACTGTTGAGGTCGGCGCAGGCGTTGTTCTGCCGGCCCTCTTGAGCGGTGTTCTGCTGAGATACGAAGCCGGCCCCGCCGCCGGCGGTGGTGTGGGCGCCGCCGCTCTTGGCCAGGGTGTGGTGATTGCGGGAGAGGTCGTGAGTGGTGCAGCGGCTCTCCGTGCTGCCTCCGGACACGCTGATGCCGTTGTTGAGAAGGCGGGCGCAGGCGTTGTTCTGCCGACCCTCTTGAGCGATGTTGTCCTCGGAGTCGACGATGCCGGTCGCCCCGCCGCCCCCGCCGGTGGTGTGGGCGCCGCCGCTCTTGGCCAGGGTGTGGTGATTGCGGGAGAGGTCGTGGGTGGTGCAGCGGCTCTCCATCCGGCCGCCGTCCACTTGGGAGACGGCGCCGTTGGAGTGGGCGCAATAGGCGTTCTGCCGCCCTTCCTGGGCGGTGTTCTGCTGGAACAAGGCGGGCCCCGCAGTGCCGCCGGCGGTGTGGGCGCCTCCGCTCTTGGCCAGGGTGTGGTGGTTGCGGGACCGGTCGTGGTTGGCGCAGCCGCTCTCCACCCGGCCGCCTTCGACGAAGATGTTGGTGAAGCGGTCGCAGGCGTTGTTCTGCCGGCCCTTCTGGGCGGTGTTCCCCTGGAACACGTCGGCGCCCGCACTGCCGCCGTCGGCGTGGGCGCCGCCGCCCTTGGCCAGCACACGCTCGTTGACGGAGGCGTCGCCGCTGGCGCAGCGGACGACCGACCGGCCGCCGGTCACCTCGATGGTCGTGCGGTTGGGGTTGGCGCAGGTGTTGTTCTGCTTGCTCTGCTGGGCGGTGTTCTGCTGGAAGAACCCACCGGCCGAGCCGGCACCGCCGGAAGCGGTGGCGCCGGGGCCGTCCGCGAAGGCGATCCCGGGCCATGCGGACGCCATTCCCGCTACTGCCAGGGCCACCAGCGTTGCTCTTCCGATCCGCTGCACCTGCACTGTTCCTCCCGGCCTGGTTCGGAGACTCGTGACCTCCTCAACGACGTCCAGGGCGGCTCGACATGGCCCGACCGCAGGTGTCCTTCCGACGGCGTACGGGATCCGGACCCGCACGGACTCCGGGGGATTCGCCACCTGAGGGACGGGAGTTCTCCAGGACCGCACAGCCCGGCAGGGCACGTCGACGCAGAAGATCACGAACCCACCCGGCACGTGGTTCCCGCGCGGATCCTGCGGCGCTCGGAGACCAGCTCTGCTGATCCCGTTGGCATGCGGGTTGGCGCAGACACAGAAGACGGCCCTGACACGATCACGTGTCGGGGCCCGCTGACCCTGGTGGGCGATGGCGGCTGGGGGCGGGGGGCTCGGGGCGAACCGGCGAGCACCCTGGAGGTGCCGTCCGCCCGGTGCCCGATGCTCTGTCCTCTCGCCGAGAAAGCATGGGGGTGCTCGAGCGCGAGCACGAAGCAGCGGCCCCCGGTGGCCATGCACCGAGCACCTCGTGCCCCAATGCCTCCGCTCCCGTCCACGCCCCGTCCACAACTACTGATAGAGGGCGGGAAAGGACGAGACGGAGCGAGACAGCACCCGCCGCTCAACGATGCAACACAAAGGGCCCCTGGCCTGCGTTTCCGCAGGCCAGGGGCCCTTCTTCGCGTGTGGCGGGTGTAGGGTTCGAACCTACGTAGGCATTGCCGGCAGATTTACAGTCTGCTCCCTTTGGCCGCTCGGGCAACCCGCCGGGGATGTGGCCGGGACCTGCGCTTTTCGCGCGGCGCTCCCTGGCAACGACGTAAACCATACCTGATGGCGGGGGGTGGTTCGCCACCCGGTTGATCGCCGCTGGAACCCCGTCCCGGGTGACTAGGCTGACGGTGCGGGCCGGGGACGGTTCCGTACACATGACGGATCTAGGTACGAGGAGCCAACTCACCATGGCCGACTCCAGTTTCGACATCGTCTCGAAGGTCGAGCGGCAGGAGGTCGACAACGCCCTCAACCAGGCGAGCCGCGAGATCTCCCAGCGGTACGACTTCAAGAACGTCGGGGCATCCATCGAGTGGTCCGGCGACAAGATCGAGATGCGGGCCAACTCCGAGGAGCGGGTCAAGGCGATCCTCGACGTCTTCCAGTCCAAGCTGGTCAAGCGCGGCATCTCCCTGAAGGCCCTGGACACGGGCGAGCCGCAGGCCTCGGGCAAGGAGTACAAGATCTTCGCCTCGTTGCAGGAGGGGATCACGCAGGAGAACGCGAAGAAGGTCGCCAAGGTCATCCGCGACGAGGGCCCGAAGGGCGTCAAGGCGCAGGTGCAGGGCGACGAGCTCCGGGTGACCTCCAAGAGCCGCGACGACCTGCAGTCGATCATCGCGCTGCTCAAGGGCAAGGACTTCGACTTCGCGCTGCAGTTCGTCAACTACCGGTGAGAGCAGGCCTGTCGCACGGCAGGCAGCCGACTGCCCGTCCTCCCGCGCCTCGCAGAACCCCGAGGCATCGAGGAATTCCGGGTCCTCGCGGAATCCCCGGGCCCCGGGGGCACCGGAGCAGTCCACGGCGGTACGGCGGCGGCGTCGTACCGCCGTCGCCGTACCTGCGGCCGCCGGGTCACCAGCTCCGCGCGAACTCCCCTTGGTCGGTGGGGACGATGTCACGGCCCAGGGGCATCAGCGAGATCGGGATCAGCTTCAAGTTGGCCCAGCCGAACGGGATCCCGATGATCGACAGGAACAGCGGGATGCTCGTGACCAGGTGCCCGAGAGCGAGCCACCAGCCTGCGAAGATCACCCAGATCACATTGCCGACGAATGACGGCGCCCCCGCGTCCCGCCGTTCGACGGTGGTCCTGCCGAACGGCCACAGCACGTACCCCGCTATGCGGAGCGCGGCGATGCCGAACGGGATGGTGATGATGAGGATGAAGCAGACGAGGGCTGCTACGGCATAGGCAATGGCCATCCATATGCCGCAGAAGATCAACCAGAGAATGTTCAGAATGAGATTGATCGGCGTCATGCTTCCAGCGTCCCACGGCGCCGAACCGGCCGCGCTACGAGTCCCCGGGCCGGTCGAGGGCCTGTTTCCGGGCCTCCCGTCCCGACCTTCCCGGCGCCCCGCCCCACCCTCGTGCGTGCCTGAGGACGACCCCGCCGGCACCTCAGTTCCGGTGGCCCGCCATCTGCTCGAGGCGGGCGATGCGCTCCGCCATCGGCGGGTGGGTGGAGAAGAGCTTGGCCATGCCCGTGCCGGGGCGGAACGGGTTGGCGATCATCAGGTGGCTCGTGGTCTCCAGGCGCGGCTCGGGCGGCAGCGGGAGCTGCTTCGTCCCTGCCTCGAGCTTGCGCAGGGCGGAGGCCAGGGCGAGCGGATCGCCGGTGAGCTGGGCGCCCGAGGCATCGGCCTCGTACTCCCGTGAGCGGCTGACCGCGAGCTGGATCAGGGAGGCGGCCAGCGGGCCGAGGATCATGATCAGCAGCAGGCCGAGGATGCCGGGGCCCTCGTCGTCGTCGGACCGTCCTATGGGGATCAGCCAGGCGAAGTTCACCAGGAACATCACCACCGAGGCCAGTGCCCCCGCGACCGAGGAGATGAGGATGTCGCGGTTGTACACGTGGCTGAGTTCATGGCCGATGACGCCGCGCAGTTCGCGCTCGGTGAGGATCTGCAGGATGCCGTCGGTGCAGCAGACGGCGGCGTTGCGCGGATTGCGGCCCGTGGCGAAGGCGTTCGGCGCCTGGGTGGGCGAGATGTAGAGCCGGGGCATGGGCTGCCGGGCGGCGGTCGAGAGTTCGCGGACCAAGCGGTACAGGGCCGGGGCCTCGAACTCGCTCACCGGGCGGGCCCGCATGGCGCGCAGGGCGAGCTTGTCGCTGTTCCAGTAGGCGTACGCGTTCATGCCCAGCGCCACGACGACGGCGACGATCAGGCCCGTACGGCCGAAGACGCTGCCGATGACGATGATGAGTGCCGACAGGCCGCCCAGAAGCAGGGCAGTCCTCAGTCCGTTGTGCCGGCGGTGCACGGTACGCCCTCCCAGTGCTGTGGCGGGGACCCCTCTGACTCGGTGTCTTCCACTCTTCAGTGGACCCTCCTGCACTGGTCAACGCGAGGCGGGCCGCCCTGGTTCCCTGGTCCGGCCGGGCGGGTCACGGTGCGTACGGGTGACGCAGGGGCGGCCTGGAGTGCCGTGCGGCGCGTCCTCGGAACAGGGTTGCGCGCGCCTCGGAGCAGTGTCGTGCGCGCCTCAGAGCAGCGTCGCCGAGGCGAAGCGCAGAACGAGTTGGGGTGCGCCGGAGAGCGCGATGCCGAGGAGCGCGGCGAGAGCGATGGCAGCGGTCAGCGGGGCGGGGACGCGGACCCTCGCGGGGGCGGCCTCGGAGGCGGCCTCGGAGGTGCCCTCGGGGGCGCGGAAGAGGACGGCCGTCCACTGGAGGTAGTAGTAGAGCGCGATGACGACGTTCACCGCCATGACCACGGCCAGCCAGGCGAGTCCGGCGTCCACGGCGACCGAGAAGACCGTGACCTTGGCGAAGAGTCCGATGATGCCCGGCGGCAGGCCGGCCAGGTTGAGCAGGAAGAAGCCCATCGCGAGGGCGGCGAGGGGGCGGGAGGCGTACAGGCCGCGGTAGTCGTCGATGCGGCCCGCGGGGCTCGTACGGCTGACGAGGGCGGCGACGCCGAACGCGCCGAGGTTCACGGCGCCGTACATGAGGGCGTACGCGACGGTGGAGCCGATCGCACGGGCAGGGTCGTCGACGTAACCGGCGGCGGCGATGGGGACCAGCAGATAGCCGGCCTGGGAGACCGATGACCAGGCCAGCAGGCGTACGGCGCTGTGGGCACGGTCGGGGCGCTGGCGCAGGGCCGCGACATTGCCCGCGGTCATGGTGAGGGCGGCCAGGACGGCGAGGACGGGGCCCCACACGTCCGCGTACGACGGGAACGCGATGACCGTGATCAGGATGATGCCGGTGAAGCCGACGGCCTTGCCGATGACGGAGAGGTACGCGGCGACGGGCAGGGGCGCCCCGACGTAGGTGTCGGGCACCCAGAAGTGGAAGGGAACGGCCGCGGTCTTGAAGGCGAAGCCGACGAGCGTGATGGCGACGCCCGCCGTGACGAGGGTGTCGAAGCGGCCCGGCACGTCGTTCAGCCGGGAGGCGACCTCGGTGAGGTGCATGCTGCCGGTGGCGGCGTAGACGAAGCTGATCCCGAGCAGGGTGACGGCCGTTGCGGCGACCGAGGAGAGGAAGAACTTGAGCGCGGCCTCCGAGGAGAGCCGGTCGCCGCGGCGCAGGCCGACCAGCGCGAAGGCCGGGAGCGAGGCCACTTCGAGGGCGACGACGAGGGTCGCGAGGTCGCGCGAGGCGGGCAGCAGCGCCGCACCGGCGGCCGAGGCCAGCAGCAGGAACCAGTACTCGCCCGCGGGGAGTTCGGACTCCTTGACGGTGTGGATCGACAGCAGGGCGGAGACCAGCGCGCCGGCGAGCACCAGGAGCTGGATCGCCAGCGTGAAGTGGTCGGCGGTGTAGCTGCAGACGCCGGGGTCGGAGGTCAGGCAGAAGGTACTGCGGTCGCCGTCGAGGAGCGGCAGGAGGGAGAGCGTGGCGAGGGCGAGGCCGGCGATCGCGATCCAGCCGAGGACGGGTTTGCGGCGCTCGGGGACGAAGAGGTCGGCGACGAGGGCGACGAGCCCGGCCACTGCGGCGATGGTGGGCGGGGCGATCGCGAGCCAGTCGACGGACTGGACCAGGCTTCCTGCGGCCACAGTCATCACTTGCCTCCTGCGAGGAGCTGCTGCACGGCCGGATCGGTGAGGCCGATGAGGGCCGCGGGCCAGAGCCCGGCGAGAACGGTGAGGGCCACCAGCGGGGTCCAGGCGGCGCTTTCATAGCCGCGGACGTCGGCCAAGGCGGGCGTGGACCCCGGTTTGGCCCGGGGGTCGATGCGGGGCCCGCGTCCGGCGACGGGCTCGGCGGATCCCTGCGGGTGCGGTTCGCCGTCGGCGAGGGGCTCGGGCTCGGGCTCCAGGCGTTCGCCCATGCACAGGCGGCGTACGACGACCAGCAGGTACGCGGCGGTGAGCAGGGTGCCGAGGCCCGCCAGCACCATGAAGGTCAGATACGCGGGACGGCTGAGCCCCTCGGCCGGACTGAACGCGGCGAACATCGCCAGCATCTCGCCCCAGAATCCGGCCAGTCCGGGCAGGCCGAGCGAGGCGACGGCGGCGAAGGCGAACAGCGCACCGAGGCGCGGGGTCCTGCCGTAGAGCGCGGCGCCGGTGGCCCCCGCGAGCCGGTCGAGGTCGGTGGAGCCGCAGCGCTCCTTGACCGCGCCGACGAGGAAGAAGAGGAGGCCGGTGATCAGGCCGTGGGCGATGTTGGCGAAGAGCGCGCCGTTGAGTCCGGTGGGCGTCAGGGTGGCGATGCCCAGGAGCACGAACCCCATGTGGCCGACGGACGAGTACGCGATGAGGCGCTTCAGATCGCCCTTGGCGCCGGTGCGGGCGAGCGCGAGGCAGGCCAGGGACCCGTAGACGATGCCGACGGCGGCGAAGGCGGCGAGGTACGGGGCGAAGGTGCGCATGCCCTCGGGGGCGATGGGGAGCACGATCCGCACGAAGCCGTACGTGCCCATCTTCAGCAGGACGCCGGCGAGGAGGACGGAGCCGACGGTGGGAGCGGCGGTGTGGGCGTCCGGGAGCCAGCTGTGCAGCGGCCACATCGGGGTCTTCACGGCGAGGCCGATGCCGATGGCGAGGACGGCGAGGAGTTGCGTGGTGCGACTGAGCGATGACCCGTTGTCAGTGGCGAGTGCCACCATGTCGAACGTGCCGCCCTGAAGACCGACGAGGAGGAGGCCGAGCAGCATGACGACCGAGCCGAGGAGGGTGAAGAGGATGAACTTCCAGGCCGAGGCCTCGCGGCGCTCGCCGCCCCAGCGGGCGATGAGGAAGTACATCGGGATGAGCACCATCTCGAAGGCCAGGAAGAACAGCAGCAGATCGAGGACGGCGAAGGTCGCGAGGGTGCCCGTCTCGAGGACGAGCAGCAGGGCGACGAACGCCGTGGCGGAGCCGCGCCCGGCGCCCGGTGCTCCGTCGGAGTCGCGCCGGGCGAACGGCGGGCGGAAGTAGCTGTAGAGCGCGCAGAGGAAGGTCAGCAGCGCGGTCAGCACGAGGAGGGGGAGCGAGATGCCGTCGATGCCGAGGTGGATCCGCACGTCGAGGGCGGGGATCCAGCTGATGTCCGTCGTCGCCTGGATCCTCGACGGGTGGTCGTGGTCGAAGCCGATCGCCAGGGCGATGGAAAGGGCGAGGACGACGCCGGTGACGGTCACGCCGTGGCGCAGCACGGCCTGTTGGGGGTTCCTGCCCCTGAGTCCGGGCGGGGCCGGGAGCAGCGCCGCGGCGGCGCCGATCAGGGGGAGGACGACGACGGCCGCGAGAAGGTACTGCATAGCGGTCTCATTGATCAGGCCAGTCATGGCTCACGCTCCGGCGGCGACGAGGACGGCGGCGATAGCCAGGACGACGGAGCCGGCGAGCAGCGCGCTGAGATAGGTCTGCACGTTGCCGGTCTGGGTGCGGCGGACGACCGCACCGAGGAGGCGGGCGGAACCACCCGCGCCGCGCACGTAGGTGTCGACGACCTCGCGGTCGAGGAAGCGGACGAGCCGGGCGGCTGCGCCCACGGGGCGTACGAACAGCGCGGTGTAGACCACGTCGAGGTGGAAGCCGTGGGCCGCGGGCCCATGGAGCGGGCCGAGCAGGAGGCGGCCGGGATCGGCGGGGTCCTCGGCGGAGGCGATATCGCCGTAGACGGCCTCGTGGGTGTCGATGGCCTCGATCTCGGTGAGGGCGGGCTCGGTGTGCGGGTGCGCCGCGACCGCGCCGACGGGGGTCCGGCCGGCGAGGGCTGCGGTGTGCCGCCAGGCCGCATAGGTCACCAGACCGCCGACGAGGGCCAGTCCGGTGCCGAGGACGGAGGTGGTCAGCGTCGGGTCGAGCGAGCGGTCGTCGAACCAGCCGGGGAGGAATCCGACGGTGATGCCGAAGGCGGCGGTGGGCAGGAAGAGCACCCACAGCACGGCGTTCATGACGACGGGCTGCCTGCCGAGGTCGGGGGCGGGCGCGCCCTTGCCGCGGAAGGCGAGGAGCCAGAGGCGGGCGGCGTAGCCCGCGGTGAGGAGCGCGGTGAGCAGTCCGGAGACGAGGACGATCCAGCCCGCGGGGCCGGGGACCCCCTCGGCGTGACCGGTGGCCGCGTGCTCGGCGGCCCCCAGGACGGCCTCCTTGGAGAAGAAGCCGGCGAAGGGCGGGATGGCGGCGAGCGCGAGGAGGGCGACGGTCATCGTCCAGTACGCGTCGGGGATGCGGCGTGCCAGCCCATCCATCCGGCTCATCGCGGCAAGGGAGTTGGTGCCGGCGGCGGCGATCACGACGCCGGCGCCGAGGAAGAGGAGGGCCTTGAACGCACCGTGGGAGAGGAGGTGGAAGACGGCCGCGCCGCGGTCGCCGACGGCGAGGGCGCCGATCATGTAGCCGAGCTGGCCGATCGTCGAATAGGCCAGGACGCGCTTGATGTCGTCCTGGGCGAGGGCGGCGAGCGCGGAGCCGACCATCGTGACGGCCGCCATCACCGCCATCACGACCAGCGCGGCTGCGGAGGCGGCAAAGACGGGGAGCAGCCGGGCGATGAAATACACGCCCGCGGCGACCATCGTGGCGGCGTGGATCAGCGCGGATACGGGGGTGGGACCCGCCATCGCGTCCGGCAGCCAGGTGTGCAGCGGGAACTGTGCGGACTTGCCCGCCACACCGGCGAGGAGCAGCAGCGCGATGAGCGTCGGGTGGTCGAGGCCGTTCCCGGAGACGACGGCGGTGAGGATGCCGTTGATCCGGAAGGTGCCGGCGTCGGCGGCCAGCGCGAACAGGCCGAAGAGGAAGGGGACATCGCCGAGCTTGGTGACCAGGAACGCCTTGATCGAGGCCGACCGGGCGGCCTCGGTCTCCCAGTAGTGCCCCACGAGGAAGTACGAGCAGATGCCCATGATCTCCCAGCCGACCAGCAGCACCATCAGGTCGCCGGAGTAGACGACGAGCAGCATGGCGGAGGTGAAGAGGGAGACGAGCGCGGCATATGAGGCGTAGCGCGGGTCATTGCGCAGATAGCCGGTCGAGTAGAGCTGCACGCACGAGGCGACGACACCGACGACCACGGCCACCAGCGCCGCGAACCCGTCGATGGACAGCGCCAGATCGATGGGTACCGAGCCGGTGGGCGTGAGCTGCGTCGCGGCGTTGACCGCCTCGCCGCCGCCCTGCCGTACGGCGACGACCACCGCGAGTGCGGCGGCGGTCAGGGTCGGCAGGATCGCCAGGGGGCGTACGAAGCCGGGGGCGCGGCGGCCGGTCATCAGGCCCGCCGCTGCCCCGAGGAAGGGCAGCAGCGGGACGAGGACGGCGAGAGTCGTGGTCGTCACGCGGCGGCCTCCGCCTGCTCGGCCGGGGTCTGCTGGGCCGGCTGCTCGTCCGGGCCGCCCGGGCCGTCGGGCCGCTCGGCGAGGTCGCGGAGCCGGTCGACGTCGGAGCTGCCCCGGTTGCGGTACACGAGCAGCACGATCGCCAGGCCGATGCCGATCTCGGCCGCGGCGATGGTGATGGTGAAGAGGGTGAGTGCCTGACCGGCGTGGAGGGTGTCGCGGAGCCAGACGTCGAAGGCCACGAGGTTGAGGTTGACGGCGTTGAGCATCAGCTCGACGGACATCAGGACCAGGATCGCGTTGCGCCGGGCGAGCACACCGTAGAGGCCGGTGCAGAAGAGGAGGACGGCGAGCACGGCGGGATAGGCGAGGTGCATCTCAGCGCTGCTCCTTACCGTTGGCGGCGGCCGGGGGGCGGCTGTCGGCGGCGCCTTCGCCCGCATCGTTCCGGCGGGAGAGGACGATCGCGCCGACGAGGGCGGCGAGCAGCAGGACGGAGAGCGCCTCGAACGGCAGCACCCAGTGCCGGAAGAGGAACTCTCCGGAGACCTTGGTCGAGCCCTGGGCGGGCCCGTCGAGGTCGATCCAGGTCGCGCGGAAGGCGTCCACGACGACCCAGACGAGGGCCCCGGCCGCGCCGACGGCCACGACGAGCGCGGCCCAGCGGTTGCCGGAGTCCGCGTCAGGGGACCGGCCGATGGGCGCCCTGGTGAGCATCAGCCCGAAGAGAAGGAGGACGACCACGGAGCCGACGTAGATGAGCACCTGAACCCAGGCGATGAACTCGGCCGTGAGAAGCAGGTATTCGACGGCGAGGCCGCCGAGCGTCACGACCAGCCACAGTGCGGCGTGCACGAGCTGGCGCGTCGTCACGGTGATCAGGGCCGCCCCGAACGTGACAAGACCGACGAGGAGGAACGCGATCTCCACGCCGGTGGGCGACAGGAAGCCGTGGCTTGCGGCTGCGAGCGTCACGCCTCCCCCTCCTGCTGCCGGTTGTCCGTCTGATCGTCCGTCTTGCTGTCCGTCTTGTTGTCCGTCGGGTGCCGCTTCTCCGTCGCCGGGTCCGCGGGTTGTTCCTGTGCGGACGGATCCTGTGCTGACTGGTTCTGTCCAGGGTGGTTCTGTACGGGCTGCTGCTGTGCGGGCTGTTCCCGTACGGCCTCCGCTTCGGCCTGCTCCAAGGCGGCCTGTTCCGCGGCCGCGAGCTTATCGGCGGCCTTGCGGGCCGCGCCGAGTTCCTTCGGTTCCTCGGCGGCAGGATCGAGCGCGGGCGGGGCGGGTACGGTCCACATCCACTCGCGGAGCCGGTCCCGCTCGTGGGTCAGATCGCGGATGTCCTCCTCCGCGTACTCGAACTCCGGCGACCAGAACAGCGCGTCGAAGGGGCACACCTCGATGCAGATACCGCAGTACATGCACAGGGCGAAGTCGATGGCGAAGCGGTCCAGGACGTTGCGGCTGCGCTCGCGCCCGCCGGGGGTGGCGGCCGGCACCGTCTCCTTGTGGGAGTCGATGTAGATGCACCAGTCCGGGCACTCGCGCGCACAGAGCATGCAGACCGTGCAGTTCTCCTCGAAGAGCGCGATGACACCGCGGCTGCGGGGCGGCAGGTGCGGCTGCGCGTCCGGGTACTGCGCGGTGTGCGACTTTCGCGTCATCGTCCGCAGGGTGACGGCCAGGCCCTTGGCGAGCCCGCTGCCGGGGAAGGAGCGGGCTCGCCCGGAGGGCGCCTTCGAGGGGTGGTGGTCGGGCGACGGGCGGGACATCAGGAGATCACCACCTTGACGATGCCGGTGAGCGCGATCTGCGCGAGTGCGAGCGGGATGAGGACGGTCCACGCGAGCTTCTGCAACTGGTCCTCGCGCAGCCGCGGATAGCTCACCCTCAGCCAGATGACGACGAAAGCGAGGATCGCGGTCTTCAGCAGCGTCCAGAGCCAGCCGAGTCCATCGGCCCCGAAGGGCCCGTGCCAGCCGCCGAGGAAGAGGACGGTCGTCAGACCGCAGAGGACGATGATGCCCGCGTACTCGGCGAGCAGGAAGAGCGCGAACCGCAGGCCCGTGTACTCGGTGTACGCACCGAAGATGATCTCGGAGTCGGCGACCGGCATGTCGAACGGCGGCCGCTGCAGCTCGGCCAGGCCCGCCGTGAAGAACACCAGCCCGCCGACGATCTGCCACGGGATCCACCACCACTGGAAGCCATCGAGGATGCCGACCAGGGAGACGGTCCCGGCGGCCATCGCGACGGATCCCGCGGTGAGCAGCATCGGCAGCTCGTACGCGAGGAGTTGCGCGGCGGTGCGCAGACCGCCGAGCAGGGAGAACTTGTTCGCCGACGCCCAGCCCGCCATCAATGAGCCGAGCACGCCGATTCCCATCACGGCGAGGACGAAGAAGATGCCCGCGTCGACGACCTGCCCGACCGCGCCCTCCCCCGGCCCGATCGGGATGGCGACGATGACGAGGAGGTACGGCAGCAGCGCGACGGCGGGGGCGAGCTGGAAGATCCGCCGGTCCGCACCGGCGGGCACGACGTCCTCCTTCTGCGCGAACTTGACGCCGTCCGCGACGAGTTGGGCCCAGCCGTGGAATCCGCCCGCGTACATGGGGCCGAGGCGGCCCTGCATATGTGCCATGACCTTGTGCTCGGTCTGCCCGACGATCAGTGGCAGGAGCAGGAAGGCGACGAAGACGGCGAGCAGCCGCCAGGTGACGTCGATGACGTCGCTCATGCGGTTTCGCCTCCGTCGTCGGTCCGGGGTGGGTCGGTGGTGGTGTCGTCCTCGCGGGACGAGCGGGCGCTCGGCTCGGTGCCGGGTTCCCCGTCGGGCTCGATGCCGGGTTCCCTGTGCTGCTCGGTGCCGGGTTCCGGGCTCGGCTCGGTGCCGGGCTGTTTCTCACCGGCCGAGTCGCCGTCCCCGCGGGCGGGTTCGGCGGGTTCGGCGGGTTCGGCGGGTTCTGTGGCTTCGTCCGGGGTGCCGGGCGTGCCCGCCTCCGGGGGAGCTGGCGTACGGGCCGTGTCCGGAGAATCGGCCGTACGTGCCGCGTCCCGGGAATCGGCCGTACGGACCGTGTCCGGGGCGGATCCGTCGTCCGCCGCATCGTCCGCCGTCCGCGGCTCGGCCTTCTCCGGCGCGGAGTTGTCCTCGAACGCCGGACGGGCATGGTGCCAGGGGGCGTCCACCGCGCGCCGCGCGGCGGCGGGCCCCTCGGCCGCGGGCGCCGAGTCCTTCCCGGCGGCGGATGAGGACTCGCGTGCCTCCGGCTTCCCGGCGTCCGTTGCCTCGGTGGCCTCCGGGGCCTGTTCGCCCGAGCCGCCGGGCTCACCCGCCGCACCGGACGTAGCGGCCGCACCGGGCTCACCCACCGCTCCGGACGTAGCGGCCGTACTCGTCTCGCCCGGACCCTTGGTGGCATCGGGCTCACGTGCGGGCGCGGACGCCGCCTCGGGTTGCGGCTTCGCGGCCGGCCGACTCTGCTGACTCGCCGAACCCTCGCTCGCACTGCGCGTACGGCGTGCGGGCGGCTCGGTCGGCGCGGGTGCCTCAGGCGCCGAGGCGGCCTCGCTCGCGGCGGCACCCTCCGCGCCCTGCCTGCTCGCCGGCCCGGCACCCGCACCCGCAGTCCGCGTACGGCGCGGCGGACGCTCACCCCCGGCGGCGCGGGCGCCCCGGGCGGGACGGGCGGGCGCGGGCGGCAACTGGCCCTTGAGAGGCCCCCATTCGTTCGGGTCGGGCACGCCCGGCGGCAGCATCTGCCGCCGCTTGGGCCCTCCGTGCTCGGACTCCCCCGGCTCCTTGGCCCCCGGCCACGCCTTCGCCACCCGCGCCGCCAGGACGAAGTCCTTGCGCAGCGGGTGTCCTTCGAAGGTGTCGGGCAGCAACAGCGGTACGAGGTGGGGGTGTCCGGTGAAGTCCACGCCGAACATCTCGTGCGTCTCGCGCTCGTGCCAGCCCGCGCCCGCGTAGACGTCGATCGCGGTGGGCAGGGCGGGCGCGTCGTGCGGCACGGTCGTCCGGATGTGCAGCCGGTGCGGTCGTGCGGCACCAGCGTCCGCGGCCCCTCCGTCCCGGGCGATCACATCCTCGGTTCCGGTGCCGGGTACGCCTCCCGGGAGAGCGACGACATGCGCCGAGACGCGGAAGCCCACGCCGGGCTCGTCGACCGCGCTCAGCCAGTCGAAGTAGGTGCAGCCGAGGGTGTCCCGTGCGGTCTCCAGCGCGGACAGCCAGGAGGCGGGCGGGACATCGACGGTCAGCAGGTCGTACGACTCCTCGGCCGTCGCCTCCTCGCCGAACAGCTCCGCGGTACGGCCCGGCAGCCAGCCCACCGGCGGCTCGGCGGGCGCGGCCGGCGTCTCCGCAGCAGCCCCCTCCGCAGCAGCCTCCTCGGCAGCGGCGTCCTCCGCCCCGGAGGGCCCCGTTACGGATGCCTCCGCTCCGGAGGTCTGCGCCGGGGATGTCTCCGCTCCGGACGCCTCCGCCCCGGACGTCTCTGCCGCACGGGTGGGGTCGTTCTCCGGCTCTCTCGGCTCCGTGGGCTCGCTCACCGGCCGTCTCCCTCCGGCGCCTCCGGTGTCCCCGGTGCCGTTGGTCCCTCCGGTGCCTCCGGTCCCTCCGCGGCCGAACCAGCCCCACCGGCCGAACCAGCAGAACCAGCCCCACCGGCCGAACCAGCAGAACCAGCCCCACCGGCCGAGTCACCCGAGGCCCCCGGCGGCAACGGCGGCTGCACCAGCCCGCTGCGCAGCGCGGCCGTCGGAGCACGGCCGACCGCACCGCTCCCGGAACTCCCGCCCGGGGCAGTGCCGTACCGCTCGCCCAGCGACTCGCGCGCGATCTTCTCCTGGAGTTTGAGGATGCCCTGCAGCAGGGCCTCCGGCCGCGGCGGGCAGCCGGGGACGTAGACGTCGACGGGGATGATCTGGTCGACGCCCTTGGTCACGGCGTACGAGTCCCAGTACGGGCCGCCGCAGTTCGAGCAGGCGCCGAAGGAAATCACGTACTTCGGCTCGGGCATCTGCTCGTACAGCCGCTTGACCGCCGGGGCCATCTTGTCCGTGACCGTGCCGGAGACGATCATGAGGTCCGCCTGGCGCGGGCCCGGGGCGAACGGGATCACCCCGAGCCGGATGAAGTCGTGCCGCGCCATCGACGCGGCGATGAACTCGATCGCGCAGCACGCCAGCCCGAAGTTGAAGACCCACAGGCTGTAGCGGCGGCCCCAGTTCAGGACCACCTTCATCGGCTCCGGGGCGAGGCGGGAGAGCACACCGAGCCTGCGCGGCTCCGGGAGCAGCTCGGGAGCGGGTGTCACGTCCATGCGAGGACGCCCTTCTTCCAGGCGTAGAGCAGACCCACGGCGAGGAAGCCGAGGAAGACGAACATCTCCACCAGCGTCGTCGCGCCGTAGCCGGGGGCGGCGAAGATCGTGGCCCACGGGAACAGAAAGATCGAGTCCACCGCGAAGATCACGTACAGGAACGCGTACACGTAGTAGCGGACCTGTGTGTGCGCCCAGCCCTCGCCGACGGGGTCGACGCCGCACTCATAGGTCAGCAGCTTCTCCGGCGTGGGCACGGCGGGCCGCAGCAGCCGCCCGGCCCCGAAGGCCACGGCCACGAACAGCACGCCGACGACGGCGAGCAGGCCGACCACCGAGTAGCTCTCGTAATAGTCCGCGGCATAGCCGGTCGCCACGTCCGTCACGTCCGCCCCTCGCTCCCTGACTGCCGGTGGGTTCTGCATTGTTCGACGATCTGTACGGACGGGAAGTCTAGGGCCTGCCACAGGCCGCGTGAGCAGCCGTCTCACGTCCCCGCCCCGGACAGCAGGTGGGGTTGTCCCCACCCGTCTCCCACCTAATCACCCCATGGCGCCCACCGGGCCCCTCCCGGCAGGCTGACTCCATGACCGAGAGCTCCCCTTCCTCCCCGGGCGCCGTGACCGCCGCCGCGGACGACGACGACCGGCTGCCGCCCCCGGGCAGCACCTTCGGCGCACAGACCTGGCGGGAGGTGGCCCACCTCCTGGCCAACCTGCCGATGGCACTCGCGGGGTTCGTCTACGTGACGACGTGGGTGCTGACGGGCTCGGCGCTCTCGGTGACCGTGATCGGGCTGCCGCTGCTCGCGGCCGGCATGGCGGGGGCGCGGCTGCTCGGCCGGTGGGAGCGGGCGCGGGCCCGGGCGCTGCTGCGCGTACGGATCGAGGAGCCGTCGCCGCTGCGTCACCGCGCGGAGGGCGGCTTCTTCCCCTGGCTGTGGACGAGCCTGCGGGACCCGGTCGGCTGGCGCGCGGCGCTGTACTCCTTCATGCGGCTGCCGTGGGGCGTGGTCACCTTCGCCGTCACCCTTGTCTCGCTCTTCGTGCTGTGGCCGGTGCTGCCGTGGATCGCGCGGGGACTGACCAACGCCGACCGGGCGATGGTCCGAGGGCTGCTGTCCCCCTCCGACGAGCTGGAGCGGCGTATCGAGGAGCTGGAGTCGGACCGGGGCATCGTCGTCGACACCGCGGCCGCCGACCTCCGCCGGATCGAACGCGACCTCCACGACGGAGCACAAGCACGCCTCGTCGCCCTCGCCATGGACCTCGGCCTCGCCAAGGAAAAACTCCTCGAAGACCCCGAAGCCGCCGCCCGCATGGTCGACGAAGCCCACGGAGAAGTGAAAATCGCCCTCCAAGAACTCCGCGACCTCGCCCGCGGCATCCACCCCGCCATCCTCACCGACCGCGGACTCGGACCCGCACTCTCCGCACTCGCCGCCCGATGCACCGTCCCCGTCACAGTCACCGCCGAACTCCCCACCCGCCCCGCACCCGCCATCGAAGGCATCGCCTACTTCACCGTCTCCGAACTCCTCCAGAACATCAGCAAACACAGCGGTGCCCGTTCCGCGTCGCTCGAGCTGTGGCGGTCCGAGCATCGGCTGCTCCTCCAGATCCGGGACGACGGGCGCGGCGGTGCGCGCCTGGACGGCGGCAGCGGACTCGCAGGGCTGGCCGAGCGGCTGGGCGCGGTGGACGGGCTGTTCGTGCTCGACTCCCCCGAGGGCGGGCCGACGTCGGTGACGGCGGAGCTGCCCTGGCGGGACCGTACGGACGCCTGACGGACCGTACGGACGCCTGGCCCTGACGGACGGACCGTACGGACGCCTGACACGTACGGCGGCGTACGCGTACAGGCCTCTCCTCCACCCGGGGCCCCCGCGCCCGTACCACTGAGGAACGCGGGCAGTGCCGAGACGGACGACCGGGCGCCGGCGGGGGTGGGGACAGCCCCACCCCCGGAACACCGAGCCGCTCCATGGTTCCGCCCACCCCCGCACCCGCAGCCTTGAACCAGCGGTTCCGCACCACAGACCTCTGACCCGGCAGACCCCTGGCCCGGTGCACCACGGCCCCGGCACACCCCCCTCCGCGAGGACCGGCCACCGGGCCTCACTCGCAGCGACTCACCCGCCCGACGGCAGAAACGGATGGCGACACGATGGACACCGCATACGGCTACGGGCCGCAGACCCGTCCGCACGGGATGCCCGCGGCGCTGCGCGCCCCGATCGAGGGCCGCACCTGGCGGGAGTTCCTCCACCTGCTGCTCAATCTGCCCCTCGCGATCGTGATGTTCGTGTACGCGGTGGCGACGACCAGCCTGGGCGTCGGACTGCTCGTCACGTTCCTCGGGGTGCCGGTGCTGGCGGCCGCGCTGGCCGGCGCGCGCGGTCTCGGCAGCCTGGAGCGGGCGAGGGCCCGTGCGCTGCTGCGTCTGGACGTGGCGGCGCCCGAGCCGGTACGCCCCCGGCGCGGCGGGCTGATGCCGTTGATCGGGGCGGTGCTGAAGAGCGGGGCGTCCTGGCGTCACCTGCTCTACTGCGTGCTGCACTTCCCCTGGGCGGTCTTCGCCTTCTGCGTCTCGCTCGTGCTGTGGGTGAACGCCTGGGGGATGTTCCTCTATCCGCTGTGGCACTGGACGTTCCCCCGCTTCATGGACCAGCCGGGTATGCAGCTCTACGGGAGTGAGGACGGCCGGGACCGCTTCTACCTCGACTCGCCCTTCGAGGTCGCCGTCACCTCCGGCGCCGGCCTGCTGCTGGTCCTCGCCACTCCCTGGGTGATCCGCGGATTCGCGCAGGTGGACCGGACGATGGTCGCCGGGCTGCTCGGGCCGTCCCGGCTGGTGACGCGGGTGACGGAGCTGGAGTCGGACCGGGGCGTCGTGATCGACACCGCCGCCGCCGACCTCCGCCGGATCGAACGCGACCTCCACGACGGAGCACAAGCACGCCTCGTCGCCCTCGCCATGGACCTCGGCCTCGCCAAGGAAAAACTCCTCGAAGACCCCGAAGCCGCCGCCCGCATGGTCGACGAAGCCCACGGAGAAGTGAAAATCGCCCTCCAAGAACTCCGCGACCTCGCCCGCGGCATCCACCCCGCCATCCTCACCGACCGCGGACTCGGACCCGCACTCTCCGCACTCGCCGCCCGATGCACCGTCCCCGTCACCGTCACCGCCGAACTCCCCACCCGCCCCGCACCCGCCATCGAAGGCATCGCCTACTTCACCGTCTCCGAACTCCTCCAGAACATCAGCAAACACAGCGAAGCGACCGCCGCCTCCGTGGACGTCTGGCGGGCGGAGGGACGGATCATGGTCCAGGTGACGGACAACGGCCTGGGCGGCGCGACAGCGTCCGTCGCCGCCCGGGACGGGAGCGGGGGCGGCGGCATCGGGCTGTCGGGCCTCGCCGAGCGGCTCGACGCGGTCGACGGCCTGCTCGTCGTGGACTCCCCGCCGGGCACCGGCACCACCGTCACCGCCGAACTCCCCTGGCGTGCGCAGCCCTCGTCCTCCCCGCGCCGCCTGGGACCGTCATCCGGATCCTGAGACACTGGGGCACGCGATCGGGCGGCGTCGGGGACACCGGCGCCGTCAGGGGACGCGGACCCATCAGGGACACGGACGACGCCTTCAAGGGCGGACGACGTCCTCCGGGGCGCGGACGGCGCTCTGGGACACGGCGAATCGGGGGACAGCAGACGTGACGGACGCGCAGGGCGGCGAGCGGGACACCGTACGGGTGGTCATCGCCGAGGACTCGGTGCTGCTGCGGGAGGGGCTGACCCGGCTGATCACCGACCGGGGCCACGAGGTGGTCGCCGGTGTCGGCGACGCCGAGGCGCTGATCAAGGCGATCGCGGAGATGGACGCACGGGGCGAGCTGCCGGACGTGGTCGTCGCCGACGTACGGATGCCGCCGACGCACACCGACGAGGGCGTCCGGGCGGCCGTACGGCTGCGCCGCGATCACCCGGGTCTGGGCGTGCTGGTCCTCTCGCAGTACGTGGAGGAGCAGTACGCGACGGAGCTGATCGCCGGAAGCAGCCGGGGCGTGGGCTATCTGCTCAAGGACCGGGTGGCCGAGGTGCGTGAGTTCGTGGACGCGGTGGTGCGGGTCGCCCGGGGCGGTACGGCGCTCGACCCGGAGGTCGTCGCCCAGCTCCTGGGGCGCAGCCGCAAGCAGGACGTGCTGGCGGGGCTGACCCCGCGGGAGCGGGAGGTCCTGGGGCTGATGGCCGAGGGCCGTACGAACTCGGCGATCGCACGGGCGCTGGTCGTGAGCGACGGCGCGGTGGAGAAGCACGTGAGCAACATCTTCATGAAGCTGGGCCTGTCACAGAGTGACGGAGATCACCGTCGCGTGCTGGCCGTGCTCACGTATCTCAACTCCTGAAGCCGTTCCGCGCCGTTCACTCGAGTCGTGGTCGTAGGCCCAAAGAATGAGCCTGGGGCCTGGGACGAGGACGGGCCCAGCAAGCCGGGCAAGTAACGACATACCGGCTCAGAACGGCGTCTCGCACCGGGGTCCACGACGTGAGAGCTAGGGGGAAGGTCACCCTTACCCCCGTACAGTGGCCGAGGGAACAACCGGTCGGTACGTCGCGAGACCCCAGCCGCCGCCTCGAAGGAGGTCCAGTTCAGTGACCAGCCAGGTCAGCGCCCAGGCCGATGAGGCCGACGGGGCAGCCACCGGTGAGCAGCGCGCTCCCGGCACCAAGGAAGTCAGACGGCTCGACCGAGTGATCATCCGGTTCGCGGGTGACTCGGGCGACGGCATGCAGCTCACGGGCGACCGCTTCACCTCGGAGACCGCGTCCTTCGGGAACGACCTCTCCACGCTGCCGAACTTCCCCGCCGAGATCCGCGCCCCCGCCGGCACCCTGCCGGGCGTGTCCAGCTTCCAGCTCCACTTCGCGGACCACGACATCCTCACCCCGGGTGACGCGCCGAACGTGCTGGTCGCCATGAATCCCGCGGCCCTGAAGGCGAACCTGGCGGACCTGCCGCGCGGCGCGGAGATCATCGTCAACACCGACGAGTTCACCAAGCGCGCGCTGACCAAGGTGGGGTTCGCGGCCAGCCCGCTGGAGGACGGCTCGCTGGAGGCCTACCACGTCCACCCGGTGCCGCTGACGACGCTGACCGTCGAGGCACTGAAGGAATTCGAGCTGACGCGGAAGGAGGCCGAGCGATCGAAGAACATGTTCGCGCTCGGCCTGCTGTCCTGGATGTACCACCGGCCGACCGAGGGCACCGAGTCCTTCCTGCGCTCGAAGTTCGCGAAGAAGCCGCGGCTGGCCGAGGCCAACGTGGCGGCGTTCCGGGCGGGTTGGAACTTCGGCGAGACCACCGAGGACTTCGCGGTCTCCTACGAGGTGGCGCCGGCCGCCTCCGCGTTCCCCTCCGGTACGTACCGCAACATCTCCGGAAACCTGGCTCTGGCCTACGGGCTGATCGCCGCCTCCCAGCAGGCCGACCTCCCGCTGTTCCTCGGCTCGTACCCGATCACCCCGGCCTCCGACATCCTGCACGAGCTGTCCCGGCACAAGAACTTCGGTGTGCGGACCTTCCAGGCCGAGGACGAGATCGCGGGCATCGGCGCCGCGCTCGGCGCGGCCTTCGGCGGCGCGCTCGGTGTGACCACGACCTCGGGGCCCGGGGTCGCCCTGAAGTCGGAGACGATCGGGCTCGCGGTCTCGCTGGAACTGCCGCTGCTGATCGTCGACATCCAGCGCGGCGGCCCGTCCACGGGCCTGCCCACCAAGACCGAGCAGGCCGACCTGCTGCAGGCGATGTACGGGCGCAACGGTGAGGCGCCGGTCCCGATCGTGGCCCCTTCGACCCCGGCGGACTGCTTCGACGCGGCGCTGGAGGCGGTCCGTATCGCGCTGGCGTACCGCACCCCGGTGTTCCTGCTCTCCGACGGCTACCTGGCCAACGGCTCGGAGCCGTGGCGCATCCCGGGCATCGACGAACTCCCCGATCTGCGCGTGCAGTTCGCGACCGGCCCCAACCACACCGCCGAGGACGGCACCGAGGTCTTCCTGCCCTACAAGCGGGACCCGCACACCCTCGCCCGCCCCTGGGCGATCCCCGGCACACCGGGCCTGGAGCACCGCATCGGCGGCATCGAGAAGCAGGACGGCACGGGCAACATCTCGTACGACCCGGCCAACCACGACTTCATGGTCCGCACCCGCCAGGCCAAGATCGACGGCATCGAGGTGCCGGACCTGGCCGTGGACGACCCGACCGGCGACGCCTCGCTGCTGGTGCTGGGCTGGGGTTCGACGTACGGGCCCGTGACGGCGGGCGTCCGCCGTGTCCGCGCCGCCGGCGGACGCGTCGCCCAGGCCCATCTGCGCCACCTCAACCCGTTCCCCCGGAATCTCGGCGAGGTGCTGGGGCGCTACGAGAAGGTGCTGGTGCCGGAGATGAACCTGGGCCAGCTCGCCATGCTGCTGCGAGCCCGGTATCTGGTCGACGTCCGCTCCTACAACCAGGTGCGGGGGCTGCCGTTCAAGGCCGAGGAGCTCGCCAAGGCCCTTAAGGAGGCCATCGATGACTGAGGCGCTCTCGCTGGTGCCGAAGGCCGAAGCCAAGCAGTCCATGAAGGACTTCAAGTCCGATCAGGAAGTGCGCTGGTGCCCCGGCTGCGGTGACTACGCGGTCCTGGCCGCCGTGCAGGGCTTCATGCCCGAACTCGGCCTGGCCAAGGAGAACATCGTCTTCGTCTCCGGTATCGGCTGCTCCTCCCGCTTCCCGTACTACATGAACACCTACGGGATGCACTCCATCCACGGCCGCGCCCCCTCCATCGCGACCGGCCTCGCGGCCTCGCGCCGCGATCTGTCGGTCTGGGTGGTCACCGGGGACGGCGACGCGCTGTCCATCGGCGGCAACCACCTCATCCACGCCCTGCGGCGCAACGTCAACCTCAAGATCCTGCTGTTCAACAACCGGATCTACGGCCTGACGAAGGGCCAGTACAGCCCGACGTCCGAGGTCGGGAAGATCACCAAGTCGACGCCGATGGGCTCGCTCGACGCGCCCTTCAACCCCGTCTCGCTGGCGGTCGGCGCCGAGGCGAGCTTCGTGGCCCGTACGGTCGACTCGGACCGCAAGCACCTCACCGAGGTGCTGCGCCAGGCCGCCGACCACCCGGGCACGGCGCTGGTGGAGATCTACCAGAACTGCAACATCTTCAACGACGGCGCCTTCGAGGTCCTCAAGGACAAGGAGCAGGCGCAAGAGGCCGTGATCCGGCTGGAGCACGGGCAGCAGATCCGCTTCGGCACCCCTGCCGAGGACGGCCTCGGCTCCAAGGGCGTCGTCCGCGACCCGGCGACCGGCGACCTCCGGATCGTCGACGTGACGCCCGGCACGGCGGCCGACGTCCTGGTGCACGACGCACACGCGGAGAGCCCGACCACGGCGTTCGCGCTCTCCCGGCTCGCCGACCCGGACACCCTGCACCACACGCCCATCGGCGTCCTGCGCAGCGTCCGCCGCCCGGTCTACGACACGCTCATGGCCGACCAGTTGGAGCAGGCGGTGGAGCAGGGCGGCAAGGGTGACCTGGCGGCGCTGCTGCACGGCAACGACACCTGGACCGTCACCGCCTGAGGCCCGCCGGAGACCCCAGGGTTTCCGCGGCGCCGTTCCGCGGCGGTCGTTCCGCGGGGTCGCTTCCCCCGGATTCTTTCCCCGCGGGATCGTTCCGCGGCGCACGGACGGACCATCGCGGCCCGCGCCCGAGAGACTCGGGGGCGGGCCGCGTTCGTTCGTCCCGCCGCCGGCTCACCCACCTCCCTGCCGGAGCCTCCGCCCGCCCGGGGCCTCCGCCGCCCCCGAGCCTGTCATGACCGTATGGCGATACGGGCATGACAGGGAGCCCGTGCGGCGCTACCGTCGTGGCGTTGCCCCGCCGCACCCGGGAGTGCCTCTTGACGCAGACGCCGCGGACGCCGCAGCCACCGCTGGAGAGCGATGCGGCCTCGCCGAGCAACGACCAGCGCACCGGCCTGCTCTGCGGTGTCGCCGCGTACGGCCTCTGGGGCCTCGTGCCGCTGTTCTGGCCTCTGCTCAAGCCCGCCTCGGCCGTCGAGATCCTGGCGCACCGCATGGTGTGGTCCCTGGCCGCGGTCGGGCTGATCCTCATCGTGCTGCGCCGCTGGGCGTGGATACCCGAGCTGGTGCGACAGCCGAGGCGGCTCGCGCTGGTGACGGTCGCGGCGACCGTCATCTCCATCAACTGGGGCTTCTACATCTGGGGCGTGAACTCCGGGCGCGTGGTCGAGACCTCACTCGGCTACTTCATCAACCCCCTGGTCACCATCCTTTTCGGCGTCCTGCTGCTGAAGGAGCGGATGCGCCCGGCCCAGTGGGTGGCGGTGGGCATCGGCGCTGCGGCCGTGGTCGTCCTGACGGCCGGTTACGGGCGGCTGCCATGGATCGCGCTCCTCCTCGCCCTCTCCTTCGCGACATACGGCCTGGTGAAGAAGAAGATCGGCCTCGGCGGCATCGAGTCCCTCGCCGCCGAGACCGCCGTGCAGTTCCTGCCCGCGCTGGGCTTCCTGCTGTTCCTCTCCTCGCGCTCCGCCTTGGCCTTCGGCAACGAGGGCGTCCCGCACGCCCTGCTGCTGGCGTCCTGCGGCCTGGTCACGGCGGTGCCGCTGGTGTGCTTCGGTGCGGCAGCGATCCGTATCCCGCTGAGCACGATCGGGCTTCTCCAATACCTCGCCCCGGTGCTCCAGTTCGTGCTCGGGCTGGTCTGGTTCCACGAGAAGATGCCCGTCGAGCGGTGGGCGGGCTTCGGGCTCGTCTGGCTCGCGCTCACGGTGCTGACGTGGGACGCGCTGCGCGCCGCCCGGCGCGGGCGCGCGGCCTTGCGGGCCGCCGCGGCCCAGGACGCGCTGCGGCCGGCGGCGGCCACAGGGATGCCGGTCGCCCGGACCGAGAGCGGCACGGCCGACACCGGTACGTGAGCACGGAACCGGTACGGGGTGACGGAACCGTACGGGGCGACGGGAGCGGTTTCGGGGCGACGGAACCGGTACGGGGTGACCGGCCGGGCGGGTACGGGTGCCCGCCGTCGGCGCCGACAGCAAGCGCCCACGCGCCCCGTGCACAACGGCGGTCCCGGCGCTCCTCCGCAGCCCGGCCGGGTGCCCGTACACGCAACGGTCCCCCGCGCACCGGAAAAACCGATATCCGGCGGGTCATGTCCGAAATCTGCCCTTGACGGAGCGTCAGCCGCAGCCGAGCATCATGCTCGCGTCAAAGAATCGTTTTCGCTCCAGCGCCCCGCACTTCACCCAACCGTGGGGCGTCCCGTTCGTTCCGTCCTGATCTCTTTCAGACCTCTCGGAATCCGGAGCCCCCACCATGTCATCACGCACCCCCCGCATAGCCGAGCCCAGATCCACCCGAAGATCATGGGTCCGCAGAGCCACCACCGCAGCTGTCGCGGCAGGCGCCGTCGCCGGGCTCGTCGCCACCGCACCCGGTGCCACCGCCGCGGCGTCCGCCCCCTCGGCCCCCTCCGCGCCGTCGGCCGTGGCCGCGCCCGACATCCCCGTTGCCAACGTCAAGGCGCACCTGAACGAACTGCAGTCGATCGCCTCCGCCAACGGCGGCAACCGCGCCCACGGCCGCCCCGGCTACAAGGCGTCCATCGACTTTGTGAAGGCCAAGCTGGACGCGGCCGGATTCACCACCACCCTCCAGCAGTTCACCTCCAGCGGCTCCACCGGCTACAACCTCATCGCCGACTGGCCGGGCGGCGACCCCGACCAGGTGCTCTTCGCCGGGGCCCACCTCGACTCCGTCTCCTCGGGGCCCGGCATCAATGACAACGGCTCCGGCTCCGCCGCCGTCCTGGAGACCGCGCTCACCGTGGCCCGCGAGAACTTCAAGCCCGCCAAGCACCTGCGGTTCGGCTGGTGGGGCGCCGAGGAGCTGGGCCTGGTCGGCTCCAAGTACTACGTGAACAACCTCCCCTCCGCCGAGCGCTCCAAGATCTCCGGCTACCTCAACTTCGACATGATCGGCTCACCGAACCCGGGCTACTTCGTCTATGACGACGACCCCCAGATCGAGTCGGTCTTCAAGGACTTCTTCGCGGGCAAGAGCGTGCCGACGGAGATCGAGACCGAGGGCGACGGCCGCTCCGACCACGCCTCGTTCAAGAACGTCGGCATCCCGGTCGGCGGCCTCTTCACCGGTGCCAGCCGCGCCAAGTCCTCGGCGCAGGCGCAGAAGTGGGGCGGTACGGCAGGCCAGGCCTTCGACCGCTGCTACCACTCCTCGTGCGACACCACCTCGAACATCAACGACACCGCGCTCGACCGCAACAGCGACGCCATCGCCCACGCGATCTGGACGCTGTCGGCCGGCCAGACCGATCCCGACCCCGGGACGGTCTTCGAGAACGCCGCCGATGTCGCCATCCCCGACAACGGCACCGCGGTCAGCTCCTCCGTCGGCGTCACCGGCCGTACGGGCAACGCCCCGACGACCCTCAAGGTCGGCGTCAACATCAAGCACACCTGGCGCGGTGACCTGGTGGTCGACCTCCTCGCGCCGGACGGCACCGCGTACCGGCTGAAGAACTCCAGCGGCTCCGACTCCGCGGACAACGTCATCGCCACCTACACGGTCAACGCCTCCAGCGAGGTCGCGAACGGCACGTGGAAACTGCGCGTGCAGGACGTGGCCGCGCAGGACACGGGTTACATCGACAGCTGGAAGCTGACGTTCTGACCGGTCCCTCGAACCGCCACCCCCCACCCATGCGAAGGCCCCGCGTCCCTGCGGCGCGGGGCCTTCGCCCTGCCCGCCGCACGGGACGCGGGGCCACCGGCCCTGCGGGCCGTGCTGCTACACCGTGACGTCGCGCGCCGTGAAGCGGGCCCAGGCCAGGGAGCCGAACACCGCCATGTACAGGCCCTGCAGCTCCAGATTGCTCACCAGCTTCTCCCAGTAGACCGGTTCGCGGAGCAGGTCGGCGAAGCTCAGCCAGTAGTGCGGGAAGAGATACGGGTGGACGGCGTGCAACTGCGGGATGCTGTCGAGGATCTGCACGGTGATCAGCAGGCCGACGGTCGTCGCCATCGCCGCGATCCCGCTGTTGGTGAGCGTGGACACGAACAGGCCCAGCGCCGCGATCCCGGTCAACGACGCGGCGACGGCGACCGCGACGGCCAGGGCCCGTACGAGCCCCTCCGTGAAGGAGACCGTGACGCCGGAGATGAGGGTGAGGTCTCCGAGCGGGAACAGCAGCGCGGCCGCGGCCAGGGCGGATGCGGCCACGACCAGGGCCGCGGCGAGGCAGAAGACCAGCACCGCCGCGTACTTGCAGAGCAGCAGACGGGTGCGGCCGGCGGGTGCGACCAGCAGATAGCGCAACGTCCCCGCGCTCGCCTCGCCCGCGATCGCGTCGCCCGCGACCACGCCCACCGCCATCGGCAGGAAGACGGGCAGCGTCGCGGCGAGCGCCGCGAAGACCAGGAAGAGCCCGTTGCCGGTGATCTGGGTGAGGAAGGCCGGGCCGCCGCCTCCCCCGCCCGCCTGACCGCCGTCGCGCGTCTCGATCCGTACGGCTACACCGATGAGGACGGGCACGGCGGCGAGGACGGCGAGCAGCGCGAGTGTGCGCCAGCGGCGGAAGGTGGTCCGCAGTTCGCTGCGGAGGAGGCCGAGCGACCGCAGCGGGCCGCGCCGCATCTCGTCCGGCGCGGGTGCGCGGACCCCGGCGCGGGTATGGCCGCCTCCGGCCGGTGGACGGACTCCGCCGTGGGTGCGGGCCTCGTCGTCAGAAGGGACCCGCGCGTGATCGCGGCCCTCGTCCACGGCCCGTACGTCTGCGGCGCCCCTGGCGTCTGCGGTTCCCCTGGGGTCCGCGGTCCCCGTGGCGTCCTCAGCCCGCGACATCGAAACCCTCCCCGGTCAGGGCGACGAACGCGTCCTCCAGCGAGGCCCGTTCGGCACCGAATGCCCGTACGCGCACATCGGCCCGTACGAGCGCGGCGTTGAGATCCGCGAGGTCCGGCGCCTCGCCAGGGGGCAGTTCGCCGGTGACCCGGTCACCGGCGACGGCGATCCCGGCCACGCCGTGCTCCACCAGCACCCGTACGGCGACGGTGGTGTCCGGTGTGGTCACCGCCAGCCTGCCGCGCGCCCCCGCGGACAGTTCGGCGACCGGACCCTGTACGAGGAGGCGGCCGCGCGCCATGACCGCCGCGTGCGTGCACACCTGCTCGATCTCGTCGAGGAGGTGGGAGGAGAGGAACACGGTCGTGCCGTCGGACGCCAACTCGCGCACCAGGGTCCGGATCTCCCGCATGCCCTGCGGGTCCAGACCGTTCGTCGGCTCGTCGAGGACCAGCAGCCGGCGCGGGCGGAGCAGAGCCGCGGCCAGACCCAGCCGCTGCTTCATACCGAGCGAGTAGGCCCGCGCCTTCTTGCGCGCGGCCGTTGCGAGGCCGACACGGTCGAGTGCCGCGGCGACGCGGTCGGTTCGGGTGCGGGGATCGGCGGTGGGGTCGGCGGAGTCGAACCGTACGAGGTTGTCGTGGCCCGAGAGGAATCCGTACAGCGCCGGGCCCTCGATGAGCGCGCCGACCTCGGGAAGCACATCGCGCACCGCGCCCGGCATGGGGCGGCCGAGGACGCGGACCGACCCGGAGGTGGGGGCGATCAGCCCCATGAGCATGCGGATGGTGGTGGTCTTGCCCGAGCCGTTGGGCCCGAGGAAGCCGAAGACGCTGCCGCGTGGCACCGCGAGGTCGAGGGCGTCGACGGCGAGTTGCCCACCGCGGAACCGCTTCGTGAGGCCGCGCGCGGCGATGACGGGCTCGCCGCCGGCGCCCGCCGCCGGGCCGGTACGGGCGGGCGCGGGGGCGGTTCCGCGCCTCAGGGGCCCGCCGGGCCCGGCCCGTTCACCGAGCATTCGCTCCATCGCTCTCCCCGTCATCAGGCGCTGCCGCGGGCGACCCGGGCCGCCCGCACGCTCATCCTCCCCCGGTGGCGGTCGCGAAGCGCTCGCGCGCCACGCGGTCCGCAGGGAGACATCCGTACACCCGGTACGGGCCCGCATGCGGGCCGACGGTTGCCTGGCGCCTGGCGGGGACGCGTGGTGGGACGCGGACGCGCAGTGGGACGCGGACGCGTCGTGGGACACGGACGCGTCGTGGGACACGGACGCGTCGTGGGACACGGACGCGTCGTGGGACATGGACGCGCCCCACCGCGGGGGGGGGTTGCGGTGGGGCGCGTGTCAGGGGCGGGCTACTTGGCCTCGTTGGCCGCCTTCACCAGGGCCGACTTGTCGACGGCGCCGACGTAGACCGCGCCGTCGTCCGTCAGCAGGGCGTTGACCAGGCGGGTGCTGAAGACCGTGCCCGAACCGAACTTGCCGCTCACCTTGTCACCGAAGGTGTCCATGAGCGACTGCGCCTCGGACTCCCCCTTGCCCTCGCGCCGGGACGCCGGGCCGCCCTCCGGGTCCTTGACCCGGACGACGGTCGCCCATCCCTCACCCGAGCCGCCGAGTCCCGCCAGCTCCGGGAGGCCGCCACGGGGTGACGACGGCTGGACCGGCACGTCCGTCCCGCGCTCGGACGCCTTTGCGGAGTCGTCCTTCTGCTCGGTGACCTCGGTGCCCTTGGGCGGGGTGAACTCGAAGGTCTTCGCGTCCGGCTTGGCGAAGTCGACGCTGGTGAAGCCCGCGTCGAACACCGGCCCGCCGCCGGACTTCGGGGAGAGCGTGAACTTCAGCGGTACACCGTTCTCCGCGTCCACGGCGATGCGGAACGCACCGATCGTGGACTCCTTCTGCTTGGGCTTGATCACGAGCTGGTACGCGTCGCGCCCGGCGACCTTCGCCGTGCCGTCGACCGTGATGGACGTCGTACCGTCCGCGGCCTTCAGCACCTCCTTCGCGAGCTGCTGCGGCGTCGCGTCCGCCGCGTCGCCGCGCGGCGGGCGGTGCCCTCGGTCGCCGTTCTTCCCGTCGGTCCCGGTGCCCTCGGGCGCGGTCGCGTGGTAGGCGGCGTTGTCGGCGGAGTCGTACGCCCAGACCTCGTCGCCGTTGTGGATGAGGCTGTACTCGGCTGCATCGTCGATGATCGAGACGCGCTGCTTGTCGGGTCCGTCCGTGGCGACCCTCAACGTGTGGGAGCCGGACAGGAGTTCCATCAGCTTCGACTGCGGATCCGCGGTCCCGCCGCCCTTGCCCTTGTCCCCGCCGCCGAAGAGGGCGGAGCCACCGCCCGAGCCCATGCCCGGAAGCGACGGCAGTCCGAGGTCCGTCTTGACCTTGACGGTGCCGGACATCTGCTCCGTGTCGGAGGCGGCGACCTTGGCGACGAGATCCTCGGCCGAGATCTTCGGAAGGTCGGGGTCGCCGGAGCCGGCGAACGCCGGCACGAGTCCGATCGTGGCCGCCGCGATTCCCGCGACCGCGACCGGCACCGCGTAACGGGCGGCTCTGCGGCTCCGCGGCACCGCAGCGTCGTCGACATTCCAAGCGTCGTTGGCCTGCGTCGGTCGCTTACCTGACATCTGCCCTACCTCCGTGTCGGCGGCGGTCGTTGCGTCGAGCCGGGGCACGTCGCGCATATTGTCACCCTAGTCCGCCGCGCTGGTGCTACTAATCCCACCAAACCGGCCACGCCGGGGCGTCAGCCGACGGGATCAACTCCGCATACGTCTGGGGGATGAGACGCGCCATCCGCCCGGGGGAGGATCTACCGCGTACGGCGGAGCATCCCCTAGGGGGCGGAGCGGGTGGCACCCCGGAGGGACGGGACGTACCGCGGAGTGCCGGACTCCGTGACGCCGGTGCCGGTGCCGGTCCGTGACAGCTCGGCGGAACAAGCAATGTGACGACGCCTCAACACGAACACCCGACGCCCGGCCGTCGTCCCGGCCCCGATCCACACCGGCCCCGGCCCCGGACCCGCGGTCAGCCCGCGCGGTGCACCACCGCGTCGCACAGCTCCTCCAGCGCCGCCCGCGCCGGGCTCGTCGGCAGCGGCCCCAGCATGGCGCGCGCCTCCTCCGCGTAGCGGACGGTGTCCCGGCGGGCCTGCTCGAGCGCCGGGTGGGCACGCAGCCTGTGCAGCGCCTCCGCGTGGCGCGCGTCGTCCGTCAGGTCCCCGTCGAGCAGCGCGCACAGCTCCTGGTCGGCAGGGTCGCCCGAGGCGGCCGCCCGCGCCCGCAGGTGCAGCACGGGCAGCGTCGGAATGCCCTCGCGCAGGTCCGTGCCCGGCGTCTTGCCGGACTCGTGGCTGTCGCTCGCGATGTCGAGCACGTCGTCGGCGAGCTGGAAGGCGATGCCGAGCCGCTCGCCGTACTGGGTCAGGATGTCGACGACGCGCTCGTCGGCGCCGGACATCATCGCGCCGAAGCGCCCGGAGACCGCCACCAGCGAGCCGGTCTTGCCCGCGAGGACGTCGAGGTAGTGGTCGACGGGGTCACGGCCGTCACGCGGCCCGGCCGTCTCCAGGATCTGGCCGGTCACCAGCCGCTCGAACGCCTCGGCCTGGATGCGGACCGCCTCGGGGCCGAGGTCGGCAAGGATGTGGGAGGCGCGGGCGAAGAGGAAGTCGCCGGTCAGCACCGCGACCGAGTTGTCCCAGTTCGCATTCGCGCTGGCCACCCCGCGCCGTACGTCGGCCTCGTCCATGACGTCGTCGTGGTAGAGCGTGGCCAGATGCGTCAGCTCGACGACCACGGCGGACGGGACGACGCCCGGGGCGTGGCTGTCGCCGAACTGCGCCGCGAGCATCACCAGCAGGGGGCGGAACCGCTTGCCGCCGGCCTTCACCAAGTGCTGTGCGGCCTCGGTGATGAAGGGCACCTCACTCTTGGTGGCCTCCAGCAGGCCCTCCTCGACAGCCGCCAACCCGGCCTGGACATCGGCTTCCAGAGCCTGGTCCCGCACGCTCAGCCCGAATGGCCCGACGACGGTCACGAGGGGGTCTCCTGTCTGCAAACGACCTGCACGCAATGTCGATCTGTCGCTGTCACCACTGGCAGCGTATCCGGTCGCCTGTGGATCACAGCGGGCGGCCGTCCGTCCGATGGGCCCGGCCACCGGAACACCACCTCGACCACCGGTGACACCGAGGCGCAGGGCATGTGCGCTCGGCCATACGGCGCAGCGCGGGCCCCGGGCCGCGAGCACGGAACCCGCACGAACCGGGCGATGGCGGGGGTGGACGGAAGCCTCCCCGGGGGGGCGTACGGAGCCTTCCGGGTCGCATACGGAGCCTCCCCCGGCGCGTGCGGAACTTCCCACGCCAGCACTGCTTTTTCCCAGCATGTGATGTGCATTGGTGATTCACTGCCTATCGGCCCGCGGTCCGCCGCCAGGCCGTAACCTGTGGGACCGGCCACCCGGCGGACAGGAAGGCGAGGCACCGATCCATGCCCGAGCAGCTTGAGCAGCCCGAGCGGAGCCCGCTCAATCTTCCCGAAGGCGATCTCTTCGGTCTGAGCAATCTCCCGTACGGCGTCTTCAGCACGGCGGACGAGCCCGGCAGGCGCCGTATCGGTGTGCGCTACGGCGACCACGTCCTGGACGTCCACACGGCGGCGACGGCACTGGGCTCCCCGCATTCGGATCTGCTGGCCCACCCCACCCTGGGGGCCCTGATGGCCGCGGGCCGCCCCGTCTGGCAGGCCGTGCGCGCCGACATCCGCACCTGGCTCGGCTACCCGGCGATCGAACCGTTCCTGCACCCCCTGACCGACGTCACCCTGCACCTCCCCTTCGAGGTCGCCGACTACGTCGACTTCTACGCCAGCGAGCACCACGCCACCAACGTCGGCCGGATCTTCCGGCCCGACGGCGAGCCGCTCACCCCCAACTGGAAGCACCTGCCCATCGGCTACCACGGGCGGGCCGGCACCGTCGTCGTCTCCGGCACTCCGGTCGTACGGCCGTGTGGCCAGCGCAAGGCACCCTCCGACCCGGCGCCCTCCTTCGGGCCCTCGCTGCGCCTGGACATCGAGGCGGAGGTCGGCTTCGTCGTCGGCACGCCGTCGGCGCTCGGGGAGCGGGTCCCGCAGACCGCCTTCCGTGATCACGTCTTCGGTGTGTGCCTGCTCAACGACTGGTCGGCGCGGGACATCCAGGCGTGGGAGTACGTGCCGCTCGGGCCCTTCCTCGGGAAGTCCTTCGCCACGTCCGTCTCCCCGTGGGTCACCCCGCTGGAGGCGCTGGACGCGGCCCGTACGACGCCACCGGCCCGGGATCACGCGCTGCTGCCGTACCTGGACGACGCCGACCTGGAGCCCGGCGGGCTGGACCTGCGGATCACGGTCTCGATCAACGGCCACCCGATCTCCGAGCCTCCCTTCTCGACGATGTACTGGACCGCGGCACAGCAGCTCGCCCATATGACGGTCAACGGTGCCTCGCTGCGCACAGGCGATCTCTTCGCCTCCGGCACCGTCTCCGGCCCGGAGCCGGAGCAGCGCGGGTGCCTGCTGGAGCTGACGTGGTCGGGGCGCGACCCGGTGGAACTGCCGGACGGCAAGCGGACGTTCCTGGAGGACGGGGACGAGGTGACGCTGACGGCGTGGGCCCCGGGCCCGGGCGGCAGCCGCATCGGCCTCGGCGAGGTCTCGGGCCGCGTCCTGCCCGCGGCGGACCAGTAGGCCGGCAGGCACCGGGGCGGCCTTCGCGCTGCTCCAGCAGACACACGCGCCCACCCGTCGCCGAGAGGCGGCGGGTGGGCGCGGCACTGAGAGGCGTGGAGGGGCGGCGGGCCGGTGACCGCGAGCACCCGCCGCATCAACGGCCGTACGGTCCGCGTGACATGGGCCTCTCCCCTCTCCCGCGATCGGCCCGTGGGGCACCACAGCGCCCCTGTCTCATCGACGGTTCCGTTCCGGAGGGCGGCGACCACGTCGGCGACGACGCGCTCCACCACCGCGAGTTCCAGCCGGTGGTGAACGAAGCGCGGCTGCGCGAGCACTGCGCCGGCCCCTTACGCAGACCGCCAACCGGCAGGAAGAGCGCGGGCATCTGCACGCGGTCTCGTGCAATGCGGCCGGTCACCGGCGTCCCCGGGCAGTGCGGCTCCTCTTCCGGTGACTGCTGGGCATTCCGCTTCCGCCCCAGCGCTCCGGAGCGCCGAGACCGGAACCCCCGCCCGCTGAACCGGCGCCGTACTCCGGCCGGTTCAGCGATTCCCGATCCGCTCCACGACCTGGCGCGGGCGGTCGGTGATCGGCGTCTTGACGCTGCGAGCCCATGACCGCACTCGTGAGTGTCTCGGCAGGGGACCCGCCGCAGAGTGCCCGAGGAGACCTCGCACATGGCGCAGATCACATCCGCGAGAAAACCTTCCGTCCTGGCCGGGCGTCTAGAAGGCGTGAGATCAGTCAGGGCGGCAGCGCAGCACGAACCGGACGAGGAGCGTCTCGTCCGGCTCGTGGCAAAAGGCGACCGTGCCGCATTCGAGAAGCTGTACCGGCTTACGTCACCGTGGCTGGCGGTGCGGCTGCGCCGCCGCTGCGCGGACGAGCAGATCGTTGCCGAGGTCATGCAGGAGACGTATCTGGCGGTGTGGCGCGCAGCGGGCGCGTTCGCCGGAACTGCGGCCGGAGGGACGGCTGTCGGCTGGCTGTGGACGATCGCCGCGCGCCGGCTGATCGACGCGTTCAGGCGCAGGGCTCACCACGCGGAGCCGCCGCCCGCGGCAGCCTCGCAGCCCGTGGCGCCCGCCGCCGAGGAGGAGGCGCTCGCGGCGACCGTCGGCGGTGATGTCGGGGACGCGCTGCGGCGCCTCGCGCCGGAGCTCAGACAGGTACTGCAGGCCATGGTGCTCGACGGGCTGTCCGTGCGAGAGACCGCTGTCCTGCTCGGGCTGCCCGAGGGCACGGTCAAGACCCGTGCCCGCCGGGCCCGGATCGCGATGAGGGAGGCGCTGACATGAGCGGGGAACACGCGTCGACGCGGATCATCGACGGCTACGCGCGCGGCGACACGGACCTCGCCACCGACGAGGTGTGGGCCCTGGAGGCCCACCTGGAAGCGTGCCGGGTCTGCCGCGACCGGCTGTCGGCCGCCGTCACCGCACAGGCGCCCGCCGTGGCGGCGCTCGTCGACACCGTGTGGTCCGACCTCGCGCCCCAGTTGGCCGCCACCGCGGCGATGCCGCGCCAACGGCGCTGGTCGGCGCGGCTGTCGAGGTGGCTGACGCCGACGATGGTGCCGTGGCTGACCATGGTCATGAGCGTGGCACTCCTCGCGCTCCTTCTCGACCTGGTCGACACGGGCACCGGCGACGTGTCGTTCGTGCTGCTGCTCGCCCCGGTCCTGCCCGTACTCGGCGTCGCGGCGTCCTGGTCGCGCGGCATGGACCCGGCGTACGAGCTGACGGCATCCGTGCCCAGGGCCGGGCTCTATCTGGTGTTGCGACGCACCGCGTCCGTGCTCGCCGTGGTCATCCCCGCGCTGCTGGCGGGCGGATGGGCGACGGGGGTGATGGCCGCGCAGTGGCTGCTGCCCTGTCTGGCCTTCACCTCCGCGACCCTGGCGCTCGGGGGTGTCGTCGGCGTGACCCGCGCCGCCGTCGGACTGGTGGCCGTGTGGGCCACCGTGATCGTGGCGCCGACCCTGGCCGCGAGCCGTACGACCATCGCCCTGCAAACGGCCGGTCTGCCCGTGTGGGGGCTGATCCTCGCGCTCGGCATCGGTGTCGTGTTCGCCCGCAGGGGCGCGTACTCCGTGCTGGGAGCCCATCGTTGACCATCGGAGAGGAACACCACATGATGCGCGCGGTGAGCGCGGCCGACATCGCACCGACTGCCTACGCCTGGGAGATCCAGGCCGCCGGGCTGAAGGTCAGGGTCGGCAGAAATCGGATGGCCGTCGACGGGCTCGACCTGTCGCTGGGCACGGGCGTACACGGTCTGCTCGGCCCCAACGGGGCAGGCAAGACGACCCTCATCCGGGCGCTGGCCACCGTGCTGCGCCCCACCGAGGGAACCCTGCACCTGCTCGGCGAATCCGCGGGCGGCATGGGCGAGCACCGTGCGCTGCGCCGCCGGATCGGCTACCTGCCGCAGGAGTTCGGCTACTACAAGCGCTTCACGGTGCGCGAGTTCGTCGAGTACATGGCGTGGCTGAAGGAGGTGCCCAAGGCCGACATCCCCGCGGCTGTCCAGCGCGCGGTGGAGCGGGTCGGCCTTGCGGACCGCGCCGACGACCGGATGAAGGCCCTGTCGGGCGGCATGGTGCGACGGGTCGGCATCGCCCAGGCCATCGTCAACGACCCGACGATCCTGCTGCTGGACGAACCGACCGTCGGCCTGGACCCGGCGCAGCGGTTGCGCTTCCGCGAACTGCTGCAGGAGCTGGGCAAGGACACGTGCGTGGTCGTCTCCACCCACCTGGTGGAGGACGTGGCCGCCGCCTGCACCGACGTGGTGCTCTTCGCCGAGGGCCGGCTGGTCTTCCAGGGCCCCCCGGACGAGCTGGCCTCGGTGGGCGGCCCCGAGCACGTGGGCGACAGCCCGCTGGAGCGCGGCTACTCGGCGCTGCTTCTGGGCCCCGAGCAGGGAAGGAACGCCTGGTGAACACCCGTGTCCTGCGCATCGAACTGAAGCGCTCCGTCGCCCCGTTGGCCGGCGTCGTGATCCTGGCGGCCGCGCTGGCGTTCCTGTACCTGATTCCCGGACTGTGGTGGAGCGGTACCGCGGGGTGGACGGCCCAGTGGACGTCCCTGGCCATGTGGACCCGCTCCCTGCTGATCCTGCTGTGGCCGATCGCCGTCGGGCTCGGGGCACTCCAGGGGCTGCGTGACCGCCGCTCCGGGATGTACGAACTGCTGACGAGCACGCCGCGACCCGCCCGGCACCGCGCGGCCACGCTGGCGGGCGCGACTGCCCTCACTCTGGCCTCGGCTTTTGCACTCCTCGTTGTCGTGGGTGGGGTCCAGGTGGTCGCCGGCACCGAATACATGCACCTCGGATGGCTGCCCATTTCGCTGGTGGGGGCACTCTCCCTCGTCGCGGGGGCCGTGCTCGGCATGGGAGTCGGGCGGGCCCTGCCATCCGCGCTCACCCCGCCCGCCATGGCCGTGGGCGCCTTTGTGTTCACCAACCTCCTGCGGGTGTCGGAGGCATCGGCGGTGCCGGAGGCCGCGGTGCCGAACCGCGTCTCGCTGCTGTCACCGGCTGTGGCGCAGGTCAGCGAGATGCTCCTCACGCTCTCCGCCTCCGTGCACGTCGGGCAGACGGTCTGGCTGCTCGGCATGGCGGCGACGGGCTTCGCGCTGCTCATCGCCGCGGCCCCGCGCACCCGGCTGCTCGCCCTGACCCCCCTCCTTGCGGGCGCGGCGATCGCTCTGCTCGTCCTCCCCTCCGACCCGCGCCGGACGTACGTCGTCGACGAGGCCGCCGCGGCGATGGTGTGCGACGGCCCGGTGTGCGTGACGAAGGCGCACCAGGCACGACTCGGCGACATCGTGGGCCCCGGAAAGAAGGCACTGCGCCTGCTGCACGACGCCCTGGGCAGCCAGGCGCCGGTCTCGATCCGGGAGAACACCGCCCTACGGGCATCCAGCGCCACGCTCGAACGGTCCCGCACGTCCGTGCTCGTCGACTTCGACGACGGGGCGATCGCCGACACCAAGGGCGAGGACCTGACCCGCGCCATGCTCGCCCAAGGCATGGCGCCGCACTGTCAGCCCCGCACCGCCGTCACACGCAGCGGCATGCCCAGCGAAACCGCCGCGCAGGGCGTCGCGGCCGGCTGGGTCCTCGGGGACCTCGAACCGCTCCGCGGCACCCAGCACCGCCTGCGAGACCTGACCGCGCTGGCCGAACCGGTATGGAAGAAGCTCAAGGCGCTGCCGCGGGCCGAACAGCTCTCGCGGCTCAAGGCCGCGCACGCCGCCGCGCTCTCCTGCAAGGCCGACCCGCTCTCCGTGCTGGCCGGCGGTGGGTCCCCGTGAGATGGCTGACCCTCTACGCACGCTCGCGGCAGGTTCCCGCGTCGCTCGCCGCGGTGGTGATCAGCGCGCTGGCCGTGGGGGCCCTTGCCCAGGACGGCGACGGGGGGCCCGGTGATCCGCAGTTGCCCGTACTCGCCCTCACGGCGGGGGTGACGGCGGCCTCGATCGGGCTCGGCGGGCAGGACCTCGCCCTGGACCGGACGGCAGCGATCCGCTGGGTTCCCCGCAGGGCGGCGCATGTCCTGCTGATCGGCACGGTCGTCTGCGCGGTGCTGCTGGCGGTGCGGACCGTGGGCGATGAACTGGCCACCACCGCGTTCATCATCCGCGACTGCGCCGGGCTGATGGGACTCGTCGCCCTCGGGGCGGCGATGTGCGGGGCGCACCTCGCGTGGACGCCGCCGGTCGCCTGGCTGTCGTTCTCGCTCTTCGCCCCTTCACCGACGAATGTGCCGTTGGAGGTGGCGAACTGGATGCTGCTGCCGCCCGGCACGGCGACGGGCACCTGGACGGCCCTGGTCCTCGCGGTCGTCGGCACCGCGGCCTACGCCATCGCGGGACCGAGACGGTAGCCGGGCCGGGACATCCCCGGTCGGGAGTACATCGGGACGGGCTGTGACCCGGCACTTCGAGGCTGCCGAGCACTCTCCGGCCCGGTACAGGGGGACGACGCCACGGCATCGTCCCCCTGCCGCTGTCCGCGCACGGCGCCGGAGACGTACCGCCGAAACCGGCAGGCGACGGTCCGGGAGGCCCGCCGGAATGCAGCGACACCCCACCCCGCCCGTGGGCCGGTTCAGCGGTTGCCGATCTGCTCCAGGACCTGGCGCGGGCGGTTGGTGATCAGCGTCTCCACGCCGAGCCGCAGGCACAGCTCCACGTCCTCCGGCTCGTCCACCGTCCACACGTGCACCCGGTGTCCCGCCACCCGCAACCGCCGTACGAGATCGGGCCGGGCCCGTACGAGATCGATGCCCGGGCCAGCGATCCGGACACCGTGCGGCAGGGCCGCTGCCCTGCCCGGGAGCGGTCTGCGCTCGGTGAGCAGCACCCGCGGCAGCCCCGGCGCCAGGGTCGCGAGCCGGCGCAGAGCGGTCCGGGAGAAGCTCATCAGCCGCACCCTCGCCGGCTCCCCCGGCCGGGGCCGGTGGAGCCCGAACAGCCGTAGCTGGCGTACGAGTTCCTGCTCGACGCGGCCGGCCCAGCGAGTGGGGTGCTTGGTCTCGACGGCGATGCCGACGGGGCGGGGCGCGGACGTGGCCAGCGCCAGCAGTTCGTCGAAGGCGAGGATCCGCGAGGGCTCGGCATCGCCGCCCTTCCAGGAGCCGAAGTCGAACCGGTCGAGCTCGTCCAGGGTCAGCGCGGAGACGGCGCCGCGGCCGTCCGACGTACGGTCCACGCGACGGTCGTGGACGCACACCAGACGCGCGTCACGCGTCAGGCGGACATCGCACTCCAGCGCGTCGGCGCCGTCCTCGATGGCCTGTGCGTAGGCGGCGAGAGTGTGCTCGGGGTGGTCGTGGGAGGCACCGCGGTGGGCGACGACCTGGGTGACCCGGCGGGTGGGGACGGCCGGGTGGCCGTAACGGCCCTGCGACTGTGGGAGGTTCACGCACGCAACCTTGGCATCCGGCGGTGAACGAACGACCAACGACCCGCAATGCGGAGAAATGTCCTCTATAACGCTTCACCGCAGTGACCCCGCCCCGAAAGATCACCGCTCGACGGAAGGACGACGGCCCCGCCCGGTGGAGTACCGGACGGGGCCGATCGAGGCACAGGGCCCTTCAAGGACCTTTCCGATGCCGTGCCGTCGTCTACTGGTAGACGGAGCCGATGCTCTTGGAGCGGTCGAACGCAACGCACTGGTTGTCGGTACGGCTGCCGGAGGTGGTGAGGGTCAGGTTGTTGAGGTTGGCGCAGTCGTTGTTCTGCCGGCCTTCCTGGGCGATGTTCTGCTGGAACAAGGACGCCCCGCTGGTGCCGCCTGCGGCTTCGGCACCACCGCCGAACTCCGCGGAGCCCAGAGTGGCGGAGTCGTCCACCGTGGTGCAACGGGCATGCGCGCGGCCACCTGTGATGGTGGCGTCGAGGTTGTTGGTGTCGGCGCAGTTGTTGTTCTGCCGACCCTCTTGTGCCGAGTTCTGCTGGCTCACGGCTGCGGTGGCGGAACCACCGGTCGTCTGCGCACCACCGCCCTTGACGACGCTGTGCTCGGTGTCCGACCGGTCACCGTTCCTGCACTTGCTCCCCACCCGGCCACCGGTCAGGGTGATCTCGCCACTGCTGGCGTTGTCGCAACTGTTGTTGTTCCGACCTTCCTGCGCCGAGTTCTGCTGGAACACGGAGAGGGTCTCGCTGGAACCACCGGTCGTCTCCGCGCCGCCGCCCTTGACCACGCTGTACTTGGTGTGCGACCGGTCCCCGTTCCCGCACGCGCTGTCCACCCGGCCACCCGTCGGGTCGATCCCGCCGGTGTTGCGGTTGTCGCAGCTGTTGTTCTGCCGCCCCTCCTGCGCCGCGTTCTGCTGGTTCACGTTGAACCCCGTGGTGGAACCGCCCGTCGTGCGGGCGCCCTCACTCTCGACGAGGCTGTGCCCGGTGTAGGACCGGTCGCGGTTCCCGCATCGACGATCCGCTCGGCCGCCGTTGACGGTGAACGACTCGAAGGCGGGCTGGTCACAACTGTTGTTCTGCCGCCCTTCCTGCGCCGTGTTCTGCTGGGTCACGCCGCCGAGCACGTCGGAACCACCCTCCGTACGAGCTCCACCGGTCCTGGTCACGGTGTGCTCGCTGCCGGAGAGGTCCTTGCTGACGCACCGCCCGTCCACACGACCGCCGTTCAGGGTGGAGTTGAGCCCGAGGGGACTGGCGCAGCTGTTGTTCTGCCGACCCTTCTGTGCGGTGTTCTGCTGGACCACCTGGCCCGGCGTGGAACCGCCACTGGCGTGCGCGCCGCGCCCCTCGGTCACCGTGTGCTTGTTGAAGGAGGCGTCCCCCGTTGCACAGCGGGTGTCCGCCCGGCTTCCTGTCAGCAGCGGCTCACCGGTCGTGCCAACGGGGTTGGCACAGCTGTTGTTCTGCCGGTGCTCCTGGGCGGTGTTCTGCTGGAACACCGCGCCGGCAGCCGAGGAGCCGCCGACGGCTTAGGCGCCACGGTCGTCGTCGGCGAAGGCGATCCCGGAACCTGCGGACACCAGCCCGCCCACCGCCAAGACCACCATGGTGGCCCTCATGAACTTCTGCATCTGCACCATGTCTCCTAAGAGCACTCGGAACTCTGGACCCGCTCCACCCCCGCCCTTCAACGGGCCGCGGATTCCTCCGGACATGGCGAGAACCAGGGGTCTCCCTCAGACGGCCTACGTCCACACGGACCAACGGGGGGTCAGCAAGCCGGCGGGGACAAGAACGGGCGATGCCCCGGAGCCGGTTCGGCTCCGGGGCATCGCCCGCGTACAGGAGAGGTAGCCGCTGTGAACCGCTACCTCACGAACACACCCGCCTGGCCCGCCAGATCCAGGAAGTACTGCGGCGCGACACCGAGCACGACCGTCACCGCGACGCCGATCGCGATCGCGGCCATCGTCATCGGACTGGGCACGGCGACCGTGGGTCCTTCCGGCTTCGGCTCTTGGAAGAACATGAGCACGATGACGCGGATGTAGAAGAACGCCGCGATCGCCGACGAGATCACACCGACGACGACCAGCGCCCCGGCACCGCCCTCGGCCGCCGCCTTGAAGACGGCGAACTTGCCGGAGAAGCCGGAGGTCAGCGGGATACCTGCGAAGGCCAGCAGGAAGACCGCGAAGACCGCCGCCACCAGGGGCGAACGGCGCCCGAGCCCGGCCCACTTGGACAGGTGCGTGGCCTCGCCGCCCGCGTCGCGCACCAGCGTGACGACCGCGAAGGCGCCGAGCGTCACGAAGGAGTACGCGGCCAGGTAGAACAGCACCGAGGAGACGCCGTCCGGGGTGGCCGCGATGACACCGGCCAGGATGAAGCCCGCGTGGGCGATCGAGGAGTAGGCCAGCAGGCGCTTCACATCGGTCTGGGTGACCGCCACGATCGCACCGACCAGCATGGTGATGATCGCGACGCCCCACATCACCGGCCGCCAGTCCCAGCGCATGCCCGGCAGCACGACGTACAGCAGGCGGAGCAGCGCGCCGAACGCGGCCACCTTCGTCGCCGCCGCCATGAAGCCGGTGACGGGGGTCGGGGCGCCCTGGTAGACGTCCGGGGTCCACATGTGGAACGGCACGGCGCCGACCTTGAAGAGCAGTCCCATCAGCACCATCGCTCCGCCGATCAGCAGCAGCACGTCGTTGCCCATGGTCCCCGCGAGGGCGGGGGTGATCTCCCGCGCGGTGCCGTCCACGACATCGGCGATACCGGAGTACGTGACGGTGCCCGCGTAGCCGTAGATCAGCGCGATGCCGAACAGCAGGAACGCCGAGGAGAAGGCGCCGAGGAGGAAGTACTTCATCGCCGACTCCTGCGACAGCAGCCGCTGACGCCGGGCCAGCGCACACAGGATGTAGAGCGGGAGCGAGAAGACCTCGAGGGCGACGAAGAGGGTCAGCAGATCGTTCGCGGCGGGGAAGATCAGCATGCCGCCGACCGCGAAGAGCAGCATCGGGAACACCTCGGTGGTGGTGAACCCGGCCTTGACCGCGTCTTGTTCGGCCGGTCCGCCCGGTGTGGCGGCGGCCGACGGCGCGAAGGAGTCGACCTCCTTGCCGTGCGCCGCCGGTTCCAGCCGCCGTTCGGCGAAGGTGAAGACGGCGACCAGGGAGACCAGCAGGATCGTGCCCTGCAAGAAGAGGGCGGGGCCGTCCACCGCGACGGCACCCATGGCGGCGATCCGCGACTTGGTGTCCGAGTAGCCCCCCGCGGCCAGCCCGACGACCGCCGCGAAGGCCGCGGCAAGGCCGGTCAGCGACACCATGAGCTGGGTGTAGTAGCGGCTGCGGCGCGGCAGGAAAGCCTCGACGAGCACGCCGACGATGGCGGCACCGAGCACGATCAGCGTCGGGGCGAGCTGCCCGTACTCGATGTCGGGGGCCGGGATCTTCTGGGGAGCCTCTGCCGCCGTTGTCCACAGGCTGTGGACAACACTTGCGTCTGCCACGGCGATCACTTCGCGGCCTCCAGGTCTCGTACCGGAACGTCAGGCTTGGGGTCGTGTTCGTCCACCACGGACATCGTGTGGTCGACCGCCGGGTTGACGATGTCCGCGACCGGCTTCGGGTAGACGCCCAGGAAGATCAGCAATGCGATCAGCGGGGCGACGACCGCCAGTTCACGAACCTTGAGGTCGGGCATGCCCCGGACGTCCTCCTTGACCGGCCCCGTCATGGTGCGCTGGTAGAGCACCAGGACGTACAGCGCGGCGAGCACGATGCCGAAGGTCGCGATGATCCCCGCCACCGGATAGCGGCTGAACGTGCCGACCAGGACCAGGAATTCACTGACGAACGGCGCGAGCCCCGGCAGTGAGAGCGTGGCCAGACCGCCGATGAGGAAGGTGCCGGCGAGGACCGGCGCCACCTTCTGCACACCGCCGTAGTCGGCGATCAGACGCGAGCCGCGGCGCGAGATCAGGAAGCCCGCGACCAGCATCAGCGCCGCGGTCGAGATCCCGTGGTTGACCATGTAGAGCGTCGCACCGCCCTGGCCCTGGGTGGTCATCGCGAAGATGCCCAGGATGATGAAGCCGAAGTGGGAGACCGACGCGTAGGCGACCAGACGCTTGATGTCCCGCTGGCCGACCGCGACCAGCGCGCCGTAGACGATGCTCACCAGCGCCAGCGCGATGATCACCGGTGTGGCCCACTTCGACGCCTCCGGGAAGAGCTGGAGGCAGTAGCGGAGCATCGCGAAAGTGCCGACCTTGTCGACGACCGCGGTGATGAGGACGGCGACGGGCGCGGTGGACTCCCCCATCGCGTTCGGCAGCCAGGTGTGCAGCGGCCAGAGCGGCGCCTTGACCGCGAACGCGAAGAAGAAGCCCAGGAACAGCCACCGCTCGGTGGACGTCGCCATGGTGAGGTCGCCGTTCGCCCGCGCCTGGACGATCTCCTGGAGGGAGAACGTGCCCTGGCCGAGGTCGTCGGCGGTGATGGCGAAGAGCCCGATGACGGCGGCCAGCATGATGAGACCGCCGGCGAGGTTGTACAGGAGGAACTTCACGGCGGCGTAGCTGCGTTGCTTGCTCGCCTCGTCCTCACCGTGGGCGCCCGCCCTGTCCCCGAAACCGCCGATGAGGAAGTACATCGGGATGAGCATGGCTTCGAAGAAGATGTAGAAGAGGAAGACGTCGGTGGCCTCGAAGGAGAGGATCACCATCGCCTCGACCATCAGGATCAGCGCGAAGAAGCCCTGGGTCGGCCGCCACCGGCGGTTGGGCGCCTCCTCCTCCAGGGGGTCGGCGTCATGCCAGCCCGCCATGATGATGAAGGGGATGAGCAGAGCCGTCAGGGCGACCAGGGACACCCCGATCCCGTCCACACCCAGCTCGTACCGGACTCCGAAGTCCGCGATCCAGGCATGGGATTCGGTCAACTGGTAGCGCGCGCCGCCCGGTTCGAACCGTACGAGGACGACCGCCGCCAGCACGAGCGTGGCGAGCGAGAAGCCCAGCGCAAGCCACTTCGCGGCGGTGCGCTTCGCGGCCGGCACGGCGGCCGTGGCGACGGCACCGATGGCGGGCACCGCGGCCGTGAGCGTCAGCAGGGGAAATGACATCGATCAGACCGCCCTCATCAGCAGGGTCGCGGCGACGAGGACCGCCGCGCCGCCGAACATCGAGACCGCGTAGGTGCGGACGAAGCCGTTCTGCATCTTGCGCATCCGGCCCGACAGACCTCCGACCGAGGCCGCTGTCCCGTTCACCACACCGTCGACGGCGCTGTGGTCGAGGTAGACCAGACCGCGCGTCAGATACTCGCCGGGCTTGACCAGGACGGCGTGGTTGAAGTCGTCCTGCAGCAGATCGCGGCGGGCGGCACGGGTCAGCAGCGAACCGCGCGGCGCGGTGACCGGCACCGGCCGGCGACCGTACTGCGCCCAGCCGAGGCCCACGCCGAGCAGCATCACGACGACCGTCGCCGTGGTGACGGTGGTCGCACTGAGCGGCGAGTGCCCGTGCTCGAACTGGGTGACCGGTTCGAGCCACTTCACGAACGCTTCGTTGATGCTGAACAGCCCGCCCGCGAAGACCGATCCGAACGCCAGGATGATCATGGGGATGGTCATCGACTTCGGCGACTCGTGCGGGTGCGGCTCGTTGCCCTCGGCATCCGGATGCCACCGCTTCTCGCCGAAGAAGGTCATCACCATCACGCGCGTCATGTAGTACGCGGTGATGGCCGCGCCCAGCAGGGCCGCACCGCCGAGGATCCAGCCCTCAGTGCCGCCCTTGGCGAACGCCGCCTCGATGATCTTGTCCTTGGAGAAGAAGCCGGACAGACCGGGGAAGCCGATGATCGCCAGATAGCCGAGCCCGAAGGTGACGAAGGTGATCGGCATGTACTTCCTCAAGCCCCCGTACTTCCGCATGTCCACCTCGTCGTTCATGCCGTGCATGACCGAACCGGCGCCGAGGAAGAGCCCGGCCTTGAAGAAGCCGTGGGTGACCAGGTGCATGATCGCGAAGACGTAGCCGATGGGGCCGAGGCCCGCGGCGAGGATCATGTAGCCGATCTGGGACATCGTCGAGCCCGCCAGGGCCTTCTTGATGTCGTCCTTCGCGCAACCGACGATCGCACCGAAGAGGAGCGTGACCGCGCCGACCGTGACCACCGCGATCTGTGCGTCCGGAGAGGCGTTGAAGATCGCCCCGGAGCGGGTGATGAGGTAGACGCCGGCGGTCACCATGGTGGCGGCGTGGATGAGGGCCGAGACCGGGGTCGGGCCCTCCATCGCGTCACCGAGCCAGGACTGGAGCGGCACCTGGGCGGACTTGCCGCAGGCGCCGAGCAGCAGCATGAGCCCGATCGCGGTGAGCGTGCCCTCGCTCGTCTCGCCGACCGAGTCCAGCACGGGCTGGAAGGCGAACGTCCCGAAGGTCACGAACATGATCATGATCGCGATGGACAGGCCCATGTCGCCGACGCGGTTGACGATGAAAGCCTTCTTGGCCGCCGTCGCCGCGCTCGGCTTGTGCTGCCAGAAGCCGATGAGCAGGTACGAGGCGAGGCCCACACCCTCCCAGCCGACGTACAACAGCAGGTAGTTGTCGGCGAGGACCAGCAGGAGCATCGCCGCGAGGAAGAGGTTGAGGTAGCCGAAGAAGCGGCGGCGCCGCTCGTCGTGCTCCATGTAGCCGATCGAGTAGAAGTGGATGAGCGAACCCACCCCGCTGATCAGCAGCACGAAGGTCATGGAGAGCTGGTCGAGCTGGAAGGCCACGTCGGCCTGGAAGCCGCCGACCGGGATCCAGCTGAACAGGTGCTCGCGGATGGTGCGTTCCTCACCCCCCAGTCCCAGCATGTGGAAGAAGAGGACCGCGGCCATGACGAAGGACGCCGAGGCGAGCGCGCAGCCGATCCAGTGGCCGATCCGGTCGAGCCGCCGCCCGCCGCACAGCAGTACGGCCGCGCCGAGCAGCGGGGCCGCGATGAGAAGTCCGATGAGGTTGTCCACTGTTGCGACCCCTTACAGCTTCATCAGGCTGGCGTCGTCGACCGAGGCCGAATGGCGGGAGCGGAAGATCATCACGATGATCGCCAGGCCGACCACGACCTCGGCCGCGGCGACGACCATCGTGAAGAACGCGATGATCTGGCCGTCGAGGTTGCCGTGCATCCGCGAGAAGGTGACGAACGCCAGGTTGCAGGCGTTCAGCATCAGCTCGACGCACATGAAGACCACGATCGCGTTCCGCCGGATCAGCACCCCGGCCGCGCCGATGCTGAACAGCAGAGCAGCCAGGTAGAGGTAGTTGACCGGGTTCACTTGCCTGCCTCCTCGGCTCGCTCGAGCCGGCCCAGCCGCGCCTCGGCGCGCTGCTCCAGCGCCGCCAGGTCGGCGAGCGCCTGGCCCGATACATCGCGGATCTGGCCCCGGGCCCGCAGCGTGTCGCTGACGGTCAGGTCGGAGACCGTGCCGTCGGGCAGCAGTCCGGGGATGTCGACGGCGTTGTGCCGGGCGTAGACACCCGGTGCGGGCAGCGGCGGCACCTGCTTGCCGGCGCGGACGCGGGCCTCGGCCTGCTCGCGCTGGGTCGCGGCGCGCTCCGTGCGCTCGCGGTGGGTGAGCACCATCGCCCCGACGGCCGCCGTGATCAGCAGCGCGCCGGTGATCTCGAAGGCGAACACGTACTTGGTGAAGACGAGGGCCGCGAGACCCTCCACGTTCCCGCCGGAGTTGGCCTGGCCCAGTCCGCTGAAGTCCTTCAGCGAGGCGTTGCCGATACCGGCGACCAGGAGGACGCCGAAGCCCAGCCCGCAGAGCGCCGCCAGCCAGCGCTGGCCCTTCAGCGTCTCCTTGAGCGAGTCGGACGCGGTGACGCCGACCAGCATGACGACGAAGAGGAAGAGCATCATGACGGCGCCGGTGTAGACGACGACCTGCACGACGCCGAGGAAGTACGCGCCGTTGGCGAGGTAGAAGACCGCCAGGATGATCATGGTGCCGGCCAGGCACAGCGCGCTGTGCACGGCCTTCTTCATCAGGATCGTGCACAGCGCGCCGATGACGGCCACGGTGCCCAGCACCCAGAACTGGACGGCCTCGCCGGTGGAGGTGGAGTAGGCGGCGAGCGCGCTCATGCCTCGGCCCCCTTCTGCGCCGCAGGATCCGCTGCCGCCGGCTCGTTCTCACCGGTCGTCGAGGCGGCGTCCTCGGGCTTCTCGCCCTTGGAGACCGCGACCTGGCGCTCGGTGCCGGGGGCGGCCTCGGTGACCACACCGCGGTAGTAGTCCTTCTCGGTCATCCCCGGGAAGATCGAGTGCGGCGCGTCGACCATGCCCTCGTCCAGCCCCGAAAGCAGCTCTTCCTTGGTGTAGATGAGCGATTCGCGGCTGCGGTCGGCGAGTTCGTACTCGTTGGTCATGGTCAGCGCGCGGGTGGGACACGCCTCGACGCACAGCCCGCACAGGATGCAGCGCAGATAGTTGATCTGGTAGACGCGGCCGTAGCGCTCACCCGGGGAGTAGCGCTCCTCCTCGGTGTTGTCCGCGCCCTCGACGTAGATCGCGTCGGCCGGGCAGGCCCAGGCGCACAGCTCGCAGCCGATGCACTTCTCGAGCCCGTCCGGATGGCGGTTGAGCTGGTGCCGGCCGTGGAAGCGCGGCGCGGTGGGCTTCTTCTCCTCCGGGTACTGCTCGGTCAGCCGCTTCGTGAACATGGCCTTGAAGGTCACGCCGAAGCCGGCCACAGGGTTCTGGAAGTCAGGCACCGTCAGCCTCCTTTCCGTCACGGTCAGTATCGACTCCGCCACTGACAATCAACTCGCGCTCGTCGCGCGGCCGTCGGCGCGGAACGGGTGGCAGGGTCTGTCCGGGCAGCGGGGGAACCGGGAAGCCGCCGGCCATCGGGTCGAACGCGGGCTCCGGACCCGCCTCGGCCTCCGTCGCCTTCGCGCCGCGCTCGCGGAAGATGTCCACCACGAACGACAGCAGGAGCAGTGCGACGACTCCGCCGCCGACGTACAGCACGATCTCCTGGTAGTCCACGTTCTCGTTGCGCAGCGCCCGTACGGTCGCGACGAGCATCACCCAGACCATCGAGATGGGGATGAGGACCTTCCAGCCCAGCTTCATCAACTGGTCGTAGCGCACGCGCGGGAGCGAACCGCGGATCCAGATGAAGAAGAACAGCAGCAGCTGGAGCTTGACGGTGAACCAGAGCATCGGCCACCAGCCGTGGTTCGCACCCTCCCAGAACGCGCTGATGGGGTACGGGGCCATCCAGCCGCCCAGGAAGAGCGTGGTGGCGACCGCCGAGACGGTGACCATGTTGACGTACTCGGCGAGCATGAACATCGCGAACTTGATCGACGAGTACTCGGTGTTGAAGCCGCCGACGAGGTCGCCCTCGGACTCCGGCATGTCGAACGGCAGGCGGTTCGTCTCACCGACCATCGAGATGATGTAGACCAGGAACGAGACCGGGAGCAGGATCGCGAACCAGCGGTCGTGCTGCTCCGCGACGATCGTCGAGGTCGACATCGACCCGGAGTAGAGGAAGACGGCCGCGAACGACAGGCCCATCGCGATCTCGTACGAGATGAGCTGCGCGGCCGACCGCAGACCGCCGAGCAGCGGGTACGTCGAGCCGGACGACCAGCCGGCGAGCACGATGCCGTAGAAGCCGACGGAGGCGACCGCGAGGATGTAGAGGACCGCGATCGGCAGGTCCGTGAGCTGCATGGTGGTGCGCTGGCCCAGGATGGAGATCTCGTTGCCCGCGGGGCCGAAGGGGATCACCGCGATGGCCATGAAGGCGGGAATCGCGGCGACCACCGGGGCAAGGATGAAGACCACCTTGTCGGCGCGCTTGACGACAAGGTCCTCCTTGAGCATCAGCTTGATGCCGTCCGCGAGGGACTGGAGCATGCCCCAGGGGCCGTGGCGGTTGGGGCCGATGCGCCGCTGCATCCAGGCGACGACCTTGCGCTCCCAGACGATCGCGATGAGCACCGTCACCATGAGGAAGGCGAAGCAGAAGACGGCCTTGATGACGACGAGCCACCACGGGTCGCGGCCGAACATCGACAGGTCTTCCGCTGCCAGCATCTGGATCATGCGTCAACCTCCGTCGGGGCCGCGGCGATCTTCACGAGTCGGCCGGGCACGGTCCCCAGGTCCCGGTACGCTCCGCCGCCCGTCGAGTTGAGCGGCATCCACACCACCCGGTCCGGCATCGGCGTCACCTGGAGCGGGAGTTCCACCGACCCGGCCGGGCCGGAGATCCGCAGCAGCGCGCCGTCGGTCACCCCGGCCTCCTCGGCCGTGGCGGCCGAGAGGCGGGCCACGGCGGCGTGCCGGGTCCCGGCCAGCGCCTCGTCGCCGGTCTGGAGGCGGCCCTGGTCGAGCAGGAGCCGGTGACCGGCGAGGACGGCTTCGCCCTCCGCGGGCCGGGGCAGCATCTCCGGCTGCTCCGTGGGCCCCGCGGCGTACGGGCCGGTCCAGCTGCCGAGCCGCTCCATCTCGCGGCGCACGGCGCTCACGTCCGGCAGGCCGAGGTGCTCGTCCATGGCGTCGGCGAGCATGGAGAGCACGACGGCGTCCGTCATGCGGTGGCGCTGCACCATCAGGTCCGGCTTGAGCGCGGCCCGGAACAGCCGTGCTCGGCCCTCCCAGTTGAGGAACGTGCCGTCCTTCTCGGCGACGGCCGCGACCGGCAGCACCACGTCCGCCCGATCGGTGACCTCGCTCGGCCGCTGTTCGAGGCTGACCACGAAGCGCGCCTCGTCCAGGGCCTTGACCGCGCGGTCGGGGTCGGGGAGGTCGGCGACCTCGACGCCCGCGACGAGCAGCGCGGACAGCTCGCCGCCCACGGCGGCTTCGACGATCTGGGCGGTGTCGCGACCGTGGCGGTGCGGGAGTCCGCCGATGCCCCAGGCGGCCGCGGTCTCCTCGCGGGCCCGCGGGTCGGTCGCCGGCCGGCCGCCGGGCAGCAGCCCGGGCAGCGCGCCCGCCTCGATCGCTCCGCGCTCGCCCGCGCGGCGCGGGATCCACACCAGCGTCGCGCCGGTCGCGTTCGCCGCGCCGACGGCCGAGGTGAGCGCGCCGGGGATGCCCGCCAGCCGCTCGCCGACGACGATGACCGCACCCGTGGCGCGCAGTGCCTGCGCGGCCTGCTCACCGTCGCCGTCCAGCCCCGAGGCGCTCGCGATGGCGTCCAGCCACGCGGTCTCCGTACCGGGAGCGGCCGGGAGCAGTACGCCGCCGGCCTTGGTCAGGCCGCGGGTGGCGTGCGGGGCGACGGCGAAGGTGCGCTGGCCGTGCTTGCGGTTGGCCTTCCGCAGCCTCAGGAAGACGCCGGGCGCCTCCTCCTCGGACTCGAACCCGACGAGCAGCACCGCGGGTGCCTTCTCCAGCGCGCTGTACGTCAGCCCGCTCCCGTCGAGATCGCGCCCCCGCCCTGCCACATGCGCGGCGAGGAAGTCGGCCTCCTCGGCGCTGTGCACGCGGGCGCGGAAGTCGATGTCGTTGGTGTCGAGGGCGACACGGGCGAACTTGGCGTAGGCGTACGCGTCCTCGACGGTGAGCCGGCCACCGGTCAGCACGCCCGTACGGCCCTTGGCGTCGGCGAGGCCCCGGGCCGCCACGTCCAGGGCGTCCGGCCAGCTCGCGGGCTCCAGCTCGCCGTCGTCATTGCGGACGAGCGGCGTGGTCAGCCGGTCGATGCCCTGCGCGTAGCGGAAGCCGAAGCGCCCCTTGTCGCAGATCCACTCCTCGTTGACCTCGGGGTCGTCGGCGGCGAGGCGCCGCATGACCTTGCCGCGCCGGTGGTCGGTGCGCGTCGCGCAGCCGCCCGCGCAGTGCTCGCACACACTCGGCGAGGAGATGAGGTCGAACGGGCGGGAGCGGAACCGGTACGCCTTGGAGGTCAGGGCGCCCACCGGGCAGATCTGGATGGTGTTGCCGGAGAAGTACGACTCGAAGGGGTCGCCCTCACCGGTGCCGACCTGCTGCAGCGCGCCGCGCTCCAGCAGCTCGATCATCGGGTCGCCCGCGATCTGGTTGGAGAAGCGGGTGCAGCGCGCGCACAGCACGCACCGCTCGCGGTCCAGCAGCACCTGGGTGGAGATCGGGACGGGCTTCTCGAACGTCCGCTTCTGGCCCTCGAAGCGGGTGTCGGCCTGGCCCGCGCTCATCGCCTGGTTCTGCAGGGGGCACTCGCCGCCCTTGTCGCAGACCGGGCAGTCGAGCGGGTGGTTGATGAGCAGCAGCTCCATCACACCGCGCTGGGCCTTGTCGGCCACGGGCGAGGTGAGTTGGGTCTTCACCACCATCCCGTCCGTGCACGTGATCGTGCAGGACGCCATGGGCTTGCGCTGACCCTCGACCTCGACGATGCACTGGCGGCAGGCGCCGGCGGGGTCGAGGAGCGGGTGGTCGCAGAAGCGCGGGATCTCGATGCCGAGCAGCTCGGCAGCCCGGATCACGAGGGTCCCCTTGGGGACGGAGATCTCGATGCCGTCGATGGTGAGGGACACCAGGTCCTCCGGCGGCACCGCCGCCTCCCCGCCTCCGGTGGGGGCGTTCGTCGTGACGGTCATTTACGCGTGCACCCCCTTGGTGGTGGCGGTCTTGTGGTCGTCGGCCCAGAGGGTCGACCTGGCCGGGTCGAAGGGGCAGCCGCGGCCGGTGATGTGCTGCTCGTACTCCTCGCGGAAGTACTTCAGTGAGGAGAAGATCGGGCTGGCGGCACCGTCACCGAGGGCGCAGAAGGACTTGCCGTTGATGTTGTCGGCGATGTCGTTCAGCTTGTCGAGGTCCTCCATCCGGCCCTTGCCTGCCTCGATGTCGCGGAGCAACTGAACGAGCCAGTACGTGCCTTCGCGGCAGGGCGTGCACTTGCCGCAGGACTCGTGGGCGTAGAACTCCGTCCAGCGGGTGACGGCCCGCACGACGCAGGTGGTCTCGTCGAAGCACTGCAGCGCCTTGGTGCCGAGCATCGAACCGGCCGCGCCCACGCCCTCGTAGTCGAGCGGGACGTCGAGGTGCTCGTCGGTGAGCAGCGGGGTGGAGGAGCCGCCGGGCGTCCAGAACTTCAGCCGGTGGCCGGGCCGCATGCCGCCGCTCATGTCCAGGAGCTGGCGCAGGGTGACACCGAGGGGCGCCTCGTACTGGCCTGGTCCTGCGACGTGTCCCGAGAGCGAGTAGAGCGTGAAGCCCGGGGACTTCTCGCTGCCCATGGAGCGGAACCAGTCCTTGCCCTTGTGCAGGATCGCGGGAACCGAGGCGATGGACTCGACGTTGTTCACCACAGTGGGGCAGGCGTAGAGGCCGGCGACCGCGGGGAAGGGGGGCCGCAGCCGGGGCTGGCCGCGGCGGCCTTCGAGCGAGTCGAGCAGCGCCGTCTCCTCGCCGCAGATGTACGCGCCCGCGCCCGCGTGGACGGTCAGCTCCAGGTCGAAGCCGCTGCCCATGATGTCCTTGCCGAGATAGCCGGCTTCGTACGCCTCGGCGACCGCGTGGTGCAGCCTGCGGAGGACGGGCACGGTCTCGCCGCGGAGGTAGATGAAGGCATGGCTGGAGCGGATGGCATGGCAGGCGATCACCATGCCCTCGATCAGCGAGTGCGGGTTGGCGAAGAGGAGGGGGATGTCCTTGCAGGTGCCGGGCTCGGACTCATCGGCGTTGACGACGAGGTAGTGCGGCTTGCCGTCGCCCTGCGGGATGAACTGCCACTTCATGCCGGTGGGGAAGCCCGCGCCCCCGCGGCCGCGCAGACCGGAGTCCTTGACCAGGGCGATGACATCGTCCGGTGGCATCTCCAGGGCCTTGCGCAGCCCTTGGTAGCCGTCGTAACGCCGGTAGGTGTCCAGCGTCCAGGAGTCCGGCTGGTCCCAGAACGCCGACAGCACGGGTACGAGCAGCTTCTCGGGGCTGGTCTCTCCCCCGGTCTCGTGCCGGGAGGTGCCCCCTTGTTCAGTGGACACGGTCATCACTCCTCGCCTTCCTCGGACACCGGACCGGAGGGGTGCTTCGGGTCCGAGGCGGAGGTCTTGTGGGGTGCGTCGTGCGAGCTGGGGTGGGTGGCGGGCGGCTCGCCCGACGGACGGGTCGCGGGCGGCTCGTCCGCCGACCGGTCGGCGGAGCGCGGGGAGACGACGCGGCCGGGTCCGGTCTCGCCCTTGGCGAGCCGCAGTCCGGCGAGCGAGGCGTGGCCCGCACCGCCGGTCGCCTCGACCGCTCCGTCCCGCTCGTCCGGGAAGCCGGCGAGGATCCGGGCGGTCTGCCGGTACGTGCACAGGGGCGCGCCACGGGTCGGCTCGACCTCGCGACCGGACCGCAGGTCGTCCACCAACTGCCGTGCGGAGTCGGGCGTCTGGTTGTCGAAGAACTCCCAGTTGACCATCACGACCGGCGCGAAGTCGCAGGCCGCGTTGCACTCGATGTGCTCCAGCGTGACCTTGCCGTCCTCGGTGGTCTCGCCGTTGCCGACGCCCAGGTGCTCCTTCAGATCGTCGAAGATGGCGTCGCCGCCCATCACCGCGCACAGGGTGTTGGTGCAGACGCCGACCTGGTAGTCGCCCGACGGCTTGCGCCGGTACATCGTGTAGAAGGTCGAGACCGCGGTCACCTCGGCGGTGGTGAGGTCCAGCATCTCGGCGCAGAACCGGATGCCGGTGCGGGAGACGTACCCCTCCTCCGACTGCACCAGGTGCAGCAGCGGCAGCAGCGCGGACCGGCTGTCGGGGTAGCGGGCGATCACCTCGCGCGCGTCGGCCTCCAGCCGGGCCCGGACGTCGGCCGGGTAGTCGGGAGCCGGGAGCTGCGGCATCCCCAGTTGCACCTCGGGGTTGGCGGGGTTGGCTGTCACCGGTCGACGCCTCCCATCACGGGGTCGATGGACGCCACCGCGACGATGACATCGGCGACCTGGCCGCCTTCGCACATCGCCGCCATGGCCTGCAGGTTGGTGAACGAGGGGTCGCGGAAGTGGACCCGGTACGGGCGGGTGCCGCCGTCGCTGACCGCGTGCACGCCCAGCTCGCCCTTGGGCGACTCCACGGCCGCGTACGCCTGGCCGGGCGGAACCCGGAAGCCTTCGGTGACCAGCTTGAAGTGGTGGATCAGGGCCTCCATCGACGTGCCCATGATCTTCTTGATGTGGTCGAGCGAGTTGCCCAGACCGTCGGGGCCGAGCGCGAGCTGCGCGGGCCAGGCGATCTTCTTGTCACCGACCATCACCGGGCCCGGCTCCAGCCGGTCCAGCACCTGCTCCACGATGCGCAGCGACTGGCGCATCTCCTCCAGGCGGATGAGGAAGCGGCCGTAGGAGTCGCAGGTGTCGGCGGTCGGGACCTCGAAGTCGAAGGTCTCGTACCCGCAGTAGGGCTGGGCCTTGCGCAGGTCGTGCGGGAGACCGGTGGAGCGCAGAATCGGTCCCGTGGCGCCGAGGGCCATGCAGCCCGCGAGGTCGAGATGGCCGACGCCCTGCATACGGCCCTTGAAGATGGGGTTCCCGGTGGCGAGCTTGTCGTACTCCGGGAGGTTCTTCCGCATGGTCTTGATGAACTCGCGCACGGCGTCGACGGCACCGGGCGGCAGGTCCTGGGCGAGGCCTCCGGGGCGGATGTACGCGTGGTTCATCCGCAGGCCGGTGATCAACTCGTAGAGGTCCAGGATCATTTCGCGGTCCCGGAACCCGTAGATCATGACCGTGGTGGCGCCGAGCTCCATACCGCCGGTGGCGATGCACACCAGGTGCGAGGAGAGACGGTTCAGCTCCATGAGGAGCACGCGGATCAGGGTGGCCCGGTCGGGGATGTCGTCCTCGATGCCGAGCAGCCTCTCCACGGCCAGGCAGTACCCCGTCTCGTTGTAGAACGAGGTGAGGTAGTCCATGCGCGTCACGAAGGTGGTGCCCTGCGTCCACGTCCGGTACTCGAGGTTCTTCTCGATACCGGTGTGGAGATAGCCGATTCCGCAGCGGGCCTCGGTGACCGTCTCGCCGTCGATCTCCAGGATCAGCCGCAGCACACCGTGCGTCGACGGGTGCTGGGGGCCCATGTTGACGACGATGCGCTCGTCGTCCGCCTTGGCCGCGGCGGCAGCGACCTCGTCCCAGTCACCGCCGGTGACGGTGTAGACGGTGCCTTCGGTGGTCTCGCGCGGAGTTGCATGGGACGTGGACATCAGGTGTACGACCTCCGCTGGTCGGGAGCCGGGATCTGCGCGCCCTTGTACTCGATGGGGATGCCGCCGAGCGGGTAGTCCTTGCGCTGCGGGAAGCCCTGCCAGTCGTCCGGCATCATGATCCGCGTCAGCGCCGGGTGGCCGTCGAAGACGATGCCGAAGAAGTCGTACGTCTCGCGCTCGTGCCAGTCGTTGGTCGGGTAGACCGAGACGATCGACGGGATGTGCGGGTCCTCGTCGGGGCAGCCGACCTCCAGCCGGATCAGCCGGTTATGGGTGATCGAGCGCAGGTGGTAGACGGCGTGCAGCTCGCGGCCCTTGTCGCCGAGGAAGTGAACTCCGCTGACTCCGGTGCACAGTTCGAACCGCAGGGCCGGGTCGTCGCGAAGCGTCCTCGCCACCTGCGGCAGGTGCTCGCGGGCGATGTGGAAGGTGAGTTCGTCGCGATCGACAACGGTCTTCTCGATGGCGTTCTCCGGGAGCAGATCCTGCTCCTCCAGAGCGCCCTCGAGTTCGTCGGCGACCTCGTCGAACCAGCCTCCGTACGGGCGGTGGGACGCACCCGGCATCCGCACGGACCGTACGAGCCCGCCGTACCCGGAGGTGTCGCCCCCGGTGCTGCCGCCGAACATGCCGCGGCGCACATCGACGACCTCGCCCTGGTCACCACGCTGGCCGGGCAGGTTCTGGGCGTTGAGGTCCTTGTCGGGGTTGACCCCGTTGCCGTCGCCGTTCGCGGCCCTGCCGTTGTCGTCGCTCATCGCAGCAGCCCCTTCATCTCGATCGTGGGCAGTGCCTTGAGCGCCGCTTCCTCCGCTTCGCGGGCGGCCTGCTCGCGGTTCACACCGAGCTTCTCCTCCTGGATCTTCTGGTGGAGCTTGAGAATCGCGTCCAGAAGCATCTCGGGGCGAGGCGGGCACCCGGGCAGGTAGATGTCCACGGGAACGACGTGGTCGACGCCCTGCACGATCGCGTAGTTGTTGAACATCCCGCCGGAGGAGGCGCAGACGCCCATGGAGATGACCCACTTGGGGTTCGGCATCTGGTCGTAGACCTGCCGCAGCACGGGCGCCATCTTCTGGCTCACCCGGCCCGCCACGATCATCAGGTCGGCCTGGCGCGGCGATCCGCGGAACACCTCCATGCCGAAGCGCGCGAGGTCGTAGCGGCCGGCGCCGGTCGTCATCATCTCGATGGCGCAGCATGCCAGGCCGAACGTGGCCGGGAAGACCGAGGACTTGCGCACCCAGCCGGCTGCCTGCTCGACGGTGGTCAGCAGAAAGCCGCTCGGCAGTTTCTCTTCGATACCCATGGTTTGGCCCCTAGCTCCCTAGTCCCATTCCAGGCCGCCGCGCCGCCACACGTAGGCGTAGGCGACGAAGACCGTGAGCACGAAGAGGAGCATCTCGACGAGCCCGAACAGCCCCAGCGCGTCGAAGGTGACGGCCCAGGGATAGAGGAAGACGATCTCGATGTCGAAGACGATGAACAGCATCGCCGTCAGGTAGTACTTGATCGGGAAGCGCCCGCCGCCGGCGGGTTGCGGGGTCGGCTCGATGCCGCACTCGTACGCCTCGAGCTTGGCCCGGTTGTAGCGCTTCGGGCCGACGAGACTGGCCATGACCACGGAGAAGATCGCGAAGCCTGCCCCGAGGGCGCCTAGCACGAGGATGGGCGCATAGGCGTTCACGCTCCTCGCTCCTTCCAGTCGACGATGACTGCGGACCGCGACCGGACATGTGCTCTGCCGAGGCGAAGATCGTGTACATGTGAGGCAGTTCACAAGCCCGAGTCGAATGCATCCTATGCCCCCCGGTCTGTGATCTGCGACACGGGGTTGCACAAGGCCTTTGTGATCTCCACCACCTGACGAACGATCATGAAGTCGGATCAGCGGTGATCTTCATACGCGAAGCGTCCGGCCGACCACGAGACGTGACATTCGGCCGCCTTACCGCTGGTCAGGGGGGTGGAGGCCTAGCAAAGCCCCACTGTCCATGCAAATTCGCAATGGATCGCGAGGCCTGATAGTTGAACCACGAACACGGAAGCACAGGGCGCGAAGAGGGCTCCGGGTGACGGCGTGAAATCCGGCCAAGATCGCCGGTGCGTGCACACATTCACTTGCGAGGGGGCCGTGTTCAATTCGTCGCCAAACCGTGAGCTATCCCACTCCGCCGATGTGCTGCGAAATCCGTTTCTTGGCCACCGACCGTATGTGGTGGTAAGCAGCGTGCAATTCGGGCGAATCAACGAAAACACGTGATCATGGCTCTGACCGGAGCTGATCCCTCCGGAGCGGAATCAGTACGCCAAGATCGGCAACGAACCATTCTCGACGCGTACTCGACAAGTGTGGCGCATCACACGTTTCTTGAAGGAACCCATGGCTCCCTGGTAGCCGTGTACGCATGTCCCACACCGCTCACATACGAAGCCGCCGGAAACCGCGCACCACCACCACATGGGTGCGCGCGCGCGTTGCCGGCGGCGTCCTCAGCACCATCGCCGTGACAGCAGGATCGGGGTCCGCGATCGCGGCCGAGCCCGCCGGCGAAACGACCGCGGAGATTCCCGCGGTCAACGACGTCCTCTCGGACGTCGCCGCGCAGTCCTCCGCGGCGACCGAGCAGGCCGCCCTCGACTACCAGCAGCGCGCCGACCTCCAGGACATGCGGGAGCGTGCCGCCGACTCCGCTCGCAAGGCCGCCAAGAAGGCCAAGCAGGAGGCCGAGCGGAAGGCCGAGGCGCGGGCGAAGGCCAAGAAGGCCGCGGAGGAGCGGGCCTCCCGTTCCGCCGAGCGCACCACGCTCAGCACCGCGTCCTCCGCCAGCGGCAGTGTGGGTCAGGTCATGAGCTTCCTGGAGGCCCAGCTCGGCAAGCCGTACGTGCTCGGTGCGACCGGGACGGCCGCGTACGACTGCTCCAGCCTCACCCAGGCCGCGTTCAAGAGCGTCGGCGTCGACCTGCCGCGCGTCTCGCAGGACCAGTCGACGACCGGTACGCCGGTGTCCCTGGACAACCTTCAGGTGGGCGACCTGCTCTTCTGGGGCGGTACGGGCAGCGCGTACCACGTGGCGGTCTACGCGGGCGACGGCATGTACATCGACGCCGCCAACCCCAGCAAGGGTGTGGTGAAGCAGAAGCTCAGCGACTACCCGGCGACGTCGGCGACGCGCGTGCTCTGAGCCGCCGCCCCCGGGCCGCCGCTCCGAGCCGGCGTGTGGCCCCTCCGCGAGCGCTCGAAGGGCCGCCGCTCCTTCTCCCGGGAGCGGCGGCCCTTCGCGTCGTACGAGGCCCGCCAGGCCCCTTCTCAGGCCTTCGGGGCCACCTTGCTCAGACCGTTGATGATGCGGTCCATCGCGTCGCCGCCCCTCGGGTCGGTGAGGTTGGCGAGCATCTTGAGCGTGAACTTCATCAGCATCGGGTGGGTGAGCCCGCGTTCGGTGGCGACCTTCATGACCTTCGGGTTGCCGATGAGCTTCACAAAGGCGCGGCCGAGCGTGTAGTAGCCGCCGTAGGTCTCCTTGAGGATCTTCGGGTAGGCGTGCAGGGCCAGTTCGCGCTGGGCCGGGGTCGAGCGCGCGTGCGCCTGGACGATGACGTCGGCCACGATCTGGCCGGATTCCATCGCATAGGCGATGCCCTCGCCGTTGAACGGGTTGACCAGACCGCCCGCGTCACCGACCAGCAACAGGCCCTTGGTGTAGTGCGGTTGGCGGTTGAAGGCCATCGGGAGGGCGGCGCCGCGGATCGGGCACGTCATGTTGTCCGGGGTGTAGCCCCAGTCCTCGGGCATCGACGCGCACCAGGCCTTGAGCACCTCGCGCCAGTCCAGCTCCTTGAACGCCTCCGAGGTGTTGAGGACGCCCAGGCCGACGTTGGAGGTGCCGTCGCCCATGCCGAAGATCCAGCCGTAGCCGGGCAGCAGCCGGTCCTGCTCCCCGCGCCGGTCCCACAACTCCAGCCAGGACTCGAGGTAGTCGTCCTCGTGGCGCGGCGAGGTGAAGTACGTCCGCACGGCCACGCCCATGGGGCGGTCCTCGCGCCGGTGCAGGCCCATCGCCAGGGACAGCCGGGTGGAATTGCCGTCGGCGGCGACGACGAGCGGCGCGTGGAAGGTGACCGGCGTCTTCTCCTCGCCGAGCTTGGCCTCGACGCCGGTGATGCGGCCCGTACGCGGGTCGATGACGGGAGCGCCGACGTTGCACCGCTCGTGCAGCCGCGCGCCCGCCTTCTGCGCCTGGCGGGCCAACTGCTCGTCGAAGTCGTCGCGTTTGCGGACGAGCCCGTAGTCCGGGAACGAGGCCAGCTCCGGCCAGTCGAGCTGGAGACGGACACCGCCGCCGATGATGCGCAGGCCCTTGTTGCGCAGCCAGCCCGCCTCTTCGGAGATGTCGATGCCCATGGAGACGAGCTGCTTGGTGGCGCGCGGCGTCAGACCGTCACCGCAGACCTTCTCGCGGGGGAACGCCGTCTTCTCCAGCAGCAGGACGTCGAGTCCGGCCTTGGCCAGGTAGTAGGCGGTGGTGGAGCCGGCGGGCCCGGCTCCCACGACGATCACATCGGCGCTGCGCTCGCTGCGGGCGGTGTCGGGCACGTCGGCACTCCTGGTGCTCTCGGCGGAAAGGCGGCGGACGGTCGCAGTTTAGAACGCCCGCTCCGCCCGCCCGCCGGTGGTCCCGCGCGTGCCGGTGAAGCCCGGACGGCCGGCCGCGGTCTTCGGCGACGCGGCGGGCCGTCCGGAGACGGTGTGCGGTCAGGACGCCCGGGCCGCGAGGACGGCCTCGTCCGGTTCCGCGATGCGGCGCAGGATGTCGGCCTGCTCGGCCGGCTTCTCTGCGGCCATCAGCGCGGAGAGGAGGGCGATCCGGGCCTGACCCGCGCGCAGCGTGCCGGTCGGTACGGCACCGGCCGCGATGAGGTCGACGGCGCCGCCCCCGCCCGCGTAGATCGGCGTGACGGGACCGGCCGGGACCCGGGTCGTCAGCGCGACGAGGACGCCGCGGGAGACGGCGCGCTCGACCTCGGCGGCGAACTCCGGGGTGGCGTTGCCCGCGCCCGCCGCGACGAGGACGATGCCGCGCGCGCCGGCCTCCACGGCGGCCTCCAGCAACAGCGGGTCGGCGTCCGCGTGGTGCATGACCATGTCGACGCGCGGCAGCGGGGTGTCCACGGACGGCAGCGGGAGGGGAGGGGAGCGGTCGGGGCGGCGCAGGACGTGTACGCGGCCGAAACCGACCTTGCCCACGGGCTCGTTGGAGGGGTCGGCGAACGCGTCGGACGCGACGGTCTGGGTCTTCATGGTGCCGCGGGCGGCGTGCATCCGGCCCGCGAAGACGGTGAGCGTGCCGACGTCCTGGACGTTCGCGGCGGTCAGCAGCGCGTCGTAGAGGTTGCTGGAGGCGTCGCCGTCGACGGCCTCCAGGGGGCGCTGGGCTCCGGTGAAGACGACCGGGCGGCGGTCCTGGTGGTGGAGGTCGAGCAGGAAGGCCGACTCCTCCAGGGTGTCGGTGCCGTGGGTGACGACGACGCCGTCGACGGACGGGTCCTCCAGGACCTCGTGCACGGCGCGGAGCAGTGCGAACTGGTGGGCGGAGGTCAGCCGGGGGCTGTTGACGGTGAACAGGTCGACGATCTCGGTCTCGACGCCCTCGGGCACCGCCGCCACGGCGAGGACGTCCCGCCCGGCCGCGTCGGCCGCGTAACCGTTGCCCTGCCAGCGGCTGGCGATCGTCCCGCCTGTGGTCACCACGACGATCCTTCGCATGCCCTGCTCACCTTCTTCCCCGGTGCGTTTCCGCGCTGCTCCGCCCCCGATCGCTTTCGAGCAAGAATAGGGACTCTTGCCTGCAATAGGATGGCGGATTTTCACACTACCCGGTCCCGGCATGGCAGATAATTGCTCGTATGGACAAGATTGATCACAGCATCTTGCGAGAGCTTCAGCGGGACGGCCGGCTGACCAATCAGGAACTGGCCCAGCGCGTGGGCCTGACCCCCTCGCCGTGCCTGCGCCGCGTACGGCAGCTCGAGGAGGACGGGGTGATCCGCGGCTACCGTGCCGTGGTCGACCCGCCGTCCGTCGGCCGCAGCTTCGAGGTGCTGGTCTCGGTGGAGGTACGGCGCGACCGGGAGACGGTGGAGGCGTTCGAGGACGCGCTGCGCGAGCTGCCGGACGTCGTCGAGGCGTACCGGCTCTTCGGCAGCCCCGGCTGCCTGCTGCGGATCGCGGTCGCCGACATCGACGCGTACGAGCGGCTGTGGATCGAGCGGATCACCGCGCTGCCGGGGGTGACGGAGGTCAACTCGCAGATCGTGATGAAGCGGATCAAGGAGCCGCAAGGACTCCCGGTGGGACGCTAGGGCCCATGCCCCGCTACCGCGTCTTGTACGCCCGGTGCAGGGCGACGATCCCGCCGGTCAGGTTGCGCCAGGCGACCTTCGACCAGCCGGCCCTCTGCATCCGCGCGGCCATCGCGGGCTGGTCCGGCCAGGCGCGGATGGACTCGGCGAGGTAGACGTACGCGTCGGGGCTGCTGCTGCATGCGGTGGCGACCGGCGGCACCGCGCGCATCAGGTACTCGGTGTAGACCGTGCGGAACGGCGCCCACGTGGGATGGCTGAACTCGCAGATCACCACCCGGCCGCCGGGCCGGGTCACGCGCAGGAGCTCGCGCAGCGCGGCGTCCGTGTCCTGCACATTGCGCAGCCCGAAGGAGATGGTGACGGCGTCGAAGCTGTCGTCGCCGAAGGGCAGCCGGGTGGCGTCCCCGGCCGTGAACGGCATGTGCGGGTGCCGCCTCTTGCCCTCGCGCAGCATGCCGAGCGAGAAGTCGCAGGGGACGACGTACGCACCCGCGGCGGCGAAGGGCTGCGAGGAGGTGGCCGTGCCCGCGGCGAGGTCCAGGATCCGCTCGGCCGGGCGGGCGCCGACGGCCTGCGCGACCGCCTTGCGCCAGAGCCGGGCCTGGCCCAGGGACAGCACGTCGTTCGTGAGGTCGTACTTCGCCGCCACGTCGTCGAACATCGCGGCGACTTCGTGCGGCTGCTTGTCCAGGGAGGCTCGGGTCACGCGCCCATTCTGGACTATCGGCCCCGGTACACCAGACGGCCCCCCAGGACCGTGGCGACGCAAAGCCCGGCGCCGCGCGCGGCGAGTGCCTCCCGCGGATCGCTCTCCCCCTCCACCGCGGACACCGCGAACACCGCGAACACCGCGAAGTCCGCGCGTCCACCGGGCGCGAGCACCCCGGAGAAGACCTCGTCGGGCACTCCGCCGGCCAGCGGATCGAGCGAGAGCGGAGGGGAAGCGCCCGCGATGGGGCCGCCCAGGACGACCATCCCGGCCCGGGCGAGCGCCGTGCGCACCTCCGGGGACCCGAACTCCCCGGCCACCGCCGTCGTCCCGTGCGCCAGCATCCGCTGGATGCCGCGCCGCGCGCTCGCGCCCCGCCGCGCGGCGGCCAGGGCCGCGTCGGGCACGGGCTCCGTGCCCAGTTCGTCGGCCTCGCGCGGGTCCGGGTGGTAGACGGCCTCCAGCAGCCGCCCCGCCCCGCGGTTGACCAGTCCCGGCGTCAGCAGCCCCGGCCAGCGCCGGACGCGGGCGCGGGAGTGGTCGGCGACCACCTGCTCGTACGGGCCGAGGGCGGCGATCGTCGTGCCCTCGACGGCCACCGCGCCCCCGCGGACGACCTCCCGGCCGGGCCCCGGCCAGACCGCGTCGGCGGCGTGAACGGTCAGCACCGCAGCGTCAGTTGGCCTCGACGAGCTTGAGCTCGGGGTGCGCCGTGCCGCCCTCGATCGCGGTCGAGGAGAAGTGGGAGACCACGTGGTCGTCGACCGGGTCGTTCGCCGGATCGTCGTGCACGACGAGGTGCTCGTACGTGGTGGCGCGCTGCGCCGGGACGCGGCCCGCGGCACGGATCAGCTCCAGCAGCTCCATGCGGTTGGAGCGGTGCTTGGCGCCGGCCGAGGAGACGACGTTCTCCTCCAGCATCACCGAGCCGAGGTCGTCGGCGCCGTAGTGCAGCGAGAGCTGTCCGGCCTCCTTGCCGACGGTGAGCCAGGAGCCCTGGATGTGGGCGATGTTGTCGAGGAAGAGGCGGGCGACGGCGATCATCCGCAGGTACTCGAAGATCGTCGCCTGTGTGCGGCCCTTCAGATGGTTGTTCTCGGGCTGGTAGGTGTACGGGATGAAGGCGCGGAAGCCGCCCGTACGGTCCTGGACGTCGCGGATCATCCGGATGTGCTCGATGCGCTCGGCGTTGGTCTCGCCGGTGCCCATGAGCATCGTGGAGGTCGACTCGACGCCGAGGCCGTGCGCCACCTCCATGATCTCCAGCCAGCGCTCGCCTGACTCCTTGAGCGGGGCGATGGCCTTCCGCGGCCGGGCGGGGAGGAGTTCGGCGCCGGCGCCCGCGAACGAGTCCAGGCCCGCGTCGTGGATCCGGCGGATCGCCTCCTCGGCGGTGACGCCGGAGATGCGGGCCATGTGCTCGACCTCGGAGGCGCCCAGGGAGTGGATGACGAGCTGCGGGAACGCCTTCTTGATGGCGGAGAAGTGCTCCTCGTAGTACTCGACGCCGAAGTCCGGGTGATGGCCGCCCTGGAACATGATCTGGGTGCCGCCGAGCCGGACGGTCTCCTCGCAGCGCTTGAGGATGTCCTCGAGGTCCCGCGTCCAGCCCTTCGCGGTGTCCTTCGGCGGGGCGTAGAAGGCGCAGAACTTGCACGCCGTCACGCACACGTTGGTGTAGTTGATGTTCCGCTCGATGATGTACGTCGCGATGTGCTCGGTGCCGGCGTAGCGGCTGCGGCGCGCGGCGTCCGCCGCGGAGCCCAGCGCGTGCAACGGCGCCGACCGGTACAGGTCGAGCGCCTCCTCGGGCGTGATGCGGCCACCGGAGGCGGCGCGGTCGAGGACGGACTGCAGGTCGGCGCTCTCGCTCACCGGGGACCGGTCCCTTCCGAGGGGGTACGTGACGACCGCCCCAGCGTACGCCAGCGCTCCTCGGCCGCGGGGAACGGGACCGCCGCCGCTCACCCCGCGGGCACCGGCTCCTTCTCCCCGTCCTTGCGGCGCCGGTCGAGCAGGCGGTGCAGGAGGACCAGCAGCGCGATCGTCACGGCGGTCGAGGCGAGGCCCACGGCCCAGACGTACGGATGGTCCAGGTTCACCGAGCAGGGCTCGCCCGGTCCGTAACAGCCGATGCGGCGGCGTCGTTTGGGCGGCAGCGCCGCGAAGGCCACGATGACCGTGACGAGGGTGACCGACCCGCTCGCCAGGGCCGCGGCGGCAAAGGCCGCCGAACGGGCCTTGGGCGTCCGCCGGCTCACCCGGAACAAGGCGATGCCCGTCGCCGTCGCCGAAACGGGCAGGAGCGCACCGGCCGTGACGGCGAACCCGTAGCCGCCACCGGGCCAGCCGGGGGCGACGTCCGCCCAGAGCGCGGCGCCCCACTCCGCCACCGCCACGGCGAAGGCGACGATGCCGACGAGCAGTGCGGCCATGAACAGGCAGCCGACGCGCGACTCCCGGTCCCACCCACCGCGCCGTCCCGCGCCGGCCTTGCCTCCCCGGGTGCGGCCCTGCTTCTTCGGTGCCCCGCCGTACGAGGCGGGCGCGGCCTTACGGCGTCCCGGGCGGGCCGAGTGTCCCAACTCGCTTCTCCCCCTGTGTCCGTCCCGGCTCCCGGGCGCCCGTACCTCTGCCCCTGTCCCTGCCCCTGCCCCTGTCCCTGTCCCTGTCCCTGCCCGTCAGCCTGCTTCGGGCGTGGGCCGGGCGAGCTTGCGCAGGGTCCCGGTGGGATTGCCCGCCGGGTCGTCCTTCGCCGCGTAGTGGAGGGTGCCGTCCGGCTTCAGCCTGAGGCGCTCCTCCGTCGAGCCCTGGCTGCACAGGGCCTGGCCCTCCGTCTCCTTGAACCGTGAGTCGAGGACCAGTTCCTTGGGCCGTGCCGTGACGAGCCGCCAGAGACTGCGGCATGTGAGCGGGGAGAGCCGGATGTCGCCGGACCCCACCTTCTGGCCCACCTTGCCCTGCTCGATGGTGATGGTCATCAGGCCGCCCGGAATGCCGTTCTCGGACGTGAGATTGCCCTGCCAGGTGCCGAGGAAGTCCTCGGGCACGGAGGACGCCGCGGCGGACGGCGTGCGTGACGGCGACGGTCTGCCCGCGCTGTCGGCCGCGTTGGTGTCGCCGCCTCCGGTGCCCGGCATCAGGCCGAGGAAGTACGCGGTGCTGGTGGCGACCACGAGGGCGGTGGCCACGGACAGCACCAGCGTGCAGCTCAGCCGTCGCGCACCGCGGGCGCCGGTCGACGCCGGCGCGGCGTTGGCCGTGGCGGACACGGAGATCCCCCGACCGCCGTCGCGCCCGGCCCCGTTGCCCGCGTCGGTTCCCACCGCCGCGTCCGCGTACGAGGGGTGGGGCGGCCCGTACGCGCCCACCGGTGTGTACGAGGGTGCCGACGGGCGGTCGGTGCCGCTGCCCGACCCGGTCCCCGCGGACGGGAATTGGGCGGGCGGCAGCGTCACCAGGCCCGAGCGGTCCGGTGGAGCGCCGGGCCCCGCGTCGTCCGGTCCCGCCTCCGTCCCCACCTCCAGGCCGAGGAGTTCCACGGCCCGCCGGCTCACCTGCTCGACCAGAGGCCCCGGCAGCCACCCGCTCCGTACGAGCCCCTGCGCGCCCGTACCGCCGCCCAGCCGCTGCGCCACCTGCTGCGGGGTGGGCCGGGCCGCGGGGTCCTTGGCGAGGCAGGCGGTGGCCAGTTCGCGCAGTTCGCCCGTGAGCGCGGCGCCCAGCACCGGCTCCTCGTGCACCACCTTGTAGAGCAGGGACGCCGAACTGTCGCCGGGGAACGGCGCCTCGCCGGTCGCCGCGAACGCGAGCACGGCACCGAGGGAGAAGACGTCCGAGGCGTGTGTCACCCCGTGGCCGAGGATCTGCTCGGGCGACATGTAGCCGGGCGAACCGATGGAGACGCCGGTGGAGGTCAGCGACGCCGTGCCGTCCGTGGCCCGCGCGATGCCGAAGTCGATGAGCCGCGGACCGTCCACGGTCAGCAGGACGTTGGACGGTTTGACGTCGCGGTGGACGAGGCCGAGCGCATGCACCGCGGCCAGCGCCTCGGCGAGCCCCGCGCCCAGCGTCCGTACCGTGTGCGCGGGCAGCGGGCCGACGGCGGAAACGGCGTCGCTGAGATCGGGTCCGGCCACGTAACCCGTCGCGACCCAGGGCAGAGAGGCCTCGGGGTCGGCGTCGAGCACCGGTGCGGTCCATGCGCCACCGACCCGGCGTGCGGACTCCACCTCGCGCCGGAAGCGGGCGCGGAACTCCGGCTCGCCCGCGTGGTGCGGGTGCACCACCTTCACCGCGACCGTGCGGCCGCCTGCACTGCGTCCCAGATAGACCCGGCCCATACCGCCCGCGCCGAGCCGGCGCAGCAGCCGGTACGGGCCGATGGCGCGCGGATCGTCCGCTCCCAGCGGATGCATGGCCTGCCGTTCCCCCCTCGGCTCGCCCGGATGCCCTCCTTGCGGCGTGCCGACAGCTTAGAGCCTGGGGGTCAGCGCCCGGGAGCTACCGGATCGGCTCCCTGGTGGGCGCCCGAAGCGCCCGGCACGGACTGCACGCCCGGCAGGGAGGGCGCGTCCGGCAGGGAGGGCGCGTCCGGCACGGAGGGCGCGTCCGGCACGGACAGCGTGTCCGGCTCGGGCAGCAGCCGGACGCGCACGTCGGGCGGGAACCCGGTCGTGGCACCCGTACGCCGCGCGAACTCGGCCACGCCCGCGAGCTGTTCGGGACCGAAGCGGAAGTCCAGCGTGGTGAAGTAGCGCTCCAGCAGGCCGGCGTCGAAGGACTCCCAGCGCGCGGCCTGTTCGGCGACCTTGGCGACCTCCTGGAGGGAGACGTCGCGGGAGGCGAGGAACGCCTCGTGCGCCTGGCTCACGATCCGCGGCTCCCGCGCGAGGTAGTCGCGGCGGGTCGCCCAGACGGCGAACACGAACGGCAGCCCGGTCCAGTCCTTCCACATCTGCCCGAGGTCGTGGACCTGGAGGCCGAGGCGGGGGGCGTCGTGCAGGGAGGCGCGCAGCGCGGCGTCGCCGATCAGCACGGCGGCCTGTGCCTCCTGCATCATCAGCCCCAGGTCGGGCGGGCAGCGGTAGTACTCGGGCTCGACCCCGTACTGCTCGGCGATGAGCAGCTGCGCGAGGCGTACGGAGGTACGGGAGGTGGAGCCGAGTGCCACGCGCGCGCGGTGGAGCTGGTCCAGCGGCACCTGGGAGACGATCACGCAGGACATGACCGGGCCGTCGCAGCCGACGGCGAGGTCGGGGAAGGCGACGAGGTCGTCCGCGTTGCGGAGGAACTCGACGAGAGTGATGGGGGCGATGTCCAACTCGCCGCGGACGAGCTGTTCGCTGAGCTTCTCGGGGGTGTCCTTGCTCAGCTCGAGGTCGAGAAGGGCGCCGGTACGCGCCAGACCCCAGTAGAGGGGCAGGCAGTTGAGGAACTGGATGTGTCCGACCCGGGGCCGGCTGCGGCGGTGGCCGTCGGCGGCAGGGGTGGCGCCGGCATCGGCGGCTCGGTCTGGATTCTCCACATCGGGAGGCTAGACCCGGCGGGGCGGCGGCCCGTGGCCGGGGGCCCGCCCAGCGCGTCGCGGCGCGAACGCGGCGGAGAGGGGCAGCGGCAAAAGAAGGCGGGGGGAGGAAAGGGAAGAAGGGGAACGAGGGCAAAGCGGCGCGCGGGCGGCAGGCGCTCGGGGGCGGGAGCCGCGAGGGTCGAATTCACCCGGATGCTCAGGTCCTGACGCGCCGCCGCGGCACCGCACGCGCTACGTCACCGTGCGTGACTGTGCAGGTGGGAGGGGTCTCAGAACAGCAAAACCCACCCCGTGGGTGATCTTCACCTCTTCCTCGCGCTGAGAGCTGCGTGCTATTCTCAGCGCAAGTTGCAGTTTGGTTTCCCTTGCAGTACAGAGCCTGCGGAGCATGTGACGCCGCAGGCTTTTGTAGTTTTCAGACTTCTTGCAGGTTCTGGAGCAGGGCAACCCTTTGGCCCAAGGAGGGCTTATGGCTACCGGAACCGTCAAGTGGTTCAACGCCGAGAAGGGCTTTGGATTCATCGCCCAGGACGGCGGCGGCCCCGATGTCTTCGTCCACTACTCCGCGATCAACGCGTCTGGCTTCCGCTCCCTGGAGGAGAACCAGACCGTGACGTTCGACGTCACGCAGGGCCCGAAGGGCCCGCAGGCGGAGAACGTCACCCCGGCCTGACCTGCCCGGGACGGCCAATAGCGGTTTGAGTCGCAGTACCCAAGGAGCCCTGCTCCTCCGCCACGGTGGGGAGCGGGGCTCCTGCCTTTTGTGCCGCCGGGGGCCCACCCGGGATCCCGGATCGCCGGTCACGGCCCGCGACGGGAGCACGTTCAGCGCCGCGCGGGTCAGGGTCCGCACCGCGCAGGTCGCGGTCCGCACCGCGCGGGTCAGGGCCCGCGCTCCGGGCACGGCAGTCCCGGTTCCAGCCGGTTCGGGCAGGAGATGAGCGCGTACGAGGCGAAGCGCCCGTCGCGCAGATAGAAGCCCCACACCACGTCCCCGCCCCGGCCGATCATGTCGGCCGCGCTCTTCTCGCGGCGGTCGAGGGCCGGCCAGTCGGCCTCCTCGGGGTGCAGCAGTTCCGGCAGGACCTCTGCGGCACGGGCCCTGATCCATGAAGCCGCCTCGGCCGGATCGGTGAACGTGGACCGGATCAGCCGCCGGGGCTTGCGCAGCCACTCCACCACCCGGACCGGTGTCACGTCGGACACGGCGAAGGCAGCCTCGAACTCGGGCCGCCGCTCCTCCTCCAGGTCGAACAGCCGGCGGGGCCCGATCCAGGCGTACGCGTGACAGTGCACGTCAGCGGACGGAGACCGCTCCATCTCTCCATTGTCCGCAATTTCCCGATTGTCGGGTCCGGTCGGGTCGGCACCGGCTCCGGCACGGGGCCGCTGCCCCGAGCCGGAGCCGGACCCTCCGCTCCGCCCGTTCGGAGCGGCCGGCGCGTCCAGGTCGGCCGGCCCGTCCGGGAGTCGTCAGCCCCGCTCGTACAGCGCAGCGATCTCCGGCGCGTACCGCTCGGACACCGCCGCTCGGCGCAGCTTCAGCGTCGGGGTCAACAGGCCGGAGGCCACCGTGAAGTCCTCGTCGAGGACCGCGAAGGCACGGATGCGGGCCGGGCGGGCGGCACGGGCGTTCGCCGCGTCCACCGCCTCCTGGCAGAGCGCCCGTACGGCGGGGTGGCGGGACGGGCGGTCGCCGGTGTCCACGCCCTCGCGCCGCGCCCAGCCGGCGACTTCCTCCGCGTCGAGCGTCAACAGCGCGACGGGGTACGGGCGGTGGTCACCGACCATCACCGCGCGGGAGATCCACCGCGACTGCTGGATCGCCGATTCGACGAGCGAGGGCGTCAGGTTCTTGCCGGAGGACGTGATGATCAGGTCCTTCTTGCGGCCGGTGACGGTGAGGTACCCGTCGGCGTCCAGCGCCCCGAGGTCGCCGGTGTGCAGCCAGCCGTCCGCGTCCACCGCCTCCCGCGTGGCTCCGTCGTCGCCCTCGTAGCCGGGGAAGACGTTGGCTCCGCGGGCCAGTACCTCGCCGTCCTCGGCGATCCGCACCTCGCAGCCCTGCATCGGCCGGCCCACCGTCCCGTACCGCACCGCGCCCGGGTGGTTGAGGGCGATGACGCCGCCCGACTCCGTCATCCCGTACCCCTCGAAGAGGGCGATGCCGGAGGCGCGCAGGAGGTCCAGGGTCTGCGGGGCGATGGGCGCCGCACCGGTCAGGGCCCATCGCAGGCGGCCGCCGAAGGCCGCGCGGACGCGGGCGAAGAGGTTCCGGTCGGCCTCCTCCCAGCGTGCCGCCGTCTCGTCCGGGAGCTCCTCCCCGCGCCCGCGCGCCTCCGCGACCCGCACGCCCAGCCGTACGGCGGCCTCGAAGCGGTCGCGGCCGCCCTCCTGGGACTCGGCGGCCGCCAGGACGCCCGCGTGGACCTTCTCGAACAGCCGCGGCACGGACGGCAGATGGGTCGGCCGGACCTCGGCCAGCTCGGCGAGGATGTTCTCGGTCCTCCCGCCGAAGTAGCAGAGGCTCCCGCCGCGCAGGAGCGCCTTGAACTGCACGAGCTGCGCCATGAGATGGGCGAGCGGGAGATAGAGGTACGTGAGGTCGCCCGGGCCGCCGTCGGTCAGCCCGAGGGTGCCCGCGCAGACGGCGTCGATGTTGCCGTGTGTGAGGCGGCAGCCCTTGGGCGGTCCTGTGGTGCCGGAGGTGTAGACGATCGACGCGAGGTCCCCGGCCTTGACGGCCACGCCGCGCTCCAGGAGGTCGGCCGTCGGCGCGGGGCCGGGAAGCGCGGTCAGGGCCGGTTCGGCGTCGGTGGCCCCGGACATGAGCACCACGTGCCGGAGGGCGGGCAGCCGCTTCCGGAGGCGCCGGATCGTCGCGGCGTGCGCCGCGTCCTCGCAGATGATCACGGTGGCCCCGGAGTCGGCGAGCACCCAGGCCACCTCCTCGTCCCCCGCGGTCGGGTAGACGGGAACGGCGACCGCGCCCGCGGCGAGCACACCGAGATGCGCGTACGTCCACTCGGGCCGGGTCTCGGCGAGGATCGCCACCCGGTCGCCCGCGCGCACGCCGAGCCCGCCGATCAGTCCCCGGCCGACGGCCCGTACGGTCTCGCGCAGTTCCCCGTACGTCAGGCCGGCCCAGCCGTCCCCCTGCCGGAAGCGCAGGGCGGGCAGATCGCCGAAGCGGTCGGCGATCCACTCGGCGAACACCGCGAGCGTGGCGGGCTGTTCGGGCCGTGCGGTCATGGCGCCTCCTTCGGTCGCGCGGGGCGCGGGCCCCGCGGGGACGTGCATACGACGCGTGCGCACGACGCTACGGAGCGGGCATGGCGGGCAGGCATGACGGGAAGCGTCAGCACGACTGGCCTCACCGCTCACACCACCGCCCCCATGAACGGGGCGGGAACCGGAGCCGCGCAGCCCACGGACGTACGGAGACGACCGAGCCCACGGAGCCGCTTTCGATGCCCAGCCGGCGGACGATCACGGTGCACCACGCGCGCGCGGTCCTGCGCGGCGCGCAGCGGCGCGGATTCGACGCCCTACCGCTGCTGCAGCGGGCCGGGATTCCGCCCCTGCTGCTCCGCGACGACACCGCGCGGGTCACGCCGGAGCAGTTCACCGCTCTCGTCCGGGCGGTGTACACGGCCACGGACGACGAGTTCCTCGGCCTCGGCGCCGCCCCGAGCAAGCCGGGCACGTTCGCGATGATGTGCTGCGCCGCGCTGGGCTGCGAGGACCTCGGGGCCGCCACGGAACGGGCGTTCCTGTTCTACGGGCTCTTCCCGAGCGGTCCTCGGCTCGCCCTGGAGCGGCACGGGCCGGGGAGGGATCCGGACGCCGGGCACGGCGAGGCCCTGTGCGTCGTCCGCAACGACCTGTCCCGCGACGAGGACCGCTTCGTCGCACAGTGCCTGGTCGTCGTCTGGCACCGGCTGTCGAGCTGGCTGATCGGCGACCGCATCCCGCTGCTGCGCGCCGAGTTCGCCCACCCCGCGCCCGCTCCCCCGCACCGCGCCGAGTACGAGCTGCTGCTCGGGTGTCCGGTGCGCTTCGGCGCGGAGCGCACCGCGGCGGCGATGGACGCCCGCCGACTGTCCGCCCCGGTCGTGCAGGACGAAGCGACGCTCGGCGAACTGCTGCGCCGGGCGCCCGCCGCCCTGCTCAGCCGCCACGACTACGGCACGACGGTCGCCGAGCAGGTCCGCCGGGTTCTCGTACCGTCCCTGCGCGCCGGTGGCCCCGCGCGGCTGCCGGAGGCGGCGGACGTCGCGGCCCGCCTCGCCGTCAGCGCCTCCACCCTGCGGCGCCGGCTGCGGCAGGAGGGCACCTCCTTCCAGGAGTTGAAGGACGCGGTGCGGCAGGACGCGGCGATCGAGGGCCTCGTCGGGGGGCGCGAACCGATCGCGGCCGTGGCGGCGCGGCTCGGCTTCTCCGAGGACACCGCGTTCCACCGCGCGTTCCGGCGCTGGACGGGGACGACACCGGGCGCGTTCAGGTCGGCCGCGGGCGGGGCGGAACCGTTCAGGACGGCCGCGGACGGGACGAACGCGGGCGCGAACCCGACGGCCGTCGGCGAGGCGGCCGCGGGCGCGAAACGCACCGCCGTCGGCGAGGCGGGCGCGGGGAGTGCGGCGCGGAACGGTGCACCGCACCCCCTGGCCCGGCGCGATCCCGGCGACGCGCCTATCGCCGCTTCGCGTACAGCGCCTCGACCTGCGGGGCGAAGTCCCGGATGATGACCGCGCGCTTCAGCTTCAGCGACGGGGTCAGATGCCCCTGGTCCTCCGTGAAATCGACCGGCAGCACGGTGAAGCGGCGGATCGACTCCGCCCTGGAGACCAGCCCGTTGGCGTCGTCCACGCCCCGCTGGATGTCCGCGAGGAGTTCCTCGTCGTGCACCAGCTCCTCGATCCGTATGTCCTGCTTCTTCTTCATCTGGCGCCAGTGCGCGAGCCCGTCCGGTTCGAGGGTGACCAGCGCGCTGACGTACGGGCGGTTGTCGCCGATCACGATGCACTGGCCGACGAGCGGGTGCGAGCGGAGCCGGTCCTCCAGGGGCGCGGGGGCCACGTTCTTGCCCGCCGCGGTGATGATCAGCTCCTTCTTGCGCCCGGTGATGGTGAGGTAGCCGTCCCCGTCGAGCGCGCCCAGGTCTCCGGTCGGGAACCAGCCGTCGCGCGTGGCGGGCACGGCCGTGGCGATGGACGCGTCCCAGTAGCCGGAGAAGACATGGGCGCCGCGCAGCAGCACCTCACCGTCGTCGGCGATCCGCACCCCGGTGCCGGGGAGGGGCCAGCCGACCGTGCCGAGCCGGGGCTGGAGGGGCGGGGTGACGGTCGAGGCGGCGGTCGTCTCCGTCAGGCCGTAGCCCTCGAAGACCTCGATGCCGGCGCCGGTGTAGAAGGCGGCGAGGCGGTGACCGAGGGGCGAGCCGCCGCAGACGGCGTACCGGACGTTGCCGCCGAGGGCCGCCCGTATCCGGCGGTAGACGAGCGGGTCGTAGAGCGCGCGGGCGGCGCGCAGGCCGATGCCGGGGCCGCGGCCGGTGCCGTGCTGCTGGGCCTCCAGCGCCTCCCCGTAGCGCCGGGCGATCCTGGCGGCACGGTCGAAGGAGGAGGCACGGCCCATCTTCTCGGCCGTGGCCCGGCCGGTGTTGAAGACCTTCTCCAGGACGTACGGGATGGCGAGCAGGAACGTCGGCCGGAAGCCCGCCAGATCGGCCAGCAGGTCGTCCGTCTGGATGCTCGGGGCATGGCCGAGGCGGACGCGGGCGCGCAGACAGCCGATCGCCACCATCCGTCCGAAGACATGGGACAGCGGGAGGAACAGGAGCGTGGAGGCGGGCTCCGTGGTGACGGACTTGAAGACCGGGTGGAGCAGTTCGATCGAATTGTCCACCTCGGCGAAGAAGTTGCCGTGGGTCAGGACGCAGCCCTTGGGTCGGCCCGTGGTTCCCGAGGTGTAGATGAGGGTGGCGATCGACTCGGGCCCGAGCCAGGCGCGGCGTGCGGCGGCCTCCTCGTCCGTGATCTGCCGGCCGGCGGTGGCCAGTTGGGAGACCGCTCCCGCGTCGAGCTGCCAGAGGTGGGCCAGATAGGGCAGTCCGGCACGCTCCCCGCTGATGATCCTGGCCTGCTCGACGTTCTCCACGACGCAGGCTGCCGCACCCGAGTCGTGGATGATCCACGCCGCCTGACTCGCGGACGAGGTGGGGTAGATGGGGACCGGGATCAGGCCCGCGGCCCAGGCGGCGAAGTCCAGGAGCGTCCACTCGTAGGTCGTACGGGCCATGATCGCGAGCCGGTCGCCGGGGCGGAGGCCGTGCGCGATCAGGCCCTTCGCCGTGGCCAGCACCTCGGCGGCGAACTCGGCCGCGGTCACGTCCCGCCAGGCGCCGTCCGGCTGTTTCCGGCTGAGCACGACCTCGGCCGGGGCCTCGGCCGCGTTGTCGAAGGGGATGTCGGCGACGGACCCCCTGGCCACGGTCGGCACGAGCGGAGGGACGGAGACCTCGCGGACGACCCCGTCGACGACCGACTTCTGCGGCGGGACGAGCACGGGCGCGGAGAGGGGGGCGGGTGCGGGGGCGGGGAGGGGGACGTCGGTGGCGGGTGATGGGGGTGCGGATTCCTGGCGGGACACGAGCGGCTCCTCGTCTCTGGGATGGTGCGAGCGAATCGGGAGCGTGGGGAGTGGCGGGGTGGGACGTGCGTACGCAGGGTGCGAACGGATCGTCTGCGTGCCTGGGGTGAGTGCGGCGGCGGTCCGGGGGGTCTGCGTGTCTGGGATGGGTGCGGGGTGTGTCTTCGTGTCTGGGATGGGTGCGGGGCGTGTCTGCGGCCTGCCTGTCGCGGGAGTGCGCCGGCCGCGGCGGCGTCAGGGGCGTTCGAGGACGGCGGTCACCCCCTGGCCTCCCGCCGCGCAGACGGAGATCAGGCCGCGGCCCGGCCCCTCACGCTCGGCGAGCAGCTTGGCCAGCGTCGCGACGATCCGGGCGCCGGTCGCCGCGAACGGATGGCCGGTGGCCAGCGAGGATCCCGCGACGTTGAGCCGGTCCCGGTCGACCGGCGCCAGCCCCTGCTGCTCCCACGCGGCGAGCGTGGCGAGCACCTGGGACGCGAACGCCTCGTGGATCTCGACCAGTTCGAAGTCCTCGACGCCGAGGCCGGCGCGCCGCAGCATCCGCGGGACGGCGTACGCGGGCGCCATCAGTAGCCCGTCCCCGCCGCCGGTGAAGTCGACGGCCCCGGTCTCGTACGCCGTGAGGTACGCGAGGGGTTCGAGTCCGCGTTCCCGGGCCCAGTCCTCGCCGGCGAGCAGCACGGTCGCGGCGCCGTCGGTGAGGGGCGTGGAGTTGCCCGCGGTCATGGTGGGTTCGGCGAGACCGCGGCCGAACACGGGCCGGAGACGGGCGAGTTGTTCCGCGGTGGAACCGGGCCGGAGGTTCTGGTCGCGGGACAGGCCCCGGAAGGGCACGACGAGATCGTCCAGGAACCCGCGCTCGTAGGCGGCGTGGAGGCGCTGGTGGCTGGTCGCGGCGAGGACGTCCTGTTCCTCGCGCCCGATCCCCCACTCCTCGGCCGTACGGGCGGCGTGCTCGCCCATCGACAGGCCGGTGCGCGGCTCGGCGTTGCGCGGGATGTCGGGGACGAGGTGGCGCGGCCTGAACCGCGCGAGCTCCCGGAGGCGCCCGCCGAGGGACGTCGCGCGGCGGGCGCCGAGCAGCAGCCTGCGGAGGTCGTCGTTGACGCCGAGCGGTGCGTCGCTCGCGGTGTCCGCGCCGCCCGCGACGGCCGAGTCGATTTGCCCGAGCGCGATCTTGTTGGCGGCGGCGATGACGGCCTGCAGACCGGTGCCGCATGCCTGCTGGATGTCGTACGCGGGGGTGCGCGGGTCGAGGGCGCTGCCGAGCACCGTCTCGCGGGCGAGGTTGAAGTCGCGGCTGTGCTTGAGCACGGCACCGGCCACGAACTCCCCCACGCGCTCGCCCCGCAGGCCGTACCGCTCGACGAGACCGTCGAGGGCGGCGGCGAGCATCTCCTGGTTGGAGGCGGTGGCGTACGGGCCGTCGGAGCGGGCGAAGGGGATCCGGCTCCCGCCGATGACGGCGACGCGACGGACGCGCGGGCTCAGCAGGTGCGGGGGCTCGTCCGGCGCGGGGGACGCCGTGGACGCGTGCGCCGTGGCGGGTACGTCCCCGGCGTGGGGATCCCGGTGTGGATCTCGCGCGCGAGAACTCATCTCGACCAGCTCCTGACCCGGCAGTAACCTTACCGCGAGGTAAATTTACGGCAGGGTAAGGAGTTGGCCAATGGCCGATCGCTATCTTCGTTTCGCCGGAAGCACTCCTGGCCGATTCCTGACCCGTCGCCTCGGGCTCCCCCGGCCCGCTCCCCTGCACCGGTGGTCGGTACAGCACCCCGCCCTGACCGGCCCCGTGCTCCATCTGCCGGTCGCCGCCTCCCCGCACGGCGCGGAGTTGGCCGCGATCCTCTCGCGGACCGGCCTGGAGGTCCACGAGCGGACACGGCCGGACATCTCGTACGCGGCTGTCGTCCTGGACGCGACCGGTGTCACCGGGACCGGCTCACTCGGCGAGGTGCACGCCGCACTCCACCCCGTCGTGCGCCGGGTCGCGGGCGGCGGCCGCATCGTGGTGCTGGGCGCACGCCCGGACCCGGCCGACCACCACCAGGCGGCGGCGCAGCAGGCACTCGAAGGGTTCGTACGCTCCCTGGGCAAGGAGACCGGCGGAGGGCGCACGGTCCAGCTCGTCCGCCTGGCGCCCGGCGCCGCGGGCTCGGCGGAATCCACGCTCCGCTTTCTCCTCTCCCCCAAGTCCGCCTATGTCAGCGGCCAGGTGATCGAGGTGAGCGGCGCCGGTGAGGGGGACCCGGCGGCCGCGAAGGCGGCGACGGAAGCGGGCATGGAGCTGCGCACCTCCGCGGATACGGGCCTCCACGCGGGCCTGGACCCCGACCGTCCCCTGGCCGGGCGCACGGCCCTGGTCACGGGCAGCGCGCGCGGCATCGGCGCCTCGGTCGCCGAGGTCCTGGCACGCGACGGCGCGCACGTCGTCTGCCTCGACGTTCCGCAGACGGAGGCCGAACTTGCCGCGCTCGCCGACCGGTTGGGCGGTACGGCCCTCACGGTCGACATGACCGCGGAGGACGCGGGCGAGCGCATCGCCGCCGCCGTACCGGGAGGGCTCGACGTCCTGGTCCACAACGCGGGCATCACACGCGACCGCAGACTCGCGAACATGCCCGCCGACCGCTGGGACCAGGTGCTGGAGGTCAACCTCGGCAGCGTCCTGCGGACGACGGACCGCCTCCTGGAGTCGGGGACACTGCGGAGCGGTTCGGGCCGTATTGTCGCCACCGCCTCGATCAGCGGCATCGCGGGCAACGCCGGGCAGACCAACTACGCCGCGAGCAAGGCCGGAATCATCGGATTCGTCCGCTCCCTCGCTCCGCGCGCCCGCGACGAGCACGGCGTCACGGTGAACGCGGTCGCGCCGGGCTTCATCGAGACGAGGATGACCGCGGCCGTACCCCTGCTCCTCCGCGAGGCCGGGCGCCGTATGAACTCCCTTGCCCAGGGCGGACTTCCCATCGACGTCGCCGAGACCACGGCCTGGCTCGCGCATCCCGCCTCGGGCGGGGTCAACGGGCAGGTCGTACGGGTCTGCGGCCAGAGCCTGCTGGGAGCGTGACGGCCGCGTGCGGGACGACGCCAGCGGCTGGGGCGGGGGCAGGGACAGCGGCGGGGACAGCGCCGCCCGGGATGAGGCAGGGCCTGATGCCAGGCCTGATGCCGGTCTTGCCGCCGGACCTGCCGCCGGAGGTGAGGTCCCGGGTGAACCCGGCAGTGACGTCCGCCGGTTCGGGCGCGTGCCGCGGCTGGTGCCCGCGCTCGGTGCCGGGGTGCTGACCGGCATCGGCAAGAGGCCGCGCCCGGAGGCGGCCCTGCCTCGCTTCCGGCTCGTGGTGCCCGGGGTCAGGCCCGACCGGCAGCGCCTCACCGCGTACTCCGAGGTCTGCGGCTTCCCGCCCGGGCACCGACCCTTGCCGCTCACCTATCCGCATGTTCTGGGCTTTCCGCTCGCGGCCCGGCTGATGGCCGCCCGGGCCTTTCCGCTGCCGCTGCCGGGCCTGGTCCATACATCGATCGAGATCACCCAGTGGGCGCCGCTGAGCCCGGACGACAGCGTCGATCTGTCCGTACACGCAGAGGAGTTGAAGGCGCACCGGCGCGGTACGGAGGCAGTGATCGTCACGGAGGCGTGGCGGGACGGGGTACGGGTCTGGCGGGACCTGAGCACGTACCTGGCGCGCGGACCGGCCACGCCCACGGACCGCACGGCGGGCACCGACTCCGCCCCCGCACGTGACCGGGCAGCCGGCGTTGCGGACGGGCCGCTGACGGCGCGTGCCACCTGGCGCCTGCCCCCCGGGCTCGGCCGGCGGCACGCCGCGGTGTCCGGCGACTACAACCCGATCCACCTCCACCCCTGGACCGCGCGGCCGCTCGGCTTCCGCCGTGCGATCGCCCACGGCATGTGGACCTTCGCCCGCTGTGTCGCGGAGTCGGATGCCGCGGCGGCCGAAGAGGTCACCGTACGGGCGGAGTTCCGGAGCCCGGTCCTGCTCCCGTCCTCGGTGACGTACGCGGCTGACGGCCCGGCCTTTGAACTCCGTTCCGGGGACGGCGGCGAGCGGCTCCACCTCAGGGGCGAGGTGACGGCGCCGCCGGCCCGCCGGTGAGCGGGCGCGACCCCGCGCCGCGCCGAGGAAGGGCGCTACCGGTGCCGGCTCCAGCGCTGCCCGTCCATGAGGTTCTCCAGGCCCGACCAGGAGAAGTTCATCAGTATGGCCGCCGCCTCCTTGGCCGACGGGCGGTCCTCACCGCGGTCGTTCGCCCACGCCGCGAGGGACTCCGCCGCCCCGACCAGCGCGTGCGCGAGACCGGAGATCTCGCGCACGGCCAGTGCGTCGGTCCCAGGGGCCATGTTGTCCTCGCCGGCCGCGTCACCCTCGTCGGCTCCGTCGGCTCCGTCGGCTCCGTCGGCTCCGTCGGCTCCGTCGGCTCCGTCGGCCACATGGTCACCGGTGACGGTCGGCGCGGCCTCGGTGGCGCTGCCAGCCCGCCCGGCTGGCCGCGCCTCCCCGCCCTTCGCGCCCTCCCCGCCCTTCGCGCCGCACGCGCTCTCCCGCGCCGCGTCCGCGATGAGCCGGGTGACGAACGCGACGATCTCGGCCCGCATCCCGGCCACTTCGTCCGCGAACGGCTCGCCGTACCTGCGGGCCAGGGTGTGCAGAACCGCCCAGCCGTCAGGGTGCTCCGCGGTGTGCGAGAAGAAGGCCGTGAGCCCGTCCCACAGCAGCCGCTGCGCCGACTCCCGGGGCACGGACCGGTCGCCCGGCAACAGGACCGCGTCGCGCACCGTCTGCACCAGTGCCTCCGACTCCCGCCGGATGCAGGCGCTGAACAGGTCTTCCTTCGACTGGAAGTAGAGATAGACCAACGGCTTGGAGACACCGGCGAGTTCGGCGATCCCGTCCATCGAGGCGTTTCCGTAGCCGCACCGTGCGAAGGTCGTCACCGCCGCGTCGAGCATCTCCTGCTCCCGTACCGCACGCGGCAGCCGCCTGCCCCTCGTACCCACGACCCGTTACCCCTCCGCCCATTCGCTACTCGGAGGTAAGTTTACGGTCCGACGGGGCACCACCCGGGGCATTCCCCCGAAGACGTCAGCTTTCGCCCGGGCAACACCCGGGAACAACCTCGGACGAGCGCCTACTCCCCCAGCCCGGCCAGCCGCTTCAGCGCCGCGTCCACCGCGTCCTGCCCCGCGGGCAGCAGCGGAAGCCGTACGTCCGGTGTGGGGATCCGGCCCTGCGCGTGCAACACCCCCTTGATCACCGTGGGGTTGGGCTCGGCGAACGCGGCGGCCGACAGCCCCGCCAGCTCGTGCCCGAGCTGCCGGGCGCGCCCCGCCCGCCCCTCGCGCCAGGCGTCCGCCAGCTCCACGAACCGGCGGGTGGCCAGGTGCGCCGAGGCGAGAATGCCTCCCGCCGCACCCATCGCCATCAACGGTGACGCGTAGGCGTCGTCCCCCGCCAGGACGGTGAACTCCTGCGGGAGTTCGGGGTCCCCGAGCAGTTCGACGGCCGCCTGATCGATACCGCCCGCCGCGTACTTGAGGGCGACGACCCCGGGGATCCGGGCGAGCGCCCGCAGTGCCTCCCCGCTCAGCGGCTGCGCGGTGCGGTACGGGATGTGGTACGCGACCAGGGGCACCGGGCTCGCTGCCGCCAGCTCGGCGAAGTGCGCGAGGACACCCGCCTCCCCGGGCCGGGTGTAGTACGGGACGGCCACGAGCGCCGCCGTGATCTGCGGCCAGTGCGCCAGCCCGGCCAGCGCGGCCGCGGCGGCCCGGGTGTCGTTGGACCCGGCGCCCACGGTCAGCGTCGCGCCCCGCTCCCCGCACACCCGCGCGCACGTCCCGATCACGGCGCGCTTCTCCGCGGGGTCGAGCGCGGCGGCCTCACCCGTGGTGCCGAGCGCCACGATTCCGGCGGCGCCCGCGTCGAGCACGGAGCGCGCGAGGTCCGCGAGGGCCTCTCCCGCGATCCGCCCGTCGGCGTCGAAAGGGGTAACGAGCGGCACATGGATCCCGTAGAGGGACGCAAGGGTCTTCTGGTCCATGGAACGAGGCTGCGCCATCGCAATCATGCAGGTCCAGTTCGCTTTTCTGGACGTGCCCTTAAGCTGAGCCGATGCTCGACGTCCGACGTCTGCGCCTGCTGCGCGAACTCGCCCTCCGCGGCACCATCGCCGCCGTGGCCGAGGCCCTGGCCTTCACCCCCTCGGCGGTCTCCCAGCAACTCAGCACCCTGGAACGGGAGGCGGGCGTTCCCCTGCTGGAGCGCACCGGACGGCGCGTGGTCCTCACGCCCGCGGGACACAATCTCGTACGCCACGCGGAAGCCGTCCTCGAACGCCTGGAGCAGGCCGCCTCCGAACTCGCCGACACCCGTCAGGGCCTGGCGGGCCCCCTGCGCATCGGCACCTTCCCCACGGCCGCGCGGGCGATCGTCCCGGCGGCGCTGACGACCCTGGCGCGCCAGCACCCCGGCCTGGAGCCGATGGTCTCCGAGATCGACCCGGTGTGCGTGGCGGACGGGATACGGGTGGGCGAGCTGGACGTCGCACTGGTCCACGCGTACGACTTCGTACCTCCGCTCGCCGAACCGGGCCTGGAAAGCAGGCCGTTGTGCGTCGAGTCGATGTTCCTCGCGTCGTACGTGGGGGCGGCATCGGTCTCCGCGGCGGGCGCGGCCGCCGCGGCGACCGCGGCCGGGCCCGGCGAGACGGTCGGCCGGTGGAGGAACGCCCCCTGGATCACCGCGACCCCGGGAACGCTCTGCCACGCGATGACGATCCGCGCCTGCGAAGCCGCCGGCTTCACCCCGCGCATCCGGCACCAGGTGGACGAGTTCACCACCGTGCTCGCCATGGTGGCCGCGGGGCAAGGGGTCGCCCTGGTGCCCCAACTCGCCGTCGGCGACGCACCGGACGGGGTCGCCCTGACGCGGCTGCCGATGAGCCGGCGCACCGCGGTCGCCTTCCGCAGCGGCTCAGGGGGCCACCCCGCGATCGCGGCGATCACCGCGGCGCTGCGCGGCGCAGTGCCCGAGGAACTGCGCGGCACGGTGCCGGAGGAACCGCGCGGCACGGTGCCGGAGGAACCGCGCGGCACGCCCGAGCGGGACCGGCACGGCGCGGCCCCTGGAGAACCGCCCGTCACGTCGGTCGCACATGGCTGACGGGCTTGGCCGGTCACAGGCCGCGGCGCGCACGGGTCGAGCCGTTCGTACCGCCCCATGACGGGAGGATGCGGCGACCGGCCATACTTCTTCCGGGCCGCACAGGACGCCGGTGGACGGACGGCCGTGCCGGACGCAGGGGAGGGCAAGTGGGCGACGGCTGGGGCGCGTTGCTGGTGGCGGTGGTGGGCGTCGCGGGCACCCTGACGGGCACACTGCTCTCGCAGAGCCGCGCCGACCGCACCAAACGGTTGGAGCTGGCGGCGGCAGCCGAACAGCGGCGCGAGGAACGCGACCACGCCGATGCGCTGTTGCAGGCGGAACGCGCCGAGGCCCGCGCGCAGCAGCTTCTCGCACTGCGCCGCGCCTGCTACATCGCCGTGAACACCGCGGCGCGGCAGTACATGACCGCCCAGGTCAACGTCCTGCACGCACTCCGCGACGGGACGGGCGACCTCGACGCCGAGCTCCAGCAGCTGGAAGAACGCCGCACGGCGCACCGCGAGCACTACGCCGAAGCCCAGATGATCATGCCCGTGAAGGTCCTCGCCGTCGCGGGGATCGTGAGCAGGCACCTCAACACGCGGTACGGCACGCTGAAGCGCATCGCCGGGACCACGCCCTGCGACTCGGCCCAACTCCGGGCCTTCGACGAGGGGTTCGACGAGGCGTGGGGACATCTGTCGCACCTGCGCGGCGAGATGCGCGAGGACCTGGCGGTCGACGCGGCCTCCACCGGCTTCGACGACGACTGAGGGCCCGCCGGGCGCGCCGTCAGTCGCTCTCCAGAGCGGGCCGCTCGCCACGCCCGCCACCGCCCCCCGTGACCTCGGGCGCGTACAGGGTCGCCAGCGGCTCCGGCCCGGCGTACCGGCGGCAGGGACACCGCTCGTGCGCGAACCGGATCTCGTCCCCGTCCTCGTCCCACTCCACGGGCTTCTTCACCTCGGCGTAGCAGCGCCCTTCCTTCGGGTCGTGGTACGCGAGGTGGTGACGGCAACCGCATATCGGTTCCGGGCCGTTGATCTCCCGTCGGCGTTCCGTACGGCGGTCGCGGGCCGCGGCCTTCACGCGATCCCAGACGCCGCCCACGACATAGCCACCCGCGATGATCACCACCGCGATCTCGAAACCCGTCACCGCACTCCCCTGCCCACGAGCGCCGCACCACCCGGCGTCTCCGACGTTCTCCCCCGGCCCTGACCAAGCGGTCAGTGTAGAGACAGCGTTCGCGGCAACGGACGGCCCGAAGCCGACGAAAGGGCGCATTCGACGGCGCGCGCCTCGCCACGTCGCGACGAAACCGCCACGCGCGTGCGCACTCCTGGGCGTACCGGCGGGAAAGCCTGCCGTCGTACGTCAACTCGCTGTATTCTCAGGTGAGTTCATCCCCGTTCCTCCTCACAGTTTCGTCGGCCGGATGCCGGCGGAGGCCCTGTCCTTCGGGGCCCGTCCGGAGGAGCGAGGAGGAGCGATGGACGATCAGGACCTGGAGCGGACGAGCAACCGATGGGCCGGGCCGGAGAGGTGGACCGGGCCTGACAAGTGGCAAGTTCTCATCGGCGTGCTGAGTCTTCTCGTCGCGATCGTCGCCTGTGTAGGTCAGTTCGCCCGCTAGCGGCACGCACGCGGGCGCCCCACAGGAGAAGGTCCGGGCACGGCCGGCACTCGCCGAAGGCGGGTCGGTCAACGGGAGAGTGCCTGGGCCCGACCTGAATTCCGTACGCAATCCGTACCCGAATCCGGGCCCGCGGCCGCGGGCGCCTGTTCCGCACAGCCGTCATCACCCATCACCATCCCCGTCAGATGTCGTCACCACAGCCCACACCGCCTTACCGACGCCACCGCGTTCGTTCACGCCCCACTCGTGTGCCAGTGCGGAGACGAGTGCCAAACCACGGCCTGCCTCCGAGTCGAGGTCGGACACACGCCGTTGGGGCTGTTCGTCAGCCGCGTCGTGGACCTCGATCAGGAGGCCCCTGCCAAGTTGGACGTAGCGGGTCTCGATCTCTCGCCCCGGAGGTACGCGGGCATGCTGCAACGCGTTGGTCACGAGCTCTGACAGCACAACGAGGGCCGCGTCCTCGATCTTGGCCAATCCCCAGTCGGCCACAGCCTTTCGCAACTCGGCACGGGCCAGTGCGACGCACCGCGGATGCCGGGCCCAACGGCGCACCACAGCCGACGAATTCAGCGACACCTGAGACTCCTGCATGCCTCAGAGGATGGCGATAGAGCGACGCCCGCGATTCCCGACGAGGGGGGTACCCATGATGGGTAGACTCCGCTCGCAGGTCGGCTGATATTCCTTCTGTGTAGGCAGATTCGGGGAAGTCGCATGTCAGGGCACCGCTCACCAGCATCGTTACCGGCGGACGTCTTGAGTCGCGCCGATGTTCGAGCAGCGTTGAGGTGTCACGATTTCGGCAGGCTTTTCAAGTTGGCTCGGCAATGGGGCGGGATCAGTTTCGTCAAGATCTCAGATGCCTGCGACATCAAACCGGAACGGGTGGGAAAGCTCGCTCGTGGCGAGGGTTCGATCACGACCTACGAGAAGATCGCCCAAATCACCGATGCGATGCACATCCCAGGCCATCTGGTCGGGCTGGCGCCACGCCCTTGGGAGAGCGCACGGACGCCCTCAGGAAGAACCCTCCCAGAGTTGAAGCCGGGGCTCATGCCGGTTACGGACTCCCCCGAACTCCATGATCTCGGGAGTTTCGATCTCGAAGGAGACGACGTGCAGCGCAGGCAGTTCCTTGCCGCATCGATAGGTGTCACCGGCGGAGCGGCCTTTCTGCCCGAGACCGCTGAGGGACGGCGCATCGGAAGCAGAGACGTAGAGCACATCCAACGGCGTACGGCACGGCTTCGTGGCCTCGACGACGTGCTCGGCGGCGCGGACACACGCCTTGTCTACCGGGCCGAACTCGCCACCACCCTGAGGCTGCTGCGGGAGTCCGCCTACACGGAATCCACCGGCCGCCGGTTACTGGGCGTCGTTGCCGAGCAGGCCCAGCAGGCCGGCTGGGCAGCCTTTGACGCAGGTGACCAGCGAGAGGCCTCAGCACTCTACGAAAAGGCCCATCACGCGGCGACCGAAGCCGGAGACTCTGCTCTTGCCGGCAACTCGCTCGCGTTTCTCGCCTATCAGCAAGTCAGCACCGACACATCGGGAGTGGCCACCGCAGCAGCTTCATGCGAGACAGCCGGGCCCGACGCCCCGGCAACCGTGCGCGCGTTGCTCCACGAACGCCGCGCCTGGGCCCATGCGAAGGCTGGACAGGCCAAGGAGGCAGAACACGCCATCGCGCAGGCGGAAGAGGCACTGATCGGAAAGCGTGGTGAACGACCCGGGCCGGACTGGTCATCCTGGGTCGATACCCGAGAGCTTCAGATCATGAAGGGTCGCTGCTGGACCGAGTTGCATCGGCCGCTCAGGGCAGTGCCCGCGCTGGAAGAGGCGCTCGCCGACTTCGATGACACGCACGCCCGTGACAAGTCGCTGTACCTCACGTGGCTCGCGCACGCGTACCTCGACGCCGGAGAGGTCGAACAGTCCACCACGGTGATCGGCAAAGCGATGGACCTCTCGGCCGGAGTCGGCTCTGTCCGGCCCCAGGAGAGGGCACTTGAGTTCCTGTTACGCCTCCGTCCGCATCGATCACTGACGCCCGTTGCCGAGCTGCTGGACCGCGCGGCCATGTGACTCAGTCCGAGGTGTCTGCCACGGTCCGGTGGACCCAATCGACGTACCCGGGAGCACCCGCCACGACCGGCACCGCGATGATCTCAGGGTTCTTCCACGGGTGCCGCTCGAGAAGGTGTGCTTCCAGCTCGGGATAGCGCTCAGCCGTGGTCTTGAAGATCACCTGCCATTCCTCGCCCTGCCCGAACTCACCCAGGTGCCAGTAGAGCGAGGCCACCGGTCCCACCACCTGAACACCCGCTGCCAGACGGGCTTCTGTCGCGCTCTTGCCCAGCGCCACAGCTGCCTCGCGGCTCTCTGTCGCTGTGTAGACCTGCACGCAATCAGCCATGTTCCGAGGCTACCGACGACCGCAGTCGAGGTTCCAACTGCCGTACGGGGCACACCACGCCCCCATGACAGAATCCCCGATACCCGGAGGTGATCGGGGACTCCGCGGCTGGCGACGACCTACGCAGCAGCCGGGGCGGGCTCGGCGTCCACGTCCGCGTCCGCGTCCAGACCGACGCTCCCGGCGCTGTCGTACGCCTCGCGGTCGAGGATTCCCTCGCGGCCGGACACCAGCAGCGGGACGACGACCTGACCCGCCACATTCGTGGCCGTCCGCATCATGTCCAGCACCGGGTCTATCGCCAGCAGCAGGCCGACACCCTCCAGCGGGAGGCCGAGCGTGGACAGGGTGAGGGTGAGCATCACCGTCGCGCCCGTCAGACCCGCGGTGGCCGCCGAGCCGATGACCGAGACGAAGGCGATCAGCAGGTAGTCGCCGATGCCCAGGTTCACCCCGAAGATCTCCGCGATGAAGATGGCGGCGAGCGCCGGGTAGATCGCGGCGCAGCCGTCCATCTTCGTCGTGGCGCCGAACGGCACGGCGAAGGACGCGTATTCGCGCGGGACGCCGAGCCGCTCGGTGACGCGCTGCGTGACCGGCATCGTGCCCACGGACGACCGCGAGACGAAGGCGAGCTGGATCGCCGGCCAGGCACCGCGGAAGAACTGCACCGGGTTGACCTTGCCGACCGTCGCGAGCAGCAGCGGGTAGACGCCGAACATCACCAGGGCGCATCCGATGTAGACGTCCGCGGTGAAGGTGGCGTACTTGCCGATGAGGTCCCAGCCGTACGTGGCGATGGCGAAGCCGATGAGGCCGAGGGTGCCCAGCGGCGCGAGGCGGATGACCCACCAGAGGGCCTTCTGGAGCAGCTCCAGCACGCTGTGGCTGAGCCGCAGGATCGGCTCGGCCTTCTCTCCGAGCTGCAGGGCGGCGATGCCCGCCACAACCGCGAGGAAGACGATCTGCAGGACGTTGAGCTCGGTGAATGGCGTGACGACGTCCGTCGGGACGATGCCGGTCAGGAAGTCCAGCCAGGAGCCGGCCTCTTCGGGCTTGGCGCCGTCCTTGGCGGTGAGGCCGGTGCCGGCGCCGGGGTTGGTGATCAGGCCGATCGCCAGGCCGATGGCGACCGCGATCAGCGACGTGATCATGAACCACAGCAGGGTGCGGCCGGCCAGCCTGGCCGCGTTGTTGACCTTCCGCAGATTGGTGATCGACACCAGGATCGCGAAGAAGACGAGCGGCGCGACGGCCAGCTTCAGCAGCTGGACGAAAATCGAGCCGATCTTGTCGAGGGTGGTGACGAGCCAGCCGACGTCACCGCTGCGGGCTATCCAGCCGAGCAGCACGCCGAGGACGAGACCCAGCAGGATCTGGGCCCAGAACGGCACCTTGGGGAAGGAGAAGCCTGACGGCTTCCGGGCGGGCGCCTCGGGCGAGGGCGCGGACGTTTCGGGGGAAGACACGGACACACTCCGGCGGGTGAAGACCTACGGGGACGGGGTGCGGCGGGCCGTGACGTTACTGACGCGGATGGGACTGTCGCGTGGAGGTACGGACGGCAGCGCCGATGCTATGTCGCTCAGCTGCGGCGGCAACAGGCCGCGGACATACAGCAATTGCAGCGACAGAACCCGACGGGCAGGCGCGCCGGGAGCGGATGCCCCACGGCGTGGCGGTGCGCGGCTGCTGTCGTCATGCCGAGCACGTTAACACTTGAACTTTGAGTACTTCAAAGTTCTGCTTTGAGTCAGAGGCTTGCGGAGACGCCAACACCCCACCCGGAGGCGGCTGCTCCGCGGCGGGGTGCCTGAGGGATGTGACGAGCGTTACGTGCGCGCGGGTGGGCGAGCGTTACGTGTGCGCGGGTGGGGGAGCGTTACGTGCGGCGAGCACTCCGCCTGGCCGACGCCGTACGGCTACCGCTCCGCGCGGCGAGGGCGTACGCGCCGCGAGGGCGTACGCGCCGCGAGGGCGTACGCGCCGCGAGAGGAACAGGCCGGGCGAGAGGCGCACGTGCGGCGAGCGCTACGCGTCTTCCTGCGCCTGGTTCGCCGTCAGCCGCGTCTTCGCGCGGTCGACCGTGCCGACGATCTGCTCCGACATCGCTTCGCGCTGCTTGCGCAGCAGCACCCAGCTCAGCGGGGCGGAAAGGATCAGCGCGAGCAGGACCACCCAGACGAAGTTGGAATCCCCGAGCCCGCTCGGCAGGAGGCGGAAGTAGGTCAGGCCCCAGACGACGAGGAAGCAGCCGGCGAAGACGCCGAGCCGCATCGCGGTGTAGCGGAGCGTCGCGCGCTGCTTGCTGCCACTGCTGCTCGTACTCGTGCTCACGGGTCCGACCTTCTTCTCCGGCTGTGGGTGTCTCCGGCGGGCTCTCGCGCCGACCGCTTCCAGTGAAGCATGTGCCCCCGGCGATCAGTGGAGCGGGAGCCACATGGTGACGTCGTCGCGGTAGTCGTCCTCCGCGACCTTGACCGCGCCGGGCACCCGCCCGACCTCCTTGTAGCCGCAGGCGGCGTAGAACCGCTCCAGGTTCTCGCCGCCCCGGCAGGTGAGCCGGATCCCCTGGATGCCCTCCATGCCCTCCCCCGTGCGGGCGGCCTCCTCGGCGGCGGCCATGAGCGCGCGCCCGTATCCCTTGCCCTGGTGGGCGGGGTGCACCATCACCGTGTAGAGCCAGCACCAGTGGCTCATCAGCCGGTGGGTGTTGAGGGTGAAGAAGGCGGTCGCGGCGACCTCGCCGCGCTCGTCGCGGCCGACGAGCAGCCGGGTGCGGCCGTCCGACATGGCGGCGAGGTGCTTGACGAGTTCGGGTCGGATGTCGTCGGCGGTCACGGGCGGTACGAAGCCGACGGCACCGCCGGCGTTCGAGACGTCCGCCCAGAGCCGGCAGACCCCGTCTCGCAGCTCGCGCGTCATCTCGGGGTCCAGGTCGAAGGTGAGCGGCGTGAACGGCGTGAACGGCGTGAACGGCATGCCACTGACCCTAACCGGGCGGGCGCAGCGCCTCCGCGGCGATCCGCAGGTCGGACACCAGCCCCTGGTACGTCGCCTCCCGGTCGTCCTAGCGCAGGACGGGGAGGGGTGGATGGTGGCGACCAGGCGCGCCCCCCGGCCTCGCTCTCCCCCTCGGGGGAACCGTCCGCCGAACCGTCGCCCCGGCCGCCGGGCCACCCATCGACCGAGGGGCACGGCAGCAGCATCCCGCGCTGCTCGGTCACCAGGAACGACGGCCCGAGCAGCGCCTCCCGGCCGCCGCGCCGAGCGCGACGATCACTTCCCGAAGTCCTGCCCCGTGCGCTCGGGCGCCTGCCCCGAAGTCCCGCCCGGCGCGCACGGCCGCGCCTCGGACGCCCATCGGACCTGCCTCGGACTGCCTCCGACCTCACACCCGCATCGGCTGCGGCGACTCGCGCCGGTCCGCGTCCGGGCCCGGGTACTCGCGGATGACCTCGTACCGCGTGTTCCGCTCGACCGGCCGGAAGCCGGCGTCGCGGATGAGGTCGAGCAGGTCGTCGCGGGTCAGCTTGTTCGGGGTGCCGAAGTTGTCCGCGTCGTGCGTGATCTTGTACTCGACGACGGAGCCGTCCATGTCGTCCGCGCCGTGCTGGAGCGCGAGCTGCGCGGTCTGCACGCCGTGCATCACCCAGAAGACCTTGACGTGCGGGACGTTGTCGAAGAGGAGACGGGAGACCGCGAAGGTCTTCAGCGCCTCGGCCCCGGTCGCCATGGTCGTACGGGCCTGCAGTCGGTTACGGACCTTGCCGTCCTGCATGTCCACGAAGTCGTGCTGGTAGCGCAGCGGGATGAAGACCTGGAAGCCGCCGGTCTCGTCCTGCAGCTCGCGCAGCCGCAGGACGTGGTCCACGCGGTGCCGGGGCTCCTCGATGTGCCCGTAGAGCATCGTGCACGGGGTCTTGAGGCCCTTCTCGTGCGCGAGGCGGTGGATGCGCGACCAGTCCTCCCAGTGGGTGCGGTGGTCGACGATGTGCTGCCGGACGTCCCAGTCGAAGATCTCGGCGCCGCCGCCGGTGAGCGACTCCAGGCCGGCGTCGATCAGTTCGTCGAGGATCTCGCTCGCGCTCAGCTTCGAGATGGTCTCGAAGTGATGGATCTCGGTCGCCGTGAAGGCCTTCAGCGAGACGTGCGGGAGGGCTTCCTTGAGGGCCTTGAGCGAGCGGGGGTAGTAGCGCCAGGGCAGCGTCGGGTGCAGGCCGTTGACGATGTGCAGCTCGGTGAGGTTCTCGGCCTCCATCGACTTGGCGAGGCGCACGGCCTCCTCGATGCGCATCGTGTACGCGTCCTTCTCCCCCGGCTTGCGCTGGAAGGAGCAGTACGCGCAGGACGCGGTGCACACGTTCGTCATGTTGAGGTGGCGGTTGACGTTGAAGTGGACGACGTCGCCGTTCTTCCGCATCCGCACCTCGTGGGCCAGGCCGCCCAGCCAGGCGAGGTCGTCGGACTCGTAGAGAGCCAGGCCGTCCTCCCGGGTCAGCCGCTCCCCGGCGTGGACCTTCTCCTCCAGCTCGCGCTTGAGCCCCGCGTCCATGCCGCCGCCTCTCCTGTACTCCGCCGAAATCGGGCCTGAACGAGCCTACGCCTAGACGCTCTCGGGCAGCTCGCCGACCCGGTTCTCCCACTTGGTGGAGAGCACGACGGTGGTACGGGTGCGGGAGACGCCCTTGGTGCCGGACAGCCGGCGGATGGTCTTCTCCAGCCCGTCCACATCGCCGACGCGGACCTTGAGCATGTAGGAGTCGTCACCGGCGATGAACCAGCAGTCCTCGATCTCCTCGAGGTCGCGCAGCCGGCGCGCCACGTCCTCGTGGTCGGTGGCGTCGGAGAGGGAGATGCCGATGAGGGCGGTCACCCCGAGCCCGAGCGTGGCGGCGTTGACGGTCGCGCGATAGCCGGTGATGACCCCGGCCGCCTCCAGACGGTTGATCCGGTCCGTGACGCTGGGCCCGGAGAGTCCGACCAGCCGTCCGAGTTCGGCGTACGAGGCCCGGCCGTTCTCCCGCAGTGCCTGAATGAGCTGCCTGTCAACCGCGTCCATCACTGGCGCCTTCCATTGTTCACAATGTCAGGCTCCAGTATAAAGATTCAAAGGCATACGAGCCAACTCGCCTGCGAATCGACCTAAGGATCCAAGGCATCCCAGGCTCCCACGGCAGACGCGGTCCGGCTAGGCCTGCTCCCGGGATCCGCCGATCGCCCCGTCCCAGCGGCGGTACAGCTTGTGCGGGACCCCCGCGGCGTCGAGCACCCGGCCGGCCACGAAATCCACCAGGTCCTGGATGTCGTGCGCGCCCGCGTAGAACGCCGGTGACGCCGGCGTCACCACCGCACCCGCCCGGTCCAGCGCCACCAGGTGCTCCAGGGTCTGCCCGTTCAGCGGCGTCTCCCGCACCGCGACGACCAGGGGGCGGCGCTCCTTGAGCGTCACACTCGCCGCCCGCTGCAGCAGGTCCTTAGAGAGCCCGAGCGCGACACCGGCCACGCATGCCGTGCTCGCGGGGACGATCAGCATCCCCTTGACCGGGTACGAGCCCGACGACGGTCCCGCGGCCAGGTCACCGGCCGCCCAGTGCCGTACGTCCGACCGCTCGGGCAGGGCCGTCAGGTCCGGCAGCGCGGCCGCGAACCGGTCCGGCGTGCCGTCCGCACCCCGCGCCAGCCAGCTCCGCAGGTCCTCGCGCCAGTGCGCGTCGCGGAAGGCGATACCGGTCTCGTCCAGGAGGGTGAGCCGTGACGCGCGGCTGACGACGAGGTCGACGGCCTCGCCCGCGTGCAGCAGCGCACGCAGCACGGCCGCGGCGTACGGCGTGCCGGAGGCTCCGGACACCCCGACCACCCAGGGCCGGCGCTGCCCGGTACCGGCGTCGGCGCTCGGTCTCTCCTGCGGCTGCACGCACCGAGCCTATCCGTCGGGGCCGCAAGGAACCCGGGGGGCCGTTCCGGGCGTTGTCGGGGTGGAGGAAAGGGGGTCGTCCATGGTGTACGGACCTTCCGGTTTCGGTTCGCCGGACCCCGGGTCGTACGGCCCGGGGCGCTATGGCTCCGGCCCGTCGCCTTACGGGACCGGACCGGCGCGGCCCGCCGCGCCGGCGCGCAGGGAGCGTGTGAAGGCCGCGGCCCTGATCGTGCTGGCGTGGGTGGCGCTGCTCTGGCTGCTGGAGGCGCTGGACGTCGCGAGCGGCCACGCCCTGGACACGTACGCGGTCACGCCGCGCGAGATCGGCGAGTTGCGGGACGTGGTGCCCGCGGCCTTCCTCCACTTCGGGTTCGGCCACCTCATGGCGAACACCGTGCCGCTGCTGATCCTCGGCTTCATCGCCGCCGTCAGCGGGATACGCCGCTTCGCCGGAGTGGTCGCGGTGATCATCCTGACGAGCGGGCTGGGCGTATGGCTCTTCGCCCCTGCCGGCACCTTCACGGCGGGCGCGTCGGGCGTGGTCTTCGGCCTGTTCGGCTATCTGCTGGTGCGCGGCTTCGTCGACCGGCGGCCGACGTGGGTGGGCATCGGCCTGGTGGTGGGGGTGCTCTACGGGTCGATCCTGTGGGGCGCGCTGCCGACGGACTCGGGCATCAGCTGGCAGGGCCATCTCTTCGGCCTGCTCGGCGGCGTGCTGGCCGCCTTCCTCTTCCGCGAGCACCGTGAGCAGCGCGGCGGGGAACTCACTGGCTGACGGGGGGACTGTCCGCGCACGAGGGCCCTGCGGGCGCGGGGCGACTCCGGGTCGCCGCGGCAACTCCCGGACGGCGCGGTGCAACTCCGGGTCGCCGCAGTGTCAACTCCCGGACGGCGCGCGGCCGTCCGGAAGCACTTTCCGCCCGCCCTCAGACGCCGAGCCCGCGAATCATCAGGTCGAGCAGCGCGCACCCGAAGAGTGCGATGCCGATGAAGCCGTTGACCGTGAAGAACGCCCGGTTCAGCCGGGACAGGTCGTGCGGCCTGACGATCGTGTGCTCGTAGAGGAAGGCCGCCGCGACGACCACCAGTCCCGCCCAGTAGAGGATCCCGGCGCCGGTCGCCACCCCGTACCAGACGAGCAGCCCGGTGGTGACGGCGTGGCAGACCCGGGCGCCGTACAGCGCGGCCGGGATGCCGAACCGGGCCGGGACGGACAGCACGCCGTGCGCACGGTCGGCCTGCACGTCCTGGCAGGCGAAGATCAGGTCGAAGCCGCCGATCCACACGCCCACCGCCAGGCCGAGGATCACCGCGTCCCACGACCAGGTCCCGGTGACGGCGAGCCACGCGCCTACCGGCCCCATGGCCTGGGCCAGTCCGAGGATCGCGTGCGGGTAGTGGGTGAACCGCTTCCCGTACGGATAGACGACCATCGGGATCACGGCGACGGGGGCCAGCGCGAGGCACAGCGGGTTCAGCAGCGCAGCCGCGCCCAGGAACACGACGACGGCGAAGAGGGCGCCGGTCCATGCGGACCGTACGGACACGGCGCCGGTGACCAGTTCACGCCCCGCGGTGCGCGGATTGCGGGCGTCGATCTCGCGGTCGATGATCCGGTTGCAGGCCATGGCGAAGGTGCGCAGGCCCACCATCGCGACGGTGATCAGGAGCAGTTCCCTCCAGTGGACGGTCCCGTCCTCGAGGAACATCGCGGTGAGCGCTGCGATGTAGGCGAAGGGCAGCGCGAAGACCGAGTGCTCGATCATCACCAGCCGCAGGAAGGCCCGGATCCCGCCGCGCGCAGGCGCGGGCCCGGACCCGAGGACGCCCTCTGCCGCGCTCACAGGCCGTACTCCTTCCACCGGCGGTCGACCTTCGCGGCCGTGTCCGGATCCGACTCGACCATGTCGGGCCAGCCGCCGTCGCGCGTGTAGCCCTCCTCCGGCAGCTTCCGGGTCGCGTCGATGCCCGCCTTGCCGCCCCAGAACTGCTGGTACGAGGCGTGGTCGAGGTGGTCGACCGGGCCCTCGACGACCGTGAGGTCCCGTGCGTAGTCGGTGTTGCCGAGCGCCCGCCATGCGACCTCGTGCAGATCGTGCACGTCGCAGTCGGCGTCGACGACCACGATGAGCTTGGTCAGCGACATCATGTGAGCGCCCCAGATGGCGTGCATGACCTTCTGCGCGTGCTTCGGGTACTTCTTGTCGATCGAGACGATCGCGCAGTTGTGGAAGCCGCCCGCCTCGGGCAGGTGGTAGTCCACGATGTCGGGCACGATGATCTTCAGCAGCGGCAGGAAGAACCGCTCGGTCGCCCGCCCCAACGGCCCGTCCTCGGTCGGCGGCCTGCCGACCACGATCGACTGGAGCAGCGGGCGGCGCCGCATCGTCACGCAGTCGATGGTCAGTGCGGGGAAGTCCTCCTGCGGCGTGTAGAAGCCGGTGTGGTCACCGAACGGGCCCTCGGGCAGCATCTTCCCGGGCTCCAGCCAGCCCTCCAGGACGACCTCGGCGTGGGCCGGGACCTGCAGCGGCACGGTCTTGCAGTCCACCATCTCGACGCGCTTGCCCTGCACGAACCCGGCGAACAGGTACTCGTCGATGTCCCCGGGCAGCGGGGCCGTCGACGCGTAGGTGACGGCGGGCGGGCACCCGAAGGCGATGGCAACCGGCAGCCTCTCACCGCGCCGGGCGGCCACCTGGTAGTGGTTCCGGCTGTCCTTGTGGATCTGCCAGTGCATGCCGATGGTGCGGCGGTCGTGGCGCTGGAGGCGGTACAGCCCGAGGTTGCGCACGCCGCTTTCGGGGTCCTTGGTGTGGGTGAGCCCGAGGTTGAAGAAGGACCCGCCGTCATCGGGCCAGGTGAACAGCGCCGGGAGCCGGTCGAGATCCACGTCGTCACCCGTCAGGACGACTTCCTGGACCGGGCCGTCCTTCACCCGCTTCGGCGGCACGTGGGCCATGCTGCCGAGCTTGCCGAACGCCTCGCGCATCCCGACGAATCCGTGCGGCAGCTCCGGCTTCAGCAGCCCGCCGATCTTGCCGCTGATGTCGTCGTAGGAGGTGAGGCCGAGCGATTTGAGGAGGCGCCGGTCGGTGCCGAAGACGTTCATGGCCAGCGGCATCGCCGAGCCCTTGACGTTCTCGAAGAGCAGCGCCGGGCCGCCCGCCTTGTTCACCCGGTCGACGATCTCACCGACTTCCAGATACGGGTCGACTTCGGCCGTGATGCGCTTGAGGTCGCCGTCGCGCTCCAGCGCCCGCAGGAGCGAGCGAAGATCGTCGTAAGCCATACGCCCCAGTATCTGTCACCTCCTACCGTGGATACGCCACCGGGGGCCTACCCTGGACGCGTCATCAGGGCCGCCCCCGGCCCTCCTCCGCATCCCGGGAGACCGCTCCACCATGCTCAGGTATCTGCCCTTCCTGCTGGTCCTGGGGCTGTGGATCTACGCCTTCATCGACTGCCTCAACACGCCCGAGGACCAGGTGCGCAAGCTCCCCAAGCCCGCTTGGGTCCTCATCATCGTGCTCTTCGGCTATCTCCTCTTCGGCTCCCTTGCCTGGCTGCTTGCGGGACGCGCGCGCCGGTCCGAGGCGGCGCGGGGCACGCGCCCGTACGGGGCCGGGCGGGGGCGTGCGCGCTGGGTGGCGCCGGACGACAACCCCGAGTTCCTCAAGTCGCTGGGGCAGGACGGGGACAAGGGCAAGGAGAAGGGCCAGGAGAAGGACAAGCAGGGGGAGCCGGACCGGGACGGGATCCAGGACCGGGACGGAGACCGTGACGGGGACCGGGACCGGGACCGCGACGGGGACCGGGACCACGGTCCGGACGACAAGCGCCCCTGACCGCGGCGGGGCGCCGGCCCAGGGGCTCCGCAGCTCGCCGTGCGAGGAGTGATCACGTGGCCCGTTCCCGTATTCCGTCCATCGATCTCGGTCCATGGCTGTCCGGCGACGCGGAAGAGCGCGAGCGGACCGCGCGACAGGTCGACGAGGCGCTGCGGACGGCCGGATTCCTGCTGATCACCGGTCATGGGGTCGACCCGGCGCTGCGCACCGGGATCCGCGAGGCCGCCCGCGCCTTCTTCCGGCTGCCGGAGGCCGCCAAGCGCCCGTACGCGGTGAAGGTCGGCGGCCGGGGCTGGCTGGGACCGGGCGCGGAGGCCAACGCCTACGCGGACACCGCTGCCGATACCTCTTCCGGCTCGGACTCGGGCTCGAACTCGGGCTTGGGCTCGAACTCGGGCTTGGGCTCGAACTCGGGCTTGAACTCGGGCACGGGCTCGGACCGGGTGAAGAGCCCGCCGGACCTCAAGGAGTCGCTCTCCTTCGCCGCCGAGGAGCCGACGGGTGACGCAGAGATCGACGCGGAGTGGTTCCTGCCCAACACCTGGCCGCTGGAGGCGCCGGAGCTGCGCCCGCTGGTCGAGGCGTATCTCGCGCGGATGCGGACGCTGTCCGACACGGTGCTGGAACTGCTGGCACGGGCACTCGGCCTCCCGGCGGAGTACTTCACCCGGCACACGGGTCACCCCACCTGGGGCTTCAACATCAACTGGTATCCGGGCAGGGACGTCGTGGGCGAACCGGAGCCGGGCCAGTTCCGCATCGGCCCGCACACCGACTTCGGGACGGTCACCCTCCTCGACCGGCAGCACGGCAAGGGCGGGCTGCAGGTCTTCACGGATGAAGGAGGCTGGGAGGACGCGCCGTACGATCCGGCGGCTTTCACCGTCAACATCGGCGATCTGATGGCCCGTTGGACGGGCGACCGCTGGCGCTCGGGCCGCCACCGGGTGCTGCCCCCACCGGCCGACGCCCCGGCGGAGGAACTGATGTCACTGGTGTACTTCTACGAGTGCGACCCGCGGACACATGTGGAGTCGCTGCCCGCGCCGGTCGGCAGGATCGCGTACGAACCGGTGGACTCGCACACGTACTTGCGCGCCAAGCTCGACGCGATCAGCGCGGACTGACCGCCGCGGCGGGTGGGCGGCCCGGGGCACCGGGCCTACGGCGTACGGGACTCGGCGCCTCAGACTCCGTCGTAGGAGTGCTTGCCGTTGATGAAGAAGTTGACGCCGTAGTAGTTGAAGAGGAAGCAGGCGAACGCGACCAGCGCGATGTACGCGGCCTTGCGGCCCTTCCAGCCCGCGGTGGCCCGGGCGTGCAGGTAGCAGGCGTAGGCGACCCAGGTGATGAACGACCAGACCTCCTTGGGGTCCCAGCCCCAGTAGCGGCCCCACGCCGCCTCGGCCCAGATGGCGCCGGCGATGATCGTGAAGGTCCACAGCGGGAAGACGGTCGCGTTGATGCGGTACGCGAACTTGTCCAGGCTCGCGGCCGAGGGGAGCCGCTCGAGCACGGACGAGGCGAAGGCGCCCGGCCGCTTGCCCTGCGGGGCGGCGAGCTTGACCTCGTAGCGGTCGCGGAAGAGGTAGAGCAGCGTGCTGACGAACCCGAGGTAGAGCACCGCGCCGGAGATGATCGCGCAGGAGACGTGGATCCACAGCCAGTACGAGTGGAGGGCGGGAACCAACTGGTCGCTGTCGGTGTACAAGACAGTGACAGCGAGGCCGAGATCGAGGAGGACGGTCGTGACCAGGGGGAGCCCGATCCAGCGCACATTCTTCTTCAGCACGAGGAAGACCAGGTATGCGCCGACGGCCACTGCGGAGAAGGTGGTCGAGAACTCGTACATGTTGCCCCAGGGGGCGCGCTGCACGGAGAGGGCGCGGGCGACGACGCCGGCCATATGGAGGAGAAACGCCAGGACGGTCAGGGAGATCGCGATCCTGCCGTACAGATCGCCCTGTTCGCTGTCACCGGCGGCGCCGGGGCCGTCCGGGACGTCGCGGGATCCGGCGACGGACCGGGTGATGACCTTGGGGCGTTCCAGTACGGCGGTGCCTCCGCCCTGCGTGGCCACCTTCACGGCCACGGTGGAGGCGGGAGCGGCACCGGCGGTGTCGGTGAGCGCGGCGGCGGTGCGGCCGACCTTGCTCCGGCTGCCGAAGACCCACTCGGCCATATGCGCGAGGAAGGCGAGGGTGTAGACCGCCATTGCCGAATAGATCAGCACATTGCTGATGTTGGCCATGTTCTCGTTGGCCGCGACCGCGAGGTTCACGCGCGCGCTCCTTCGCCTTCAGCAGGATCAGCGGGGTCGTCGTGTTGGGTGGCCTGGTCTCCGGTGACCGGGTCTTCGGTGGCCTGGTCTTCGGTGACCATGGTGGCCGGAGACTCGGTGCCCGAGTCCTCGGTACCAGGGTCCTCGGTGCCCAGGTCCTCAGTACCAGGGCCCTCGGTGCTCGAGTCCTCGGCAGCCTTGCTCTCCGAATCCCGGTCCTCGGTGGCAGGGTCCTCTTCGGCCCGGTCCTCGGTGTCTCGGTCCTCGGTGTCTCGGTCCTCGGTGGCCGGGTCGTCGGTGGCATGGTCCTGGGTGACCGGGCCCTGGGTGGCCAGGTCTTCGGTGGCCTGGTCGTCGGCGACCGGCGGTGCGTCGGGCTGCAACGCCACGGCCAGGTCGGCCAGTTCCTCCGGGAGTTTGGCGGACTCGCTGCGGCCGAGGCCGGCCATCTCGACGACGGTGATGCCGTCGTCGCCCCGGACCGCCCGGACCCAGACGCGGCGGCGCTGGATGAACAGCGACGCGGCGAGGCCGGCCAGGGCGGCCAACGCACCGCCGAGGGCGAGGCCGTTGGCGGGCTGGTAGGAGATCTGGAAACTCGCCCAGGTCTTCACGCCGTCGAACGTCAGCGAGCCCGCGCCGTCGGGCAGCGTCATCGTCTCGCCGGGGCGGAGGGCCTTGCGGAAGAGGTCGCCCTTCTCGTCCTTGAACTGCTTCATCTTCCGCGTGTCGAGTTGGTACACGTTCTGCGGCAGACCGGAGTCGATGCCCAGGCTGCCGCGGAAGGCGTTCAGGGAGAGCACGGGGTAGTCGAGCGCGGGGAAGGAGGAGTGCGGGCCGCGCACCTCGTCGAGCGCGTAGGTCGGGGTGAACCGGCCCTGGAATCCGAGCTGGTTCTTCTTGCCGTTCTTGTCACGGTAGTCGGGGACCTTGACCACGCCGACGGAGGTCAGGTTCTTGTCCTGCGGCAGGAAGGGCACCGGCCCCTGGTACGCGATGTCGCCCTGCCCGTCCTTGACCGTGACCACGGGGGCGTAGCCGTTGCCGAGCAGGTAGACCTTGTTGCCGGCCACGTCGAGTGGCTCGTTGACCTCGATGGTGTCGCTGTGCTCGGTGCCGTCCGCGCCTTCCCAGTACTTCACGTGGGCGCGGAACTCGCGGGCTGTGCCCTTCTCGGGACCGGTGCGCTCGAAGCTGGAATCGAAGCCGTGCAGCGAGAAGCCGAAGGGAGCGAGGGTGTCGGAGTCGAAGAGGTCGCCCGACCTGAAGTCGTCGTACTGCGTGAGGGTGTTGGAGAAGCCGTCGCCGTCGACGATCAGCTTGCCGCCCTCGGACTTCCAGAGCTGTCCGACGGCGAAGGCAACCAGCATCACGATCAGCGCGACATGGAAGACGAGGTTGCCGGCCTCCCGCAGATAGCCCTTCTCTGCGGCGACCGCGTCGCCGGGAGTGTGCACGCGGAAGCGGCGACGGCCCAGCATCCGCTGCGCGGCGGCGAGAACCTGCGTGGGCTCGGCGTCGGTCCGCCATGTGGTGTACGCGGGAAGCCGGGTGAGGCGTCGCGGGGCGGCCGGCGGACGGCCGCGGAGCTGCCCGACGAACTGCCAGCTGCGGGGAACGATGCAGCCGATGAGGGAGATGAACAGCAGGATGTAGATCGCCGAGAACCACACCGAGCTGTAGACGTGGAACAGTCCGAGCTCGTCGTAGAGCGGGGAGAGCGTCTCGTGGCGCTTCCGGAACTCCTCGACCTTGATGGGGTCGACGTTGTCCTGCGGGATCAACGAGCCGGGGATGGAGCCCAGCGAGAGGAGGAAGAGCAGGATCAGCGCGACGCGCATCGATGTGAGCTGTCGCCAGAACCAGCGCGTCCAGCCGAGTACCCCCAGCGCCGGGGCGTTGAGCCTGTCCTCGGGCGTGGTCGACAGCTGCGAGCCCGCGGCGCCGAGTTCGCGCTCGTCCGATCCGGCCGCGCCTTCCTCGGTCGCGGCGTGGTCGGTCCCGGCGTCGCCGGTCCGCACCTTTTCGGTCCGAACCTCGTCGGTCCCGACGTCATCGGCCGTGGCGCGGCCGTCGGTCTGCGTCTCGGTCTTGGACATTGGCTCAGATTCCCGGAGTGAAGGTGGACGACCAGACTTGCAGATCGCCGATCAAGCGGTCCCAGATCCCCGTGATGAGCAAGGCGCCGACCATGACCAGCATGAGGCCGCCGGTCCGCATCACCCATACGTAGTGCTGCTTGACCCAGCTGAACGCACCCAGCGCCCGGCGGAAGGCTACGGCAGCCAGGATGAAGGGCACGCCGAGACCCAGACAGTAGGCCACGGTCAGCAGTGCGCCGCGGCCCGCACTCGCCTCGTTGAGCGCAAGGACGTTGACGGCCGCCAGCGTCGGGCCGATGCAGGGGGTCCAGCCGATGCCGAACAGTACGCCCAGCATGGGCGCCCCCGCGAGGCCGAGGGTGGGCCGCTTGTGGAATCGGAACTCGCGCTGGGTGAAGCCGCCGAGGAGTCCCATGAAGACGAGTCCCAGCACGATCGTGAGGCCGCCGAGCACCCGGGAGATCGTCTCCTTGTGCTCCTCCAGCGTCAGCCCGAAATGCCCGAACAGCGCCCCGTAGGAGACGAAGACCGCGGTGAAGCCGAGCACGAACAACGCCGCCCCGCCGACCATCCGGCCGCGCCGCGCCTCGGCGAGATCGCTCCCGGTGACCCCCGTCACGTACGAGAGATAGCCCGGCACGAGAGGCAGCACGCACGGGGAGAAGAACGAGACCAGTCCGCCCACCAGCGCGACGGGCACCGCGAGCAGCAGGGCGCCCGTGAGGACCGTCTGGTTGGGGTCGGTCGAGGCGGCGAGGGCGATCACGTGATCACTTCTCCGCGATCAGCGGATCGAGCGTCTTGGTGAGGTCCTTCTCGTTCAGCGGCTTGAGCGCCCGGGCCGCGATCCTGCCCTCACGGTCGACGATCACCGTGGAAGGGATGGCCTTCGGGTTGAGGCTGCCGGGCGGGAAACGGAGCATCAGCTTGCCCATGGGGTCGTAGAGGCTCGGGTACGGAACGTCGTATTCCTTCTCGAACTTCTGCGCCGGCGGCTTGTTGGGGTCACGAGTGTTGATCCCGACGAACTCCACCCCGTCCGGCTTCGTGGCGTTGGCCACCTTCACCAGGTGCTTCATCTCGGCGCGGCAGGGGGCGCACCACGATCCCCAGACGTTGATGACGACGATCTTGCCCTTGTAGTCGGCGAGATCGAGGGGCTTGCCCTCCAGGGTGGTGCCGGAGATCCCCGGGAGCGGCTTGCGGTCAGCGGTCTTCACGGTGTCGATGCCACCGATCCCGGTGACGAACTTCGTGTCCGAGGAACCCCCGGACGTACCGCCCGACTGGCACGCGGTCAGTGCCACCGCCGCGGCCGCCGCTCCGGCGGCCAGCAGCGTGGTGCGAGAAGTCCTCCGCACCGCAGGCCGACTGGGGGTCGTGCGGCGTCGCGAGGCACGGCTGGGAAACATGTGAAAAGTTTCGCATGGAGCTCCGGGGGATCTTTCGCACCCCCCTCAAGTCACCCGAAACCATCTCTCGACCCTGGCCGGACACGGGGAACCCCGGCAGCACCGCCGGCGGCACCCCCGGGCAGCACCGCCGGCGGCATCCCCGGCAGCACCGCCGGCGGCATCCCCGGGAGCCGCCGGGGCAGACCCCGGAGCCCGTCCGGATCAGCCGGTGCGGGAGACCGGCGCCGGAGCGGATCGAGGCGGCACTGGAAGCCGGTGCTGGGCGCCGGGTGCCGGGTGCCGGGTGGGATCACGCGGTGCTGGAGGCCCGTGTTGGGGCCGGCGCCGGAGCGGATCACGCGGCGGAGAGATAGGCCTTCCAGCCGCCCGGCGGCCGCTGCCCGACGCCGAGCCCCCGCAGTTTCTGCAGCACCTTGGGGTCCTGAGCGTCGAGCCAGTCCGTGTACTGCCGGAAGGAGACCACTCGTACGTCCTTGCGCTTGTCGTCGGCGATGCGCTTGAACGCCTCCTCGACGGCGCGCATGTAGATCCCGCCGTTCCAGGACTCGAAGTGGTTGCCGATGAAGAGCGGTGCGCGGTTGCTTCCGTAGGCCCGCTCGAAGCCGCCGATGTAGGCGTCGCGCGCCTGCCGCTGCCAGGCCGGGTATTTGCTGGGGTCGCTCTGCGACGCGTTCTGCGACTGGTTGGCCATCATGTTGTAGTCCATGGACAGGACCTCGAAGCTGCGGCCGGGGAAGGGCACTTGCTGGAGCGGGAAGTCCCATATGTCGTTTTTCTTCGCCGGCCAGACCTGCAGCCCGCCTGAGGAGCTCGCGTCATAGCGCCACCCCAGCTTCTTCGCCGTCGGCAGCAGATTGTCCTGGCCCAGCAGGCAGGGCGTCCGTCCGCCGACGAGTTCCTTCCGGTAGTCGAAGGGCAGCGGCTCCAGATCCTTGAAGCCGGTGTTCGTCTTCCACTTGGTGACGAACGACACAGCCTGCTCGATCTCGGACTCCCATTCCGCGGGCGTCCAGTTCGCGACGGAACCGGTACCGCCACAGAAGTGGCCATTGAAATGCGTTCCGATCTCATGGCCTTCCAGCCAGGCGGATCGCACGCCCTTCAACGTTCTGCGAATATTCTCGTCCTTGAGGTAGCCGATATCACTGGCACCCACCGGGTTGTTCGGCGGCCGGTAGAGACTCTTCTTCGACTCCGGCAGCAGATAGAGCCCGGACAGGAAAAACGTCATCGAGGCGCCGTAATCCTTGGCGAGCTTCCGGAAGCGCGGGAAGAGTCCATCTCCGATGTCTCCCGCGCCGTCCCAGGAAAAGATCACGAACTGCGGCGGCGTCTGGCCGGGTTCGAGCCTCTCGGGCTTCGGCTGGTGCGGCTGCGGCCCGGTACGGGCGGTGGAACCGTCACCGATCGGCTCGGCCTTCGGGCCCTCCTCTTTCCCCGAACCCGCGCCGGAGCCCGAACTCCCCGTCCATTCCTTCACCGAGCCGCAGCCCGATATACCCACGGCAGCTGCCGCGCCCATTCCCAGCCCGAGAATTCCCCGTCGGCTGATGTCACCCATCGTTGTCCCCCTACGAACTCACGGTGTCCGGTTTCTCCAGTAACCGGACAGCCGTTAAGAGGGATTGACGGTGAGAGGGGTTCCGGCCCGATGGCCGGTTTCTTATGAGTAACTTCCGTATCTTCGATGGAGATTCGGTGCAGCGCCGGGGAAGGCGCTGCCCAGCAGTCCTACGCGCCGAATCCCTTGGCGCCCTTCACCGCGCCCCGCCCGAAACGCCGTTGCGCACCCGGCCGCAGATGCGCCGGTACGAGATCCCCGGCCGGTTCGCTGTAGCCGACGGAGACGATCCGGTCGCCCTGGAAGGTGAAGGACGTCAGGCTCGCGAGCGAGCACTGCCGACGCCGCGGGTCGTGCCACAGCCGCCGCCGTTCCGCGTAGCTGCGCACGATCCAGATCGGCAGCTGGTGGCTGACCGCGACTGCCTCGTGCCCGCGCGCCGCGTCCCGCGCGGCCGCGAGCGCGCTCGTCATCCGTACGACCTGGTCGATGTACGGCTCGCCCCAGGACGGGCGGAAGGGATTGGTGAGGTGCCGCCAGTTGGCCGGCCGCCGCAGCGCGCCGTCGCCGACGCCGAAGGTCTTGCCCTCGAAGATGTTGCCGGCCTCGATGAGCCGTTCGTCGGTGGCGATGTCGAGCGCGTGCGCCTTGGCGATCGGGGTCGCCGTCTCCTGCGCCCGCTCCAGCGGCGAAGAGACGACGTACCGGATGTCGCGCTCGGCGAGGTGCTCGGCGACTCGGTCGGCCATCTGCCGCCCCAGATCGGACAGGTGGTAGCCCGGGCGACGCCCGTAGAGCACCCCGTCCGGATTCTCGACCTCGCCGTGGCGCAGCACATGCACGACGGTGACGGTCGTGTCGGTCCGGTCGGTGCCGGGGGTCTCGGCGGCGGGGGCGCTCTCGTTGGTCATGTCGTCCATCATGCAGACGCCTCGGCAGCGGCCCGCGCGGCGGACGGCAGCGCAGCGGCGATGCGCTCGATCGCGGAGGCGTCATGAGCCGTGGAGACGAACCAGGACTCGAACGCGGACGGCGGGAGGTAGACGCCCTGGTTCAGCATCGCGTGGAAGAAGGCGGTGAAGCGATGGGACTGCTGGGTCCTCGCCTTGTCGTAGTCGGTCACGTCCTCGTCGGTGAAGAACACGGAGAACATGTTCCCGGCCGTCTGGACGCGATGGACAACGCCTTCCTTGGCCAGTGCCTCGCTCACCAGACCCCGCACCTCGGCGGAGACCGCATCGACCTTCTCGTACTCCGCGTCGCCGAGGAGACGGAGCTGGGTGACGCCGGCGGCGGTCGCGACGGGGTTCCCCGAGAGCGTGCCCGCCTGGTAGACGGGGCCGGCCGGGGCCAGGTGCGCCATGACATCGGCGCGGCCGCCGAAGGCCGCGGCGGGGAAGCCACCGCCCATGACCTTGCCGAACGTCATCAGGTCGGGCTCCACGCCGTCGATGCCGAACCAGCCCGCCCTGCTGACCCGGAAACCGGTCATGACCTCGTCGGAGATGTAGAGCGCGCCGCTCTGCGCACACAGCGACTTCAGGCCGGCGTTGAACCCGGGCAGCGGCGGGACGACGCCCATGTTGCCGGGTGCCGCCTCGGTGATCACGCAGGCGATCCCGCCCGGGTGGCGCGCGAACGCCTCCCGTACGGCCTCCAGGTCGTTGTACGGGAGCACGATCGTGTCCCCGGTCTGCGCGCCGGTCACCCCCGGGGTGTCCGGCAGCCCGAACGTGGCGACACCGGACCCGGCCGCGGCGAGCAGCGCGTCCACATGGCCGTGGTAGCAGCCGGCGAACTTGATCACCTTGCCGCGCCCGGTGAAGCCACGGGCGAGCCGAATGGCCGACATCGTCGCCTCGGTCCCCGAGGACACCAGCCGAACCTGCTCGACAGGGGCGACCCGGGCCACGATCTCCTCGGCGAGTTCGACCTCGCCCGCGCCGGGCGTGCCGAACGATGTGCCGCGGGCCACGGCCGCCTGGACGGCCTCGGTGACCTGAGGGTGGGCATGACCGAGGATCATCGGCCCCCACGAACACACCAGATCGACATATTCGCGACCATCCGCATCGGTCAGATACGGACCGGATCCGGACACCATGAACCGGGGTGTACCCCCTACAGCACGGAAGGCGCGTACGGGGGAGTTCACGCCGCCGGGTGTCACGACAGCAGCGCGGTCGAAAAGTGTCTGCGAAACTGAGGCGGCAACTGAGGCATCGTACGAGTGAGTCACGTAATCCATGGTGTCAGAGCCGTACAGGGACACGCGCCCGGGCGTTTCACCGCCCGTGTGCGGGGGAGGTCTCTGAGACGATGATCGGGTTGCGCGGGAATGGCCGCGAGTGGTCGGGTGGAGATATGCAGCGCGGTGGCGGACTGGGCGAGGGGACCGATGACCTGGGCCCCGAGCGCGCCGGCGTCCCCCACGCCGGAGGCGAAGGGCGGGGGAGGCACCGACGCGAGCGCGAGGTGCACAGTGGCGGGAGCAGGAGTGGCCGGGTGGGGGTGACGTACAAATATTTCGGCGCGCCCGACGGAGCCACCGCGGCGAGGGTCCCCATCTCGATGCGCCCTGAAGAGCTCGGCGGTGACGAGCTCGGCATGGGCGGAATGTTCACCAAGATCAAGCCCGAGACCATGGCGGCCATGGTCCTGACCGGTATCGAAGGCATACCGCTCAACAAGGTGCCGCCGCTCGAACTGGTCGTGCTGCACCCCGACTACGCAGTGGTGAGGCTGCCGATGACGGTCGTCGACCCGCTGCGCGGCGTCGGCGAGGAGGCCGTGGGCGCGGCGGCGTTCATCTGGTCGACGGTGCCGGACCGCGGCGGACCGCGGGACGCGTTCAACGTCTACCAGCTTCTGCACGAGTGGCAGGACTTCAGCCACCGGCTCCACGAGGCGGGCCACCAGCCGTACTGCCTGGTCTGGCCCTGATCGCGGACTGCAGGCGTTCCGGGATCCGCTCCCGGCCGTCCTGCGGGCGCCCGGTTTTCCACCGACTCCGGTTGCGCGCGCTCCGCGCCCGAGGCCTTCGGCTTCGGGGACCCCGGCCGGGCTCGGTCCGATCTCCGCGGCTCCGGCCGCGTACGCCGGTTCCTCCTGCGTTCCTCGGACGACCCGGCCGCGCCGGTGACCCCTGTCCCCCATCCTCGGGCGCCCCATGCCCGGGGCGCCGCACGGTCATATGTCGGGGAGCGGGAGGCGTGCCCGGGCCTGGTCCCGTGACAGGCGGGCGTCCGGCACGCCGGTGCGCGGGATCGTACGGGCTCCCGACGCCTTCCCGGTCATGCCGCACCTTTCGTACGGCGGTGCAGCACCAGGACCCCGCCGCCCGCCGCGAGCGCGAGCACTGCGGCACCGCCCGCGAACTGCGCATCGCTCATCCCGCCGAGGCTGCCGCCCTCGCCGGCGTGCGCGCCTCCGGTCGGGCCGACCTGCAGCCGGTCGTGGAACCTCTGTCCGTCGCCGCACCGGATGGTGACCCGGTACGCGCCCCGGGCGTGCGGGAAGACCTTCGCGCTCTCGGCGAGCTGGTGGCCGCGCGGCCGCAGCTCGACCGTTTCGAAGGCCCCGGAGTACGCGGTCGCTCCCTGCCGGAGGTCGCACCTGCCGTCGTCACTGACCCACACCGTCTGTCCGGGGCGCGCCCACTGCGGGCTGACGGAGGCCGCGGCCGCCGAAGCGCTCAGGCCGACGAGGGCGGTGGCGGCCGCCGCGGTGGCGAAGGCGCTGGCAGTACGCATGGATCCCTCCGGCGCCGGTCGTGGCCCCTGGCGGCCACTTCGGAATTCCGGCACAGAAACGATGCAAAGCGAGGAAGCCGCGGCGCGCGACGCGAGATCGGCGTCCGGTCACCCTGATGCCGCATCAGCTACGGGTGTACGGTCGCGCCTTTCCGCAGGGCTGACGGCGTGTCACGGCGGCGGGGCCGACTCGCGCACGAACCCCCGGGCGGAGCACGCCCGGCTGAGTGATGACCTATCAGACGGCGGAGGGCAGTAGCCCCGGCAACGGTGTTCGGCTACCGGCACGGGCCCTACGGCTGCTCCGCCGTCAGGTAGCGCTGGACGGTCGGGGCAAGCCAGGCCACCACCTCGAGCCGCGTCATCTCGGTGGCCGGAGGGAAGCGCAGCACGTAGCGGCTCATGGCCATGCCCAGGATCTGTGACGCCGTCAGGGCGGCGCGCCGGGCACTGTCGCCGGGGTCGGGGCAGACGGCCGCGGCGACCGGGCCGAGCTGGTCACGGAAGATCTGCTGTATCCGCTCCGCGCCCGCCGGGTTCGTGACGCCGACGCGCAGCAGCGCGGTCAGCACCTCGTCCTCCTCCCAGCGGTTCAGGAAGTGGCGGACGAGTGCCTCGCCGATCTCCTCCGGCGGCAGCGAGGCGAGGTCGGGCAACCTCAGGTCGAAGTCGGAGGCTGCCGCGAAGAGGCCCTCCTTGTTGCCGTAGTACCGCATCACCATCGACGGGTCGATGCCCGCGTCGGCGGCGATGGCCCGGATGGTGGCGCGCTCGTAACCGTCGGCGGCGAAGCGCTCGCGGGCGGCGGCGAGGATCGCGGCGCGGGTGGCGTCGGAGCGGCGGGGGCGGGCGTTCGGAGGCGCCGACACCCCCGGGGCGCCGCCCTGTTCGGCTGCTTCCGCCGCTGCCTCCGCGGCGACCGCATCCGCACCGAGAGCGCCGCCTCTTCTGTCCGATTCCCGCATGCCAACGAGAGTAGGCCAACAGCCGTTGACATGCCACTCGGGAGGGACCTATCGTTGCCAACAAGCGTTGACCAACACGTGTTGGCGCTTGGGGGTTTGCGGGCGTAGGAGGCGGTCATGGCGGACAGGACCAGCGGCACGGGCGCGAGCACAGGCAGCGGGGACAGCGCGCCGCCCGTCGATGTGATCGTCGTCGGCGCGGGCCCCACCGGGCTGATGCTGGCGGCCGACCTCGCCTCGGCCGGTGTGGCCGTCACCGTGCTCGAGCGACGACCACAGGGGACGAGCAACCTCACGCGCGCGTTCGGTGTCCATGCCCGCACCCTGGAGCTGCTGGACTCCCGCGGCATCGCCGACGCGCTCGTCGCGCGCGGCCAACCCGTCGAGGGGCTGCGGCTGTTCAAGCGGCTCACGCTCGACATGAGCCGACTGCGCAGCCGCTTCCCGTTCGTCCTCATCACCCCGCAGTACGAGGTGGAGCGGCTGCTCGAGCGGCGCGCGGCCGACACCGGGGTGCACTTCCGGTACGGCGCGGAGGTGCGGGATCTGAGGCAGGACGCCGACGGCGTGGAGGTCGAGGTGCACGGCGAGGGCGGTGGCGTGGAGACGCTGCGCGCCGCCTACGCCGTCGGCACGGACGGCGTCCGCAGCACCGTGCGCACAGCCCTCGGCCTGCCCTTCCCCGGCCGGTCGGTGATCAGCTCGATCGTCCTGGCCGATGTGCGTCTCGCCGAGAAGCCGGAGGGCCTGCTGACGGTCAGCGGCGTCGGTGAGGCCTTCGCGTTCATCGCCCCGTTCGGCGACGGCTGGTACCGCGTGATGGGCTGGAACCGGAAGCGCCAGGTCCCCGACTCCGCACCCCTCGACCTCGACGAGGTCAGGGAGCTCGCCCGGCTCGCGCTGGGCAGTGACTACGGCATGCACGACGCCCGCTGGCTCTCCCGCTTCCACAGCGACGAGCGCCAGGTCTGCTCCTACCGTGTGGGCCGGGTCTTCCTCGCCGGGGATGCCGCCCACGTCCACTCCCCCGCCGGAGCCCAGGGCCTCAACACCGGTATCCAGGACGCCGCCAATCTCGGGTGGAAGCTCGCCGCGGTCCTCCGTGGCCACGCTCCCGGCAGCCTCCTCGACACGTACCAGACCGAGCGCCACCCGGTCGGGAAGTCGGTGGTCCGCAGCAGCGGCGCGATCCTTCGGCTCGCGATGGCGCACTCCCGCGTCGAGCGTGCCTCCCGCGCCGCGATCGCCTGGTTCCTCAACTCCGTGCGTCCCGCCTCGGACAGGGCCATGGGCCAGGTGTCCGGGATCGGCATCTCCTACGCCGGAGGTCACGGGGCACACCGGTTCGCCGGCCGGCGTGCCCCCGATCTCGCCCTGGCCGCGCCCACCGGTGACAGCCCCTCCCAGCCTGCCGCCCGGCTCCACGAGGCCCTGGGCGCCGGGAAGTTCGTGCTCATCGCCCCGCCCGGAGAGCACCCGGACACCGGATCCCGGGACGACCGCCTCGTGGTCGCTTCCTGGCCCGGCCCCGGCTCGCCTTCCCGACCCACCGCCGTCCTCGTCCGCCCCGACGGCTATGTGGCCTGGGCAACCGGGGAACGGGACCCGTCCCGGCGGGCGGAGGCTCTGCGGGCCGCGCTCATACGGTGGACCGGACCGGAGAGGACCGCGAGCAGCGCGAGCGCCGCCCGGTGACCGGTCTCATCCGGCGATGTGCCGCAAGTAGGCGTTCGGGTCGGCGAGATAGCGCCGCCAGTGGTCCACGATCGCCAGATCCTTCCACTCCACCGTGCGCATGCCGTGCTCGCCGACCTCGACGATCTCCGCCCCCGGGAGCGCCGTCAGCAGCGGTGAGTGGGTGGCACAGACGACCTGGGCGCCCGTCCGCCCCAACTGCGCCAGGATCCCGACCAGTTCGAGACAGGAGGTGAAGGACAGCGCGGACTCCGGCTCGTCCAGAACGTAGAGCCCCCGCTGATGGAACTTGTCCCGAAACGCCGCGAGGAAGCCCTCACCATGACTCACGTGGTCCACGCGGACCGACAGCCCCTTGCCCGCCTCCTCCGAACGCAGTGCCTCCAGAGCGGTCTCCGCCCGCAGGAAGAAGCCCTTCCTGCGGACGCGCGGCCCGCGCACCATCCGCCGGCCCTCCGTCGTGGCGTCGAAGCGCACGACTCGCCCGAGCGGGGACGGCGTCCGCGAACTTGCGTACTTGTAGCCGGCCGAGCCGCCGTAGGAGTCCAGGCCGTAGGCCTCGGCCAGCGCTTCGACGAGCGTCGACTTCCCCGAGCCGTTCTCCCCGACCAGAAAGGTGACGGGCGCGGTGAAGCGCAGGCCGTCGGTGTCGAGCAACTGCCGCACGCAGGGCACCGTCCAGGGCCACCGGCTCCGGTCGAACTCGTCGCTGTCCGGAAGATGGCCATAGGCGCGCTCTATCAGCATGTCCCGACGGTGGCACACACCACTGACAGGCCCGGCGGACAAGGCCCGGGGCCCTGTCCGCCGGTCCATAGGCTTGCCCTCATGCTCATCGCGCGCTCCGTGTCCCTCTTCGTCCTCGCGGCCCTCCTGGAGATCGGCGGCGCCTGGTTGGTCTGGCAGGGCGTGCGCGAACACCGGGGCTGGGCCTGGATCGGCGCGGGCGTCATCGCCCTGGGCGCGTACGGATTCGTCGCCACGCTCCAGCCGGATGCGCAGTTCGGCCGGATCCTGGCTGCGTACGGCGGGGTGTTCGTGGCCGGGTCGCTCGCCTGGGGCGTCGTCGCGGACGGCTACCGCCCGGATCGCTACGACGTGGCCGGGGCACTGATCTGCCTGGTCGGCGTCGCCGTGATCATGTACGCACCGAGGGGCCGCTGATTCGAACTATCCTGCGTATCGAGAACGACGTGCACCAGGAGGCTCCATGTCCACCACCCCCACCGCCGTCATCACCGGTGCCAGTAGCGGCATCGGCGCAGCGACCGCACGCAGTCTCGCGACGTCCGGTTATCGCGTCGTCCTCACCGCCCGCCGCAAGGAGCGCATCGAGGCACTCGCCGCCGAGCTGGCCGAGGCGGGGCACGAGGCGGTTCCGTACGTGCTGGACGTGACCGACCGGGCGGCGGTCGACGCGTTCGCCGCGTTCCTCGACGGCCAGGGTCCGGTGCAGGTCCTGGTGAACAACGCGGGCGGCGCCCTGGGCGCGGAGCCCGTTGCCTCCTCGGACCCGGCGGACTGGCGCACGATGTACGAGGTCAACGTCCTCGGGGTGCTCAACATCACGCAGGCCCTGCTGCCCGCCCTGACGGCCTCGGGCGACGGCACCGTCGTCGTCCTCTCCTCCACCGCGGGCCTGGCGACGTACGAGGGCGGCGGTGGCTACGTGGCCGCCAAGCACGGCGCCCACGTCATCGCGGAGACACTCCGCCTCGAACTGTGCGGGCAGCCCGTGCGGATCATCGAGATCGCACCCGGCATGGTGAAGACGGACGAGTTCGCCACGACCCGCTTCCGGGGCGACACGGACAAGGCCGCAGCGGTCTACGCGGGCGTGGCCGAACCGCTGACGGCCGAAGACGTGGCGGACACGGTCAACTGGGCCGTGACACGCCCGCCGCACGTCAACATCGACCTCCTGGTGGTGCGCCCCCGCGCGCAGGCGTCCAACTCCAAGGTCCACCGCGAGAGCTGACAGCCTGGCGGGCCACCGGGCCCACCGGGGCGCGAGGCACGTCGGGGAGCGTCGGGGCGCGGGGAGCGTCGGAGGGGCACGTGGACGGTGCCCAACTCCGGGGCAGTTCCCACGTCCCTCCGGACAGTGCCACGCCCCCGCCGGGGACAGTGCCCACGCCGTGCTCGCCGCCCGTGGAAGCCTCCCAACCCGCGCTCCTCAGCGGGTCTGAGTGCGGGCGCGGGGTGTCGAACGTGTCGCGGGCGCGGGGTGCAGGCGGGGACGCGGGCCCGGGGCGTGTACCCGGGGCGCGGGGATACGGGATGCGGGTGCCGTCGCGGGATGCGGGCCCGGGGGCGTGCCGCGCGGGATGCAGGAGCCGTCGCGGGCTACGGCCCGGTATGCGGGCGGGATGCGGGCCCAGGGCACGTACCCGGGGCGCGGGGATACGGGATGCGGGTGCCGTCGCGGGATGCGGGCCCGGGGGTGCAGGCTCGGGGCGTGCGGCGCGGGGTACGGGTGCAGTCCGGGCTACGGCCCGGGATGCGGGCGCGGGTGCGGGTCCCTCTGCGGGCTACGGCCCCGGCCCAACTCGATTTGTCCGTACGGCAGATAGCGTGTCGGCGTGTCCGAGTTCATACAGCAACTCCCCGCCCTGCTCGGCGTGATCGTCGGCGCCGCCGGCTCGTACCTGGCGATCACCCGGGGAGACCGGGCCCGCTTCCGGCGCGAGGAAGCGGCTCGCTGGGACGAACGACGCCTCTCGATCTACTCCGACTACGCCAGGTCGCTGAAGAAGAGCGTCACCCTGACGTACCGGATAGCCGCCCACCTCGGCAACGATCCCCATCCGCACCCCTTGTCGCCCGAGGAAGGAGCGCCTCAACTGGCCGCGGCTGCCGAGGGCCGGGATCCTTCCGGTGAGGCGTTGCTGATGCTCGGTACGGCCGACGTGGTCGAGAAGGCACGGGCATGGGTGGTCGTGGTGATGGAGATGGAAGCGTTTTTGCGCCACCGGACCCAGGACCCGGGGGCATGGTCGGACTTGCTGCTCAAGCAGCGTGCCGCGCGCGAGGGGTACTACGGGGCGGTCCGACGGGATCTCGCGCTCCCACCCGGTCACACGGGCCAGTGGCGCCTGCCATCGGCTTGATCCCCGCGTTGAGCCTCCGCGGCGGGCCCGCACCGGACCCGAGTACGCCGTGCGGCTTGCGGCTTGGTACGTGCGGCTTGCGGCTTGGTACGTGCGGCTTGGTGCGTGCGGCTTGCGACGTGACGCGTCGCGCACCGGTGCCCCGGACCGCAGGCCGGGGCAAGATGCGAACACGGCTCGGAACGAACCGGGTTGCCGTGTCCCAGTGGGAGCCTCCACCGGGGCGGCCGATCCGATGGACCGCAACGATCACAGGTGGGTCAAGGCGCCGGTCGCAGGCCCCTACGCTTGCGTAATCCGGTCGCGCAGCCAGGAGTCGACCCCGCTGAGTGCCGTCCTGGCCATTGCCGTGGGGTGGCCCGTGAAGCCGTGGGGTGACTCGGGGTAGACCCGGACCTCGATATCGTTGCCGGCCGCTGACAACCGGCCTGCCAGCGCCAGGTTGTCCTCCAGCAACACGTCTGCGCTTCCGACGATCAGCAGCGTTGGGGGAAGCCCTCGAAGGACGCCGTAGATCGGAGAGATATCGGGAACAGTGAGGTCTTCCGCATGGCCGGCGTACGCCTGGATGAAGTACTCGTCCGCGATGCGGCGACCGGCCGGGGTTCGTGCGCTCAAGTCGTAGGTGCCGAACTGGAGCGCAGCGCCGGTGAATCGGCCAACGGCACCTCTGTCCCTCAGCCGGAGCAGGGTCGCCAGGGCGAGTGTGGCTCCCGCGGAGGTCCCGCCGATGGCAAGTCGAGACGTTCCGAAGCGGGCATCGGCTTCTTCGACGAGCCAGAGTGCTGCGGTTTCACAGTCATCGGTTGCCGCCGGCCAGGGGTGCTCAGGGGCCAGCCGGTAGTCGACGCTGACAACGGCGAGTTGCAGGGCGTCTGCGAGCTCGCGGTTGCGTTTGTCTCCTCGCGCTGCGGAGTCCATGTAGAAGCCGCCGCCGTGTATGTCCAGGTAGACGCCCCGCGGCGGACCGTCGACAGGAGTGAAGATCCTGATGGGGACGGGCGCTTCCGCAGCTGTGATCGTCTCTTCGATGGCAGGAGGATCGGCGGCACAAGGAACGGACCTCCTCGCTCGCGCCTCGTTCAGCTCCTCCAGTGTGCTCGGGCCACGGCCTGCCGCCCTCAATTCGTAGAAGCCACGAGCTTCATCGACCTGCTCTGCGGAGACGTCAGCGAACAGTTTGTCCAGCGCGAGTCGCACGCGCCCTCCTCATCACTTGCGTCGCAACTCCACGCTATCGCCGACTGTGGCGGAGGCCTTCCCGGCCAGAGCGGCGACAGCGCCCCAGGGACAGCTGCGGCAGCGGCCGTCGGCGCTCAGGTGGAGCTTGGTGATGAACCCGCCACGCGAGCGGCCCCGACTCACCTCCCACACCACACCACCCACCCGCCGCCCGCAGGTCGTGAAGGCTCTGCCAGAGCGTCTCGTCCTGCTGTTCTGGAGCTTGGGCCCCTTTGAAGCAGTGGCCGGCAGCGGGCACTGGCCGCGTGCTGATGGCCGCGCACGATCGTGAAGTCCACCGAGATGTCCCAGTCGATCTGAGCTGCCGCGTCGGCCTCACATGCCGCGTCCTCCTCGGCCCGGACCTGCTGCGGCAGTCGTTCACAGGTGCCGTCGGCGGACCAACGCCGGTGTCGTTCACAGGTGCCGTCGGCGGACCAACGCCGGTGTCGTTCATGGACGGTTTTCATGGGCCGAACCGTTCGGGCCGAACCGTTCGGTGAGGTCACGCCACTGCACCCCGTCCCGCACCCGGTGCGGAATGCCGTCGATCACTTGCCGGTGGTCACACCACCGCCCACAACTCCCGTTGCTCACCGGCCGCAACGCCCGCAGCCCGTTCCCACTCGGCATCGCTCGGATCACCCCGCCCCATGCCCCGAACAACGCCCCGGACATCGGCAGTTGCGCCGACACCGACATCGCCCTCGACCTCGACCTCGACATGGGTAACGGCCTGCGCCTTCTGCAGTGCATTGTTCCGAGAGCGGAGACGGGCACGTCGATGGCCGACGGGCGAACAGGCACATGAAGCTCAGGCGGAGACGTTCTTCGGCTCAAGGTCCTTCCACCAGGGACATGACCGCTTCGTCAGGCCAACGGCCCGGACTGACGAGGTGGTTGGGAGAATTTCCTGACACGATCCATATATTCGTTCTCTAGCGTTCCCCACCATGACTCGCGTGACGAAGAGATTCGTTGTTCTCCATCGAATAGGTTCCCGACTCGGCGCAGCCGGGCTCGCGTTCGCCGCCGCTGTCGCCCTGATGACGGTCAGCCCTGCCGGACAGGCCGAGGCCGCCGACACGATCGGCGTCGTTGAGTACAACCTGGGTGACACCGCATTCACCGACGCGCCGGAGTGGGAGGGAAAGGCCGAGATCCGGGCTGTGATCCACTACCCGCGCAAGATCACCCGCAAGCTGCCGGTGATCGTGCTGCTGCATGGTCAGCAAGGCGCCTGCCACTCCGCCGACGCGGAGGACTGGCCCTGCCCGCCTGGCGTCGCTCCCTACCCCAGCAACCGGGGCTACGACTACCTCGCCAACGCATTGGCCCGGGACGGCTTCGTGGTGGTGTCGCCGAGCGCAAACGGTGTCAACCACTACATGGGCGTCGCCCCGCAGCGCGCCCGCCTGGTCAACCGGCACCTGAAACTGCTGAAGCAGTTCACCACGACCGGTGGCGGCCCGCTCGCCGGCCGCTTCACCGACGCGCGAACCGGTCGTCCGACGACGGTGGACCTGAGGAACCGTCTCGATCTGAGCCGGGTCGGCACAATGGGACATTCCGTGGGCGGCGAGGGCGTCATGTACCAGGCTGCCCACGCCAACCGCGAGGAGCTGCCCACCGGTGTACGGATCCGCGGCGTGGTCTCACTCGCGTCACCCAGACCGAGCGACTTCTACGACACGCTGGTGACGAAGACACCGCTCGCGGTGATCTCCGCCGGGTGCTGGTCGCTCGGTGGCGAGAGGTACTTCGACGACGCTCGCGGCCACGCGGGTGCGAGGGGCTTTCGGCTGCGTGTGGTGAAGGGGAACCACAACTACTACAACTCCGAGTGGACCAAGGGGCCGGGACCCACGGACGGTGACGACACCACCTGCCCGAACACGGCCGGCCGGCCGAGCGCGAAGCAGCAGCGGGGCCTCGCGGTCACTTACCTGCGCGCGTTCTACGCGTACACGCTGAAGAATGACCAGTCTGCGCTTCCGGTTCTGACGGGCGCCAAGAAGTTCCCGGGCATCGATACGGAAGCGAAGAGCTTCTAGGAACTGTCCGGCCGATCATGTGACGCGCTGTGTCCGGGGCGTTGTTCCGGGCATGGGGCGGGGTGATCCGAGCGATGCCGAGTGGGAACGGCTGCGGCCGTTCCTGCCGGTGAGCAACGGCCGTTCCTGCCGGTGAGCAATGGGCGTGGTGACCGGTGAGCAACGGGCGTGGTGACCGGTGAGCAATGGGCGTGGTGGCCGGTGGCATGACCACCGGCAAGTGATCGACGGGGTTCTGCACCGGGTGCGGACCGGGGCGCAGTGGCATGACCTGCCCGTACGGTTCGCCCAAACAGTTCGGCCCGTACGGTTCGCCCAAACAGTTCGGCCCGAACAGTTCGGCCCGAACGGTTCGGCCCAGGGAAAGCCGTCCATGGGGGACGGCACCGGCGTTGGTCCGTCGGCTGCACCTGGGAACGCCTGCCGCAGCAGGTCCGGGCCGAGGCCGACGCGGCAGGCCGACGCCGACGCGGCAGATCAGATCGACTGGGACATCTCGGTGGACTCCGAGGTGAGCACCAAAGTCGCCGCAAAGCTCGACGACCGTTCGGTGGTGCGGGGAGAAGTCACCGGGCGCCGCTCTCCCTGGACGCGAAGCCCCGGACCAAATGTCCAGGGCCCCGTCGATCACGTGGTGCGCTGAGCACTCAGCCCTTCACACACACGACCTGCTTCAGCTTCGCGACGACCTCCACCAGGTCGCGCTGCTGGTCCATCACCTTCTCGATCGGCTTGTACGCGCCCGGGATCTCGTCCACCACGCCCGCGTCCTTGCGGCACTCCACCCCACGGGTCTGGTCCTCCAGGTCCCGCGTCGTGAAGCGCTTCTTCGCCGCGTTCCGGCTCATCTTGCGGCCCGCGCCGTGCGAGGCGGAGTTGAACGACGCCGCGTTCCCGAGCCCGCGCACGATGTACGACCCCGTGCCCATCGACCCCGGGATGATGCCGTAGTCGCCGCTGCCCGCGCGGATCGCGCCCTTGCGCGTCACCAGCAGGTCCATGCCCTCGTACCGCTCCTCCGCCACGTAGTTGTGGTGGCAGGAGATGACCGGTTCGAAGGTCGGCCTGGCCTTCTTGAACTCCTTGCGGACGACGTCCTGGAAGAGCCCCATCATGATCGCGCGGTTGTACTTGGCGTACTCCTGCGCCCAGAACAGGTCGTTCCGGTACGCCGCCATCTGCGGGGTGTCAGCGACGAACACCGCCAGGTCGCGGTCGACCAAGCCCTGGTTGTGGGGCAGCTTCTGGGCCTCGCCGATGTGGTGGTCGGCCAGTTCCTTGCCGATGTTCCGCGACCCGGAGTGCAGCATCAGCCAGACCGAGCCGGACTCGTCGAGGCAGAACTCCACGAAGTGGTTGCCGCTGCCGAGCGAGCCCATCTGCTTCGTGGCCCGTTCCTGGCGGAACTTGACCGCGTCCGCGACACCGTCGAACCGCGACCAGAAGTCGTCCCATCCGGAGGTCGGGAATCCGTGCAGCCGCCCCGGGTCCACGGGATCGTCGTGCATCCCGCGTCCGACCGGAATCGCCTGCTCGATCTGCGAGCGCAGCCGGGACAGGTCGCCGGGCAGGTCGTTCGCGGTGAGCGAGGTCTTGACCGCGCTCATCCCGCAGCCGATGTCGACGCCCACCGCCGCCGGGCAGACCGCACCGTGCATGGCGATCACCGAGCCGACGGTGGCTCCCTTGCCGTAGTGCACGTCCGGCATCACGGCCAGGCCCTTGATCCACGGCAGCGTCGCCACGTTGTGGAGCTGCTGCATCGCTCCGCCCTCGACGGTCGCCGGATCGGCCCACATCCGGATCGGCACCCGGGCACCGGGCACTTCGGTGTACGTCATGACGTCCTCAATTCCCCCGAAAGACAGAAACCGCAAAAGCCGGACTTACCGCCAGGTTCTCGGCAAGGAACCGGCAGGCGCGGCGGTGCGTGCGATAGACATTGTCTCCAGCGTCCGCCGACCGGCGGCAACACGTTTTCGTCCGAAGGGAGCCGGCCACCTTGCAGCGAAGGCCGTACGCACCGGGCACCGCCCTGGCCGCCGCGCTCCTCGCGGCAGGACTGGCCGCGGGCCTGGCGGGCTGCACCGACGGTTCCGACGGCGGCGGCACGGACGACGCCAAGCCGGGCGACCCCGCCGCCACGGCGCCCGAGGCCGAGCCCGGCAAGTACCGCACCCTCGAGGAGCCCTGCAGTTCGGTCGAGCGCGGCACGCTCCGCGCCCTGCTCCCGGGCCTGGACAGCCTCGCCGACGCGGAGCGGGACAAGGCGTACGAGGGCGAGGCCGCGCTCACCTACGACACGGACCGGCGCGTGGGCTGCCGCTGGCAGGCCCAGTCCCCGGACGGCACCCGCCACCTGAACATCGACTTCGAGCGCGTCGTCTCCTACGACCCGGCCGTCAGCGACGACGACCGTGCGCAGGTGCTCTACGACAAGAAGGCCACGGCCGCCGACATCCCCGCCGTCGCTCCCGAGGTGGACGAGAGCGAGGGCAGCCCGGAGAGCGACGCGAGCGAAGAATCCGGCGAAGGCGAAAAAAGCGACACCGGCCAGGAATCCACCGAAACCGGAGGAAGCGGTACATCCAAGGGTGATGAGGACGGCGATGCGCAGTCGCCGGGCTCCGCGACCGCGTCCGCTTCGGAGTCCGCCGCCAACAAGGCGGACAAGAGTGAGAAAGACAACAAGAACGGCGACAAGGCCCCCGGAGGCTCCCCCTCCGGCGGCTCCCCGTCCCCCGGCGACGCGAGCGCGGATCCCGCCACCGCGCCCCGCCCGCTCGACGACCTCGCCGACGTCGCGTACCTCGACGACCGGCTGGTCAAGGCCGGTTCGGGCGTCCACAGGGACGTCACCCTCGTCTTCCGGGCCTCGAACGTCATCGTCACGGTCGAGTACGACCATTGGTCCTCCGTCCCCTCCGCCGTACCGGAGAGTCCGGATCTCCAGAACAAGGCCCTGCGTCTCGCCGAGGAGCTCGTCGGCCGCTTCGACGAATAGCCTGTCGGGCGAAAGGGGCGCGGCATGACCGGCCGCCCCAGGGACGACCTGGACGACATCGACGACCACATCGACGACTGCCGCCGACAGAAGAGCGAAGGAACCATGCACACCACAGCCCAGCGACCCACCCCGAGACTCGCCCGCCTCCTCGCGTGCGCAGCCGTCGTACCGGTGATGTTCGTAGCCGGCTGCTCGCTCGGCTCCGACGACAGCAAGGAACCGGCCTCGGGCGGCGAGGCCTCGAAGTCGGCGAAGGCCGGCCCCACCGTCGCGCCCGCCAAGTACGCGAAGCTGCCCCGCCCCTGCGGCGTCCTCGGCAAGAAGACCGTGAAGGATCTGGTGCCGAAGGCGAAGAACAAGTCGGGCGCGGAGGGCAAGTCGGCCGATCTCGAATCCCGCAGCTCCTGCTCCTGGAACGGCCTCGACGGCTTCCAGTACCGCTGGCTGGACGTCTCCTTGCAGCGCTTCGCCTCCGACACGGCCCTGGGCAGCGGCTCCAAGCGCGCCGGTGACTACTTCACCAAGCAGGTCGCGGCCGTCAAGTCGGTCAAGGACGCCAAGAAGCTGAAGACGGGCACGGCGGCCGGAGTCGGCGACCAGGCCACGACCATCGGCTACGACCTGAAGAAGGACCGCGAGGACTTCCGGAACCAGGCCGTCGTCGTCCGCACGGCCAATGTCGTCATCACCGTCAACTACAACGGCACGGGCTACGAGGACGCCAAGACGCCCAAGGCCGACGACATGGTCAAGGACGCGGTGCGCGCGGCCAAGGAGACCGTCAAGGCGGTCGAGGACACCAGCAAGTAGCCGGCGGCGCCCCCACCGGGCCACCGGGCCCGTACGCGGGCGGGTGAGGGGCGGGCGCGCCAGGGAGCGGATGCGCGCGGGGAGTTACGTGCCGCCGTTCCCGCCGTGCCTCCCCTGCACGCCCGTGGCAGCGCCGGCCGCGCGAACGCCGGGACGACACGAACCGGAAGACCTCGGCCGGAAAGACGTACGGGCCGGAGAGATCCGAGCCGGAAAGACGTAAGCCGCGAAACAGCAGAAACGGCAGCACCGTGCCCGGGTCCCCCGCGGACCCGGGCACCGCCGCGTCCGCGCGTGTGCCAGGCTGTGCGGCGCCGGATGCCGAAGGCTGTTGGAGGGGACCGCGGGATGGCCGCGCCGAACGCGATGAAGCTGACACGCACACACCGCATACTCGTCGGCGTCGTCGTCGCCGGCGCGCTCGTGATCGCGGGGATCGGCTTCGCCGGTTCGTACGCGGCCGTGCGCGACCTGGCCGAGCGAAAAGGATTCGGCGCCTTCGCCGTCGTCTTCCCCATCGGCATCGACGCCGGGATCGTCGTCCTGCTCGCGCTCGACCTGCTGCTGACCTGGATCCGCATCCCGTTCCCGCTGCTGCGCCAGACCGCCTGGCTGCTGACCGCCGCAACCATCGCCTTCAACGGCGCCGCGGCGTGGCCCGACCCGCTCGGCGTCGGCATGCACGCGGTGATCCCCATCCTGTTCGTCGTCGCCGTCGAAGCGGCCCGGCACGCGATCGGCCGCATCGCCGACATCACCGCCGACCGGCACATGGAGTCGGTCCGCATCGCCCGCTGGCTGCTCGCCTTCCCCTCCACCTTCCGGCTCTGGCGCCGCATGAAGCTGTGGGAGCTGCGCAGTTACGACGAGGTCATCCGGCTCGAACAGGACCGCCTCGTCTACCAGGCCCGCCTGCGCGCCCGCTACGGCCGCGCCTGGCGCCGCAAGGCGCCCGTGGAGTCCCTGATGCCGCTCAAGCTCGCGCGATACGGCATCCCGCTCGCCGAGACCGGCCCGGCGGGCCTGGCCGCTGCCGGTATCGACCCGCCGGTCGTCACCGCGGGCCGCGCCGCGCCCGGCGACCGGTCGTCCGGGCTCGCCTCGGGGACGGCGGAGCGCCGGTCACTGGCAGCCGGGGACCCGGCTGCCGCGGCGCCGGGCCTCGACGGTTCCGCCGGGGCCGGGTCCGGGTCCGGGACGGAGGCCGAGACGTATGCGCGGGCGGCGTACGGGAGCGCGTACGCCGGCGAGATCCCCGCGGGTACGGCGTACGGGAGGGATGGCGCCTGGCCGACGGCCGCCGAGGCGCAGCCGCAGGACCGGACCGGCCCGCAGCAGTCCCAACTGCCCCAGCCACAGCAGTGGCAGGAGCCGCAGTCGCAGTCGCAGTCGGCGCAACAGGGCCGGCCTCAGCAGCCGCAGCCCCAACCCGAGCAACAACCCCCGGCCGACCAACCGCAGCCCGCTGCCTCCCCCGCCGCCTCCCCCGCGGCCGAGGCGGAGCCCTCACACGTCACGGTGCCCGTCGGCCCGGGCCGCTACCGCAGCCTCGGCCAGGCCCAGGCGCCCGGCAACTCCCCGTTCGTGCCCTCGCCCCGTACCAACGGGATCGACCCGCAGGAGCAGCTCTTCGTCGAGCCCGCTCCCGCGCCCGCTCCCGCCCGTACGGCCGATGACTATCCGGCTCCGGAGGCGGGCGACGACCCCGTCGGCCTGCCGGACGGCGTGCCGCGCGAGGAGGTGTACTTCGAGGCGTACCGCGGGTTCATAGCGGAGCAGGGCAGCCGCCCCACCGCCCGTCAGCTCTCCCGCGCGCTCAACGACCGCTTCGGCGTCACCAACAGCGACGGCAGCCTGCTCAGCGAGAGCTATCTGCGCGCGTACATGCGGGAGTTCAGGGACCGCTACAACGCCGAGATGGGCATGGCCGGCTGAAGTCCGGCCGCCCATCCGCTCCCACAACCGCCCCGCAACCGCCTGGCCGATCCCTCCCACAACCGCCCCGAGACCGGTCGGCCCATCCGCTCCCGCTTCCGTCCCCGAAGCGCCTGGCCCCTCCGCCCCACGACCGGCGGGACCACTCATCCGACCGCCCGTCCCGGCCACCGGACCCGAAAATACGGATGCCCGTGGTCCCCGGACTCCCGTCCGAGGCCCACGGGCACATCGCCAACAGCGCTCAGGCCCCCAGCAGCTTGCGGACCCGGTCCGCCCCGACCGCCAGCAGCAGCGTGGGCAGCCGCGGCCCGGTGTCCCGACCCACCAGGAGCTGGTAGAGCAGGGCGAAGAAGGACCGCTGCGCGACCTTCAGTTCCGGCGTCGGCTTGGCGTCGGGCTCCAGTCCCGCCTGGATCTTCGGAACGCCGTAGACGAGCGTCGTCAGGCCGTCCAGCGACCAGTGCTCGTCCAGCCCGTCGAGGAGCAGCCGCAGCGACTCCCGCTCGGTGTCGCCGAGTTCGGCCAGCGCCTCGGTGTCCGGCTCTTCCCTGACCCGCGTGCGCTGCTCCACGGGGACCTGGGTGGTGATCCACCGCTCCGCCCTGTCGAGCCGGGGCCGCGTCTCCTCCAGCGAGGTGACCGGGTTCTCCGGGTCGAGGTCGCGCAGGATCCGCAGCGTCTGCTCGTCGTGCCCGGTGGTGATGTCCACGACCGAGGCGAGTGTCCGGTACGGCAACGGGCGCGGTGTGCGCGGCAGTTCGCCCGCCGCGGTGCGTACCGCCCTGCTGTGCGCGGCCGCGTCCGCCGGCTGCACCGCACCGTCCGCGACCTTCCGCTCCAGGGCGTCCCACTCGTCGTAGAGCCGCTGGATCTCCTGGTCGAAGGCGATCTTGAAGGACTGGTTGGGCTTGCGGCGCGCGTACAGCCAGCGCAGCAGCGGCGCCTCCATGATCTCCAGCGCCTCGGCCGGGGTCGGGACCCCGCCCTTGGAGCTGGACATCTTGGCCATGCCGCTGATGCCGACGAAGGCGTACATCGGACCGATGGGCTGCTCGCCCCCGAAGATCTCCTTGACGATCTGCCCGCCGACGACGAACGACGAGCCCGGCGAGGTGTGGTCGACGCCGGACGGCTCGAAGATCACGCCTTCGTACGCCCAGCGCATGGGCCAGTCGACCTTCCAGACCAGCTTGCCGCGGTTGTGCTCGGAGAGCCGGACGGTCTCGCTGTGCCCGCACGCGCAGGTGTAGGACAGCTCGGTCGTCTCGTCGTCGTAGGCCGTGACGGTCGTCAGGTCGCGCTCGCAGACGGTGCAGTACGGCTTGTACGGGAAGTAGCCCGCGGCCGCCGTGCCGTCGTCCTCGCCCGCCGCACCCGAGCCCTCGGCCGCGGCCTCGGCGGCAGCGGTGTCGGCCTCGTCCAGCTTGCCCTTCTGCTGCTGCTTGGGCTGCGCCTTCTTCTTGGCGTCCCCGCCCTTGTCGGCGTCCTTGTCCTTGTCCTTCGTGCGGTAGCGGTCGAGGATCGCGTCGATCCGCTGCCGCTCGCGCATCGCGAAGAGGATCTGCTCGCGGTAGACGCCGGAGGTGTACTGCTCGGTCTGGCTGACGCCGCGGAATTCGATCCCGAGCTGCCGCAGCGCCTCGATCATCGGCGCCTTGAAGTGCTCCGCCCAGTTCGCGTGGGCGCTGCCGGGCGGGGCCGGGACGGCCGTCAGCGGCTTGCCGATGTGCTCGTTCCAGGACGGGTCGACGCCCGCGGGGACCTTGCGGAACCGGTCGTAGTCGTCCCACGACAGAAGGTGTACGCACTCGTGGCCGCGGCGCCTGATCTCGTCGGCGACCAGGTGCGGGGTCATGACTTCGCGGAGGTTGCCGAGGTGGATCGGCCCGGACGGGCTGAGGCCCGAGGCGCAGACGATGGGTTTGCCGGGCGCGCGGCGCTCCGCCTCGGCAATGACCTCGTCGGCAAACCTGGAGACCCAGTCGGTCTCAGTGCTCTGAGCCACGTTCGGCACTTCCTTCTTGATTCTCTTGATCTCTCTCCGACAGCCTGGCGTCCCCATTGTCCCAGACCGAAATTCGGTGGCGGCGCCATGGGATACTGGCCTGAATCCCCTTCCACCCCAACGGAACGGTACGCATCCATGGCCTCGGTCCCTTCCCTCGCCGCCACGGTCCACCAGCGCGTCGCGGACGCCCTCTCGGCTGCTCTGCCGGAGGCCGGCACCGCCGACCCGCTGCTGCGACGCAGCGACCGGGCGGACTTCCAGGCCAACGGCGTGCTGGGCCTCGCCAAGAAGCTGAAGAGCAATCCGCGGGAGCTGGCCGGGAAGGTCGCGGGCGGCCTGCCGACCGATGACGTCCTGGCGGAGGTCGAGGTCTCGGGGCCGGGGTTCCTCAACATCACCGTCACCGACTCCGCGATCACCTCGACGCTCGCCGCGCGGGCCGCGGACGACCGGCTCGGCGTCCCGTACGCGGAGCACCCCGGCACGACGGTGATCGACTACTCGCAGCCCAACGTGGCCAAGGAGATGCACGTCGGCCACCTCCGCTCCACGGTGATCGGCGACGCGCTCGTGCAGATCCTGGAGCACCGGGGCGAGACGGTGGTCCGGCGGCACCACATCGGCGACTGGGGCACCCAGTTCGGCATGCTCATCCAGTATCTGGTCGAGCACCCGCACGAGCTGGACCACGCGTCGGACGCCGCGCAGGGCGACGGCGAGGGCGAGGCCGCCATGGCCCGCCTCAACCGGCTCTACAAGGCCTCGCGCGCCCTCTTCGACGCCGACGAGGAGTTCAAGACGCGGGCCCGGCGCCGGGTCGTCGACCTCCAGGCCGGCGACGAGGAGACCCTCGACCTCTGGCACAAGATCGTCGACGAGTCGAAGATCTACTTCCAGGGTGTCTACGCCAAGCTGGACGTCGAGATCCGGGACCCGGACATCGTCGGCGAGAGCGCCTACAACGACCTGCTCGTCGAGACCTGCAAGCTCCTCGAGGAGTCGGGCGTCGCCGTCCGCTCCCAGGGCGCGCTCTGCGTCTTCTTCGACGACATCAAGGGACAGGACGGCTCGCCCGTCCCGCTCATCGTGCAGAAGGCGGACGGCGGCTTCGGCTACGCGGCGACCGACCTCGCCGCGATCCGCGACCGGACGAGCGTGCTCAAGGCCGACACCCTCCTCTACGTCGTGGACGCCCGGCAGGCGCTGCACTTCCGGATGGTCTTCGAGACCGCCCGCAGGGCCGGCTGGCTCACCGACGAGGTCACCGCCACGCACCTGCAGTTCGGCACGGTGCTCGGCAAGGACGGCAAGCCGTTCAAGACCCGTGAGGGCGAGACGGTCCGGCTGGTCGACCTGCTGGACGAGGCGACCGACCGGGCCGCCGCGGTCGTACGGGAGAAGGCCCAGGACCTCACCGAGGCGGAGATCGCCGAGCGGGCGTCCCAGGTGGGCATCGGCGCCGTGAAGTACGCGGACCTGTCCAACTCGATGACCCGGGACTACGTCTTCGACCTGGACCGGATGGTCTCGCTCAACGGCGACACCAGCGTCTACCTCCAGTACGCCTACGCCCGGATCCGCTCGATCCTCCGCAAGGCGGGGGACGCCCGGCCGGCCGCGCACCCGGAGCTGCCGCTGGCGCCCGCCGAGCGGGCGCTCGGCCTGCACCTCGACGACTTCGCCGACATGCTGGCGGGCGCCGCCGAGACCTACGAGCCGCACAAGCTGGCCGCGTATCTCTACCAGCTCGCCTCGCAGTTCACGACCTTCTACGACCAGTGCCCGGTCCTGAAGGCCGAGACGGCCGAGACGGTGGAGAACCGGCTCTTCCTGTGCGACCTCACGGCCCGCACGCTCCACCAGGGCATGGCGCTGCTCGGCATCCGCACGCCCGAGCGGCTCTGACACGTACCCGTACGGCGGAAGGGGCCGGTGACGCCGCATACGCCGCGTCACCGGCCCCTTCCGGCGTGGTCCGCTACCGGCCCAGTGATTGCTCGTTGAAGACTTCGATCTTGCAGCGGGGCCGTCCGGATCCGGCGATCCTGGCGTCGCTCGTGACGAGGGGCACCTCGAACCCCTCGGCCAGAGCGACATAGGTGGCGTCGTAGGCGGACAGGTTCGCGAACAGCTCCCGCACCCTGGGCAGTACGGGCGGATGCTCCATGCGCCTGATGGGCAGCGCCGTGAACGCCTCCCATGCAGAGTCGAGTTGACTGGCCGTCAGTTTGCCACCACGGCGCCGCCCCAGCAGGGCCGAGGCGACCTCGACATCGAGCAAGTGGGGGGCGGCGAGCCGCTCCCCCATGGCACGCTCGCGCAGCGCCTCTCCCACCGGCCCCGCATCGGCCACCAGCAGAACCAGCGCACCGGCATCGACAACGATCACTCGCGGCGCCTTCCTGCCGCGATGTCCGCCAGTACGTCATCGGTCGCCAGATGCGCGGTGACGCGCTCGCGAATCCGGGCGATGACGTCCTCGATGGCCGGGGTGGCCGCCTCCTCTTCGAGAAGCGCTCTGGCGTAGGCCTGCAGGGACTGCTTGTTGCGCGCAGCTCGCATCTTCAGCTCTGCCAGCGCATCCTCGGAGAGGTCGCGCACATAGAGAGTCGCCATGCAACAAGAGTAGTCGCATTGCCAGCATTCTGCTAGCAGCGCCCGTGGGACGCCACACACTGCGTTCACCCGAACTCGCACCAGACCACCTTGCCCGGGTCGCGCTCGCCCACGCCCCACTTGTCCGCCAGCGCCTCGACGAGCATCAGCCCGCGCCCGCCCTCGCCCCCCGCCGCCGTGTCCGGAATCCGCGGGTGTCCCTCACCGCTGTCGTGCACCTCGATGCGGAGGGGCCCGGCGACTCCGTCCCGTAACAGGAAGAGCTTGAAGCCCCGCCCCGGCGGCACCCCGTGCAGCAGCGCATTCGTGGCCAACTCGCTCACACAGAGCAACACATCCTCGACCCGGTCCCCGATCCCCCAGTCCACGAGCGCCTGCGCGGCGAACTCCCTGGCAGCGGGGACGGATCGGCGGTCGCGGCGGTAGAACCGCTCGCGGAGATACGGGGGATGAGTCGTGCCATTCATGACACCATGGTCGCTCTCCGTGACTACGCTGAACAGTGCGCGCACCCGTACGGATTGTTTGTACGGGCTGACGGTGAGTAACGCGGGGACAGGGGCGGGGAGTTGGTCGGGCATGCACCCACGGAAGAGGAAGAACGCGTCGTCGGTACGGCTCGTCGGCGCACTGACGGCGCAGTTCCGCCGGTCCGCGCGCCTGACCCAACGAGAACTCGGCGAACGCCTCGGCCTGCACGAGGAGACCATCGCCTCCATCGAGCAGGGCAGGCGCCCGCTGAAGCCGGACCTGGCGGAGGACCTCGACCGCCTTCTGGAGACGAAGGGCGCGCTCGCGGTGGCGGTGGCGAACATGCCGGATGTGGACAAGTTCCCGGTGTGGGCGGCGGAGTTCATCGATTACGAGCGGGAGGCGATCGACCTCTCTTCCTACGAGAACCAGGTCATCCCCGGGCTGTTGCAGACCGAGAGCTATGCCCGCGCGGTCATCCGGAACGACATTCCTCCGCTCAGCGAAGAGGACATCGAAGTCCGCGTAGCGGCCCGCATGGAACGTCAGGACATCCTGCGCCGGAAGGTCCCGCCCTCCACGAGCTTCATCATCTCGGAGGCAGTGCTGAGGGACCGGCTCGGTGGCGAGGGAGTCCACCGCGAGCAGGTGTGCCATCTGCTCGCCTGCACCGAATGGCACGGCGTCGTGCTCCAGATCATGCCGGGCGGGCGGCAGACCCACGCGGGACTGTCCGGACCGTTCGTCCTGCTGGAGACCCCCGGCCACGACCTGCTGGCCTACGCCGAGACACAGCGCGGCAGCATGCTCATCTCCGACCCCGATGAGGTCAGCATCCTGGCCAGGAAGTATGCGATGCTGCGAACTCAGGCCCTCAATCCCGATGAGACCAAGGGCGAGTTGGACCGGCTGCGAGGAGAGCAATGAAGGACCGCGCACTGGAGTGGTTCAAGTCCAGCTACAGCAGCGAGCAGGGCGGCAACTGCATCGAGATCGCCTACGCCTGGCGCAAGTCCAGCTACAGCAGCGAGCAGGGCGGTGCCTGCGTGGAGATCTCCGCGCACCCCACCACCGTCCACGTCCGTGACTCCAAGGACCCCGACGGGCCGGTGCTCGACTTCTCCACCGAGGCCTGGGCTTCCTTCGCCTCCTGGGTGACCCGCAACGCGTAGGCAGTGCACAGCAGTTACGCACGCGCTGGATTTCGCGCCGCTCGCGGATGTGCTCGGGCCCGGCGACTGGGCGGAGTTCGTGGAGCGTCAACGGGCCGGTGCGGTCGAGCAGCACCGGGAGCGCGGGCTGGATGATCACTGGCCGGAACCGATCCCCGCGTTCCTCGACGCCGTACCCTGCCGCAGCCGGGCCGTCTGTCCCTCCTCCACACCGAGTTCATGCGTCAGCACCTGGTCGTGGACCCGCGCGGCCGGCGGCTGAGCGGGGTCCTCGACTTCGAGCCGGCGATGATCGGCGACCCGGCGTACGACGTCATCGCCGTCGGCCTGTTCGTCACGCGCGGGGATCCGAAGCTGCTGCGCCGCCTCTTCGCGGCGTACGGCCGCGCTTCCGAACCGCCCGAGCTGCTCGCGTACACGCTGCCGCACGTCGACAGCGATCTCCCCTGGTACCCGCGTGAGCTGGCCGCGCCGCCCGGTGGCACGCCGGACGCGCTCGCGGAGGGGTGGTTCGGTACCGGCTGACCGGCCGGACCGGAACGCGGGGGCACGGACGGTCGCGGACCAAGATCAAGCCAACTGGCCGCTTTGCACCGGGTCTTGTTGACCCGAACCGATCCGTCCGGATAGGCAACCCTTCGGGCATATCACCTGTCCAACCCGACGTAACCGTTTTCGATACCTGGGGGGTAGAAATGCGACGGTTGGGTACGACGCTGGCCGCGCTCGTTCTGGCGAGTGCGGGTCTGGCGGCAACAGCGACCTCGGCCACTGCCGCGGCGGCACCCGCATCCGCGACGGCCTGCGAGACCGGCTGGGGAAGCACCGACAAGACGGCCGCGCCCACCGGCTACACGCCGCTCAAGGACATCAGGACCGGCCGCAACACCTGCTACGACCGGATGGTCTTCGACGTCCCCGGCACCGGCAGCAACCGCATCGGCTACACGGTGCAGTACGTCAACAAGCTCTACCAGGACGGCTCGGGCCAGTTCATCCCGGTCAGCGGCGGGGCCGTCCTCGAGATACGGGTGGCGGCGCCGAGCTACGACCCGGACACCGGCGCCGCGACGTACGCGGGGCGGGCGGGCAAGCCGCTGCCCGGCGTGAACCTCACCGGCTACAAGACGTTCAAGGACACCCGGTTCGCCACGAGCTTCGAAGGCGACACCCAGATCGGTCTGGGCGTCCGGGCCCGGCTGCCGTTCCGTGTGTTCCAGACGGGCGACCGTCTCGTGATCGACGTCGCCCACTCCTGGACCGCGGGACGCTGATCCAGGAGCGGACGCTGACGGCGGAGCCGAGCCGGGTGGTCACGCCGCCCGGCGGCGCGATGCCTTCCGCGGCGTGGAACCGGCCTGCCGGCCCGACGCCGCAGAGGTACGGCCGGACACCGAGGAGGTGCGGCCGCCGGATGCCGTGGCAGAGCGGCCGGACGACGAGGCCGAGCGGCCGGACGGACGGCGCCTTCGGGCGCCGCCGTTCGCCGCGCGGCGAGGCTGCTCGGGCGCCGCTTCCACGATGGTGACCGCCACGCCGGACGGCGCCGCCGCGCCGGTGATGCGGGCCAGTTCGGCGTCGGCGGAGTGCACCTTCGCGACCTCGGGCGTGATCCCGGCATCGGCCATGATCCTGGTCATCTCCCGCCGCTGGTGCGGCAGAACGAGGGTGACCACCCGGCCGGACTCACCGGCGCGTGCCGTGCGGCCGCCGCGGTGGAGATAGTCCTTGTGGTCGGCCGGAGGGTCGACGTTGACCACGAGGTCGAGATCGTCGACGTGTATGCCGCGGGCGGCGACATTGGTGGCGATCAGCGCCGTGACCTGCCCCTGCTTGAACTGGTCGAGGGTGCGGGTACGCCGGGACTGCGACTTGCCGCCGTGCAGCGCCGCGGCCCGTACGCCGTTGGCCAGGAGCCGCCGCGCGAGCCGGTCGGCGGCGTGCTTGGTGTCCAGGAACATGATCACCCGGCCGTCGCGGGCGGCGATCCGGGTGATGGCGGCCTGCTTGTCCGTGTCCGCGATGTGCAGCAGATGGTGCTCCATGGAGCTGACGGCACCGGCGGACGGGTCCACGGAGTGGACGACCGGGTCGGTCAGGTAGCGCTGGACCAGCGTGTCGATGTTCCGGTCGAGGGTCGCGGAGAAGAGCAGCCGCTGGCCGTCGGCGGGCACCTGGCGCAGCAGCGCGGTGACCTGAGGCATGAAGCCCATGTCGGCCATCTGGTCGGCCTCGTCGAGCACGGTGATGCGGACCTGGTCCAGATGGCAGTCGCCGCGCTCGATGAGGTCCTTGAGCCGCCCGGGGGTGGCCACGACGACCTCGGAGCCCGAGCGCAGATCCCCGGCCTGGCGGCCGATCGACAGGCCGCCGACCACCGTGGCCATCCGGAGCCGAAGGTGCCGGGCGTAGGGAGTGAGGGCCGCGGTGACCTGCTGGGCCAGTTCCCGGGTGGGGACCAGCACAAGAGCAAGCGGCCGGCGGGGCTCCGCGCGCTGTCCCGCGGTGCGGGCGAGCAGCGCGAGACCGAAGGCGAGAGTCTTGCCGGAGCCGGTGCGTCCGCGGCCGAGTACGTCACGGCCGGCCAGGGCGTTGGGCAGGGTCGCGGCCTGGATGGGGAACGGCACGGTCACCCCTTGGCGGGTGAGCTCCTCCATCAGGGGGCGCGGCATGTCCAGCTCGGCGAAGGAGCCGACGGCGGGCAGCGCCGGGGTGCCGGAGGTGGGGAGAGCGAAATCGCTCGGTCCGGAACCGGATCCGCGGCCACGAGCGGGCGCAGACGATTGCGGACGGGACTTTCGGGCGGGTCGGGCACGACGATTCACTGGGAAGGAGCCTTCCTCGGGGCGACGGCGCGAACCGGGGAGGTATCCGTGGCGGCTGAGCCGACCGGAGAATCGCGGGAACGAGCCGGAAAGAAAAAGCGAAAACCTGGCACGGCCGGGTGAAATCTTGCCGACGAGGTTTCAGTAAAGACAGGACAGGCGAGGGCCCGCACCCTTCAGGTGCGGGCCCCTGCTGTGTGGCTCGTCCAGGACTTAGGCCGGGACGATGTTCTCGGCCTGCGGGCCCTTCTGGCCCTGCGTGACGTCGAACGTCACCTTCTGGCCTTCCTGGAGCTCACGGAAGCCCTGGGTGGCGATGTTCGAGTAGTGGGCGAAGACGTCCGCGCCGCCGCCGTCCTGCTCGATGAAGCCGAAGCCCTTTTCCGAGTTGAACCACTTGACGGTGCCGGTGGCCATAAGAAATCTCCTTCTTAGGGGAAGCAGTACCGAAACCCGCCCTGTGCGGATTCCGAGTCGCCGCAATGACCCCATCCGATGAGATCGGATAAACAAAAATGCACCTGACCGGTCACATCCCGTCAGGTGCACACAAAGTCCATGGGTACCAAAACTGCAACTGAAAGCAATCTAGCACACTCCTCCCCCGACCACCGAATTTCCGGTGACCGCATGTGCTTCCCGCTCGGGCAGGGCTGTGGGACGCTGAGCAGACCGACGTCCGCCCGACGTACTCCCCCTCCCCCTTGTTGAGGCCTCATGCGCGTCATCATCGCCGGCTACCCCTTCGACCTGACCGCGAGCGAGGTGGAGCTGACGATGCGCGGGGTGAGGCCCGAGCCGATCACAGGTCCATCGGTCAAGATCGGTCGCTCCACCTTCCCGGTGAAGCAGGTCGGGGCGCTCGTCACACGCCAGGACCGCCGCGACTTCAGTGCCGGTGAGGTGACCCGGGCCATGACACGCCTGGGATTCACCTGCCTTGCGGCACCGGCGCCCCCGCCGCCGCCCCCTCCCCCCCTCTCGGACGAGTTCCTCTACCCCGAGGTGCTGCCGATCTCGACGCCCGACCGGACGCCGCCCACCGGCCCGCACCCCTCGGGCTCACCGTTCGGCAGCTGACCGACCGCCGGCCGGCCCTTTTCGGCCGGTCGCTTCGCCACAGGCAGAACGCCGCGCCCCTCCCTCCCGAGCGCGGCGCTTCTACCCTGGAGCGGTGACCAGCCACGCGCCGAACCAAGCCCGCGTCATTCCCCTGCGCCCCGTCGTAGCGCCCGCTGAGCCGGCGCCGACCGCCCCCGCCAAGGAGCCCCTCTGGCGCCAGGTCGTCGGGGAGTCCCTGCGCCGTGAGCGCCTCGCGCAGAAGCGCACTCTCAAGGATGTGGCCGACGCGGCACGAATCTCCGTGCCGTATCTCTCCGAGGTCGAGCGCGGCCTGAAGGAGGCGTCCTCCGAGGTCCTCGCGGCCGCCGCCGCAGCCCTGGGTCTCGGGCTGGCCGACCTCCTCGCCCTGGGTCAGGGCGAACTCGCCCGCCTCACCGCGGTACGGCGGACGACCACCCGCGTCACCTCCCGGCTGACCTCACCATCGGCTCCGCAGGCGACCGCACGGGTGACCTCGCGCCAGGGCGACGTACGGCTCGCTGCCTGACCACTGCGGCCGTACGCGCCCAGGGATCGCCGCCCGGCGGCGGTCAGGCAGCGGCGGCTACCGGGATCCGGCGGCTCAGCACCTCGTCCGCCAGCCCGTACGCCACGGCCTCCTGCGCGGTGAACACCTTGTCGCGGTCCATGTCCGCGCGCAGCGTCGCCGCATCGTGGGGGGTGTGGCGGGCGAGCACCTCCTCCACCTGGGAGCGGATCCGGACCATCTCCTTGGCCTGGAGGCTGAGATCCGAGACCGTCCCCTGGCGGCCGCCGCTCGCGGGCTGCCCGAGCAGCACGCGGGCGTGCTCCAGGATCATGCGGCGCCCGGGGTCGCCCCCGGCGAGGAGGACGGCCGCGGTCGAGGCCGCCTGCCCGACGCAGAACGTCGAGATCGGCGAGCCGACGAAGGTCATCGTGTCGTAGATGGCCATCAGTGAAGTGAACGAGCCGCCGGGTGAGTTGATGTAGATCGAGATCTCGCGTTCGGGGTTCGAGGACTCCAGGTGGAGGAGCTGGGCGATGACGACGTTGGCGACGCCGTCGTCGATCTCGGTGCCGAGGAAGATGATGCGCTCGGACAGCAGCCGGCTGTAGATGTCGTACGCGCGCTCGCCCACCGGGGTGCGCTCGACGACCGTCGGAATCGTGTACTGGCCCATGTCAGATCCCCATCCGTCGCTGCGAACCGGCCGGGCGCACGTCGGCGAGCGACTCCACGACGCGGTCGACCATCCCGTACTCCTTGGCCTGCTGAGCGGTGAACCACCGGTCGCGGTCGCCGTCGCGGGCGACGGTCTCGGCCGTCTGGCCCGTGTGCTCGGCGGTGATGCGCTCGATGGCCTTCTTGGTGAACTCGAGGTTCTCGGCCTGGATGGCGATGTCGGCCGTGGTCCCGCCGATACCGGCGGACGGCTGGTGCATCATGATCCGCGCGTTCGGCAGGGCGTAGCGCTTGCCCTTCGCCCCGACGGTGAGCAGGAACTGGCCCATGCTGGCGGCGAATCCCATCGCGAGGGTCGAGACGTCGTTGGGGATGAGCCGCATGGTGTCGTAGATCGCGAGCCCCGCGGTCACCGAGCCGCCCGGGCTGTTGACGACGAGGCTGATGTCGGTCCGCGCGTCCTCGGCCGAGAGCAGGAGGAGCTGCGCGCAGACGCGGTTCGCGGAGACCTCGTCGACCTGGGTGCCCAGGAAGATGATCCGCTGATGGAGGAGCTGGGCGGCCAGATCGTCGTCGAAGCGCGTGGGGAGCGTGTCGCCGTCGGTGGCGCGCGGGGCGAGGGCCGGATCCCGGCCGGTGGTCAGTGGAGCCATCGGTCCTCCTCGAAGGGTGGTGGCGGCTGCTGCAGCCGCCGATGACTCCACTGTCGGCGCGTCCGTGCCACTACGTCAGGAATCTTGGCCCGCAGCAGATTCGCTGCGGGCAGAGCGATCCGGCTCCGGGGCATCGGCGCAGGCCAGGGACGGTGCGACAGGGATCGGGGGTGGGTCGCCCTGACGCTGTGCACCCGACGGAAAAGGCCGCGCGACCCGCGCCGGGCCCCTGCTACCGTCGCCCGTATGCAGCGTGCCGCGATGACGACGACGCCGGAGACCCTCCCGGCGCGCTGACCGATGTCCTGCCGAAGCCCCGGGGTGAGCCCCGGGGCTTCGCCGTGGGTACTCGCCTCGCCCGATGTCCGCGAGGAGACCGCCATGCACGACCACCGCAGGATCGGCCGCGAGCTCGACCTGTTCGACACCGACCCCCTGATCGGCGCGGGACTGCCGTACTGGCTGCCCGACGGCGGCGCCGTGCGGCACGCGCTGGAGGAGTACATCCGCACCGCGGAGCGGCGGGCGGGCTACCGCCACGTCTACTCGCCGGTCCTCGGCAAACGCGAGCTGTACGAGATCTCGGGCCACTGGTCCCACTACAGCGACGACATGTTCCCGCCGATGGACGTGGGCGGCGAGCAGGTCGTCCTGCGGCCCAGCCTGTGCCCGCACCACGCCCTGATCTATCGCTCCCGCTCCCACAGCTACCGTGAACTCCCCCTGCGAATGGCGGAGTTGGGCGGGATGTACCGGTCAGAGCTCTCCGGCGTCCTCGGCGGGCTCACCCGCGTACGGGCGATCCAGCTCAACGACGCGCACATCTTCTGCACCCTGGACCAGGTCACCGACGAGGCACACGCGGCCCTGGAGATGATCGGCAGGGCGTACGAGGCGCTGGGCATCGCCCCCTCCCGCCACCGGCTCTCCCTCCCCGGCCCCGGCGGGAAGTACGTCGCCGCGCCCGGGATGTGGGAGCGGGCCACCGCCCTGCTGACCGACGTCCTCGACCGTTCGGGGCTCCCGTACGAGGCGGCCGAGGGCGAGGCCGCGTTCTACGGGCCGAAGATCGACATCCAGGTCGCCGACGGCGCGGGCCGGGAGTCCACCCTGTCCACCGTGCAGATCGACTTCCACCAGCCCGAGCAGTTCGATCTGCACTACATCGGCGCGGACGGCGTGAAGCACCGGCCGGTGATGGTCCACCGCAGCATCATCGGCAGTGTGGAGCGGGCGGTCGCCCACCTCATCGAGGCCCATGGCGGAGCGTTCCCGGCCTGGCTCGCGCCGGTCCAGGTCGCGGTCCTCCCCGTCTCCGACGCCGAGTCGGAGCACGCCGAGGCGTTCGCCCGGAGGTGCCGGGAACAGGATCTGCGGGCCGAGGTGGCGGAGGCCGAGCGCGGCAGTCTGGGCGCGCGCATCCGCCAGGCGCGCCTGGTGCCGTACCAGGCCGTGATCGGTCCCAAGGAGGCCGTCGACGGCGAGGTGGCGCTGCGGCTGCGCGACGGCCGCCGGCCGGACCCGCTTCCGGTCGGCGAGGCGCTCGCCCGTATCGGGGTCCTGGTGTCATCCCACAGCACCGCGCTGTGGGACGACGGCGACGGCGCGTAGGAGTTCCGGGCCCAGGGGTCGCGGGCCCAGGGGTCGCGGGCCCAGAGGTCGCGGGCCCAGGGGGCGCGGCCACGGCGATGCCCGGCATCGCCGTGGCTCGGCGACCTCCTTGACGAGCTCTCGGCTGCGGAACTGCAGCAAATCCCTTGAAACGGCGCCCCCTTGCGATCTCATGCCCGGCGGAGCGGCAGGACTCGCAGCTTCCGCGGAGGAACGGAAGAAGCCCCTGCCGATGCAGTACTGCATCGGCAGGGGCTTCGTAGGACGTACGTGCCCAGTCCTGTGCGCGTGGTCCTACGGGGTGGTCACTCCCCGCGCTGAAGCCGCTGGGCGACCTCCGTGGCCCAGTACGTCAGGATCAGGCCCGCGCCCGCCCGCCGGATGCCCGTCAGCGTCTCCATGATCGCCCGGTCGCGCTCCAGCCAGCCGTTGGCCGCCGCGGCCTCGACCATCGCGTACTCGCCGGAGATCTGGTAGGCGGCAACCGGCACATCCGCCTCGTCCGCGATGCGGCGGAGGATGTCGAGGTAGGGCAGCGCGGGCTTGACCATCACCATGTCCGCGCCCTCCGCCAGGTCGAGCGCCAGCTCGCGCAGCGCCTCCCGGGCATTGGCCGGGTCCTGCTGATAGGTCTTGCGGTCGCCCTTGAGCGAGGAGCCCACCGCCTCGCGGAACGGCCCGTAGAACGCCGACGAGTACTTGACGGTGTACGCGAGGACCGAGACGTCCTGGCGGCCGATGCCATCCAGCGCCTCCCGGATGACCCGCACCTGACCGTCCATCATGCCGCTGGGGCCGACCACATGGGCGCCCGCGTCCGCCTGGACGCGGGCCATCTCCGCGTACCGCTCCAGCGTCGCGTCGTTGTCGACCCGGCCCTCGGCGTCCAGCACACCGCAGTGACCGTGGTCGGTGTGCTCGTCCAGGCACAGGTCGGACATGACGACCAGGTCGTCGCCGACCTCGGACCGTACGTCCTCCAGGGCGACTTGGAGGATGCCCCGCGGGTCGGTGCCCGGCGAACCGATCGCGTCCTTCTTCGCCTCCTCCGGGACACCGAACAGCATGATGCCGCCCACGCCCGCCTGCACCGCCTCCGCGGCCGCCTTCCGCAGGGTGTTGCGGGTGTGCTGGACGACGCCCGGCATGGTGGAGATCGGCACCGGCTCGGAGATGCCCTCCCGCACGAAGGCGGGAAGGATCAACTCGGCCGGATGCAGCCGCGCCTCGGCGACCATCCGCCGCAGGGCGGGGGTCGTCCGAAGCCGCCGCGGCCGCGCGCCGGGGAAGTTTCCGTAAACGCTCAACTGCGCCTCCTGCGCGAACCCGGACGGCGCTCGCTCGGCCGGGTGACGTGTTCACCTGCCTCGACCGCTGCCGCCCGGCGCTGCGCGCCGAACTCCGCGAGGGCCTCGGCCAGCTTGTGCACCGACGGCTCCGGCGAGAGGACGTCGACCCGCAGGCCGTGCTCCTCCGCCGTCTTGGCCGTCGCCGGGCCGATGCAGGCGATGACGGTGACGTTGTGCGGCTTGCCGGCGATGCCCACCAGATTCCGCACGGTGCTGGAGGAGGTGAACAGCACGGCGTCGAACCCGCCGCCCTTGATCGCCTCACGGGTCTCGGCCGGCGGCGGCGAGGCGCGCACGGTCCGGTACGCCGTCACGTCGTCCACCTCCCAGCCCAGTTCGATGAGCCCGGCGACCAGTGTCTCGGTCGCGATGTCGGCGCGCGGCAGAAAGACACGGTCGATCGGGTCGAAGACCGGATCGTACGGCGGCCAGTCCTCCAGCAGCCCGGCCGCGGACTGCTCACCGCTGGGCACCAGGTCCGGCTTCACACCGAAGTCCACCAGCGCCTTGGCGGTCTGCTCGCCCACCGCCGCGACCTTGATCCCGGCGAAGGCGCGGGCGTCGAGCCCGTACTCCTCGAACTTCTCCCGGACCGCCTTGACGGCGTTGACCGAGGTGAAGGCGATCCACTCGTAGCGGCCCGTCACCAGACCCTTGACGGCGCGCTCCATCTGCTGGGGCGTGCGCGGCGGTTCCACGGCGATGGTGGGGACCTCGTGCGGCACGGCGCCGTACGACCGGAGCTGGTCGGAGAGCGAGGCCGCCTGCTCCTTCGTCCGCGGGACGAGGACCTTCCAGCCGAACAGCGGCTTGGACTCGAACCACGCGAGCTGGTCGCGCTGGGCCGCGGCGCTGTGCTCGCCGACCACGGCTATCACCGGCTGACCGCCGTCCGCGGACGGCAGCGCCTTCGCCGCCTTCAGCACCTGGGCGATCGTGCCGAGCGTGGCCGTCCACGTCCGCTGCCGGGTGGTCGTCCCCGCGACGGTGACGGTCATCGGGGTGTCGGGCTTCCGCCCGGCCGCGACCAGTTCACCGGAGGCCGTGGCCACCGCGTCCAGCGTCGTGGAGACGACGACCGTCGCGTCGCTGGCGCCGGTCTCGTTCCAGCAGCGCTCGGAGGCCGTCCTCGCGTCGACGAAACGGACATCGGCGCCCTCGGCGGACCGCAGCGGCACACCGGCGTACGCGGGCACGCCCACGGCCGCCGCCACACCCGGCACCACCTCGAACGGGATGCCCTCGCCGACACAGGCCAGCATCTCCGCGCCCGTGTCGGCGTCCAGGCCGGGATCGCCCGCGACCGCACGCACGACCCGCTTGCCGGCCCGCGCGGCCCCCATGACAAGATTGGCCGCATCTCGCAAGGCAGGGGCGGCAGTTGAGGCCGTGGCCTCGTCCTGCTCCGGCTGCGGGATGTCCGCGCCCGTCCTCGCGTGCTGGCTCACCACATCGAGCACCTGCGGATCGGCCACCAGGACGTCCGCGTGGGCCAGCGCCTCCACGGCGCGCAGCGTCAGCAGTCCCGGATCTCCGGGTCCGGCACCGAGGAAGGTGACGTGACCGAGAGCAGCGTGTGGTGCTCGTGCAAGATGTGCGGCGGTGGGGCTCAAAGTGCGCGCTCCCCCATCAGACCGGCCGCACCCTTCGCCAGCATCTCGGCGGCGAGTTCGCTGCCGAGGGCGAGGGCGTCGTCGTGAGACGCGGGTACGGGACCGGTGGTGGACAGCTGCACCAGCGTCGTGCCGTCGGTGGTACCGACGACTCCGCGCAGGCGCATTTCGGTGACAGCCTGCCCGTCGGCCAGAAGGTCGGCCAGGGCACCGACAGGTGCACTGCAACCGGCCTCCAGGGCGGCGAGCAGGGATCGCTCGGCGGTCACGGCGGCCCGCGTGCGCGGGTCGTCGAGCTCGGCGAGACGGGCTGCGAGATCCGCTGCGGATGCAGCGCATTCGACCGCCAGCGCCCCTTGACCGGGGGCCGGCAGCACGGTGTCGACGGGCAGCAACTCGGTTGCCTCGTCGATGCGGCCGATCCGGGTCAGACCCGCGGCGGCCAGTACGACGCCGTCGAGCTCCCCGGAACGGACGTAGCCGATCCGGGTGTCGACATTGCCGCGTATCGGGACGGTCTCGACGTCGAGACCGAGACTGCGGGCCCAGGCGTTCAGCAGCGCCGTGCGGCGCGGCGAACCGGTGCCGATACGGGCGGGGCGGGACGCCTCCGCCGCGGAGGCCGCCAGCTCCTCGAAGCCGAGCCCGTCGCGGCCCACCAGGGCGTCGCGGGGGTCCTCGCGCGGAGGCACCGCGGCGATGACCAGCTCGTGGGGCTGCGTGGTCGGCAGGTCCTTCAGCGAGTGCACGGCGAAGTCGACCTCGCCGCGCAGCAGCGCGTCACGCAGCGCGGTCACGAAGACTCCGGTGCCGCCGATCTGCGAGAGCGACGCGCGGGAGGTGTCGCCGTAGGTGGTGATCTCCACCAGTTCGACGGGGCGGCCGGTCAGATCGCGTACGGCATCGGCTATGCGCCCGGACTGGGCCATCGCCAGCTTGCTGCGGCGGGTCCCGAGCCGCAGAGGCCGGAGACCGCCTGCGCCGGAGACGGGACGGCTGTCGTTCATGTGGCCCGCCCTCCTCGGTTCGGATCGCCGGCGTCGGCACGGCTGACGGCGGCGACCGCCTGCGGATCGAGGTCGAACAACTCCCGCAGGGCGTCCGCGTACCCGGCGCCGCCGGGCTCGCCCGCGAGTTCCTTCACCCGCACCGTGGGCGCGTGGAGGAGCTTGTCCACGACACGGCGCAGCGTCTGCGTGATCTCGGCGCGCTCCTTGTCGTCCAGGCCGGGCAGACGGCCGTTGAGCCGGGAGACCTCGCTCGCGACGACGTCCGCCGCCATGGTGCGCAGGGCCACCACCGTGGGGGTGATGTGGGCAGCACGCTGAGCCGCGCCGAAGGCGCCGACCTCCTCGGACACGATGGAGCGGACCCGGTCCACATCGGCCGCCATCGGGGCGTCCGCGGACGCCTCCGCGAGGGTCTCGATGTCGACGAGGCGCACCCCGTCGATGCGGTGGGCCGCGGTGTCGACGTCCCGCGGCATGGCCAGGTCGAGGACGTCGATGCGGCGACCGGGGCTTCCGGCGAGGGCGCTGTGCAGGGCGGCGGCCGTCAGTACGAGGCCGGTGGCACCCGTACAGGAGACGACGAGGTCGGCCGCGGTCAGCTCGGCGGCGACGGTGTCCATGGGGACCGCGCGGGCCGTGAAGGCCGCGGAGTCGGCGGCGCCGCGGGCGCTCTGCTCGACGAGGGCGGCGGCCAGGCGCTCGGCCCGGTCCTCGGTCCTGTTGGCGATCACCAGTTCGGTGATACCGGCCCGCGCGAGCGTCGTGGCCGCAAGGGACGACATGGAGCCGGCACCGATGACCAGGGCGCGCTTGCGCCCGGCCCAGGTCTCGACGGCGGAGCCGTCGGCGAGCTGCTCCAGGCCGAACGTGACGAGCGACTGCCCGGCCCGGTCGATACCGGTCTCGCTGTGGGCCCGCTTGCCGACCCGCAGCGCCTGCTGGAACAGGTCGTTGAGCAGGCGGCCGGCGGTGTGCTGGTCCTGGCCGAGCGCCAGCGCGTCCTTGATCTGGCCGAGGATCTGGCCCTCGCCGACGACCATCGAGTCCAGGCCGCAGGCCACCGAGAAGAGGTGATGGACGGCCCGGTCCTCGTAGTGCACATAGAGGTACGGGGTCAGCTCCTCCAGCCCGACGCCGCTGTGCACGGACAGCAGCGTCGACATCTCGGCGACACCCGCGTGGAACTTGTCGACGTCGGCGTACAGCTCGATGCGGTTGCACGTGGCGAGCACGGCGGCCTCCGCCGCGGGCTCGGCGGCGACCGCGTCCTGCAGCAGCTTGCCCTGCGCCTCGACTGCGAGCGAGGCCCGCTCCAGCACGCTGACCGGCGCGCTGCGGTGGCTCAGGCCGACGACCAGAAGACTCATGCGGGCATCACGGCGGGGACGTCCCCGTCGGGTCCCTTCCTGCCTCCGTCGGAGGCGGCGCGCACGGCCGGCGGCGCAACCGCCCCGGAGGCCTCGGACAGATCGGCTTCCTCGCCGGCCTTCCGCTGCTCGTGGAAGGCGAGGATCTGCAGCTCGATGGAGAGGTCGACCTTGCGCACGTCGACGCCGTCGGGCACGGACAGCACGGTGGGCGCGAAGTTGAGGATGGAGGTCACACCGGCGGCGACGAGCCGCTCGCAGACCTGCTGGGCGGCCCCGGCCGGGGTGGCGATGACCCCGATGGAGACGCCGTTGTCGTTGATGATCGCTTCCAGGTCGTCGGTGTGCCGGACGGGCAGACCGGCGACGGGCTTCCCCGTCATGGCGGGATCCGCGTCTATCAGCGCGGCGACCCGGAACCCGCGGGAGGCGAAGCCGCCGTAGTTGGCGAGCGCGGCGCCGAGGTTACCGATACCGACGATCACGACCGGCCAGTCCTGGGTCAGGCCGAGCTCGCGGGAGATCTGGTAGACGAGGTACTCCACGTCGTAGCCGACACCGCGCGTCCCGTACGAACCCAGGTACGAGAAGTCCTTCCGCAACTTGGCAGAGTTCACCCCGGCCGCCGCCGCGAGCTCTTCGGAGGAGACCGTGGGGACCGAGCGCTCCGAGAGCGCGGTCAGCGCGCGCAGATACAGCGGAAGACGGGCGACGGTGGCCTCGGGGATCCCTCGGCTACGGGTCGCCGGTCGGTGTGTTCGGCCAGTTGCCACGGTGCTCCTGCGGGTAGAGCGGGGCTGCAGGCGGTCACACGTCCCACGACCGCCCCGTTGACAGCAGGCTATGTCTTTGTGAACGCGTGCACAAAGATGGTGTCCGCTTTGTCCGGTCAAAGTGACCGGGGTCACGCGGTTCGACGACATGATCGCGGAACCACCCGCGGGACGGACCCGTTGAGCGCCGGCAGGGACCACACGCACACTTCTCCCTACGACTGTGCCCCCGATCCCGCCGAAACGCCCCCGCTCGTCGCCACCCTTTTCGCCCCACGCCCCCTGAACCCCGTGCCCACCGCGGCGAAGGGCGGCACCCACCACCGGAGTTCCGGAGCCATGAGCCCGCTGCTGCGCCGCAAACCCCGCAAGAACCCCGCCGACAGCACCGTGACGCTGATCGGCAAGCCAGGCTGCCATCTCTGCGATGAGGCACGGGAAGTGATCGTCACGGTCTGCGACGAACTGGGTGCATCCTGGGAGGAGAGGGACATCACTCAGGACTCCGAGTTGCACCGCCGCTACTGGGAGCAGATTCCCGTCGTCCTCATCGACGGCGCCCAGCACGACTTCTGGCGCGTGGACCCGGACCGTCTGCGCAAGGCGCTGGGCGGCGGGTGACACCCCGGCGGCACGGCGCTGACCAGCGGTTGAACTGCCACCGGGCGCGACGTCGAACCTGAACTCCACGCCCCCGAAAGGCGGTCGCGCGACCGGCCGGAGGGGGACGGGGACGGGACAACGGCCCGTACGCCGTAACAAATCCGTCGGAGGAAGTTCACGCGTCCGAATCCTCCCGACTCCGGATTGACGGGTCGGGCTGGCTATGCTCACGTCATGTCCCTCCCATCGCCCGACCACCGTTCCGGTTGGCGTCCCTCCGCGATGCACCTCGGATGGGGATGGCTCACGCGCCGCAGGCGCCCCGCGACCGCACGCAGTGTGCTGGCCGGCGAGGCGGCCGCCGAAGCGGCCCGCAAGACCTCGCAAGAGATCGAGATGGAAGCCGGCGAGGAGTCGGCCGAGCCGGAGTTCCCCGTCGCCGGGGACGCCCTCGCCGCCGCCTTCTTCGACCTCGACAACACCGTGATGCAGGGCGCCGCGCTCTTCCACTTCGGCCGCGGCCTGCACAAGCGCAAGTTCTTCCGCAAGCGCGAACTCGCCCGCTTCGCCTGGCAGCAGGCGTGGTTCCGGATGGCGGGCGTCGAGGACCCGGCGCACATGGAGGACGCCCGCAACAGCGCGCTCTCCATCGTGAAGGGCCACCGCGTCTCCGAACTCATGGAGATGGGCGAGGACATCTACGACGAGTACATGGCCGAGCGCATCTGGCCGGGCACCCGCGCCCTGGCCCAGGCCCACCTCGACGCGGGCCAGAAGGTCTGGCTGGTCACCGCGGCCCCGGTCGAGACGGCGACGATCATCGCTCGCCGACTCGGCCTGACCGGCGCCCTCGGCACGGTTGCCGAGTCCGTCGACGGCATCTACACGGGCCGGCTGGTCGGCGAGATCCTCCACGGCCCGGCGAAGGCCGAGGCCGTACGAGCCCTGGCGGCGGCGGAAGGCCTGACCCTGTCGCGCTGCGCGGCGTACAGCGACTCCGCAAACGACATCCCGATGCTGTCGATCGTCGGGCATCCGTACGCCATCAACCCGGACAGCAGGCTGCGCAAGCACGCGCGCGAACACGGCTGGCGGCTGCGCGACTACAGGACGGGCCGCAAGGCGGCGAAGGTCGGCATCCCGGCCGCGGCCGGGGTCGGGGCACTGGCGGGCGGAGCGGCGGCCGCGGTGGCACTCCAGCGCCGCCGCCGCTAGTTCGCCGCGGTTGATTCGCGGCCCCTGGTTCGCCGCGATGGGTTCGCGGCACTGGTTCACCGCGGCTGTTTCGCCGCCCTGGTTCACGCGTGGCGGCTTCACGCGTGGCGGCGCCCGCGGGCCCCGGTGTCCGCACCCGGGGCCGGGGCGCCCCCGCGGAGGGCCGGCTCCCCGGGTCGCCGCTGCCGACGCCGGACACAGCACTCCCGCCCCTCTGGGCGCGCTCTGTACGTCCCGGGGTCCGGTCCCGTCAGCGGCATACGTTCGGTCGCGCTTCGGACGCCCCGGGGTCCAGGGCCCGTCACCGACGTACGTTGGGTCGCCCTTCGGAGGACCGGCTCACGAGGCGCGTCATTGCGCAGGTCCCGCGCTCACCTCTCCCACTGCCCCGCGCCCGCCGACGGCGCCTTACGCCCTACGCCGACCCTTAGGGACTCAACGGCCGCGCAGGAGCGTGCCTTCGGCTCGACACGCCGCGGCACGGGGGCACGGCACGGGAGGCACGGGGCGGGACCACCTCTCACGGGGATACGGGCGCGACAACCGCACAAATCACCCTGTGATCCGGGCCACATCACAGCCTTCGCGGCGCATCGGGCGCACCGCCGTCCGTACGGGACGGCCGCCCGGGCGGCACCGGCGCGGCACCGGTAGCCGTTCCAGGAGCCGCGCAACACGCGCACCCGCGGGGGATGCACGAGATGCGCGCGAAACGCGCGGGAACCGGATCGTTCCTGGACGCGTCATGGGTGGCGTACCGCATCGGATCGGACCACGCGAAGCGATGTGCGGCCAATCCAGGCCACTTACCCCTACAGGCCTCCTGCCAGTCCTGATGCCCCTGGACTGCCACGACTTGAGCGCCACTCGGGCGAATCGAGCAAAATTCCGATCATTATCTATCGAATGTTCGATATTGCATCGGTCACCAATTCATAACAGAGCGTTCCGACCCGGCGATTTGAGCAACTCGGCGTAGCACGGCCTGTACGAAGCGTTATTCTCCTCAGACGCAAACCGGTACCCACACGTCCCTACGACGGGTGAACGGTTCCGCACTGCACGTGATGGAAGCTCTGCCTCTGGGAGTCCCGTGTACCCACACGTCGGGGTTGACGCCTCGGGCCTGGCTACGCTCCGCGCAACGGTCGCCGACCATATGCGCGGCATCGTCCCCACCGCGTACGCCGTCCCTGCCTTCGCCGCGCCTGTCCCTGCCGGTCCTGCCGGCCCCGCCTACGCCCTGGCCGAGAACACCGCAGCGGTCGGGAGACGATCGCGCGCCGGCGGTGCAACCACCGCCCGCCGTCCCGCCGCGGACAGCGACAGCCGCCGCATGATGGACCTGGTCGAACGCGCCCAGGCCGGAGAGGCCGAAGCCTTCGGGCGCCTTTACGACCAGTACGCCGACACGGTGTACCGGTACATCTACTACCGAGTGGGCGGCAAGGCGACCGCCGAGGACCTCACAAGTGAGACGTTCCTGCGCGCTCTGCGCCGTATCGGGACGTTCACCTGGCAGGGCCGCGACTTCGGGGCCTGGCTCGTGACGATCGCCCGCAACCTGGTCGCCGACCACTTCAAGTCCAGCCGCTTCCGCCTCGAGGTGACGACCGGCGAAATGCTGGACGCCAATGAGGTGGAGCGCAGCCCGGAGGACTCCGTCCTGGAGTCGCTCTCCAACGCGGCGCTGCTGGAAGCCGTTCGCAAGCTCAACCCACAGCAGCAGGAATGCGTCACGCTGCGCTTCCTGCAGGGCCTTTCGGTCGCCGAGACGGCCCGGGTCATGGGCAAGAACGAGGGTGCCATCAAGACCCTCCAGTACCGGGCGGTCCGCACGCTGGCCCGGCTTCTGCCGGATGACGCCCGCTGACCCGGGCGCCCCGGCGAGAACCCCCACCAACGCAGAACACGCCGCCACAGAAGACAACACATACGGTGACCCCCAGATGACCCAGCGGTCGGATCATCGTGACTGCGTAACCCGGCTGCATCACCGCTCGTTGTCCGGGGTGCAGACTCCCTGTGGTCGCATGCTGTCCAGAATGCGTCACTCGAAAGAGTGGTTGCGCTCAAGGTGTGCAACCTTCCATACATGCCAGGGAGTTGCAGGTGATGACGAGAGGAGGTGCCGCCCGTGATCGCGAACGTATCGGCGCACCGGCGGGCGAACGCCTTCGCCCAGGCCCTGGATGAGCGGCAGGCCAGCCAGGACCGGACGCCCGAGCAGACCTGTGCTCCGGCGGCGGCGGACGAGCAGGACAGACTGCCGGCCGTGGCGGGGAGACTCGCCCGGATCCCGAAGCCGGAGCTTGACCCCGACGTCAGGATCGTCCAGCGAGCCCAGTTGGTCGCCGCCATGGAAGCCATGCTCTCCGAAGGGGCGGGGTCCGACGGTCCGCGCGTTCCGGAACAGCGGCGGAGGGGTGCCCACCGGGCGACGTCGCTCAGCAAGCTCAAACCACGGTCCCGCTGGTCCCAGGGGCTCGCGGCGGGCGGGCTCACGGTCGGCGTGGCGGCGGGGGCGTTCAGCGGTGTCGCGGCAGCCAGTTCCGACGCGCTGCCCGGTGACTCGCTCTACGGGCTGAAGCGCGGCATGGAGGATCTGAAGCGCGGCATGGCGGACGACGAGTCCGACCGCGGTGAGATCTACCTCGGCCAGGCGTCCACGCGGATGAACGAGGCGCGCAGGCTCATGGAGCGGGGCCGCTCCGGCGACCTCGACCACGAGTCGCTCGGCGAGGTCCGCCGGGCCCTCTCCGGTATGCGTCACGACGCTTCCGAGGGCCACCGGCTGCTCTCCGCCGCGTACGCACGCGACGGTTCGCTCGCCCCCATCCAGGCGCTGGAGTCGTTCTCGACGTCCAACCGCCGTAGCTGGAGCGAACTGCGCGACCGGCTCCCCGTCCAACTCACCGATGTGGGCGACGGGGTGACCTCGGTCTTCGACGCCATAGACGACGAGGTCGGTCCGCTGAAGTCGCTGCTGCCCGCCGCCCCCGGCAGCTCGGATCCCTCCCGCGGCAGGGCAGGGGACTCCTCGGGGACGGGCGACGCGAAGGCGTCGCAGGATTCGACGCCGTCCACGTCGGGCTCCTCGTCAGAGCCAGGGGCCAGCGGGGGCACCACGCCGCGGCCCAGCGAATCGCAGCGCCTGGACGAGCGGTTGATCGGCGGCGCCGGCGATCTGCTCGACCCGCCCAAGGGGAGCGCGTCGACGCTGCCCGGCAGCAGCAGTGGCAGCGCAGGCGGTTCGGCGAAGCCGGACATCACGCTCCCGCCGCTGCTCCCCGGCCTGCTCCCGGGCCTGGGCATCGACGGGGACGACGACAGATAGGCGCGCGCGGCCGCCATGTTCGGGCGGCCGCACCAAGGCTCGTCGCACCACGGCGCTCGGCCTCCTCACGTCATGCATCGTGAGGAGGCCGAGCGCCGTTCGTCGTGCCGAGCGGGGCGAGACCGCCCTCCCGGCCACTCAGAAGAACACGGAACGCCGCTGCACCAGCAGCTTGTAGAGCGTGTGCTGAATCGTTTCGCGCACCTGATCCGTGAGGTTGAACATCAGCATGGGATCCTCGGCCGCCTCCAGCGGAAAACCGTCGGTCGCGATCGGCTCCCCGAACTGGATCGTCCACTTCGTCGGCAGCGGCACCGCACCCAGCGGCCCGAGCCACGGGAACGTCGGCGTGATCGGGAAGTACGGGAAACCCAGCACACGCGCGAGAGTCTTCGCGTTCCCGATCATCGGGTAGATCTCCTCCGCCCCGACGATCGAGCACGGCACGATCGGAACCCGCGCCTGCAACGCCGTGGAGACGAACCCGCCCCGCCCGAAGCGCTGGAGCTTGTAGCGCTCCGAGAACGGCTTCCCGATGCCCTTGAAGCCCTCCGGCATCACCCCGACCACCTCGCCGCGCTCCAGCAGCCGCTGTGCGTCCTCGGCGCACGCGAGGGTGTGACCGGCCTTGCGCGCCAGCTCGTTGACGACGGGCAGCATGAAGACCAGGTCGGCCGCGAGCAGCCGCAGATGGCGGTCCGCCGGGTGGTTGTCGTGCACGGCGACCTGGAGCATCAGGCCGTCCATGGGCAGCGTCCCGGAGTGGTTGGCGACGATCAACGCGCCGCCGGCATCCGGAATGTTCTCGATGCCCTTCACATCCACACGGAAGTACTTGTCGTAGAGCGGGCGCAGCAGTGACATCAGGACCTGGTCGGTCAGCTCTTCGTCGTAGCCGAAGTCGTCGACCTCGTAGTCCCCGGTCACCCGGCGCCGCAGGAACGACAGCCCCTGCGCCAGTCTGCGGTCCCAACCGCCGCCCGCACGCTGCCCCTCGGCGGCCTCCCCGGCCTCCGCCCCGCGCTGGGCCGCCGGCCCCGTCCCGGCCTTCTCCGCGCCCTCCGCGCCGTCCGTGAGCGCTTGCTCCGGTACGGGCGAGAGCTGGCCCGTCCTGCGCCCGTTCACCTTGGACTTGGGCTTGCCCGCCTTGCCGCCGCGACGCGACCTCGGATCCTCGCCGAAGGGAATGACCTTGGCATCGGCCATGTCAGGTGCGCTCCTCACTGGGGGTCGCGGAGACGAGGTCCGCGAGCCGGTCGACGGTACGGGCGAGGGTCTCGGGCGGGAGCAGTCCCGGTCCGCGGCTGCGCGCGAAGTCCGCGAAGGTCTCCGCCGTCGTATAGCGGGGATGGAACCCCAGGGTCTCGCGCATCTGCGTCGTCTGCACCACCCTGCCGTGGGTGAGCAGCCGGATCTGCTCGGGCGAGAAGTCCGTCATACCGACCGAGCGCAGGGCCTGGCCGACCCAGGTGACGGCCGGCAGCAGCACGGGCACGGTGGGGCGGCCGAGCCGTCTGGCAGTCTGCGAGAGGAGCAGTACGCCGTCTCCCGCGATGTTGAACGTGCCGCTGTTGAGCGTGCCGCGACGGGGGTCGAAGGAGGCGAGCCGCAGCACCTCCATCACGTCGTCCTCGTGCACGAACTGCAGCCGGGGGTCGTAGCCGAGGACGGTGGGCAGGACGGGCAGGGAGAAGTAGTCGGCGAGCGGGGTGTCCGCGCGTGGCCCGAGGATGTTGGCGAAGCGCAGGACGCAGACGGCGACATCGGGGCGCCGGCGCGCGAAGCCCCGGACGTAGCCCTCCACTTCCACGGCGTCCTTGGCGAAGCCGCCGCTGGGCAGCGATTTGGGGGGCGTCGACTCGGTGAAGACGGCCGGATCGCGCGGCGCGGAGCCGTACACGCTGGTGGTCGACTTCACCACGAGCCGCGAGACGGACGGCGCCTTCTGGCAGGCACCGAGGAGCTGCATGGTGCCGATGACGTTGGTTTCCTTGATGGTGCCCCGGCTGCCGCGAGTGCCGAGCGGAGTGCCGGTGACATCCATGTGAACGACGGTGTCCACCGAGTGCTCCGCGAGGACCCTCGCGATCGTCGGCTGCCGGATGTCGGCCTGGACGAACACGGCCCCACCGAGCCGGTGCTCGGGCCGTACGGCATCGACCCCGATGACCCGGTCGACGTCCGGTTCGCGCTGGATACGCCGTACGAATCGGCCCCCGAGCTGTCGCGCGACACCGGTGACGAGCACGACTTTGCCCAAGATCAGCGCCTTCCTTCCCGCACTTCGACGGCGTTCGGGTTTGTTGCTTCCGCGGTCACCGTATCGAGTGGATGTTGCACTGTGGTGACCTGAGGATGCATAGAGCTACATTTCCAGCCGGACGCGGGACACGGGAAGACGACGACGCCCTCCCACCGGCGAACGGGTGGGAGGGCGTCGTGTCACGCTCAGCTGTCGCTCACTTCTTGTTGCGACGCTGAACGCGGGTGCGCTTGAGCAGCTTGCGGTGCTTCTTCTTCGCCATCCGCTTGCGCCGCTTCTTGATAACAGAGCCCACGACTACCCTCGCTCACTTCGAATCACTCGGTGCGGGGCGTCCGAGCCCACACTACCTACGGCGGCTCAGCCTACCCGGCACAGAGTGAGGATCGTAATCCGAGGGTCTTCGTCAGGCGGTCTCCACCCCCACATAGGACTCGCGGAGATAGTCGTGCACCGCCTGCTCCGGAACCCGGAAGGACCTCCCCACCCTGATAGCAGGCAGATGACCGCTGTGCACCAAGCGGTACACGGTCATCTTGGACACGCGCATCACCGTGGCGACTTCCGCCACAGTCAGGAACTGAACCTCGTTCAGAGGCCTCTCGCCAGCAGCCATGACACACCTGAACCTTCCGCACATGACGGGCACCGGCTTCCCCTCCGGTGGCTTCTCGTCCCTGTGCGCTCTCTCCCCAGAGTAGGGGCGTGTGATGCAAGTGGGGAAGAGGAGCAGCCATCGACCGCCTACCGTGACAGACACGCTCGATTGAGTACATAGCGAGTAAGCGGACGGTAGTAATCGGACCGCGCAGCGTCATCGAGCGGGACCGTCACCGAGACCAGGCCCTCGGCCTCGCCGACGAAGAGCGCGGGATCGTCCGTATCCGCGAGACCGATCGCCTCGATCCCCAGCTGACCTGCCCCGCAGACCCATCCATGGTCCCCGACGACGAGCGCCGGAAGGGGCGCGTCGGCGTCGGCCGCGGCGGCGAGGGCGGCCCGGACCGGGAGCGGGGAGTGGCTGTGCGCACCGCCGCCGGGGGCGTCACCGCGCGCGTCCGGCTCGCGCACGAACGCGACGCCCCGTACGTAGTCGAGCTGGTACGTGCGTACGCCGAACCGGGTCGGTATGTCGACACATCGACCATGCGCTGGTGTGAGGACAGGACATCCTGCCGCCGACAGCGCACCAGCCAAGGAGGCGTAGAAACCCAGGAGCCGATGGGGGTGTCCGGTGCCGAGGAGAACGGGCGCGCGCGCCGCCGCGACGACACCGAGCCGGGCGGCGAAGGCATCGAGCGCGGACACCGTGCGGTCGGGATCGATCACATCCGGTCCCGTTACATGGCACGGGTCGTCTGACACGCCACAACGATCGGCCATCAACCGCAGCAGACCGGACTCGTCCCATGGCCGTTCGGGCTCAAGGCCGAGCAGCACCCGTGGGTCCCCCGCGGCGAAGAGCCGGTAACTGCGCAGGCTCTCCTCGCGGGATGTGGTCACGCTCCCCGCCAGCCGCGCCGCCATCAGGTGCGCCCGTAACGCTCCAGCACTCAGCACGTCCTGATGCTCGCCCATGGCACGCCCGGCGGGGCCGGGATCGGCCGTACGACCCACGGTCGGCGTAATTCCGCGGCACGGAATGGACCTCTGTACGAGAGGGGGCTGCAAGTGCAGCCGCGTACGGCCGGGAAATCGCCCGGAGTTGGCGCGATGTGCGGCACGCGGCACGCGGCACGCGATGTGCGGCATGCGATCTGCGGCGTACGTCCTGCGACGCGGACGACGTTCGGACGCCGACCTCCGCCGGTGCGTCCCCGCCGGTACCGCGTCCCCGCTACGGAACCAGCGCTACGGCATCAGCCCGTGCGCCGGATAGACCGCCATCCGCGTCGCACGGATCGCCTGGTCCAGCCGGTCCGCCGGGTCGTACCCCGACTCCTCCCAGTCCCGCCACACCGGCGTGCGCCCGTCCGTCATCCGCCCCGGCGCCATCTGCCGTGTCCGGGCGTAGACCTGGTGGCGCCATTCCTCCGGTACGAGGGACTCGGGCTCCACCGGCCGCTCCGCCGCGATCCCCACCAGATGCGTCCACGACCGCGGCACCACGTCCACGATCGCGTAACCGCCGCCGCCCAGGGCCACCCAGCGCCCCTCGGCGTGCTCGTGGGCCAGCGCGTGGACCGACTCCGCCACCGCCCGCTGCGCGTCCAGGCTCACCGCCAGATGCGCGAGCGGGTCCTCGAAGTGCGTATCGGCACCGTGCTGCGTCACCAGCACCTGTGGCCGGAAGGCGGCCAGGAGCTCCGGCACCACCGCATGGATGGCGCGCAGCCAGCCCTCGTCACCCGTCCCGGCCGGCAGCGCCACGTTCACCGCGCTGCCCTCCGCGCCCGGGCCTCCGGTCTCCTCCGGCCAGCCGGTCTGCGGGAACAGCGTCTGCGGATGCTCGTGCACCGACACCGTCAGCACCCGCGGGTCGTCCCAGAAGGCCGCCTGCACCCCGTCGCCGTGGTGCACGTCCACGTCCAGGTACGCGACCCGTTCCGCGCCGAGCTCCAGCAGCCGGGCGATGGCCAGCGCGGCGTCGTTGTAGATGCAGAAGCCGGAGGCGCTGCCCGGCATGGCGTGGTGCAGCCCGCCCGCGAAGTTCACGGCGTGCTGCGCCTCCCCGCGCCAGACCGCCTCCGCCGCGCCCACCGACTGCCCGGCGATGAGCGCCGACGCCTCGTGCATCCCGGCGAACGCGGGATCGTCCTCGGTGCCCAGCCCGTACGAGCCGTCCGCGGTCTTCGGATCGGCCGACACCCGCCGTACGGCCTCGATGTAGTCGGCGCGGTGGACGAGCCGCAGCGTGGAGTCCCCGGCAGCCTTGGCGGACACCACGTCCACGGCGCGATCCAGGCCGAACGCCTCCACCAGGCGCATGGTCAGTGCCAGCCGCACCGGATCCATGGGGTGTCCGGGCCCGAAGTCATAGCCCGTTACTGCCTCGTCCCACATCAGCTGTGCGCGGCCGCTCATGTCCGCCACCGTATCGGGTTGGTTCAGCGCCGAACGATCGGGCGTACACGAGTGTCACCAGCACCAGGGCCATCGGTACGAGCATGGCGCCGCGATAGCCCCACAGGTCCCCCAGCCCGCCCACAAGGGGTGATCCGATGAGGAAGCCGACGTAGTTGAAGATGTTGAGACGCGCGACGGCGGCGTCCGAGGAGTCGGGGAACAGGCGGCCGGCGGCGGCGAAGGTCTGCGGGACGATCACGGACAGGCCGAGGCCCAGCAGAGTGAAGCCGAGCATCCCCCACCAGGCACCCGGCGCCACCGCGACGGCCGCGAACCCGGTCGCCGCGGTCACCGTCCCCGCCCGCACGACGGCGACCGCCCCGAACCGACGGACGCCCCGGTCCCCCACGGACCGCCCGAGCAGGGTCGTCACCATGTAGACGTTGTACGGGACGGTGGCGAGCTGCTCGGAGCTGCCCAGCACGTCCTGGAGGTACTTGGCGCTCCAGTTCGCCACCGTCGAGTCGCCGATGTACGCGCAGGTCATGACCAGGCAGAGCGGCAGCAGAAGTGTCATCGACAACCCGGCGCCGGCGGACGCGGCCCTGCGGCCGCCATTGGCCTGCGGGACCGGTGGCGGGGCCGGAGCGGGTGACACCGGCCGGGCCCGGTCGACGTACCAGCGGCCGGCGACGAGCACGACCGGGACGAGCACCGCCACCACCGGCCCGTACAGCACCGCCAGCGACAACTTCCAGTGCGCTCCGCTCCAGGCGAGCGAGGCCCCGAGGATCCCGCCGAGGCTGTACGCGGCGTGGAAGCCGAGCATGATGCTGCGCCCGTAGGTGCGCTGCAGGCTGACGCCGAGCATGTTCATGGATGCGTCCAGGCCGCCGACGGCGAGGCCGAACACCCCCAGCGCGGTGGCCAGTTGCCACAGGTCGGTCCCGGCGCCCGCGCCGAGGAGCGCGAGGCAGACGACGGGCTGGACCGAGCGGAGAACCGTGCTGGGACGTACGCGCTTGACCAGGTGCTCGGTGAGGACGCTGCCGACGCCGGCGAGGATCGGCACCGCGGCGAGGAAGACCGGCAAGTACGCGTCGCTGAGCCGGTAGCGGTCCTGGATCGCCGGGATCCGCGTCACGAGCAGCGCGAAGCAGACGCCCTGCACGAAGAAGCTGACCGTCAGCGAGGCCCGGCCGTGCCGCAGCTTTGCGTCCATGGCCGTGGAGCGTACGACCCGGAGCTACCGCTGGGTAGACGCCGTCACGTCCCGAATCAACCGGACGGGTCGCCTCAGACGAGGGCGTCTCAGGCGGGCCGTGTTCCGGAAGAGCGGTGTCTCAGGCGAGGACATCCCCGGCGAGGAGGGGCAGAAGCTCCCTCATGCCGGCGAAGCACGCGGTGGAAGACGCGAGCGCGGTGGACGGAGTCATGGCGGTGAAGCCGTACACGTCCATGCCCGCCGCCAGAGCCGCCCGGACCCCGAGCGGACTGTCCTCGACGACCGCGCACCGCTCGGGCACCACACCCATGGCGGCCGCGGCGTGGAGAAACAGATCGGGAGCCGGCTTTCCGCGGCCCACGTCCTGCGAGCTGAAGATACGGCCTTCGCCGAAGCGGTCGTAGAGGCCCGTCGTGCGCAGCGTGACGCGGATACGCTCATGGCTCCCGGACGAGGCGACGCAGTACGGCACATCGTCCGCAGCGAGCTTCTCCAGCACCTCGTCGACACCGGCGACGGGCTGCAGTTCGCGCCGGAAGGCCTCGAAGACCCGGGCGTGGAAGACCTCGTCGAAACCCTCGGGGAGCCGCTTTCCGTGCCGCTCCATGACGAGGTCGTGAATGCGGTGCATGGCCGAACCCATGTAGTCGCGGATCGAGTCCTCGTACGTGGTGGGGTGGTCCAATTCGGTGAGGTACGCGGCGAGGATCGTGTTGGATATCGGCTCACTGTCGACGAGCACGCCGTCGTTGTCGAAGATCACCAGGTCGTAGCGCATGGATGCAGCCTAAACGCAGAAATGCCTCAACCCCCGGGCTGGACCCAGGGGTTGAGGCTAAAAATTGTTCGGCGGTGTCCTACTCTCCCACAGGGTCCCCCCTGCAG
>NZ_JBICVP010000009.1:0-428072 GCF_043199075.1 Streptomyces sp. NPDC048639
GTCACGGACGTCGGGCAGCGCACGCGAGACGATGACCGACATCGCGTAGTCGAGATAGCTGCGCTGCATCTCCGTCTCGAGCCCCACGGGCTCGACGCGCATGCCCACGCCCTCGACGGCAGCGGGCGTGCCTTCGGGCGTGACGGTGGTCTCCGGGATGTCAGGAGTAGGGGTGTCGTCGGCCATTGCTGGTCAACGTCCTTTCGCAGTTCGGTCCCTGGCGGCGGGCGGGCCGGGGAGAAGCAGGCCGACTCAGATGTCGAGGAAGCGGACGTCCTTGGCGTTGCGCTGGATGAACGAGCGCCGGGCCTCGACGTCCTCGCTCATCAGCACCGAGAAGAGGTCGTCCGCCTGAGCCGCGTCGTCCAGGGTGACCTGGCCGAGGACGCGGTGATCGACGTCCATCGTGGTGACGCGCAGCTCTTCGGCGTTCATCTCGCCAAGACCCTTGAAGCGCTGGATCGAGTCGTCCCTGATCCGCTTGCCGTTCTGCCGGCCGAGCTCGAGGAGGGCGTCGCGCTCACGGTCCGAGTACGCGTACTCGAAGTCGTCACGACCCCACTTGATCTTGTACAGCGGCGGGCGGGAGAGGTAGACGTGGCCCGCCTCGACCAGCGGACGCATAAAGCGGAAGAGGAAGGTCAGCAGCAGGGTGGAGATGTGCTGGCCGTCGACATCGGCGTCCGCCATCAGAATGATCTTGTGATAGCGCAGCTTCTCGATGTCGAAGTCCTCGTGGACTCCGGTACCGAAGGCCGAGATCAGCGCCTGAATCTCCTGGTTCTGGAGGATCTTGTCGACGCGCGCCTTCTCGACGTTGAGGATCTTGCCGCGGATCGGAAGGATCGCCTGGTACTCCGGGTTACGGCCGGACTTGGCCGAGCCGCCGGCGGAGTCACCCTCGACGATGAAGATCTCGCACTTCGCCGGGTCGTTGGACTGGCAGTCGCTGAGCTTGCCGGGGAGCGACGCGCTCTCCAGCAGGCCCTTGCGTCGTGTCAGGTCCCGGGCCTTGCGGGCGGCGACACGGGCCGTGGCGGCCTGGATGCCCTTGCGGATGATGTCCGCGGCCTCGTTGGGGTTCCGGTCGAGCCAGTCCGTCAGGTGCTCATGGGCGATCTTCTGAACGAAGGTCTTCGCCTCGGTGTTGCCCAGCTTCGTCTTCGTCTGACCCTCGAACTGCGGCTCGCCCAGCTTGACCGAGATGATCGCCGTCAGACCCTCGCGGATGTCCTCACCCGTGAGGTTGTCGTCCTTCTCCCGCAGCAGCTTCTTGTCCCGCGCGTAGCGGTTGATCAGACCCGTGAGCGCGGCGCGGAAGCCCTCTTCGTGCGTACCGCCCTCGTGAGTGTGGATGGTGTTGGCGAAGCTGTAGACACCCTCGCTGTACTGCGAGTTCCACTGCATCGCGACCTCGATCGAGAGCATCCGCTCCTTGTCCTCGGCCTCGATCGAGATCACCGAGGGGTGGACGAGGTCGCCCTTGCGGGAGTTGAGGTACTTCACGAAGTCGACGATGCCGCCCTCGTAGTAGTACCGGACCGCGAGCGGCTTGCCGTCCTCGTCGACGTGGTCGGGGCGCTCGTCGGTCAGAGAGATGGTCAGGCCCTTGTTGAGGAACGCCATCTCCTGGAAGCGCCGGGACAGCGTCTCGAAGGAGTAGTCGGTTGTCTCGAAAATGTCCGGATCTGCCCAGAAGATAACGGAAGTTCCGGTGATATCCACCGACTCGTTCTTCGCCAGCGGCGCCGTCGGCACACCGAGCTTGTAGTCCTGCGTCCACCGGTGGCCGTCAGTGCAGACCTCGACCGACACCTTGCTGGACAGGGCGTTGACCACCGAGACACCCACACCGTGCAGACCGCCGGAGACGGCATAACCGCCGCCGCCGAACTTGCCGCCGGCGTGGAGCACGGTCAGCACGACCTCGACGGCCGGCTTCCCCTCGGACGGGATGATGCCCACCGGGATACCGCGGCCGTTGTCCACGACCCGCACCCCGCCGTCGGGGAGGATCGTGACATCGATGGTGTCGGCATGCCCGGCCAATGCCTCGTCGACGGAGTTGTCGACGACCTCGTACACAAGGTGGTGCAAGCCCCGCTCACCCGTCGACCCGATGTACATGCCAGGTCGCTTGCGCACCGCGTCCAGGCCCTCGAGGACCGTGATCGCGCTCGCGTCGTACGACGGCTTGCCGGGGGTGGATGCGGTGTTGTTCTCGTTGAGATCGCCGGACTCGGCCACGAAGCGCCCTTTCTGGCACAGCACGAGCCGTCTCCAGGGCATACGGGAGCGGCTGCGTCGTTCGGTATGTTCCGCGATTGGGCGGGATTGCTCTCTAGTCTACCGGTAGCGCGGACATGAATGGGGGTTTGCGGGCGCCTGAGTCCGCATGTGCCGCCCTGAACCGCCATCCGCCGACTCCCCATATGCGCCCCAGGGGACCAAGAGGCTCACAGAGGCGCTCAGCGCTTCCGACTGTCAACCCTCCACTACCGTGAGGGACCCCCGGCTTCTGTGCGCCCCATCACCCGTAGGTGTCGCCCGGACCCTTGCTGCCGGGAGCGCGCAGCCGCCCGTAGCGCTGCGGGGGCCCGCCGGGGCCCAGTACCTTGATCAACTTGACGGTGCCCTGCCCGAGATCGCCGTTCAGACGGGCGACGAGCTGCGTAGCGAGCAGGCGGAGCTGGGTCGCCCAGGCCGTCGAATCGCATTGCACGGTCAGCACCCGCGCGTCCTCGTCGTATTTCATCGGCTCGCAGTGCTGCGCCACCTCGGGCCCCACGATCTGCGGCCAGCGGCCCATCACCCCGCCGACCGCGGCCGGCGCCTCCCAGCCCCGCTCGGTGATGAGGCGGTTGATCGCCGCGCCCAGCGGCAGCGGATCACGGCCGTCGGCCCGCGCACCGGAGCGCAGGCCTCCACGCCGGGCCTGCTTCTTCTGCTGTACGGCGGCACCGCGGGCCCGGGCCTGTTCCTTGGCGGCCCGCAACGCGACCCGCGCCAGATCCACACCCGAGGTCTCCGGCTGTGGACGGGGCTCCGGCCCGTCGGGGGTGGGCTCCGCGGGACCGCTCATGCCCGTGCCACCCTGCCGTCGGCCACCGTGAAGCGTGCGCCCGCCAGCAGACCGGGCACATCGTCGTCCACCGCCGCCGTCACCAGCACCTGCTCACCCGGGGCGACCAGCTCGGCAAGCCGCTCGCGGCGACGCTCGTCCAGCTCGGCGAACACATCGTCCAGAACGAGCACCGGCTCACCCACCCGCCGCCCGCTCTCCGACGAGGTGTCGTGCGCCAGCGGGCTCTCCGCACGCAGCAGGTCGTACGAGGCCAGGCGCAGAGCCAGCGCATACGACCAGGATTCGCCGTGGCTCGCGTACCCCTTCGCCGGAAGGCGCCCGAGTGCCAGCAGCAGATCGTCCCGGTGCGGTCCGACGAGGGTCACCCCGCGCTCGATCTCCTGCTTGCGGGCCTCACCGAGGGCGGTCATCAGCAGCGCGTAGAGGTCCTCGCGGTTGTTCGCGGCGGCGAGCCCCTCGCCGGCCGAGCTGCGGTAGTCGAGCGCCAACGGGCCGCCGCCGGGCGCCAGTTGGTCGTACGCCTTGTCGGCGAGCGGCTGCAGCGCCGCAATGAGGTCCAGACGCTGGGCGAGCAACTCCGCACCGGCCCGCGCCAGGTGCTGATCCCAGACATCGAGGGTGGACAGGTCCATGGAACGGCCGCCGTGGCGCCGTGCCATGGCGGCGCTCTTGAGCAGGGTGTTGCGCTGCTTGAGGACCCGCTCGTAGTCGGAGCGGACCCCCGCCATCCGCGGCGAACGGGCGGTGATCAGCTCGTCGAGGAAGCGCCGGCGTTCCCCCGGGTCGCCCTTGACCAGGGCGAGGTCCTCCGGTGCGAAGAGGACGGTCCGGACGATGCCGAGGATGTCGCGCGGTCGGCCCGGCGAAGAGCGGTTGATACGGGCGCGGTTGGCCTTGCCCGGGTTCAGTTCCAGCTCGACGAGCTGCTGCCGTTCGCCCTGCACAACCGAGGCCCGGATGACCGCCCGGTCGGCGCCCATCCGCACCAGCGGTGCGTCGGAGGAGACCCGATGACTGCTCAGGGTGGCCAGATAGCCGACCGCCTCGACGAGGTTGGTCTTGCCCTGGCCATTGGGACCCACGAAGGCCGAGACCCCCGGCTCCAGCGGCACTTCGGCCCGGGCGTACGAGCGGAAGTCGGCGAGCGACAGATGCGATACGTGCATGGCGCGCTGCGGCCTGCGCCGCCGGCCTCCCCTCGATGCTCGTAGGGCTCGTGCGTCCTACGCCTGTTCGACCGCGTGCCCGCCGAACTGGTTCCGGAGCGCGGCGATCATCTTCATCTGCGGCGAGTCGTCCTGGCGGGACGCGAAGCGGGCGAACAGCGACGCCGTGATAGCGGGCAGCGGCACCGCGTGGTCGATCGCCGCCTCGACGGTCCAGCGCCCCTCGCCGGAATCCTGGGCGATGCCGCGGAGCTTCTGGAGGTGCTCGTCGTCGTCCAGGGCATTGACGGCCAGATCGAGCAGCCAGGAACGAATGACCGTGCCCTCCTGCCAGCTGCGGAAGACCTCGCGGACATCGGTGACGGAACCGGCCGCCTCCAGCAGCTCCCAGCCCTCGGCGAAGGCCTGCATCATCGCGTACTCGATGCCGTTGTGGACCATCTTCGCGAAGTGGCCCGCACCGGCCTTGCCGGCGTGGACGGCGCCGCGGTCGCCCTCGGGCTTGAGCGCGTCGAAGATCGGCTGGACAGCGGCTATGTGCTCGGGCTCGCCGCCGTACATCAGCGCGTAGCCGTACTCCAGTCCCCAGACGCCGCCGGAGACGCCGCAGTCGACGAAACCGATGCCCTTCGCGCCGAGTTGCTCGGCGTGCTTCTCATCGTCCGTCCAGCGGGAGTTCCCGCCGTCGACGACGACATCTCCGGGCGAGAGAAGCTCGGCCAGGTCGTCAATGGTGCTCTGGGTCGGGCTGCCGGCCGGGACCATGATCCAGACGACCCGCGGTGCCTCGAGCGTGTCCACAAGTTCCTTGAGGCTGTGGACATCGGCGAGGTCCGGGTTGCGGTCATATCCGACGACGGTGTGGCCTGCGCGGCGGATCCGCTCGCGCATGTTGCCGCCCATCTTGCCGAGACCGACGAGACCGAGCTGCATCAGTGATCCTTTGTGACGTAGTGCCGACGTGCGTACCTGCGGTCGAGCCTACGCCCGCACCCCGACGCTCAGCTGTGGGCTCCCCGCGCTCATACGACGGGGAGCCCGGAGCATCCGGCCTGGTCAGCCGCTCAGTCGGACCGGCATGATCAGGTACTTGTACGCCTCGTCCGCCTCGGCATCCATCGCCGGCTTGCCGCTCAGCAGCGCGGGCTTGGTGGAGGTCGTGAAGGAGAGCTGGGCGACCGGGGAGTCGATGGCGCTCAGACCCTCCAGCAGGAAGCCGGGGTTGAACGCGATGGAGATGTCGTCGCCGTCCAGCTGGGCGTCGACCCGCTCCACAGCCTGCGCATCGTCGCTCGACCCGGCCTCCAGGATGAGGACACCCTGCTCGAAGCTGAGCCGGACCGGGGTGTTCCGCTCGGCGACCAACGCGACGCGCTTGACGGCGTCGACGAACGGCGCGGTCTCGATCACGGCGACGGAGTTGAACTCGGTCGGGAAGAGCGTGCGGTACTTCGGCAGGTCGCCCTCGAGCAGACGCGTGGTCGTGCGGCGCCCGGCGCCCTCGAAGCCGATCAGGCCCTCGCCCGCGCCCGAGCCTGCGAGCGCGATGCTGACGGTGTCACCACTGGTCAGCGACTTGGCGGTGTCCAGGAGGGTCTTGGCGGGCACCAGGGCGACGGCGGACACGTCCGGAGTCTCCGGCTTCCACAGGAACTCGCGGACGGCGAAGCGGTAGCGGTCGGTCGCGGCCAGCGTGACCGTGTCGCCCTCGATCTCGATCCGGACACCGGTGAGCACCGGCAGGGTGTCGTCCCGCCCGGCGGCGATGGCCACCTGGGAAGCGGCAGCGGCGAAGACCTCACCCGGGACAGTGCCCGTGGCGGTCGGCATCTGCGGCAGGGCCGGGTACTCCTCCACAGGCAGCGTGTGGAGTGTGAATCGCGAGGAGCCGCAGACCACGGTGACCCGGACGCCGTCGGTGGAGATCTCCACAGGCCTGTTGGGAAGCGCACGGCAGATGTCGGCGAGGAGGCGGCCGGAGACGAGGACGGTGCCGTCCTCCTCCACATCCGCCTCGACGGAGACGCGGGCCGAGACCTCGTAGTCGAAGCCGGACAGGCTCAGGCTGCTGTCCTCGGCCTTCAGGAGCAGGCCCGCGAGAACGGGCACCGGCGGACGGGCCGGGAGACTGCGGGCTGCCCAGGCCACCGCCTCCGCGAGTACATCGCGCTCCACCCGGATCTTCACCGGAACCGCCTCCTGCTGTGTCTGGCTCGCCCTGCTGGCCTTCTTCGTCTTCGTCGGCACGGAGTCTCCCAGCCGAAGGCAGGGCCGATGCCGGAGACCAGTCTGACGTACGCCGCCGACAGTCGTTGCCCGTCGGGGTCAAGTCAGCGGCTCGGGTGTCGGGCGGCCCGGAGGCGAGTTGTGCACAGGCCCCGTTTCCGGATGAGTTTCCCGGTAGATCTACTTGGTCGTAGTAGTAGGCCCTGTGGATACCGTGGATAACCGCGTCGGCGCAGGTCAGAGCGGATTTTTTGTCCACGGGGCCTGTGGGCGCAGCTCGTGGAAAAGTGGCTTGCGCTGTGGACACGCGAAAGTTCTGCACACGCGGTGCACAGGCCACGGCGGGTTCTCCCCAGTGCCATCCCCAGGAATACCCACCTTCTCCCCAGCCCAACCGGCCACGTTGGTGTGACGCCTTTCACTCGCCCCAGTGAGCACGGGTGTTGAGTTGCCGAACAGTGGACAAGGGTGTGGAGAAGCTGTGGGCAACTCGCCCTAGCCTGTGGGCGGGCAGTGGACAACGGGATGTGGACTCCGGGGGCCGCCTCGCCGTCCACAGTCTGTGGAACGTGGTTGACCACATTTCCACACGTGGCTGACCTCCTGTGACGGCATCCGGCGACTGCCCCCTGTGGACGCGATCTGGACAACTCGGCAGTCCCCAGGGTGTGGACGGGCGATCCGGCCGATTGCTGTGGAGAAGACACGCGAGTGCCGTTGGATTCGAACAGCGGGTGGCCCTGAAGCGGCGCGCACGTACCTCCGGAAGCGGCCGGTAAGTGATGCGGGAGCGGTTCGGAGGCCGTTTCGGAAGCGAGTGAGAGCTTGGCCCCGGACGCGGAGAATGTGTCTCAGAGAAGCACTGAGGGGCGCTCCGCGAATATCCCCGGAGCGCCCCTCGGACGCGTCGTACGGCTCCCGCCGGCCCCGCTCAGCCGTTCTTGATGCGGTTGGTGAGCTCCGTGACCTGGTTGTAGATGGAGCGCCGCTCCGCCATGAGCGCCCGGATCTTGCGGTCCGCGTGCATGACGGTCGTGTGGTCGCGGCCGCCGAACTGCGCGCCGATCTTCGGCAGAGAGAGGTCGGTCAGCTCGCGGCACAGGTACATGGCGATCTGCCGCGCCGTCACCAGCACGCGGCTGCGCGAGGAGCCGCACAGATCGTCCACCGTGAGCCCGAAGTACTGGGCGGTCTCCGCCATGATGGCGGTCGCCGTGATCTCCGGAGCCGCGTCCTCACCGCCGGGGATCAGGTCCTTGAGCACGATCTCGGTGAGTCCGAGGTCCACCGGCTGACGGTTGAGACTGGCGAAGGCCGTGACCCGGATCAGCGCCCCTTCGAGCTCGCGGATGTTCCGCGAGATCCGGGAGGCGATGAACTCCAGGACTTCCGGAGGGGCGTTGAGCTGCTCCTGTACGGCCTTCTTGCGGAGGATCGCGATCCGGGTCTCCAGCTCCGGCGGCTGGACGTCCGTGATCAAGCCCCACTCGAAGCGGTTGCGCAACCGGTCCTCGAGCGTGACGAGCTGCTTGGGCGGCCGGTCCGAGGACAGCACGATCTGCTTGTTCGCGTTGTGGAGCGTATTGAACGTGTGGAAGAACTCCTCCTGCGTCGACTCCTTGCTGGCCAGGAACTGGATGTCGTCGACGAGAAGGATGTCCATGTCGCGGTAGCGCTTGCGGAACGCGTCCGCCTTGCCGTCGCGGATGGAGTTGATGAACTCGTTGGTGAACTCCTCGGAGCTCACATAGCGCACGCGCGTGCCGGGGTAGAGGCTGCGCGCGTAGTGCCCGATCGCGTGCAGCAGGTGCGTCTTGCCCAGGCCCGACTCCCCGTAGATGAAGAGAGGGTTGTACGCCTTGGCCGGCGCCTCGGCGACGGCGACCGCTGCGGCATGCGCGAAGCGGTTGGACGCGCCGATGACGAAGGTGTCGAAGAGGTACTTGGGGTTCAGTCGCGCGGTCGGCTCACCGGGGCCGGTTGCGGGCGCGGGCTGCGCGGCGAGTGGGCCGGGAGCGCCACTGGGCGCAGGGGGGCGGCTGTGGGCAGGGTTGCCGCGGGCCGGGTTCCCGTGAGTCGGGTTCCCGTGGGCCGGGCCGCCTGTGTGGGACCTCCCGCCGGGTCCGCTTTGCTCGGGCAGGTCGCGGTGCTGGCCGTCGTACGGTGGCCGGTCGCCGCCCGGCGGGCGGTAGTCGTTCTGCGGGGACTGCGGGCGCGGCTGCTCGTAGAGCGGCGGCCGCTCCTGCTGCGGGCCGGGGCGCGGGGCCGCGTACGGATCGTGCTCGGGAAAGCCGCCGAGCCGCTGCTGCTGCCAGCCGTAGTCGTCCCGGGGACCCGGCATGCCGCCGGGCGGGCGCGGCCAGGATCCCGGCTCGGGGCGGCCCTGCTGGTACTCGGGATAGGCAGGCCGGGCGTTCGGAAGCTGGTCCGCGCCGCGCCTGTAGGCGTCGTAGCGGTCGTAGCCGTCGTACGCGCCCCGCTCGGGCTCGCGGTCCCGGTCGCGGCCCCGCTCCCGGTCCTCGCCACGGTCGAGCTCAAGGTCGTGCGGCGGTCCCTGGCGCGGTGGCTCCTCGTACCGCTGCGGCGGCTGCGGCGCAGGGCTCTGCGGCGGGGCGGGCGAGGAAGGGGCGGTCTCGGTGGCGCTGACGGTGATCGCCAAGCGGATGGACTGGCCGCACTCGCGGCTCAGCGCGTCGCTGATCAGCGGGGAGAGGCGGCCTTCCAGGACGCCCTTCGCGTACTCGTTGGGTACGGCGAGCACGGCGGTGCCGGCGACGAGGACCAGAGGCTGGCAGTCCTTGAGCCAGCGCTGATCCTTCGGTTCGATGCCCTGCCCCTCGCTCAGGAGCTGCTCCAGTACGTGTGGCCACACTGCGGCAAGATCGGCAGGTACATCAGCCACAAGGCACGCTCTCTCACTCGCTGGGTGGGGTGGCGCCGACAGGTCCCACCAATGTGTGGTTCTCGGGACGGGCGGGAAGGAATCGAAGCTCAGCAACGGTAGTCAGGGCAGCGCACGCGGTTCAAGTCGTTGTCCACAGGGTGTGTACAAATGTGCCAGGTGTTGGACGCGGGTTGTGCCCGAGGGTGTCCTCACGGCGCGTGTCGCCAGGGCACTGCTGGTTTGACCGGATGGCGTAGCCGCGCGTACCGTAACCAGGTCGAGTTGTCGATGGCTGCTGCCGCCTGCCTCCGATGGGCATGGATCACATTTCGTGATCAAGAAGCGGTGCACTCGGGCGTATTGCGAGCTACTCGTGGGCGCACGGTGACAGCCAGGCGATGTCCCGCCACCAACGATTCATTTCTGGAGCCCCCGAGTGAGCAAGCGCACCTTCCAGCCGAACAACCGTCGCCGCGCGAAGACCCACGGCTTCCGGCTGCGCATGCGCACCCGTGCCGGTCGCGCGATTCTCGCGTCCCGCCGTGGCAAGGGTCGCGCACGCCTGTCGGCCTGAGCAGCCTGACCTCAAGGTCCCTGTAGTGCTGCCTACCGAGCATCGGCTGAGGCGGCGCGAGGACTTTGCGGCCGCGGTACGCCGAGGACGCAGGGCCGGGCGCCCTCTCCTCGTCGTCCACCTTCGCAGCGCCCCTCCCTCGGAAACGAGGAGTACGGACCCGCATGCGTCTGGGGAAAACGCTCCCCCGGCACGTGCGGGTTTCGTCGTGAGCAGGGCGGTCGGCGGTGCGGTCGTCCGCAACCTGGTGAAGCGGCGGCTCCGGCATCTCATGCGGGATCGGCTGTCCCTGCTGCCCGCAGGTAGCCTGGTTGTCGTACGGGCGCTGCCCGGTGCCGGCGAGGCGGACCACGACGCGCTGGCCCGTGACCTGGACACTGCGCTGCAGCGGCTGCTCGGTGGGGCCACCCATGGCGAAGCCCAGGGGAGGGTGCAGCGATGAAGTACCCGCTGCTGTGGTTGATCAAGCTGTACCAGTGGACCATCAGCCCGCTCCTCGGGCCGGTCTGCAAGTACTACCCGTCGTGCTCGCACTACGGGTACAAAGCGATAGACGTGCACGGCGCGGTCAAGGGCACTGCCCTGACCGCCTGGCGCATCTTGCGCTGCAACCCGTGGTCGCTCGGCGGCGTCGACCACGTCCCACCCCGGAAGCATCCGGTCTGGCACCAACGGCTGCGGAGCCGGTGGAGCGGTAGCTCCGCGGAAGCGCCGGCGGAACAGCCCGAGACTCAGCCCAACGCCCAAGGAGTCTGATTCGTGGACACGATCCTCGGTCCTCTCTATACCGCAGTTTCCTGGATCATCGTCCAGTTCCACTCGCTGTACAGCCTCGTCTTCAACGAGGACAGCGGTTGGGCCTGGGGTCTGTCCATCGTTTCCCTGGTGGTGCTGATCCGTATCTGCCTGATCCCGCTCTTCGTGAAGCAGATCAAGGCGACGCGGAACATGCAGGCGCTCCAGCCGAAGATGAAGGCGATCCAGGAGCGCTACAAGAACGACAAGCAGCGCCAGTCCGAGGAGATGATGAAGCTCTATCGGGAGACGGGTACCAACCCCCTCTCGAGCTGCCTCCCGATCCTGGCGCAGTCGCCGTTCTTCATCGCCCTCTACCAGGTGCTGAACAAGATCGCCGGTGACCATGCCGTCGGTGTCATGGACCAGCAGCTGGTGGACAGCGCGCGGAGCGCCCACATCTTCGGCGCCCCGATCGCGTCGAAGTTCCTGGACAGCGCGAGCAAGATCGAGTCGCTGGGCGCGACGCTGACGGATGTCCGCGTGGTCACGGTCATCATGATCGTCATGATGTCGGCGTCGCAGTTCTACACGCAGCGCCAGCTGATGACCAAGAACGTCGACCTCACGGTGAAGACGCCGTTCATGCAGCAGCAGAAGATGCTGATGTACATCTTCCCGATCATGTTTGCCGTGTTCGGCATCAACTTCCCGGTCGGTGTCCTCGTCTACTGGCTGACCACCAACGTGTGGACCATGGGCCAGCAGATGTTCGTGATCCACCGGAACCCCACTCCTGGCAGCGTGGCCTTCAAGGCGCGCCAGGAGCGTCTGCGCGCCCAGGGCAAGCTGAAGGAGGACCCGGCGGAGGTCGAGGCCAAGAAGGCCGCGGAGTCCGCACGAGCGTCGCGGCAGCAGCCCAAGCGCCAGAGCAAGTCCAAGCGCCAGCACTCGGGCCCGGGCTCCGGCCAGGCGGCCAAGGGCACGGACTCGTCCACGGACTCGTCCGAGAAGCTGTCTCTGGAGAAGCAGGACCAGCCGGAAGACACCAAGCCGAAGCCGGCAGGTGGCTCGGCCCGATCCAAGGCCGGTCAGCGCAAGGGCTCACAGCGGCCCAAGCACCCGTCCAAGAAGTAAGGAGCCTCCAGTGACGGAAGGCACGACCTCTGCCACCGAGGGTGGCGACACCCTCACCCGCCTCGAGCAGGAGGGGGAGATCGCGGCCGACTACCTCGAGGGGCTGCTGGACATTGCGGACCTCGACGGTGACATCGACATGGATGTCGAGGCCGACCGGGCCTCGGTCTCGATCATCAGCGACTCGACCGGCCGTGACCTGCAGAAGCTGGTGGGCCGTGAAGGCGAGGTGCTGGAGGCGCTCCAGGAGCTGACGCGGCTCGCGGTGCACCGGGAGACGGGCGACCGCAGCCGCCTGATGCTGGACGTCGCCGGCTTCCGGGCTCGCAAGCGGGAGGAGCTCACCGCGCTGGGCGTCAAGGCGGTCGAGGAGGCGAAGGGCTCCGGTGAACCGGTGAAGCTGAAGCCGATGACACCGTTCGAGCGCAAGGTGGTCCACGACGCGGTGGCGGGTGCGGGCCTGCGCAGCGAGTCCGAGGGCGAGGAGCCCGAGCGCTGCGTTGTCGTACTCCCTGCCTGACCGGACCCACCCGGTCCCGTAGCGTCGCGGCCCCGCCTGATCGCCAGGCGGGGCCGCGTTTTGTCAGCCTGGACATTCAGATGCACAACAAGCCTGTATGGAAGGACGGTCACCGTGACGGAGGCAGCGGAGCTCCCCCCGGCGCCCAAAGCGGCAGAGGTGATTTTCGGTGAGCGCCTCCCAGAGGCAGTGCGGTACGCCGAATTGCTCGCGGATGCGGGGGTCAGGCGAGGGCTCATCGGACCGCGCGAGGTACCGCGGCTGTGGGAGCGGCACCTGCTGAATTGCGCGGTGCTGTCCGAGGCGGTGCCCGAGGGCGTTTCCGTGTGCGATGTGGGCTCGGGTGCCGGCCTGCCCGGAATCCCGCTCGCGCTGGTGCGTCCTGATCTGCGGATCACGCTGCTCGAGCCACTCCTGAGGCGTACGACGTTCCTGGAGGAAGTCGTCGAGCTGCTGGGCCTCGATCACGTCACGGTGGTTCGGGGCCGGGCCGAAGAGGTGCTGGGGACGCTGCCGCCGGTTCATGTCGTGACTGCGCGCGCGGTGGCGCCACTGGACCGGCTCGCAGGCTGGGGTGTACCGCTGCTGCGCCCCTACGGCGAAATGCTGGCGCTCAAGGGCGACACGGCTGAGGAAGAGCTGAAGGGTGCACGTGCCGCCCTCAGTAAGCTCGGTGTCGTGGAGTCGTCGATTCTTCACGTCGGGGAGGGCGTGGTGGACCCGTCGTCAACTGTCGTCCGCGCTGAGGTGGGTGAGAGTCCGGGCGGTGTGCGCTTCGCGGCCAAGAGGGCCAAGGCGGCCCGCACCAGCCGGACTCGACGCCGCCGTTAGGTGTGTCACCGATCGGGACAATGCTCCATACAAGCTGCCAAGACGACTCGAATCGGAGTGTCGCGACGATCTAGGGTGCCGACCCGTGCATCGTGTTTCACGTGAAACGCCGCTCACTGCTGCAGGGAATCATCAGCCGTGGTCGCGCGGCTGCCGCGACTCGCGACCATCCTCTACCGACCCGAAGACCGGATTCTGCGCCATCAGATGGCGCTGTCGATGTGGATTCATCCACAGGTGAACGGACCGCGCTGGTTCACAACCCCGAAAGCATGGCAGGCTCTGTTCATTGCGAGCCTGATGTCGAGGAGAGTGAATCCTTGCGGTCCGACGCCAACATCGCGGGACCGATGACCGACCCGGTCCCCGGTCCCCGTACCGAATCGGTGGGGGACGGCGTTTCACGTGAAACGCCACCCCCGATGGACGACACCCCCATCGGCCGCGCCGCCCAGCTTGCGGTGGAAGCGCTGGGCCGCGCGGGCGAAGGTCTGCCGCGCCCTGAGCAGACACGTGTGATCGTGGTCGCCAACCAAAAGGGCGGCGTGGGTAAGACCACCACCACGGTCAACCTCGCCGCCTCGCTTGCGCTGCATGGCGCGCGAGTGCTGGTGATCGACCTCGATCCGCAGGGGAACGCCTCCACTGCTCTGGGGGTCGACCATCACGCCGAGGTCCCCTCGGTCTACGACGTCCTCATCGAGAGTAGGCCGCTCTCGGAGGTCGTTCAGCCCGTGCCGGACGTGGAGGGGCTGTTCTGTGCCCCCGCCACCATCGATCTGGCCGGTGCTGAGATCGAACTCGTCTCGCTCGTAGCGAGGGAGAGCCGACTGCAGCGGGCGATCCAGGGCTATGAGCAGCCCCTGGACTACATCCTCATCGACTGCCCGCCGTCGCTGGGACTCCTCACGGTGAACGCCCTCGTGGCCGGCGCGGAGGTGCTGATCCCGATCCAGTGCGAGTACTACGCGCTGGAGGGCTTGGGGCAGCTGCTGCGAAACGTCGATCTGGTGCGGGGCCACCTCAACCCTCAGCTTCATGTGTCGACGATCCTGCTCACCATGTACGACGGCCGGACGCGACTTGCTTCGCAGGTCGCGGAGGAAGTGCGGAGCCACTTCGGCAATGAGGTGCTGCGGACCAGCATTCCGCGGTCGGTGAGAATCTCGGAGGCCCCCAGCTATGGCCAGACCGTGCTCACCTATGATCCAGGCTCGAGCGGCTCGCTCTCGTACCTCGAAGCGGCGCGCGAGATCGCCTTGCGGGGCGTTGGCGTGAACTATGACCCGCAGTTCGCACATGCGGCGGGCCAGAACGCTCAGCAGGACCAGCACAGCATGTCGGAGGGGACGCAGTGAGTGATCGACGTAGAGGACTGGGCCGGGGTCTTGGCGCGCTGATCCCCGCGGCTCCGCAGGGCTCGGGCGCGGTTGCGCCTGCGGTCGGCGTGGGGGCCACCTCGCCGACGGCGGTACCGACCATCGCACCGGAACGTGGAGTTGCGGCAGCCAAGGTGACCGCGCTTCCGTCGAACGGAGTTTCACGTGAAACGGAAGCTCCTGTTGCGGACGAAGCATCCGTAGACGCGAGTGTGGGCCAGCCAGAGGGAGTCCACTTCGCCGAGTTGCCGCTCGACGCGATCACGCCGAACCCGCGGCAGCCTCGTGAGGTCTTCGACGAGGACGCCCTGGCGGAACTCGTTACCTCCATCCAAGAAGTCGGCCTCCTCCAGCCAGTTGTCGTACGGCAGCTTGGGGCCGAGCGCTATGAGCTCATCATGGGTGAGCGCCGTTGGAGGGCCTGCCGTGAGGCCGGCCTGGAGCGGATCCCCGCGATCGTCCGGGCGACGGATGACGAGAAACTTCTTCTCGATGCCCTCCTGGAGAACCTCCACCGGGCACAGCTCAACCCGCTTGAAGAGGCGGCCGCCTACGACCAACTCCTCAAGGACTTCAACTGCACCCACGATCAGCTTGCGGACCGCATCGGGCGGTCGCGCCCGCAGGTCTCCAACACGCTGCGGCTGCTGAAGCTCTCTCCGTCCGTTCAGCGCCGGGTTGCTGCGGGGGTGCTCTCGGCAGGGCACGCTCGTGCACTGCTGTCGGTCGAGGATTCGGAGGAGCAGGATCGTCTGGCGCACCGGATCGTGGCCGAAGGGCTGTCGGTCCGTGCGATCGAGGAGATCGTCACCCTGATGGGGACGCGGCCGAGCAGCTCGCCGAAGGCCAAGGGGCCCCGGGCGGGCGCACGGGTGTCGCCGGCGCTCACTGACCTCGCCTCCCGGCTGTCGGATCGCTTCGAAACACGGGTGAAGGTCGACCTGGGTCAGAAGAAGGGAAAGATCGTCGTCGAGTTCGCCTCGATAGACGATCTTGAGCGAATCCTGGGCACGCTGGCTCCCGGTGAGGGCCGGGTGCTGGAGCAGGGGCTGGCGGAGGAGGCCGAGCAGGGCGTCCAGGACGACGAAGACTGAGTCTCCGGTTCCTCGTGAACCGATGGGGCGGGCCACGGTACCGACAGTGACACACGGGACTTCTGGAGAAGCCCTGTCACCGGGACACGGCCCGCCCTTTCCTTTTCCGCAGTATCGGCGCAATCGCGACGTGGGTACGATGCGTTCGGGTATGGCGCATCCACGTGGAGATACCTCATTTGGAGGAGCGGGCCATGCGATCGGTGAGCCGCGCGGGACTCGTGGCAGCAGGATTGAGCCTGGGGGCGGTCGGTGGGTTCGTCGGCAGCCTCATCAGAGAGCGTGGAGCGCTTGCGGCTGCTCGTGGAGCGGCCGTCGATGGAAGTGAGGAACAGGCTTCATGGGGCGTCGGCTCGTACCGCTCACACTGGACAATCTTCCGGACATCCCCAAACGCTGCCGGTCCTGCGTCTTCTGGGAGCTCGACCCGGTCAGCGGCGAAGCCGCACTAAAGGCCGGTCGCCCGGAGCTGGAGAAGGAAGCCTGGATTTCGGCGGTTCTTCTGGAGTGGGGCTCCTGCGGCCGGGTCGTCTATGTCGACGAGGTGCCGGTGGGCTTCGTTCTGTACGCTCCCCCGGCCTATGTACCACGCTCCACAGCATTTCCCACCAGCCCGGTGTCGCCTGACGCCGTACAACTGATGACGGGCTGGATCATGCCCGGATACCAGGGGCAGGGACTCGGGCGGGTCATTGTGCAGACCGTCGCCAAGGACCTTCTGCGGCGAGGATTCAAAGCCATCGAGGCCTTCGGTGACGCCCGGTGGAAGGAACCGGCGTGTGTGCTGCCCGCTGAGCATCTCCTGGCGGTCGGGTTCAAAACCGTGCGGCCGCACCACCGCTTCCCACGCCTAAGGCTGGAGCTGCGAACGACGATCTCCTGGAAGGAGGACGTCGAGCTGGCGCTGGACCGGCTGCTGGGCGCCGTACAGAAGGAACCGGCCCTGCGACCTCTATAGCTGCCCACAGCCGCACCAACCGACAGGTGCGTCCCAGAGGCATCGCGGCACGCAAACAGGCCCGCCCCTCAGACGGGGCGGGCCTGTTTCACGTGAAACCGGGGGCGGTCAGGAGATGAAGTCCCCCAGGTCGCGCTCGATCGCAGCCTTCGGCTTGGCGCCGACGATGGTCTTGGCAACCTCGCCGTTCTGGTAGACGTTCAGCGTCGGGATGGACATGACGCCGTACTTGGCAGCCGTGGCCGGGTTCTCGTCGATGTTGAGCTTGACGATCTCGATCTTGTCGCCGTGCTCGGCGGCGATGGCCTCCAGCGAAGGGGCGATCTGGCGGCACGGACCGCACCAGGCTGCCCAGAAGTCGACCAGCACAGGCTTGTCGCTCTTCAGGACATCCTCATCGAAGGATGCGTCGGTCACGTTCTTCAGGGCGCCGGCCATGGCGGTCTCCTTGTTGGTCGTTGCGTGAGAGAAAGCAGGATCAGAGAGCGGCGGCGGCCTTCTCGGGCTCCGCGGGCCGGGAGTCGGTGAGAGCTGCCAGGTACCGCTCGGCGTCGAGCGCCGCGGCACACCCGGTGCCCGCCGCGGTGATCGCCTGGCGGTAGGTGTGGTCCACGACGTCGCCGGCCGCAAAGACCCCGGTGACGTTGGTGCGTGTCGAGGGAGCGTCGACCTTGAGGTAGCCGTCGACGTCGAGGTCGAGCTGTCCCTTGAAGAGTTCGGTCCGCGGGTCGTGGCCGACCGCGATGAAGAGCCCTGTCACGGGAAGTTCGGACCGTTCGCCGGTCTTGGTGTTGCGCAGGGTCAGGCCGGAGAGCTTCGGGTCCCCGTGGATCTCGGCGACCTCGCTGTGCCAGGCGAAGGAGATCTTCGGGTCGGCGAAGGCACGGTCCTGCATCGCCTTGGAGGCACGCAGGGCATCCCTGCGGTGCACCACGGTGACCGACTTGGCGAAGCGCGAGAGGAACGTTGCCTCCTCCATCGCGGTGTCACCACCACCGACCACGGCGATGTCCTGGTCCTTGAAGAAGAAGCCGTCACAGGTGGCGCACCAGGAGACGCCGCGTCCGGACAGCTCGTCCTCCCGCGGCAGGCCCAGCTTGCGGTGCTGGGATCCGGTGCTGACGATTACCGCGTGAGCACGGTGGACCGTACCGGCCGAGTCCGTGACCGTCTTGATCTCACCGGACAGATCCACGGCGACGACGTCGTCCGGGATGAGCTCCGCGCCGAAACGCTCCGACTGGGCCCGCATGTTGTCCATCAGGTCCGGCCCCATGATGCCGTCCCGGAAGCCGGGGAAGTTCTCCACATCGGTGGTGTTCATCAGCGCGCCGCCGGCGGTGACGGAACCCTCGAAAACGAGGGGCTTCAGGGAGGCACGTGCGGTGTACAGCGCCGCGGTGTAGCCCGCCGGCCCGGACCCGATGATGATCACGTTACGGACGTCGCTCACGGGTGTCTTCCTCGTCTCTGCAGACTGCTGGCTGGTCCAAGCGGGACTCTTATCCCACCCAACGGATCCTACGGGGCCAGCATTCCCGGAGCGGTACGGCGCACTCGGCACGGCTCAGCCGCGCTGGTAGACGTCCTTGAGGAGAACCTCGCCAGGTCCCTGCGGCGACTTTCCGGTGCACGCGGCATCCACGACGTACACGTCGACGTGTGAGGAGTCCGAGGGGCGGGGCAGCAGCACGAGGTAGGACTCGGTGCCGCGGTAGGTGATCTCCTGGGAGGCGATGGGGTCATCGGTGCGTCCGATACCGGCCTGCACACACGAGGGCACGACGGCGTCGTCCCCGCGCATCGTGTGATCGGGGCTGGAGTCGGAGCCGAGGTCCTTGCTGCTTGCAGACGGAGGTGCCTTGGTGTCCGCGCTCTCGAGCAACCGCTGAACCTTGGGGCCGAGGCCGCTCCCAGCGAGGTCGCTCTTCTCCGTCTCGGAGCGGTCCGCCAGGGCCGGGCTGGTCGCGGCGTCGCTTCCCGAGTCGTTGATGGAGTTCACCACGACGCCTCCGAGCCCGACGGCCGCGAGGGCGCAGGCCGCACCGAAAACAGCAGTACGCCATGTGCGGCGCCCGCGGGCCTTGCGGCCCGGACCGGTGGCGGCATGCGGACGTCCCTGAGGGCGGTCTGCGGAGCGAGGCGGGCGCGTGGACGGCGCTGTTTCACGTGAAACAGCATCCGCCCCCTCGGCCCTGCCGGCGTCTCTGGACAGAGCGGCCTCTCCGGCCGCGTCGCTGTCGGTTTCACGTGAAACCGCCGGCGCCGTCGCGTCGAGAAGGGCTTCCGCCGCGAGGGCAGCATCAATGCGCCGAGCGACGTCGGCGGGCATGGTCACCGGACCCGGCAGCGTGCCGAGGAGCCCGCGGATCTCTTCGAGTGAATCGCGGATGTCCGCACACAGCTCGCAGTCGGCGAGATGCTCGCGCACCTCGGACGTACGGTCCGGCGGAAGGATGCCTTCGGCCAGAGCGGAGATATCCGCGACATCGGGGTGCTGGTCCGTGCCGGTCGAGGAAGTCACGCCCGTCCACCTCCGCCCTTCACGGCATCTGTATCCCTCGGTCCTGCCGTTGGGACGGACGTCCCCTGCGTCCGGTTCCCTCCCCCGCCCGAATTCGGATTACCCCCGTCGTCCGGGCGGAGATGCTTGAGCATCGGCAGGAGTCTGGCCCGTCCGCGCGCGCAGCGGCTCTTCACGGTGCCGGTGGGGACTCCGAGGACGTCCGCGGCCTCAGCCACGGGGTAGCCCTGCATGTCGACCAGGACCAGGGCCGCACGTTGTTCGGTGGGGAGTGTGGCGAGAGCTCCGATCAGTTCCCGGTGGAGATCGCCGCGCTCCGCTGGTGCCGCAGCGGACTCATGCGGTTCGAGGAGCTGCTCGAGCCGCTCGGTCTCCGCGATCGGCGAGGTGCGGCGGGAGGACGCCTTACGTGCCCTGTCGAGGCAGGCATTGACGGTGATCCGGTGCAGCCAGGTGGTGACAGCCGACTGGCCGCGGAAGGTGTGGGCGGCCCGGTAGGCCGATACGAGCGCGTCCTGGACAGCATCGGCGGCCTCCTCGCGGTCTCCCAGGGTGCGCAGAGCGACCGCCCAGAGCCGGTCACGATGCCGACGGACTATTTCCCCGAAGGCCTCCGGATCGCCCACCACGTGACGAGCGAGGAGGTCCTGGTCGCTCGCGGCGCCGCGTATGGCGTCGTCCACCGTCGGGCCCTCCCCTTCGCCTCGGTCCGGTCAGCCGACCGGCCGGTGATCCCCGGTTGGTCAACCGGTGATCTTGATTTCCGAGATCCCGCCGCGGAATCCGCCCGTTCCCTCCGAGGGGAGCTCAGTGATGTGGATCAGTACGTATCGCGTTCGCACCGACTTGTCGAGAGTAGTCCGGAGGCTTTCGCCGACGCTCTCCGGCTTCGTCAGACGCTGGGAGAAGTCGTCCAGCGAACTGGGCGCTGTTGCCGAGCTGTCGGCCGCGAGCACCTCCACCGTGTGGCCGGGGCGGTACATGCGGATGTCGAGCCCGGACACGTCCTTGACGCTGCCCAGGTCGAGGATCAGACCGCTGCCCTGCCGGCGCTGGGGGAGATTGCCGAAGTTGGCGTAGCCCTCGTACCGGGGCGTGACCCAGGCCGTGCCGGGGGCGCCGTCCACGGCGTCTCCGACCTTCTCCGGTGCGGTCGGGGCGGCCAGCGGGGAGAACTCGGTGGCGTCCTCGATGCGGAGAGGACTTCCCGCGTTCTTTTTGCCGTCGTCACCGGTGGACTGAGATGAGCCCGAGTCGTCGCTCCGGTGTTCGCGATCCATCAACGTGTCGGCGAGTTGCCAGCTTCCGAGCCCGAGCGCAGCGATGAGCAGCGCCGCGACCGTCCACTTGAGCACCTGGCCGGTACGAGTCTGGAGAGGCGGGGGCGGCACTGGGACAGGGCGCGAGGGGGCCGCAGGGCGGCCGTGGTTCGGCGGCTGCCGGTAGGCGCCCTGCTGGTACGCCGTGGGTTGGTACGCGGACGAGACGAAGGACGGTTCAGGCGGGCGGATGCGCGGCATCGCCGCGACCGCCTTCGCCAGCTCCTCTGGCGTGGTGCAGGGCTGTTCCTGGCGGGATGCGGTGGCTCCGTCGTTCACCAGTGCGCGCATGGCGAGGTCCGCCAAGCCGCGATGAACGCCGGCACGCACCTGGTCGGGACGGATCAGTCCGACGCCCTTCGGCAGACCGGACAGACCGTAGGCGTCCTCCTCGTACGGCCAGCGCTGGGTGAGGGCGGAGTACAGCAGTGCGCCGATCGCCTCGGTGTCGCTGCGCTGCGGGTGCTCGGAGCGGATGCCCCGCAGCGCGGCCATGACGGCGAGGCCGCGGATGCGGTACTGCCCGGAATCGGTGCGCAGCACGGAGCTGGGCGTGAGCCGGAGGTGGGAGAGCCCCTCACGGTGCGCCGCGGACATTGCCTGGGAGACCTGGCTGACGAGCTGGTACGCCTCATGGGCCTCCAGAGACCCGGCGGCGAGGACGGCGGTGAGCTCGGTGGCGTCGGGGAGCCACTCGTGCACGACGTAGACGAGGTCGTTGTCCTCGACGGCGTCGAGGACTTGCACGAACCGGGGATCGCCGAGAAGCGCGGAAGAACGTGCAGCGGCGAGAACCGGACGGGCCCGCGGATGCTCGGCGGGGAGGAGGTGTACGCCGACGGCGCGACGGAGTTTCTCGTCCACGGCACGCCAACTGCTGAATCCGTCCAGCCGGGTGACGCATTCTTCGAGCCGGTAGCGTTTGGCGAGTTTGTGGCCGCTGTGCAGTTCGGGGGGTTCCACCTCGGGCGGGGGGCTCGGATGTTCGCCCGCGCTCCCAGTCGCGTCGGCGGCAGCGGTCTCCGCATCCGCACCGGTCTTTTCCTGCGCGTCCGCCCCGTCGGCCGTGGCCTTGCCCGCCTGGGCGGTCAGCGGCTCCTCGCCGCCGGTGTCTGCCACGTCGACGGCAGCCGTACTCCGTTCCGCCACCGTCGTTCCTGCCTCCCCATCCGTTGCACGCTATCGCACCACAGCAAAGACAATTGTGCCCACAGTCCGCCGCTATGCACGACACACAATGGCGGCCAATGGTTGTGCTCGGTCAGCGTCCGAGTCGTCCGCGAACCATTCCGACCATGGCGGTCAGCTCTTCGATGCGCATACGCCGGGCAGCGGCATAGAAAACCCCGATGAGCAGAATTCCGCCGGCGACCAGGGACGTGAGCGACCCGAGGGCACCACTGCCGAGGGCCTGGGTGATGCCGTACGCCGCGCCTCCGGCCGCGAGGGCGGCGGGGATGCACGCACCGGCCAGGCGGGCGTAGGTGCGCAGGACGTGGGCCCCGTCAAGATCGCCTCCCAGGCGCTTGCGGAGCCTGCTCCAGGCGACACCCACGCCGATCGCGTACGCGAGCCCGTAGGAGGCGGCCATGCCCGTGACCGCCCACCGGGACGGCAGGACGACGAAGCACAGACCGGACGCCGCTGCGTTGACCGCCGCCACAATGACGGTGTTGTAGAACGGCGTCCTGGTGTCCTCGTAGACGTAGAAGCCGCGCAGGACGACGTACTGGACCGAGTACGGGATCAGGCCGAGGCCGAAGGCCATCAGCACGAAGCCGATGTTGCGGGCGCCCTCCGCGCCCGAACCTGCGTACAGCAGCGTGGAGATGGGGACGCCGAGCGCCAGGAAGGCGAACGCGCACGGCACGATCGCGACGGCCGAGGTGCGGAGCCCGTACGAGATGTCGTCGCGCACCGCGGCGGCGTCCTGGTCGTGGGCAGCGCGCGAAATGCGGGGCAGCACGGCGGTCATGACGGAGACGGTGATGATGGCCTGCGGCATCTGCCAGAGCAGCAGTGCGTAGTTGTAGGCCGTGATGCCTGTGCCCGTGTACCCCTCGCCTTCGGCCACCGATCCGGCCCAGGTGGCGAGCTGGGTCACGACCACCATGCCGAGTTGGTTGGCGAGGACGAAGAAGAACGTCCACTTGGCGAGCGCGAGGGTCTTGCCGAGCCCGTGGCCGCGCCAGTCGAAGCGGGGACGGATGTGGAATCCGGCGTCGCGCAGGTACGGGATCATCGCCAGGGCCTGCACGGTGAGGCCGAGCAGAGTGCCGATGCCCAACAGGCGGATGCCCTCGGGCGTGACGGTGGCGGCGCTGACTCCGGTCGAGGTGTAGCCGCCGAAGGCCCAGATGAAGGCGCCGAAGGTGGCGATGACGACGATGTTGTTGAGCACCGGGGTCCACATCATGGCGCCGAAGCGCTCCCGGGCATTGAGGATCTGCCCGAGCACGACGTGGACGCCCATGAAGAACATGGTCGGCAGGCAGTAGCGGGCGAAGGCGACCGCCACCTCCATCTGCGCCGGATCGGAGGCGATCTTCGGGGACATCACGCGGATGAAGACCGGGGCGGCCAGCACACAGACGGTGGTGACGCCGGCGAGAAGAGCCACGACCAGCGTGAGCAGGCGGTTGGCGTATGCCTCGCCGCCGTCGTCGTCGTTCTTCATCGCCCGGACCAATTGGGGGATGAAGACCGCGTTGAGCGCACCGCCGCCCACCAGGATGTAGATCATCGTCGGCAGGGTGTTGGCGATCTGGTAGGTGTCGTTGAAGGTGCCGACGCCGATCGCCGCCGCGATGACCAGCGTGCGCAGAAAACCGGTGATGCGGGAGACGATCGTCCCGGCAGCCATCAGGGCACTCGACCTGAGGATGCTCGTGGCCCGTCCGCCCGGGCGCTGCGGAGCGGGGGCAGGAGGGGGGCTCGGGGGTGGCGGCGGCTGCGGTGCCTCCATGGAAGCCTGCACCGCCGGCTGGGACGGCGGCGGGGCTACGAGAGGCTGCTGGGCCGCGGGAGGCTGTGGGGACTGCGGGGCTTGGTAGGGCTGCTGCTGGTCGCGGTAGAGATGCGCGAAGGCATCCTGCGGAGGCGCGGGGGGCTGGTTCGCGGGCGCCGCGCTGCCGACCAGGTCGTCCACGCCCACGTACTGGGTCGCCGCACTGTTGTCGCCGTAGGGCAGGTGGCGGGACGGGCCGTCCGGCTCCGGAGGCGGGGTCGGGGCCCAGAGCCGCGGGTCCGGAGCGTGGGGGGGCGCCGGAGGCTGCTGGTAGAGCGGCTGCTGGTCCGGGTAGGTCCCCGGAGGCGGCGGCGGGTGTGCGGAGCGGTCGTAGAGCGCCTCGGCGACCGGATCCTGCGCCCCGGGGTCCTGGGAGCTGTACGGGTCGTGGGCGTAGGCGTCCTGGACGTAAGGGTCCGTGGGAGGGGGCGCCGGGGCATGGCCGGCCGGGTCGTCGCCCTGGCCCTGGCCGCGCTCACCGTCGTACGGCGCGTTCATCGCTACCCCACCTCATCGTCGCCGGCCGACCGGCCCTGACATCGCTCAACGGTCCACTTTCTCACCCATGCCGGATGCCTCGCCGCTTTCCGGACCGGTGTCCGGCGTCGCGTCACCCTGCTGCTCCGGGCGGGAGTCCGACGCGTCGGGCTCTGTGTCCTGAGACGCCGGCGCCTCGGCCGGGGGTTCTTCCTGAGGGGATTCCTGTGCGGATTCTTCCGTGGACTCCGCGTCCGGCGCGGGCTCCTCGGGCTGTTCGGGGTGCGGAGATTCACCGGGCTCCGACGATTCGGGGGAATCCGGACTGTCCGTGGCCCCGCGGGCCGCGGCCCGCTTGCGCTGGGTGTACATCCTGATGCCTGCGAGCACGAGAAGCAGCACGCCACCGGCGATGACGAGCATCACAGTGGACGTGATCTCGGTGACCTTCACACGGAACGTCATCGGCGCGCCGTAGGGCATGCCGTCCTTGGTGTAGAGGCGGGCGGTCACCCAGGCTGTGCCGTTGGCGTGAGCGGTGGTGTCGAACTTCACCGACTGGCTGTGCCCGCCCTCGATCTGGACGGCCTGCTCCTGCTTGACCTCGAGCCGGTTCGGCTGGCCCGAGGTGAGGACCAGTTTCATGCCCTCGATTCCCTGGACCAGGTTGTTCTGCACGGTCACCGGGATCGTGGCGCTGCGGCCGGAGAGGGTCTGCGTCGACTTCTGGACGAGCTGGATGCTCTGGCTGAGGTCGGTGAGATAGTCCTGCACCGACCGCCGGTAGTTGGTGGCGTCACGAGCGCTCCCGCGCCAGGAATTGGACATCTCGCGCATGATCGCGTTGCCGACGGGCGTCACCACGCGGTCCGGCTGGGAGAGGATCACCTGGAACCGGTCGAGGGAGCTCTGCGTCGTCCGGGCGTCGCGGAAGGCCTCCGTCGGCAGTTCCTGCTTGCGCAGCGAACGGGGGTAGGCGCCGGCGCCGGGCACCTGCGTGGTCGCGCCGGGGTCGGGTTTTGCCTTCGCCGCGTCGCTCAGGTCCTTTGCCTGCGACCACCGCTCCTCTTCGAGGCCGGTGATCGCCTCGGCCATCGCCCGTGCCTGGGTCGCGGTGGGCATGCGCTGCGGGGCGACGACGATGCTGCGCTGCTTCCCGGGCGCCTGCATGGTGACCATGAGGGTCTGGGCGAGGAACTGCTGGACGGCGAGCGTGGAGTCCTCGGCGCGCGAGAGGTCGCCGCGGAAGGCCGTGGAGAGGCGGGCGTCCGCGGACACTGCCGTGTTGCCGCGGCCGATGGGGCGCGCCGCGGTCGGGCTGTACGGGAGGCCGCCACGCTCCCGGAGGCTGTCGCTGCGGGTGATCACATTGTGCGCGCCGGCCGAGGTGGCCACATCCACCACCGACGAGTCGATGGCGCCCTCGGCAGGCCAGGCGAAGTCGGTACGGGGCTTCCGGCCGAGGACCGTCTCCACGGTGCTGGAGGCAAGGTCGGTGGCGGACTTGAGCTGGCCCAGGGCTCCTCCGACGTCCTTGCCCCGGTGCGCCAGGGAGGCGAGGTCGGGGTCGGCGAACGGGAGCGCCACGACCTCACGGTCCTCCGTCGCCTCCTGGAAGTCCTTGAGCCACTGCTTGGCGACGGCCTGGTGCTTGCCCGCGGTGGTCGTGCCGTCGGGGTTGGCGATCTTGTAGTTCTTCGTCATGGCGTCGACCGTCGCCAGGAGGTCCGGGTCCACCACCCATGTCACCGGGAGGTTCTTCCCGAGGGAGACCATCTGCTGGAGCCGCCCGCCCGGGGCGATCTCGGCGGCGAGGGAGTCGTCGCGGAGCGTCCGCGTCTGCTCCGCATCGGAATCGGTCCGGGCGGCGAGGTGAGAGGTGGAGATCAGCGGCCAGAGATAGCTGATCCCGGTCTTCCCGTCGGCCGTATCGGGCTGCCAGGGGAGGAAGGTCCGCTCGATGCCGAGCACCTGGTCGTAGGACCTGCCCGGGGTCTGGCCGGAGAGGGAGACGCCGAGCTGGTAGATCCCGTCGCCACGGAGATCGAGATCCTCGACGGGGATGCTGAGGCTGAAGTTCTCCGTGATGCCGGACGGGAGCTTGTCGATCTCGGCCTGGTACTTGCCGGGGACCTCCGTGCCGTCCGCGCCGTAGGCGTATCCGGTGCGCTGGGAGGCGGTGTCGATGGCACTGCGGCTGTCGAGCGTCTGGCCGAGGCGCAGACCGACGTGGGCATCCGTGATCGTGGACTTGCTCTTGTTGGTGACGGTGCCCTTGACGGTGAGCGTGTCGTCGTCAGTGGGGGTCGTGGGCGTCATCGAGTCGATCGAGACGTCCACGGCGCTCGCAGTGGAGGCTGCCGGTGCGGCCTGCGAGGGGGAGGCGGCGGGAATCTGCAGCAGGCCGACGAGGAGCGGAGCTCCCAGCAGCCCGGCGACCGTCCGCCGCAGCCACTGGCGGGCGGGAGCGGATCGCGTTCCCTGGAACTGTGCCGCTTCGGCCACGCGTTTGCCCGTCCCTCGCTGTCGTCAGTGGTGGTCGTCGGATGTGCGTCCCCGCATGGTAACGAGACCCGTCGGGGCGAAGTGCTGGGGAGTGCTCCACATGATCGGATCGCCCCCTGAGCGGTCCCCGGGGAATCGAGGACGCTCCGAGAAGCCGGGCCACGTACCCTGTTCTGTTGTGCCGAACGCCAACCATGACAGCCAGACCCAGCAGACCCCGCAGACCGCTCCGCCGGTGAGCCCTCTCAGTGAGGCGCAACGCCGGGCAGTGAGCGAGCTGCTACGGGTGTCGCCCGTCGCCGACGACCTCGCCCGCCGCTTCCGGGACGCGGGTCACACTCTCGCTCTGGTCGGCGGATCCGTACGGGACGCATTGCTGGGACGGCTCGGCAACGATCTCGACTTTACGACGGATGCCCGCCCCGAGGACGTGCTGAAGATCGTCCGGCCCTGGGCCGACAGCGTGTGGGAGGTCGGCATCGCCTTCGGCACCGTCGGCTGCATCCGCAGGTCCCGGAGCGGTGGCGAGGACCGCGAGTACCAGATCGAGATCACGACGTACCGGTCCGAGGCGTACGACAGGACGTCGCGGAAGCCCGAGGTGTCGTACGGCGACTCGATCGAAGAGGACCTCGTCCGTCGTGACTTCACCGTCAATGCGATGGCTGTTGCTCTGCCGGAGAAAGAGTTCATCGACCCTCACGGCGGCCTCGAGGACCTCGCGGCCCGCGTGCTGCGGACGCCCGGAGCCCCGGAGGACTCTTTCTCGGACGATCCGCTGCGGATGATGCGCGCCGCCCGCTTCGCCGCCCAGCTGGACTTCGTCGTGGCGCCCGAGGTGGTGAGGGCGATGACGGCGATGTCGGACCGTATCGGGATCGTCTCCGCCGAGCGCGTAAGGGACGAGCTGAACAAGCTGATCCTCTCCCCCCACCCGCGCAAGGGTCTGAAGCTGCTCGTCGACACCGGGCTGGCGGACCACTTCCTGCCCGAGCTTCCGGCGCTGAAGCTGGAGCGTGACGAGCACCACCGGCACAAGGACGTCTACGAGCACTCCTTGACCGTTCTGGAGCAGGCCATCGGCCTCGAGGAGGGCGAGCCGGACCTCGTCCTGCGCCTGGCCGCTCTGCTGCACGACATCGGCAAGCCGAAGACGCGGCGCTTCGAGAGCGACGGCCGTGTCTCCTTCCACCATCACGAGGTGGTGGGTGCGAAGCAGTCGAAGTCGAGGATGATCAAACTGAAGTATCCGAACGAGCTCGTGAAGGAGGTCTCCCGTCTTGTGGAGCTGCATCTGCGGTTCCACGGCTACGGGACCGGCGAGTGGACCGACTCCGCGGTCCGCCGGTACGTACGGGACGCCGGACCTCTGCTCGACCGGCTACACAAGCTGACCCGCTCGGACTGCACGACGCGGAACAAGCGCAAGGCCGCGGCCCTCTCCCGGGCGTACGACGGTCTGGAGGAGCGCATCGAGCGGTTGCAGGAACAGGAGGAGCTGGACGCGATCCGGCCCGACCTGGACGGCAACGAGATCATGGAGATTCTCGATGTGAAGCCCGGGCCGGTCGTCGGCAAGGCCTACAAGCATCTGCTGGAGCTGAGGCTGGAGCACGGCCCCATGGGCCGGGACGACGCCGTTGCCGCTCTCAAGGAGTGGTGGAGCGCCGAGCGCTGATGCCGGTCGAGGTCGTGTGTTTCACGTGAAACAGGGGCGTCGTTCCCCACGGCGCCCCTTTCTCGCTCCAGGGCCGCGGAGCGCTCACCGCATCGTGCGCTCAGGTCTCGTTTCACGTGAAACGGCGACCGAGGAGCGCCGGTCGGCGTGACCGTGGTTCATGAGCCGTGTTTCACGTGAAACATGGACTCCCGATTGGGCCGAATGGGTCTGCCGACCGAGACGACGGCCGCGTAGATCACTGCGATGAGGATGACCAGGACCGCCGAGCGGCCGTCAGGGGGCAGCATGAGCGCGGCCACCCCCGCCGCCGCGACGAAGGCGACGTTGAAGAGCATGTCGTAGAGGGAGAAGATGCGGCCGCGGTAGGCGTCATCGACGGACGACTGGATGATGGTGTCCGTCGCGATCTTCGCGCCCTGTGTCGCCAGCGCCAGGACGAAGGCGGCAGCCAGTATCGGTCCCGGCTCGAAGGGGAGGCTCAGTGCGGGTTCGAGAGCGGCGGCCGCGGCCGAGCACGTGACGATCCAGCGCACATGTGCGTCGGGTCCCAGCCAGCTGACGGTGGCGAGCCGTTCGATCGCCCACGGGGTGACCACGGCCGCCGCGAAGAACCCTGCTCCCGAGACCACCACTGCCAGGCCCAGGAGCGCGAGCCCATCCGACTCCGTCTCGGACCACGTGTAGCGGCAGAGCATCAGCACCATCACCGTCAGAGCGCCGTAGCAGAAGCGCATCAGGCTCATTGCGGTCAGGGCACGCGCGGCCAGAGGGCGCCGGCCGAGGTGCTGCAGCCCGAGGGCCAGGCCCTCGGCCGTGCTCCTCAGAGCCTTCCGGAGCCCGGGCTGCACCAACTCCCCATCCGGACCGAGCAGTTCGCGGCCCATCCGCAGCGCAGCGAGTCCGGCGCACAGATACAGTCCGGCCCCCAGCAGTACGGTCACGGCGTCCGACTCCGAGCCGGCGAGCCGTACGGCGAAGGCGAGCCCGCCGCCGGCTGTGGCCGCAAGCGTCCCGGCCGTCGGAGACAGGGAGTTGGCCATGACGAGCCGGTCCCGGTCGACGACGCGGGGCAGTGCGGCGGAGAGTCCGGCGAGAACGAAGCGATTGACGGCTGTCACCGACAGCGCAGAGGCATAGAAGAGCCAGTCGGGTACGGAGGCCACGATCAGGACTGCCGTGCCGGACGCGAGGACGGCCCGGAGTAGATTGCCGTACAGCAGGACCTGGCGGCGCCGCCAGCGGTCCAGGAGAACGCCCGCGAACGGACCGATGAGGGAGTAGGGCAGCAGCAGGACGGCCATCGCCGAGGCGATGGCGGCCGGTGAGGTCTGCCGCTCCGGCGAGAAGACGACGTACGTGGCGAGCGCGACCTGGTACACGCCGTCGGCGAGCTGCGACAGGATGCGGACGGCCAGCAACTGCCGGAAGCCGCGCAGTCCCAGCAGTACGCGCAGATCACGCAGAACAGGCATGCCGCACAGCCTCACACAGCACGCGGACCCCCGGGCGTATTGCCCGGGGGTCCGCGGTCAACGAGCCAATGCTGGCTCGCCGTATGGCCTTTAGCGCTCGACCTCGCCCTTGATGAACTTCTCGACGTTCTCGCGTGCCACGTCGTCGAAGTACTGCACCGGCGGCGACTTCATGAAGTACGAGGACGCCGAGAGGATCGGACCGCCGATGCCGCGGTCCTTGGCGATCTTCGCGGCACGCAGGGCGTCGATGATGACACCGGCCGAGTTGGGGGAGTCCCACACCTCGAGCTTGTACTCCAGGTTCAGCGGAACGTCGCCGAAGGCACGGCCCTCGAGACGGACGTAGGCCCACTTGCGGTCGTCCAGCCAGGCCACGTAGTCGGACGGGCCGATGTGGACGTTGTTCTCGCCCATGTCGCGGTCCGGGATCTGCGAGGTGACGGCCTGCGTCTTGGAGATCTTCTTGGACTCCAGGCGCTCGCGCTCGAGCATGTTCTTGAAGTCCATGTTGCCGCCGACGTTGAGCTGCATCGTGCGGTCCAGGATGACGCCCCGGTCCTCGAACAGCTTGGCCATCACGCGGTGCGTGATCGTGGCGCCGACCTGCGACTTGATGTCGTCACCGACGATCGGCACACCGGCCTCGGTGAACTTGTCCGCCCACTGCTTGGTGCCGGCGATGAAGACCGGCAGAGCGTTGACGAAGGCCACCTTGGCGTCGATCGCGCACTGGGCGTAGAACTTGGCGGCGTCCTCGGAGCCGACCGGCAGGTAGCAGACCAGGACGTCGACCTGCTTGTCCTTGAGGACCTTGACGACGTCGACCGGCTCCTCGTCGGACTGCTCGATGGTCTGGAGGTAGTACTTGCCCAGGCCGTCGAGGGTGTGGCCGCGCTGCACCGTGACGCCGCTGGAGGGCACGTCGCAGATCTTGATGGTGTTGTTCTCGCTGGCACCGATGGCGTCCGCGAGGTCGAGGCCGACCTTCTTCGCGTCCACATCGAAGGCGGCCACGAACTCGACGTCACGCACGTGGTACTCGCCGAACTGCACGTGCATCAGACCGGGCACGCGGCTGTCCGGGTCGGCGTCCTTGTAGTACTCGACGCCCTGCACCAGCGAGGCGGCGCAGTTGCCCACGCCGACGATGGCTACACGAACCGAACCCATTCCGGTTGCTCCCTGTGTTTCTCGACGAAGCCCTGCGGGATGCAGGACTCAATTGGCGGTGTCGTCGGACGGATCCGGCCGGGCGCTACCCCGGTCCCGGGGCAGGCCGCCCGTGCTCCCTGACTGGTCCTGAGATTCCGGGGTGGACCGTTGATGATCACGCCCCGCGCGCTCGCTCTCGATGAGCTCGTTGAGCCAGCGGACCTCGCGCTCCACCGACTCCAAACCGTGTCGCTGCAGCTCGAGGGTGTAGTCGTCCAAGCGCTCGCGGGTACGGGCCAGGGACGCGCGCATCTTCTCGAGGCGCTCCTCGAGCCTGCTGCGGCGCCCTTCCAGCACCCGCATCCGTACGTCGCGTGACGTCTGTCCGAAGAAAGCGAAGCGGACGCCGAAGTGCTCGTCCTCGTACGCGTCGGGACCGGTCTGGGCGAGCAGCTCTTCGAAGCGCTCCTTCCCCTCTGCCGTCAGCCGGTAGACGATCTTGGCCCGGCGGCCGGCGAGAGAAGCAGCAAGCGCGTCCTCCGGTGCACTGCCCGGCTCCTCGATCAACCATCCCTGGCCGACCAGAGTCTTCAGGCAGGGGTAGAGGCTGCCGTAACTGAACGCCCGGAAGACGCCCAGTGAAGTGTTGAGCCGCTTTCGCAGCTCGTAGCCGTGCATAGGGGACTCCCGGAGCAGGCCCAGAACGGCGAATTCGAGGATGCCGGAGCGCCTGCTCATCCTTCGCCTCCTGTGGTCCTGCTGTCCCTATGACGCTGTGATGTATCGAAACGATACATCCAGACGATAGAACGCTCCCCCGGCTGCGACAAGTGGGGAAGCCGTGAACGGCGTCACATCACTGATTCGTAGGAATCAACTTGCCTGATTTGGGGTGAACATGGGCCCTGGGTGGGTTTTGGACGTGCGTAGTCTGTGCGCCATGCAGACCACCGGGAACCACGGAGCACCGCGAAGCGTCCTCGTCCTTGGTGCAGTGCGGTCGCTGACCGGAATGTCGGCGTCCGTGCGCCGGGGGAATCGGAAGTCATCTGTCGCTTTCAGGCGATAGCGCCTGCCCGAGGAGTCACAGTTCCATGAGCGAGCACCGTCGCAAGCCGCCGCAGTCGCATGGCGGTGGACGCGCCGCGGCCCGGCGCGGGGCCGGGCAGCCTCCGTCCGGCCGCCGAGCCGCACCTCAGCGCGGCGCCAACCGGTCCGGCGCGGGCCCGGTCGGCGATACGCATTCCTACGGCGGGCGCGCGGAGGCCCGGCGTGCCGCCCAGAGAACCGGCGGCGGCAGGCGTCGGGCCGCGGACGGCGCGGCCGCCGAGGCGGGCGGACGGGCAGCCGCACGCCGAGCAATGGCCCGCGAGCCGCAGACGAAGCGTTTCATCGACTACCCGCGCGCCGGGAAGACCGGGATGCGGCGCTGGGTGCCGTCCTGGAAGCTCATCGCCGGCTCGGCCTTCGGCTTCTTCGCGCTGATCATCGGCGCTGCCGGTCTGGCCCTGGCCTTCGTGGTCAAGGTGCCCGACCCCAGTCAGGCGGCAACGTCCGAGAGCAACGTCTACTACTGGTCCGACGGCTCCCAGATGGCCGCCACCGGTGGCGACGTCAACCGCCAGATCGTCCCGATCACCTCGATCCCCAAGTCGATGCAGAACGCGGTGATCTCCGCCGAGAACGCCACGTTCTATGAAGACTCCGGTGTGAGTCCCATCGGTATCGCGCGCGCCGTGTTCAACATGGCCCGGGGCGGCGACACCCAGAGCGGTTCCACGATCACGCAGCAGTACGTGAAGAACGCCATGCTCTCCCAGGAGCAGACGCTCACGCGCAAGGTCAAGGAACTCTTCATCTCCATCAAGGCGGACTCGGATCTCACCAAGGACCAGATCCTCAAGGGCTACCTGAACACCGCCTACTACGGCCGCGGCGCCTACGGCATCCAGGCGGCCGCGCAGGCGTACTACAACAAGGACTGCGACGATCTGACCGCCAGCGAGAGCGCCTTCCTCTCGGCTGTCCTCAATGGCCCGAACTTCTACGACCCGGCGGGCGGCATCGGCGACAACGCCACCAAGGCGCTCAACACCCAGCGCGCCGAGGAGCGGTGGGCCTGGACGCTCGGACGTGAGGTCCAGGTCAAGAGGATGAGCGCCGCCGAGCGCAGCCGCATCCTCGCCGACGGCTTCCCGACGCCGAAGGACCCGAAGCTGGCCAAGGGCCTGTCCGGCCAGAACGGGTACCTGGTCGAGACGGCGCAGAAGTACGTCGTCAAGCAGACGAACCTCAGCCCGGACGACCTGTCCAAGGGCGGCTACCAGATCCACACGACCTTCGACAAGAAGAAGACCGAGCTGCTCGAGAAGTCGGTCAACGCCTCACGCAAGACCTACCTCGACAACAAGAAGCGCGCGCGGGACAAGTTCGTGCAGTTCGGCGGGGCGTCGGTCGATCCCAACAACGGCAAGATCGTCGCGCTCTACGGCGGCGAGGGGTACGACGAGAACCACTTCAGCAACAACGCGGACAGCTCCGGTGTCCCGGTGGGCTCGACCTGGAAGCCGTATGTGCTGGCCGCGGCGATGAAGTACGGCAAATACGACAGCGACGGTCAGGGCATCCCGGCCACGAGCAAGTACAACGGCAACGACCGGCTCGTCATCAAGGACCGCAACGGCGATGCCATCCCCGGCCCGGACGGCCAGCCCTTCCGCCAGAAGAACGAGAGCGAGCGGCCCTGGGGCTACATCTCGCTCAACAAGGCGATGGAGCAGTCCGTCAACGCCCCGTTCGCGCAGCTCGGCGTGGACGTCGGCCTGGGCAACGTCAAGCAGGTCGCCATGGACACCGGCATCCTCGAGGCGAGCATGGACAAGCTGAACGTGTCCTACTCGCTCGGTACGTCCACCCCCAGCGCGATCCGCATGGCCGACTCCTACGGCACCTTCGCCACCTCCGGCAAGCACATCGAGCCGTACTCGGTGACCAAGGTGGAGAAGGAGGGTCAGGAGCTCGAAGGATTCGACGCGCCCAAGCCGAAGCAGGCTCTCGAGAACAACATCGCGAACAACGTGACCAAGGTTCTGGAGAACGTCATCGAGAACGGCACCGCGCAGAAGGCCAAGGCGCTCGGGCGCTCCGCGGCCGGCAAGACCGGTACCACCGATGAGAACAAGTCGGCGTGGTTCGTGGGCTACACCAAGCAGCTCTCGACCTCGGTCGCCATGTTCCGCAACGATCCGGAGAGCAAGAAGCTGCTCTCCATGAACGGCACGGGTGGCTTCGACTCCATCCACGGTGGTGCCATCCCGACCGAGATCTGGACCGACTACATGAAGGCGGCGCTCAAGGGCAAGGAGAACCTTCCCTTCCCGGAGCCGGAGCCCATCGGTCCGGCGGTCGACCAGGCCGGCGCCCCGTCGCCGACCCCGACGCCGTCGGACACGCCCACGGCCTCTCCGTCCGAGGAGCCCACGGAGTCGCCCAGCGGGACGCCGTCGACGTCGCCGAGCCCTTCGGACAGCTGCAGCGTCTTCGACCCGGCGTGCCAGCCCAACGGCGGCAACAACAACAACGGCGGGAACGGCAACAACGGAGGCAACGACGGCGGGCCCTCGGGCACGCCGACGCCACCGTCCGGTGGGAACGACAGCGGCGGAATCTTCGGCGGCCCGACAGGTACGCGCCGGGAGTGACCGCCGCGGCCGACCGCCGTACGACATCGCCCCCGCCCGGTCCGACCGGGCGGGGGCTTCGTCGTCGGCGCGCGTGCGGCAATATGTGGCGCATGACGAGCGTGCACGAGGACCGGCGCCGGCAGCCCGTACGGCCCACAGCGGAGGATCCGGTGGCCGCTGCCGGAAGCGAGCTGATCGGCGGCCCTGCCGGGCGGCGGATGCTGCCGGGCACCGGCTGGTGGACACCGGTACGGGTCATCGCGCTCATCGCGATCGGCATGTTCGCGCTGGGCATGGTGCAGAAGCTGCCCTGCTACAACGGCGGCTGGTTCTTCGGCGCCACCAGCCAGTACACCCACGCCTGCTACTCCGACATCCCGCACCTCTACAACGCCCGCGGGTTCGCCTCCGGCCTGACCCCGTACCTCGACCGGCTGCCGGGGGACATGGAGTACCTGGAGTACCCGGTCCTGACCGGGTTCTTCATGGAGGTGGCCTCATGGCTCACGCCCGGAGGCGGGTCCATCGTGGACCGCGAGCAGATCTACTGGCTGGTCAATGCGGGCATGCTGATGGCCTGCGCCGCGGTGATCGCCGTCTGCGTGGCCCGTACGCACCGCAGGCGCCCCTGGGATGCCCTGCTCGTCGCCCTGGCGCCCTCTTTCGCGCTGACCGCCACGATCAACTGGGACCTCTTCGCGGTCGCCCTCGCCGCCGCCGCGATGCTGATGTGGTCCCGTAGCCGGCCGCTGGCCGCCGGGATCCTGATCGGGCTGGCGACGGCCGCCAAGCTGTATCCGGTACTGCTGCTCGGGCCGCTGCTCGTGCTGTGCCTGCGTGCGGGGCGCCTGCGCGCGTGGGGCACGGCTGCGGTCGGCGCGGCCGGCGCGTGGCTGGTCGTCAACCTGCCGGTGATGGCGATCGCGCCCGAGGGGTGGCAGAAGTTCTACACCTTCAGCCAGGAGCGGCCGGTCGACTTCGGCTCGTTCTGGTTGATCATCTCCCAGCGCACGGGGAGCCCGCTGGACGGCGCGAACACCTGGGCGACGGCGCTCACCCTGTTGCTGTGCGCCGCCATCGGCGCCCTCGCGCTGTACGCCCCGCGGCGCCCCCGCTTCGCGCAGCTCGCCTTCCTGGTCGTCGCGGTCTTCATTCTCCTCAACAAGGTCTACTCACCGCAGTACGTGCTGTGGCTCATCCCCCTGGCGGCGCTGGCCCGGCCGCGGTGGCGCGACTTCCTGATCTGGCAGACCTGCGAGGTCCTCTACTTCACCGGGATCTGGATGTACCTGGCGTACACCTCCAGCGGTGACAAGCACCACGGACTGCCCTTGGAGGGCTACCAGTTCGCGGTCCTGCTGCACCTGCTGGGGACGCTGTACCTGTGCCTCGTGGTGATCCGGGACGTGCTGATGCCCGAGCGGGACCCCGTACGCCGTGACGGCTCCGACGACCCCTCGGGCGGTGTGCTCGACGGGGCGCCGGACGCCGTGGTCCTCGGCCACCGCCGGCACGCGCGGCACGCGGCGCACCACGAGGGCACGCACGTGCAGTGGGGCACGGCGCAGCGAGGCGGCTCGGTCTGAGCGCGGGCCCCGCTGCGTGCGGGGCGGCCGGGAGCCCAGCATGCCGGGGAACCGCCTCAGCGGTCCCTGAACGGCCCCAGCGGGTCGGCGTACGGCCTCGGGGTCGATGAACGGGCCGAGGGCTGCACGGCCTCGGTTGCATGGCGCCGGAGGAACGGCCTCAGTGGTCCACGACCCGGTCGAACTGCGTCGTGGTGTGCCGCAGGTGTGCCACCAGTTCCTCGCCGACCTTGGGCTCGGGCGCCTCGAGCGGCACGAACAGCAGGGAGACCTGCATGTGCGGCGGTTCCGCGAACCATCGTTGCTTGCCCGCCCACATGAACGGCGAGAGATTGCGGTTGACGGTCGCCAGACCGGCCCGGGCCACACCCTTGGCACGCGGCATCACACCATGGAGCGCCTTGGGGGCCTCCAGGCCCACGCCGTGGGAGGTGCCCCCGGCGACGACGACGAGGTAGCCGTCGGCGGCGGCCTTCTGCTGGCGATAGCCGAAGCGGTCGCCCTTGACGACCCGGATGACGTCCAGGACGGCTCCGCGGTATGCGGTGGCATCGTGGTCGCCCAGCCAGAGGCGGGTGCCGATACGGGCCCGGAAGCGGGTCTGCGGGAACTGCTGCTGGAGGCGGGCGAGTTCGTCGGCGGCCAGATGGCTGACGTACATGGTGTGCAGCGGCAGCCGGGCGGTGCGCAGCCGGTCCATCCAGCCGATGACCTCCTCGACGGCGTCGGAGCCGTCGGTGCGGTCCAGGGGCAGGTGGATGGCGAAGCCCTCCAGCCGTACGTCCTCGATCGCGGCGTGCAGCATCGGGAGGTCCTGCTCGCTGACCCCGTGCCGCTTCATGCTGCTCATGACCTCGATGACGACGCGCGCCCCGACGAGGCCGTGGACGCCCTCGACGGAGGAGACCGAGCGGATGACGCGGTCGGGCAGCGGGACGGGCTCCTCGCCGCGCCGAAAGGGTGTGAGGACGAGCACGTCGCCGCTGAAGTAGTCCTTCATGCGGGCGGCTTCGTAGGTGGTGCCGACGGCGATCATGTCGGAGCCGAACCGGCCGACCTCGTCGGCCAGGCGCTCGTGACCGAAGCCGTAGCCGTTGCCCTTGCAGACCGGGACGATGCCGGGGAACTGCTGGATCACCTTCTGCTGATGCGCCCGCCAGCGTGCGGTGTCGACGTAGAGGGTGAGCGCCATAGCCGGTACGGAACCTCTCTCGTGGCTGCGGTGTATAGAAGATATGAAGCGGAGAGCGTGGGGGATGGTTGCCTCGGCGGCGGTGCTGCCGGGCGGGCCGGCAGCGAGGTCGTCGGGGTCAGTGGGATCAGCGGCGGGACATGTAGATGTCGAGCGCCTTGTGCAGCAGCTTATTGAGCGGGAAGTCCCATTCACCGAGGTATTCGGCCGCCTCGCCGCCGGTGCCGACCTTGAACTGGATCAGCCCGAAGAGGTGGTCGCTCTCGTCGAGGGAGTCGCTGATGCCGCGCAGGTCGTAGACGGTGGCCCCGAGTGCGTAGGCGTCGCGCAGCATCCGCCACTGCATGGCGTTGGAGGGCCGGACCTCGCGCTTGTGGTTGGCGGAGGCTCCGTAGGAGTACCAGACGTGGCCGCCCACGATCAGCATGGTCGCGGCTGCGACGGCCTCGCCCTCGTGCGTGGCGAAGTAGAGCCGCATCCGGTTGGGGTCCTCGGAGTTGAGGGCCGTCCACATGCGCTGGAAGTAGCCGAGGGGGCGGGGGCGGAAGTGGTCGCGCTCAGCGGTGATCTCGTAGAGGCGCTGCCACTCGGGGAGGTCGTCGTAACCGCCCTGGACGACCTCGACGCCCGCCTTCTCGGCCTTCTTGATGTTGCGGCGCCAGAGCTGGTTGAAGCTCTTGAGGACATCTTCCAGGGAGCGGTTCTCCAGCGGGACCTGGAAGACGTACCGGGGCTGGACGTCACCGAATCCGGCGCCGCCGTCCTCGCCCTGCTGCCAGCCCATGCGGCGCAGCCGGTCGGAGACCTCGAAGGCGCGCGGTTCGATGAACGTCGCCTCGACGTCGCGCAGTCGCTTCACATCAGGGTCCTGGATCCCCGACTTGACCGCCGCGGCGTCCCAGCGGCGGATGACGACCGGGGGGCCCATCTTCACGGAGAAGGCACCCTGCTGCTTCAGGTGCGCGAGCATCGGCTGGAGCCAGTCCTCGAGGTTCGGCGAGAACCAGTTGATCACCGGGCCCTCGGGCAGATAGGCGAGGTACCGCTTGATCTTGGGGAGCTGCCGGTAGAGGACCAGCCCGGCGCCGACGAGCTGGCCGGACTGGTCGAACCAACCGAGGCTCTCCGAGCGCCACTCAGCCTTCACGTCGGCCCATGCCGGGACCTGCATGTGGCTGGCCGAGGGCAGGCTCTGGATGTACGCCAGATGCTGCTCGCGGCTGATGGTCCTCAGGGTCAGGCTCATGCGGGGCGCTCCTCGGCAGGTGTGTCCCCAGGGTCGGGGCTCCGGCTCTCGCCGGGAAGCCTACTGCGCCAGGGCCTGTGCCCCCCTGGGGACGGTCCAGCAGTCCGGGTGCCGTCCCCCGATGGATCGGACTGCTCCCCGCTGTTCCTGCCGGCCGTACTAGCCGAACAACCCGCCCCGGGACATGCCCAGGTAGAAGCCGACCGCGGCAGCGCCGAGGCCGATGATGAGCAGGAAGCGCTCGCTCGTGGTCGCAGAGATCATCTGGCCCCATGCGCCGGTGAGCACCCCGACCAGACCGGTCCAGGACGCGATCATGTGGAGGCTGCTGAACTGCGCGGTGACAAACGCCACCACGCCCAGCACCAGCGTCGCCGCTACGAGGGTGTTCTCGACGGGGTGGGCCTTGCCGTCGCTGTTGAGCACCGAACTGACTGCGGATAGGGGGCCGTGGTGTTGACGAACTGGCTGCGCCATGGGGCACCTCCTGGCGAAGGGCGGCGCACTGTAGCGCCGCACACACCCGATGTGTACAGATTGCGGCCACCCCAGGCCGGATTTCAACCGGAAGGCTCGGTGCAGGTACTGTGTACCGTCTGCACAGGTGTCTGTCCTGGCCGCCGGAGGTCCCCTACACGGGACGGACCGCGCTGTCAGTGGCAGCCGATACCGTGCTACGCATTACGACCCTCCTGCCACGGAAAGACCGTGGCCGCTGAGTCCAGAGGAGGTGGGTTCCACATGCGTCACTACGAGGTGATGGTCATCCTCGACCCCGATCTCGAGGAGCGCGCTGTCTCCCCGCTGATCGAGAACTTCCTTTCCGTGGTCCGTGAGGCCAACGGAAAGGTGGAGAAGGTCGACACCTGGGGCCGTCGTCGTCTCTCGTACGAGATCAACAAGAAGCCCGAGGGCATCTACTCGGTCATCGACCTGCAGGCCGAGCCTGCGGCCGTCAAGGAGCTCGACCGTCAGATGAACCTGAACGAGTCGGTCCTCCGGACCAAGGTCCTCCGCCCCGACACCCACTGAGCAGAAGCTCAGCGTCAGTCGGGTTCGAGTAGCACAGCAGCCAGCAACACCCGCCGAGAGGTTCACCCATGGCAGGCGAGACCGTCATCACCGTCGTCGGCAATCTCGTCGACGACCCAGAGCTGCGCTTCACCCCGTCCGGTGCGGCGGTCGCGAAGTTTCGCGTCGCGTCCACTCCCCGCACCTTCGACCGCCAGACCAACGAGTGGAAGGACGGCGAGAGCCTCTTCCTCACGTGCTCGGTGTGGCGTCAGGCGGCGGAGAACGTCGCCGAGTCCCTCACACGAGGTACTCGCGTGATCGTGCAGGGCCGCCTCAAGCAGCGGTCGTACGAGGACCGCGAGGGCGTCAAGCGCACGGTCTATGAGCTCGATGTCGACGAGGTCGGCGCCAGCCTGCGCAACGCCACGGCCAAGGTCACCAAGACCACCGGCCGCGGCGGACAGGGCGGCGGCTTCGGCGGCGGTAGCGGTGGCGGTGGCGGCCAGGGTGGCGGCGGCTGGGGCGGCGGCCCCGGTGGCGGCCAGCAGGGCGGCGGCGGGGCTCCCGCCGACGACCCCTGGGCGACCAGCGCACCGGCCGGCGGCCAGCAGGGCGGCGGCGGTGGCGGCTGGGGCGGTAGCCCCGGTGGCTCCGGCGGCTCCGGTGGCGGCTACTCGGACGAGCCGCCCTTCTAGGCCCGTGCGGCCTGGTCAGGGCGACCAGCACAAACTTCTTGATCACACTGGAGAGAGACAATGGCGAAGCCGCCTGCTCGCAAGCCGAAGAAGAAGGTTTGCGTGTTCTGCAAGGAGAAGATCTCCTACGTCGACTACAAGGACACGAACCTGCTGCGGAAGTTCATTTCCGACCGCGGCAAGATCCGTGCCCGCCGGGTGACCGGCAACTGCACCCAGCACCAGCGTGACGTCGCCACGGCCGTGAAGAACAGCCGTGAGATGGCGTTGCTGCCCTACACCTCGACTGTTCGCTAAGGGAGGGTGACCGAATCATGAAGATCATCCTCACTCACGAGGTCTCCGGCCTCGGTGCCGCCGGCGACGTCGTGGACGTCAAGGACGGCTACGCTCGCAACTACCTGGTCCCGCGCGGGTTCGCGCTCCGCTGGACCAAGGGTGGCGAGAAGGACGTCGAGCAGATCCGCCGCGGTCGCAAGATCCGCGAGATCGCCACGATCGAGCAGGCCAACGCGGTCAAGGCGCAGCTCGAGGCCGTGAAGGTCCGCCTGGCCACCCGCTCGGGTGAGGCCGGTCGTCTCTTCGGCTCCGTCACCCCGGCCGACATCGCTTCGGCGATCAAGGACGCGGGTGGTCCGGACGTGGACAAGCGTCGCATCGAGGTCGGTTCGCCGATCAAGACCCTGGGCGCGCACCAGGTGTCGGTGCGTCTGCACGCAGACGTCTCCGCGACGGTCCCGGTCGAGGTCGTCACGGCGTAACCGCTGCGTTCGGTACAACGCGACGAAGGGCCGCACCCGTTGGGTGCGGCCCTTCGTTTGTGGTCCAGGGCGGAGGGTGGCGTCGAGCCGGACCGCGGTCGCTGCGCCGTACGCCACGCCGCCACGGTGCGCGGCGCACACCGCTGAAGCCGGTGCCGGTAGGTCGACCGGCCGATTGACCGGCACCCGACCGGCCTGGGACGAGCCGCTGGGACTCCCGGTCGCTGTCGCCCTCTTCGAACCGTGCTCTTCGGTCCCTTATGGTGCGGCCCTTCCAGCAGCACGGTCACGGAAGGCTTGGCATGGCGCTCCGCCGGGGCCGGTCATGCGTGGCTGGTCCGTGCCCCGTGCCCCGTGCCCCGTGCCCCGTGCTCCGTGCTCCGTGCTCCGTGCTCCGTGCTCCGTGCTCCGTGCTCCGTGCTCCGTGCTCCCTGCGCGGCTGCTCCGGGCGGTCCGAGTCGTTCTCCCGTCGGCCCGGACCTACGAGCACCTGAGCCGATAGGGGCCAACGCGGGCCAACGCGGGCCAACGCGGGCCAACGCGCGCAATGCGCCAACGCACCGTGGAATGCGCCCTGTTCAGGGTGCCCGGTTCAGGGCTGCCCCGCCCGGCGGCAGACGGGGCCGCCCTGCCCGCCCGGCTGGGCGAAGTGCTGCCGTCCCCCGGGCGGGGGCCTTGGAGCCTCAGCCGCGGACGGCGCCCGTGACGAGCCAGCGGCCCGAACGGGTACGGAAGGCCAGGGTGAGCATCCGGACGAGCATCATCAGGCCCATCACCCACCACAGCGCGGTCAGGCCACCCCCCAGGCTCGGCACGGCGAGCGCCACCGGAGCGAAGACAACCAGGGTCACGATCATCGCCCAGGCGAGGTACGGCCCGTCGCCCGCGCCCATGAGCACCCCGTCGAGGACGAAGACCACACCGGAGACGGGCTGGGTGACAGCGACGACCAGCAGGGCGGGCAGCAGGAGTTCGTGCACGGCGGAGTCGCTGGTGAACACCGGCAGCAGCAACGGCCTGCCCGCGGCGACCAGAAGGCCGAGGATGACGCCCGACCAGATGCCCCACCACACCATGCGGCGGCAGACCGCCTTCGCCCCCGCCACGTCCCCCGCGCCCAAGTAGCGGCCGATGATGGCCTGTCCGGCGATGGCGATGGCGTCCAGCGCGAAGGCGAGCAGCGACCAGAGGGTGAGGATGATCTGGTGTGCGGCGATGTCGGCGTCACCGAGCCGGGTCGCGACCGCGGTGGCGATCATCAGGATCGCGCGCAGCGAGAGCGTACGGACCAGCAGCGGAGCTCCGGCCTGCGCCGAAGCCCGTATCCCCGCGGCGTCGGGGCGCAGCGAGGCGCCGTGCCGCCGGGCACCGCGCACGACGACGGCAAGGTAGGCCGCGGCCATGGCCCATTGGGCGATGACCGTGCCCCACGCGGAGCCGGCGATGCCGAGTCCGGCGCCGTAGACCAGGAGGGCGTTGAGGGCGGCGTTCGCGGTGAAGCCGCCGAGGGCGACGTACAGCGGGGTGCGGGTGTCCTGCAGGCCGCGCAGGACGCCGGTGGCCGCGAGCACCATGAGCATCGCGGGGATGCCGAGCGCGCTGATGCGCAGATAGGTGACCGCGTGCGGTGCCGCGGTGCTGGAGGCGCCGAAGAGGTCGACCAGTGCCGGTGCTGTGGGGAGGGCCGCGGCGACGAGGACGGCACCGAGGAGCAGGGCGAGCCAGATCCCGTCCATGCCCTGCCGGATCGCGGAGGGGAGGTCGCCCGCGCCGACGCGCCGTGCCACGGCGGCCGTTGTGGCGTAGGCGAGGAAGACGAACACGTTCACGGCGGTCAGCAGCAGCGCGGCGGCGATGCCCAGACCTGCGAGCTGCGGGGTGCCGAGGTGCCCGACGATGGCGCTGTCGACCATGACGAAGAGCGGTTCCGCCACGAGGGCCCCGAAGGCGGGCAGGGCGAGGGAGACGATCTCGCGGTCGTGGCGGCGCGGGCTGCGCTTCTCGGTCGAGGGAGCCAAGGTCATGGGCGTCAATGTAATCTTCCACAGGTAAGAGATGCAATCGGCTGGCACTCCTTACCTGAGTTCATCTGTGCCGATCTTGTGTGCGCCGTTTGTCGCGATCTTGCCCCGCTCGGGAAAGTTTTTCTTCTGCACAGCCAGTGGACGGTAAAACCGCAGCTCAGGGCAGTAGGTGAAAGGTGATCGTGTCTTTGTCCACAGCGTCGTCCCCCGTGCTGTGCACAGGATCGGCGGCCTTCTCCACAGGATGGGCCCCGTCGTCCACATGGCCTGTGGATAACCATCTTGGCTGACGGTGGCGACAGCCCTACCGTAGTGCGGCGCCCGCCGCCTGTTCCGGCCTCGTAGTGCCCGTCCGGGGGCTTTCTCCGGACCCTCGGACCGTGGAGCCGTAACCGGAGCCGGGCCATCTTGTTTGTCAGAGGCGTGCCCTAAGAAAAGAGGCACGACGTTCAGGGGTGCACGGGGGCGGAACGACCCGCGTCGCGTACGGGAGGAGGTGTCGGGGTGAGCCAGCAGGAGACGGAAGACCCATGGGCGGCTGACATGGGACCCAGCGACCGCCTCCCCGCCTCCCGTTCACGCGGCGACGAGCGCGGCGGCCGATCCGGCGAGCGGCACGACCGCGGTTCCGACGGATGGTCGGGTGGAGGCGGCGGCACGACCTTCGAGCGCGTGCCGCCCCAGGACCTCGACGCCGAGCAGTCGGTGCTCGGCGGCATGCTCCTCTCCAAGGACGCCATCGCCGATGTGGTCGAGGTCCTCAAGGGCAGCGACTTCTACCGCCCGGCGCACGAGACGATCTACCAGGCGATCCTCGACCTCTACGCCAAGGGCGAGCCTGCCGACCCGATCACCCTTGCCGCCGAGCTGACCAAGCGCGGCGAGATCGCCCGCGTCGGGGGGGCCTCGTACCTCCACACGCTGGTCCAGTCGGTCCCCACCGCCGCCAACGCCGAGTACTACGCCGAGATCGTCCATGAGCGCGCGGTGCTGCGCCGCCTCGTGGAGGCGGGCACCCGTATTACACAGATGGGGTATGCGGCCGACGGCGACGTCGATGACATCGTCAACACGGCCCAGGCCGAGATCTACGCCGTCACCGAGCAGCGCACCAGCGAGGACTACCTCCCGCTCGGCGACATCATGGAAGGCGCTCTCGACGAGATCGAGGCCATCGGCTCGCGCAGCGGCCAGATGTCCGGTGTGCCGACGGGGTTCACCGATCTGGATTCGCTGACGAACGGTCTGCATCCCGGCCAGATGATCGTCATCGCGGCCCGCCCCGCGATGGGTAAGTCGACGCTGGCGCTGGACTTCGCGCGGTCGTGCTCGATCAAGGCCAATCTGCCCAGCGTGATCTTCTCCCTCGAAATGGGGCGCAACGAGATCGCGATGCGCCTGCTGTCCGCCGAAGCACGCGTAGCCCTGCACCACATGCGCTCGGGCAGCATGACCGACGAGGACTGGACCCGGCTCGCCCGCCGTATGCCGGACGTGTCCCAGGCGCCGCTCTACATCGACGATTCGCCGAACCTGTCGATGATGGAGATCCGCGCCAAGTGCCGCCGTCTGAAGCAGCGCAACGATCTGCAGCTGGTGATCATCGACTATCTGCAGCTCATGCAGTCGGGCAACTCCCGCCGTCCCGAGAGCCGCCAGCAGGAGGTCTCGGACATGTCCCGTAACCTCAAGCTGCTCGCCAAGGAGCTCGAGGTTCCGGTCATCGCGCTCTCGCAGCTCAACCGTGGCCCGGAGCAGCGGACGGACAAGAAGCCGATGGTGTCGGACCTGCGTGAGTCGGGTTCGATCGAGCAGGACGCCGACATGGTCATCCTGCTGCACCGCGAGGACGCGTACGAGAAGGAGTCGCCGCGCGCGGGTGAGGCCGACCTGATCGTCGCGAAGCACCGCAACGGCCCGACGGCCACGATCACCGTCGCGTTCCAGGGCCACTACTCGCGCTTCGTCGACATGGCCCAGACCTGAGGGACGTGACGTCGAGGGGCTGGCTCCGTTCAGGGGGACGCGGTCGTTCGCTGGCAGCGGGCAGCGGGCAGCGGGCAGCGGGCAGCGGGCAGCGGGCAGCGGGCAGCGGGCAGCGGGCAGCGGGCAGCGGGCAGCGGAGTCTGCCTGTCCCGACTGCTCGGCCTCATCCCGCCAAGCCACTCCCTCGACCACCTCCGGACCACCTCCGGACCACCTCCGGACCAGTTATGGACCACTCAACCCTGGGCACTTTGGCTCTGTGGGCAGGGCCGTGACCGCGGCAGGGTGAGGGGATCTGACGTCTGCGGAGGTTCCCGTGAGTATCGCGTTCCTGCTGACCACCCTGGTCGTGGTCATCACTCCCGGCACCGGTGTGGTGTACACCCTCGCCGCCGGGCTGTCCCACGGCCGGCGCGCGAGTGCGGTCGCCGCTCTCGGCTGCACCCTCGGCATCGTTCCCCATCTGGCCGCGGCGGTGACCGGGCTCTCCGCACTGCTGCGCACCAGTGACCTGGCCTACGACATCGTGAAGTACCTCGGCGCCGGATACCTGCTGTACATGGCATGGGCGACGCTGCGCGACAAGGAGGCGTTGGCGGTCGCCGCCGAGGAAGGGCCACGCTCCCCGGTCCGCGTGATCACTTCCGGGGTCCTGGTCAACGTCCTCAACCCGAAGCTCACGATGTTCTTCGTCGCGTTCCTCCCGCAGTTCGTCCCCACAGGCCAGTCGGGTTCCTCCGCGGCGATGCTCCGGCTGGGCGCGGTCTTCATGGCGCTGACCCTCGTCGTCTTCGTCGGGTACGGGTGGTGCGCCGCCGCTGTGCGCGACCGTGTGCTGGCCCGGCCGCGGGTGATGACCGTCATGCGCCGGGTGTTCGCTGCCGGGTTCGTGGGCCTGGGTGTGCGGCTGGCGGTGGCGTGAGCATGCGATTTCGGCACGCGGACGTCATCTGGTCCGATCACCCCGAGCTCTCCGCCGGCGTGCTCGTTGCCGACGTCGATGTGCTCCGCGCCGACGTCGACGCATCCGCCGGTGTCAGCTCCCGCGTCGACGCCTACACCGCACGCGCCACGGCCCGGCTCGGCGGCGCCACCGAGAGCGATCTGCCCGAAGTGCAGGCCTGGCGGAGGGCCTTCGCCCGGATGGGCTTGAAGCCGACGCAGTACCGGTGCGCCGCGGAGGCGCTGCTGCGTCGGTTGCGCAGGGAGGGATCACTGCCGCGCATCCATCCGGTGGTCGACCTGTGCAACGCGATCTCGGCCGCGTACGCCGTCCCGGTCGCGGTTCTCGACGCCGACCGGGTCGCCGGCCCGTCGCTCGAAGTGCGCTACGCCCGCGGCGACGAGGACTACGTGCCTTTCGGCGGCGGCAGCGAGCACCCCGCACCCGGCGAGGTGATCTTCGCCGACACCGCCGGACAGGCGCACGCGCGGCGCTGGACCAACCGGCAGAGCGCACACTCCGCCGTTGCCACCCGCACTCGCCGGGTCCTCGTGGTGGCCGAGGCCATGCACCACGGCGGGGCGGAGGTGGTGCGGGAACTGCTGACGAGCGTCTCGGACGAACTGGCCGCACATGGGGTTACCGCCCCCGAGGCAGCCGTCCTCACCCGGTCCGCACCGGAGTTCGTGCTCCACGCCCCGTCCGCTTCCGGAGCGCCGGCGCCGTAGCGTCGCGTGACACCATGGGCCCGGTGAGCAGGGAAGCACGGGCGGGAGGCGGCGGAGCCGCGGCGTACGGCTCGGACTTCCTGCAGCTCGACGCCGCCGATGTGCCCGCTGCCGGCAAGGCGGACTGGCTTGCCGGGCGACTGCGGCAGGCGATGGCGGACGGCCGGCTGCCGGTCGGCAGCAGGATGCCTCCCACTCGCGTACTCGCCGCCGAACTGCGCGTGTCCCGCGGGGTGATCACCGAGGCGTACCGGCGACTGACCGAGGACGGTCATGTCGAGGGGCACGGACGTGGTGGCACGGTGGTGGTCGCGGTGCCCCTCGGGCCACCCGCCGCTCCTGCCGCATCCGAGCCATCGCCCGGCCCGGCCGCGCATGCCCGCCAACGGACCGTGCCCGGTGTGCTGTTCACGGGCGAACCCGACGACGGCGTCTTCGACGCGCTGCGATCCGCCCGCGCCCGCGTCGACCTCACTCCCGGACAGCCCGATCTCGCGGCCTTCCCCCGCGCGGCCTGGCTCCGTGCCGAGCGGGCCGTCCTCACCGAGATGTCCGCCGAGCAACTCGGCTACGGCGACCCGCGCGGCGCCGCACCCCTGCGCCGCGCCGTCGCCGACTGGCTGGCACGCAGTCGCGGTATCCGGGTGGAGGCGGACGAGGTGCTGGTGGTCGCCGGTATCGCGCAGGCGCTCACCCTGGTCCACCCCGTTCTGCGGGCGGACGGCATCGACACCGTCGCGGTCGAGGAACCCGGGTCGTTCGGCACCCGCCGGCACCTGCAGCACGGAGGGCTGGTGACTCCGCCGGTACCGGTGGACGACGACGGCGTACGGGTCGACGCACTGCGTGCCACCGGCGCCCGCGCTGTGCTGCTCACGCCGGCCCATCAGTTCCCCACGGGTGTGGTGACGAGCGGCGAGCGCCGTCGTGAACTCCTGCGCTGGGTGGCGGACGGCGGGTTGATCGTGGAGGACGACTACGACGCGGAGCATCGTTACGACCGGCCGCCCGTCCCCGCCCTGCGCGCGCTGCTCGCCGACCGCGTGTGTTACATGGGCAGCGTCTCCAAGCTGCTCGCGCCCGCACTGCGCATCGGCTGGGTGGTACCACCGCCCGCCTACCGCGATGCGCTGACCGATGCCAAGCGCTTCACCGATCTGGGCAACGCTGTGCTGCCGCAGTTGGTCCTCGCCCGGCTGATGGAGTCGGGCGACCTGGAGAGGCATCTACGGATGCTGCGGGGCCGCCATCGCCGGCGCCGTGACGCGATGATCCGAGCGATCGCCGAGCATGTGCCCGGTGCTGTGGTGCACGGTGCGGCGGCCGGCCTGCACTTGACCGTCACGTACAGGCAGGACGTGCCCGACACCGACCTCGCCGCCGCGGCGCTGGCGCGCGGCGTCAAGTGCCAGCCGCTGTCGTGGCACCGGCAACTGCCCGGTCCGGCCGGCCTCGTGCTCGGGTACGCGGCCTGCCCGCCCGGCGTCGTCGCCGAAGGCGTGGCGGCGCTGGGCGAGGCGCTGCGCGAGCTGGCCTGAGGCCCGCGCCGCGTTCGGCAGCGCGGAAGACCTGCCGCTTGGGAGCTCCGTACGGCACCTGGTTCGGCGCCACGCTCCACCGGCCCTACGCGCGGGCGTAGTCGGGGAGCGCCGGTTCGAGCGGGCCGAACGCGAGGGTGGCTTCGTCCTCCGGGACCTCTGCGATCTCGTCGTCGGTGCCTCGACACCGTCTTCGATCCTGTCCTCGCCCCCGTCCGCGACCGCGCCTTCCACTGTATTCCGGCCTCCTTACGGGAGCGGATCCGGAACGTGCTGAGGGTCTCGTCCACACCGTGCACAGATACGTTTCACCGCTGTGTCACCGGGGTGTCGGGTCGGTAATCCGGAGCACGGACCGGAAGCGGAACCTGAATCGGAATCAGAAGACGTGTACGAACACCCGATGCCCCCCTCAGATACCGGACATGACGACGCATCGGTAACAGGGGGCTTGCGCCGACCCCTGCCGATCGTGCAAGGATCCTCCCGTCATCCGGAACGAGTGGTTTCCGTAAGGGAAGGTCCCACCCCGTGTCTGCATCGTTCGCCCTGCCTGGAGCTGTGCGCCTGCCGCGCACGGCGATGGCGCGGCGTGCGCTGCTCGTGACCCTCTTCCTCGGGGGTCTGATGGGGCTGGCCTTCCTCTTCGGAGGCAGCGCGCACGCCGCGGAGTCCGACGGTTCGCCGGGCGCCGAGAAGCTGCTCGCACCCGCCTCCGAGATGCACGAGAAGGCGAAGAAGCACTTCTCCGAGGCTGCCGAGCGCGAAGCGGAGAAGTCCGCGGAGCGCCGGGAGGCCGTGAAGGACGCCGTCGCCGAGACGGTGCGCCCGATCACCGACCGGACGGAGCGCATCACCCGCCCCGTCCGTGACCTCGTCGAGGACACCACCGACGCCGCCGGTCTTCCGGTCGACCTCCCCGAGAACGACCGGGGTGGCGACAGCGGGCCGGGTACCGGACGCCAGACCGGGCACGCCCCGGCCGGCCAGGACGGCACCACCGGCGCCGGAACCCACACCTCCGGCACCGGGCTCACCGGTCCCACCGCTGTGTCCGGCAACGGCACCGGTGCGACGGAGCAGGCCCGTACGGGTGGGGACGAGAACCGGGGCGGGCTGCCGATGCAGCTGCCCTCGGCGCCCGCTCCCGTCGGCGGGCAGGCGTCCCAGCACGCCGGAGACGGCAACGGTCCCCGTGGTGGGGACGCGAACGCCGCCACCGCGTCCGGCGCCCCGCGCATCGGCCTCGTGGCCGGCGCGATCCGCGCGGCGAGCACGACGCCGACGCGCGACCGATCCTCCGAAATTCTCGAATTCCCGGGCTAGGGCAGGCCGTTCCCCCGCTATAGGACCTGCCGCGCGGGGGCGGAACAGGTCTGCCCATCCCTGAAGCCCGTGAGTCCGAGTTCGAAGGATCCCCCCTCATGCGTAAGAACATCCGCCGTTCCATCCTTGTCGCCGCTGCCGCCTCCGGTCTGTGGGCCCTCGGTACCGCCGCCGCCTCCGCGGCCGAGCTGCCCGAGGTTCCCGACACCGGCTCCGTCACCGACACGGTGAAGAGCACCACGTCCGGCCTGACCGGCGACGCCACCGGCACCGTGACGAAGAAGCTGCCCGCGGGTGACGCGGCCGGCACCGCCCAGGAGACCGTCCGGGGCACCACCGACAAGGTCACCGGCACGCTGCGCGGCGGCCTGCCCTCCGCCGACGGCGTGACCGGCACGGTCCAGGAGACGCTGGGCACCGTCACCGGTGGCGGCCTCGGCGACGTCGCGGACCACCAGCAGGTCACGGACAAGGTTTCCAAGGAGGCCCGCAAGGCGACCAAGGGCAAGCTGCCCGCCGCCGGCGACGTGACCGGCAAGCTGCCCGCCGCCCCGGCCGTCCCCGCGGTTCCCGCCGTGCCCGCGGTTCCCGCCGTCCCGGCTGTTCCGGTCACCCCGGAGCTGCCCGAGGGTCTGCCCACCACCCCGGCCGTGCCCTCCGCCCCCAACACCGATGACCTGCTCAGCGGTCTCGCCGCCGCGGGCGTGCGCCCCGAGCAGCTCACCGCCACCGCCCAGGGCGCCGTGGCCACGGTCCGCCCGTCCGTGGACCAGGTCGCCACCGACGTGCTGCCCCCCGTCGCCCACAAGATCGTCATCAAGGTCGTTCCGGTCGCCGCGGAGGCCGTCGGCGGTGTCGGCGAGCTGGCGGGCAACGCCACGGGCCGCACGGTGCCGTTCGCCCAGGGTGTCACCGGTGACGTGACCCCGCTGGCGCAGGGCATCGCGGGCGACGTGACCCCCTTCGCCCAGAGCGTTGTGGCCGATGTGACCCCGTTCGCGCAGGGTGTCGCCGGTGACGTGACCCCGTTCGCCCAGGGTGTCGTGGCCGACGTGAGCCCGTACGCGCAGGGCCTGGTCATCACCATCGCCACCGACGCGCAGGGTGTCGCGGGCAACGCCGCCTCCGGTGTTCAGACCCTGGCCCCGACCGCCGTTCCGGCCGACCTGACCGACGCCGCCAACATCCCGGCCCTGCCGGCCTTCGGTGCGGTCCCGGCCGTCCCGGCCGTGCCTGCCACCCCCGGTGTTCCGGCGGACCTGCCCTCGTTCGCCGCCGTTCCGGCCGCGCCCTCCCTCGGCGGCTTCACTGCCTGAGCGCGACTGACGCCTCAGAGGTTCCTTCCGGCGGAGGACCACGCACAGCACTGACCGTACGGGCGACCCCCTTTGGGGAGGGGGCCGCCCGTCGGCGTGTGCGGAAGCAGTTCACGAACCCGCTGCCGCGGGCGGTCCCGCGTCCGAACTACGCGGCGGGGCGCGGGCGGTGGAACTCCGCCCGCCAGCGTCGCCGGCCGGGCTCACCGGACAGGCGGACGTCCTCGACCCGTACCGCCTCCAGAGGCCCGGCGGCGAAGGCATCGATCTCTCGCCGCGTGAGCGGCCATGGAGGCCCGCCCTCCGGGGCGCCGTCCTCGTCGCGGGCGGCTGCGATGGCGAGGAGGGTCCCGCCGGGACCGGTCATCTCCGCGACACGGTCGATTGCCGCTCGCCGGACCGGATCCGGAAGGGCCTGCACCGTGAGGATCTCGACGACGAGGTCGAAGGCCCCCCGCCACTCCGCGGGCGGATCCAGCAGATCCGCGGCCCGGTAGCGGACGGCCGAGCCGGGGAACCGGCGGTGGGCGGCGGCGATCGCGGAGGCCGAGATGTCGAAGGCGGTCGTGTCGAACCCGTACCCCGCCAGCAGTTCGGCATCGAAGCCCGGGCCACAGCCGACGACGAGGGCCCGCTTCCGGGTGGCCGGGCGCGGCCGGTCCCGCAGCCACTCCACGAGCATCGGGTGAGGCCCGCCGCGGTCCCACGGCACGATCGCCCCGCCCCCTTCCGCAGCAGCGTAGAGACGCTCGAACCAGCCGGTGGGATCGTCGTCGGCGAGCGACTCGGCCGACAGCCGCCTGGCGTCCTCGTCCGGGTCCCGTCGGGGGTCCGTTCCCGTCATGGCAGCTCCGCCTCCGATCACATCCGTCCGTGTCCCGCAGCGTATGCGAGGACGTATGAGCGCCAACACGGCGTCCTGGACAGCGGAACGGAGGTGCGCGGGACAGGACGTGGCGGTAGAAGTGGGCTCCATGAGCGAACCCTTCGAAGAACTGCTGCCGTCCACCCGCCGGGCTCTGGAGCACCGGATCGCGACCGCCCAGGCCGAGGGGCGTGCGCCGTCGGTCGTCGGGGCCGTCGTCCGGGAGGGGCGGACGGTCTGGACGGGAGTCCGCGGTTCGGTCGACGGCAGTCCGGCGGGCCCCGAGCCGGACGCCGATACGCAGTACCGCATCGGTTCCCTCACCAAGACCTTCACGGCTGTTCTCGTCCTGCGGCTCCGCGACGAGGGAGTGCTCGACCTCGCCGACCCCCTGGAGAAGCACCTCCCCGACGCCGCCCACACCGTCGGCGTGGGCGAGGTGACGATCGCTCAACTCCTCGCGCACACCTCCGGCCTCGCTGCCGAGACACCCGGCCCCTGGTGGGAACGGACCCCCGGCTCGCTGCGCCCCGACCTCGCCGACGTCCTCGGCGAGGATCCGCTGCTGCACCCCTCCGGGCGGGTGCACCACTACTCCAACCCCGGCTACACGGTGCTCGGTTCGCTCGTCGAGAGGCTGCGTGAAGAACCCTGGGAGGCGGTACTCCGGCGCGAGGTGCTCGCGCCGCTCGGCATGGATCGTACGTCCGCACAGCCCCGGTCGCCGTACGCCGAGGGCTGGGCCGTGCACCCGTGGGCGGACGTCCTGCTGCCCGAACCGGCCGAGGACCTCGGACTGATGGCTCCCGCCGGGCAGTTGTGGTCCACCGCCGCGGACCTCGGCCGCTGGGCGCGCTTCCTCGCCGAGGGCGACGCGCGGGTGCTGAGCCCGGCGACCGTGGCCGAGATGCGGAGGCCCGCGTCCGCGCCGGATGCCGACAGCCTGGACGCCGGTTACGGTCTGGGGCTGCAGCTCGTCCGAAGGAACGGGCGCACGCTCGTCGGGCACACCGGTTCCCTGCCCGGATTCCTCGCCACGCTGTGGGTGAGTGTCGAGGACGGCCTGGCCGGGATCGCGATGGCCAACTCCACCTCCGGTCCCCTCGTCGGCGGGCTCGCCTCCGACCTCGTACGGATCACCGCCGAGCACGAACCCCGGATTCCCGCGCCGTGGGTGCCGCTGCCCGACGTCGATCACGGGCTGCTGGAGCTCACCGGCCCTTGGTACTGGGGTCCGGCTCCGTTTCTGGTGCGTCTGACGGCAGGGCGCGGGCTGGAGTTGGTGCCCCTGTCGGGCGCGGGCCGTGCATCCCGTTTCCGCGCCGAGGAGGGTGACACCTGGACGGGGCTGGACGGCTACTACGCGGGGGAGACGCTGCGCGCGGTGCGTGGTGCGGACGGTGGGGATGCGGGCGCCGTGACCCATCTCGACCTGGGGTCCTTCGTGTTCACGCGCCGGCCGTACGACCCGGGGGCCGTGGTGCCCGGGGGTGTCGACCCGGAGGGGTGGCGGCCCGCCCCGTCCGCGTCGTAACGAGGGGCGGTCGGCCGAGCGCGGAGGACGCACGCCATCAGCACGCGGTCGTCACGCCATGTTTCACGTGAAACAGGTCGCCGTATCGACCATCAGGCCGCGAGTTCGCGCTCCAGCGGAGTGCGGAATCTCGGGGTGATCCGGGCCGTGGCGGTCCAGTCGGCCAGGCGCGCGGCCTCCCGCTCCACCGCCTCCGCCGCTGCCCGCCCCCGATCGGTGAACAGCCGCCACACGATCTCGCCGTCCGGGCGCTGTGCCCAGCCGCCGATGACCTCGCCGTTCCACCACACCGTCGGCCCGACGTTGCCGCTGCGGTCGAAGAGAGGAGGGCGGTGCTCGTCCGCGAGGAACCAGGCGCGGTGGCGCCGGCCCATGGCGGTCGGATCCAGCCCCGGGAGCAGCGCGGCCCACGGCTCGACCTCCGGAGCGGGCGCGTCGTCGCCGGGCAGAACCAGACCGGTCCCCTCGTCGATACGGACCTCCTCGGTGCCCACTGCGTTGAGCACCTCGCGCGTCGCGCCGAGCGTCCAGCCGGTCCACCACGCGAGGTCGGCCTCGGTCGCCGGACCGTACGAGGCGAGCCACCGACGGGCGAGTTCGGCCTTGGCCTCGTCCTCGGGGAGCGCGGGCAGGGGCTCGGCCGGCACCCACCGGAACTGACTCGACGTCCATGCCCCGCGCGGCCGTGAGCGGCGGATCCGGCCGTCGGCCGCGAGGCAGCGCAGCACACGGGTGGCGACGCCCTGCATGGTCTCGGATGACGTGCCGGGGAAGACGGTGATCTTCTGCCGGAGGGCGGGGACGGTCGCGGAGAGTTCGCTGCCGGTCGCCTCACCGAGGCCGTCGAGGGCGCTGAGCGTGGCCCGTTCCGCGTCGGCGAGCCAGGCGGCGTCGAGGGAGGTGTTCCACTCCGTCAAGTGCCGTACGAGGGTGGCCCGTTCCTTCGCGGCGATGGCGCGGCCGTGGGATGCCTCGACCACCGGAGCCAGGTCCCCGCTGACGGCGAACATGGTGCGACGCATGCACAGCAGCCGCACCAGGGTCACGTCCTCGTAGAGCGCGCGCTCCACCTCCGTCACCGCGGGGGAGGTCAGCCGGGCACCGGCGGAGAGGAAGACCGTCGCGGCATCGGTGGCGTGCAGGCCGACGACCGCGTCCGCGGTCTCCTCGGCGGTGGCGGCACGGTGGGACGCGGCGAGGCGGTGCCGGACGCCGATCCTGGCGCGGCGCTCCTCGGCGCCGATCCACCGCCCACCGCTCATCGCCTGCCTCCGTGATCCCCGCCGGGCCCACCTCCGCTCACCGTACGCCGGAGCACGAGCGCGGCAGGGCACTCCGGCAGTGAGCGCTGTGAGGCGAGAGCTGTCAGAGGACGAGCTTGAAGCCGACGTGGGAGGCCGTGAAGCCGAGGCGCTCGTAGAAACGGTGGGCATCGGTCCGGCTGGCGTCCGAGGTGAGTTGCACCAACTGGCAGTCCTGGCGCCGTGATTCCTCGACGGCCCACTCGATGAGACGGCTTCCGAGGCCGCTCCCGCGCTCGTCGGCGTGGATGCGTACGGCTTCGATGATCGAACGCGTGGCACCGCGCCGGGACAGGCCGGGGATCAGGGTGAGCTGGAGCGTGCCGACCGTACGGCCGTCGCGGGTCGCGACCACCAGCCGCTGGTTGGGGTCGTCCGTCAGCCGCTCGAAGGCCCGGTGGTACGGGGCGAGTTCGTCCAGGGACTCGCGCTGCGCGCCGAGCGGGTCGTCGGCCAGCATCGCGACGATGGCGGGTACGTCGGCCGGGACCGCCGGACGGATGGTGAGGTCGCTCATGCGGGCAGGCTACGGGGCGTCGCCCGGACGGCTTCCCGCGGTGCGGCCTGTGGGGCGGCAGGACGGATGCGTGAGGTGGCCGTGGCCCTCGGCAGCCCCCCGTACGTGCCCTACGCGGGGGCGGGCTCGATCCGGCCGGACCGTCCATGCGGCTCCGGTTCCGCATCGTGGCCTGGTACCCGCCGGACCGGAACCGACCCCGGTCCGAGTCCCTCCACCGCCGCCACGAGCGGAGCCAGCTCCGGTGACTTCGCGGCCTGGTCCAGTGCCTCGCGCAGCGCATGGTCGTTCGTCGGGCGGGCGGCATCCAGCAGCTTCCGGCCCGCGGTGGTGACCTCCGTATAGATGCCGCGCCGGTCGGTGGGGCAGAGGTAGCGCGTCAGCAGTCCGCGGTCCTCGAGGCGGTTGACCAGGCGGGTCGTCGCGCTCTGACTGAGCACCACCGAGTCGGCGAGCTGGTTCATCCGCAGATGGCCGCCCTCGCCGGAGTGCTGTCCGCTGAGCACGTCCAGGACGGAGAACTCGCGGACGCTCAGTTCGTGCGCGGCCTGCAGGGCGCGCTCGATGTGCGCCTCGATCCTGCCGTGCAGCAGGGACAGGGCGCACCAGTTCTGGGCGAGGTACCGCTCGGGCGCTGTCTGCCCGTCCCGCTCCGGTTCGGTCATCCGGTGCCCTCCTGGGTGTCTTGTCCTGTCCGCGGCCGGGCGCGGGCCCGTGTTCGTCCCGGGGCCGGCACGCGACGGGCCGGTACCGCTCTCTCCCGGCGCTCGCGCTCCCTGCGACCAGGATAGGCCAGCTTCACAATATCCCGCGCTTGCAAATAGGCAGCGTCTGCAATTATTGTCAACGCCGGAAACAAGCACGCGCATCACACCATGCAGGAAGGGCGCTACTCATGCCGCTCGCACTCCTGGCGCTGGCCATCGGCGCCTTCGGTATCGGCACCACGGAATTCGTGATCATGGGGCTTCTGCCGGAGGTCGCCGCCGATTACGGCGTCTCGATCCCCACCGCAGGTTTCCTGGTCACCGGCTACGCCCTCGGAGTCGTCATCGGTGCGCCGCTGATGACGGTGCTCGGCACCCGAGTGGAGCGGAAGCGGATGCTGATGCTCCTGATGGGACTGTTCATCGCGGGCAACGTGCTCTCGGCGCTCGCCCCCGCCTTCGGCGTGATGCTCGCGGGCCGGGTGCTCGCCTCGCTCGCGCACGGCGCGTTCTTCGGCATCGGCTCGGTGGTCGCCGCCGACCTGGTCGCCCCGCACAAGCGGGCCGGAGCCATCGCGATGATGTTCACCGGTCTCACCGTCGCCAACGTCGTAGGCGTCCCGCTCGGCACTCTGGTCGGCCAGAACCTCGGCTGGCGCGTCACCTTCGCGATCGTCGCGGGGCTCGGTGTCCTCGGCCTGGCAGGTATCGCCCGGCTCGTCCCCCGGCAGCCGCGTCCCGAGGGCGTACGGCTCCGCCACGAACTGGCCGCGTTCCGCAACGTCCAGGTCCTGCTCGCGATGGCGATGACGGTCCTCGGCTTCGGCGGCGTCTTCGCGGCCATCACCTACATCACGCCGATGATGACCGAGGCCGCGGGCTTCGCGGACGCCTCCGTCACCTGGCTTCTCGTCCTCTTCGGCCTCGGCATGGTCGGCGGCAATCTGATCGGCGGGAGGTTCGCCGACCGGGCGCTGATGCCCATGCTGTACGTGACGCTGGGCGCCCTCGCCCTGGTACTGGCGCTGTTCACCGTGACCGCGCACCACAAGATCGCGGCCGCCGTCAGCATCGCCCTGATCGGCGCCCTGGGCTTCGCCACCGTGCCGCCGCTGCAGAAGCGGGTGCTGGACCAGGCGGCGGGCGCCCCCACCCTCGCCTCCGCCGTCAACATCGGTGCGTTCAACCTCGGCAACGCGCTGGCGGCCTGGCTGGGTGGCATGGTCATCGCGGCCGGCTTCGGCTACACGGCCCCGAACTGGGTGGGTGCCGCACTCGCCGCCTCCGCCCTTGTGCTCGCCTTCCTCTCCGGGGCGCTGGAGCGCAGGAACAGCGGCGACAGCAAGGACGCCGCCGCTGACAGCCGCATCGTGGCGGGGAGCACGAACGACTCCAGGCACGCCGCATCGGCTCGTGGCTGAGGCTTCCCCTACCCGACGGAGGGGGCGGGGCGGCGTCAGCCCAGCGTCACAGCCATCGGCGCGAAGCGACGGCGATGATCCCCGGGCAGGTCCAGGGCGCCGCGGAGCATCACGGCGCTGGACGTGCGCGGCGCCAGACCGCGGGCGTCGAGCCACTTCCCGAGCGCGCGGTGGCGGGCGTCGGGATCCAGCCGGATCTCTCCCTCCGTACGGACGGCCAAGTCCGCGATCAGCCGGCGCGCGGACGGGTCGTCCTCGGCGACGACCGGTCCGATCACGGTGGCACCGGCCCAGCGCCGGGCGGCCGCGAACCCGGTCAGGCCGCCCGGCCCCTCGGTGACGCGGACCTGATCGACGAACGCGGGCATCCGCGTCAGCAGATGCATCCGGTCCGAGCCGAAGACCTCGGCATCGAGCCCGAGGATCGCCGGGAGATCGGCCCCGGTCGCACGGCGGGTTCCCTCCGGCGCTCCGGGAGCGGCGGGCGCGGGCCGGAAGCGGCCGGTGTACGCCGTCGCGCGGCCGACCGTACGGAAGGCGAACCGCTCGTACAGGGCGCAGCGGCGGTCGGAGTCGCCGGGGCCGGGGTCGGTGGCGAAGAGGAAGACCGGTGTGCCGCCCGCCTCCTCCAGCGCACGGGCCACCAGCCGGCGGCCGAGGCCGCGCCGCGCATGGCGCTCCGCGACCAGCACCGTGCTCAGACACGCCAGTTCGGGGCCGTAGCGGGTGAGGACGAACGATCCGATCAGACCGTCACCGTCCGGGTCGTCGATGCCGAAGCCCTCACCGGCGGACAGCAGAAGCTGCCAGGTGCGGTCGTCGCTCGGCCGGCCGCGACCGGCGGAGAGGTCGAGGCAGCGGGGGAGGTCGGCGCGGGACAGACGGCGGATCGGTGCGGTCCTCAGCAACGTCATGACGCCAGGCTGTCCGACGTGGCCTTCCTCCGCCGACCGGCTGCGTCAACGCCGGAGGAACGGCCGGTGTCGCGTGCGCGACGCCCGCGCCGGGTGAGCCCCCAGGGCTTGAGCACCGAGATCGCGGTGACGAACACATACAGCGCCGTGGCGACGGACGGCGCGACGACCAGATCGGTCGCCGCGGCCCCGACGGGCTCCGCGGACGCCACGGCTCGCGCGGCGTCGTCGATCGCGGGGCGGAGGGAGAAGGCCGTGGCGGCGGTCGCGACGAGCGTGAGCCAGAACTTGGTGCACACCCAGCGGTACCGGGCCAGGCCCCACCGGGTGCCCAGCGACAGCACGAGCCCGCTGACGAGGGACAGCACCGCGATCGGAAGGATCAGCCAATCGCCGAAGACCTGCATCGAGCGGTACGAGGCCTCGGCGGTCTCCGCCGAACCCGTGATCGCGGCCGTGATGCCGAGGGCGAGCAGTCCGACGGTCAGGCCGAGCCAGCCGACGGACACGCCGACGTGGACGACGAGGAGGGCCCGGCGGGCCGGGCGGGAGAGCTGCTTCATGGCTCCCACGGTCGCGGGCCCGGCGCCGTCGGTCGTCGCACGGCGGGAGTATTCGCGGGGCCTCCCACCGTAGGAGGCCCGTGCCCTCGGGTTGGCGATGGCGTCGTTGCCGGGACCGTGTTGCCCGTCGTTCGCGCACCTCGGCCCCTGCCCGGCGGCGATGCCCGACCTCGCCCGCCGTCCGGCCGCTCCCCTAGGCTCGCCGCATGCCCCGCCTCCACCTCTTCGACCTCGACGGCACGCTGCTGTACGGCTCGGCCGCCCCCGTCGAGATATCCCGGCAGCTCGGCCTGGCCGAGGAGATCGCGGCACTCGAGCGCGACTTCGCGACCCGGCGGATCGAACCGCCGGAATTCGCGCTGCGCGTGCGCGAGTTGTGGGCGGATCTCACGGAGGCGCATGTGACGGCGGCCTTCGAGGGTGCGCCGTGGCTCTCGGGCATCCGCGAGGTGTGGGCGGACATCCGCGCGGGCGGGGACTACTGCGCGGTGATCTCGCTGTCGCCCGGCTTCTTCGTCGACCGGCTGAGGGACTGGGGCGCACACGCCACGCACGGGTCGCGCTTCCCGGCGGTGCCGTTCCGCGAGCCGGTCGATCCCGCGGGGATCCTGTCCGCGGGCGCGAAAGTGACCGTCGCCGACGCGTTGTGCGAGCGGTTCGGTGTGCGCCGCGCGGACTGCGTGGCCTACGGCGACTCGATGTCGGACGCGGAGCTGTTCGCGGCGCTGCCGTCGTCGGTCGCCGTGAACGCGGACCACCATGTCAGCGGGCTCGCCTCGTATGCGTACACGGGGCGGGATCTGCGCGAGGCGTACGAACTGTTGCGTAACCGCGGGTAATTCACTACTCGTCAGGTGACAAGAGAATTCAGTGGAATGTGGGCGAGATCACCGGGTGCGCAACCGATTTCGTCGGGGCGCGAGATCGGGGCTTGTGGATTCAACCTGGCCCGGTATGGTCGAGTCCGGTTCTGCCGTGAGGCCGTGCGACAACAAGGCGTGGGGAAGCGACAGCCTAACGGGAACGGGGCCGCCGTTGCCCGGACTTCCGGCATTTTGTCCGCCGGAGAGGGTGGGGGTGGCACGCTGCACGGGAGGGAAGTCGCGGCCAATGTCACTGCACGGGGCCTCTGTCCGCTTCATGGGGTCTTGCTGAGGTTGGTGCCTGTGGTCAACACTCGTGAGGCAGTGATCCAGAAGGAGCGGTGAATTTGCCGGCACATTCCGAGTTCGGAAGTGCCCGCAAGTGCAATGACCGGCCAAGACCGACGGAATGACGACCGAAAGACGTTCGAGGCGAGGCAGACCATGGATGCTCCGACCACGACGCCGGCCGACAACAATGGCTCCGGCGGCGACAGGGGCTGGTTCACCCCGACCCCGAGTCGGAAGCAGAGTGCTCCCGAGGGCGGGGACCAGGAGCAGGGGGAAGACCGGATACCCAGCCGCCCGGTGAGCGCGATACGGCCGGTGGGCACGCCCGGCACGGACCGTCGCCCGGAACCGGCTCCGCACACCGCGCAGGGCGCGTACCCGGGGCGGCAGCGGGCGGACGAACACCAGCGGACATCCGACGGGGAACCAGGACAGAACGGCGCCGAGCCGGGGCGGAACGGCGGTCCGGTACCCGGAGAGCCGCCCCACAGCTCGTACTTCGCCACCCCGCCGCCTTATCCCGTGCCCCAGGGGCCCACCCATGACGGCCCTCGCCCGGCGGAGACCGCTCCCGCCTCCTCGTTCTACGGGCCGAGACCCGGATCCGGGCCCGTGCCGGGGCAGAACGGGGCAGGGCCCGCGGGAGCCGGACCGGCCGAGTCCAGGCGGAACGATTCCGCGCAGCCGGACAACCGCTCGGGGGGCTTCTCCTTCTTCGGCGGCTCGTCCGCACCACAGGCACCCGCACAGGCGGCCCCGCAGGCGCCCGTCCCCCCGCAGGCCCCCGCTCCCCAGTCGGTCCCGCAGCCCGCGCCGGGCCCCGGGCCGGGCAGCGACCGCCCGACCGCTCCGCCCGCGGACGCCGGACGGGACCGCACCGGGACCCCGGACGCCGGGACCCCGAGTGCCGGGACCCCCGCCACCGGAACCGCCGTCCCGCCCACCGCGACCCCCGGCCCCGGCACGAACGCCGCCGCCGTCGCCGACAGCACGGTCGCCGACACCGCCGGCGCCCGGGCCACCGCAGACACGGACAGCGGGTCCCCTTCGCCCGACGCGATTCTCATCCGCCGCACCATGGCCGAGATCGACCCCGTGGCGGACAAGGTCACCTCGTACTTCTACGCGATGCTCTTCGTCCGCCATCCCGATCTGCGCGAGCTCTTCCCCGCCGCCATGGACACCCAGCGCGACCGGCTGTTCCGCGCGCTGCTCACCGCCGCCGAGCATGTCGACGACGCCGGAACGCTCACCGAGTACCTCGTCGGTCTCGGCCGCGGCCACCGGAAGTACGGCACGCAGCCCGAGCACTACCCGGCCGTCGGCGAGTGCCTGCTCCTCGCGCTCGGGCGCTACGCCACGAAGAGCTGGGACGCGGAGACGGAGGCCGCCTGGGTGCGCGCCTACACCGCGATCTCCCAGATCATGATCGACGCCGCGGCGGTGGACGAGCGCACCGCCCCCGCCTGGTGGGACGCCGAGGTCGTCTCCCACGACCTGCGCACCTCCGACATCGCGGTCATCACGGTGCGGCCGAGCCAGCCCTACGCCTTCCGCGCCGGCCAGTACACGACGCTGGAGACCCCGTGGTGGCCGCGCGTCTGGCGCCACTTCTCCTTCTCCTCCGCGCCCCGCCCCGACGGCCTGCTCTCCTTCCACATCAGGGCGGTCCCGGCGGGCTGGGTCTCCAACGCCCTCGTCCACCGCGCACGTCCCGGCGACGTCATCCGCCTCGGTCCGCCCGTCGGATCCATGACCGTCGACCACAACAACGACAACGGTCTGCTGTGCCTGGGCGGCGGCACCGGGATCGCGCCCATCAAGGCGCTCGTCGAGGACGTTGCCGAGCACGGCCGCAAGCGCGCGGTCGACGTCTTCTACGGCGCGCGCAGCGACCACGACCTGTACGACATCGACACCATGCAGCGGCTCGAGCAGACGCACCCGTGGCTCCGCGTCCGCCCGGTCGTCGCCGACGGCCGTGCCCCGGCCGGGGTTCTGAGCGGCCCGCTGCCCGAGGTGGTGCGCCAGTTCGGCCCCTGGGACACCTACGACGCCTATCTCTCCGGACCTGCCGGGATGGTCCGCAACGGCATCGACACCCTTGTCGGGATCGGCATTCCGCCCCACCGGATCCGTCACGACTCCATAGAAGAGCTGGTCGCGTCCGCGCCCGGTCAGGGCGCATAGGGAGGATTCTGGTGGGGGCGGAACCAGTCGGCGACGGCCCGACTCCGGTCACGGTGCGTACCGCCGTACGACCGGGCAGCGACGGCGAACACGCGCTCCAGGAGCGGATGGACACCAGCCGACGAGCGGACCGCTTCTACGAGGAGCAGGTGCTCGACCGGCTGAACGACCGGATGCGGGAGTTCGTCGGGCGCCAGGAGATGTTCTTCCTCGCCACGGCCGACCGGCACGGCGAGTGCGACTCCACCTTCCGCGCCGGCCCGCCCGGCTTCCTCCAGGTCGTGGACGAGAAGACGCTCGTCTACCCCGAGTACCGGGGCAACGGCGTGCTCGCCAGCCTCGGCAACATCGAGGAGAACCCCCATCTGGGCATCCTCATGGTCGACTTCCTGCGGGACCGGATCGGTCTGCACGTCAACGGCCGCGCCCGCATCGTGCCCGACACCGACATGCGCGCGGCGCACCCGGACCTGCCGGTGGACCCGGTCCCCGGCCGCCGCGCCCAGCTCTGGGTCGAAGTCACGGTCGAGGAGGCGTACATCCACTGCGCCAAGCACATCCCGCATCTGCAGAAGATCCCGCCGCAGGAGCGCGGGCGCCGGGCCTGGGGCACGGACGACGTCAAGCGCAAGGGCGGCGACTTCTTCGGTGCGGCCGCCGAGGCGAAGGAGCGGGAGCCCCAGAAGCGGCAGGCGGCGCCGGGTCATTCGTTCGTCGCGGCTGCGGAGCAGGTGCTGGCCGATGCGCGGAAGCGGCGGGCCGAGGAGCCCGAGCAGCAGCCGTTCACCGGCTGGTTCGTCTAGACCCGAGGCCGCCCGCTCGCTCCGGCGGACAGGCTGGTGCGGGACGTCGGGGACAATGGGACGACGTCCCGCGATCACGTACGGGCGTCTCGTCCCACGGCAGGAGGTCACGCACGTTGGCCCCGAAGGACCAGGCCGCTCCCGCGCACGGAGACGGCGGAGACGGTACGGCCCCCGGCGCTCTGCGGGCGGACTGCGCGAACTGCTTCGGGCTGTGCTGTGCGGCGCTTCCCTTCGCCCGCTCCGCGGACTTCGCGGCCGACAAGGCCGCGGGTGAGCCCTGTACCCACCTGCGAACGGACTTCCGCTGCGGTATCCACGCCGACCTGCGGGAGCGGGGCTTCTCCGGCTGTACGGTCTTCGACTGCTTCGGCGCGGGCCAGAAGGTCTCGAAGATCACCTTCGGCGGGGAGGACTGGCGGAAGGCGCCGGAGACTGCGCGGCGGATGTTCGCGGTCTTCCCCGTGATGCGGCAGCTCCAGGAACTGCTCCGCTACCTCACCGAGGCGCTCGCCTGGCCGCAGGCCCGCCCCGTCCACGACGACCTGCGCCGGGCGCTCGACACGACCGAACGCCTCACCCACGGCAGCCCGGAGGACCTGGTGGATCTGGACGTCGCCGCCGTCCGCCGGGACGTGGGCGCCCTGCTGGAGCGGGCCAGCGAACTGGTCAGGGCCACCGTCCCCGGCCCGCGCAGGAAGCGCAGGGGAGCCGATCTCGTCGGTGCCCGCCTCGACAGGGCCGATCTGCGGGGAGCCGACCTCCGCGGCGCGCTCCTCATCGCGGCCCGTCTCCGCACCGCCGATCTCCGCGGTGCCGATCTCCTCGGGGCGGACTTCAGGGACGCCGATCTGTGCGGTGCCGATCTGACCGGGAGCCTTTTCCTCACCCAGCCCCAGGCCAATGCGGCCAGGGGGGACGCGGCGACCCGTCTGCCCAAGGGGCTCGACCGTCCCGCTCACTGGCGCTGATCCCAGGGCGCCGGGGCGTCAGGGCGTGAGGGCCATGGCTTGGGCAGGGTGGGACGGCGAACCTCAACCGAGGTCGGGCGCGTGCAACGCGCGTACGCCCTCGATGTTGCCGTCCAGGTAGTGCCGCAGCGACAGCGGCACCACCTCCACCGAGGCGATCCCGACCCGCGTGAACGGGATGCGCACGATCTCGTACTGCCCGCAGGGCTCGTCCACTTCCGGGCCGTGCCGCCGCGAGGGGTCCATCGACTCCAGCCGGCAGACGAAGAAGTGCTGGACCTTGACGCCCGTCACCCCGCCGTCGCTGATGTGCTCGACGGTGTCGACGAAGACCGGTACGACGTCGGTGACTTTCGCGCCCAGCTCCTCATCGACCTCGCGGTGCAGCGCGTCCACGACGGTCGCGTCCCCGGGCTCGACGCCGCCGCCCGGCGTGATCCAGTACGGCGCGTAGCCGGGCTTGGTCCGCTTGATAAGGATCATCTGGTCGCCGTCGAGCAGGATGGCGCGAGCGGTGCGTTTGACCACGGGGCGAACGGTCATGGAGAAGATGTGGCCCAGGTCCGGCCCGCCGAAACCGCCGCGGGGCAAAGTCGTGTCGGCAGTCGCCGCGCCCCGCGCCCCGCGCCCCGCGCCCCGCGCCCCCGCATCCTCGGTGCTCCGTGACCGCCACGCCCCCCGAGGCGCCGCCCCGTCACCAGTCCGCGGCCGCACGCAGCAGCCATTCGTACGCCCGGGCCAGGTGCGGCAGCGCCAGCGTCCCGGCCCGCACGGCCAGGAAGTAGGTGCGCAGCGGCGGCACCGGCGGATCGAGGAGGGCGACGAGTTCCCCGGTGTCCAGCGCGTCCTCGCACAGATAGCGAGGCAGTACGGCCAGTCCCACGCCGGAGACGGCACAGCCGAGGACGGCCCGCAGATCGGGTGCGACGACTGTCGCCGGGGCGGCCGGCTTGGCGTCGAAGACGGCCGCCCAGTAGCGGGAGACCAGCGGCATGCTTTCGTGGACCTCCACCACGGGCAACTCGTCCAGCGCCCGCGCCCCGTGCACCTGCACCCCGCCCGTCGCGCCGATCCGCGCCGCCCACCGGGGGGAGGCGACCAGGACGTGCTCCTCGTCGCACAGCGGTGTGGAAGTGAGCAGCCCGCCCCGGGGACGGGCCGTGGTGATCACGAGGTCGTGGTGGCCCGCGGCCAGTCCGTCGAGGGTGTCCTCCGCACTGCCGAACGCGGTGCGGAGGTCCAGGCCCTGGCCGATGAGCGGGGTGAGCGCGGGCAGCGCACGCTGCGCGGTGAACTCCGGCGGGCCCGCCAGATGGAGCGTGCGCTCCGCGGAGCCCTCGTCGAGGCCCGCTTCGGTGATCTCCAGCAGGGCGTCGAGGTGCGGGGCGACCTTGTGGGCCAGTTCGTCGCCGGTGGTGGTGGGGGTGACGCCGCGGGCCTGCCGGAGGAAGAGGGGGCGCCCCAACTGCCGTTCCAGCGACCGGATCTGGCTCGTGACGGCGGGCTGGGAGAGCCCGAGGAGGGCGGCGGCGCGGGTGAAGGACCCGGCTCGGTGCACGGCGACGAAGGTACGGAGCAGGGCCAGATCCATGCCCACTCCTCATGATCGACGGCGCGCGGACAGCTGCCAACTATAAATTTGTCGATAGGCATGTGTCGCTACTGTGATTGGACACTGACGCAGAGTCAACTAGCCTGGAATCAACGGTTCGTTGCGCGTTGAACCGGGGCGGTTCGAGCCACGAGGGGGGAGGCTCGAGCCGCCCGAAACGGGGCGACCGTCCGCATTCCGCACGCTCCCCCCGCTACGCGCCCGCCGCCTCGTCCAGGGCCCGCAGCACGTCCGCGACCAGGTCCTCCGCGTCCTCGACGCCCACCGAGAAGCGGATGAAACCCTCCGGTACCGCGTCCCCGCCCCACCGCCCGCGCCGCTCGGCCGTGGACCGTACGCCGCCGAAGCTCGTCGCGTCGTCGGCCAGACGCAGGGCGGCCAGAAATCGCTCCGCGTGCGCCCGGTCCGGCAGGGCGAAGGACACCACGCAGCCGAACCGGCCGCCGCGCATCTGCCGCGCCGCGAGGGCATGCGCGGGATCGGAGGGCAGGCCGGGGTGGCGCAGGCCGGTGATCTCCGGGCGGTCGCGCAGCGCCTCGGCGAGGGCGAGGGCGTTCGCCGCCTGCCGGTCGACCCGCAGGTGGAGGGTGGCCAGCGAGCGATGGGCGAGCCAGGCCTCCATCGGGCCGGGGACGGCACCGGCGGTCTTGCGCCACAGTCGTACGGCGGCGGCGCGTTCGGGGTCGCGGCATGAGACGTAGCCGAGCAGCAGATCGCCGTGGCCGGTCAGCGCCTTGGTGCCGCTGGCCACCGAGAAGTCGGCACCCAGGCCGAGCGGGCGCTGACCGAGCGGAGTGGCAAGGGTGTTGTCGACGGCGACCAGCGCGCCCGCCGCGTGCGCGGCGTCCGCGAGGCGCCGGATGTCGCACACATCCAGGCCGGGGTTGGACGGCGTCTCGATCCACAGCAGCTTCGCGCCCCGTACCCGCTCGATCTGCGCGTCGCCCGCGGTCGGCGCGGTGCGTACCTCGACCCCGTACGCCTCCAGGCGCTCGCGCACCAGCGGCAGCGCCTGGTAGCCGTCGTCGGGGAGCACCACCGCGTCGCCGGAGCGCACCTGGGAGAGCAGCACGGCGGAGATCGCCCCCATGCCGGAGGGGAACGCCACGGTCTGCACGTCGTCCGCGCCGGGGGCCTCCAGCTCGCCGATGGCCCGCTCCAGCCCGGTCCAGGTCGGGTTGCCGTCGCGGCCGTAGGTGTACGGGCCGACGGCGTCGCCGGGCAGGTGGTAGTGGGCGGCGAAGACCGGGCCGGGCAGCGCCGGTTCGTATGCCGCGGGCTCGGGCAGGCCGGCGCGTACGACGCGGGTTCCGTCACCGGTCATGTGCCGCCTCCTGGTGGTCGCCGAGGGACGGGCGCACCGCGTCGAGCAGCGCCTCCGCGGCGGGCTCGATGAGGGCGAGGCAGTGCTCGAAGCCCTCGCGGTCGCCGTAGTAGGGGTCGGGAACGTCGGAGCCGTCGCCGGTGTCGTCGACATACGACAGCAGCAGCCGCACCTTGGCCGCGTCCTCGGGGGTGGGGGCCAGGGCCCGCAGCTCCCGGAGGTGTCCGCGGTCGAGCGCGATGACCAGATCGCGCTCGGTGAACCACTGCTCACGGAACTGCCGGGCCGCGTGCCCGGAGGCGTAGCCGGAACCCAGCAGGACCTCGATGGTCCTTCCGTCCGCCTCCTCGCCCTCGAACCAGCCGCCCGTGCCCGCGGAGTCCACCTCGATCAGCGCGTCGAGCCCGGCCTCCTCCACGCGGGCACGGAAGACGGCCGCGGCCATGGGCGAGCGGCAGATGTTGCCGGTGCACACGAAGCACACGCGGTACGGGGGACGGGGGGACGGGCTCATGGGCCCATCATCCGTCACCGGGTTCAGTCGTCGTCGTCCGGGAGAACCATGTGCATCGCCCAGGACACGATCGCGACGATCAGGCCGCCGAGGACTGCCGTCCAGAAGCCCTCCACATGGAAGGAGAGATCGAACTCACCCGCCAGCCAGGAGGTGAGCAGCAGCATCAGGGCGTTGATCACCAGCGAGATCAGGCCGAGGGTGAAGATGTAGAGCGGGAGCGCGAGCAGCTTGACGACCGGCTTGACGAAGAAGTTCACGAGCCCGAAGAGCAGGGCCACGAGTATCAGGGTGAGGACCTCGCGGCCCGTGTTGTCGCCTGTGAGCGTGATGTCCTTGAGCAGCCAGATGGCCACGGCCAGGGCCGCCGCGTTCGCGATCGTCTTGACGAGGAATTGCTTCATGGTGAGATCGTGACAGACCTGATCGGCGATGCTTAAGGGTGGGACAGGGATGAAGGCGTTCCGGCTGGATGAACTGGAGGCGGAGCGCGCCGCCAACGATGGTGCATACCTTCAGTTTCTTCGCGAAAGGAACATGTCGGTCGGGCTGTACGCGCTCGATGCCGGGTCCGCCGACCCTCAGCAGCCGCACCGCCAGGACGAGGTGTACTTCGTGGTGAGCGGCCGTGCCTCGGTCACCGTCGGGATGGAGACCACCCAGGTCGCGCGCGGCAGCGTCGTCTTCGTACCGGCCGGCGTCGCCCACAAGTTCCACCACATCACCGAGGACCTGCGCGTCCTGGTCGTCTTCTCTCCCCCTGAGAGCTGAGACGCGGGCTCCCTGTCCCTAGGGGACCGGTCAGGGAAGGACGGGGGCCCGCGGCCCTCCGCGGGACTCCCCGCCCGCCTAGCATCGAACGCAGCAACGACCCTTCCGGAAGGACCGGGAGCGAGAAGCGGAAGCAGGGGACGGACGTGGCGGTCAAGGAGATCTACGCGGGTCTGCCGTGGTGGGTGAAGTGGGTCGCGGTGCCCTTGCTCGCGCTCCTCGTCTTCGGCGGCATCATCCTCAAGGTGGTCGGCGTCGTCATCGCGCTGCTCTTCAAGGCGCTGGTGCTCGTCGCTCTCGTCGCCGGACTCATCTACGTGGTGCGGAAGTTCACTTCTTCCTCCTCCGGCGACCGCTAGCGGCCCGGGGGCGGCTCTCCGCCCCCGGCGCCGGCCGGTCCGCGGAGACGACCAGCGCGGCCAGGCCCGTGGTCACCGGCACCGACGCCACCAGCCCGATGCTGCCGACCAGGGTCCGTACGATCTCCTCCGCGACGAGCTCGCTGTTCGCCACGGTCCCCACATCGCTCTGCGCGACCGAGAACAGAAGCAGCAGCGGCAGGGCAGCGCCCGCGTACGCCAGGACGAGCGTGTTCACCACCGAGGCGATGTGGTCCCGGCCGATGCGCAGGCCCGCACGGTAGAGCTGACGCGCCGTCATCGCCTCGTCGGCCTGCTTCAGCTCCCACACCACCGACGTCTGCGTGACCGTCACGTCGTCCAGGACGCCCAGCGAGCCGATGACGACACCGGCCAGCAGCAGACCACTGAGGTCGATGCCGGGATAGAGGCCGTGGATCAGCCCGGTCTCGTCCGAGGTGTTCCCGGTGAGCTGAGCCCAGCCGATGAACACCGAACCCAGCAGCCCGATCAGCAGCAGGGAGACCAGCGTGCCGAGGGCCGCCACGGACGTCCGTGCGTTGAGGCCGTGGCAGGTGTAGAGGGCGATCAGCATGATCGCGCTGCTGCCGACCATGGCCACGATCAGCGGGTTCGAACCGTGCAGGATCGCCGGAAGGATGAAGAACGACAGGACGGCGAAACTGACGGCCAGGGCGATCAGCGCCATCAGCCCCCGCATCCGGCCCACCAGCACGACGGCGAGCGCGAAGATCCCCGCGAGCAGCGCCATGGGGAATCCGCGGTCCACGTCGGTGACGGAGTACTGCAGTTCGCGGGGGGCGCCGGGCGCGTACGCCACCACGACGCCCTGCCCGGTGGTCAGTTGACGCGGCGCGTCGGGCTGCACGATCTCCTCGAACCTCCGGCCCGAGTCCTTGCCCGAGGTCACCTCGACCGTCGCCCGCTTGCAGGTGCCGGGAGACTTCTCCGCGCCGCCCGGGGGCTGCGTCCGCGAACCGTCGGCGGACGGGGGCTGCTGCGGCTGGACGTTGACGTCCTTGCAGTCGACCTCCTCGACCTTCACGACCCGGCCGGACTCCGTCTGCCGGTCGAAGCCGACCCCGGACCGTTCGTGATCGGGCACCCCGCCCGGCCAGAGCACGATCAGGCCGGCGACCACGGCCACGGCGAACGGGATCAGCACCGCGGCGATGATCTTGCGCAGATGCTGGGAGACGGGCGCGGCAGGGCCGTGACTGTGGGAGTGGCTGTGCGAGTGGGGCTCGGGCGTTGGCGTCACCGCCCGATCATCGCAAGGACGGTGTGCGGCGTGATGCCCGCCGTCCGGTCCGCGGTCGGACGGCAACATGACCGCATCCGCATCCGCATCCGCACGCGCCTGCGCACCGGCGTCGGTCCCGACGACGGGACCGGTCCGGGGCCCGGCGCGACGTCCGCTCCGGGAGACCCCCTTTTCCCGTACCGGAACGACCCGTTACCGTGGTGGCGCCTTTCTGCACACGCGGGAGCTCGGAGCACCGGGCTGAGAGGGCGCTGACCTCCGTAGGGGGTGTCCGGCCGATGCCGGGGACCGTCACGGAAGCCGCTGCGTCGACCGCCGAACCTGTTACCGGGTAATGCCGGCGTAGGGAGTAGGTCTCATGACCATTCAGGACGCACGCACGCCTGCCAGCGGCGACTCGACCGAGATCGGCTGGCACAAGGACCACGTGACCGGTTCGCGCCCGGACTTGAGGGTCCCGGTGCGGCGAGTGCACCTCACCAACGGGCAGGACGTCACGCTCTACGACACCTCCGGCCCGTACACCGACCCCAATGTCGAAACCGATGTCCGCCGCGGCCTCGCGCCGCTGCGGGAGAACTGGATCATCACCCGCGGCGACACGGAGGAGTACGCCGGCCGTCCGGTGCGCCCCGAGGACGACGGCATCAAGCACACCTCGCCGCGCGGCGGCCTGCGCAACCTGGACGCGGTCTTCCCCGGCCGCCCGCGCCTGCCCCGGCGCGGGCGCGACGGGCGGGCCGTGACCCAGCTCGCGTACGCCCGCCGGGGCGAGATCACGGCGGAGATGGAGTACGTGGCGCTCCGCGAGAACGTCGCGCCCGAGGTCGTCCGCGAGGAGATCGCGGCGGGCCGCGCCGTACTCCCGGCGAACGTCAACCACCCGGAGATCGAGCCGATGATCATCGGCAAGCGGTTCCTGGTGAAGGTCAACGCCAACATCGGCAATTCCGCGGTCACTTCCTCCATCGAGGAGGAGGTGGACAAGATGACCTGGGCCACCCAATGGGGCGCCGACACGGTCATGGACCTCTCCACCGGCCGCAACATCCACACCACCCGCGAGTGGGTACTGCGCAACTCCCCCGTCCCCATCGGCACCGTCCCCCTCTACCAGGCGCTGGAGAAGGTCGACGGCAAGGCCGAGGAACTGACCTGGGAGATCTACAAGGACACCGTCATCGAGCAGGCCGAGCAGGGCGTCGACTACATGACGGTCCACGCCGGCGTCCGCCTCCCGTACGTCCCGCTGACCGCCCGCCGCAAGACCGGCATCGTCTCCCGCGGCGGCTCGATCATGGCGGCGTGGTGCCTGGCCCACCACAAGGAGTCGTTCCTCTACGAGCACTTCGAGGAGCTCTGCGACATCCTCGCCGCCTACGACGTCACGTACTCGCTCGGCGACGGCCTGCGGCCAGGCTCGATCGCGGATGCCAACGACGAGGCGCAGTTCGCGGAGCTGGAGACGCTGGGCGAGCTGAACCGCATCGCCAAGTCCCGTGGTGTGCAGACGATGATCGAGGGCCCGGGCCACGTCCCGATGCACAAGATCAAGGAGAACATCGACCTCCAGCAGGACATCTGCGAGGAGGCGCCCTTCTACACACTCGGCCCGCTGACGACCGACGTCGCCCCCGCCTACGACCACATCACCTCGGGCATCGGCGCCGCGATGATCGCCTGGTGGGGCACGGCGATGCTCTGCTACGTCACGCCCAAGGAGCACCTGGGGCTGCCGGACCGGGACGACGTGAAGACGGGCGTCATCACGTACAAGATCGCCGCCCACGCGGCCGACCTGGCGAAGGGACACCCGGGCGCGCAGGAGTGGGACGACGCGCTGTCGGACGCGCGGTTCGAGTTCCGCTGGGAGGACCAGTTCAATCTGGCCCTCGACCCGGACACGGCCCGCGCCTTCCACGACCAGACACTCCCGGCGGAGCCGGCGAAGACCGCGCACTTCTGCTCGATGTGCGGCCCGAAGTTCTGCTCGATGAAGATCAGCAGAAGCATCACCGAGCAGTTCGCCCCGGATCTTGCCGGGACCAGCGAAGAAGAGATCGCGGCGGGGATGATGGCCAAGTCGGCCGAGTTCGCCGCGCAGGGCAACCGGGTCTATCTGCCCATTGCGGATTGATCTTCCAGCGTTTTCTCGGTGTCCCCCAACAGGCGCGTTCGGAAAGTGGGTTGGGGGACACTGCTCTGCCCGCCCAGTGAGGCATGTGCAGTGCGCAGGGCAACTTCCGACAACAGGTGAGACCGCGGGACGTCGTCGACCGTGATAGTCCACGTGCATGCCGAAGAAGTCTCCACATGCCGGCACATCCCTTTTCGGACGGCTGCGCCGGGCATTCCGCGACTCGCCTGTCGGCCGGGGGTGGCGGCGCTCCACAGATCTTGAACTGGGGTCGCGTTCGCTGGGGTTCGCTGCGCTCGGACTCCTCACGTTGGTGCCGTTGCTGCTCGTTGTCTCCGCGGCCGATCCGGAGCGCGGGCGGGGGTTCGCGCAGTGGCTCGGGGACGGGCTCGGCGTATCGATGGCCTCCAAAGAGCAGGTCGAGGAGCTGTTCGCCCGGCCCGGCCAGGCTCTGCGGACCACGACTGCCTTCGGTATTGCTGCCCTCGCCGTATTCGGTCTGACCTTCGGGGCGGCGGTGCAGACCGGCTACGAGAAGGTCTGGGGTCTGCCCTCGGCCCGCTGGTACGCGAGGTGGCGGCACGTGCTGTGGCTCTGTGTACTCGTCGCATATCTCTTCGTTTCCGCCACCACCAGGCTGTGGCGGGGCTCCCTGACTGGCGGGTTCGCCGCAGCGCTGAGCGCTCTCCTGTTGTTCTGGTGGTCGCAGCGCATTCTGCTCGGCGGGCGGGTTCGCTGGCGGGCTCTGCTGCCCGGTGCGTTGGCCACCGTCATCGGCCTGGTCGGCCTCAGGGTCTTCTCCCGGCTCATCTTCTCGCCCCTGATCGCATCCAATGCCGTCACCTACGGTCCCTTCGGAACCGTCCTTGTCCTCCAGTCCTGGCTGGTGGGCGTGGGAGTCGTCGTATTCGGCGGTGCACTGGCCGGGCGTCTGCTGCACGAGGAGCTTCCACGCTTCACGCATGCATGGAAACGCGCCCGGAGTTGAGAGCGCTGAAGCACTCCGCGAAAGCGAAGGCCATCGCGAGAGTCCCGTCAGCGTTGCGCCCCAACCCGGCGAAGGTAGTGCTGAGACGCGGGATTCCTGCCGCTCGCGCCGCGGTTGTACCACCAAGCTCGGTCGGTTCACGTAACGCGCGTCCGGATAACGAGCGTTGACGAATCATGCTCCGAATTGGTTGGGATTCCTGGCCGGCCGACCCCGTGAAGGGGACAGGATTTCTCCGACAGCAACTCGCCGATGTAACTATTCGATTATCTGTATCGCGGTTGATGATTAGCTCCAGGATTCACCCATATGAATCCCGTGTGCATGTTTTCGGCGGGCTAGCATTGCAACGGCAAGAGTTGAGCGATTCACCGGGCATCGAAACGAGTCGCAGAAAAGAATTCGCCGCGTTTCCTCACAGGAGTGGGCCTCTCGATGACGCTGAAATACTTTGGAGCGCCCAAGCGGCGCACACTTGCGACCTGGTTCGCGGCGGTCGCCGTGATGATCGCAGGCGCCGTGGGCTTCGTACAGACGCAGGCCCACGCCATTGCGACCGCTGTCCCCCTGGGTACGGCGACCTCATTCGCGGTTCTGGGTGGCCAGTCGGTGACCAACACTGGTCCCTCCGTGGTCAACGGCGATCTCGGAGTGAGTCCCGGGACGTCGATCACCGGCTTTTTCCCGCCCGGCATCGTGAACGGGGTCATTTACCAACCCCCGAGTACCGTCCCCGCGGATGCCCAGACCGACCTGGTCGCTGCCTACAACAACGCCGCCGGTCAGGCATCGGATGGCACCCTCCCGCCGGACGCCGGTGGTCTGACGCTCGTTCCGGGCGTCTACAGCCGCCCCGCCGCCGCAGGGATGGGCCTCACCGGCACGCTCACGCTGGACGCGCAAGGCGACCCCAACGCCGTCTGGGTGTTCCAGATCCCAGAGGCGCTGACGACGGCCACGGGCAGCTCGGTGTCCCTCATCAACGGGGCCTCGCCGTGCAATGTCTTCTGGCAGATCGGAACCTCCGCCACCATCGGCTCGGGGACCAGGTTCGTGGGCACCATCATGGCGCTGCAGTCGATCACCTTGAACGACGCAGCGACCATCAACGGCCGGGCGCTGGCACGGAACGGTTCCGTCACGATGATCAACAATGTGATCACTCGCCCGCAGTGTGGCAGTGCGACGACCGGCGCCACCACGGGTGCGACAACAACGGGCGCCACCACGACGACGGGTGGCACCGACGGCGGACTGATCGGCGGCATCACCACCGGCGGTGTCACCAACGGCGGGGTCACCTCGGGCGGACTCACGACCGGCGGGGTCACCACCGGCGGCACCATCGCCGGCAACACCACCGGAGCGACCACAGGCGCCACCACCGGAGAGACCACCGGCGCCACCACTGGTGCGACAACCGGTGCGACGACGGGCGGTGCCACAACAGGTGCCACGACGGGTGGTGACACGACCGGCGCGACCACGGGCGCGACTACCGGTTCCATCACCGGCGGCAACGGCGGCGGCGACCACGGACGACACCACGGCCGCCATGGCCGTGATCACGGTGACCAGGGTGACCACCACGGTCGGCCGGGCGGTGGCGGTGGCCATGGCCAGTATCCCGGTGGCGAGGGTGAGCACCACGGCGGCAAGGGTCAGAAGCCGGGCGGCGAGGGTGAGCACCACGGCGGTAAGGGCCAGAAGCCCGGTGACAAGGGTGAGCACCACGGCGGCAAGGGCCAGAAGCCTGGCGACGCGGGTGAGCACCACGGTGACAAGGGTGACAAGGAAGCGCGCGACAGCTACGAGGAAGCGCAGAAGCAACTCTCCTGGTGACCAAGAGACACCGGCAGCACTCCGGCAACAACGGAGAGCGGCCGAAACACCAGGGATGACGAGCCTCGTCGCACGGACAGCGGGACCGGGACGGCCTTGCTGATTCGCGAGCCACAGGGTGGCGAATCAGCAAGCCGGACAGCCCTCTCGCTTCCTATGGGGGCCGGTCCGACACGACGGCTCCAACGAGGGCGCGAGCCCTCCGACGCGACGGCTCGCAGTGGATGAATGGGCGGCACGCGGCGGATCCTCTCGGATTCCGCCGCGTGCCCGCCCCGGATCAGGCACCGGGGAAGACGGATGACGCCCCTCGTCACCCCGGTCCGCAACGCAGCCCCGTTCTGAACGAGGGGCCGCGAACATGTCGGCGGGGGCGCGGATGTGCGCAGGAAGCTCGGGAGAAGCAGATGCGTGCAGTCAGGATGGGGAAGGACCGGGTGCGGCCGTGCTGGGTGGCATTGAGTCAGTTCATGTGAAGGAACCCCGTGAACGGGGGGAAGAGGGGGGCGCGAACGGTGCACCACCGGCGCCACCGTCCTCCGGCGGGCAGAGTGGTCCCTCCCAGGGGCTCTCCGGACTACCGCAACCGCTCAGGACGGCGATCAGCCTCGCGGTCGCGCTGTGCTTGGCAATCTCAGTCGTCCACGTGCTTCTGCTGTTTCTGCACGTGGCCCCCTCGAACAGGATTTCAAAGTCTTACAGCAAGCCGATCAACGCGTGGGTCTATCCCCTGTTCGAACAGAACTGGCGACTCTTCGCTCCGGAACCGGAGTCGGTCAATCGGCACATCTCGGTGAGGACCAGGCTGACTGCCGCTGACGGCACGGTCGAGGTCGGCGACTGGTTCGACCTGACAGCCGTCGACAATGCAGCGGTCAGGCACAACCCGTTCCCGAGTCATACCGCGCAGAACACGCTGCGCCGGGCCTGGACCACGTATCTCGAATTGCACGGCAGTGAAGATCAGTCACGCACAGAGCGGGCTCTGATGCTGAAGAAGTATCTGCGCAACATCGCGGCGGAGCGCGTCGCCGCCCACCGGCACCAGGCATTTGACAGCATTCAACTCCGGGTCATCACGCTGCCGATCACGTCGACCGGCTCAGTGAGCAGTCCTCAGCGGACAGCACCAGCCCCTGTCGACACGCGGTATCTGCCGTGGTGGAAGACGCCATCCCATGCGAACTGAGCAGGCACCAGATATGACACCCTCGCCGCGCCCGACGGCATCGCGGACCGACGACGCCACCCAGCGACTGCACGACCTCCATGTGGCGCTCCGCACCAAGCTCACAGAACAACCGATCTCCTTGTACGCGGCAGCAGTGCTGCGCATCGGATACGGCCTGCTCTATTTCGCTTTCCTCCTGCGGGAGTTCGGGCACCGTGACGAGATCTGGGGCCCCGGTTCACCGTGGACTCCCGAACTGGCCACCCAGCTGTTCGACCAGACGGGCTGGTTCAGCTTCCTCACGCTGTCCGACAGCCGGGCGTACTTCGAGTTCTGCTACGCGTCGGCCCTCGTCATCTCCGCGCTCTTCGCGCTCGGCTGGCGCACCAGGGCGGTGTCCGTGCTGTTCGCAGCCGTGGTGGCCTGCTTCCACGCGAGGGCCATCTACATGGCGGACGGAGGAGACAACCTGATGCTCCTCATGGCCGTGTACCTCTGCTTCACCGCCTGCGGTCGACGCTGGTCCCTCGACGCCCGCAGGGCCCGGCTCGGCGTCCCCTCGGAAAGCGCAGTACAGCTACCGTCCCGATCGAGTGCGACCGAGATCAGGTCCCAACTCGGCTCCGCACGCCGCATCCTCGTCACGACGCTGCACAACTGCGGCATGTTCGTCATCGCGGTCCAGGTCTGCCTCCTCTACGCGTCGACGGGCTTGTACAAGGTGCAGGGGGAAACCTGGGCGAACGGGACGGCTCTCCACTACGTCCTGAACCTCGACCTGTTCCGGCCGTGGCCCGCGTTGTCGCACATGGCGGACGGGTATCCGATGATGCTCGTCGCCGTCGGATATCTGACGGTTCTTCTCCAGGTGGCCTTCCCGTTCACCCAGTTCGGCCGGTTCAAGTACCCCGTCCTGGCTGTGCTGCTCGGTATGCACATCGGTATCGCGATCCTCTTGGGGCTCCCGCTCTTCTCCGGCGCGATGATCGTCGCGGATGCCGTCTTCCTCCCGGACCGCTTCTACACGTTCCTGGCACGCACGTGCCGGCGCGCATTCCAGCGGGCACGCTCCGCCGGGCCGGGAGCCCCGTCACCCGCAGAAGCTTCTCTCGTACCGGCGCAATCCGGGCCGGTCGGCTGAGCCGTACTGCACGACCTGTGGGCACGCCCAGCCCCCCCCGAAGAGGGGCACCGAGTCCGCCCTCCTGGTGCGGAGTGATCGTCTCGATGAAGATCAGTAGAAGCATCACAGAGCAGTTCGGCCCTGACGCGCCTGTGACCAGCGAAGATGAGATTGCGGCGGGGATGATGGCCAAGTCCGCCGAGTTCGCGGCTCAGGGCAACCGGGTCTACCTGCCCGTTGTGGAGTGATCTTCTAGCATCTCCGCGTCCCCCGGCGCAAGTGTCGGGGGACGCTGCCGTCTTCACTGCAGCGATATTCGTCAGTGTGACGTGAATTGGGGGAAGGCGGCCACGTGGTGGCGCTGCTCTGGAATGCTTGGAGGTACTTCGAGAGGGGCTGCCGCAATGCAGTGGAAGATCCATGGGGAACGTCCGATCTACGAGAACCCTTGGGTGAACTTGTGGCTGACTGACGTTGAGCAGCCGGATGGGCGTCGGTGGGAGTACCACGTCGTCAAGCTCCGCCACTTGGCTGTCGCTGTGGTCGTGAATGCCCGTGATGAGGTTCTGATGATGTGGCGCCATCGGTTCATTACGGACGCCTGGGCCTGGGAGCTCCCCATGGGTCTGGTAGAGGCCGATGAGACCCCGATGGGGGCGGCCGCTCGTGAGGTGCTTGAGGAGACGGGCTGGCGGCCGGGGCCGATGAAACCCCTGATCTACGCTGAACCGGCCAACGGTATTACGGACTCGCAGCACCATGTGTTCCGTGCTGACGGGGCCACGTACGAGGCTCCGCCGACCGAGCAGAACGAGTCTGACCGCGTCGAGTGGGTTCCGCTGGCGCAGGTCCGAGAGATGATCGACCGCCGTGAGATCGTCAGCAGCGGTTCTCTCGTCGGCCTGATGTATGTGCTCATGGACGAGGCGAGCCGCTGACCCGCATCGGGAGGGCTACCCGCAGACGTGACTCGAAGGCGGTGGCTACGGGCTCCTCACGATGCGGAGCCAGCTCGTCGTAGAACTCGCGGAGATGCCCGGCTACGCGCTCAGAGGCCACCGAGGCTGCGGGTTCCAGCGCGTCGGTAGCGGTCTGGCACGCCTGATCCAGCTTACCGAGGCCAAGCTGCGTGCGAGCGAGCCAGAACGCGTGGAACGCGCGGCCACGCTGGTTCGTGCTGTTCTCTCTGCGTAAGGCTTCGGCGATCAATGGTTCAGCCGTGGCGGCTTCGCCCAAGCGCCCATGCGCGATGCCTGTATCGACAATGAGCTTTGGCTCATCGAAGTAGGTCACCCAGGCTGGGTCGGTGTCACCTCGCTGGATCTGGTCGAAGTGGCGATGTGCTTCGCCGATCGACGCGTGGGTGGCGTATCGGTTGCCGAGACTCGCGTGCGCGAAGGCTTCCCTGAGAGACAACATCGACAGAACACGAGGTGTCGTACCCGGAGCGGCCCGGGCTTCATCTTGGGCGGCGTTGACAAGTGCGAGCGCATCCGCGGGCTTTTCCTGGTACGTAGCCTGCAAGCTCATGCAGGCCAACACATTGGCCATGAACTGCCGGTCGTCGATCTCCTTGGAGAGTTGCAACGCCTCGGTGAAGTACGCGCGGGCCTGGTTGTACTGGAGCGCATCGAAGTACGTCCACCCGGTGAGGCGAGCGAGCTCTGCCGCTACGCCGTACAAGCCGTGCCGTATGGCGGCCGGGCGGTTCTCTTTGAGGAGGCCGACGACGTATCGAAGCTGGCCGAGCACGGCCGGCCTCAGGGCCTCGCCGCCGTGCTGGTCGTCCCGTCTCCAGTAGTCCTCGATCGAAGACCGAAGTGCCTGAAGCATTGACGGGCTCGGGTCGGTCCGCGACGTGAGAGTGAGGATGCTGTCCACTTCGGCCCCCGGCAGGGAGGCAGGAGCCACAGGATCTGACGCTACGGATTGCGGCGTAGTCCTTCCATCCGTAGCGAGAGCGAGCGGTGTCTCCCACGTCCGCCGGGCCAGACCGAGCATGTGACCGGGGATGCGCAAGCCGTCCGCAATGCGCTCGATCACGTCCATGTGTTGTAACTGGCGCCTACCGGACATCACTTCACCGACACGACTGGGCGTCAGCTCGCATCGCCGAGCGATCATGGACGGATAGATGCCCGCGTACACCTTGACCAGCCTGAAGACCCTCGCGAAGTCCCTGGCCCGGCAGGCCCGGACCATCTCAGGATTCGTTAGCAGACTGGCAGGCAGTTCCCGTGAGCGGCACGACTCGGGCATTGGGCAGGCTCCCACACGTGAGGACTACGCAACGTCGCTCGATCTCTACTTCCCGTGATGTTACCCAAGTTGGGTAATCAGCCGGACCTTTCTGACCTGGCCCACGCATAGCGATCCTCCTAGGTATGGCGAGCAATCAGCAGGCCGGACCAGGCATCGGGAACCTGGCCAAGGACACGACCAACGGACGTATCGGTGTCGTCATGGCCATGATCGGCGGACGGGTGCAACTGCGACCGATCAACGGCGGCACGGAATGGGATGCGAAGCCGGACAAGGTCGTTGCACTCCGGGCGCGCGACGAACTGAGCGCCCGCCTGGCAATCAGGAACGGCAACAGCCGGACCGGGCTGTGATGCGCGTCATCGGCCGGTATGCGGGAGTCCTGTTCATCGTCATGATCAGCGGGTCGTGCGGCCTGGTGATCGGCGTGGCACTCGCTATGGGCCAGTAGACCGGCTGCCCCGAACGGGTGTCAGTTCCCCGGCTCCCCGTCCCCGTTCGGGGCGAGCCTCAAGGCCCGCGTCTTGGTCGTCCATGAGCCATGGCTAGCGACGGATGCGGGCGGCAAGTGCCACGCACCCCTACAACAAGGAGAATTGGCATGACGGCAACAGCGAACGATCAGAGGACCGGCCGCGCAGTGGCTGGCGAGGAGTTGCACGAAAGCCTGGCCCGCTTCGTGGTCGTCCACAACGGGCAGTCACCCGAGCGTGCCGAGCGGATCGCGGACCAGGCCGTGGCATTTCTGGTCACGGCAGCAACGGCCACTGTTCCCATGGTCCCGTCCGACGACGTGGATCTCGGGCTTCACGCGCTGATCCTGCACACGAGGGAGTATGCGGAGCTCTGTGAGAAGTACGCGGGTCGCTTCCTGCACCACAACCCGAAGCCTGGCGGGGGAGCGCGTGACTCGGAGATGGTTGCTGCTTCGGCCCAGGCGATGAAGGCTGCCGGGTTCATGGTCTTCGATGACCTGTGGACTGTGGACGGCAGGAACCTCGCTCAGTGTGACTCGGACTGCGGCCGTCCGTACGGTCAGGCGTAGTACGCAGCCGTAGCGACGCGGCCGGCCTCGCTCGTGGTCGGCCGCGTTCGCCCGGAAGGAGAACTCAATTTGCCCGGGTCACCCTCTGAACTGCCGATGGTGCTGCTCGACGCGCTCATGCCCATGTCTCAGCGGTTGGTCGTGGACCGCCGCGGTTCGATGGTCTGGGAGGTGGACAGCCATCTGGGCCACTACGCCGTGAAGCTCGGTTATCCCATCGAGGCCACTGCCGACTGGCCGGCCCAGCCCTGGACGGCCCTCGCCCCCGCACGCGAGGGGGCCGTGCTGCATCGCCTCGGCTTGGATGACTCTGCGTACGGCGAGTGGGAACACGGGTGGTGGAACTTCCAGCCGTGGCATGAAGGGCCGGACCTGTACCAACTGTGGGAGCCCTGCCGTGGACAAGGCTCGCCCGTCGCACCGCGGGCCAGCGTGGCGTTGGGGTGTGCGGAGGCTCTGGCTGAACTGCACGCCAAGGGCTGGGCCCACGGTGACGTACAACCCGCCCACTTCATCATCGGGTCCGAGCGGACGCACCTCATCGACCTCGCCCTTGCCCGGGGCGGACACGTACCTGAGGGGTACGACTTCCCATTCCGTGGCTGCCTCGTTCACTACGAAGCGCCTGAGATTGCCCTCAGCGTGCTCGCGACAGGAGAAGCCGAGCCGACGCAGGAAGCCGACATCTACGCGCTCGGCGCGTCCCTGCTCATCTCCGCCACGGGCTGGCGGGCGGTCGCGTATCCGGACGACGCTCCACGCCCCGTGCAGAGAAAGGCCGTGGCGAACGGGAAGCGTCGTCCCGTGGAAGCGCCCGGTGAACTGGGTGAACTGATCGACGCCATGCTCAGCCACACTCCGGCGGATCGACCGACCATCCACGAGGTGCGCAAGGCCCTGAGCTGACCCGAAGCGCCATTGCAACGTAAGAAGCCGAGCGCCCTTCAGATTGGACAGCTTCCGGGTGGTCCGGCCACAGAACCTCTGATAGGTACCCCGGTGCTGGTGGACCGATGCTGTTGGCGTGCTCGGATGCGGGTCTGTTGCAACCCAGGCTCAACGCTGTTGACCTAGAGAGTGCTGACCTGAGCCACCGAAAGTCAGCAACGACGAAGTGTGCGCTGAATGAGCACCCGTCACGTGTGCCTCCATCAGCCAGGGACTGCCTAAGCCATGTATTGCTCAGGATGGGCGGCTGGAGGCTGATCGCTGCTCTTACATCAGTGGCGCGTCCCTCACCAACGCATGAAGCAGCAGGGCTTCGGTGCGGTGGCCGCCGTCATCGGGTACGGCAGGAGTCCCGTGTGCGCGAGTCCGGGCCCATGGAAGGCGGTCCGGTGATGGAACCAGCTCAGCCGGCGTCGTCGTAGAGCTGATCGCCCGGCGTCATGTCGAGCGCCGCGCGCAAGTTCCTGCGATCGCTGATCCCGAACTTCATGTACACCCGTTGCAGGTGGTTGCCCGCGGTACGGATGGAGATGCCCAGGTCCTCCGCGATCTGGGCGTTCTTCCGGCCGTCGGCCGCGAGCAGGGCGATTTCGAGCTCTCTGGTCGTCAGAAGGGCCAGGACGCGGGGCGGAGCCAGACCCGGAGTGCGCACCACCGGTCCGCACTCCTGCACGAACTCCTGTACGCGAGCCGTCATCCGCGTCGCGTTCTGCGTCTCGCCCTGTTCGGTGAAGACCGTGGCGCCCCAGGTGGCCACCTCCGCGGCGAGCAGGAAGGCGCCCGTCCTGGCCAGTTCCTCCGCGCATTTCTCCAGCGACGCCGCATTGTTGCGGGCCCGGGCCGTAGCTGCTCGCAGTCTGAGCTGAACGAAGGGGTTGTCCGAGTCCTTCAGGATTCGGGCGAGCTCCTCATAGGCCTGGTCGACACCACCCAGCCGCATGACGTCGAACAAGAAGTGGGTACGCGACACTTCAAGGCCTGACGACTCCGCATTCCGTGCGCCTTTGAGCAATTCCTCCCGGGCATCGGACAGTCTGCCTTCCGCCGCCGACACCCAGGCTCGTACCAGGGGAGCTTCCGGTCGCCACGGTTGGTGCGACTGCAAGGACTCCGCGGCATGGAGTGCCTTCTGTGCTTCGGACAGCTCTCCCGTGACCGCGGCCACGAGCGCCTGCCCGTGGAGTCCGGACCACAGGCCCAGCAGAAAGCTCCGTTCTCTGCTGAGGGCCACGAGCGTGGCGAACCAGAAGCGGGCCCCGCTGAGGTCTCCCCGCAGATAGCAGATCCACCCGAGGTGCATGGCCGGCCAGTACTGAGCCGTGTGCGCCCGGGCCGCTACGGCTCGCTCGTAGGCGCTGCGGGCCAGGGGCATGGCAGTGGCGAACTCACCGGCCTCGGCCAGTGCCCGGGCGCGGGTGCTGTCCAGGACGATCTGGGGGGTCCCGTACTCCCCCTCGATCAGCAGCTCTTCGTCCGGTCGCTGCTGCAGGGCGGACGGTTCGGGTTCAGGAGCGCGGCCGCTCTCGGACCGGATGTACACGCGTGGTGCAGCGGCGATGATGTGGGCGAGAACGTTCGCCTCACCGCTGTCCAGTTCGTCGATGAGACGTTGCGAGTTGCGCATATGGCCGGCGGTGCTCCAGAGAGCGGCTTCGTTCGCGTCCAGTACGTCCTTGGCCGGACCGCTGCTGAAGGCTTCCCGCGCCTCGGAGTTGGCGGCGAGCGCGTCGTCGATGCGCATCATGCCCAGCGCCAGGTTCTGCGCTCGGACCACTACCCCGCGAAGCCTTATCTCCCCGTCCGTCTCCAGGCCCATGAGTTTCTGCAGCGCCTCCTCGGCCTGGAGGTGTTCGCCGCACTCGAAGCCGAACTCACCGGCCAGGAGGTGGGAGACCCCGTCGGGGTGCCGTTGGATCAGGGCTTGCGCCAGCGTGTGAGCGGCGGAGAAGTCCGATGCCGCGCGGGCCTGGCCTATCGACTGCTCCAGGCGGTCGACCGGAACGGGATCGGAGGCCTGCAAACGCCAGAGGGTGGCGGTGAGCGACGGGGTGCTGGAGTCCCGCTCGGCCCGTTCGGCACGATCGAGCAGCAGCCGGCGAGCCCGGAATGCAGAGGTGGTCGACCGGATCACCAGACCGTGCACGGGGTCCGCCAGTGCCACCGTCTCGCCTCCCGGCTCGCGAAGCGTGTGCACCAGGCCCTGGCGGATGAGGGAATCCAGTACCTCCGGATCAAGATTCTGCCGGGTCTCCGGACCACCGAGCGCGAGGTCGTCCAGCACATCCCGCTCACCTTCCGTGAGCAGGGTGAACTCATGCGTGACCATGGAGGCCAGGCGGTCCGGCGGGGTGAGCTCGTGCGCGAGACGCCAGACGCCGCTCTCCCGGTTCAGCGCACCGGTGGCGACTGCATGGGAGACCAACTCGACGAGATAGAGAGGCAGCCCACTGCTGATCTTGTGCAGAAGTCGACTGGACCGCTCCTCGACAACCCCGTCCAGAACCCGCTCCAGAAGCGCCGTCACCGTGGGTTCATCCAGCGGTGGCACATGTACCGCTCGCACGGAGCAGACGCCGTCCTGCAACCACGCGGACGGGGCTTTCGCGCCGTTCCCGCTGACCGTCCCGACGACCTTCAGCTCACCCACGCGCATGAGGGAGAGGAGCACCTTGCGCGACGCCTCGTCGAGGAGATGCAGATTGTCCACGAGCACCACAGCCGCCGGGCGCCCCCGCCGGCGGCGCAGAGCGGGGTTCAAGGGCACACCGGTCGGGCCCGCCCGGGTAGCGGATCCGTCGTCGGCGCGCGGAGAGAGCAGCGGCGCGACAGCGCCCATGGGGACGTCCTGTGACGCGACTGTCGCGGTGATGCCGGCGACCGGTACGCCATGGCCGCGCATGCGTTGAAGACAGGCCCTGCCCAGCCGGGTCTTGCCCGAGCTCGGAGCGCCCCACAGGACGACCCCCGAGACGCCGGGCGCCCGCAGGCCGTCGATCGCCGCCCGCAGCTCCGCGTCCCTCCCCACCAGGGGCCACCACTCGGGGAGAATCGTCGCGCTCATGGGTGCTCCAAGCAGCCTTCAGAGGACGCGGGCACCATCGGCCGGGCATCGTGGCGGCATCGTCCGGGACGAGAACACGTCTGCGGCACTCATTCACGGTAGATCCGCACGGGGCACGTCGCGACTCGCCGCGGAATGCTTGCAGCACGCTGCTTCAGAGACGTATCGCGTCGACACGGCTTTGGCTATGGCTATGGCAACGGCAGCGATCACGGACTGCTCCTCCGGTGTCCCGCCGCCCCCGGTCATACGCGTACGGGGGACGCTGCCGATTCCGGTGCCCTTCCGGGGCAGCCGGCCATGCGGACCGCCCGGCCGAACTCGCCGCCTGGCCGCTCGCCGTCCGTCCGACGGGTCAACCGGCCCGCAGAGCAACGGAGTCGGCAGGTCCCCAGTCCAGGATCCGGGAGGATCCGGGAGGACGCAGGAGGATCAGAGGGTCAGGACTTCAGCGCGGCGAGTGCCGTCTTCGCCGCGCTGATCGCGCCCTTCTCCATCTCCCCGGCCCCCGGCGCCTTCTTGTTGTCGAAGTCGGCGCCGTTGTAGGTCACGGTGACCAGGGCATTGGCCTTGCGCACGATGACCGTGACCTCGCGCGTCTCCTGCCCTTCGTCCTCGGTGAGCTTCGAGCCGACCGAGGCCTCGTCGCCGAGGCCGGAGGTGACGCTCGCCAGCTCCCGGTTGCCGTAGATCGTGCGGGCCGCCTTGTCGTCGGTGACCTCGAAGGTCACATCGAGCCAGCGGTAGTCGAACCCCTTCAGCGCGTTCCAGGCGCAGCCCGTACGACGCTGGGGGTCGCTGGTGCCGAGTTCCTTGCCCGCCGTCTTCGCGCCGGGGACCAGATCCTTCACCGTCGCCGCGGGAATGGCCGGGCAGGCCGAGGGCGGCTTGGCGATCTCGGGGGCCGCGGCGGCCGTCCGCTCAGGACCGGAGGCGGGGGCGCCGGAGCGGGCCTCTTCGGCGGGGCGGGCCATGGCCCAGCCTGCCGTGGCGAGCACGGCGACCGGCAGGAGCCGGGCGGCCAGCATCAGATGCAGAGACGGCACAGCGGCGTTCTCTTCAGTCGTGGGGGTGCGACCCCATGAGGTTGCCATACGAATCCGGCCACGAACAGACGTGCCGGGCATCCGGACCACGACGGCCTGGTGGCCTCCCTGTTCATGGAGGGTCCCCTGCGACGTTCATGGAGAGTCCCTGCGAACTCCGGCCCGCGTCGCCGGGGTCCTGCGCGGATCCCCGCTTCCGGGCGCCTTCCCCGGCCGCTATGTCGGCTCGTGCTCCGGCCCGCCGTAGTCCGGGCTCGTGTAGCCCGGACTCTCGAACGACGGGCGGGCCGATGTCTCCTCCGGTCCGCCCTCCGTGCTGAACGACGGCCGCGAGTAGCCCAGTTGCGGCGTACGGTGCTGCACCTCCGCCTCACCCCCGTACGCGCTCTGCCCACCGCCGTACGCGCCATCTCCGCTCCTGCGGGACGGGGCGGCCGGATCGGCCAGGGCCTCGCGGAGGAAGGGCAGTACGCCGCGTTCCAGCAGGGCCTGCCGCCATGCGTCTCTCGCGCGGCCGAGCTCCACCGCCTGTTCGTCCAGCGCCGAGGCGCGGAGCGAACTGGAGCCGTTGCGCAGGGCGGTGAGCAGCAGCCCCGCCATGGCGAGGACGATGCCCCCGGCGGTCAGGGCCACGAACACCCAGCCCGTGTTGATCAGAGAGGCGGCGGCGGGCTCGTCCCCGTCGACGGCGCGCAGCGTGTACCCGAGGAGCAGGAAGATCGCGGCGGCGATGGCCGCCAGCAGGGGAGCGAGGACGCAGACGATGGCGACGAGGCCCGCGCCGGTGGCCTCGGTCGGTCCGGCCATGGCGGCGGCCAGTCCCACTGAGTCGCTGTCGCCCTGCCCTGCGCCGTCCTCCGGCTCCGTGTCGTGGGCGGCGTCGGACGACGGGGCGCGGAGCTGATCGCGCAGCTTGACGTAGTCCTGGTACTCGGCCGCGGCGCAGGAGGATATGGCGGCCGATGCGGCGAGAGCCATCGTGCGCAACTGCTCGGTGTTGAGCCGGATCCGACCGACTTCGGCCGGATCCGGCTCCCGGCTCGTGCGCAGCGCCTCACCGAGGATCCGCTCGAACTCCGGACGGTCCTCGGGAAGCAGATGCGGAGCGCTGTTCATGTGCATCCCCCGGTGCTCCGTAGGCCTGTGTGCCGGCTCTCACCGGGCAGTTGGGCGGAAACGGAGGAGAGCCTGCTACGGATATGCCGATGGTAGAGCGGTTCCGGCACACCGTGACAGGGGGTTTCCGGAAAATGCCCGCTTCGCGGAGGCAACCTGTGCCCGTATGTCCGCGTCCGTAATCCTCAGTCGGTCAGCGGAAGTTGAACAACCAGCAGCTTTCCGGCCATCGTCACGCCGCCGTCCATGGCGATGGCGAGTCCGTCGGCGTACACGTGCGGTCCCTGGATCTCGGGACGGTCACCGTCCTCCTCGTCCTCCGAGCCGACCTCGCCGAGCAGATACGGGATGGGGCTGTGGCCGTGGACGATGCGCCGCCCGCCGTACCGCGACAGCAGTTCGTGGACGGCCTGCGGCCCGGAGTCGTCGCGGAAGGCGAAGCGCTTGGTGAACTTGCGGAAGAGATCCCAGCATTCGTCCGCGTCGTTGCGGTGAATGATCTCGGTGACCCGGTCGTTGACGGCCTCGATCGAGTCGCCGAACTCCAGATAGGCGGTGGTGTCGGAGTGGACGAGCAGATGCCCGTCCTCCTCGGCGATGGCGTCCAGCCGGGACATCCACTGCAGGTGGTGGTCCTCAAGGCGCTCCATGTCGCTGCGCTGGCCACCGTTGAGGAGCCAGGCGGCCTGGAACGAGGCAGTCCCGGCACCGGAGTTGACGGGGGTGTCGGCGAACCGCTTGGCGCCGATGAGCAGCAGTTCGTGATTGCCCATCAGCGCCTTGCAGTAGCCGCCGGCGGCCGCGGCCTCCGCCGAGAGCCGCATCACCAGGTCGATGACGCCGATGCCGTCCGGGCCGCGGTCGGTGAAGTCGCCGAGGAACCAGAGCCGGGCGGTGCCGGCCGCCCAGTGGTCCTCGTCGTCGATGAGGCCCTGGGCGTGCAGTTCCGTGCGCAGTTCGTCGAGGTACCCGTGAACGTCGCCCACCACGAACAGCGGTCCTGGGCCCGCCTCCGGTGCCACGGCGCCGCCCGCCTCGGGCGAGGTGTCCCCGCTGAGGGTGAGCGTCGCCCCGTCGTGCACGCCGCTGCCGATGACCGGCAGGTCGCGCTCGGTCGGGGTGTACTCCGGCGGGAGGTCCGTCGAGTCCGTCGAGCCCACCGCATACGGAGCGGGGGGTGCGGTGTTCGGGTACACGGCAGCCGGATGTGGAACCGCGGGATACGCGCCGTGCGCGGACGCGAGTGACATCCCCGCCGTGGCCCCTGCTGCGGGTCCCTGACCGGCCCCCTGAGTCATCGACCCCTCCACCTTTGCGCCGCCGTGCACCCGTCGGACCCCTTCCCCTGCCCCGTGCCGGGGCACCCGGCGAAGCGAGCAGGAGAACCCCTGGTCGGCGGGTGGTCCGCAGTGTCGTGCGCCCATCATAGGAATGCCGCTCGCGGCTTGTGACGCACCAGGGGGCTCTCAATCACAACGGCTCCCGCAGACGTCGGCTATTTCTCCCGAAATTGCCTGGTAGCGACTCGTGGAGACTACGCCAGGGAGCGCACGTCGGCCGAATCAGCTCTGCGGGGCCGATCGTGGCGCACTCACCGTCGTGCGCGGGGGGCGCCGTTGGGAGGAGGTGCGCACGATCAGTTCGGTCGGTATGACCTGTTCGACCGGACCTCCGCCGTCCAGGCCCTCGATGGCGTCGATGAGGAGTTGGACGACCGCGGTGCCGATCCTGCGGGGCTTGAGGGACAGCGTGGTGATGGGTGGTTCGGTCGTCGCGTAGACGGTGGACTCGCTGCAGCAGACGAGCAGCAGGTCGTCGGGGACGCGCAGACCGTAGTGGCGCGCGGCGGCGAGCAGATCGGTGCCGTTGGGGTCGAACAGCCCGTACACGGCGTCGGGGCGGTCCGGCCGTGCGAGTAACCGGTCGGCGGCGACGGCCCCGGCACGCGGATCGTGGGCCGGGTATTCCTCGTACACCGGGTCCTGGCCCACGCGCTCGCACCAGGAGAGGTACGCGGTGGTGGACAGCCGCGTGTAGGTGTCGGTACTCGTCCCGGTGAGCAGGCCGATGCGCCGGGCGCCGGCCTCCGCGAGGTGGTCGAGCAGTCCGATCACGGCGGCTTGGTGGTCGTTGTCTACCCAGGCGGTGACGGGAAGCGAGCCGGCGGGGCGGCCGTCGGAGACGACGGGGAGCCCCTGGCGTACGAGTTCGGTCACCACGGGGTCGTGGTCGGACGGGTCGATGACGACCGTGCCGTCGAGGGCGACGTTCGACCAGACGTCGTGGCGCGAGGTCGCCGGAAGGATGACGAGGGCGTAGCCGCGGTCCAGGGCGGCTGATGTCGCGGCGCGTGCCATCTCGGCGAAGTACGCGAACTCGGTGAAGGTGAAAGGTTCATTCCCGTACGTGGTGACGGTGAGACCGATGAGACCGGAGCGGCCGGTCCTGAGGGTGCGGGCCGCGGCCGACGGGCGATAGCCCAGTCGGTCGGCGACCTCGCGAACATGGCGACGTGTGGCGTCCGGGAGCCGGCCCTTGCCGTTGAGCGCGTCCGAGACCGTGGTGATCGAGACGCCGGCGGCTGCGGCGACGTCCCGAATCCCTGCACGCCCCAGTCGACGACCGGACGACCGGCTCACCTGGTGCTTCCCTGCTGCTGTCATGGCGAGCCGATAGTAGGGCTCGGGTGGTCCATTAGCGGGACCCCCTGATCCGCTGATCACAGTCACGTTTCTGCATGGCTATTCTGCCTCAACTGCCTTGAAAAGCAAGAGAGTTGGGGGCGAGCTGCGAGAGATGGCGGGTCCTGTCGGGCATTCGCCTGCGCATGTGCCAATGTCTCGAAGAGGTCTCAAGTCACCTGCACGGGTGACGCGCGCCAAGGCGCGCGCCAGGGGCGCACGCTGTTACAAGGGGCGCCCCCAGGGCTCTGTACGCCGGTGGACTCAATCCTCATAAGGTGTGCAGTATTGCTGCTGTGCCGGATGGTCGAGGAGGACCCCGCGGTGACTGACAAGACCCCGAAGCTGCGCGATGTGCTGGACGGAATCCCGACGTACAAGCCGGGCCGGCCCGCCGCTGCCGAAGCCGGGCGTACGACGTACAAGCTGTCCTCCAACGAGAACCCCTACCCGCCGCTGCCGGGGGTCATGGAGCAGACGCTGGCCGCCGCCGGCAACTTCAACCGCTACCCGGACATGGCCTGCACGGAGCTGATGGCGGAGCTGTCCGAGCGCTTCGGCGTGCCCCTGGACCACGTGGCGACGGGCACGGGCTCGGTCGGCATCGCCCAGTCGCTCGTCCAGTCCACCGCAGGTGAGGGCGACGAGGTGATCTACGCCTGGCGGTCCTTCGAGGCGTACCCGATCATCACGCGGATCGCGGGCGCGCAGCCGGTGCAGGTGCCGCTGACCGAGGGCGATGTGCACGACCTGGACGCGATGGCGGACGCGATCACCGACAGGACCCGGCTGATCTTCGTCTGCAATCCGAACAACCCGACCGGCACCGCCGTGCGCCGTGCCGAGCTCGAGCGCTTCCTCGACCGGGTGCCCTCCGACGTACTGATCGTGCTGGACGAGGCCTACAAGGAGTTCGTCCGCGACCCCGAGGTGCCCGACGGCCTCGACCTCTACCGGCAGCGGCCGAACGTCTGCGTGCTGCGCACCTTCTCCAAGGCGTACGGCCTGGCGGGACTGCGCGTCGGCTTCGCCGTGGCGCACCCCCCGGTGGCTGCGGCGCTGCGCAAGACCGCGGTGCCCTTCGGGGTGAGCCAGCTCGCGCAGGACGCGGCGGTGGCCTCGCTGCGCAGCGAGGACGAGTTGCTGGGGCGGGTCGGCTCGCTGGTCTGCGAGCGCAAGCGCGTGCTGGAGGGCCTCGCCGGGCAGGGCTGGAACATCCCGGACTCGCAGGCCAACTTCGTCTGGCTGCGACTCGGCGAGCGGACGGTGGACTTCGCCGAGGCGTGCGAGAAGGCGGGCGTGATCGTGCGGCCGTTCCCGGGGGAGGGCGTACGGGCCACGATCGGTGAGACCGAGGCCAATGACCTGCTACTGCGTGTGGCCGAGGAGTTTCGCTCGGGGCGTTAGACCTTCCGGCCCGCCCAACGCCTTCCGACCTGGGGGTCCCCCGCGATGTCGTCGCGGGGGACCCCTTTTCCGCTGGTAGGGGACCCCCGTCATCGGTCTCGCTCACCTGTGCGCCATAATGGCTTGTGAATGTGAACGCTTTCACAAGCTGCGTTTCGAAGGGCGTCGTGCAAGCGTGACCGCAACAACGTAAGGAGAGGGCGTCATGGACCTGGCGTTGGCGCCGGAGACGCTGTCCCGCTGGCAGTTCGGGATCACCACCGTCTACCACTTCCTCTTCGTTCCCCTGACCATTTCGCTCGCGGCACTCACCGCCGGGCTGGAGACGGCATGGGTGCGGACGGGCAAGGAGAAGTACCTCCGGGCGACCAAGTTCTGGGGCAAGCTCTTCCTGATCAACATCGCCATGGGTGTCGTCACCGGCATCGTGCAGGAGTTCCAGTTCGGCATGAACTGGTCGGACTACTCGCGCTTCGTCGGGGACGTCTTCGGTGCCCCCCTCGCCTTCGAGGCGCTGATCGCCTTCTTCTTCGAGTCCACCTTCATCGGCCTGTGGATCTTCGGCTGGGACCGGCTGCCGAAGAAGATCCACTGCGCCTGCATCTGGACCGTGGCGGTCGGCAGCTCGCTCTCCGCGTACTTCATCCTCGCCGCCAACTCCTGGATGCAGCACCCCGTCGGCTGGCGCTTCAACAAGGAGGCCGGCCGCGCCGAACTCACCGACTTCTGGCAGGTGATCACCCAGAACACCACCCTCGTCGTCGTCTTCCACACGCTGACCGCGGCCTTCCTCGCCGGAGGCGCCTTCATGGTCGGCATCGCCGCGTACCACCTGATGCGCGGCAAGCACATCCCGGTCATGCGTACCTCGCTCCGGCTCGGCCTGGTGACCCTGATCGTCGCCGGTCTGCTCACCGCGATCAGCGGCGACCGCCTGGGCAAGGTCATGTTCGAGCAGCAGCCCATGAAGATGGCGGCCGCCGAGGCCATGTGGGACAGCGAGGCGCCGGCGCCGTTCTCGGTCTTCGCCTACGGCGACGTCGACAAGGGCCACAACGACGTGGCCCTGGAGATCCCCGCCCTCCTGTCCTTCCTCGCGTACGACGACTTCCACTCCGAGGTCCCGGGCATCAACGACGTCAACCGCGCCGAGCAGGAGAAGTACGGCCCGGGCGACTACCGGCCCAACATCCCGGTCGCGTACTGGAGTTTCCGCTGGATGATCGGCTTCGGCATGGCGTCGTTCGCGATCGGCGCCGTCGGGCTCTGGCTGACCCGCCGGAAGCGCTGGCTGGCACCCGAGCTCCGGACAGGCGAGGACGAGGTGCCCCGGCTGGCCCTCACCCCGAGCCGGACGCTCGGCGCGAAACTCACCTCCTGGTACTGGCGGATCGCGCTGCTCACCATCGTGTTCCCGCTGATCGCGAGTTCCTGGGGATGGATCTTCACCGAGATGGGACGCCAGCCCTGGGTGGTCTACGGCGTGCTGCGCACCACGGACGCCGTATCCCCCGGTGTCTCGCAGGGCGAGGTCCTCACCTCCATGATCGTCTTCACCGCCCTCTACGCGCTCCTCGCCGTCGTCGAGGTCAGGCTGCTGGTGAAGTACGTCAAGGCAGGACCGCCGGAGCTCACCGACTCCGATCTCAACCCGCCCACGAAGATCGGCGGCGACACGGACGCCGACCGGCCGATGGCCTTCTCGTACTGAGGCCGGAGAACGCAAGGAGCGAGGCATGGAACTCCACGACGTCTGGTTCGTCGCCATCGCCGTCCTGTGGGTCGGCTACTTCTTCCTCGAGGGCTTCGACTTCGGAGTCGGCATCCTCACCAAGCTGCTGGCTCGCGACCGCAAGGAACGGCGGGTCCTCATCAACACCATCGGGCCGGTCTGGGACGGCAACGAGGTCTGGCTGATCACCGCGGGTGCGGCCACCTTCGCCGCCTTCCCCGAGTGGTACGCCACTCTCTTCTCCGGCTTCTACCTCCCGCTGCTGCTCATCCTGGTCTGCCTCATCGTCCGGGGCGTGGCCTTCGAGTACCGGGCGAAGCGCAGCGGCGAGCGCTGGCAGACCAATTGGGAACATGCGATCTTCTGGGCCTCGCTGCTGCCCGCGCTCCTGTGGGGCGTCGCCTTCGGCAACATCGTGCACGGCGTGAAGATCGACGCGAACAAGGAGTACGTCGGCACGCTGGGCGACCTGATCAACCCCTACGCCGTGCTCGGCGGACTGGTGACGCTGACGCTCTTCACCTTCCACGGGGCGGTGTTCACGGCGCTCAAGACGCTCGGCGACATCCGGCTGCGGGCCCGGCGGACGGCCACGGGGCTCGGGGTGGTGGCGGCGGTGCTGGCGCTCGGCTTCCTGACCTGGACCCAGATCGACGGCGGTGACGGCAGCAGCCTGATCGCGATGATCATCGCTGCGGTGGCCCTCGTCGCGGCGATCGGCTTCAATCTCGCGGGCCGTGAGGGCTGGTCGTTCGCCCTGTCCGGGGCGGCCATCGCGGCCGCGGTCAGCATGCTGTTCCTGACCCTCTTCCCGGACGTCATGCCGTCGTCGCTGGACCCGCGGTGGAGTCTGACCGTCGAGAACGCCTCGTCCACCCCGTACACGCTGAGGATCATGACTTGGTGCGGCGCCATCGCGCTCCCGCTGGTGATGCTCTACCAGGGCTGGACCTACTGGGTCTTCCGCAAGCGCATCGGTACGCAGCACATCGCCGACCCCGCCCACTGAGCCGCGGTCGCGGACCACGGAGACAGCCGCCATGGACCTGGGACGTTTCACGTGAAACCTGTAGACCCGCGCCTGCTCCGCTACGCCCGCACCACCCGCGTCTTCCTGGCCGCGGCCGTGGCGCTGGGGCTCGCCGGAGCGGGGCTGGTGGTCGCGCAGGCGATGCTCATCGCCGAGGTGGTCGTCGGGGCGTTCCAGCGGGACCTGTCGGTGGCCGAACTGCGCACCCCGCTGCTGCTCCTCGCTGCGGTGTCCGGCGGCCGTGGACTCGTCTCCTGGCTGACGGAGCTGGCTGCCCACCGGGCGGCCGCGTCCGTGAAGTCCGAGCTGAGGGGGCGCCTGCTGGACCATGCCCTACGGCTCGGGCCCGGGTGGCTCGGCACACAGCGCACCGGTGAACTGACCGCGCTCGCCACGCGCGGTATCGACGCGCTGGACGGCTACTTCGCGCGCTATCTCCCGCAGTTGGGGCTCGCCGTGGTCGTCCCGGTCGCTGTGCTCGCGCGGATCGTGACCGCGGACTGGGTGTCGGCGGCGGTCATCGTCGTCACCCTCCCGCTGATCCCCCTCTTCATGGTGCTGATCGGCTGGGCGACCCAGGCCCGGATGGACCGTCAATGGCGGCTGCTGTCGCGGCTGTCCGGCCACTTCCTCGATGTCGTCGCCGGACTGCCGACCCTCAAGGTGTTCGGGCGGGCGCGGGTCCAGGCGGAGTCGATCCGGGCGATCACCGGCGACTACCGCCGGGCCACCCTCCGTACCCTGCGGATCGCCTTCCTCTCCTCCTTCGCGCTGGAGCTGCTGTCGACCCTGTCGGTGGCGCTGGTGGCGGTCGGGGTCGGAATGCGCCTGGTCCACGGCGACCTCGACCTCTACACCGGCCTGGTCGTCCTCGTCCTCGCGCCCGAGGCCTATCTGCCGCTGCGTCAGGTGGGCGCGCAGTACCACGCGGCGGCGGAGGGGCTCGCGGCGGCGGACGAGGTGTTCGCGGTGCTGGAGACGCCGCCGCGGAAGGATCCGTCCACGGCGGCACCGGACGCGCGGTTCGCCGCCGTCCGTGTCGAGGACCTCGTCGTATGCCACCCCGGCCGGACCGAACCCTCGCTCCCCGCCACGTCGTTCACTGTGGCGCCGGGCGAGACGGTTGCGCTCGTGGGTCCGAGCGGGGCCGGCAAGTCGACCCTGATCGGGGCGCTCCTCGGGTTCTCCGAGCCCGCGTCGGGGCGCGTCCTCGTCGGCGACACCGACCTGGCGTCGGTCTCGCGGGAGAGCTGGTGGCGCCAGGTCACCTGGCTTCCGCAGCGGCCGTATCTCTTCGCCGGGACGATCGCGGAGAACGTCCGGCCGGCGCGGCCTGACGCCGACGACACCGCCGTACGGGAGGCTCTGCGGGCGGCGGACGCCCTGGACTTCACCGCCGCACTGCCGGACGGGATGCACACCGTGCTCGGCGAGGGCGGGGCAGGACTCTCGGCCGGGCAGCGCCAACGGATCGCTCTGGCACGGGCGTTCCTCGCCGACCGGCCGGTAGTGCTGCTCGACGAGCCCACGGCGCATCTCGACGGTGGGACGGAGGCGTCGGTCCTCGACGCGATCCGCCGCCTCACCCAGGGACGTACGGTCCTGCTGGTGGCCCACAGGCCCGCCCTGCTGCCGCTGGCGGACCGCGTGATCACGCTGCCGGGGGCGAGGGTGCCCGGGGCGCTGCCGACGCACGCGCCGGAGGGCGAGCGGCGAGCACGACCGACTGCGTTCTCCGGGCCGGCGGCGTTCTCCGGGCCGGCGGCGTTCTCCGGGTCGCCGGTGCTCTCCGGGCCGGCGGGGGCCGTGGTCACGGACGCCGCCGACACCGGCGGCCGTGAGCACGGCGAGCGTGACGGCCTGCGCTCCGCACGCGGGGAGGCCGAAGCGCGGACCGTCGCCGAGGCCGCGGGCGCGGGGGCGCGGCAGGCCGCGACGGCCCGGGCGGAGCTCACTGAGGACGCCGGCCCCGGGAGCGGCGGCGATGCGCTGGCGTGGGTGCGGTCGATGGCGCGGGCCCGCCGCGGCCGGTTCGCGCTCGCCCTGCTGCTCGGTGCCCTCGCACTCGGGAGCGCCGTCGGCCTGATGGCGACCTCCGGCTGGCTGATCTCCCGCGCCTCCGAACAGCCGCCCGTGCTCTATCTGATGGTCGCGGTGACGGCCACCCGCACCTTCGGCATCGGCCGTTCCGTCTTCCGCTACGCCGAGCGCCTCGTCGCCCACGACGCGGTCTTCCGCATGCTCGCGGACCTGCGCGTGGCGGTCTACCGGCGCCTGGAGCGCCTCGCCCCGGCCGGTCTTGGAACGACCCGCCGCGGCGACCTCCTCTCCCGGCTCGTCGCCGATGTCGACGCCCTCCAGGACCATGTCCTGCGCTGGCTGCTCCCCGCCGGTGCGGCCGCACTCGTCGGCGCCGGGTCGGTCGGGTTCACGGCGTGGCTGCTCCCTGAGGCCGGTGCGGTCCTCGCCGCCGGACTGCTGGCTGCCGGAGTCGGCGTGCCGCTGCTCTCCGGCGCCGTCGCGCGCCGCGCCGAGCGCCGGCTCGCCCCCGGCCGCGGCGCCCTCGCGACCCGGATCGTCGACCTGCTCACGGGCGCCGCCGAGCTGACCGTCGCCGGCGCGCTTCCCGCCCGTACAGACCAGGTGCGCGCGGCTGACCGCGAGCTGACCCGGTCCGCGGCGCGGTCCGCGGCCGCCGCGGGATCGGGCGCCGGACTGTCCGCGCTGGTCTGCGGACTCACGGTGGCGGCGGCCGCCTGGGCCGGGGTGCAGGCCGTGCACGACGGCCGTCTGGCGGGGGTGGCACTGGCCGTCGTCGTGCTGACGCCGCTCGCCGCGTTCGAGGCGGTGACGGGCCTTCCCCTCGCGGTCCAGTACCGGCACCGCAGCCGACGCGCCGCCGAGCGCGTACGGGAGGTGCTGGACGCGCCGGCACCCGTACGGGAGCCCGTACGTCCGGCCGTTCCGCCGGCCTCGCCCTTCCCGCTGGCCGTGCGGAACCTGACCGCCCGCCACCCCGGGCAGCGTGTGCCCGCCCTCAGCGGCCTCGACCTGGAGCTCGTCGCCGGGCGCCGGGTCGCCGTCGTGGGCCCGTCGGGATCGGGCAAGACGACGCTGGCGCAGGTGCTTCTGCGGTTCCTGGACGCCGAGTCCGGTACGTACACCCTGGCCGGCACGGAGGCCGCGGCGCTCGACGGCGACGCCGTGCGGCGCCTGGCCGGACTCTGCGCCCAGGACGCCCACATCTTCGACAGCTCCCTCCGCGAGAACCTGCGCCTGGCCAGGCCCTCGGCGACCGTCCCCGACCTTCGGGACGCCCTGGCCCGGGCGCGGCTGCTCGACTGGGTCGACATGCTCCCCGACGGCCTCGACACCCTCGTCGGCGAGCACGGCGCGCGGATGTCCGGCGGCCAGCGGCAGCGGCTCGCACTCGCCCGCGCGCTGCTCGCCGACTTCCCCGTCCTCGTCCTGGACGAGCCGGCCGAGCATCTCGACCTGGCCACCGCCGACGCGCTCACGGCGGATCTCCTCGCCGCCACCGTGGGCCGGACGACCCTTCTGATCACCCACCGGCTCGCCGGGCTCACGGCGGTGGACGAGGTGGTGGTGCTGGACCGGGGCCGGGCGGTGCAGCGGGGGACGTACGAGGAGCTGGCCGCGGTGGACGGACCGTTCCGGCGGATGCTCGACCGGGAGGAGGCGGCGGACGCCGGTCAGTCGTCGGCTCCGCCTTCTCCGGCTTTCTCCGGCCCGAGGGACTGATTACGCTCGGGATCATGGGTGCCGTCACGGATCCCCAGGGCTCCGCAGGCTCCGGGCCCTCCCTCCCGGAGCCGGACGGCGCGGCCCGGGCCGTGCGGGAGCTCCAGGATCTGCCCGACGCGGTGACCGCCCGCCTCCCCCGGCTCCTCGAAGCGATGGTCTCCGTCGGCCCGGACCCCGACCTCCGAGCGGCGCTCGCCCCCATCGCCGCATCCGCGGCCCGTCTCACCGGCGCCCGCTGCGTGGAGATCGCCGTCCTCGACGAACAGGGCGGCGGACCGGTCGAGTCGGTCGCCTACGGCACCCCGCCGGAGGAGCGGAGCGGCACCGCCCCGCAGTCCCGCCTGGAGATCCCCGTAGAGGTGGGCGGCGAGGCGCTCGGCGTCGTCCGCGTGACCGGGAGCGGCGGGGAGCCCGGGGGCGGACCGGAGTTCGGACCGCACGAGCTGCATCTGCTGGAGGTGTTCGCCACCCAGGCCGGGATCCGTATCGCGAACGCCCGGCTGCGGGAGGCCGCCCGGCGCCGCGAGCACTGGATCGACGGTGCCGCGGCCCTGACCACCGCCCTGCTCTCCGGCGACGGCGACGACGCGCTCACCGTCGTCGCGGAGCAGGGCCGCCGCCTCGCCGACGCCGCGGCGGGCGTCGTCCTGCTGCCGTACGAGCACGGGGGCCTGGAGATCGTACGGGTGGCCTCGGAACTGCCCGAGCCGTTCGAAGGACTGGGCATGGTGATCGCCCCGAGCAGCCCCGTGTACGGGCAACTCCTGGCCGGGGAACCGGTGTTCGTCGACGATTCGGCCGCCGACCCCCGCATGACCACGGCGATCTCCCACCTCTTCGGGCCCAGCATGATGCTGCCGCTGGGGAGCGGCGGCCGGGTGCTCGGCACTCTCGCCCTGCCGCGGCTGCGCGGCGGCCGCCCGTTCACCGACATCGACCGCACCCTTGCGACGCGGTTCGCGGCCCAGGCGGCGCTGGCGCTGGTCCTCGCCGAGGCGCAGCGCGACCGGGAGCGCCTCGCGGTCTACGAGGAGCGCGACCGTATCGCCCGCGACCTCCACGACCTGGTCATCCAGCGGCTGTTCGCGACGGGGATGATGCTCGAGGCGGCCAGGAGCAGAGAGGCGGTGCCGGAGCTGCGGGTGGGGATCGACCGTGCGGTGGACGAGCTGGACCTCACCGTGCAGGAGATCCGTACCGCGATCTTCGCTCTCCAGCAGGGACCGGCCGAGGCCCCGTCCGGCCTGCGGACCCGTATCCAGCGGGAGATCGGCATGGCGGCGGTGCCGCTCGGCTTCCGGCCCTCGGTGCGCTGGATCGGGGCGGTCGACGCGCGGGTGGGGGAGCTGACCGGCAAGAACCTCGTGGCCGCGCTGCGCGAGGCACTCTCGAACGCCTTCCGGCACGCGTCCGCGACCCGCATCGAGGTCGTCGTCGATGCGATGGTGAAGCTGCCGGACGGACAGGACGGCGTACGGCTGATGGTGGCGGACGACGGCGTCGGCATCGCGCCGGGCGGGCGGCGCAGCGGGCTGCGGAACCTGGAGAAGCGGGCGGAGGCGCTCGGCGGCTCCAGCTCCCACGGGCCCGGCATCGGCGAGGAGGGCGGGGGGACGGCGGTGATGTGGGAGGCGCCGCTGCAGCCGGACCGACCGGTCTAGCGCCGCTCGCCCCCGCGAGGGCCGCGGACGTCGGCCGCGACGTCAGCCGCGGGGGGCGTCGTCCTGCTGGGCCGCCACGATCTGCTCGATGACGACCGCGACGCCGTCCTCGTTGTTGGCGACGGTTCGGGCCGAGGTGGCGGCCAGCACGTCCGGATGCGCGTTGGCCATGGCGTACGACGTACCGGCCCAGGTCAGCATCTCCACATCGTTGGGCATGTCCCCGAAGGCCACGACCTCCTCGCGCGTGATGCCGCGCTGGGCGCAACAGCGCTCCAGGGTGGACGCCTTGCTCACGCCCGGGCCGCTGATCTCCAGGAGGGCGGTGGGGCTGGAGCGGGTGAAGGAGGCGTGCCCGCCCGCGACCGAGCGGGCCAGGGTGAGGAACTCGTCGGGACCCAGGCCCGGATGGTGCGCGAGCAGCTTGATCACGGGCAGGTCGGCGGCCTCGCGCTCCGGCGAGAGCAGCTTCTCGGCGGCGGCGACGTCCGCACCGGGGTCGAGGTGGAACGGGGGGTACTCCGGCTCGTAGTGGATGCCGTTCACCGTTTCGACGGCGAAGGAGACACCGGGAGCGGCGGAGCGGAGCGCGCGGACGACGGTGAGCGCGGTGGCCCGCTCCAGGGGCCGCACCTCGAGCACGAGTCCCTCGCGGTGCAGGTCGACGACGGCCGCGCCGTTGGCGCAGATGGCCAGGCCGTGGCCGTGCACATGGTCGCTGACCACATCCATCCAGCGCGCCGGGCGGCCGGTCACGAAGAAGACCTCGATCCCGGCGCGCTCCGCGGCGGCGAGGGCCGCGACCGTACGGTCGGAGACGGACTTGTCGTCCCGCAGAAGCGTTCCGTCGAGGTCGGTGGCGATCAGCCGTACGCGCCGGGGTGAGGGCGCCGAGCGGTCGGAGTCCGGCGTCTGCGGCTCTGGCCGCTCGGTAGCTGAGGTCACGCGCCCATCTTCCCGCATGTGCGCGCACAGGCGTGCGATGGGGTGCACAGAAGAGCTCACGTGGCGGGGCCGGAGGGGGACAGCGGGTGAGGGTCCTGAGGGAGCACGTGGGAGAACCGTGGGCGGAACCGCGGGAGGATCTCGTGGGCGGAACCGCGGGAGGACCTGGTGGGCGGAACCCCGGGGGGTGGCGGAGGGCCGGTGGCCGGATCCCGGTCTGTCGGAGGTGCCGCTTAGGCTCTTCGCCATGGAGTCCTCTCTGCGCCTGAGCACCGTGATCCTGCCCATCCACCGCTGGCACGACGGCGGGCGGCAGGTGTGGCGGCGAGCCGAGGAGCTGGGTTTCCGGACCGCTTTCACCTATGACCACCTCTCCTGGCGCGCCCCGTTCCGCGACGGCCCGTGGTTCGGCGCGCTGCCGACCCTCATGGCCGCCGCCTCCGCCACCGACCGCATACGGCTCGGCGCCCTCGTCACCTCCCCGAACTTCCGCCACCCCGTCACGCTCGCCAAGGAGCTGATCACGCTCGACGACGTCAGCGCGGGCCGCGTCACCCTGGGCATCGGCGCGGGGGGCAACGGCTTCGACGCGACGGCGCTGGGGCAGGAGGCGTGGACGCCGCGCGAGCGCGCCGACCGGTTCGGCGAGTTCGTACCGCTGCTCGACCGCCTCCTCACCGAGGACGTGGTGAGCCACGACGGCGCGTTCTACTCCGCGAACGAGGTCCGCAACATCCCGGGCTGCGTCCAGCGGCCCCGCCTTCCCCTCGCGATCGCGGCGACCGGTCCGCGCGGGCTGGCGCTCGCGGCCCGCCACGGCCAGGCCTGGGTCACCACCGGCGATCCGAAGCGGCGCGACACTCCGGAGCAGTCGCTGGACGCGATCCGGCACCAGCTGAAGCGGCTGTCGGCCGCCTGCGAGGAGATCGGCCGCGACCCCGGCGAGGTGAAGAAGATCCTGCTCACGGGGTTCACGCCGGACCGGCTGCTGGACTCCGTGGACGCGTTCGTGGACTTCGCGGGCACATACGCGCAGCTCGGCTTCACGGAGATCGTGGTGCACTGGCCGGTGCGCGATTCGATCTTCGCGGCGGACGAGACGGTCTTCGAGCGCATCGCGACGGAGAGCCTGGCCCAGGTGAGCTGAAGCCGGGTGGGCGGACCGCCGGGGCGAGCCGAGCGCGCGGGTGAGCCGGCCCCGGTGTGCCGACCCGGGGGTGAGCTGAGCCCGCGGAGGAGCTGGGCACCGGCGGGGACTCCTGACCCGTACGAGGCGCGGAAGCCGGGCGCGCCGGGCGCGCCGGGAGCGCGGGGAGCGCGGGGAGCGCGGGGAGCGGGCAGCTGAATCCGTTCCCGTACGGTCGCCCGCCCGCACTTATCCCGCGTAAACGCAGGAAGGAGCACAATCTAGACAGAGGTACAGGTGCGGCAGACGGGAGGGTGTCGGATGCCAGGGACCCGGACGCGTTCCCGATATGTCCCGGATCAGGGACTCACCGCACGCATGGTGACGACGATGTTCCTGATCGGGCTGCTCTATGTCGTCTTCGTGGGCGTGCTGCTGGCCGTCCTCAGGGGAGCGTGGCCGATCATCCTCGCCGTCGCGGGCGGCCTGTTCATCGTGCAGTTCTGGTTCAGCGACCGGATCGCCGCGTACAGCATGGGCGCCCGTGAGGTGACGCCCGAGCAGGCGCCCGAGCTGCACGGGGCGGTCGACCGCATCTGCGCGCTCGCGGACATGCGCAAGCCGCGGGTGGCGATCGCGGACAGCGATGTGCCCAACGCGTTCGCCACCGGCCGCAGCGAGCGCACCGCCCTGGTCTGCGCCACCACCGGCCTCCTCAGGCGGCTGGAACCGGAGGAGCTCGAAGGCGTCCTCGCGCACGAGCTGTCGCACGTCGCGCACCGCGACGTCGCGGTGATGACCATCGCGTCGTTCCTCGGGGTGCTGGCGGGCGTGATGACCCGCGTCGCGCTCTGGGGCGGCCTCAGCCGCGCGAGCAGCAACCGGGACAGCAACACCGCGATCGCGATGCTGCTGATACCCGTGGTCAGCGCGATCGTCTACGTGATCAGCTTCCTGCTCACCCGGCTGCTCTCCCGTTACCGAGAACTCTCCGCGGACCGGGCCGCCGCGCTGCTGACCGGGCGACCGTCCGCCCTCGCCTCCGCCCTCACGAAGGTGACCGGACAGATGTCCCGGATCCCCACTGAGGACCTGCGGAAGGCGGAGCCGTACAACGCCTTCTGGTTCGCACCGGCCTTCTCCTCCAAGGAGAGCCTCGGCCGGCTGCTGTCGTCGCACCCGACGCTGGAGCAGCGGCTGGACCAACTGGGCCGGATCTCCGCGCAGCTGGGCCGCCCGTGAGGCCGCCCCGCACACACACCCGGCCGCCTCGGCCGTCCGTGCCCGGGGGCCTCGGCCGTCCGTTGCCTCGGGGCCTCGAACGTCAGGACCGGCGCGCTTCCGGCATCTCTTCCCGCATCGCTTCCCGCATCGCCGGGCGCGCTCCCCTGGAGCAGGTGCGGACGCCCAGGGGCTGTGAGGCCCTCATGAGGGACACCGACAAGACAAGGGGCTGATGTTCATGGGGCTTCTCGACACGATCCTCGGCCGCAGCAAGCCGGTACGCCCGGACCTCGACCAGCTCTTCGGTGTGCCCGCCGCGGCGATCACGCTCCAGGCGGGGGCCGGGTTCACTCCGACCGGCCTGGGATCGGTGTGCTTCGCCAGCGTCGAGGGCGGCGCCTTCGCCCAACTCCAGCGGGACGTACGGGACCTGCTCGACGCCGATACGGACCGCGGCGGCGTACCGATCGAATTCAGCCAGGACACATACGGCTACACCTGGCTGCTGGTGCGGCAGCCGGCCGACGACACCGCTTCCCTGGTCAACGATCTGCACGCGGTCAATACGCTCCTCGAGGACGGAGGCTTCGGGCCCCAGCTCCTGTGCTCGCTCATCGGCTTCCGCGAGACGGTGGGGGGCCGCCCGCTGGCCCTCGTCTACCTCTACAAGCGCGGCACGTTCTACCCCTTCGCGCCCCTTCCCGGCTTCGCCGAGAAACGGGACAACGCCATGGAGCTTCAGGTCAGAGCACTGCTCGTGGACGATCTTCGGGTGGAGGAGGACCTGGCGCGCTGGTTCCCCGTCTGGGGAGCGCCGGGGATGGTGGACTGAGTCACCCGCCGCCACGGCGATGGGGGGCGGGTGGCGGCGGCGAGTGGAGGTGCCGGGGGCGCTCGCGCTCGTCGACCGCCGGGTCGGTCAGCAGGGGAAGCGCAGGAACGGGGGCGGTACGGCGTCCACCAGCCAGACCCCGTTGGCGCTCACGCGGAACGCGTGCCCGTCGCGGTGCATCCCCCCGGCGTCCACCCTCAGGACCACGGGCCTGCCGCGTCGCGCGCCGACGCGGGTCGCGGTCTCCCGGTCCGGCGAGAGGTGCACATGGTGCCGGTTCATCGGGAGCAGCCCCTCGGCCCGGATGGCCGTCAGGCTGCGCGCGACCGTTCCGTGGAAGAGTTCCGCGGGCGGGGTGGCGACGGGGTGGCCGAGATCCACCTCCACCGTGTGTCCCTGGTTGGCCCGGATCCGTTCGCCGTCGACGGCGAACCGCTGCTTGTCGTTGGCGGCGACGACGTGATCGAGTTCGGCTCGCGTGATCGGGAACCGGTGCGCCTCGGTGGCGGCCAGCAGGGTCGCGATGTCGACCCAGCCACCCGGCTCCAGGGCGAGCCCGATCCGCTCCGGCTGGTGCCTCAGATGCCGGGCGAGGTACTTGGAGACCTTGACGGTCCGTCTGTCGTCCATGGGCCCCAGCTTGCCCGGCATTCCGGCCGCAGTCGCGTGGATATCCGGTCCGCGGACGGCGTGACGGGATGCCACGCCACCGGGTCCGTGGAGGTCGGCGCGGGCAGGCGCCTCTGTGAAGCCCCTACGGACAGTGGCTCTCCGGCATGGAGCCCCCTCCGGCCCCCGCGCCGTCGGTCCCAGCGCCTCCGTCGGTCCCCGCGCCCCGTCCGGCGCCCGGGAATCCCCCTGTGTCCGGGATTCCTCCGGTGCCCGGTCCCGGTGAGCCGCCACGCCCCGTCAGCGCGTCTTTGGCCACAACCCCTGTCAGCGCGTCCCTGGCTCCACGCCCCGTCAGCGCGTCCAAGGTGCGGGCCGCCAGCTCGCGTTCGGTGGCCGCCGCGATGAAGGCCGGGGTGTTCCGTGTGCCGACCAGGTCCTGGACGGCGCGGACCGTGGAGGCGGGGAGTGACACCGGATGCGGCACCGGATGCGGCACCGGATGTGCCACCGGATGGTGCACCGCGTCGTCGGCGCCCGAGGTCCCCGCCGACGGGTCGCCCAGATGTCGCCGGAGCTCCACAGTCGCCAACTCCCGCATCGCCCGCGCGAGTTCCGCCTCGACCGTCTGCCGGGCGAGCGGCCGCAGTCGCCGTACGAGCTCCGCCGCCTCCGTCGCCGCGGTGTCCGAGGGCGGATGGCCGAGGTAGCGGATGAAGACGTGCTCGGTCGTGAACTCCAGGAACCGGGCGGCGATGTGCTCCATCTGCCCGCGCAGCTCCCGCAGGTGCTCGGAGAGTGCGGGGAGCGGCACGCCTGCCGCGTGCAGTTCGGCCGCGACCGCCAGCTCCTGCGGGCTGGGCACCCGGAACTCGTCGTCCCGCCCGGGGACGCGCTCCAGCACGCCCAGTTCGACCGCCTCCGCCACCGCCGCGTCGTCCTGCGTCCCGCCGAACCGCGCGTACAGCTCGTCACGGGTGATACGGGACGGCTCCTCGTCCGTCCACGGACCGTCCACCTCCGCCACCAGGCCCAGCACACCGGCCAGCCCGCGCCCGGCGTCCCACGCCTCCAGCAGCTCCTTGATGCTGGCGAGCGTGTAGCCGCGGTCGAGCAGGGCGGCGACCTGCCGCAGTCGGGCGAGGTGCTCCTCGCCGTACACATTGGCCCGGCCGCGCCGCTCGGGTTTCGGGAGCAGCCCGCGGTCCTGATAGGCGCGGATCGTCCGGACCGACGCACCGCTGTGGTGCGCCAGGTCCTCGATCCGGTACGCCGGTCCGGGCGGCGGCACCGCGTCCTCGGCCCCCGCGGACGGCTGGGTCGACCGACCGTCCTCGGCCCCCGGGCGCGGCCGGGCCGGCCGGGGCGGTTGCGATGGCCGCTGCGGCCGGGGCGACGGTCGGCGCGTCACGAGGGCCTCACCGTATCCGCGGTTCCACGCGGGCTATCGCGCGCAGGGCACGCGGCATGAAGCGCGAGAGGAAGCGTGCGCCGCGCGCCTCGGGCGTCACCGGGACGACGGCCCGGTTCGTGGCGACCGCGCGCAGCACCGCGTCCGCGACCTTCTCCGGCGGGTAGTTGCGCATCCCGTAGAGCCGGGAGGTCCGGTCCTGGCGGCGCTTCTGCTCCTCCTCCGACGCTCCGGCGAAGCGGGCGGTGGACGTGATGGAGGTGTTGACGATGCCGGGGCATATCGCGGACACCCCGATGCCCTGTCCGGCGAGCTCGGCCCGCAGGCACTCGCTCAGCATCAGGACGGCCGCCTTCGAGGTGCTGTACGCGGGCAGCATCCTGGACGGCTGGTACGCGGCGGCGGAGGCGGTGTTGACGATGTGGCCGCCCTGCCCGCGCTCGGACATCTGCTTGCCGAAGAGCCGGCAGCCGTGGATGACGCCCCACAGGTTGACGTCTAGCACGGCACGCCAGTCGTCGGTCGTGGTGTCGAAGAAGGACCCGGCCATCCCTATGCCCGCGTTGTTGACCAGGACGTCCACCACGCCGTACTCCGCGGCGACCTTCACCGCGAGCTTCTCCATGGCTTGCTCGTCGGAGACGTCGACCGCCTCGGCCCACGCCTCCGGCGATCCGATGAGCCGCGCCATCTCGGCCGTCCTGGCCGCCCCGTCCCCGTCCCGGTCCACGGCGACGACCCGGGCGCCCGATTCGGCGAAGGCGAACGCCGTGGCGCGGCCGATGCCGCTTGCCGCGCCCGTGACGAGCACGAGCTGTCCGGCGAAGCGGTCCGCGTACGGCCCCTTGGCGGGATCCTCGCGGGCGGGGTCGCCCTCCTCCTGAGCGGTCACGAACTCCCCGATCCAGGCGGCCAGTTGGTCCGGCCGGGTGCGTGGCACCCAGTGCTTGGCGGGCAGCGTACGCCGCACCAGCTTCGGGGCCCACCGCTCCAGATCGTCGTAGAGCTGCTCGGAAAGGAAGACGTCCCCGGTGGGGGTGATGAGCTGGACGGGCACATGCGCGTAGGCGTCCGTACGGGGGTGGCGCATCCGGGGGCGGACGTTGTCGCGGTACAGCCAGGCGCCGTGCGCCGCGTCGTTCGGCAGGGAGGGCGTCGGGTAGCCGTCGCCCGGCACCTTCTCGAACCGCTCCAGCAGCTTCGGCCACTGCTTGCCGAGCGGTCCGCGCCAGGCCAGCTCGGGCAGTACGGGCGTGTGCAGCAGGTACACATACCAGGACTTGGCCGTCTGGCCGAGCAGTTGGGCGACCGCGCGCGGGGTGGGCCGCGCCATCCGCTTGTTGAGCCAGTGCGCGAAGTGGTCGAGGGACGGGCCGGACATCGAGGTGAAGGAGGCGATCCGGCCCTCGGTGCGCGGGACCGTGACGAACTCCCAGCCCTGCACCGAACCCCAGTCGTGGCCGACCAGATGCACCGGCCGGTCCGGGCTCACCGCGTCCGCGACGGCCAGGAAGTCGTCGGTCAGATTCTCCAGCGTGAAGCCTCCGCGCAGGGGCTTCGGCGCCGTCGACCGGCCGTGCCCGCGCACGTCGTAGAGGACCACATGGAAGCGGTCGGCGAGTCGGCGGGCGACCTCGGTCCACACCTCCTTGCTGTCCGGATAGCCGTGCACCAGCACCACGGTCGGCGCCGCCGCATCGCCCAGCTCGGCGACGCACAGGTCGACCCCGCCCGAGCGGACCCGACGCTCCCGTGCCCCGGGCAGTCCCGTCGCATTCCCGGTCATGCGGCTCCCTCCAGTCGGCGCCGCACATGCGGCAGATCGTCATCCAGCCAGAACGCGCTCTCCTCCGGGTCCCGGGAGTCGGTGACCACGAGCAGTTCCTCGAACTTCGCGCCCGTGCCCCGGAAGCCGAGGTGCGGCTCGACCGCCCATACGCCCGGCCGCGGGGGATGGTCGGAGAAGCGGTACGGGCTCCACAGCGGCGACCAGCCCTCGCGGTGCCCGTGGAGCGCGTCCGAGAGCAGCCCCTTGAGGCTCTGTGTGCCGAACCCGAGCACATGCGGCGACCAGCGGCGCTCCTTGACCCGGTCCACCTTGTGCGCGATCACTCCGAACGGATACGCGCGATGGCGGTTGGCATAGCCCTGCTTCAGCATGAGCCGGTCCACGTCGGCGTAGATCTCCCGCAGCGAGCGCCGCTCGCGCACCTCGCGCAGGATCAGGTCGCGGTGCACCACCAGATCGGCGAGCAGCCGGTCGTGGAGCGGACTGAGCCCCAGGCAGCCGGAGTAGCCGATGTCCGCGGTGTATCCCGCGTGCACCGGCGCGAGATCGAGGATGAAGGGCATCCCCGGCTCCAGCCGCCGGTTCGTCGGGAAGAACTGCAGCGGTATGCGGAAGCCGGCGAAGGCGGTGCGGTCACCGAACCAGGCGAAAGGCAGGTGGAACCAGTCCCGCACCCCGCGCCCGCGCAGCCACTCCCGCTGCATCCGCGCCGCCTCCCGCTCGGTGACACCGGGCCTGAGCTGCGCGGCCACGGCCTCCGCGCAGTCGTACGCGAGCCGCTGAACGTCTCTGTACCCCTGGAGCTCCGCTGTCCGTGCACGCGCGACTGCTGAGGCCATCGGTCAACCGTCCGTCCCTGAGCGCCCGTTCGCCGAATGTGACACCGATGAATGTGACAATGCCGGGCGGCTGCGTCAAGGGTTCTGCACCGCCTGTGGATACCGGCGGTAACGACGAAGGTTGACGAACCCCTACGGGCACGTCCCCCTCCAGGCTGATACCGATCCAGCCTCCCAGGCTGACGAGACCGGTGACGCCCGCCACTACCGTCGAGGACGTGACTGTGATCGCGACCGAAAGCCTCAGCAAGCGGTTCCCACGGGTGACCGCCCTCGACCGGCTCACCGTGGACATCACGCCGGGCGTCACCGGCCTGGTGGGTGCCAACGGGGCCGGCAAGTCGACCTTGATCAAGATTCTGCTCGGCCTGTCCCCCGCCAGCGAGGGACGTGCCGCCGTGCTCGGCCTCGACGTCGCCACCCAGGGCGGCGCCATCCGTGAGCGCGTGGGCTACATGCCCGAGCACGACTGCCTCCCGCCCGACGTCTCGGCCACCGAGTTCGTCGTCCACATGGCGCGCATGTCGGGGCTGCCCCCGACCGCCGCCCGGGAGCGCACCGCGGACACCCTGCGCCACGTCGGCCTCTACGAGGAGCGGTACCGCCCCATGGGCGGCTACTCGACCGGCATGAAGCAGCGCGTCAAGCTCGCGCAGGCCCTCGTCCACGACCCGCAGCTCGTCCTCCTCGACGAGCCGACCAACGGCCTGGACCCGGTCGGCCGCGACGAGATGCTGGGCCTGATCCGCCGTGTCCACACCGACTTCGGCATCTCGGTCCTGGTCACCTCCCACCTGCTCGGCGAACTGGAGCGCACTTGCGACCACGTCGTCGTCATCGACGGCGGCGCGCTGCTCCGCTCCAGCTCCACCAAGGACTTCACCCAGACCACCGCGACCATCGCGGTCGAGGTCACCGACACCGACCGGCACGCCGACGGCACCCAGGCCCTCCGCGACGCCCTCGCCGCCGCGGGCATCGAGACGCACACGGGCGGGCGGGCGCCCGGCGCGGGCCACGTCCTGGTGCTCGACGTGACCGACGACAGCACGTACGACACGGTCCGCGACACCGTCGCGGACCTCGGACTCGGACTGGTGCGCATGGAACAGCGCCGCCACCACATCGCCGAAGTCTTCCGCCCGGAGGACGAGATTGGAGGAGGCCGCCGTGGCGCATGAGACCACCACCCCGGCCGCCGTTCCGGCCCAGGCCGGGGACCCCACGCGCATCCACAACATCGGGTACCGCAGCTACGACGGGCAGCGCCTCGGCCGCGCCTACGCGCGCCGCTCGCTGTTCGCCCAGAGCCTGCGCGGCGCGTACGGCCTCGGGCGTTCGGCGAAGTCCAAGGTCCTGCCGATGCTGCTGTTCGCCGTGATGTGCCTGCCCGCGGCGATCATCGTCGCGGTCGCCGTCTTCACCAAGGCCAAGGACCTGCCCCTGGGGTACACCGAGTACGCGCTCTACCTCCAGGCGGTCATCGGCCTCTACATCGCCTCCCAGGCACCCCAGTCCGTCTCGCGCGACCTGCGCTTCCGGACCGTGCCGCTCTACTTCTCCCGCCCCATCGAGCGCGTCGACTACGTGCTCGCCAAGCTCGGTGCCATGGCATCGGCCCTGTTCGTGCTGACCGCGGCGCCCCTCCTCGTCCTCTACGTCGGGTCGCTGCTCGCCGAGCTCGACTTCGCCGACCAGACCAAGGGGTTCGCTCAAGGACTGGTCTCCGTGGCTCTGCTCTCCCTCCTCTTCGCCGGCATCGGCCTCGTCATCGCCGCGCTCACCCCGCGCCGCGGCTTCGGCGTCGCCGCCGTCATCGGTGTCCTGACCATCTCCTACGGAGCCGTCTCCACCATTCAGGCCATCGCCTACGAGCAGGGCAACCACGACGCGGTGGGCTGGTTCGGCCTGTTCTCGCCGATCACCCTCATCGACGGCGTGCAGACGAAGTTCCTCGGCGCGGAATCGGGCTTCGTCGGCGGCTTCGGCCCGCCGAGCACCCTCGCCGGACTCGTCTACCTCGCGGTCGTCCTCGGCTTGATCGCCGGTTCGTACGCGCTGCTGATGCGCCGCTACCGAAAGGTCGGACTGTGACAACCCTGAGCATCGATCACACGTCCCGCTGGTTCGGGAACGTCGTCGCCGTCAACGACATCACCATGACGATCGGCCCCGGCGTCACCGGGCTGCTCGGCCCCAACGGCGCCGGAAAGTCCACCCTCATCAACATGATGGGCGGCTTCCTGGCCCCTTCCACCGGCTCGGTCACCCTCGACGGCGCCACGGTCTGGCGCAACGAGCAGGTCTACCGGCAGATCGGCATCGTCCCCGAGCGGGAGGCGATGTACGACTTCCTCACGGGCCATGAGTTCGTCCTCGCCAACGCCGAACTGCACGGCCTGCCCAACCCGGGGGCCGCCGCGCGCAAGGCGCTGGCCACCGTCGAGATGGAGTACGCCGAGAAGCGCAAGATCGCGACGTACAGCAAGGGCATGCGGCAGCGCGTGAAGATGGCGTCCGCGCTGGTCCACGAGCCGTCCGTGCTGCTGCTCGACGAACCCTTCAACGGCATGGACCCGCGGCAGCGCATGCAGCTCATGGACCTGCTGCGCAGCATGGGCGAGGAGGGCCGCACGGTCCTGTTCTCCTCCCACATCCTGGAGGAGGTCGAGCAACTCGCCTCGCACATCGAGGTCGTCGTCGCCGGGCGGCACGCGGCATCCGGCGACTTCCGCAGGATCCGCCGTCTGATGACCGACCGCCCGCACCGCTACCTCGTACGCTCCAGCGACGACCGTGCGCTCGCCGCCGCGCTGATCGCCGACCCGTCCACCGCGGGCATCGAGGTCGACGTCACCGAGCAGGCACTGCGCATCCAGGCCGTCGACTTCCCGCGGTTCACCGAACTGCTGCCGCGGGTCGCCCGTGAGCACGGCATCAGGCTCTTGACGGTCTCGCCCTCCGACGAGTCCCTCGAGAGCGTCTTCTCCTACCTCGTCGCGGCCTGAAGGAGCCTGAACCGATGTACAACCCCACGGTCGCCCGGCTCACGTACCGGGCCGTGCTCGGCCGCCGCCGGGCGCTGATCCTCTTCCTGCTCCCTGCCCTTCTGCTGGCCATCTCCCTGCTCGTACGGCTGCTCAGCGGCGTGGACGACCAGACCGCGGCCAACGTCCTCGGCGGCTTCGCGCTGGCGACGATGGTGCCCTTGATCGGTGTCATCGCGGGGACGGGCGCGATCGGTCCCGAGATCGACGACGGATCGATCGTCTATCTGCTCGCCAAGCCGGTGAAGCGGCCGACGATCATCTTCACCAAGCTGATCGTCGCCATCGGGGTCACCATCGCCTTCTCGGCGATCCCGACCCTCATCGCCGGCTTCCTCCTGAACGGCAACAGCCAGCAGATCGCCCTCGCCTACACGGTCGCCACGATGGCCGCATCGGTGGCGTACGCCGCGCTGTTCCTGCTGCTGGGCACACTCACCCGGCACGCCGTGGTCGTCGGACTCGTCTACGCCCTGGTGTGGGAGACGCTCTTCGGCAACCTGGTCCCGGGCGCCCGCACCCTCAGCATCCAGCAGTGGGCCCTCGCCCTCGCCGAGAAGACGGCGGGCGGCTCCCTGGTCACCTCGGACGTCGGACTCCCGCTCGCCGCAACGCTGCTGGCGGCGGTGACGGTGGTGGCGACGCTCTACGCGGGCCAGAAGCTCCGCGCCCTGACCTTGGCGGGCGAGGAGTAAGCGGCCTCCATCCGAACCGGAAGGGCGCTGCCCGGGCCTGCACGAGGCCCGGGCAGCGCTGTTTCATCGGAGGCTGGGAGTCCTCCGGGTCCTTCTGGCCCTCCTAGGTCACCTGCTCTTGCCGCGCCGGTGACCAGGCCGCCCGCAGCGCTGCTTCAGCCTGGTCATGTCCCGGCTGAGCACGGACACCTCCTGGCGCACCTCCCGCATGTCCGCGCCGAGACCGGACAGCCGTTCGCTCATGGCGCACACCACGCGGTTCGTGGCATCGAGCCGCTGGTCGATGCGGTCCAGGCGGACGGAGATCGCGGCGATCACCGGCCCCAGCTCGCGCAGCGAGGACCCGACCTCGCCGACACGGGCCTCGACAGCGGTCAGCCGGTCACCGACCGGCCCCTGGAGGATGCGCTCCGCGGCCTTCGAGGCCGCATCACTGACGAGCGCGTCCAGCGACACGTATTCGGCGGGGGGACCTCCGCACGTGCGAGACGCCTCCTCGACGTCGAGGAGGTAGGTGCGTACGCGCCGGGCGACCTCGCTGTCGCGCAGCAGCATCGCGACGTTGAGAACGGCCCGGCGGCTGAACACGGTGAGGTGCGCACGCCCCTGTGGATAACTCTCTTTTGAAAGGTGCAAGTTGACCCTTTCAAAGAACCGCAGGTCAGAGCCCCGGAGGGTGCTCATCCCATGGCCGTCGAGTTCCTGACGATGGCGCCTGGCCACACTCTTGACGGCCTCCTCCGAGACCTCGAAGTAGGTCGCCACCATGCGCGTCGTGACGTGCAGCCCGTCGGGGAGCATCGCCAGCACCTTGACCTTGTCGAGGACGTCGGTGCGTTCCGTGAGGCTGTCGCGCAGAGCGCGCGACTCGATCAATGCGGATTCGGGTGGCATGGAAATGCCCTCCACTCATGCTGGAAAGGGTTGAGGAACGCCCGTATCCAGGGACCAGGAGCGGAAGCTGCTCACGTATGCCACGTACTCCATGACCGGTTCTGTCGCCCGGCAATCCGCCACTTCACATGCTCTCGACGCCTCGAACTCCTGTTGCCTCCACGCAGGGTGGACAACGATCGGACAGGCGTACTGTCACGCCGGTGTGCCCGGGGAGAGGGCTCAGGCCGCGTCGGCGAGGAGTCGTTCCAGGACCTGGGCGATGCCGTCGTCCTGGTTCGAGGCGGTCACCTCGTCGGCGACCGCTTTGAGATCGGGGTGGGCGTTGGCCATGGCCACGCCGTACGCCGCCCATCCGAACATCGGGACGTCGTTGGGCATGTCCCCGAACGCGATGGTGTCCGCGGGCTTCATGCCGAGGCGGCGGGCCGCGAGGGAGAGGCCCCTGGCCTTGGTCAGCCCGAGCGGAAGGAGCTCGACGATGCCCGTGCCCGACACCGTCACACCCACCAGATTCCCGGCCACTTCGGCCACGGTGCGGGCCAGTTCGTCGTCGTCCAGGTCGGGGTGCTGGATGTAGATCTTGTTCAGCGGAGCGGACCACAGGTCGGCGCGGTCACCGAACGGCGTCACCGGCAGCGGGCCCTCGTGCACGCGGTAGCCGGGGCCCGTCAGCACCTCGCCCTGCAAGCCGTCGCGGCTCGCGGCCAGAGCGAGCGGGCCCGTCTCCGCCTCGATCTTGGCGAGCGCCACTTCCGCGAGCCGGCGGTCGAGCGTCACGGACGTCAGCAGCCGGTGCTCTCCCGCGTGGTAGACCTGACCGCCCTGACCGCACACTGCCAGGCCCCGGTAGCCGAGGTCGTCCAGGATGTGCCGGGCCCACGGCACGGCTCGCCCCGTGACGACGATGTGCGCCGCGCCCGCTGCCGTCACCGCGGCGAGGGCGTCGCGCGAGCGCGGTGAGATCGTCCCGTCGCCGCGCAGCAGCGTGCCGTCGAGGTCGGTGGCTATGAGCCGGTACGGGAGCGAGGCAGAGCCGTCGGCCTTCACCTGCCCGCCGGCTCCAGCACCTCACGGCCGCCCAGGTACGGGCGCAGCATCTCGGGGACGCGCACGGACCCGTCGGTCCGCTGGTGGTTCTCCAGCAGCGCGACGATCGTTCGCGGCACCGCGCAGAGCGTGCCGTTGAGCGTCGCGAGCGGGCGTACGTGCTTGCCGTCGCGCATCCGCACCGACAGGCGGCGGGCCTGGAACTCGGTGCAGTTCGAGGCGGACGTCAGCTCGCGGTACTTCCCCTGCGTCGGGATCCACGCCTCGCAGTCGAACTTGCGTGCCGCCGAGGAGCCCAGGTCGCCCGTGGCCACATCGATGACCTGGAAGGGCAGCTCGAGGCCGGTCAGCCACTGCTTCTCCCACTCCAGGAGCCGCTGGTGCTCGGCCTCCGAGTCCTCCGGCGTGACGTACGAGAACATCTCGACCTTGTCGAACTGGTGCACCCGGAAGATGCCCCGGGTGTCCTTGCCGTAGGTGCCGGCCTCGCGGCGGAAGCAGGGGGAGAAGCCCGCGTACCGCAGCGGCAGCCGGTCCGCCTCGATGATCTCTTCCATGTGGTACGCGGCGAGCGGGACCTCGGAGGTGCCGACCAGGTAGAGGTCGTCCTTCTCCAGGTGGTAGACGTTCTCCGCGGCCTGGCCGAGGAAGCCGGTGCCCTCCATGGCGCGCGGCTTGACCAGCGCCGGGGTGAGCATGGGCACGAAGCCGGCCGCCGTGGCTTGCGCGATGGCGGCGTTGACCAGGGCGAGTTCCAGCAGCGCGCCGATGCCCGTCAGGTAGTAGAAGCGCGAGCCCGAGACCTTGGCGGCGCGCTCCACGTCGATGGCGCCGAGGAGCTGGCCCAGCTCGAGGTGGTCCTTCGGCTCGAACCCTTCGGCAGCGAAGTCGCGCGGGGTGCCGACGGTCTCCAGGACGCTGAAGTCCTCCTCGCCGCCCACCGGAACGTCCGGGTGCACGAGGTTGCCCAGCTGCTGCACCAGGCGCTGGGTCTCCGCGGCCGCCTCGTCCTGTTCGGCGTCGGCGGCCTTGACCGCGGCCGACAGCTCGCCGGCCTTCTTCAGCAGCTCGGCCTTCTCGTCGCCCGAGGCCTTGGGGATCAGTTTGCCGAGCGACTTCTGCTCGGCTCGGAGTTCGTCGAAGCGGACGCTGGACGACCTGCGCCGCTCGTCGGCGGAGAGCAGTGAGTCGACGAGTGCGACGTCCTCTCCACGGGCGCGCTGGGACGCGCGGACACGGTCGGGGTCCTCACGGAGCAGACGAAGGTCAATCACCCCACCAGGCTACCGGTGTGCGCTGCGCCCCTCGACTTCCATTTCCCATACGCGGCATTTTGCCCGTTTTGGAGTCATTCGCGTAATTCGGTGGAGCCGGACGTCAATAATTCGGTCGGCATTCGCTGAATAGGGGCACGCCCGTCACGCGTGCTGACTCACTTCCCTTGTGCGGAGCGGGAGTTGAGGCCGCGTCGCGGCCCGGTTGTCCACAGGGGGTTCGGTGGTCCCGCTGTTTATCCACAGGCTGTGAGGAAGATCTGTGGAAGTTGGAATTGATCATTCCGTGCGTCGTGGTGCAGGGCGAAGAATTCCCCTTCCAAACCTTGGCCACACCCTCGTTCGGGTGGCAATGATGCCGAAGTGCTCACCCGCAGGGATGGGCAAAGCGAATTGGGGTGACGAAGGGTGATCCGGCGCCCTGTGGGCGGTCTTGTGAGTTGTAGGGCGATTTGTCGATGATGTCGGTTCGCAGTGTCGACTTATCCCCAGCTCGGGAACGGGGCCTGTGGATAACTTTCGTGGATAACTCCACCCCGTCCCCACAGGGTGTGCATCGCCGGGTGCATCGCCGTGCGAACCGCCCATGACCGCACCGCGAACCGCCCCGAACCGCAGGACTCCCCGCCGTGCGAAGCGGCCTCAGGCCCGTCCGTCGATGCAGCGGTTCAGCCAGTCCGACGCCACGGTGAACTCGCTGTCCGACGTCCCGTGCCGCAGCGGCTGCACCTGCTCCGGACTCACCCCCGCACGCGGATACGACCCGAGGAAGCGCACGTTCGGGCAGATTCGCTTCAGCCCCATCAGCGCCTCGCCCACCCGGCGGTCCGCGATGTGCCCCTCGCAGTCCACCGAGAAGCAGTAGCGCCCGATGCCCTCGCCCGTGGGCCGCGACTCGATGCGCATCAGGTTCACCCCGCGCGCCGCGTACTCCTGGAGCAGTTCCAGCAGCGCGCCCGGGTGGTCATCGCCCAGCCAGATGACCACGGACGTCTTGTCGGCGCCGGTACGGGCAGCGGGCCGGGCCGGGCGGCCGACGAGTACGAAGCGGGTCGCCGCGTTGTGCGCGTCGTGGATGTCGGTGACCAGCGGCTTCAGGGCGTACCGCGGGGCCGCGAACTCGCCCGCGAACGCCGCGTCGTAGCGCCCCTCCTGCACCAGCCGCGCCCCGTCCGCGTTGGATGCCGCCGACTCCCACTGGGCGCTCGGCAGGTTCGCCGCGAGCCAGTTGCGCACCTGCGGCTGGGCGACCGGGTGTCCGGTCACCGTCTTCACGTCCGTGAGCGCCGTCCCGGGGCGTACGAGCAGGGCGAAGGCGATCGGCAGCAGCACCTCGCGGTAGATCATCAGCGGTTCGCCGGTGGCCAGCTCGTCGAGGGTCGCGGTCACCCCGCCCTCCACCGAGTTCTCGATCGGCACCAGCGCCGCCGCCGCGTCCCCGGACCGTACGGCGTCCAGCGCGGCCGGTACCGAGACCATCGGCGTCAGCTCGCGGGTGGCCGCCTCGGGCAGCGTGCGGAGAGCGGCTTCCGTGAAGGTGCCTTCGGGTCCGAGGAAGGTGTAGCGGCTCGCTGACATGCCGTCCAGCGTAGCCGTGCGGATCAGCACCCCGTGCCGTGTCTCACGCCTCGAGCAGCCGCTGGCCCACGTACTCGCCGGGCTCGCAGCCGCCCGGAACCGCGTACAGACCGCTCGCCTCGTGCCGGATGAACCGCGACAGCGCGTCACCCCGGTCCAGCTTCCGCTGCACCGGAATGAAGCCCTTCAGGGGATCGGTCTGCCAGCAGACGAACAGCAGTCCGGCGTCCGGGGAGCCGTCGTCCCGGAAGCCGTCGTGGTACGAGAACGGGCGGCGCAGCATCGCCGCCCCGCCGTTCGTCTCCGGCGAGGCGATCCGCGCGTGCGCGTTCGCCGGGATCACCGGCAGGCCGTCGGCATCGGTCTTCTCCAGGTCCATCGGTGTCGTCTCGGTGCCGCCGGACAGGGGGGCGCCGTTCGACTTCCGCCGCCCGATGACCTGTTCCTGCCGGCCGACCGGCTCCTTCTCCCAGTCGTCCAGCAGCATCCGGATCCGCCGCACGACGGCGTACGAACCGCCCGCCATCCACGCCGGCTCCCCGCCCTGCGGCACGAAGATCCGCCGGTCGAAGTCGCTCTCCTCCGGCTTGGGGTTCCGTGTGCCGTCGATCTGGCCCATCAGGTTCCGGGCCGTCATCGGCCGGGAGGTGGCTCCGGGCGTGCGGTTGAAGCCGTTCATCTGCCAGCGCAGCCGCGCGGCGTCCCCCGCGTCCTTGTGCAGTGCGCGCAGGGCGTGGAAGGCGACCAGGGCGTCGTCCGCGCCGATCTGCACCCACAGGTCGCCGTTGCTGCGCTCGCGGTCCAGCTCGTCGGAGGTGAAGTCCGGCAGCGCTTTCAGGGCCACCGGGCGCTGCGCCGTCAGGCTCGTGCGCTCGAAGAAGGTGCGGCCGAAGCCGAAGGTCACCGTCAGGGAGGACGGGCCCGCGTCGAGGGCGACCCCGGTGTCGTCCGCGGGGGCGTGGCCGGCCATGAGCTCGGCGGCCGTCCTGGACCAGCGGCGCATCAGGGCGGCCGCCTGCCTGCGGCCCGCGCCGGGGGCCAGGTCGAACGCGAGGAGGTGGCCGCGTGCCTGCAGCGGTGTGGTGATGCCCGACTGGTGCCGGCCGTGGAAGGCGGCGGCCGTCGAGCCGAGGGTCGCCAGCGCGGCCGGTACCTCGCCGGCGGCCATCGCCGTCCCGAGCACTCCGCCCGAGGCGCCCACGGCGAGCCCGGCGGCGCCGGCCGCACCCGCGGTGCCGAGCAGCCGCCTCCGGGAGAGGGCCGGTGCGGCCGGGCCGTCCTGGGAGGAGGCACCGCTACGGGTGCCGCTGCCCGCCGTCCTGTCCGGGGTGTCGTTGCCGTGGTCCGCCATCAGCCGATCTTCAGTTTCTTGGTCACGGTCACCTGGTCGATGTCCGAGGTCCGTACGGTCAGCGCGATCTCCCAGTCGCCGGGCATCGGGATCTGGACGCCGTTCGCCGCCCAGTGTCCCGTCCCGGCCCGCGGTGGCTGGACCGGGAGAGGGCCGAGCCTCTCGGCCTTCAGCGTGAAGGCGACCTTCACCTCCGGGACGTCGAGCGGTCTGCCGTTGGGCCGTTCCAGCCGGACGTCGAGCAGGTTGTTGACCGGGTCAAGCTCGATGTCGGCGGTCCCCTTGCCGTCCTCGCCCCCGGTGTCGAACGGCATCCGCAGGGAGAGCGGACGCTGGGGCCGATCATCCTGCGCGCCGCTCGCAGCCCGTACCGCCTCCTCCGTGCGTGCGGGCTCGGTGCTGGTCAGCGCGGTGGTCACGGCCAGCAGGACCACAGCGACCGCCGCCTCGGCGAGGACGGAGCGGCGCAGTCCGGAGCGGACCGGATCCGCGTCCCGTACGCGTTTGCGGAGCGCGGTGAGGCGGGCGGTCCGCTGACGCTGGAGCTGGGCCGTGCGCTCGGCGTCGGCGGGTACGGTGACGGGCTCGCCGCCGTCGGCGCCGTCCGGGTCGTCCCCGCGGCCCTTGCCCCCGTGGCCCTCGCCCCCGTGGTCGTCGCCCCCGTGGTCGTCGTCCGCGCCGCCGTCGGCCGCCGCGGCGGACTCCTCACCTCCGGAGTCCTTCGCCTCCCCGGTCTCCCCCTCGCCCCCGCCGTCCTCCTCCACAGACGCCTCAGGCAGCCGTGCCGTCCAGCGCCGCGACATCGCGGCGACGCCGATCAGCACCACCACCAGGCCGATCTTGATCAGCAGCAACTGCCCGTACGACGTCGACGTCAGGCCCGACCAGGAGCCGACCTGCCGCCACGACTGGTACACCCCGGTCGCCGCCAGCACCAGCACACTGCCGAACGCCAGCCGCGAGAAGCGCCGCACCGCGGACCGCTCCACCGACGGCTCCGTCCAGAGCGTGACGAGCAGTGCCGTGAGCCCTCCCAGCCAGGCGGCGACCGCCAGCAGATGCACGATGTCGACGGGGATGGCCAGGCCCGACTGGATGCCGGTCGAGGCGTGTTCCGACATGGCCCAGGTCGCGGCGAGCCCGGTCGCGACGACCGCCCCGCCCACCCCCAGGCCGAAGGTGAGGTCCTTGCGTTCCTCGGCGTTCCTGCGCTGCGCATACGCCCCGAAGAGCACGGCGACGAAGAGCGCGGCGACCCCGAGCAGCATCAGCCGCGAGGCCAGCGCGGCACCCGGCTTGCTTTCCAGGACCGCCCGCAGTCCGCCGAGGTCGGCGATGTCGGCGACCCGGCCCGAGCCGGTGTACGGGCCGCGGAGCAGGAGCAGCGCGATGGTGGAGCCGGTGAGCAGAGCCCAGCCCCGGAAGACCAGCCGCTGCACCGGCCGCCCGGACGCCGCCCGCGGTCGGCAGGCCAGCACGAATGCCGCGCCGCCCACCAGCAGGACGAACCCCGCGTACGCCGCGTACCGCGCGATCCCGTAGAGCACCCCGACCACGCCGCCTCCGCCCTGCTCCTGCGGGAGGGCGACCGAGGTCTTCGAGGGGGCGCCGACGGAGAAGGTGAACGCGCCCGCCACCGGGTGGCTGTCGGCCGAGACCGCCTTCCAGGCGACGGTGAACGTGCCGTCGGGCACGCCGGACTTCAGCCCGACGCCGTACTTGACGACCTTCCCGCTGCTCAGGTCGCGCACCTCTCCGGAGTCGACGCGCTTGCCCTCCGGGTCGAGTACGCGGATCGCGTCGTCGGACAGCGCGACGCCTTCGGAGAAGGTGAGCGTGACCTCCTCCGGCGCCGTGTCGACCACCGCCCCCTGCCTCGGATCGCTGGTGATCAGCGCGGCGTGCGCCGACGCGGGGGAGGCCCCGGCGAGCAGTGAGCCGAACAGGGCGGCGACCAGAAGGAGCAGCGTCACGGCCGCGGAACGGCGGGAGCGCCGCCCGCCCGGCCGCTGGTGCGGCGCGGCGGGGTGCAGGGGGGCCGAGGAGGGGGCAGCGGCTGGCATGGCGTCAGTCCCTCATTTCCGTGGGGCGAAGCCGGCGGCCTCGACGGGGACGTCCAGCTCGATCGGATCGGACTTGGCGAAGTTCAGGCGCACGGCGACCTTTTCGCCCTTCTCCGGCTTGTGCTTCAGCTTCATGAACATCAGGTGGGTACCGCCTCGTTCGAGCTTCAGCGCTCCGCCCGCCGGGATCTTGAGGGAGTCGACCCGCTCCATCGTCCCGCCAATCGTCCGGTGCATCGTGACGTCGTCGGAGAGGTCGCTGGTGACCGAGGTGAGCCGGTCCTCGGCGTCCCCGGTGTTCCGTACGACGAGGTAGCCGCCGGCCATGTCGGCCATGACCGGCTGGGGCACGTACGCGCCCTCGGCCTTCAGCTCGGCGCCGGACCCGGAACCGGACCCCGAGCATCCGGACAGGGCGAGGGCGGCCGAGACCGCCAACGCGCCCGCGAGGCCGCCTGTTCGCCGGCTCACGGTGTCCGCCCCTTGATGATCTTCGGCAGGTCCTTGCCGTAGTCCTCGGCCGTGGCGTCCTTGCTGTAGAGCACGTGGGCCTTGTCGTCCTTGGGGAGATAGGCCAGGACCTGGGTGCCGTGCGAGGAGGACCAGGTGCCGTCCTTCTGCTTCTTCGGCTTGTCCAGGTAGATGCCGACGGTACGGGCGCCCGCCTGGACGGTGTCGAAGCTGCCGGTGAGCCCGATGAAGGAAGGGTTCTGCTGCTTGAGCCACTCCCCGAGCCGCTTCGGGGTGTCGCGCTCCGGGTCGGAGCTGACGAAGACGACCCGCAGTTCCTTCCGCTCGGCCGGCGACAGCTTCCGCATCGCGATGTCGATGTTGCTCATCGTGAACGGGCAGGCGTCGGGGCAGTTGGTGTAGCCGAAGTAGAGCAGGGTCGGGTGGCCCTTGGTCTCCTCGACCAGGTCGTACTTCTTGCCCTTGGTGTCCTTCAGGACGAGATCGGGCTTGTTGAACGGCTGGTCGAGGACGGTCGCGGCCTTGGGGGCGGGCGCGGAGGCGCCGGCGGCGGGCTCGCCGCCGGCGTCACCGCTTCCGCACGCGGACAGGGTCAGTGCCGCCGCCGCGGCGAACGCGGCGGCGAGCACGCTGGAAGTGCGCATGGATCTGAAGTCCCGGTGAAATGTGGTCGGTACGGTCGGTAGGGGTCGCGAACGCCGGTCAGGCGGAACGGCGGCGGCCGGCGAGGACGCCGAACGCGACACCCGCCACGCCCACGACGATGCCGACGATGCCGAGCACGCGGGCCGTGGTGTCGCTGCCGTCGCCCGCCGCCTCGTCCGCCTCCGAACCGTGCTCGCCGCCGTGCTCGTCACCGGCCTCCTTCTGCCCGGACTTGGCGTCGTCCGATCCGCCGTGGCTGTGGCCGCCCTCGCCCTCGGCGGGCGCGGTGAGCTTGAGGACGGGCGCCGGGTTCTCCGGCTCCTCGCCGCCCTCGGTGGGCGCCTCGATCCAGCGCACGACCTCCTTGTTGTCGTACGTCTGGAGGGCCTTGAACACCAACTGGTCGGCGTCCTCGGGCAGCTGGCCGACCGAGAGCGGGAACTGCTGGAACTGACCCGGCTTGATCTTGCCGTCGCCGTTCGCGGTCCAGGTGACCTTGGAGACGGCCTCGGTGATCTTCTCGCCGTGCATTTCGAGCGGCTTGTCGAGCTTGGACTTGGTGACCTTCACGTCCCAGCCCGGGACCGGCTGCGGCATGACCGAGGCCAGCGGGTGGTCGGTCGGGAGGTTGACCTCGACCTTCGTGGTCGAGGCGTTGTCGCGCTCGTTCGGGACCTTGAAGGCGATGGTGCTGTAGCCGCCCTGCTCGGCCTCGCCGGGCTGCACGCTGACGTGGGCGAAGCACGGTCCCGCGGCGAGCAGGACGGTACCGGCGGCGACGGCGCCGATGACGGGGAGACGGGAGATCTTCATGGTTGCGGACACTCCACAAGGCAGATGGGTCGGACGGGATGGCGCGCGTGCGGCGGCGACGCGACAGCATCCGACGTATCGGCCCGGGTTCATCCGGGTCTGCCGGTGTTGGTGTCGTGATGCGTCCAGGCCGCGAGGACGCAGCGCGGCGGGCCCCGCCGGCCCACGGAGTGAGCGAGCGCCGGGCAGCGCGGCCCGGCCTTCCCGGCGGCGGAGGTGATGCCGGGGGGCAGTGGCAACCCGCCGGGCGCACCGGGCAGTCCGGCCCGCAGGGCGCGTACGAGAGTGAGGGCGGCGCGCAACGACCGTACGAGCGCCCCTTCGGTGACCCCCTCGGCCACGCCGTCCGCCACACCGCGCGCCGACAACCGGACGAGCCGGAACAGCGCCTGCTCGCCGCGCCGCAGCAGCAGCCCCAGCGCGACCGCGGCGAGCAGGTGCGCCAGCAGCATCGGCAGGGAGGGCAGCGGAACGTCCGTGAGGGAGGGGAGGGATGCGGCGGCCGCGGCCGGGTCCAGCGCGCCGGAGGCATGGTGGGCGGTGGCGTGTTCACCCATCCCGTGGGCCGCGTGCCCGCCCGCGCCCGAGGCGCGCGTCCCCGACGGGGCGATGCCGGAGGCGGTGACGATCCACCGCGCCTGCTCGGCGGACATCCGGGGCGGTACGCCGTCGCCGCCGCACACGATCCGTACCGCGAGGGCGATCAGCGCGCCGTCCGAGAGCCGGCGCGGGCGGGTGCCCTGCGCGGCGGCGAGATGCTGCGCGGCCGCGAGGTGCTGCGCCAGCCAGAAGAGGCCGTGCAACGCGAGCTGGGCGACGGCGAGTCCACCCGCGATCCCGGGGAGCGTCCGCTCGCGCCCGGCGAGCGGTACGGCAGCGGCGAACACCGCGAGAAGTCCGGTGGCCAGGGCCCACAGCGGCACCCCTGTGCACGACGCCAGGACGTGCCCCGCGGCGGACAGCACGACGCAGACCGCGGCGAACACCGCGGCCCGCAGCAGTCGCAGATCCGTGCCGGCCCGCGCGACCGCAGTCCGGGGCGCGCTGCCCCCTGCGGGGAGCCGGCCGCCTGAAGGGTGGGCGGACATGGCCGCGCCATCATCGCACCGGGTTCACCCGTTTCCTACGGCAGGGGTGGATTCCCGGGGAACATCCCATCGCCTTACACCGGCGGCAGGACGCCGCACATCCGCCGAATGAGCGTAGTCACATCAATCCCGCGCTTATGTACCGGCTTGGACGGCAATACGTAACCGTATGTCGAGCCGCAGCCTGGAGGCTGAAGCATGAGCATTTGGTGGTCACTCCATCTGCGGCGAGAGGCTGCGAGCGTCCCGCTCGCCCGGCGGCTTCTGCTCGGCACGATGGAAGCAGCCGGTGTCGACCCGGACATTTCCTACGATCTCTCCCTCGCCCTCACCGAAGCATGTGCGAACGCCGTGGAGCACGGTGGGGATCCGTCGCCGGACGGTTCGTCCGGGGCGTATCGCGTGATCGCCTACCTGGACGGCGACAAGTGCCGTATCGAGGTGACCGATTCGGGTCCCGGGTTCCCCATCGGGCGGGTGCTCCAGGGCACGTCCCTGCGGTCGCAGCTCCCCTCGCCTCCGCCCGTGCCCGTCCCCGTGGACGCGGACCGCGAACACGGGCGCGGACTCTGGCTGATCGAGGCCCTCGCCGACCACGTCGACTTCCGCAACCGCCCCGGCCAGGGCGCGGTCGTGAGCTTCGACAAGATCCTCAAGTGGCGTGAGGACGCGCTGCTGAAGGCGTCCTGAGTCCTCAGAGACCCCGGACGCCCTCAGCCCACGTGAGCGTCAGCCCTTGAGACGGGCCATCCACGACTCGACCTCGCCGGAGGCGCGCGGCAGCCCGGCCGAGAGGTTCCGGTTGCCGTCCGCGGTGACGAGGATGTCGTCCTCGATCCGGACGCCGATGCCGCGGTACTCCTCCGGCACCGTCAGATCGTCCGCCTGGAAGTACAGGCCCGGCTCGACGGTGAGCACCATGCCCGGCTCCAGCACGCCGTCCACGTACGCCTCGGTGCGGGCGGCCGCGCAATCGTGCACGTCCAGGCCGAGCATGTGGCCGGTGCCGTGCAGGGTCCAGCGGCGCTGCAGACCGAGTTCGAGCACCCGCTCCACCGGGCCCTCGACGAGGCCCCACTCCACGAGCCGGGTGGCCAGCACGTGCTGCGAGGCGTCGTGGAAGTCGCGGTACTTGGCGCCCGGCTTGACGGCCGCGATGCCGGCCTCCTGCGCCTCGTACACGGCGTCGTAGATCCGGCGCTGGACCTCGCTGAAGCGCCCGTTGACCGGCAGGGTGCGGGTGACGTCGGCGGTGTAGAGGGTGCGGGTCTCCACACCGGCGTCCAGGAGCAGCAGGTCGCCGGAGCGGACCGGGCCGTCGTTGCGCACCCAGTGGAGGGTGGTGGCGTGCGGGCCGGAGGCGCAGATGGAGCCGTAGCCGACGTCGTTGCCCTCCACGCGGGCACGCAGGAAGAACGTGCCCTCGATGTAGCGCTCGGACGTGGCCTCGGCCTTGTCGAGAACCTTCACGACGTCCTCGAAACCGCGGACGGTGGAGTCGACGGCCGCCTGGAGCTGGCCGATCTCGTACGTGTCCTTGACCGCGCGCAGCTCGCTGAGGAAGACCCGCAGCTCCTCGTTGCGCTTCTCGGTGGTCCTGCCCGCGAGGGCCGCTTCGAGCCCGGCGTCGTGGCCGCGGACGATGCGGACCGGACCGTCGAGGGCGCTCAGCTCCTCGGTGGCCTTGCGCACATCACGGCTGGGCAGACCGAGCAGTTGCTCCGCCTCGGCCAGGCTGTGCCGCCTGCCGACCCACAGCTCGCCCTGGCCGTCGAGCCAGAACTCGCCGTTCTCGCGGTCGGAGCGGGGGAGCAGGTAGAGCATCGCGTCGTGGCCGTCGCCCGACGGCTCCAGGACGAGGATGCCGTCCTGGGTCTGGTCACCGGTCAGGTGCACGTACTCGGTCGCGGCACGGAAGGGGTACTCGGTGTCGTTCGACCGCGTCTTGAGGTTGCCCGCGGGGATGACCAGGCGCTCGCCGGGGAACCGCGCGGAGAGCGCGGCACGGCGGCGGGCGGCGTACGGGGCCTGCTCGACCGGCTGCAGGTCGCGCAGCTCGGTGTCGGCCCAGCCGCTCTTCATGTTCTCGGCAAGCTCGTCGGAGACGCCCGGGTACAGGCCGTTCTTCCGCTGCTTGATCGGCTCGTCGCCTTCGGGGTTCTCGGGCGCGGGCTGGTCGGTCACGGCATCCTCCTCGAGTGGGATCCCCCTCATGGTATGGGGGGAGGGAAGACGGCCGGAGAGGGCCTGACCAGCCACGCCCGGCCGGGGCGCCGTACGCGCGGCCCGGCCCGGCGGCCCGGCTCAGACGTCGTCGAAGCGGGCGGCGAGCAGCACGACGTCCTCCGGATCGTCCACCGCGTCCCGGCCGTCCGGCAGCACGGCGTACAGGACGTGGTCGGCGACGGCGTCCGGATCGTGCCGTACGGCGGCGGGCACGCTCGCCGCGGCCGCGTGCAGCCGTGCGAAGGCCCGGTCCATCGGCTCGCCGGTCCGGTGCAGCAGTCCGTCGCTGTACGCGAGCACGGTCTCGCCCGGCTCCACGTCGAACTCGACGCTGGGCGCCTCCCAGCAGGAGAGCATCCCGAGCGGCGCGGACAGCGAGGTCTCCACGAACTCGGCCCGGTGGTCGCCGATGATCAGCGGCGGGCAGTGGCCGGCGCCCGCGAGCGTGACGTGCCGGGCGCGGCCCGCGTCCGGGGTGAGCCCGGACGGTTCGCAGTACGCGAACAGCGCGGTGGCCGACCGGGCGGGCTCGGTCAGCCGCAGCAGCAGTTCGAGGTCGGAGAGCACGGCGACCGGGTCCTCGCCCTCCATCACGGCGTACGCCCGCAGTGAGGCGCGCAGCCGGCCCATGGCGGCGACGGCGCTGGGCCCGGATCCCGTGACGCTGCCGACGGCGAGGCCGAGAGCGCCTTCGGGCAGGGGCAGTGCGTCGTACCAGTCGCCGCCGCCCCGCGGGCTCGTGCGGTGCCGTACGGCCAGCCGCACTCCGGGGATGCGGGGCAGCCGGCTGGGCAGCAGCTCCTCGCGGATGGTGGCGGCGGTCGCGCGGGCGCGCGCCAGCTCCAGCTCGCGGGCGAGATGTTCGGTGGCGTAGTCGGTGTAGAGGCCGACCAGATGGCGCTGCCGCTCGACGGGCTCGGTCGGCTCGTCGTAGAGCCACACCGCGGCGCCGAGACGGCCTGCGGCCTCGGTGGCGAGCGGGATGGCATAGCTCGCGGCGTAGCCGAGGCGCGCTGCGACCTCGCGCTGGCGGGGGTCGAGGTCCGGCTCGTTGCGCAGGTCGGGGTGGGCGACCTCGGTGCGGGCGCCGCCCTCCTGCTCGGGCAGGCCGTCGAGGATCCGGCCGTACGAGGCGGCGCTGCGCGGGATGGTCTCGATCGTTCCGAGTTCGGCGGGGCCGAGTCCGAGGCCGACGGTGGTCTCGGGGCCGTGGCCGTCGGCGGGCCGGAGGACGATCAGGCCGCGCTGGGCGCCGACGAGTGCGGCTCCCGCACGCAGCAGTTCGTGCAGGGCGGCGTCGAGGGTGCCGATGCGCGCGAGGCGCTCGGTCAGCTCGTGGAGCGTCGTGAGATCGGAGATCCAGCCGGCGAGGCGGTCCTGGACGGCGGCGAGCTGGTCGACCGGGCTGATGTCCTGCACGGCGGGGGATACGTCCTCGTCGGGCTCGGCCCGGTGCCGGGCGGAGTGGGCGGCGGGTGTCGCATTATGCGGGGAGGCGGGAAGAGCTGAATCGATTCCAGCCACTTTCGGTGGATGGTGAGAACTCATGGTCGGCAACTTCCCGAGAAGGTTCGCCGCGCTGTCGGTCCTGAGGTGGTGACCACCTCTTTGCCTGTCCCATTTGTTCTGAATGGCGGCGTTTCTTCGCATGTTGTCGCGGGACGGTCCAGGCGTTGCATTCCTCGCAATAGCATCACAAACCCCCATGTCATGCTGCGCCGCTACCAATGCCTCCACATCTACACGCAGGCCTGGGGTGTGTCCAGCACTGCGCCGACGGGCTTGTTGGTGTCTGCGAGGTTCACAACTTGGCCGGAAAACCGCCTCGCTCCCGCCGATTTGCGCTCGACTGAAGGCAATCCACAACGCGTCACCTCCATCGAGCTGGGTACGTACTCGGAGAAGGGCAGGGGCAGTTGGGGGCCGCCCCGGAACCTCGTGGCGACCTCGAGCGTCCTAGTCGGCAACGGCGCCCGTCCCCGATCGGCGTGGGGTCCCTGCCGCAAGCAGGGGGAAGCAGTTCAGGACGGTAAGCGCCATGCATGCGCCACCCCCCGCCAAGTCCCACGCTCGGCCCGCGACGTGATGCGCTGCTGAGAACGCGCAGTGACGAATGATCCACATGGCGTGAACGATCTGAACGGCCTTGTGGAGCGCCACGTACTGCCCTGCAGTTCGACGGCACAGAGATCGGTGCACTAGGTAATTCCGTACCTCCGGTGGCGGTACACCGGTACAGCGTGTGTGCACGCGTTGGCTCTCCCTGCCTCCGGCGGGGGGTTCCCCACCCTCGGCGTTTAGCGGAAAGGAACGAGCGCTCATGCGCGAGATCCTCGGAAGGCGACGCAGGCTCCTGCCCAGGCGTAGGCGCAGCGGGAAGCCGGACCTGCTCAAGGCGGCGCTCACCTGCGCCACCGAGTGGCAGTGGCCGGTCCTCCCGGGCGTGGGGCTCCAGCCCGGCGGCAGCGGCGCGTACAACTGTGCCTGTCCGCACCCGGACTGCGTGGTGCCCGGCGCCCACCCGTTCGATCCCGGACTGCTCGCGGCCACGACCGATGCGCGCATGGTGCGGTGGTGGTGGGAGAACCGGCCCACGGCCCCCATCGTGCTGGCCACCGGGGGGCTTGCGCCGTGCGCCGTGAGCCTGCCGGCGGTCGCCGCTTCGCAGGCGCTCACCGAACTCGACGGCATGGGCGTCCGGATCGGGCCGGTCGTGGCGACCCCGACCCGCTGGTCGATCCTCGTGGCGCCGTACTCCCTGGAGGTGCTCGGCGAACTGCTGCACCAGCAGGAGTGGGTGCCCGCTTCGCTGCGCTTCCACGGCGACGGCGGCTATGTGGTCCTGCCGCCCTCCCAGACCGGCCTCGGCCTGGTCCGCTGGGAGCGCGCCCCGCGGCCCGCGTCGGAGGTCCGCGGCGACGGCGCCGGTTCCGGCCGGCGACTGGGGAAGTCCGCGGCGAGGAAGGCGCAGGCCGACGGCGGAGAGCAGCCGTGGCTGCCCGATGTCGCCACGGTCGTGGACGCGCTGGTCGAAGCGAGCACGCGCGCTCCCGGCGGGGGAAGCCGCCTCGCCTACTGACAGGCGGGGGGTCATCGGGGCGGATGCCCGTGGGGGGCACCTTTCCGCCCGCTGACCTCCCGCCGGGCCGCACGCGACGAGCGGCCCGAACTGCCGCCCCGCCGCGGCCCCGACGCGCACTCCGCGCCGGCTCCGACCCGCGTTCACTCGTACGGGTACGAGCCGGGCGGAGTTGTACGGGACATGCTCTCCGGCGTCCGGAGAACCCCGCTCCGACCGATATGTTCGGCCTGCCGTCAAGCGTTCTCAGCGAGTTGCAGGTGGGTCCTCATGGAGCAGGCGCCGAATCCGCACGGGTCGAACCTCCGGACTGCCGCACTCGTCGGCGCCGTGGTCCTCGCCGCCGTACTCCCGCTGGCTGCCGCATCGGCCGGTCCTGTGGGCCTGGGGGACCGCGGCACCCGGCCCGAAGCCCCGCCCGCCGCACCGTCCTTCTCCCTTTCGGCCGCCCCGGCGCACGACGGCGACGAGAAGGCGCGCGGGTCCGGCCACGGGAAGGCGCGCGGGTCCGGTGACGGCGAGCGCACGGGGGACGGCTCCCCCGTCGCTGCTCGCGGCACGGCCGAGCTGCTGTCCGACCTCCAGCTCACCGGCACCTCCCGGTGCGGCCCCGAAGTCACCTCCCCCGAAGGGCTCGAGGCGCAGACCTGCGTCCAGAGCGAGGGCGGCGACACCTGGGGGCGCACGTACTACCGCAACACCACCGGCCGCGCGCTGCGCGCCATCCTCAGCCTGATGGGCCCGGAGGGCAGGACGGTCCAGGTGCATTGCGAGTTGGAGGCCGGGGGCGCCCCGGGTACGTGCGAGACGCCGCGCCGGGCCGGCCGTGTCCCCCTCGCAACTCCCGCACGGGAGGCGGCGCATGATGCGGAGCGTGAGCTGTCGCAAAGTGCGGTGTACGGGGCGGTGGCGGAGATCGCGTCGGCGGACTCGGACCGGCTGCTGCTGCGGTCGGGGAGCAACTCACCGGAAACCGAGGCGGGTTGAGGAACCCTGGCCGTATCCGGGCATGGAAACGCCCGGTCGCTGGCGACGGGGGATGCACCAGCGACCGGGCTTCCAGAACCGTAACAAGAGATCCGCCGTTCGCAAATTCCAACGCGGAAATCCGGGCCCCGATTTACCGCTCAGTAGGGGGAGTTGTGATGAGAGTCACGTCCGGGTGCCGAAGTGGGCCGGGAGATTCCGCTCCCGGCCCACCCGACTCACCTCATCCGGACCGACTCCACCCGGGATTCAGCTCAACGTCACCTGGCGGTTGGTGAGCCCGCCGCGCGCCCGCCGCTCGTCGGCGGTCAGCGGCGCGTCGGAAGCCAGCGCCTCGGCGAGACGCTCCGCGAACTCCTGCGCGGGCTTCTCGACGTCGTCCGCCTCCATCGCGCTCGGCAGGTCCCACACCGGCACCACGAGCCCGTGGGCGCGGAACGAGCCGACGAGACGCGTGTGTTCGCCCAGCGCCGACGTCCCCGCGGCATGCAGCCGGGAGAGGGCGTCGACCAGCTTCTCCTCGGGGTGCGGCATGACCCAGCGCAGATGGTTCTTCTCCGGTGTACGGCACCAGTACGCCGCCTCGACCCCGGAGAGCCGCGCCGTCGGGATCGCGGCCTCGTTCGCCCGCTCCAGCGAAGCGGCCACCTCCGGCGAGGAGTTCGCCGAGTCCTCGAGCCAGAACTCGAAGCCGCTGTGCACGACCGGCGTGAACGGAGCCTCGGGGTCGAGCAGGTCCTGCAGGCGCGGGCTCTCGGCGGGCACGCGCTCGGCGGGCACCGGATTGCCCGGCGTCGCCTCCAGGGCGCGCCGCAGCACGTCGGCGAGGTCGCGGCTGATGTCCCCGGACGCGGTGTCGTTCTGCAGGCCCAGCAGCACGGCGCCGTTCTCGCGGCGCAGTGCGGGCCAGGCCATCGGCAGGACGGTGGCGAGGGTGACGGACGGGACGCCCTCGGGCAGCCCGCTCTTCAGGGTGAGTTCCACGGTCGCGGCGGGGACGAGTTCACGCAGGGCGACCCAGTCGCACTCGCCCGGCAGCCCATCGAACGGGCGCTGTACGAGCTCGGCCACGGCGTGGGCCGCGGCCCGCCCGTGGCACGCCTTGTAGCGGCGGCCGGAACCGCACGGGCAGGGCTCACGCGCGCCCACGACCGGAATGTCTCCATCGGAGACCTGGGGGGCAGAGGTCCTGCCGGAGGTCTTGGCCTTCGTCTGAGGGCGCTTCTTGGCCATGGCGTCGGTTTCTCCGTTACGGCGTCGATTCTTGGCCGCTGAGCCTAGTCCTTCGCCGTGCCGGGTGCCGTGCGCCGCGTGCCGGGCGTCCCGCAGGGCATGCGTCCTCGCGCTCGCCTCGTACACGCCCTGGTGCGTGAAGGGTCAGCCGAGCCCCGGCGACGGGTCGAAGCCGTCGAAGAGTTCGGCGACGTCGAGCACGGGGACTCCCACGCGCGTAGACATACCGCCGCGCCGTGGTGCTGCGATGAGCACGGCCCACACGGTGACTTCACCCGCGGCGTTGTCCCGTACGCCCCAGTCCTGGGCGAGTGCGGTGATGATGTTGAGACCGCGGCCGCCGCGGGCGGTGACCGAGGGAGTGGCCGGAAGGGGACGGGTCGGACCGCCGCCGTCCGTCACCTCGACCGTGAGCCGGCCGAATTCGTCCACGCGCCAGGCGGCGCGCACCGCGTCGGGTCCGTCCCCGTTCATCCCGCCGTGCAGCGGGCGGGCGTACCGGTACGCGTTGCTGAGCAACTCGGAGAGTACGAGGACGGCATCGTCGACGACACAGTCGGGAATCCCGCCGATACGGAGTCCTTCGCGCATCCTGCGCCGCGCCACACCCACGCCCGCTGGACCATGGGGTACGGCCATGATCGACGACGTCGGCACATCCTGTGCCACCACCAACGCCACCCCCGAGACCTCCTTTGCCCCACGCCACGGGATGGATGCCCTCCTGGACTGGACCGGAAACCGGCCAACTGCGATCCCGTGGCGCACCTGCAACGATCGAATACGCACCGAACGCGCCGGTGCACTCCTTGTGATGAACAGGCCGGTTTCTGGGGCTCGGTAGCAGTTGGGGGGAAATTCGGACGGTCGTGCCGGAACGGGATGTCTACGGCCGGCCGAGCTGAGTCAGCACCTGCCGTGGGCGGTTGGTGATCATGGCGTCGACCCCGAGGTGCCGGCAGAGCTCCACGTCCGCCGGATCGTCGACGGTCCACACATGGACCCGGTTTCCCGCCCGGTGCGCGCGCTCCACGTACCCGGGGTGGTTGCGCAGGATCCGCATACCCGGCCCGGCGATGCGGGTTCCCCCCGGGAGCCGCCCGTCGCGGTAGCGCGGCGAGAGGAACTGCATCAGATAAACGGTGGGAACCTCCGGTGCCCCGAAGTTCACGCGGTGCAGCGAGCGGGCCGAGAAACTCATGACACGTACGGCAGAGGGCTCCCCCGGCGGCGGGCTGTCGAGGCCGAAGCGACGCAGGAGCTGCAGCAGTCTCTCCTCGACCTGGCCGGCCCAGCGGGTCGGGTGCTTGGTCTCGATGGCGAGCTCGACGCGGCGGCCGGCGTCCGAGACGAGTTCGAGGAGGCGTTCCAGGGTGAGGACGGAGGTGCGGTCCTCCACCCCGCCCTCGTCCCAGTCCGGGGACTCGCCCGTCTCCCGGACCGCGTCGCCCTGCTTCCAGGAGCCGAAGTCGAGGGCGGCGAGGTCGGAGAGCTCCAGGGCGGAGACCGCGCCGCGGCCGTTCGAGGTCCGGTTGACCCGCCAGTCGTGCACGCAGACGAGATGGCCGTCCGCGGTGAGCCGTACGTCGCACTCCAGCGCGTCGGCGCCGTCCTCGATGGCTTTGCGGTACGCGGCCAGCGTGTGCTCAGGGGCATCCTCGGACGCGCCGCGGTGGGCCACCACGGAAATCGTGTGCGGCCCCGGGCGGAGGCCGCGGGCCGGATGCGCATAGGTCACCGCGTTATGGTGCCACCGCCCGGCGGGACGCCGCTCGGACGGCCCCCGCACCGGGAGTCAGCGGATGCGTCCGATTCGTCCGGGATAAAGGATGGCGGTCCAGGCGCTGTCACTGCTTACGGCGCTCTGACGCCCTGTGGGAAATGCTGGCAGGGAGAGTGGGTTACGTGGGCCGTGACCGATGAATACTGACGTAACGTCGCGATCGAGCGACTGACGTGCACCTGAGGAGAAAGCTGTGAGCACCGAGAACGAGGGCGCTGCCGTTCCGCGTGATGCGGAGCCGGCGCCCGAGACGCCGGGCAACGGGCCCGCGTCCGCGTCCGGCGCACCGACCGCAGACTCCGCCCACCGTGCGGAGCACGCGCCGCCCACGCCGCCCGTACCGCCCATGCCGCCGGCCGTTCCCCCCGCCGAGGCGGCCGCACAGGGCGGCGCACCCGGTGCAGCGGGCTCGGACTACCCGCTGCACGCGCCCGAGGAGCGGACCGCGCAGCTTCCTCCGGTGGGTGCCGGGCAGGGCGACTCCGTCGCCCGAACGGCCCAGTACCCCGCCGCGATGTCGCCGGCCGAGGGCGGACCGGGCACACCCGGCGGACCGGGCGGCCATCGGACTCCGGGCGCCCATGGGGGGCAGCCCGGCCATCCCGGGGCTCCGGGCGGCGAGAACCCGGCCGGCGGCGCCGGCTGGCCTCCGCCACCGGGCGGACCCGGTGGACCCGGCGGACCAGGCAGTGGCTGGAACGGATGGGGCGGCGCGCCCGAGTCCGTACCCCCGGACGGCGCCTCACCGCGCCGCCGCAACCGCGAGCTCATCGCGGCCGTGCTCGCCGCGGCACTGCTCTCCGGCGGCCTCGGCGCCGGCATCGGCATCCTCGCCACGGGAGGTGACGACGGCTCCGACTCGACCACCGTCTCCTCCTCCGGCGACCCCGAGGTCCTCAACCGCTCGCCCAAGTCCGTCTCCGGCATAGCGCAGCGGGCGCTCCCGAGCGTCGTGACCTTGGAGGCACAGGGCAACCAGGGTGAGGGGGGAACCGGCACCGGCTTCGTCTACGACAAGCAGGGCCACATCCTCACCAACAACCACGTGGTGGCCTCGGCGGCCGACGGCGGCAAGCTGACCGCGACGTTCTCCAACGGCAAGAAGTACGACGCCACGGTCGTCGGCAAGGCCCAGGGCTACGACGTCGCCGTCCTCAAGCTCAAGAACGCCGACGACGCGAAGCTCAACCCGCTGCCGCTCGGCGACTCGGACAAGAGGACCGCGGTCGGCGACTCGACCATCGCGATCGGCGCCCCCTTCGGTCTGGCCGGCACGGTCACCACGGGCATCATCAGCGCCAAGAACCGCCCGGTCGCCTCCAGCGACGGCGCCAGCAACAACGCCTCGTACATGAGCGCCCTGCAGACGGACGCCTCGATCAACCCGGGCAACTCCGGCGGGCCGCTCCTCAACGCGCAGGGCGCCGTGATCGGCATCAACTCCGCCATCCAGTCCGCGGGCAACGGCCTCGGGGGCGACGGCGCCCAGCAGTCCGGCAGCATCGGCCTCGGCTTCGCCATCCCGATCAACCAGGCCAAGCGTGTGGCCGAGACCCTGATCAAGACCGGCAAGCCCGTCTACCCCGTGATCGGTGTCCAGGTGGACATCCGGGACCAGGGCGCGGGCGCGCGCATCCCGCAGAACGGCAACGGCGGCGGCGACGCGATCACCCCGAACGGCCCGGCGGCGAAGGCGGGTCTCAAGCCCGGCGACGTCATCACGAAGCTGGACGACACCGTGATCGACAGCGGCCCGACCCTGATCAGCACGATCTGGACCCATAAGCCGGGCGACCAGGTCAAGCTCACCTACAAGCGCGGCGGCAAGACGTCGACGGTGAACGTGACACTGGGCTCCCGCGCAGGCGACAGCTGATCGCGCACCGCCGCACAGCATGACGGTGGGGCGCCGGACCTGGTCCGGCGCCCCACTGCTGTGCTCGCCGGTTGTGCTGCGCCCGGCGCTGGACGGTGCCCACCGTGTTGTGTGCCATCGAAGGTTGATCAATTGTCGGTGAAGTTTGAGTGGTTCCAGGTCACTTGCGACAGAGCGCCGTAACTGGCGAGCCATGAGCGTTGTGCTTGGCAGGCACAGGGGAAAACCGGCTGTTCGGCAACGAAGTCCGGCAGCAGTGGCGACTCCCGGTCCGCGGCTACGGTGCTACCCGCGCGATTCCTCCCGTCTCAAGAGCCGCCCAGAGGGCTCCGTCGGGACCCAGAGTGATGCCGTGCGGTTCGGATGACGGTGACAGCAGGTCGTACTCGGCGATCTCGCCGCTCGCGGTGATGCGGCCGACGCGGTTGGCTCCCCACTCGGTGAACCAGCAGTCCCCGGTACGGGCCGCGACGATGGCGTGCGGTTTCGCCGTGCGGTCGGGTAGCGGGAACTCGGTGATCTCTCCAGTCATCGAGATCCTGCCGATTTGGCCCGCTGCGATCTCAACGAACCACACGGCCGCGCTGTCGCTGGTGATGCCCACGGGGGCGGCGCCTGGGGTGGGGAGGGGGTGAAGGGTGATGTCGCCGTGCACAGTGATGCGGCCGATCGAGTTCGCCTGGTTGAGGGTGAACCACAGGGCTCCGTCAGGGCCTGTGGTGATCGCCGAGGGATAGGCGCCCGCGACAGGAAGGGCGTACTCGGTGATCTCTCCCTTGCCGGTGATACGGCCGATGCTGTCGGTGTTCATCTCCGTGAACCACAGGGCTCCGTCCGGGCCTGCGGTGATGCCGAAGGGTCCGCTGTCGGGTGTCGGGACGGGAAAGGATTCGGCGTCACCGTCGGTGGTGACGCGGCCGATCCGGTGGTCCTGGGACCGGGTGAACCACAGCGCCCCGTCGGGCCCGGGGGTGATGACCGTGGGACGGCACGAAGGCGAGTCCAGGGGGTATTCCCTGACTTCGCCGTCGAGGGTGAGCCGCGCGATGCGGCCACTGTGCGCGAAGGTGAGCCACAGGGCACCGTCAGGACCGGCCGTGATGCCGTAAGGCCCAGCCCCCTTGTCCGCCACCGAGATCTCCCTCATGGCCGGACCTTCGCTCTGGTGCACAGCAACTCCTTGTGGGGATGGGTTCAGCAAACGTTGCTGCCCGATGTCGGGGCTCGGTCTCGTACCAGGTCGAGAATGATCGCGGCGAGGTCAGCGGGCCTGGTCATGGGGACGTTGTGGTTCGAGCTGACGTCGGCCAGCCGGCGGCCGGGGGCGGCATCGACGATGGCACGCACCTCATCGCGCCGCGAGGCGTAAAAGCCGTCGTCGGCCAGCACGATCGTCATCGGGCAGGTGAGGCGGTCGTACACGTCAATGCTGGGGAAGACCTCTGCACCGGGTTCCACGGCGCTGACAGTCACGATCTCCTCGATGGCCGGCTGCCGTACCCACGAGTGGTCCCGGCGAAGGAAGGAGCGCCGCGTGACCTCTTCCACGAGCGCGGGCCGTGCTCCGGCATTGAGCCAGTCCTCTCCGGATTCCCGCACGCACTGTTCGACGTGGGCCTGCATCTGCTCGTCGGTGGCGCTCCAGCCGTAGCGGAACATCGTCCGTAGGCGGTCCGACGCCTCGGTGGCCCGCAGGGCAGCATGATCGGCGAGTGACGTGTCTCGGTCATCGAGCACCACGCCGTCGACGACGCAGAGGGCGGCCGGTTCCACCGAACCCGCCGCGGCAACGGCCGTCACCGCGTAGCCCCCGGTGGAATGGCCCACCAGCACGGGGCGGTTCCAGGACAGCGCCGTGGCGACGTCACCGATGTCCCGCCAGTACTGCTCGGGATCGGTGGAGTCGAGCCGGGTCTGCCCATGGCCACGCAGATCCAGGGCGATCGGATGGCAGTCGCTCACCAGATAGGACGCCACATCCGCCCAAGCCGCGGCGTTGTGCCCGCTGCCATGGACAAGCAGCACACCCTCACCGTGACCGCCGAAGTCAACGCCCGATAGAACCCCGTCGGCGACGGGGAGTTCGATCTCTGTCCCGATCACCACCGCACCCTGCCTGCGAGAAGGCAACAGGTGCAACTGCTTTTCCCCACCGCCACCCTCACCATCAGCATCCCGTGCTGATCAACCTTCGATCGCACAGGACAGGTGCCGCGTCGCACCGGACGAGGTATTCGAACTAGAATCGAACGTCGTGAACGATCGGTACGCCGCGGCCGGCCCCTGGGCCCGGGCAACCCTCCCCGACGGGCAGCAGCTCGACGTGGTCGTCACCGGTCGCACCCGCACCCGGGACGGGCGCTGGTGGTACGAGCTCGAAGCCGTCCTCGTCGCGCGCACCCGGCTGCCCGACGGCCGGACCGTCGCCGAACCGACCCCGGTGGCCTTCAGCATGCCTGCGGACCGCGTCGTCCCCATCCCGGGCGAGAGCTACGACGCGGTGCCCACCAACGGGGCGGTCGCCGGCCGCCAGTTCCTGGTGGAGAACCTCTGGCGCACCATCGACGGCCCCAGCCGCCGCCTCCACCGCCGCGACTGCTGGCAACCCAGCGCCGCCCACCGCCGCATCACCACGGCCGAAGCGGTCGCACTCCTCCACAACCCGGATGTGGCCCCCTGCGACATCTGCCACCCGGAACGCGCCCTCCGCCGCCACTGACCGCCATGAGCGGACGCGGCGGCCGGGGCCGGGGTACGAAGGACCACTGCCCACCCGGCGTCACGAGGGGTGGCGACGGCCGGGACGCGACCGGTGGCCACGGCCGACGCGCGAGGGGTGGCCACGGCCCGGCGTACGGTGGGCGGTCACCGTGCGGCCCCAACGACCGGACCGACCACGGCCCATCGCCCCGCACGGCTTCCCGCGGCCGGTAGGCTGTACCCCGCTCCGCCGCAGGTGGACGGAGCGAGGGAGGGTTGCCCGAGCGGCCTAAGGGAACGGTCTTGAAAACCGTCGTGGCAGCGATGTCACCGTGGGTTCAAATCCCACACCCTCCGCACGTGAACGGCCCCTGACCAGCGAGATCGGTTAGGGGCCGTTGGCACATCAATTTGCTGCGCCCGCCCGACGTTCCCCGTTGTTCTCCAGTCGATCGGGCACGAGAGGGGCACGGGGTGGATTGGGGAGCGTTGGCAACGATCGCAGTCGGCGTGGTGGGACTGATCGGTCTTCTAGTGCAGCGCCGGTTACAACCGGGCGCATGGCCGGGACAGGGCCAAAGCCGACCTGGAACTGCTAGCCCTACTGCCGGAGGACAGCCCAGTACGGGCGGACCTGCGTAATCACATCGATGAGACCATTCGCCACATCATCGAGGTTGAGGACACCGAACGGCGTGATCCTTTCGGCATCGTTCTGGGGATCGTTCTCCTGATCGTTGGGGGCTCACTGTTCTGGGCCTTCGTCGTGTACGACGGATGGTGGATTGCGCTGGCCGGCGGCTTCTTCGGCTTCTTCGGGCTGGTTGGCCTCGCTGCGGATGGGCCGCGTAGGCGGAGGGACGCTCGCGGGAACGCGATGTGAGTCAGACGCGATTCAGGAGGCCGACATGCCGGCCTGGCCCCGAGGTTCGCCAGGGCCCCGTCACTTGGCTGTCAGGGTCAGAGCTGCGGCGGCGGCACGCGATGGGTGGTGGCGGCCTCGACGAGCTTGCGCAGTGCCGGGCTCTCAAGGTCGTCCCGCGCGCGGATCTTCGCATGGCGCATGGATTTTCCGGTCCCTTCGAGGATTCCTTCGGGATCGGGCAACTCGGCACCGTAGTAGAACCCCAGCGCTACGTGCTGGGTGTAGGGGGTGATCCAGCAAAATTGCTCGGTGTTCTTCTTCGGCCCGGTGCCGTAGCCGGCGGTCCGCTGTTTCGGCCAGACCACCTCCACCGTCTGCGGCAGCACGTCATGGATCAGGGTGCGGCAGGCGTTGGCCAGATCGCGCATGCCTGGCGGTATGCCGTCCGTCATCGCTGTGAAGATGCTGTCGTCCTGCGTCACTATGCCTGTTGACATTCCTGCCTCCCGGTCGGGTGGGAACGCCGCCGTCGAAAAGCGGCGATGGAAATGGTTCCTCGTTTGCTCTCCGCGGTGGCCTGCGATCCGGCGTGTGCGCCGGGAGCCTGGTGGCCCCGGCCGGACGGCGGGGGCCACCTGACGGGAACATCAGCCGTTCACGGCATCCTCGAAACTGCTGGACCAAGGACCCACCTCAGGACTGGTGATGGACAGGTTGTCGAGCTTGATGTCCTTGCCGGAATCCTCGTCATCCAGGGAAACGCTGGCCGTCGTCGCTTCCAGGATGTCCGACTCCTTTGCGTCGGCCGCCAGGGTCATCACGCCGGCATAAGCACTCTGTCCGGGAGACAGCGTGATCCGGCCGGCGCCGTCATCGGTCTTCGGGTCGTAGGCAGCCGGTTCTCCCGTCTCCAGAACGAAGACGATGCGGGGGTGAGCCTTGGGGATCCGGCAGGCGGACGGGCCGTCGTTCTTGGCTTCGAGAACAACATGATTGAGCGGTCGCTCGACCGGCTCGATCGTGTAACTCAGCTGAGTCGTCTTGCACTTCGGGACACTCGCGTCCGAGGTGCCGCCACCCGATCCGCCCGTCGAGGCGCCACCGCCCGACCCGGGGTCCTTTTCACCCTCGGCGATGCCCTGGCCCTTGCCCTCGCCGTTCCCCTTGGCGGAGTCCGGGGCGTTGTCGTTGCAGGCGGTCAGGGCCACTGCCATGGCCACGGAGGACAGGAGGACGCCCATGGTGCGTATGTTCACTGGTTCTCTTTCATTAATCGGTCATCACACGGTCCGGATCGCCAAGGGGCGGGGCCCCCGGTCCGGTCCGCGCACAGCCGTGTGCGCTGAGCGCCGCGCCGGGAGTGGTGCGTTGCGGTCATCGCTACGGACACGGCAGGGATCCGGCCCGGGGGCTGCCTCGGCGACCCGAGAGATACACGCGCCGGACGCGCAGGGGTTGCCTGGCGGCGAGAAGAAACTTCCGATCAGGTCCACCCGTCCGCATCGCCACGGGCGCGCGTGACCCGAAATCCCGGCGTGTGTCGCGCCGCGTGACGGCGGTGCGGCTGGTGCGCTCTGGTGCCGCGATATCACCTTGCTGCGCCCGCCGGAGGCCCCCCAGTTGTGACCTGTTGCGACTCTCGAGGGAAGAGCCTGAACCGGCCGTGCTTCAAGCTCGTTCACACAGCGAGGAGTTCCTGGGAAATACCCGAAGCCGTTTCCGCGCGGACGAGACCGGTTCTTGCCCGATGGTCAGTGCTGCGTAAACAGGTGGACTTCCAGAGTGGGAGAACAATAGATGTCAGTCGTAGCGGTCCCTGCGGGTGTGTGCGAGTTCACTGCCTCTCCGGCTACAAGGAACTGCGCGGAGATATTCGCACGCAGGAAGCACGTACTCGTCGGCATAAGCCCGTTCAACAGTCGGTTCTCGGACGAGTACGTCGCCCGGCTCATCCGCTGGGCGGCCACCAGCTTCGACAGCTTCGATGTGCTGCTGGCCGGCGAGGAGTCCGCACTGCAGCTGGAAGCCATCGGAACGCCGGAGGGCAAGGCCCGTTACAAAGCCCGGCGGGCGGTGACGCGGAACCGGCGCTCGGTCGAGGACGCCTTCCGTGCGCTGGGCCCGACCCAGGTCGATGCCAGGGTCGTCTCGATATCCGAGTTCGCCGACCACCCCGTCTACCAGAAGTTCAAGTCGGCAGGCGAAGCCGCCTTCCAGGCCGACAGTTCCTTTCGTGCGGCCTGCCTTGAGATGGCCCAGAGGGCCGTCCTCGGGCGCCTGCGCACCGTGCTCGGCATCAATGATCCCGTCACCGTGGAACAAGCCGAGCATGCCGCTGCCTATGTGATGGCCGAACTTCCCTTCTTCCTGGAAACCCCAGCTGTTCTCGGCGTGGAGGAATCCCTGCTCGCCTACCACCAGCCCTGGGAACTCGGCGAGCGGATCTTCGCGGGGCATTTCATGCTCTCGGCCAGCCCCGCGCAGGGGTACCTCACCGTCACGGAATCGATCTGAAGCACTCTTCGCCCGTAACGAAGGTGCCGGGGTTCACGCAGGAGGCGTGGGCCATGAGTGGGCCAGGGGGTTCGGCCGCAGCAGTGAGCCAGGCTCCTCACAGATCAGAGGGGGTGCCCCCCGGCGAGGGGCACCCCTACTGGATTCGGACTGTCTCACCGTTTCCCGCCTGTGGATCGCTCTCGATCAGCGTCTGTCTCCCAGGCGTCTCCCGAGCCGCGGGGTATTGGTCCGGGTCACGCATGCTTTCGGGGTGCCGATTCCTCGTCGGCTCCTTCGTGGTGGCTCCTTCGTGGTCGTGGACTTCTTGTCGTCGGCCATCTCGGGCTGCTCGCCGCGTGCTTGTTGTTGCAGGACGAGGCCGGGCCGAGCCGGCGACGAAGTCGCATTCCGGCGGGACAGCGCCCTCAAGGGGCGTCAGGGGGGCGGAGCCTCATGCGATTTCGCGGCTGGATCGTCTTCGATGCCGGTGCCGTTGCCGGGTGCCATGTCATCAGGTGCCACGTTCGCCGAGGCGGCCCCGCAAGAGCCCACCCCGGAACGCTCCTACCGATCTTGTTCATCCATCGGCCGACTCCTCAACGGCAGGGAGGCAAGGGGGGGCATCGCCCTCCGCGGCCCGGTTCCAGGGCGCTGAAACCATCGTGAAACCGCGCTGAATGCGCCTTGCCGCAACCTCTGCGGCATGACGACAACGACATCGCACTCACTCGCCATCGTGGCCAAGGGGCTGCGTAAGGCCTATGGGGACCGGACGGTCCTCGACGGCATCGATCTGACGGTGCCGGCCGGCACCATCTTCTCCCTGCTCGGCCCGAACGGCGCCGGCAAGACCACCGCCGTCAAGATCCTCTCCACCCTCATCACCGCCGACGCCGGCGACCTGCACGTCGGTGGCCACGACCTGGCCGCCGACCCGCAGGCGGTGCGGGCCGCGATCGGCGTCACCGGGCAGTTCTCCGCCGTCGACGGCCTGATCACCGGCGAGGAGAACATGCTCCTCATGGCGGACCTGCACCACCTCTCCCGCCGCGAGGGCCGCCGCACCGCCGCCGAGCTGCTGGAGCGCTTCGACCTGGTGGAGGCCGCGAAGAAGCCCGCCTCCACCTACTCCGGCGGCATGAAGCGCCGCCTCGACATCGCCATGACGCTGGTCGGCGCCCCGCGGATCGTCTTCCTCGACGAGCCGACCACCGGCCTCGACCCGCGCAGCCGCCACACCATGTGGGGCATCATCCGCGAACTGGTCTCCGGCGGCGTCACCGTCTTCCTCACCACCCAGTATCTGGAGGAGGCCGACGAACTCGCCGACCGTATCGCGGTGCTGAACGACGGCAGGATCGCCGCCGAGGGGAGCGCCGACGAGCTGAAGCGGCTCATCCCCGGCGGGCATGTACGGCTCCGGTTCACCGACCCGGCCGCCTACCGGTCAGCCGCCGTCGCCCTGCGCGAGGTCACCCGGTACGACGAGGCTCTGGCGCTGCAGATCCCCAGCGACGGCAGCCAGCGCGAGCTGCGTTCCATCCTCGACTGGCTGGACTCCGCCGGCATCGAGGCGGATGAGCTGACCGTGCACACCCCCGACCTCGACGACGTGTTCTTCGCCCTGACCGGCGGCACCAACGTCCCCAACCAGCCCAAGGAGGCTGTCCGATGAGCGCTTCAGCGGCTCCCGCCCGCACGACCCGGATCTCCCTCGCCGTACGCGACTCGAACACGATGCTGCGCCGCAACCTCCTGCACGCGCGGCGCTACCCGTCCCTCACCCTGAACCTGCTGCTCACGCCGATCATCCTGCTGCTGCTCTTCGTCTACATCTTCGGCGACGTGATGAGCGCAGGCATCGGTGGCGGCGGCGCCGATCGCTCCGAGTACATCGCCTATATCGTCCCGGGCATCCTGATGATGACCATTGGCGGCACCGTCGTCGGAGCCGCGGTGTCCGTCTCCACCGACATGACCGAGGGCGTCATCGCCCGCTTCCGTACGATGGCGATCCACCGAGGCTCCGTGATCATCGGGCATGTCGTCGGCAGCGTGCTGCAGTCGGTCGCCAGCGTGGTCCTCGTCGGTGCCGTCGCCGTGGCCATCGGCTTCAGGTCCACGGACGCCACGGCCCTGGAGTGGCTGGCGGCGTTCGGGCTGCTCGCGCTGGTCGCCCTGGCGCTCACCTGGATCGCGGTCGGGATGGGAATGGCCAGCCCGAATGCCGAGGCGGCCAGCAACAACGCGATGCCGCTGATCGTCCTCCCGCTCATCTCGAGCGCCTTCGTCCCGGTCGACGCGATGCCGGGCTGGTTCCGGCCGATCGCCGAGTACCAGCCGTTCACGCCGGCCATCGAGACCCTGCGAGGCCTGCTGCTCGGCACAGAGATCGGCAACAACTGGTGGATCGCGATCGTCTGGTGCGCCGGCCTGGCCGCGCTCGGCTACCGCTGGTCGACGGCATTGTTCAACCGCGACCCGCGATGAGCGCGCGGGCTGCCTCCCGCAGCTCGTCCCGCTCCAGGGCGGCGTACTCCGACACCGCGTCGGCGTACGCCGCCCCGTCGGCGTCCTTCGCAGCCTGCCGGGCGCGGGCCGCCGACATCGTCGGCTGGAATTCGCGCAGTACCCGCAGCCGTTCGGCCAGCGCGATCATCCGTACGGCACAGCCGTCGCCGGACGCGAGCCCCGCCATGCCGAGGGCGTGCAGCACCGTCCCGAACACAGGGAGCTGCATCGGCGAGCCGGACGGTCCGGAGAGCAGGGTCCATAGCTGCTGCCACAGCCGATCGACGGGCTCCGCGACGAGCTCGAGACGGTCGGCGTGCGCGTGCGCCGTCACCGCCGCCGACTGGATCTGAAGCGCCCACGGGTCGAGCCAGGGGTCGCTGTGCATCGAGCCGGCCGCGGGCAACCGCTCCACGGCGCTGCGCCACAGGCCGAGCCCGACCTCCGTCAGTCCGCGGGCGAGCGCGATCTCGGCGCGCCCGCCGAGATCGGTGCTGTAGAAGGCGTCCTGCTGCGGGGTGTTGTCGCTCTCCGCCTGCCGCAGCCAGAAGTCGGCCTCGTCGGGGTCGCCGCGCTGCAGGCAGGCGAGGACGAGGGCCGGGCGGATGCCGATGTAGTCGTATCCGTCGCCGAGCCGCGGCAGCACATCGAGCGCCGCTTTGAGGTGCTCGTACGCCGTCTCGCCCCGCCCCGTCCGCAAGCACAGTTCGCCCAGCCGGGAATGCCCCATGAGCTGCACGGTCGGGGTGTCGACCGCAGCCAGTGCGGCGATCATCCGGCGGGCCGAGTCGAGTGCACGGTCGATGTCGTGCTCGTACTCCCAGAGGTAGGTGGCGACGCACTCGGCGATCCCGGCGACCAGCGGGTGCTCGCTGTCGCAGAGCCTGCGCAGCACTTCGTAGTCGGGAGGCCGCATCTCGGGGACCGCGCTCAGCACCACTCCGGTGGCGCGCAGCAGCGTGTCCGGTGGGGCCGGGGGCAGCCGGCGGAGGGTGACGAGCTGGCGTACGGCGCGCGGGCCGTAGCCCATGAACAGGCTTGCCGTGCCCACCACCGCGGCCGCGCGGGCGACTTCGACGTATTCGGGCTCGGGGCGGTAGTGCGACAGCGGCGGGCCGGTCTCTGCTGCGAGGGCGGCAAGGCGGGGAAAGTTGGAGTCGGTGGACCACAGAGTCGCGAGGACGGCGGTGAGGGCGGCGATGGTGGGGCCGTCCGTACGCGCCAGGGCGTGCCGCAGGGCCGGCACGAGGTTGTCCTGCTCGGCCTTGATCCGCCCCCAGGCGGCCAGTGGTTCCGAGCCGAAGAGCGCGTCGTGGTACGCGACCCCGAAGTCCCGCGCCCAGGCGAGGAACCGCCCGACGGCCTCCTCGTCCTCGCCCGCCTCCGCACGCCGGGCCGCGCTGAACTCCCGTACGGTCTCCAGCATCCGGAACCGTACGCCTACCGGGGTGTCGGCGACGGTGAGCAGCGACTGATCGGCCAACTGCTCCAGCAGAGACAGCGCATCCTCGCCGAGGACCTGCTCCGCCGCCTCGCCGGAGAAGCCGCCGGGGAAGACGGACAGCGTGCGCAGCGCCGCCCCGGCGTCCTCGGCGAGCAGGTTCCAGCTCCAGTCCACGACCGCGTGCAGAGTGCGGTGGCGCTCCGGCACGTCCCGCGCCCCGCCGCGCAGGAGCGCGAACCGGTCGCCGAGGCGGCGGGCGATCTCCGGAACCGAGAGGACCCGCACCCGCGCCGCGGCCAACTCCACGGCGAGCGGCAGCCCGTCGAGGTGGCGGCACAGCTCGGCCACCGCGTCCGGCGGCAGCTGCACACCGGGCCGGGCGGCCCGGGCCCGCTGTGCGAACAGCTCGATGGAGATGTCGAGACCGAGCTCCGGCAGCGCGTACACCGCCTCCGATGTCAGGCCGAGAGGGGCCCGGCTGGTGGCGAGCACCCGCAGGTCCTTCGAGGACGAGACCAGGGCCTGTACGAGATCGGCTGCGCCCCGGACGACCTGCTCGCAGTTGTCGAGGACCAGCAGCGCGGGCCCGGAGCCGAGCACGCCGAGGATGCCGGACACCGGGTCGGCCGGGGCGTGGCCGCTTTCCCCCGGACCTCGTCCGGCGGGACTCTCCCCCAGACTTCGTCCGGGGGGACCCTCCCCCAGACTTCGTCCGGGGGGACCCCCAGCGCCGTGCCGCCCCTCGCCCGCGCCGAGCGCGGAGGCCACCTCCGCGGCCACGTCCTCGTCCGCGGTGACGCCGGCGAGTGGCACGAAATGCACCACGCGCTGTTCGGCCCGGCGGCTGACGGCGTGCGCGAGCCGGGTCTTGCCGAGGCCGCCGGGGCCGACGACGGTGACGGCGCGGGAGGGGCGCAGCAGCCGCTCCACCGCCGCGATGTCCTCGTCCCGGCCGAGGAGCGGGTTCGGCTCGTGCGGTACGCCGTGCCTGACCGCAGGTGCCTCGCCGCGCAGCAGCTCCTGCTGTACGGCCTTGAGCCCGGCGCCCGGATCCGTGCCCAGCCCGTCACGCAGCTCACGGCGGTACGCCTCGTACCGCGTCAGCGCCGCGGACGGTCCCACCGTCGAGGCCTCGACGCGCAGCAGTTCGGCGAGCACCTCCTCGTCGCGCGGATGCTCCGCGGCGGCCACGGCCAGCGGCCCGGCCGCCTCCGCATGCCGCCCCAGCCGGGCGAGCGCGAGCGCCTGCGCGCGTACGAGCGTGCCGCGGACGGGGGCGCGCTCGGTGCGCAACGCGGCTACGGGGTCGTCGGTGTCGCCGACCCCGTCAGGGGTGCCCTCCCACAGCGCGAGCCCGGCCTCGGCCGCGGCCAGCGAACCCGCGTGGTCCCCGGCCCTGGCCCGGTACGCGCTCGCGGCGGCATGCAGCAGCAGGGCGGAGCTGTCGACCTGATCCTCGGCGAGGGCGAGCCGGTATCCGGTCGGCGTGCTTGCGAGGACGTCGGCGCCCAGCTGCGCCCGCGCCCTGGACACGAGGACCTGTACCGCCTTTCCCGGCCGCTCCGGCAACTCCACCGGCCACAACCCCGCCACGAGCCGCTCGGTGCTGCAGCCCGTGCGCAAGTCGCCCGCGAGCAGCGCAAGGAGACCGCGGAGCCGGGGCGCGGTGACCTCCTGTCCGCGATAGGCGACACGCGGCAGCAGGGTCAGGTCGGTGGTCACCCGTGCAGATTAGCCAAGGCGCCGGACGCCGGAACTCCCCGCCGCGGGCCGAACTCACGGGGCGCGGGCGGCCCTTGCCCAGCGCGCGCCCGTTGCCGCGGCGGCTGCCGCAGCCGCGGCGACCGTTCCTGCTCCCGCACCGACCGTTCCTGCTCCCGCGCCGACACCGGTCCCGCCGAGTACGTGGCCTTGTCCAACCCCCCCGGCCGGGCCGTCGGCGACCGCTTCTGACGGCGTGTCGCCGACAGGCGCCGGCGGGTGATGTCGTTGGCCTCCAGCCACGCGGCGATCTGTTCGTCGTCGTGAGCCGGCCCGGTGAGCCCGTACGGGCCTCGTACGGGGCCGAGGGCTGCGATGCCCCGCTCGAACGGCGCGGGGCCGCCCCTGGTCGACGGCTCGGCAGTTGCTTCCTGTTCCGGGGGCAGCGGTCGGATGCCGGGCTGCACACCGAACTCACTCCGAAATCAGTCAGTCAGCTGCATGTGAGAGAGTCGCCCTTGACCGGCCAGTACTCGCCCAGTGGGCCAGTGCTCGGCGGTGCCTCGTTCACGAGCGGCCGTTCATCGCGCACTGCAGCGAACAGCTCTTCCGCTTTCTTGTCGTCCCACTTCAGCGTGGAGCCGATTCCTCTGATGTTCTGGTCGAAACCGCTGATCGGTACGGTTGCCAGTTCCACGGATGCCGGACTCAGGTCGCGCAGCGTAACGACGAGGTCGAACAGCTCCGTGGCGCTGAAACCTCGGTTGATCGGCTCGGGGCCGACGAATGTCGAACTGAGCTTGCGCAACAGGTCCGGATTGTTCAGCATATCGTCCTTGGACAGTTTGCTCAGGAACGACATGAGAAAGCGTTGCTGCCGCTGGATCCGTCCCAAGTCGGCCCGGCCGTCGACCTTTCGGGAACGCACGTACTGCAAGGAGGGGCCACCGGCGACGTGGTGAGTTCCGGGGGAGAGATCCAGACCGGTGCTGCGGTCCTGCAGCGGTACGTCGGTGCAGACCTCCACACCACCCACCGTGTTGACGGCGTCCATGAAACGCCGAAAATCGACTTGCAAAAGCTTGTCAATTTTCAGCCCCGTCATTGCCTCGACAGTCTGCAGGGTGAGGTCCGCCCCGCCTTCCGCCCAGGCACCATTGATCTTCGCCATGTGGGACGGATGCTCCGCGTCGGTGCGCCGATCGCGATGAGCGGGCAGCTCGACCAGCGAATCTCTGGGCATACTGACGACGTCGGCGCTCTTCCGGTCGCCGGAGAGATGCACCAGCATCATCGTGTCGGTGCAGTCGCAGGCCACGCCGCCCAGGCGGAACGCCTCCTTTTCCTCCGGCGTGACGGTTCCCCAGTCCCGGCTGTCGGTGCCGACCAGCAGGATGTTCATCGCTCCATCGGAGTCCTGCCAGGGCAGCACACGGTTGAGCCAGCCATCTGGGGCAGTCGCATGGCCGATCTGGCTCATACCTGCTCCGAGCAGAACGAGGGCACCCATGGGGGCGAGCATCCTGAATCGTTCATAGGGGCGGCGGGGCGCTCTTGCGCCCCGATCGGCATCGGACTTCTGCACTGGCACGGAGCTTGCTCCTGTTCGGCCGATGGACAAGGTGCCAAGAAGATAAGCGGAGTGTTTGTGCCCACCCTTAAACCGGTCCCCGGCGCGCAATCGAATACGTCATTTGCTCTAGCTGATCGCTGTGAGTTCTCGAAGTGCCCCGGTGAGGATGTCCTGGCTCCTGGCAGCATCGGCCAGGTCCAGATCGGGGTCGTGTGAACAGCGCGATCACCTTCGGCGTACCGCCGTAGCGCCGCGGCCGTAGCGTGCCCCGGTAGCCCGAGGACATGAAGCGAGAGCACCCCGATACGAAGGGGGTGATGGGGCCCGGCACGCCTTTCCCGTAATTCCTCGACATTCTCAGCGGATACGGGTGTGCTTGATGGCGGATTCCACTTGGGAGCGCGATGCGGTGGCCGGCCGGATACGTTTCCCCGATCTGCTCACCGTGGGCGGCAAGCCGTATCACGAGACGCACGTCGCGCCGCTGCCGCGGATGAGGGCGAGACCAGCGGTATTGACCCGGAGATCGAACAGGCGGCGGTCGCCGGACCTGAGTGGTCGCCTCCGCGGGCACGGCGGCACCGGCCGATGTCACAGTTCTGCCGGGCTGTTCCGTCCAAGAGGTATAACCAGCAACAGCGACACAGGAGCACACGATGAACGCTCGCTTGAACCTCTTCGGCAACCAGGTCGCAGCCAAGTTCACCAGGCACATCGTCTCGGCGAGCCAGGCTCTCGCGGACTCCACGCTGCCGGCCTCGATCCAGGAACTGGTGAAGCTCCGCGCGAGTCAGATCAATGGCTGCAGTTTCTGCGTCGACATGCACACCAAGGACGCCGCGCACGCCGGGGAGACCATGACGCGCCTCAGCCTGGTCGCGGCCTGGCGGGAGGCCACGGTGTTCACCGATGCCGAGCGCGCCGCCCTGGAGCTGGCGGAGCAGGGCACTCGCATCGCCGACGGGGCCGGCGGGGTCACGGACGAGGTCTGGGCGAATGCCGCCAAGCACTATGACGAGGACCAGCTCGCGGTCTTGGTGTGCGCCATCGCCCTCATCAACGCATTCAACCGCGGGAACGTCATGGTCCAGCAGCCCGCCGGTGACTACCAGCCCGGCCAGTTCGGATAACGAGGAGTGGCCGGCCGGGCCGCCGGTGCCCTTCGGCCCCAGCAACAGAACACGCCCCCGGGCACTGCTCGCCGGAGCCCGGGGCGTGTTCCTCCGGACCGCCGGGCGCTCGGCCTTGCGCATCGGCACCGCGCCGCAGCAGGCCTGCCCCATCGGAGCACCTAGAAGCTGAAGGTCATGAACGCCCCATACCCGCCCTCGGCCGCCGCGGTGAAGAACGCGATGAGTTCCTCGTAGGTGTGCTCGAGCCAGTCCAGCTCGCCCTCGGGGTCGAACCCCCAGGTGTTGGGGTACACCTCGTTCTTCGTCATCCGCTCCGGGTCGTAGTGGGCCGCCATCCGCTCCCACGGGGTCGCCCGAAGTTGCCGTGCCACGCTCTCGATCTGCTCCGCGGACCACCCGAACAGGGTGCCGTCCTCCAAGATCACGGACCCGTCCATCAGGAAGTCGAGGTCCACGTCCGCCGCGTCGAGCAGGAACTGGAGGCCGGCCCACGCTCTGTCCGGGTCGCCGTGGGGACGACCCCGCGTCGAGGTGTCGTCGTCGTACAGCTCGTCGAGGTATTCATGGGCCCGACTCGGGTCCTTCTCCGCCCTGTCCAGCTCCTCCGTCGTCGCGCCGATGAACGAAAGGCTCACGCCCATGAACTGCAATCCCCCTTGGTGTACCGCTTGTTCGACCCGTTGGTCGAGCAACTCGGGGAGTGTTCCACGGGGCTCTGACAGACGGGCCGCGTGGGCCGCAACCCTCATGATCGAGTGATGGGATGCCCAGGGCGGCAAGCGGCATTGGCCGGACGGGACGACGACTTCCGTGAATCCGCTGCCAGTTCCGGAACGGACCCTGCCTCTGCTTCATGGACGTGCGAGGCCCGAGACCTCACGCCCTGACCGCTGCCGCGACAGCTCAGGCGGGGTGGGCACGGCGGTGGTGAAGCCCCACGGTGCCGTGCGCCAGGGACGTCGTCTCCGCCAGGTTCCACCTCGATCCGGGCAGGCCCTCGTGGGGCGACACCGCCGTGGGTTCACATCCTTCGCCCCCGGTCGTCCGCGTGCGGGAGCCGACCGGGTGTTGCGCTGTACGTCTCATCACGAACCGTCCCCAAGAAGGGGGTAGTTGGCTGCACCGCTCCGTCCGTGCAGGCGATCTCGTAGTACTTCAGGTTCGCGTCCTCCGCGACCGACCGCATCCCGACGGCGGTCATGACGCGCTGCGATGCCACGTTGCCCCGGTCGGTGTCGCCTCGTACGCGGGTGATGCCGTGCGTGCGAACCGACGTCAGGAGTGCACGGAGCGCCTCGGAGGCGTACCCCTTGCCCTGTGCGGCCGGGATCAGGCCGTAGCCGATCGTGACGCTGCCGCTGTGGTCCGCAGGGCCGTGAAAGCCCAGACCTCCGATGGCCCGCCCGTCGTCGCGGCGCCGGATTTCGTAGGCGCCGAACGGCTGCGGCTTTCCGGTGCGTGCGCAGACATCCAGAAATCGTGCGGCTCCGGCCACGTCCCCTTCGGCCGGGTATCCGGCAGCCCATCGGTCAGTGCTGCCCGGCTCGCCCGCGATCACGCGTTCTGCCTCGCCGGGGCTCATCGCGTGCAGCACAAGCCGCGCGGTCACGACATCCTCCATGGAGGTGGACTATCACCGGGGACGGTGGATCGGCATGCTCTTTTCACCGCCTGGCGGGGCGCGAACGACAGGCCCGCGCGTGCCCCGGCGATGCCCGGTCCCCTGGTGGCGAAGGAGGGCGCGGATGTGCCCCTTACCTTTCGGGGCGGTTCATGCGCTCCGTCGAGTCCGTGTAAACTGCAGCAGTTCGTGTCGGATCAGGAGCTGGAGAAACAGGGAGGTGAGGTTGATGACCGCATACAAGGCCACCATGCGCAGTGCCCGGGTCTTCCTCGCGCCCCGGGCCGTGGCCTGACCCCATCCTGTCCGCCCTCGCTGGGAGCGTGAGCTCGCGGGGCGTCCACACGAACATCACTCCGAAACGGATCTTCCATCCATCATGCGCAACATCTGGATCACCCGCGCTGAGACCAGCGCCGACACCTCCGTCATCCGCGAGATCACCCTCGCCGCCTTCCCCTCCGCGGAGGAGGCCGACCTCGTCGACGCCCTGCGCGCCGACCGCGCCGCCTGGATCGACGGGCTGTCCGTCGTCGCCGCGGACGAGGACGGCGACCTCGTCGGTCACGCACTGCTGACCCGCTGCCACATCGGCGACACCCCGGCCCTGTGCCTGGCCCCGTGCGCCGTCCGGCCGGGGCAGCAGAAGAGCGGCGCCGGCTCCGCGGCCGTTCGCGCGGCCCTGGCCGCGGCCAAGGACATGGGCGAGTACTACGTCGTCGTCCTGGGACACCCGGAGTACTACCCCCGGTTCGGGTTCGCCCGGGCGTCCGCCCACGGCATCGGTCTGACCATCGACGTCCCGGACGAGGCCCTGATGGCCCTCACCCTTGATGCCGATCACCCGCTGCCCAGCGGAACCGTGCGGTACGCCGCACCGTTCGGCATCTGATGCACTGATGCACTGATGCACTGATGCACTGATGCACTGATGCACTGATGCACTGATGCACTGCTGCACTGCTGCGCGGGGGCGTGCCACACGCCCCCGCGCAGCCTCCCCTTCGACCCGCGTGCAACGCCGATCGCGGTCGTTGCGAACGATGCGTTTCGAGGGCTCATGGCAAGGTCATCGGGCACCACGCCACCGTCCACGAACACGCCGTACCGGCCTGGTTCTTCAGCTCCGGGCGTCCGACGGCACAGGACGGCACAGGCCGTACGAGCGGGGGGCGGCGTGGGATGCTCCGGAGATGTTTCCGCAGACCGACCGACTCTCCTTGCGCCGCTTCCGGCCGGAGGACGCGCCCGCGCTCGCCGCGTACCGCTCCGTCCCGGAGGTCGCCCGCTACCAGAGCTGGATCTCACCGGTTCCGGTCGAGGCCGCGGACGCGCTCGTCCGGTCGTACGCCGCCGGTGACCCGAGCGCGCCGGGGTGGTTCCAGTACGCGGTGGAGCTGAAGGACGACGGCGCACTCGTCGGGGATGTGGGCGTGGGCCTGCACGAGAACCGGATGCAGGCCGAGATCGGCTTCACCCTCGCACCGAACCGGCAGGGACACGGATATGCGGGCGAGGCGATCGGCGCGGTGCTGCGGGACCTGTTCGAGCGGCGCAACCTCCACCGCGTGTCCGCCGAGTGCGACGCCCGCAATCTGCCCTCCGCGCGGCTGCTGGAGCGTGTGGGCTTCCAACGCGAGGGTCTGCGGCCCGAGTTCACCTGGCTCAAGGGCGAGTGGACCGACGACCTGCTGTTCGGGCTGCTGGCCGAACGGTGGCGAACGCTCACCGCATAGAACCTCGCCGCGGTGTGCGTCGTCGTCGGACACGCGCCGGCAGCAGTGGGCTGCCGGACCGTGACCCGGTCCGGCTGCCCCACCCGCGGGCCGCCGATGGCCCGGGCGGTCAGGCGCCCAGCCAGGAGCCGGTGAGCCGCTGGACCGCGGAGCCGTCCGCGTCGGCCAGCTTCACCGCGGTGAACTCGGCCGCCCAGTCGGAGGTCTGGTAGCGGAAGCGCGGCTCGGCGTCGGTCAGGGGCCGGATCACGTACTCCGCGCACTCCGCCGCGCTCTGGGAGGTCGAGGCGTCGTACGCCGCGGCCGTCCGCTCGAGGTAGCTCTCGATCACCGGCCGGTAGTCGCCGGCGCCGGCGATCAGAGCGTCGACGTCGCGGTCGGCACGGACGTTGCTGACGAACTCGGTGACCACGGCGCCCGGTTCGACGACGCTCACCGTGACGCCCAGCTTGGCCACCACCGGGGCGAGGCTCTCCATCCAGCCCTCGACGGCGAACTTCGCTGCGCAGTACGCCTCGTTGAACGGCTGGCCCACCACTCCCCCGACACTCGTCACCGTGATGAGGCGGCCCTTGGAGGCACGCAGATGCGGCAAGGCGGCCTTGGACACCTGGACGACGCCGAAGAAGTTGACCTCCATGACTCTCCGGACGTCGTCCACGTCCTCGAGTTCCAGGGTCCCGAGGTGCCCGGCGCCCGCATTGTTGATCACCGCGTCCAGTCGCCCGTAGTCGGCGATGACACCGTCGACGCAGGCCGCGACGGATGCCGGGTCGATCACGTCGAGCTGCCGGATGTCGGCTCCGGGCAGTGCCTCGCGCAGCGGCCCCGCCTTGTCCGTGTCGCGCATGGTCGCGACGACCTGGTAGCCGGCCTTGTCCGCGAGGACGGCGGCGGCCCGCCCGATGCCGGTGGAGGTGCCGGTGATGAGTACGACCTTCATGGTGTGCGCTCTGCCTTTCGCTGGGTGCTGATCGGGGGTGCTGATCGTGGGTGCTGATCGGGGGAGTGCGGAGTGGGCGCGGTCCGGCCCGGGGGACGTCAGGTGTTGACGCTGTCCATGAGCTGCTCGGGGTAGCGAAGCCCCGCGGCCGCGCCCGGCGGCAGAGCCAGGTCGAGCGCCGCCAGGTGCGCCGCGCTCAGGGCCACGTCCGCGGCGGCCGCGTTCTCCTCGAGGTACGCGATGCGCTTGGTGCCGGGGATCGGTACGACGTTCTCGCCCTGGTGCAGCAGCCAGGCGAGGGCGAGCTGCGTGGGTGTGATGCCGATGTCGGCGGCGAGGGCGCGTACCTGTTCGGCCAGGCGCAGATTGCGGCGGAGGTTCTCGCCCTGGAAGCGCGGATCCATGCGGCGGTAGTCGTCCTCGGCGAGCGAGGCGAGGTCCGTGACCGCGCCGGACAGGAAGCCGCGGCCCACGGGGGAGTAGGGGACGAGAGCGACGCCCAGTTCGCGGGCGGTGGGCAGGATGGCCGTCTCCACCGAGCGCTCCCACAGCGAGTACTCGGTCTGCAGGGCGGCGACCGGGTGGACGGCGTGGGCCCTGCGCAGGGTGTCGGCGTTGACCTCCGACAGTCCGATGTGGCGGATCTTTCCCGCGGCGACGAGCTCGGCCAGGCCGCCGACGGTGTCCTCGATCGGCACCTGCGGGTCGCGGCGGTGCAGGTAGTACAGGTCGATGTGGTCCAGTCCGAGACGGGCGAGCGAGGCGTCGACCGCCTGCTTGGCGTATTCGGGGGTGGAGTCGACGGTGGCGGTGTTCCCCTGGCGTCGGGCGCCGAACTTGGTGGCCACGACGGCCTCTTCGCGCCGGCGGCCGGCCAGGGCGCGGCCGAGCAGCTTCTCGTTGTGGCCGGAGCCGTAGACGTCCGCGGTGTCGAGCAGGTTCACGCCCAGGTCGAGGGCGCGGTGGATGGTGGCGACCGACCGGTCGTCGTCGGTGGTGCCGTAGAACTCGGACATGCCCATCAGGCCGAGGCCGAGGGGGTGGACCGCCGGGCCGTGGGTGCCGAGGGTGCGCTGCTTCATGGTGCGGCTCCCGCCGTGAGGTGAGGAGGGGCGCGTGGGGTGCGCGCTCGCTGACACAGAAGAAGTTATGATGCATAACCATCATTGTCAATTCTGGTAGTGCTCTACCAGTTCCCCTTAGGCTGTGACCATGGCTTCTGCGCGCGACCCGCTGTCCTCCGAGGTGATCGCCCTCTTCGCGAAGATCACAACGCGCTACAGCCGGGAGTACGAGGCTGCCGCCGCCCAGCACGACATCACGCCGCAGCAGGTCAAGGTGCTCCTCGCCCTGGACGAGACGCCGCTGCCGATGCGGCGGATCGCCGAGCGCGTGGGGGCCGAGCCGTCCAACCTCACCGGCGTCATCGACCGGCTTCAGGCCCGCGGCCTCGTCGAGCGTCGCCCCGATCCGAACGACCGACGGGTCAAGCTTCTGGCCACGACGGATGACGGGAAGGCCGCGGCCCAGGACTTGCAGCAGCGGCTGCGCTTCGCGAGCGACCCGCTCGTCGCCCTCGGCCGGGACCAGCGGCGCGAACTGCGCGACCTCCTGCGGCTCATGGCCGATTCATGAGGGCGGGTGCCCAACCTGCACGGGCGGGCGGCCGGGAGTTCACGGCGTAGAACCGCAGGAACCGCAGGAACCGCACAGACCGCAGGAGCCGCACGAGCGGAGCACGAGCCGTACGAGCGGTGCGAGCAAGCGGAAGGGGCGCCCGGATCCAGCCGGACGCCCCTTCCCCACTCCCGCTCCGGGGGTCGGCGGGAGATCCGGCTCGCTCACAGGGTGGCAAGCCGGAGCGCTGGGACGGCGAGGCACGTGAGTGCCACCACGAACCGGGCAGCCCGCTCGGCTCGTTGCTCTTGAGGATGGCACCGACGGCACTAGTGACCTGCCTAGGTTCTGCCGTCGAGGGAGATTCGGCGGTGGGCGGCGTCCGGCGCTCCCGCGACCCCAGGAGCCCTCGGAGCCACGTGCCGCGCGGCCGAGGCGAGGGTGGCGCGGGCCCCGCGCTCGGTGAGGCCGCTCCCGAGGGCGGCGTCGGTCAGGTCCGGGGCCAGGTCCTCGCCGAGTCCGCACTCGTAGGCCCGGCAGGCGGCCCAGAAGAGCCGGTCGTTCCGCTGTCCGGGCTGCGAATCCCGGACGAACCGGATCAGTGCGACGCCGTCGGAGCCCGGGGCGCACGACCCCGGACGTCCCACGGCATGCAGGTCCGGGTGCGGCGGCGCGCGATGCGGCGGCGCGAGCAGACGTAGGAGCGCTCCCGGGGCGGGCGCCGGCCGGACGGGGCCCGGCGCGAGCCGGTACACCCCATGAAGGGTGCACGACCCCGGTCCGACCAGATAGCCGCCGTTTCCGCGCACGTCGATGCCGGGAGCGAGGCGGCCGGCCGAGTTCGCCACGGGCCGACCGGGCAGGCCGGTCAGCCAGAGATGGAGGCCGCCGCTGGGCGTGAGGACGGTGACGGTGCCCGGGACGGTGAAGCCGTGTTCGCGGGCGAGCAGCCGCAGGGAGGCGAGGCTGTCCGTGCCGTGCTTGACGTCCAGGTCGAGGCCGATGAGGTGGTGCGGGGCGCGGCCGCAGGCGATGCCGTAGCCCGTCGCCCACGGTGCGGCGGCGAAGAGCGCCAGGACCGCTGCCGGGTCGGTCGTCGCGTCGTGGATGCCGTGGCCTGCCCGGCCGCACTCGCCCGTGCACCGTACGGGCGAGTGGTCCGCGTGGTGCGGGGAGCGCACGGCGGGCAGCTTGCCGCGGGTCAGGGGGATCACGGGCAGGCCGAACGCCGCCGCGGCCAGGGCGTGGCGGCGGGCGTCGACGGGGGGAACCCCTGCCGGGGGCCAGGGCGTGGCGGGCAAAGCCATACCCTCATTCTCGTTCACGTGTTCGAACCTGGAAAGTGGGCCGCCACCCTCCTCACCCGAAAGAGGGGCGTGGTGGCGGGATCCTCCGCATCCACCCCGCGTACGGCGGTGCGAGCACGGCTCATGGGCGCGCGCGAGGTTTGCCGCCCGGTCGTCACACCTGCGGGCGAATCGGGTCGTCCCGGGCTTTCGCCCCGCATTTCGTGGGCAACTCTGGCTGCGCGGCGTCGTCGCAGCGCGAATTCGGCCGGCCGGCTGTCGCGCAGCGCCGGACAACTGCCGCGTAGTACCCAGCACTTCCGCTCCTGGAGGAGACACATGGCAAGCATCCGTACCGTCCGCGGCCTCGCCGCCCTCGCCTCGCTGCCGCTGGCGGCCGCCCTGTTCACGGGCGTCGCGCAGGCCGAGAACGGGCCGTCCGCGGGCGACGGATCGAACGCGAGCACCGCCGCGCTCATGGGCAGCGGCGCCAGCGGCCGGAATTCGGGCAACTCCACGACGGTGCAGCAGGTCTCGACGGGCGCCGGTGCCTCGAACCAGAACAGCACCGCCAGCGTGAAGGACGCGGAGAGCACCACCATCGACCAGTCCACGCACGACGTCTCGGTGTACTTCAGCCGACTGAAGTGAGCGGGGGGTTCCGCAGCCACCGGGGAGGGTGAGCGGTTCGCGCGGCGGCATCTGTCAGGTGCCGCCGCGCAGCCGCGTCCGGCCCCGGTCCGTGGCGTCCGCGACCTTGACACCACCCCTTATCTGACGGACAGTCAGAAACCTTGACCGGCACGGCGCAGGGGGTGGGGTGGGAGTGGACGACGGCCTGTACGAGCGGATCAAGACGTACGAGGGGCGGCCCGCCGCGACCGGAGGGAAGGGGCGCGACCCCGTCAACGAGCCCATGATCCGGCACTGGTGCGAAGCCATGGGCGACACCGGCCCCGCGTACCCCGCCGTCGCGCCGCCCACCATGCTGCAGGCGTGGACCATGGCCGGGCTGTCCGGGCCGCACAGGACCGGGGCGTACATCGAGCTGCTGGAGCTCCTGGACGAGGCCGGGTTCACCTCCATCGTGGCGACCGACTGCGAGCAGGAGTATCTGCGCCCCCTCCGCCCCGGCGACCGCATCGGATTCGACGCCGTGATCGAGTCCGTGTCCCCGCGGAAGACGACGAAGCTCGGTTCGGGCCACTTCGTGACCACCCGGATGGACATCACGGCCGACGGCGAACCCGCCGGCACCCACCGCTTCCGTGTCCTCAAGTACGCGCCCGCGCAGAGGAAGCCGCGCGAGGACACCACCGAGTCGCAGGCACCGGCCGCCAGGCGCCCCCGCCCGGTGATCAACCGCGACAACGCCGGCTTCTGGGACGGCGTCGCACGCCACGAACTCCTCATCCAGCGCTGCACCGCGTGCCGCACGCTCCGCTTCCCCTGGCTCCCCGGGTGCAACGCGTGCGCCTCCGCCGACTGGGACACCGTGCGCGCCGCCGGCCCCGGGATCGTCCACTCCTACGTCGTCATGCACCACCCGCCGTTCCCCGCCTTCGACCCTCCCTACGCGGTGGCCCTGGTCGAACTCGCCGAAGGTGTCCGGATGGTCAGCAACGTCACCGGGGTGCCGTACGACAAGGTCCGGATCGGCATGCCGGTGGAGCTGGAATTCCTCGCCGCCGACGAGGAGTTGACGTTGCCCGTCTTCCGCGGAAGCGAGGGCTGAACCATGACGCACACCGAAGAGCAGCCTTCCACCGCCGCCACGACGCACCGCGGCCAGGAACTCCCGCCGCTGCGCATACCCGTCACCCGCACGCTCATCGTCGCCGGTGCCATCGCCTCCCGTGACTACCAGGACGTGCACCACGACGCGGAAGCCGCCCGGGCGAAGGGCTCCCCGGACATCTTCATGAACATCCTCACCACCAACGGCCTCGTCGGCCGCTACATCACCGACCACTTCGGACCGCGGGCTCAGCTCCGCAAGGTGGCCATCCGGCTGGGCGTGCCCAACTACCCCGGCGACGAGATGGTGCTGACCGGTACCGTCACCGCCGTGGACGGCCGGTTCGCCGAGGTCCGGGTGACCGGCGCCAACAACCTCGGCCACCACGTCACCGGCACGGTCACCGTCGAACTCCCGCAGGGAGCAGGCGCGTTACCGGACGCCCCGACACCGGACGCCCCGACACCGGACGCCCCGACACCGGACGCCCCGACACCGGACGCCCCGACACCGGGCGCCCCGACACGGGACGGCGGGACGCCGGGGGTGAGCGCATGAGCGTCCGCCACCGGGATCCCCTGGGCGGCAGGGCGGCCATCGCCGGCATCGGGGCCACGGAGTTCTCCAAGAACTCCGGCCGCAGCGAGCTGAGGCTCGCGGTCGAGGCGGTCCACGCCGCGCTGGACGACGCCGGGCTCGTCCCCGCCGACGTCGACGGCATGGTCACCTTCACCATGGACACCAGCCCGGAGATCACCGTGGCGCAGGCGGCCGGCATCGGTGAACTGTCGTTCTTCTCCCGGATCCACTACGGCGGTGGCGCGGCCTGCGCCACCGTGCTGCAGGCGGCCATGGCCGTCGCCACGGGTCAGGCCGACGTGGTGGTCTGCTACCGCGCGTTCAACGAGCGGTCCGGCCGCCGCTTCGGGTCGGGTGTGCAGCACCGCGAGCCCTCGGCCGAGGGTGCCGCGCTCGGCTGGGCGCTCCCGTTCGGCCTGCTCACCCCCGCGTCCTGGGTCGCCATGGCGGCGCAGCGCTACCTCCATGCATACGGGCTGACACCCGAGGTCTTCGGTCATGTCGCCGTCACCGACCGCCGGTACGCCGCCACCAACCCGGCCGCGTACTTCCATGGGAAGCCGATCACGCTCGACGACCACGCCGCCTCCCGCTGGATCGTCGAGCCGCTGCGCCTGCTCGACTGCTGCCAGGAGACGGACGGCGGACAGGCGATCGTGGTGACCTCGGTGGAGCGGGCCCGGGACCTGCGCAACCCGCCCGCCGTCATCACCGCCGCGGCGCAGGGGGCCGGCCGTGCCCAGGAGCAGATGACCGGCTTCCATCACGGCCCCCTGACCGGGCTGCCCGAGACGGGTGTCGTCGCGCGCCGCCTGTGGAGCGGCAGCGGGCTGCGCCCCGCCGACATCGACGTGGCGATCCTCTACGACCACTTCACCCCGTTCGTCCTGATGCAGCTGGAGGAGTTCGGCTTCTGCCCGCGCGGCGAGGCGGGCGCCTTCGTCGCCGCCGGTGACCTGCCGCTCAACACGCACGGCGGCCAGCTCGGCGAGGCGTATCTGCACGGGATGAACGGCATCGCCGAGGCCGTACGGCAGGTGCGCGGCAGTGCTGTGAACCAGGTGGCGGGGGCTAGCACGGTTCTGGTGACGGCGGGAACCGGAGTTCCGACATCCGGGCTTGTGATTGGTGCTTCCGGCTGACTTCGATCAGCCATGTCGCGTGTCTGCCACTTCTCCGGGTTGCGGGCACCGTTCACTCACCCTATGGAACGACGAAAGAAGATCATTCAATATGTGGTCGCACTCATCGCGGCCCTCGCCGCGGTGCTCGGCGGGCTCTTCGCCGGAGGCGCCGCGGCGCAGGACCCGGGTGACGGCGACCCGCAGTCCAAGGGCGCCGAAGTCTTCACCGGGCTGGGCTTCGACACCTGCGAGGCCCCGTCCCTCGGCTCCATGAACGCCTGGCGGAAATCCCACTACAGGGCTGTCGGTGTCTACTTCGGCGGCCGGGGCCGGGCCTGCAAGACGCAGGCCAACCTGGGTCGCCGCTGGATCCGGGAGGTGGACAGAACCGGCTGGAACGTCCTCCCCCTCTACGTCGGCTCGCAGTCCCCCTGCGTGCTGAACCAGAACAAGAAGTCGGTGCCCATCGACGGGGACCCGTCGATCCTGGGCACGGAAGAGGGGCGCGACGCCGTCGAGAGCGCCGCCGAACTCGGCATGCTGGAGCGCAGCGCCCTCTACCTCGACGTCGAGGCGTACGACCAGCGCGACACCGAATGCGCCGAGGACACCCTCTCCTTCATCCGCGCGTGGAGCCGCGAGGTGCGCCGCCAGGGCTACTTCGCGGGCTTCTACAGCAGTGCCACCTCGGGTGTGGAGCACATCGAGAGCGCGCGCCGCAGCGGAGTCCGGGACCTGCCCGACATCATGTGGTTCGCCCGGTGGAACGTCTCCCCGTCGCTCTACGACGAACCGGTGCTCGACCGCACCGCATGGGCCCCGCACCGCCGCATTCACCAGTACCAGGGCAATGTCGTGGAGACGCACGGCGGAGTGACCATGACGATCGACCCGAATCTCGTGGACGCGCCCGTCGCCGTGATCGACGACGTCGAACCCGCCGCCTAGGCACGGACCTTGGCGCATACGCTTCGTACACGTCCCCCTACGCACCCGGACCACCCCCTATGCGACCCCGGCACGCGACCCTGACCCCGGGGCGGAGACCGCTCCACCTGAGGGAGGTAGGGCCTGCGTCGTGAGTACAACCTGAGGCTGACCCTTCAAGGGGACCTGCGGGCGATCCCCAGGCACCCCTCGCGCTCCTAGGTTTGGCGCATGACCACGCCAGTCCGAACGAGCGCCACCACAGCAGTGTTCCCGTCGTTCTCGTCCTATGTACGAGCGCGCGGACCTGTCCTGATGCGCACCGCACGCTCGCTCACCGCGAACCCGTGCGATGCCGAGGACCTGCTGCAGACCGCGCTGACGAAGACGTACCTGGCCTGGGAGCGGATCGAGGACCACCGGGCGCTCGACGGGTACGTGCGACGTGCCCTGGTGAACACCCGCACCTCGCAATGGCGCAAGCGCAAGGTCGACGAGTTCGCCTGCGACGAGCTGCCCGAGCCCCACGTGGCCCCTGCCCCGGACCCTGCGGAACAGCAGCTCCTTCACGACGCCATGTGGCGCGCGATATCCCGGCTTCCCGACCGCCAGCGCGCGATGGTCGTCCTCCGGTACTACGAGGACCTGAGCGAGGCCCAGACCGCCGAGGTGCTCGGTGTCTCGGTCGGCACGGTCAAGAGCGCCGTCTCCCGTGCCCTCTCCAAACTGCGTGATGACCCCGAACTCGGCTGTGCCGCCTGATCGGCTCCCCTGCCGTGGGCCATCCCACACCGGCATCGTTGTGCGCGAAGTAGTGACATACCGCTTGGTATGAACGCAGAATCGGCTCACCACTACCCTCGCGTAACCGCGACCTCGGGAGGCCTCGGTGTACAGCACGATGCAGGATGTACCGCTGACAGTGAGCCGCATCCTGCGGCACGGATCGATCGTCCACTCCGGCTCGCTCGTCACCACCTGGACCGGGGAGGCCGAACCCGAGCGCCGTACGTTCGCCGAGACCGGTGCCCGCGCCGCCCAGCTCGCCCATGCGCTCCGTGACGAACTCGGGGTCGTCGGCGACCAGCGTGTCGCGACACTCATGTGGAACAACGGCGTCCATCTCGAGGCCTATCTCGCGATCCCCTCCATGGGCGCGGTCCTCCACACCCTCAACCTCCGCCTCCCGGCCGACCAGCTCACCTGGATCGTGAATCACGCCGCCGACCGCGTGATCATCGTCAACGGCACGCTGCTCCCGCTCCTCGCCCCGCTGCTGTCCGGGCTGGAGTCGGTCGAGCACATCGTCGTCGCCGGCCCCGGCGACCGTTCCGTCCTGGACGGCGCAGGCGCCCGGGTCCACGACTACGAGGAACTGATCGCCGGCCGCCCCACCGACTTCGCCTGGCCGGACCTCGACGAGCGCGAGGCCGCCGCCCTCTGCTACACCTCCGGCACGACCGGGGACCCCAAGGGCGTCCTGTACAGCCACCGTTCGCTCTATCTGCACTCGATGCAGGTCAACAGCGCCGAGGCGTTCGGGCTGACCGGACGCGACATCGCTCTGCCCGTCGTACCGATGTTCCACGTCAACGCCTGGGGGCTGCCGCACGCCGCCTTCCTCGCGGGCACGTCCCTGCTCATGCCCGACCGTTTTCTGCAGCCCGCCCCGCTCGCCGAGATGATCGAGACCGAGCGGCCCACCTTCGCCGCCGCCGTTCCCACGATATGGCAGGGCCTGCTCGCCGAACTCGACACCAACAAGTGGGATGTGTCCAGCCTCGGCCACGTCGTCATCGGCGGAGCCACCTGCCCGCCAGCCCTCATGACGGCGTTCTGGGAGCGGCACGCCATCCGCGTCGTCCACGCCTGGGGCATGACGGAGACCTCACCGCTCGGCACCGTCTCGCACCCGCCCGCCGGGGTCGGCGAGGAAGAGGCGTGGCCGTACCGCTTCAGCCAGGGCCGGCTGTGCTCCTCCGTCGAACTGCGGCTGACCGGGCCGGACGGCGGATTCCTGCCGTGGGACGGCCAGTCGGCCGGTGAGCTGGAGGTACGGGGTCCCTGGATCGCGGGCGCGTACTACGGCGGCGCCGGCGCCGACCCCATGCGGCCGGAGGACAAGTTCACCGAGGACGGCTGGCTGCGCACCGGCGACGTCGGGACGATAACCCCCAACGGCTACCTCAACATCACCGACCGCGCGAAGGACGTCATCAAGTCCGGGGGCGAGTGGATCTCCTCGGTCGAGCTGGAGAACCATCTCATGGCCCACCCCGATGTCGCCGAGGCCGCGGTCGTGGCCGTGCCCGACACCAAGTGGGGCGAACGGCCGCTCGCCACCGTCGTTCTGAAGGAGGGCGCCACCGCCGACTACGAGGCGCTCAAGACCTGGCTCGGGGAGCGGATCGCCCGCTGGCAGGTGCCCGAGCGCTGGGCCGTGATCCCGGCCGTGCCGAAGACGAGCGTCGGCAAGTTCGACAAGAAGGTGCTCCGCAAGCAGTACGCGGACGGGGAGCTGGACGTCACCGAGATGTGACGACCGCAGAAGGATTGACGCAGAGGCCGGGGTGGTGTTTCACCGCCCCGGCCTTCTCCGTGGCGTACACCCGGGCCCGAAGTGACGCCCGTCGGGCCCGAAATGGCGCCCTTACCCGGGGAGACGCCTGCGCCGACCGCCAAGGCTGGGGCGCTTTGGGTCAGTTCGTCCCGATCTTCGCGAGCAGGTCGACGATCCGGCTCTGCACATCCGGGCTCGTGGAGCGCTCGGCCAGAAAGAGGACCGTCTCGCCCGAGGTGAGCCGCGGCAGCTCGGCCGGGTCGATGTCGGCGGAGGTGTAGACGACCAGCGGGGTGCGGTTGAGCAGCCCGTTCGCCCGCAGCCAGTCCACGATCCCGGCACGCCGGCGGCGTACCTGCATGAGGTCCATCACCACGAGGTTCGGCCGCATCTGGGACGCCAGCGTCACCGCGTCCGCGTCCGAAGCGGCCCGCCCGACCTGCATGCCGCGCCGCTCCAACGTCGCGGACAGAGCGCCCGCGATGGGGTCGTGCGCCTCGATCAGCAGGACACGCGGCGGGTGTTGCTCGCTGTCCCGCGGCGCGAGCGCCTTCAGCAGGACCGCGGGGTCGGCGCCGTACGCCGCTTCCCGCGTCGCCTGCCCGAGCCCCGCCGTCACCAGCACCGGAACCTCGGCCGCCACCGCCGCCGTACGCAGCGACTGCAGCGCGGTCCGGGTGATCGGCCCGGTGAGCGGGTCCACGAAGAGCGCCGCCGGGTAGGCCGCGATCTGCGCGTCCACCTCCTCGCGGGAGTGGACGATCACCGGGCGGTAGCCGCGGTCGCTCAGCGCCTGCTGGGTCGCCACGTCCGGGGCGGGCCACACCAGCAGCCGTCGCGGATTGTCCAGCGGCTCGGGCGGCAGCTCGTCGTCCAGCGGCGGAGCGCTCTGGGAGTCGGTGACGTCTATGGCGCCGTTCGGACCGTCCAGCGGCTCGGGGCCCTCGCTGCCCTCGTCGGGTGCGCCGATCGCGTACGCCCGGCCCTCCGTGGAGTCCAGCAGCCGCGGTGGCTGGGGCTGCTGCTGCTCGCGGGGGCGCCCGGCGGGCTCGAGCGCGCCGCCGGGCGGGGGCGGCGTGCGATCACCCTCCTGCGGCGGGGCGGCGAGCCTGCGACGTCTGCCGGAACCTGCGGACTGCGGGGCCTGCGGCGCCGGTTGGAGTCGCTGCTGATCGGCGATCTGCTGCGCGAACGGCACGCCCTGGCCGAGCGTCCGCACGCTGATGGCGCGCGACTGGCCGGCCGCGGGGCCGTCGGCGGCGGGCGGCTCGCCCTGAGGCGGCTGGCCCTGCGAGGGCTGGCCCTGAGGCGACTGCCCCTGCGAGGGCTGCCCTTGCGGTGCGTCGGGCTGCGCCGGGTGCGGTGCCGCTGCCGGGTGCGGCTGCGCCCCCGGTCCGGGTTGTGCGGGTTGCGTCGACGCCGGTTGGCCCTGCGCCGGAGGTGCGGGGGCCTCGGCGGGCAGCGGCTGGGCGGCGCGGGGGTGGCTCGGCGGCGGAGGCGTCTGCTCCGGTCGCATCTCGTGCCGCGGCTCGGGCTGAGGCTGCGCCACGGCCGGTTGACCAGGGGGAACCGGAGCGCTGGGGCCGGTCTGGTCCACGGTCGCCGGCATCGCCCCGGGCACGCCGGACTCCGGCGGCGGAGGCGGGCCGACCGGGGCCTCCTGACCGGCGGAACCCTGTCCCTCCTGGGCGGGGAAGCCCTGGGCGGGCGTGGACTGCGGTGCCGCCGGCATGCCCGATTCGGCGGTCAGGCGCCTGCTCTGCCCGCTCTGCCCCTCATCCGCCGGGTCGCGCCGGGCACGGCGGCGCCCGGTGGGTGCCGGTACGGGATGTGCCTGGGGTGGTGTGTGTTCGGCGTCGATGCCCGGTGCCATGGCGTCGTGACGGCTCTGCTCGTCCCCGGCCCAGGCTGTTCCCGCCTGACCCGACTGCTCATCCGTCCCGGCCGGTCCGGCCTGCCGGTCGCTCTCCGCGGGCGGCAGAGCCAGGGCCTGGCGCTGCCCGCCCGCCCCTTCCGCCGCGGCCTGTTCCTGTCCGCCACCGGCCAGCGCCCGGCGCACCCTCCGGCCGCCCGGCGGGACCTGACCCTGCTGCGACGTCGCGGGATCCCCGGATTCGGCGCCCGCACCGTACGGCTGGGGCCGCCCGTCCGGTGTCGCCGAAGTGCCGTGGGCAGGTGTGCCGAGGCGGCGGCCGCGGCGCGCCGCCGGTTCCATCGTGGTGCCCTGCGCTTCGGGGCCGGTGCCCTGCTGCGGTACGGGCGCGCTCGTGCCGTTCAGTCCTGCCGGACGCAGTTGGGACGGGACCGGGCTCAGGCCCTGCTGCCCCTGCTCCCGGCCGTGGTCCGTCGCTCCGGGCAGCGCGGGCAGCGCGGACGACCGCGGTTCGGCGCCGGCGCCCTGCGGCGCTCCGCCGGCCGTGCCGTTCGCGCCCGCGGCGTACATCTCGTTCTGTACGGGCGAGTTGGAGCCGTCACCGCTGTCCGGCCGCTCTTCCGCGGCCATGGCCAGCGAGCCGGACGACTGGTCCTGGCCTCCGTGCCGGGCCCGCCGGCCCGTCCCCGATCCGGCCGCACCCGCGGTGCTCTCCCCGCTCTCGCCCTCGGCGGACCCGCCGAGGGGCACGCCTCCGGGCGGTACGGCGCGTGCCTCGGCCGGACTGGGCCGGCCGCGCCGCCGTCCCGTGGGCCGGGCCTGCGCCGCGGGCGCACCCGTGTCCTGCCCGTGCGGACCGGGCGCCTGAACGCCCGCGCCCTCCTGACCCGGCATGGCCGCGTCGGCCGGATGGGCACCCGGCGCCCCCGGACCGCCACCCGCCGCCGGGTCGCCCTCCGGGCTCCGCCGCGCACGGCGGCGGCCGGTCGGGGTCTGCTGGGAGCCCGTCGACTGCGCGGGCACGGTGACGCTGCCGGAGCCCGACGCCTCCTGCGGCGCACCGCCGTTCGTGCCGCCCGCCGCACCCTGTGCGGGGTCGGCCGCGGCGGCGCCCGGCACCTCGGTGCCCCGCTGCCGCTGCGTCGGCACCGGCATCACGGTGGTGGCGTTCTCCCGGTCCCGGGCGTCGATGATCCGCTCCGGCGCCGCGGCGCTGTCCGCGCTCAGCGGCACCTCGAGGACGTAGGCGCTGCCACTCGTCCCCGGCACTTCGTGGGTCTGCAGCACGCCTCCGTGCCGCTCCACGATGCCGCGCACGATCGGCTCGTGCACCGGGTCGCCGCCGGCGTACGGCCCGCGGACCTCGATCCGTACGACCTCGCCGCGCTGCGCCGCGGCCACCACGATCGTCGAGTCGCCCGAGCCGCCGGCAGCCGGGGCGTTCCCCGTCGCGTCGACCCCGGCCACATCGGCGATCAGATGCGCGAGTGCCTGCGCCAGCCGCTTCGCGTCCACCTCGGCCTCGATCGGCGGGGCGTGGACCGCGAACTGCGCGCGCCCCGGGCCGATGAGCTCGACCGCGCCCTCGACACCGGCGGCCACAACGCCGTCGAGGGACACCGGTGCGCGGTCCAGCCGCTCTTTGCCGGTGTCCAGGCGCTGGTAGCTCAGCACGTTGTCGATGAGCGTGGTCATCCGTGCGTAACCGGCGGTGAGGTAGTGCAGGATCTGGTTCGCCTCGGGCCAGAGCTGCCCCGCCGGGTCGGAGGCGAGAGTGCCCAACTCCGAGCGCAGCTGGTCGAGCGGCCCGCGCAGCGCCTCGTCCAGCACGGCCAGCAGCTGTGCATGCCGCGCTGACACCGCGTTGTACGTGCGCCGGTCGGTGAACGTCATCACCGCACCGACGAGCTGCTCCCCGTCCCGTACGGGCGCGGTCGTCAGGTCGACCGGCACCGCGCGGCCGTCCTTCGCCCACAGCACCTGGCCCCGGACGCGGTGCTTGCGGCCGGAGCGCAGGGAGTCGGCGAGTGGCGTCTCGTTGTACGGCAACGGGCTGCCGTCGGGCCGGGAGTGGTGGATCAGCGGGTGCAGCTCCTTGCCGCCGAGGTCCCCGGCGCGGTACCCGAGGATCTGCGCGGCCGACGGATTGACGAGGACGATCTTGCCCTCGGTGTCCACACCGACGACGCCCTCGGCCGCGGCGCGCAGGATCATCTCGGTCTGACGCTGCTGGCGCGCCAGCTCGGCCTCGGTGTCCACGGTCCCCGACAGGTCCCGGACGACGAGCATCAGCAGCTCGTCGCCGGTGAAGTGGTTCAGGGAGGCATCGGCGTACGGAGTGCGGCCGTCCGCCAGATTCGCGCTGGTGATCTCGACGGGGAACTCGGACCCGTCGGTGCGCCGGGCGATCATCCGGGTCGGCTTGGTCCGGCCCTCGTCGTCCTCGGGCCGCCGCATCGAACCGGGGATGCGGCGCGAGTCGAAGGACGGCAGCAGGTCGAGAAGGCCCCGGCCGACGAGAGCGGTCCCGGGTGCCTCGAACGTCTCCAGGGCGATGGTGTTGGCGTTGACGACCGTGCCGTTGCAGTTCACCAGCAGCAGAGCGTCGGGCAGCGCATCGAGTATGGCTGCAAGCCGAGCAGCGCCCCGGGATGGCCTGCTGCTCACGACGACCATTCCTCCCTGATCACTGCTCCTCACCGACGGCCCCGGCCATTTTGCCGCGTGTCCCGGGGCATGTCACTGGAGGGAGTCTACGGCCACCCGTTGCGGGGGCAACGGCGGATGAGGGGAGGACGAGCGACGAGTTTGTGCGACTTACCGCACGCCTGACATAAGCCCTGGGCGCCCGTGATGACACAGGAATAGGCCCCTTCCCAGCGCTTCCGGACAGGCGCGCGCGACACCCGTACGCACAGGATCGGTCGTCGTTCGCGCGGGATCGGTCGGCACCCGTGCCCGTTTCAGCGGGACGGTGTGCGGGATCGGTCGACAGCCGACCGATCCCGCCGGACCGCATGCCGGATCGGCCGGCGTCCGTGACGGTTCCGCGGGGGGTGTGCGGTGGCCGGGGTGAGAGGGGTGGTGACGCTGACCGGGGCGCGGATCGGGCGCGGACCGGTCGGGGTGCGCGCCGGGGCGCGTGCTACCGATTCAGACGCCGGCTTCGGGGAGGACGGGCCGGAGCCGGTTCCAGCGCGCGATCTCGCAGCCGTTGCGGCGGTCGAAGCGGGCGTCGACGGGACGGCCGGCCCAGGTGCCGGTGATCCGCGCCGTGGACGGACCGCCGTACATCATCGTGCAGTTGGCACGCGGCTCCACGGGCGCGAACGGGCTCTCGCCCCACCGGACCATCTCGTCGAGCCGGTCGCACGCCGCCCGGGCCTGCCGGTGCGTACCGCCCGTGGGGTGGCAGTCGAGGGAGTAGCGGCCGTCGACCGCCCGGTTGCCGCTGTTGCTGATGGTGATGGTGAGCCGGTCCTCGCCGGAGGGGGCCACTGCCGGCGGCGGCATGAACGATCTGAGCACCGGGAGGGGCATGGGGTGCGGCATGGGGGCCGCGACGGCCCCGGCGGCGGGAGCGGCAGCAAAGGCTGCGGCGGCGGACAGGGTGACCAGCGTGAGGCGGCGGCGCAGCATCGGAACTCCTGGGGTCGGCCCGGAGCCGGGGCTCGGGCGTCATGGCGTCGGGGGCGGCAGGGGCCGCTCGCGCGAGCCCGCCATAACTAACGCTCCGGCCGCCGCGTCGTTGCGCAAGCCACCGGGGTCCCTAGGGGTGACCGAGGCGGGATCGGCTGCGAACGGTCCGGCCACGGCGGTCGTACGAGGGGGCGGTGAGAGTGACGAGGGGTGGTGAGAGTGAACGGAGCGGGACGTCGACGTACGCGGAGGGGCTCGGGCGGACGGGAGTGAAGGACCGGGAGTGAAGGACCGGGCGTCACGGACCGGGAGTGAAGGACCAGGGGTCACGGCCGGGTGCTTCGGGCTCCGCTCCGCCGGGTTGCCTTGTCCCGGGGTGTCCGCTCCGTACCGGCGTCGCGATCCGCGGCTGCTCCGTACCGGCGTCGCGCTCAACGGGACGCCGTCCGGGCGGCAGCTCGGTGGGCCCCTCCGGACCCGGCGCGACCAGGAAGGGCTTTGCTCTGCTGCACGCGTGCCTAGTACCGTAGGGTGCGATTGGTGACGGCCCGCAGGGCTGTGCCATCATCTGCACACACCACATCGCGTTCGCGCGGGTGTGTGAGGAGGCTTCGCCTAGTCTGGTCTATGGCGCCGCACTGCTAATGCGGTTTGGGGTAACCCCCCATCCCGGGTTCAAATCCCGGAGCCTCCGCTCGATCTCCTTGATCATCGAAGCCCCGGCCCCGACGGCCGGGGCTTCAGCCGTTCTTGGCCGCACAAAACGCCGTTTGCGCAGGTCAGAGGGGGGATGGGGAACGGATTTCACCTGCGGCGGCGGGTCATGTAATGTTGTTCCCGCAACGCAGCCCGGCCGAAAAACGCCGGAGCAGTAAGCGCTCGTAGCTTAACGGATAGAGCACTTGACTACGGATCAAGAGGTTGCAGGTTCGAATCCTGCCGAGCGCGCAGATCAGGGGCCCCATCTGGGGCCCCTGTTGTCGTTGCGTGACTATCTGCGTGACTACGGCTCGAAGATCTCGTTCATGGCCACCGCGCCGGTCTGGATCACGGGACGGATCTGCTTCCGGTAGACGGTCTCCGTCACGCTCGTACTGGAGTGCCCGACCAGCCGGGCGATTTCCTCGATCGGGATGCCCCTGTCGGAGAGCAGCGAGACGAAGCTGTGCCGGAGCTCCCTTGGCGTCCAGTCTCCAGCATTGATTCCGTCGACGGTCGCGAGCACCCGCCGGAAGAACTTGCGGACGTTCGCCGCGTCGAGCGCGGTGCCGACCTCGGACGTGAAGACCAGACCGTGTTCCGTCCAGCGGGAGCCAGCCGCTTCACGCTGGCGTGCCTGCCGCTTCTGGTGCTCGACGAGGGCCGCGATACACCGTCCGGGCAGGGCCAGCGTCCGGCGAGACTTTCGGGTCTTCGTGTCTCCGCTCGCGCGCACTGAGCGCCATACCGCGATGTGCGGTGAGATCCCCTCCCTTCCCTTCAGGTCCACGTGATCCCAACTGAGGGCCCGCAGTTCCTCAGTCCGTGCGCCCGCGAGCAGCGCGACCACGATGTAGGCATGCAGCCGGGAATCCGCAGCCGCGTCGAGAACGGCCCCGGCCTGGGCGAGCGTGAGCGCCTTTGACGGACGCCCCTCCCGGCCCTTCGGGATGGAGCACAGCTCCACCACGTTGCGCTTCACCTTGTCCCGCGCCATGGCTCGCTTCACGGAGCGGTTCAGACACGAGTGCAGCAGACGCAGCGTCCGCGTGCTGTGCGTCTTCGCCTTGGCCGACAACCACCTGTCGACATCATCCGCGCTGAGGTCCCGCAGCCTTCTGGCCCCGAGCTCTGCGATGACGTGCTTCTCGCAGAGCGTCTTGTAGTTGTCGACGGTCGAGCCGTCCACATCTGTGAGGCCGTAGGCGAGCCAGTTACTCACGGCGTCCTTGACCGTGTAGCTGGTCGGCGCGATCGCGAGACCATCCTCATGGTCCCGGAGCACCTCTTTCAGCTTGGCCTTGGCCTCGGTCTTGGTCTTGCCGCTGCCTCGCTTCACGATGCGCTTGCCGCTGGGGTCATAGCCGAGACTGGCCGTGGCGATCCAGCGTTGACGCCTGTCGTCCCAGTGAAGGCCGCCATCACCTCGACTGCGTCGCTTCGACATTAGGCCACCTCCCCAAGTCCCATACGCCCATCGAGATACGACCGCACCGCCTGAGCCGGGATGCGACGGCTTCGGCCGATGGTCAGAGAGCGCAACTCCTTGGTGCGGATCAGGTCATAGACCTTGGTTCGACCGACCTTCAACGTGGCCATGACCTGCTTCACGGTCAGGAGTTCGTCAGGCATTCCAGACCTCCATGCCGTCCAGGTCGGCGAGGACTTCGGCTTTGATCTCGCGATTGGCTTGGATGTCCCGGGCGATGCTGGCGGCAAGCCAGGATTCGCCGGGGGTGTGGCCGTGTCCGGCGTAGGTCCAGTGGGCGAGGGTGAGCGTGGTTGCCTCAGCGGCGTCGTCAGGGTCGGGCAGACCGAGGGCCGAACGTTGCTGGGCAGCGCGGTAGTCGGCGCGGACCTGCCGTAAGGCGCCCAAGGTCGTGCTGTAGCGGCGGGACTTGGTGGAGAAGTGGCCGCGAAAGCCGAGCATGTGGGCCCAGTCCCGGAGCTTCCGGTCGGGATACGCGGCGTGCAGGTCGAGGCATGCCTGAATGAGACGACTTGGGTGGTCGGGGATGCCGAGCAGCACGAGTGCTTCCTTGTTCCCGATGCGGTGGTCGATCGTGCCGGTGGTCTCGGCTGCCTTGGTGGCGTACTTGGCGACGTAGGCCGCGACGGCCCGTTCTGTGATCTGTTCGCCGTGGCCGAAGGCGCCGATGGGTTGAACGTCGATCTGCGTACCCCAGCGCAGCACCCAGTCCTCAGAGAACCCGTGATCCTCGTTGGCGGGTACGACGACGCGGACGCGTGCAGCAGCGGCGCGGATGGCGTCGGTCAGTAGGCCAACGCTCGCCCAGGCAGGCGGTGCCGTCTCGGGTCCCTCGGGGCCGTCGAAGCGGATCACGGCGTGGAAGTGGACGGCCCCGCGGCGCTGGTATTCGGCGACCTTGCCGAAGGACAGCCGGGACTGTTCGCGGGCGGCTTTCTGGGTCAGCCCGGCCCGACTGGCGATTTCGCGGCGCAGGTAGATCGTGAAGTAGCGCCACAGGTCGGAGGCGTGGTTGTTCCACATGACTGCCTCCGCGTAGTTGTACGTCGCCGGATCCAGCGCAGTGCCCAGGGCCGGGTCGTCGTCCTGGTGGCGTGCGCCGCAGCGGCAGGGCCGGTTGCCGAGGCGGTTGTGGACGGGCCCGAACGAGGGCGCGGTCAGGGTGGCGAAGACGCGGGGGTGTTCGCGGACGGTCTCGGGAGTGCCCTTGGCCTGGTCGCCGGTGAGACCAGCGCGGATCAGGTGGTAGGTGTCTCCGGCGTAGGTCCAGGCGCAGGAGGGGCAGCGGGAGGCACGGCGGTTGCCGCAGGCCACCCGGAGCACACCTCCCGGCTCATGCTCGGTCGTGTACGCGTGCAGGACGGTCTTTGTGGCGCGGTCGATTGTCTTCGTGCCGCCGCTGAGGCGGATGGGGTCGGAGCAGCCGCCGGTTCGCCGGGTCTGCTCCTGCCAGCGGTCGAAGCCGGGAGACCCGGCCACCCGGAGGAAGTCCTGCCAGGTGGCCGGGTCCAGGCCCGCCAGGGTGGCGGTGTCGTTCATGCCGGTTACCTCCCGGCCCGCGCGAAGGCGTCGGAGGTGGGGCGGTCGATGCCGTGGCAGGTCGGGCAGGTCACGCGGAGCGTGACGCGGGACCCGTCGCGGTGCCGGGTGCCGGTGGTGATGGCTACGACGGAGAAGTCGTTGCAGGAGCGGCAGGCCGGTCGGTTCCGGGCGTGCTGAGGCATGATGACTCTTCCCTTTCGGGTCGTCTGGATCTGGAAGGTGTTGAAGGCGCCCGGGGCGGCGGATGCTTGGCGGCTTGTGCCGTCCCGGGGGCCGGTCAGTGCTTGTTCTTGGCGAGGCGGACTGTCACGCCGATACCGCCCAGGGTCGGGACGACTGCGGCCGCAGCGGCGGCGATCGTCTGGAAGGCGAAGGCGGCGGCGATCAGTACGGCGGAAGCGCCGGCGCTGATGGTGACCGTCAGCAGGATCAGTCCGCCGTACGAGCGGGGCGGTGCCTGCACGACGACCACGTGCCCGGGGTGTGTGCCGGGCGGGATCAGCGCGGCGGGGCGGTGGTTGGCTCGCAACTGGGCGTCGGGCTGGCGCATGCGGAACCTCCTCTCGGGCGGTCAGGGCTTGCAGCGGTGTGTACGGGCGGCGAGTTCGGCGGCGGACCGCTCCACGTACTCGGCGGAGAAGCCGCAGCCGGGGGCAGTACAGGCGGCGCTGTGCTTGGTGCGGCCACGACCGTCGTAGTAGCTGCCGACCTGGACTGGACCTAACCGGGTCACGTTGTAGAAGCGGTTCGGGCGCGGCATGGCGCCTCCTCTCAGGCGAGTTGGGCAGTGATGGCGTCGGCGAGGCCCGGGGGGACACCGAGCCGAGCACGGAGGGTGTCGGCATCGATGGCGGTACCGGTGGCGGTGCGGTGCTTGTCAGCGACCTTCCGGGCGTGGTCGAGCAGCGCCGGGGGCACGGCGGGAGCCTCCGGGGCGCGGTGCGGCGGTGCCGGTTCGGGTTCCTCGACGGCATGGGGTTCCTGGATCTCAGGCGCAGGTGCGGGCAGTTCCGCGGGAACTGGCTCCGGGCTCTGGACGGCTACCTGCTTCGAAGCGGGTGCTGACTCGTGGGCCGGGTCGGTCACGAGAGTGTGGACCTGCCGCATCAGGGCGCCGAAGGCCAACAGCGCGGCGGAGGGGGGCACGGCCGCGACTACGTAGTCGAGGAACGGGGCGCTGTCGCCGACCCCGGCGACGTTGAGGCCGATGCTGCCGAGCGACCCAGCGACGGTCAGGGCGATCGCCCACCAGTCCGTGACGCCCCGGAGAGCGGCGCGGAACATCAGTACCTCACCGGCCAGGATGAACAGGTCGATCGTGCCCGGCCAGGCCCATTGGCGTTCCGGCGAGGTAGCCAGCCCATGGGCTTGTGCGACGGAGGCGAGATGGGCGTAGGAGAGCCAGAACGCGGCGATCGTCAGAACCATGATCACGGCACCGGCGACGAGGATCGCGGTGCGCTCGGCCTGTGGCTTGGTCATCGCGTCCTCCTTCCTTGGAGGTTGGGCCGGGGCCGGGCGGTGCGTGAGAGACGAGCCGCCCGGCGCCGGGCTGGGTCAGGGGGTTTCGCCGGTGCCCCAGCAGGACATGCAAAGGGCCGCCTGCTGGTGGTCGGTCAGCTTCTTGCCCCGCGGGCCGACGCGGACGGCACTGCTGGTCTCGCCCTTGCCCTGGCAGTCGGGGCACTTCTTCGCCTTGGAGGCCGGACGGGGCTTGCGCGAGGTAGCCATGACCGTCACCGCCGCTTCCTGGTCTCGATCTGGAACATGTGCCTGTCTCCTTGAGTCGGTCCGGGTTCCGGGCGTGGCGGGGTAGGGACCTGGCGCGAAGCGGTCGCGCCGACCGTGGAGTGCAGGGGGTTACTCGGTGACCGGCCGAGGCTTGACGAGCGGTGATGCGTCAGCCGGTTCGGGCTCGATGGCCACAACGGGCCGGTACGGCGCCAGAGCCGGGATGTGAGGGGCCAGGTCGGCAAACTCGCGGCAGATCTCCGCCGCTTCGGTGGGGGTGGTCTCGGGGGTGCGGATTCGGGACCACCCTCCGGAGGCGTCACCGGCCACCGCCACACCGGGCCGGTCCGGCGGGATCGAGGTAGCGGCGAACACCGCCTCCGATGAGATGTCGTTCAGGCCCATCTCAGCGGTCTGCTTGTCGTTGACACGGTGGACGACCCGACCGGTGAGCTGGGCGCGGAGCATGGTGGCGCCCTTGCCCAGCTCCGAGCCGAAACGCTGGCCGCAGACCTCCAGGTAGATGCCGATCGCACGGGCCATCTGTCCGAGCCGCACCATCTGCATGACCATCCGGTCCCGGCGTTCCTCGTCCTTCTTGGCGGCGGTCAGGAACAGCTCAGCCACCTCATCGACGAGCACCACCAGAGGCACCGGCCGGACGTCCTCGGGCAGGTCCCACAGGTCTGAGACTTGATGCTCGCTGAGAAGGTCGAAGCGCGATTCCATCTCCTCGATCAGCACATCGAGCACCTGTGAGGCGTCTTCGGGCGTGGTGGCCAGGGCCGACAGACGCGGGGCATAGGCACTGTGCTCCACGCCGCGCTTGCAGTCGATCCCGATCAGGCCCACCGGCAGCTTGGCCAGACCGGCGATCAGGTTCCGCTGATACATGGACTTGCCCGACTGGTTGGCTCCCAGAGTCAGGGCATGGGGGACCTTGCGGTAGTCACGGACGAACACCGACCCGTCCTCACGCAAGGCCACCGGGACCATCAACGACCCGGAGGGTTTGTGCCGACGAGGCAGGCTCACCCGCCGTAGCACGTCGTATCCGGTCATCCGCAGCTGCACCACGCCCGGCTTGGTCTCCGCCACGGTGACGGACTGGACGCCCCAGGCGTGCCGGAGCCGTTCAGATGCGGTCGCCACGTCCGAGGGCTCCAGCCCGGCGGGCAGCCGCAGAGTGGCGACCAGACCGGTGGAAGTGCCCCGCACCCGGCGGACCTTGGGAGGGACCGGCCGCACCTCGCGTCGGGCGACGTTACGGACCATGAACGCCCGCAGCCGGGACGGCTGCACGGTCAGTCCACAGACGTCCATCGTGGTGCCGAAGGTCCAGGTGAACCGGCCCAGGGTGACCGGCAGGCCGACCAGCGACCAGTACACGCGCGGAGCGTGAGTCTTGGCGTAGCGGAGGCCAACGACGCCCGCGAGAGCGGCAGTCGCCTCCAGCACCGTGGTCAGGTCGGCCATGGTCAGCCCGCCTCGACAATCGCGGCCGCGCGGAAGGCAATCCCATGCCGCTTCTCGCCGTTGAACTCGTTCTCCCAGTCCCGGGCTCGGAGGCCGACGACCGTGACCGGCTTGCCCGGAACCAGGTCCTCGGGGATGCCGGTCTCGGGCACAGACACCTGGTAGAGGTTCCCCTCGCCCTCGTCCGAGATCACCAGGCCCACCGTCATCAGGTCGGCGCCGCTCTCACGGTCCTTAGCGATCTCGCCCGTCTTGCGGTTGGCGACCTTCGGCGTCGGCGCGGTCGCGACGAACACCACAGCGGTCGAAGTGTCGATCTTGAAGGACGGCATGTGCTGTTCTCCCATCGGAGTTCGCGTACTAGCTTGCGTCGAGTATGCGCGTACTAGTACACGATCGTCAAGCGCTGCCGACGAGTGAGTTTGCGAGGACGGCCTACTTGCGCCTTAGCGTCGGCAGGTAGGCGGCGTAATGTGGGGTACGCGAGCTAGAGCGCGGGTGCCCGCGAGGACTAGTACGCCGACTAGAGAGGAAGAGGAGATGACACCGAAGATCCAGCGGTCCGCGCCGCCGTTCATTCAGATCACGGATCACTTCAGGGAGAAGATCACGGACGGGTCCCTTCCTAAGGGCTCGCAGCTCCCGTCCATTGCGGCGATCGCCAGTGAGTGGGGCGTCGCGTCAGCTACGGCGGCGAAGGCCATCAAGCAGCTCCAGGCAGAGGGGTACGTGCGATCGACGTCGCAGGGCACCTTCGTGGACCTGGGGCGGAAGCAGACGACCGGACCGGATCGCCTGCAGATGCTTCGTGTGGGAGGGGACGGGTTCCGCCCCGGCGAACGCGTGGAGATCCTCAGCGCAGAGTTGATGCCAGCGCCCATCGAGGTTGCACAAGCACTCGAAGTGGAGGAGGGCGCGTCTGTGATCCGGCGTCAGCGCAGGTACCTCGATGACGAAGGTGTCGTTGCCCTCTCGACGTCGTGGCTGCCCGGGGAGTTCGCGGAGAGCGCGCCAGAGCTGATCGCGGCGGAACCGCTGCCGAAGATGACCTTTGGCCTGGTCGAAGACCGTACGGGGCGCCGGGCCGTCCGAAGGCGCGATGTCGTATCGCTGCGCTCAGTGCCCGAGGATGCAGCGCCGCTGCTCGAAGTCGAGGCAGGGACCGCGGTTCTGACCATGGCGAACCACTACTGGGACCAGAACGGCTCGAAGACGGAGTACGCCACGGACTTCCTCGGAGCGGGCCGCGAACTGTCCGCTGAGTACGACCTGACCTGAGCTGTTACAGGTTTCTCTACCTCATCAAGGCACCCGGCTGCGCTTCGCTCCGCCGGGCGCGCTTCCCGGCTCCGCTCCGCGCGACGCTCCTGCCTTCGGCCCGCTCCGCGCGCGCTGCGCCGACGCGCGCCCACGCGTGGAATGGACCGGAGGCCATGAGGCGAGCACCGCAGAGCGCGGCACGGTCAGAACAAGCCTCCGGCGGGGGCGCTCAGACTCCGGGATGGACGGGCCGCCGTTCGCGAGTACCGGCCCGGTAGTGGCGCGCGGGGAGCTCCCATCCCGTCTGCCATCGACCCAGGCAGAGCCGAGCAGACGCGGCCCCTGGCGTCCAGGTCGTTCGTACAGTGGCGCGCTCCACCTGGACGCCAGGAACCACGCCCGCTCCACGGTGTGTGGGTCGACGGCAGACGGGATGGGAGCTAGGGGTGGGTGGTGGTTGAGGATGGTGGGAGGCCACGGGAAGTGAGTGTCCAACTGCGTGACAACGACGGCGCATAGCCGCGAACAACCGCGAACGTTCACGGACGCACCCCCGCTGGTCAGCAACACGCCGACCGAGGCACAACCCCCTAATCGAGTTGCCTACGGATCAAGAGGTTGCAGGTTCGAATCCTGCCGAGCGCGCACCAGCTCAGAAGCCCTGTGGATCACTCCACAGGGCTTCTTGCGTTTGCCTTGACGGCAGTGTTTGACGGCAACCGTCTCCGAGGGTGGAGGAGTTGTCTTCAAGCGGCTATGGGCGACCGCCCGAGCGGCCGTCATGGTCCGCCCCGTTGCCGTCACCCCTCAGTGCATCCCCGACGCGGTCGAAGGCGGAGCGCTGGGAGTCGAGCCGAACGAAGGTGTAGATGTCCATGGTCACGCGGATGGAGCTGTGGCCCAGGACTTCCATGATCGTGCGAGCGTCGGCGCCCTGTTCGTGGAGCAGCGACGCGCATGTGTGGCGCAGGTCATGAAAGCGGACCCTACGGACTCCGGCACGGGCACACAGCGCCTCGAAGGACCGATTCAGATTTCGCGGCTCGATCGGGGTGCCGTACCTCGTGGTGAAGACGACTTGTCGGCGTGTGCATATCGAGGTCATTTGTCCGTTGTCCGACGCGTGTGACCCGCGGGGGCAGCCTCCGTGCTGATTCTCGTGGGTGAGGAATTCGCCGTACCGGTCAGGTGATCAGGGAGTGTGGCGCGAGAGTTCGTCCACGGTCGTAGAGGTCGCGCGCGGTGGCGTTCTTCCGGTGAGGGCGTAGGAGACTGAACATGGTCTTGATCCGGTCGTCGGCACGGCCGGACTGGACCATGGGGTAGTCGTCGAGCGCCTGGTGCCAGGTGGCGCATGCCGCTTCCAGGTGGCCGACTTCCAGTTGGCGTTCAGCCAGGGTGGCGCAGTGCCGTACGCGGGTACGGCGGTAGACGCTGTAGCGCACCTTGTTCGACTCCTGCATGGCTTCGACAGCGCCGGAGATGTCGCCGAGTTCATAACGGACCTGGCTGATGTGGTAGTTGAGCGCCGCGGGGTCATATGATCCGAACGCCTTGCCGCGGGACTCCGCCCGGTCCATGGCCGCTTCAGCTTCGCGGATGTACCGCAGTGCGTTCGCACGCTCGCCTGTCTGTGCGGCGGCGTGTGCTTGTTGGCCTGCGAGGAACGCCCGCATGCGCGGGCCGGCCTTTGGTGAGGCGGCGGAAGCAGCGTCGGCAAGTTCCACAGCTTTGGCCCCGTGGTGAAGGTCGACTGCCTGCACGCTCATGCCGCGCAGAGTTGTGCAGTAGGTCAGGTGGTCCTCGGCTGCTCCGGCCAGTTCCAGGGCTTTGACGTAGTAGCGCTGTGCCAGGCCATGCAGTCCTTCGTCCACCGCCATGTAGCCGGTCAGGTACAGCAGGTCCGAAGCTGCGGACAGCATCGCCTTGCGCACTTCGCTGGGGGCGTCGGCGCGCAAGTAGGAGGACACCGTGTTGACCATGAACGAGGCTGCCATGGGACGCGCGTGGCGCCCGCCGAATTGGTCGTCCAGCTCTGAGACGCGCTCAGTCATGGCTATGACCATGTCGACTTCGTTCATGCCGATCCTGGATGCGCGACCGGACTGCACGGCTTCGGCCCGTCCGATCACGTCGGGCCAGCCGGGGATGGTGAGGGCCACGGAAAACAGGCCGGCGCCCAGGATGCGGCGGCGTGACGGGTCCATGTCTTGCCTCCCCAGGTCGATCAGACCTTCCACGGTATCTGTGGCCGTGGGGGACTGGTCGCGGGGAACTGGCAGGCCCGCCTCGGTGTGGGTGATGGGGCGCGCGAGGCGACGCGAGAACGCTTCGAGGATGCAGGCACGCACGGCCCTGCGCGGGGTCGTGCCGCTGAGCCAGTGGCTTACGGCTGATTCGTCGTAGCGCAGAGGGGTGCCGGTCTCGGTGCCGATGCGGTTGACCTCCCGCGCGAACTGACGGTGTGTCCACCGGCTCTCTGTGAGCAGACCGGCGAGGGAGACGTTCGGTTCACGCTCTGCCATGTCCTCAACTCCCCGTGCCCTTGCGAACTTTCAAGGCATTCAAGTCCTGGCGCCGTTGTAACGGTACCGCTGAGCGTGGTCACGCGGTTGCGTAGAGACAGGAAGGGAACGGCGAGACCTCGCCGCAACCGTCGTCCGAGGGGCAGAGGGACTGAGGGATGAGAAGCGAAGCGCGGGCCCGCCTGGCCCTGATGACCGAGGCGATGGGCACGGATGGCGTGTTAAAGATCGACACCATTCAGGGCGCAGATCTGGCGCCGGGATCGAATGGCTTCTCGCCGTGCCACTGCCCTCGGCACCGCCGTAGTGACTCTGAGGACGGGGCCGATGGCCTGAGCTGCGCGGTACGCGAGGCTAATGAGCGCAGTCGAGGTGAGCGCTTGTGAGGCGATTAGCCGAAGTCGTGAACGCCTATGCCGGGCCGCTCCTGGTCGTGGTGGTCTCAGCGTCGGTCGGATTCGTTCTGGGGGTGGCTGCTGCCTCCCCATCCACCTGACTCCTCCCCATCACGCGATCACAGTGCCCGCGTGCGATGAGGGAGGGCCTGCCGCTGAATGCGGGAGGCGACCCCGTCCGGCTGCCTTCTTCGCAAGGGTCCGGCAGCCGAACGGGACCAACTTCGCAGCATTCGCTGCGGAGTTCAGTTCAACCGTAAAGGAGAAGGCCATGAACGTGGACGAGCTGTTCACCGGAGAGCTGATCACTGGCGTCCCGGCGGTCGAGGCAGCGCTGCTCGACAAGATGCCGGGCGGCGGCGACAACAACGGCGACCACTGCAAGAAGTGACGCAGGGCTGACGCCAGGCGGGGCGGGGTCGTTTGCGGCCCCGCCCCGCCGCATACCGTGAAGGGACGACATGCTGTCGATGTGCCTGCGCCTAGCTGATCTTCAGAAGCCCGAGTGGAAGCCGCAGGGCGCCCGGTGGGTCAATGGTCGAAGCTGGATCGAACCCGCGGATGTGTCGACGTTGGTCCTGGAGATCAACGATGACCATGCACCGCGCGTAAGCGTCCGTGTGAAGGAGTGGAAGCGGGGCGAAGCGGATTTCATCTCCCTCACCATGGCCCCCGGAGAGGCCCGTCTGTCGGCAGGGGTCTTCGGCACAGCTCCGCTCTACCTGGTCGAAGGAGCCGCCGAGCTGAACGCCTCATGGGACCTCACCGAACTGCGGCCACACCTGCGGGCCGACTGTCTTGTGCCGCGAGTCGTCGCCCGAACACTCACGAGGCAGCACCGCTACACGTCAGAGACGCTGTTCGACGGCGTTTACCGCCTCACCGAGCGGGCATCGGCGACGTTCAGCGCTTCAGGACTGACCATCCACTACCCGGAGCCCGCTGAGCACGTCCTCGAACCACGCAGCCTGCGGCACGGCGTTGACCCACTCGCCGTTCTGGACGAGCTGCTGACCGACGTGGTCAGCGATGCACCGACGGCAACCAGATGCGTAGGCGTCGAGCTGTCCGGCGGTGCGGACTCCGGGAACATCGCCTTGGCTGTGAAGGCAGTCCGTTTCTCCGATGTGCACAGTTTCGGTCTGTTGGTCGGAGGAGATATCGGCGCGTCGCAGCGGGAGCGGCGCCAAGTGTTCGTGGAGCACTGTGGCTTCCGGGACATGGCCATCCCCGCTATGCAGCATCCGCCCTTCTGCCCCGGAGGGGTGCGCGCTGTGCGTAAGCCGCACGATCCGGCAGGTGCCTTCTACCAAGAAGCGTTCGACGTCGTACGCGAGCAGGCATCCGGGCGGCGATGCGAGGTGATCTTCACCGGAAGCGGCGGTGACGAAGTCAACGCGCACCACTCCAGGACCGATGCCGAACTACCTGCACCGGAGCCCGTGCCGTGGCTCGGGTTGAAGGCGGTGCGAGCACTGGCCGAGGTGAATGAGCAGCTTGCCCCGATCCCCGTTCTCCCCGTGCCGACTCTGATGGCGTTCGGGATGCACAACCCAGGATTCCTCCGGGCCGGAGTCTGGCCGGTGAGCCCGCTCGCGCATCCACAGGTCGTTCGGTTCATGGAGCAGCTTCCCCACGAGCACAAACGCCACAAGAAGCTGTTCCGCGAACGGCTCAGACGAGCAGGCCTGCCCGAATGGGTGGCAGCGCCGGCCGACCCGGAGAATTTCTTGGAGGTACTGGAGAAGGGTCTGCGTGCCTACGGACTGCCTGTACTTGACGACATGGTGCGGGACTCCGTACTGGTCGACCTCGGATACGTTGACGGTAAGGCACTCGCCCAGGCCGGTTCGGACGCCCGCGGCTCGGCATTGGTCCCTGACCTATTGTGCGATGTCCTTGCCCTGGAGGTCGGGTTACGGAGCCTCATGTGACGAGCCTCGATACGGATGCGGAAAGCGTGGAAGCCACCAACCTTCTCTACCGGTACCCCGCCCTGTACGACCTGGTTCAGTCCGACAGCATGAGCGCAGATCTGTGCCAGGCCCTGATCGAGCAGTACAGCCCGGACGCCAGGACGTTGGTGGACTTCGGCTGTGGCACCGGCCGGGATCTGGAGATCCTGGCCAAGCGCTTCGAGTGCATCGGCGTAGACCTCCAGCCCGGCATGGTCGACTACGCCCGCCGGATCCGGCCGGAGCTGGACATCCGCACTGGAGACATGTGCACCGTCCGACTTGGGGCGCGCATGGACGTGGTGACCTGCGTGGGCAACAGCCTCGCGTACGTCCACGGCAACAAGGAGATCAACCAGGTCTTCACCACGTTTGCGGTTCACGCCCGACCGGGCACGCTGCTGGTGCTGTGTTCTCCAATCGCCCCGATCACCAGGTCCGAGCCGACGACCGCCACGGTCAGTACGCCGGGCGGACCTGCCACGGTCACCATCCGGCACGAGTGGGACCTGCGAAGCCAGATCAACACCATGCACCGGCGATGGATACTCCCCACGGGAGACGAGGCCCAAGACACCATCCGCAGGCGCGTTCTATTCCCTCGCGAACTGGAGCGGTACGCGGAGGAGGCAGGCTTCGAGGTCCTGGACATGATCGATGAGGCAGGAGACAAGCCTTCCGGCCCATTCGCGTACGCGGTGGCGCGCTACACCCGAAGGCGATCCGGTGCCCGCGCGTAGCACGGCAGACCGAGCCATGGCTGCGACGTGAAGCTGTCTGAGGCACCGGTCCGTTGACGGCAACCCTGACGGCAACGACGGCACACATCAGCCCATGATCACCGCCACCAGCGCTCCATCAGGGCCAGGGTGGAGGCCCGCCCCAACGAGCTGCCCGATCCTACGGATCAAGAGGTTGCAGGTTCGAATCCTGCCGAGCGCGCATCGAGCCAGAGGCCCTGTGGATCAATCCACAGGGCCTCTGGCTTTGCCTTGACGGCAGTGTGTGACGGCAACCGCTTCGGAGTGCGGGGGAGTTGCTGATCAGAGGGTTGCCGGGACATCGGCCGAGCCGGGCGCCGAGCCGGTGTTGGAGCGGCGCCCGCATTCCAGGCGGAGCCAACGAGTGCCTCCGGGCTGACGCGGGGCACTCCCGGCCGTGCCCTGATCGGGGTGCCGGAGCCGAGTGTCGGTCAGCAGAACGCGGGCGGGACGCTCTGCTCGTACTGGAAGACGTTCTGAGGGTCGTACTTCGCCTTGATCTTGCGCAGCCGGTCGAAGTTGGATCCCCAGTAGGCGGTTTCCCATTGATCCATTCCGATGTTCGGCACGTTGACGTAGGCGCCGTTCACGTAGGGCCGCAGTGCCTGGCTGAACTCGGCGATCCAGGCCTGGGCGACCGGGGTGAGTTCGTCGCCACTGCCCGGTTCCCCACGAGTTCCCCAGCCGGCGCCGGGCTCGGAGTAGAACAGGGCCTCGCGATGCGGGAACGCCGTGCCGCCACGCGGCGGTCTGCGCACCGCCCCGCCGAAGGCCTGGGTGAAGAAGTTGCTGTCGTCCGTGGGGGCGTCTCGCATGAATGAGGCGATCACGCTGATCGCCTTCTTGGGGAACGGCTCGGTGGTGAACTGCGAGAAGAACTTCCAGTTGGCGGGCTCGTCCTCGGTCGGGATCTGGAACCCGGCATAGACGTCGCCCCAGTTGCCGATCTCCACGGTGACCTCGGGCGTGCCGATCGACAGGATCGGGGCCAACAGTTCCCTCGCCTCTGCCTCCGTCCCTTCCGCCAGAACACCGAACAGCAGGATCTGGTTCCGGTGGATCTCGATCTGGGTTCCGAGGCGGTTGTCGGCGACCGGCGCCGTGCGCTGCCATGCGTCGAAGACCCCGGGCAGGTCCCCGATGCCGTCCCACGTCGCCTGCACATAAGCGACGCTCTTCAGCGGAGACACCTTGTAGGTGAGCGAGGTGACGATCCCGAAGTTGCCGTTTCCGGCCCCGCGGAGCGCCCAGAGCAGGTCCGAGTTGTTCTTCAGGTCTGCGTTGATCACCTTGGCGCATTCGTCACCGGACGCTACGACGATCTCAGCCCCGATCAGGCTGTCGCAGGCCATGCCGAGGTAGCGGGTGAGGAAGCCGAAGCCGCCGCCGAGCGTCGCACCGGAGAGACCGACGGTGCCCTCGGTTCCGGTCGTCACCGCGAAATCCTTCTCCGCGAGCGTGGTCACCGCTTCCAACTGGCTGAGCCCGGCGCCGACTCTGGCGATGCGCGCCTCGGTGTCGATCTCGGCGCCCTTCAATTCGCTGACGTCGATCACGATGCCGTTGTCCACGTTCGACCAGCCCTCGAGGCTGTGGCCGCCGCTGCGCACCCGCAGGGCGACGTCGTGCTGGCGCGCCCAGGTGAGGGCGTTGACCACGTCCTGGGTGTTCTGGGCGTAGACGATGACCAGCGGATAGCGAACGAACAGCTCGTCCCACCCGAGGCTCGCATCCGCGTACCCGGGGTCGTTGGGGCGGACGATGCGGCCGGTCAGCCGCGCCGGCGCACAGCGCGCGGCGCTTTCCGTCCCTTTGGTCGCAGCGCTCGCGCTCGGGGCTTCTGCGGCTGTAATGCCTGGGAGAACGACCGCGCCGACGCCGGCAGCCGCCGTCGCCTTGAGCAGTCCGCGACGAGGAAAATCATTCATGGTCCGTATCCTCTCGACCGGGATACGCCAGTATTCGGCACGGGAAAACCTTGTCCGCCAGCTGGCGCGTTCAATATTCTTGGACAATTCTCGGGAGCCCGCAGACTAACAAGGGTCGCAATGGGGGTGTTGCTCGACACGCCAATTGAGGGCGATGGCAGAATGTTGAAGGATGGCGTTTGTTGGTGGGGCGTGAATGAGCCCGGCCAGGTGAATTCGACGGGGCCCGGTGTTCGTGTTGTCGGCGTGGGTGGTCAACCTGATGCCCTTGTTCCCCTGTGACGCTCCTGCGTAGATCATCGGGAAGGTTCCATCTTTGGTTCCAATCCACCGACTTGATTCCGGTGGATTAGGCTTCCGGAGGTGAGAGAGCGGTTGTGGCCTGCGTTGACGGGGGTTCTTGAGCCTTCCGGTGCGCAGATCGTCAAGGCTCCCGAGATGCGGGATTCCCGCCCGCGTGGCAGCGGTCTCTGCTCAACGATGTTTCAAGGTCCCGTTGGTCCAGGGAAGTTGCTGGCAGCGGCGTTGGCGCTCGTACAGGTCAAAATCGACTACGGCTTCCAAGGTGATATCGCTGGAGGGGCCGCGTAATGGGCGGGATGCCTCACTCGATCAGGACCACGTCTCTCCGGAGTCCATTGTGCCGACGATGCGCTCACGAGGTAACGATTGCGCGGAAGCCGGCCATGCGATGAGGGGCGAGGCTGTCGCGATTCGCCGGGAACGCCGGACCGGAAATCGGGACGCCCCGCCGGCTCAGTCGACTCGATGAGGGCGCGGAGAAGGATTGAGTCGAGCCTACGGCCGCGGCATCGACACCGCGGCGGCCCAGCCCGCGTTGGTGGGTGGTCAGGACCTCGTCGGCATGCCGGGAACCGGAGACACGGTGTGAACTCCCGGTGGTGTGCTCATGGTTGTGAATCGGGGGCGATCTCCTCGATGAGGCCCCGGATGCGCTTTTCGATCTCGTCGCGGATGGGACGGACGGCGTCGACTCCCTGTCCGGCGGGGTCGGGGAGCTGCCAATCGAGATATCGCTTGCCGGAAAAGACGGGGCAAGTGTCGCCGCATCCCATGGTGATGACGATGTCCGAGGCCTGGACGGCTTCGGCGGTGAGCACCTGGGGGACCTTGGCCGAGATGTCGATGCCCGCCTCCGACATGGCTTCGACCACGGCCGGGTTGACGGAGTCGGCGGGGGTGGAGCCGGCGGAGCGGACCTCGACGCGGTCGCCCGCCAGGTGAGTCAGGAAGGCGGCGGCCATCTGTGAGCGTCCGGCGTTGTGGACGCACACGAACAACACGGATGGGGCTGCGGCAACATCAGGCATGAGCGGCATCCTCCTGGGGTGCGGGAAGGCCGGGAGTGGCGAGGTGGCGCGTGGCGTTCCGCTCGGTCGGCGGCTCGCCGGCGGGCCGGGTCAGGAGGCTTGCGAGAAGGTCGGTCGTCTCCGGGACCAGCCAGTAGTAGACCCACGTTCCGCGTCGCTCGCAGTCGATGAGACCGGCTTGCCGCAGCAGCTTGAGGTGATGCGAGATCGTCGGCTGGGACAGGTCGAAGGCCGGGGTCAGATCGCAGACGCAGACCTCGCCGCCCGCTCTGGAGGCGACCATCGACAACAGGCGCAGGCGCACAGGATCGCCGAGCGCTTTGAACACCTTCGCCAGCTCGAAGGCCTGGTCCTCGTCCAATGGGGCTGTCAGCAGCCCCGGGCAGCAGGCGCCTGTCTCGCCGCTCGGACCGAGCACGACAAGCTCGTGATTCGACATGGTTCTATGTTGACATCCTTCGATCCAGCGCGCAATCTTGAATCGAAAGACTTCAATTCAATGAGATGGGAGCCGTGTCATGTCTCGTGCTCAGCTCGCCCTGCGTGTCAGTGACCTTGAGGCGTCGATCACCTTCTACGCGAAGCTGTTCGGCACCGAACCCGCCAAGCGGCGCGAGGGCTACGCCAACTTCGCGATCACTGAGCCCCCGCTCAAGCTCGTCCTGATCGAGGGCGAGCCCGGACAGGACACCCGCCTCGACCACCTCGGCGTCGAGGTCGAGTCCACCGGCCAGGTCAACGCAGCCACCACCCGACTCAAGGACGCCGGCCTGGCCACCTTCGAGGAGAACGACACCTCTTGCTGCTACGCCCTCCAGGACAAGGTCTGGGTGCACGGCCCCGGCCGGGAGCCCTGGGAGGTCTACGTCGTCAAGGCCGATGCCGACACGCTCGGCGAGAGCGCCGACCCCGACGCCACCGGCGACGGTTGCTGCACCACCCAGGGCGCCGAACCGGCATCAGCGTCCGCAGGTTGTAGCTGCGGCTGACCAGCAGTACGCGGGCGCGTGGCGGTGGGGTTCTTCGGGCGTGGGCGGAGAAGCTGGCCTCGATCCCGTCGTCGGCACGGCCGGACTCGGCGGGTAGTCCTAGGGCGCCTGGTGCCAGGTGGCGCAGGCCGCTTCCAGGTGGCCGATTTCCAGCTGACGCTCAGCCAGGGTGGCCCGGTGCCGTACGCGGGCCCGGCGGTAGACGCTGTAGCGCGCCATGTCCGACTCCTGCCTGGCTGGGAGTGTCGCCGAGTTCGTGGCGGACCTGGCTGATGCGGTAGTTGGGCGTCGAGGGATCGTACGCGCCATGCGCCTTGCGGTGGGACTCGGCGCGGCCCGTGGCGGCTTCGGCTTCCCGCATGTACGGCAGTGCGCTCGTTCGGTCGCCCGTCCGGGCGGCTATGTGTGCTTGTTGATCTGCGAGTAAGGCCCGCATGCGGGGGCCGTCCTTCGTTGAGCAGCGGCCAGCGGCCAGCGGCCAGCGGCCAGCGGCAGTGGCAGTGGCAGCGGCAGCGGCCAGTGGCGCGGTCGGGATCCGGGGCCCTGCACGGTGCTGGGGGATGTCTCCCAGTCCTTGGGGGCCTTGCAGTCGCCGACTGGAGCTAGGTCGACTCGCCTGGTACATTGCTTTGCATGGAACACGGTAAGGCAGGTAACCAGACGCCGGGAAAGGCCGAGAGCCAGCTCCGCAAAGGGGTTCTGGAGTACTGCGTCCTCGCCCTCATGCGTGACGGGCGCAAGTACGGGGTTGAACTGCTGAACGAGTTGCAGGACACCGGCACCCTGGCGACCAGCCAGGGCACGGTCTACCCACTGCTGTCACGGTTGCGACGGGACGAACTCGTCGTCACCACCTGGCAGGAGTCCGCATCCGGTCCGCCGCGGCGGTACTACGAACTGACGGAGACCGGGCACGCGGCACTCAAGGAGTTCGCCGGGATCTGGCCAGGCTTCCGCGACGCTGTCGACCGGCTCCTCACGCCGACCACCGGGCATCGGCGCGATTCCGAAAAGGAACACTCATGAAGACCAAGGACACTCTCGTCCAGGAGTACCTGGCGGCCGTCGAACGCGAGAGCGCAGCACTGCCCCCGGCCTCCCGCCAAGAACTCATAGCCGACCTGAGCGAGCACATCCAGGTCGCGCTCGCCGAACGTCCCGGCAGCATCCGCGAGATCCTCCACGAAGTGGGCGACCCCCGCACGATCGCCGCCACAGCACTCCAGGAACTCGGCAACACCCCCGACCCACGCGCCCATGAGCCCCGCAAGCCGCGCAGGCCCCGCTCCCCGGCATGGCTGCCGATCGTTCTCCTGCTGACCAGCGAGGCCCTGACCTTTGCGGGAGGCAATGAAGACTTCCGGCTCTGGACGGGACTCTTCATGGAGATCACCGCCATCGTGATGGTGTGGCGCTCCCGCCACTGGACGGTGGGCGAGAAGTGGATCGGCCTCGCACTGGCTTCCCTCCTTCCGGCGTTCACCAGGGCCGCGTGGAACCTCCTCTTCTTCCCCGACTTCGGGGATAGCGACGCCGCGCGCTGGACGGTCGTCGCCCTGGTGTCCGTCATGACGGTGGTCGGCGCCGGGTGGCTGTGGCGTACCAAGCGCCCCTGAGCACGCCGCTTTCACCGGACCCCTCGGGCACAGGCGTCGCCATGCCGGAAGCAAGAAGTTCGACACGTACGCAACGAGCTTCGACGCCGTCCGGTCGGTAGCGGCGCCTGACGGCTTGCCGCTTCCGACATCACCGGCTGGCACCAACAGCACGCCGGTTCCGGCGGAATGCGCCTCACCGCGGTGACGTCGTCGGGCGGGGCTCGTTGGGGGAGGCATGAGGAAGACCGGCGCCGCCGTCGCGGCCGTACTCCTGAGCATCGGCCTTGCCGGAGCCGCCCACGCCGGGCCGGCTGCGGCGCTTCACGGTCCGCAGGACCCCGAACCGTCCGAAGGAGTGCTCCTGACGGTGAGCGGGAGCAGTGACACCTGGATCCGCGGTGTGCGCCTGCAGTGCTCTCCCGAGCCGGGTGGTCCGCACCCCCACGCCGCGGAGGCATGCGCCGAGTTGGAGCGGGCGCAGGGTGATCCGGGCGCGCTGACCGGGGAACCGGCCCTCTGCTCGCGCCGGTTCGACCCCGTTACGGCCTCGGCCAAGGGGACGTACATGGGCAAGTCGGTTGCTTGGCGCAAGACCTTTGCGAATGCCTGCGAGTTGTCCGCCGCCACCGGGCACGTCTTCCGCTTCTGACGGGTACTCGGCAGTGTCCGTACGCCGATTGTTCGGGACGTAGGCGTACGGACTTGCCGGGGTCGGTCGGGTGGCGTGCGGAGCCGGTGAGGGGCTCGGCTAGCGCTTGAGTTCGTGGGGAAGCGAGGCGTAGATGTACTCGCTGCCCCACCGCGTGCCGTCGAGGTCGTTCTCGATGAGGTGGGCCTCGCGGCGCATCCCCAGGCGTTCGCACAGCCGCGTCGAGCCCGTGTTCTCGACGTCGATGCGGGCGAACAGGCGGTGTACGCCGAGCTGGTCGTAGGCCATCGCCGCCAGGGCGCGGGCCGCCTCGGTCGCGTAACCCCGGCCCTCGTGCCCGGGGCTCAGAATCCAGCCGATCTCCGCCTGGCGGGCGTACGCGCTGGCGCACTTGAGGACCACCTCGCCGATGACGCCCGGCTCCGTGCGGCGGCACATCGCCAGGGTCAGCGCGTCGCCGTCCTCCTCCCACCGGGTCGCCGCCGCGTTCCGGGCGACGGCCTCCTCGCAGCCCTCGCGGGTGCGCGGCGGCCGGTAGAGGTAGCGGGCCACGCTCTCCAGGCCCTGGTACGCATACATGTCGTCGACGTCGTCCGGCGTGAACAGCCTCAGGACGAGGCGGTCGGTGGTGACGGGTAACGACGTGACGTGCATAGGTCCTCCGCGGTCGTGCGCCCTTGGCCGGAGCGGCAGTTCGGTGTGGTCGGTGCGGTCGGTGCGGTCGGTGCGGTCGGTGCGGTCCGTGGAGACGGAAACCGCTGTCCAGTCTCGCCGACCTGGCGCGGAAATGGACGGAAAGCCGGGGAACGGGAGGGGGTGAGGCGGGTCGGTCGGCCGGAACGGGGGGTTCCTCTCGCGGCCCGGTCAGCTCCGTCAGCCCCGAAAGTCCTGGGCGCGCCTCGGCCCTCCGCCCCGCCTGGAGATCATGGCAGAGCCGGGAGGCCGGATCCGGGCGCTGCACACGGAGTCCACGGTCACCGTCCACCAGGCGTACGCGCCCGCCATCGGGCTCCGGGCGGCGCGGGACGCCCGCTTCCCGGAGGTGTGGAAGCGGGACCGGATGACGTGGATCAAGCCGTCGTTCCTGTGGCGCGGGGACCTGGACTCCGCGGCAGCACCGCTGCCGCAGGCCTATCCGGCCGCGGGGACGAACTCCTCACCCGCGTACGGGTGTAGCGCCGGTCGCCGCGCGGTCGCGGTCGCGCGCGTTGAGGGCGCCGGCGCGGCACGGACGTCACCGCCGGCCCGTTGTCGGACCCGTGCTCCAGGATGGTGACGACCGGCGGATGCACGGGGTGTTCGCCGTACGGCATGCGCTTCGAGGGGACCAGTGGCAGCAGCGGAGGACGGCTGGCGGTGCGCCGGGGTCGTCTGGCGTCAGGAAGAGGCCCGGCTCGGCTGGTACCGGGCAGGCGCCCGGGGCGGCGAGCGCGTCAGCGGCCCGTCCCCCGGCGAGCCACTGGCATTCGTCGTCGACGGCGGTCGCGTTTGTACGGGTGTGCTGCGCGGCGGGCGCCGGACGCTCTGCCCGGGCGCGGAGGCCGTGCCCGTACGGAGCACGGGCGGGCAGTGTCCGGACTGCGCGCGGCTCGACCGGTCGCAGTCGGTCGCGGCCGACACCCGGGCGGACGACCCGCGGCCCTACCGGGTCTATCTCGCCTGGTTCGGGCCCGGACTGCTCAAGGTCGGGATCACGGCGGCGGCCCGCGGTCCGGCACGCCTACTGGAGCAGGGCGCCGTGGCGTACGGCTGGCTGGGCCTCGGCCCGCTCATGGCCGCGCGGCGGGCGGAGGAACTGCTCGGGGCTGCCCTCGGCGTGAAGGACCGCGTCCCGTACGGGGTGAAGCGCGCGGCGCGCACGGGTCTGCCGCCCGTCGAGGAGAGGTTCGCCGAACTGGCCGCGCTGCAGGCGCGCGTGGCGGCGCTCGCGGAATGGCCCGAGTCGCTGGAGCGGGAGCCGTTCGTCCCGGTCGATCACACGGCCGCGTTCGGTCTCGACGTGCTGGCCGCGCGGGCGGCGGAGGGGCTGGTGGAGGAGGTCACGGAGCTCGGCGACGGCACCGTGGTCGTGGGCGAACTGCTCGGCGCCGCCGGTCCGGACCTCCATATCGCCACGGAGAGCGGCGGCGTCCTGGTGCTCGACGGGCGGCTCATGGCGGGGTGGCGGCTGCGTGCCGCGGCCCCGGGGGCGGCGACCTCGGTGGCCGTACGGGAATGCGGCGCGGGCGGCCGGGCGCGGGACTCCGCGGTCCAGGACGGACTCTTCTGACGGGGGGGGACTTCGCTTCGACGGGGGCGGCCCGTGCTCGGAGGGGCGGGGACTCTCGCTTCGATGGAGCCGGCCCTGTGCTCGGAGGGCGCGGGGAGCTTTGCCCCGACGGGAGCGGGACCTGCGCTCGGGATCTCTGACGGGAGCGGTCCCGCTTTCTCAGGGAATTCACAGGAAGGCGAAAGCCCGTTCTCAGGCATCGGCCCGATGGTCGGGAGCATGACCAGTACCGCGCCTCACGAGCGCTCCCTCTTGCTGCGCCCGGACGGCACCCCCGTCCGCGTACTCGTCGTGGACGACGAGACCGCCCTCGCCGATCTGCTGTCCATGGCTCTGCGCTACGAGGGGTGGGAGGTGCGCAGCGCCGGGGACGGTGCCGAAGCCCTCCGTACGGCACGGCAGTTCAGGCCGGACGCCGTCGTGCTCGACATCATGCTGCCGGACCTCGACGGGCTCGCCGTACTGCGGAGGCTGCGCCAGGAGATCCCGGACGTGCCCGTGCTGTTCCTGACCGCGCGCGACGCGGTGGAGGACCGTATCGCCGGGCTGACGGCGGGCGGCGACGACTACGTCACCAAGCCCTTCAGCCTGGAGGAGGTCGTGGCCCGGCTGCGCGGACTGCTCCGGCGCGCGGGCGCCTCCGCGGCCCGGGCGGAGCCGCTGCTGGTGGTGGGCGATCTGGTCCTCGACGAGGACAGCCACGAGGTGCGGCGGGGCGGGGCGCCGATCCACCTCACCGCGACAGAGTTCGAGCTGCTCCGCTATCTCATGCGCAATCCGCGGCGGGTGCTCAGCAAGGCGCAGATCCTGGACCGGGTCTGGAACTACGACTTCGGAGGGCAGGCCAATGTCGTCGAGCTCTACATCTCGTATCTGCGGCGGAAGATCGACGCGGGGCGGGCGCCGATGATCCACACCCGGCGGGGGGCCGGGTATCTGATCAAGCCGGGGGAGTAGCCGTGCGCATCCCGCCCCGGCCGCCCCTTGCTCCGGGCGGCGGCCACGTGCATCCCGGTCCCGGCGACGATCACCCGCCGTACGCCACTTCGACCTCGCCGCCGTACGCCCCCGCCACCCCGTCGCCCCCGTACACCTCCGCCCCCGCCCCGAGGCGGCACACCCCCTCCCCCGCCCCGACGCGGCCGCGCCCGCGTCGCACCGGCAGGCGCCGCTGGTCGCTGCGCACCCGGCTCGTCGTCTCATGCGTGGCGCTGATCGCGGTCGTCTCCGCGATCATCGGCAGCGTCACCACCGTCACCCTGCACGAGTACCTGGTCGGCCAGTCGGACGATCAGCTCCAGGGGATCGCCCAGCGCGTCATGCGCCCGCCGCCCAAGGAAGCCGACGGCAACGTCCTCGGCTTCATCGTCGGCCCCGGACAGCCGCCCGGCACCCTGGGCGCCGTACTGACCGGCGGGGACGCGACCTCGGCCGAACGCAGCACCGACCGCGGCGAGACCGAGGACCTGACCCCTCAACAGGCCGACGCCGTCGCCTCGTTGGAGCTCGACGGCCGCCCGCACACGGTCGACATCCCGGACCTGGGCAGCTACCGGCTCCAGGCCGTTCCCGACCGCGAGGCTCAGGGCGGCAGCATCGTCATCGGGCTGCCGCTGCAGAACGTGGAGGACACCGTCGACACCCTCGTGGTGGCCGAGCTGTGCGTGGCGGCGGCAGGGCTGGTCGCCGCGGGCCTGGCAGGTACGGCGATGATCCGTATCGCCCTGCGCCCGCTGCGCCGGGTCGCCGCGACCGCCGCCCGCGTGTCCGAACTCCCTCTGGACCGGGGCGAGGTGGCGCTCCATGAGCGCGTACCGGACCGTGACACCGACCCGCATACGGAAGTGGGGCAGGTGGGCGCGGCGCTCAACCGGCTGCTGGGGCACGTGGGTTCGGCGCTCGCGTCACGCCAGGCGAGCGAGACGCAGGTACGGCAGTTCGTCGCCGACGCCAGCCACGAACTGCGCACCCCCCTGGCCTCGATCCGCGGCTACGCCGAACTGACGCGCCGGGGCCGCGAGGAGACCGGCCCCGACACGCGCTACGCCCTCGGCCGCATCGAGTCGGAGGCGGGCCGGATGACCACGCTCGTCGAGGATCTGCTGCTGCTCGCCCGGCTCGACGCGGGCAGGCCGATCGGCCTCGTCGAGACCGATCTGTCCCCGCTGGTGGTGGACGCGGTGAGCGACGCCCGGGCGGCGGGTGCCGGCCACGACTGGCGGCTCGAACTCCCCGACGAGCCCGCGCTCGTACGGGGTGACCCGGAGCGGCTGCACCAGGTGATGGTCAATCTGCTCGCCAACGCCCGTACGCACACGCCCGCGGGCACCACGGTCACGGCGCGCGTGGCGCGGGCACCGGGGGGCCGCGCGGGCACCGGCGCCATCCGGATCGAGGTCGCCGACGACGGTCCGGGCATCCCGCCCGCGCTGCTGCCGCACGTCTTCGAGCGCTTCGCGCGCGGCGACGCCTCCCGCACACGCGCAGCCGGAAGTACGGGGCTGGGCCTGGCGATCGTGCAGGCAGTGGTGAGTGCGCACGGCGGGTGGGCCGAGGTGGCGAGCGTGCCCGGACGCACGGTCTTCGCCGTCCATCTGCCGCGGGCCCCGGGCAACGGGGGGAGCGGAGCGGCCGGAGAGGCCGGAGAGAACGCGGCGGGCGGGAGAGCGGGCCGCACGGAATGAGCGGGGCGTCGGGGGTGGACGGGCCGTACGGAAGGAGCGGGTCGTACGGGGTCCCGTACGACTCACAGCCGGGGCACAGGTGGATCACACAGCCGTGACAGCGCGGCCGCCGAGTGTCGGAGCATGCGAACTCCAACCTCACCGGGCGCACTGCCCGCACGCGAACCTCTGCCGACCGTGCAGCGCCGGGAACGCGGCGACGCACTCGTCCTCGACGTCGTCATCCCCGTGTTCAACGAGGAGACGGATCTCGAGCCGTGCGTCCGCCGCCTCCACGGCCACCTCAGCCGCACCTTCCCGTACCCCTTCCGGATCACCATCGCCGACAACGCGAGCACCGACCGCACGCCCGAGGTGTCCGCGCGGCTCGACGACCACATCGACGAAGTGACGGCCGTGCGGCTGGAGGAGAAGGGTCGCGGGCGCGCGCTGCGCACGGTCTGGTCCATGTCACCGGCGCCCGTGCTCGCCTACATGGACGTCGATCTGTCCACCGACCTCAACGCCCTCCTCCCGCTGGTCGCCCCGCTGATCTCCGGCCACTCAGACCTGGCGATCGGCTCGCGCCTCGCCCGGAGTTCGCGTGTGGTCCGCGGCCCCAAGCGGGAGTTCGTCTCACGCGCCTACAACCTCCTCCTGAAGGGCAGCCTGGCGGCGCGGTTCAGCGATGCGCAGTGCGGGTTCAAGGCCATACGGCAGGACGTGGCGCGGCGGCTGCTGCCGATGGTCGAGGACACGGGGTGGTTCTTCGACACCGAGATGCTGGTGCTCGCCGAGCGTGCGGGCCTGCGGATTCACGAGGTGCCGGTCGACTGGGTGGACGACCCGGACAGCCGGGTGGACATCGTCCGTACGGCGGTCGAGGACCTCAAGGGCGTCTGGCGGGTGGGGCGTGCACTCGGTACGGGTGCGCTGCCGCTCGCGCGGCTGCGCCGCCCCTTCGGCGACGATCCGCGCGACCGTGAACTGTCCGGTGTCCCCCAGGGGTTGGCGCGGCAGATGCTGGGCTTCTGCGCGGTCGGCGCGCTGAGCACGCTCGTCTATCTCGCGCTGTACTCCGCGCTGCGGCTCGGCACCGGCGCGCAGCTCGCCAACGCGCTGGCCCTGCTGCTGTCCGCCGTCGGCAACACCGCCGCCAACCGGAGGTTCACCTTCGGCGTACGGGGGCGTGAGCGCGCCGTGCGCCACCAGGCCCAGGGACTCCTGGTGTTCGCCATCGGCCTGGCGCTGACCAGCGGTTCGCTCGCCGCCCTCCACCTGGCCGGCGGCAGCCCCTCGCGCGGGGCGGAACTCTCGGTCCTGATCGCCGCCAACCTGGCCGCGACGGTCCTGCGCTTCCTCCTGCTGCGCGCCTGGGTCTTCCCGGCCGGGCGGCACCCGGGCGGGACGGAGGGCGCGCCTCCGTACGTCGGTGCAGACGACTCCGCGCAGCAGCGCGTGTACGCGGGCTTCGGGACCCCTGACCCTCACGGGTACGGCCCGCAAGCGGACGGCCGGTACGCCGGTGACCTGTACGCCGACACCCCATACGCCGGCGACCTGTACGCCAACGCCCCGTACGCCAACGACCGATACGGCAGTGCCCCGAACGCCACCGGCCCGTACGACGACAGCCCGTACGACGACGGCCCGTACGACGACGGCCCGTACGACGACGGCCCGTACGACGACGGCCCGTACGTCAACGGCCCCTACGCCAACGGCCCGTACGAGCCCGGTCCCGTGCCCCACGCGGTCCACGCCCGCGCCATGGACCCGGCGGCGGACCCCAACGACCACGGCCACGGCCATGACTACGGCCATGACTCCAGGAGCACCCGATGACACTGCCCCGCCACAACACCCGCCACGACACCCACCCGGGGCCAGGCAGCCCGCCGGCCGCCGATGCCCGGCCACAGGGTTCCGGAGGGGCGGGGCATCCGCCTCCGCCCGGAGCGGCGGGCCCGGCGCGGCCGAGCCGTCCGGCCCGGGCGGCGGACCCCCGATGGGCGCGGCCTGCCCTCGCCGCGCTGCTCCTCGCGACCGCGCTGCTCTACCTGTGGAACCTCAGCGTTTCCGGCTACGCCAATTCCTTCTACTCGGCGGCCGCCCAGGCGGGCAGTGAGAGCTGGAAGGCCTTCTTCTTCGGCGCGTCCGACGCCGCGAGTTCCATCACGGTCGACAAGCCGCCGGCCGCGCTGTGGCCCATGGCCCTGTCCGTGAAGATCTTCGGGCTCAATGCGTGGGCGATCCTCGTCCCCGAGGCGCTGATGGGTGTCGGATGCGTCGGTGTCCTCTACGCGGCGGTGAAACGCCGCTTCGGTCCGGCCGCCGGACTGATCGCGGGCGGTGCGCTGGCCCTGACGCCGGTCGCGGCGCTGATGTTCCGGTTCAACAACCCGGACGCGCTGCTCGCCCTGCTCATGACCGCCACCGTGGCCTGCGTACTGCGCGCACTGGAGGGCGCGCGGACGAAGTGGCTGGCCCTGGCGGGTGTCGCGCTGGGATTCGCTTTCCTCGTCAAGACGTTGCAGGCGTTCGTGATCCTGCCGCCGCTCGTCCTGCTGTACGCGCTGTGCGCGCCTACGACCGTACGCAAGCGGATCGGCCAACTCGCCCTCGCCGGGCTCGCGATGGTTCTCTCCGCCGGTTGGTGGGTCGCCATCGTCGAGCTGTGGCCCGCGGACTCCCGCCCTTACATCGGCGGTTCGCAGAACAACAGCTTCCTGGAGCTGACCTTCGGCTACAACGGCCTCGGCAGGATCAACGGCGAGGAGACCGGCAGCGTCGGTGGTGGCGGCCCGGGCGGGGGCGGCGGCCGGTGGGGCGAGTCGGGCATCGGGCGGATGTTCAACGACTCGGTCGGCGGCCAGATCTCCTGGCTGCTGCCCGCCGCGCTGATCCTGCTCGTCGCCTGCCTGGTGCTGCTGCGGCGTTCCGGGCGTACGGACGTGCGCCGTGCGGCGTTCCTCGCCTGGGGCGGGGCGCTGCTGATGACGGTCGCGGTCTTCAGCTTCATGGCCGGGATCTTCCACGAGTACTACACCGTCGCCCTCGCCCCGTACATCGCCGCGCTCGCGGGGATGGGAGCCGTGGTCCTGTGGGAGCGACGGGAGAGCCCCGCGGTGTCCGCGGTGCTCGGCGGCACGGTCGCGGTGACGGCGATCTGGTCCTGCGTCCTGCTGGGGCGCAGCGCCGACTGGCTGCCGTGGCTCCGCTGGGTCGTGCTGGTGGCGGGGCTCGTAGCGGCGGCCGGGCTGGCGCTCGGCGGGCGGCGCGTGGGGCGCCGACTCGCCCTGGGGGCAGCCGGATTGGGGCTGGCGGCGTCACTGGCGGGCCCGTTCGCGTACACGCTGAGCACCGTCGGCAGCGCGCACTCCGGCGGCATCGTGACGGCCGGGCCGCAGGTGTCCGGCGGCATGGGCCGGGCGGGCGGACAGGGCGGCCCGGGACAGGGAGGACCCGGACAGGGCCCCGGCGGCGGGCAGGGCGGCGGGATGCAGCAGCCCGGCGGGCAGGGCCAGAACAACCAGCAGGGACTGCCGGGCCAGCCCGGCGGGCAGGGCCGAACGGGCGGTCAGGGCCAACCGGGTGGCGGTGGAAGTCAGCAGGGTGCGCAGGGCCGAACGGGGCAGAACGGCGCACAGGGCGGTGGCGCAGCCGGCGGCATGAACGGTCTCCTCAACGGTCAGAAGGTCAGCGACGAGCTGGCCGCCGCGCTGAAGCAGGACGCGGATGACCACACCTGGATCGCCGCGGCCGTCGGCGCGCAGAACGCGGCGAGCTACCAACTCGCCACCGAGGAAGCGGTGATGCCCCTCGGCGGCTTCAACGGCAGCGACCCGTCCCCGACCCTCGACCGGTTCAAGGAGTACGTCGAGCAGGGGAAGATCCACTACTTCATCGCGACCACCGGCGGCATGGGCCCGGGCGGTGGCGGCGGCCCGGGCGCCGGAGGAGGCCAGGTCGGTACCGGCCAGGGCACCGGCGGTCAGGGAACCACCGGCGGTCAGGGCGGCGGCGCGAGTCCCGGTGGTCAGTCCTCCGACTCCACCTCCTCCACGATCACTTCATGGGTGGAGGAGAACTTCACCAAGGTGACCGTGGACGGCACCACGCTCTACGACCTGACCGATCCGGTGTCCGACGGAAAGTAGACGGGGAGTAGACGGGGGCGCAGCACACCGCACAGAGGGCGGGCCGGGGGGCGGTATGCCGGGCCCGCCCCGCCCGTCGTGCGCGGAGGCGTGGCGTCGGCCGGCTCAGTTCCCCCGACGCACCGTCACATCGGCTCTCACCGGGCGGTGGTCGGAGGCCAGCGTCTCGGGCACCGCCGCCGAGCGCACGGCGACTCCCTCCGACACCGTCACGTAGTCGATGCGCTTCACCGGGTCTGCGGCCGGGAACGTCGGCCCGCCCACATTCGGTACGGCGTCGGTGAGTTCGTTCCACAGCGGGGCGAGTTCCGGCGCCCCCGGTTCCGCGTTGAAGTCCCCGACCAGCACCTGCCGCGGGCAGCGGCCTCGGCTGTCGCAGTCCTCGGCCATGATCCGCCGGGTGTCGGCGACCTGCGCCCGCCGTACGGACGGATCCCCCCGGTAGTCCAGGTGCGTGCTGTAGACGTGGACGTCCACGCCGCGCGCCCGTACGACCGCCTCGCCGAAGCCGGGGGCCGGCGCGGGCTCGGGGTTCGGGTCCTGGGTCGAGAGCCGGGTGATCTCGTGGTTGGTGGTGCTCACCACGGGGAAGCGGGAGAGCACCGCGACGCCGAACTCCCGACGCGGCTTGCCCGCCGCGGGGGGATCCAGGCTGTAGATGGGCGCGAAGTAGAGCCGCATGCCCAGGAGGTCGGCCAGTTCGCGCCCCACGTCGCGCCATTCGCTGCGTGCGTCCCAGTGGGAGTCGACCTCCTGCAGCCCGACGACGTCGGCCTTGAGGGAGCGGATCGTCTCGGCCGTGCGCCGCAGGTCGAAGACCTGGTCGCTCCCGATGCCCGAGTGGATGTTGTACGAGACGACCCGCAGCGGCACGTGCCTGCCGTCGTCGCGTGGTCCGGAGGAATGCGCGGGTGGCGCGGTCGTCAGGCTCAACAGACCTGCGGCGAAGAGTAGTTGAGCGATACGACGGCGCACTGGCATCCGGGCCTCCTTGATCGCTTCGGTGGCCGTTCGACGGTATCGGAGGGTCCGGGGAAAATCTCGTTGTACGGCGTAAAAGAGTTCGTCGTACGCTGTATAAGACATCAACCCACGGCGTACAAGGAGGTCGTATGGCCACCACGACCACGGGGGATCACGCCATCGGCACAGCCCCGGGGCGCCATCCGCGGCGCTGGACCGTTCTCGGAGTGATCTGTCTGGCCCAGCTCACCGTCCTGCTCGACAACACCGTCCTCAACGTCGCCATCCCCTCCCTCACCCGGGAACTGCACGCCTCCACCGCCGAGGTGCAGTGGATGATCAGCTCCTACTCCCTGGTCCAGTCGGGTCTGCTCCTCACGGCGGGCAGCGCGGCGGACCGGTACGGCCGCAAGCGGATGCTCGCCACCGGGCTCGTGCTCTTCGGTGCCGGTTCGCTGGCCGCCGGACTCGCCCAGTCGTCCGGACAGCTCATCGCGGCCCGCGCGGGCATGGGTGTGGGCGGCGCCCTGCTGATGACGACGACCCTCGCGGTGGTCGTCCAGATCTTCGACGAGGAGGAACGGCCGAGAGCCATCGGTGTGTGGGGCGGGGTCAGTTCGCTCGGCTTCGCCGCGGGACCGCTGATCGGCGGCGTGATGCTCGACCACTTCTGGTGGGGCGCGATCTTCCTGCTCAACATTCCCGTGGCGCTGCTCGGCACGGTCGCCGTCCTCCGCCTCGTACCGGAGTCGAAGAACCCGGCGGGAGACCGTCCCGACGTCCCCGGCGCGGTGCTCTCCACCGTCGGGATGACGGGCGTGGTCTTCGCGATCATCTCGGGACCCGAGTACGGCTGGACCTCGGGGCGGGTCCTCTTCCCGGCCTTCGCCGGGGCGGCCACGCTGGCCGGCTTCGCCCTCTGGGAGCGCCGGGCCCCCCATCCCATGCTGGACATGCACTTCTTCCGCGACCGCCGTTTCGTCGGCGCGGTCGCGGGCGGCATCCTCGTCGCCTTCGGGTTGGCCGGTTCGCTCTTCCTGCTGACTCAGCATCTGCAGTTCGTCCTCGGGTACGGGGCGCTGGACGCGGGTCTGCGGACGGCGCCGCTGGCGCTCACCATCGTCGCCCTCAACCTCGCCGGGGTCGGCGCCCGCGTGCTGCCCCGTCTGGGCACCCCGCTGACCATCCTCACCGGCATGGGTCTGCTCGCGGCCGGGCTGGCGGTCGTCGCGGTCCTCGGGGGCTCGGGGTACGGCGGGACGTTCGCCGGGCTCGTCCTGATGGGTCTGGGCATCGCGTTCGCCATGCCCGCGATGGCCACCGCCATCATGGGCGCCATCCCGGTGGAGAAGGCGGGTGTGGGCGCGGCGGTGAACGGCACGCTCACCGAAGTCGGCAACGGTCTCGGCGTCGCCGTTCTCGGCGCGGTGCTGAACTCCCGTTTCGCCGCGCTCGTTTCGCTCACCGCGGCGACCGGGTCGTTGCCGGCCGCGCTCGCGGCCGCCCCCAGCGGTGAGGACCGGGCGGCGATCCGGGACGCGTTCGCGGCCGGGCTGGAGACGAGTCAGCTCGTGGGCGCGGCCGCGGTGCTGGCGGGCGGGGTGCTCGCGGCGGTGTTGCTCCGGCGGGCCGACCGGGCAGACGCACCCGTCGGGGCGGCATAGCATCGGTGCGGGCGGGCGGACCGGAGGCTGTAGGTCCGCATGCCCGTAGGAGCCGGAGGAGGGAGCGCCATGGCAGGTGCCGACCGCGGAACGGGTCGCCCGCGGACCAGTGTGTGGCTCGAGGGCCGCCCGGCTCCCAAACGCCGGAGCGAACAGCCCGAGGGACTGGACCGCGACAAAATCGTGGCGGCGACCGTACGGCTGCTCGACTCCGAGGGGCCGGCCAAGTTCTCGATGCGCAGGCTCGCCGCCGAGCTGGGCGTCACGGCCATGTCCGTCTACTGGTACGTGGACACCAAGGACGACCTGCTCGAACTCGCCCTCGACGCCGCCGCGGGCGAGATCGCGCTGCCTGGTAAGGACGAGGGCGACTGGCGCGCACAGCTCGCCCAACTGGCCCTGCAGTACCGGAACCTGCTGGTCACCCACCCCTGGGTGTCCCGGCTCGCCGGTGAGTACCTCAACGTCGGCCCCAACGCCATGGCCTTCTCGAGCGCCGCACAGCGCGTGCTGGGCAGCAGCGGGCTGGCCCCGGAGCGGCTGCCCGGCGCCCTCTCCCTCGTCTTCCAGTTCGCGTACGGCTTCGGCACGATCGAGGGCCGGTTCAACGAGCGTTGCCGGGAGGCGGGCGTCAGCCAGGACGCGTTCTTCCGGCAGGTGATGGGCACGGTCAAGGGACGCCCCGAGTTCGAGGACTCCCGGAGCATCCTGGAGGCGCGGGGCGGCGGATCCGTCGAGGAAATGCGGGCGCGCGACTGGGAGTTCGCGCTGGAGTGCGCCTTCGCCGGGATCGAGGCCTTGCGCGACCGGGCCCCGTCCGTACGCGACGAGGGCCGGCAGAGCACGACGGGGTGACGGCCGGTCCGCCCACGGGAGTCCGCCGCGCCCGCCCGGCATTGTCCGGCTCGGTCCCCTGGCTCGGTCCTGCCCGGTGCCGCTCGGTGCCGGCGGCGAGTGGGCCCGTCAGCGGGTGCCGGCCGGTCGAGCGGGCCGTCCGGTCCTGCGGTCCCCGTCGGTCCCTGCGGTCCCCGTCGGTCCTGCGGTTCCGCTCAGCCCCGCGGGGCCGACCGGGCCGGGAAGCCGCCCGTCGCGATCGGGCTCCAGCGTTCCGGCGTCACGCGGATCAGCGACTTGCCCTGCTCGGTCATCGCGGCGCGGTACTCGTTCCAGTCCGGGTGCTCGCCCGCGATGTTCCGGTAGTACTCCACCAGCGGCTCGACGGACTCGGGTGCGTCGATCACCTCGGCCGCGCCGTCGACCTGCACCCACGGCCCGTTCCACTCGTCCGAGAGCACGATCAGGCTGACCCGCGGATCACGCCGCGCATTGCGGGTCTTGGCCCGCTCCGGATAGGTGGACACCACCAGGCGGCCCGCATCGTCCACACCGCAGGTCAGCGGTGAGCCCTGCGGCGCGCCGTCGGAACGCGTGGTCAGCAGGATGGCGCGGTGCCGGGGGCGTACGAACTCCAGCAGCCCTTCGAGATCCACCGTCGTGTTGGTCGCGATGTTCGGAGCCATGGCCGAAAGCCTACGACCGCCCGCCACCGTGCGCCTCCCCGTCACAGCTCCGGCAGCCGGTCCCCCTGCACCGCCTGGATGTCCAGTCCGACGCGGAGTGTGGTGCCGATCGCGGCGATCCCGGCAGAGACGACCTGGTTGTACGTCATGGCGAAGTCCTCGCGCCGCAGCTCCGCCGTCGCGCGGAACGCCGCCCGCACCCCGCCCCACGGATCAGGCCCCGTGCCCAAGTACGCCAGATCCAGGTCCACTTCGCGCACCACACCGTGCATCGACAGCTCGCCCCGCACGGTCCAGCGGTCGGTGCCGGCCTCGCTCAGGCCCGTACTGCGGTAGCCGATCTCCGGGAAGCGCTCGACGTCCAGGAAGTCGGATGACCGCAGGTGGCCGTCGCGCAGGGCGTTCCCCGTATCGATGCTCGCGGCCCCGATCACCGCCTCGACGCGCGACTTCGCGATGTCCTCGGCGATCTCGATCCGGGCGGAGACGTCCGTGAACCGGCCGTGCACGCTGGAGATTCCCAGATGCTGTGCGACCGCGCTCACCGACGAATGCGCCGGGTCCAGCGTCCAGGTGCCGGGCGGCGGCAGCTCCGCACCGCCTTGCCGGGCCAGCACGACGCCGCCCGCGTCCGCCCGCCCCGACGCGGTGACGATCAGCGTCGAGGCGGCCGGGGCGTAGCCGACGGCCGTGACGATCACCGTGTAGGAACCGCCGGGCAAGGGGGCGTCGGTCCTGACCGTCCCCTCGTCGTCCGCCGTCGCCCGCAGCACCTGCGCGCCCGTCATGTCGGTGAGGGTCAGCACGGCGTGCTGCACGGCCCAGCCGTCGCGCGTACGGACCCGCGCCCGCAGCCCTGTTCCCGTGCCCGGTGTTCCACCCCTGGTCATCAACGCTCCTGCTCCTCGTACGTATCGGGCCCCGGGCCGCGGTGCCGCGCGCGCCGTCCCTGCCCGCGCGGCGCCCGGCCCGGGGCCCCTGTCCCCGGGGCCGGGCCGTGCGATCCGCTCGCACCGCGTCCCGGCCGACCGGGGGTCCGTCACTCGCCGGGGTGGGCGAGTTCGATGTCGTGGCCGTCCAGGCCGGGACCGGACACCGCGACCGGCGACGCGGCCGGCGGGTATCCGCTCGCGATGAGCGTGTAGTCGCCCTCGTCCAGGTCGGTGAAGGCGTACGCCCCGTCCGCCCCGGTCGTGGACGTCGCCACCACGTTCCCCGCGGCGTCGAGCAGGGTCACGCGCGCGTCGGCCAAGGGCCGTCCGGCGCCGGCCCGTACGGTGCCCTGCACCACGGAGGCCGACCGCAGCTCGGCCTCGATCCGGGTGACGCCCTGGCCACCGACCTCGACGGGCAGGGCGAGCGGCCGGAAGCCCACGGCGTTGACCGCCACCGTGAAGGTCCCGGGCACCAGCTCCGCGAAGCCGAACTCGCCCTCCTCACCGGTGCGTTCGGCCGCAAGCACCTCACCGCGCACATCGGTGACCACGACCATGGCGCCCGCGACCGGCCCGCCACCTGCGGCGGCACGCACGACACCCGCGAGACCGCTGGTGCCGGACAGCGCCAGGTCGTAGCCCAGCGGCTCGTCGCCGACGACGACCGTCGCGGCCTGCGGCTGGTGCCCGTCGGCCGAGGCGATCAGGACGTACGAGCCGGGGCCGGGCGCGTCGAGGGCGTACCCGCCGTCGGGGTGCGCCACCGACCTGCCGAGCTGCCGCCCGGACAGGGAGATCAGGGTGACTGCCGCGCGCGGAACGGGAGTTCCGTCCCCGCTGCGTACGGACCCCCGTACCGCGATGCCGGACGGGGTCCCGCCCGCGCCGTCCCCCGCGCTCGCCGACACGGCGGCGGCCTGCTGGGCGTCGGCCCACGACGGTATGCGGGGCTCGGCGGATGCGGACGCGAATGCGGATGCGGATGCGTCGGCGGTGGGCGCCGCGACACTCGCCAGAGGCGCGGGCTCCGGCTCGCGGTCGGCGTCCCGACCGGCCACCCGCGCCGGGCCGTCCACGGTTTCGGGCAGGGCCTCCACACCGGAGACCGCCGCGGCGGTCGACTCGGCCTCCGCGGCCGCCTCCGCCCCGGAGGCGACCCCGGTCTTCAGCGGGACCTCCTTGATGAAGAGGACCGTCAGCAGGGCGATCAGCGCGGCCGGGGCCGCGTAGAGGTAGATGTCGGCGACGCCGTGCCCGTACGCGCTCTCGACGACGGTGCGGATGGGCGCGGGCAGTTCGCTCATGTCCGGGATGGCGCTGCCGGGCCCGCTCATCGCACCACCGCCCGCCGCGGCGGCCTTCGGCCCCAGTTCGGCCATGCCGTCTTCGACGTAGTCGGTGATGCGGTGCGCGAGGACCGCGCCGAGCGCGGAGACACCGACGGCGCCACCGAGCGAGCGGAAGAAGGTGACGACCGAGCTGGCCGCGCCGAGGTCCTCGGGGGCGACCTGGTTCTGGGTGGCCAGAACGAGGTTCTGCATCATCATGCCGAGACCCAGGCCCATGACGCCCATGAAGACCGCGATCTTCCAGTACGGGGTGTCGTAGCGCATGGTGCCGAGCAGAGCGACGCCCGCCGTCACGAGCACACCGCCGGAGACCAGCCACACCTTCCAGCGGCCCGTCTTGGTGATGATCTGCCCGGAGAGCGTCGAGGAGATGAAGAGCCCGGTGATCAGCGGGATGGTCATGACTCCGGACATCGTCGGCGACTTGTCGCGCGCGAGCTGGAAGTACTGGCTCAGGAAGACCGTCGAGGCGAACATCGCGACACCGACGAAGAGGCTCGCCAGCGAGGCGAGGGTGATCGTCCGGTTGCGGAACAGCCGCAGCGGGATGATCGGCTCACTCGCCTTCACCTCGACGAGGAGGAAGACCAGACCGAGCGCGACGGCGCCGCCGACCATGGCGTAGGTCTGCCAGGACAGCCAGTCGTACTTGTCCCCGGCCAGGGTGACCCAGACCAGCAGCAGGGAGACGGCGGCGGACACGAAGAAGGCGCCGGACCAGTCGACCTTGACCTTCCGCTTCACCACCGGGAGCTTCAGCGTCTTCTGGAGCACGACCAGCGCGATGACGGCGAACGGCACACCGACGTAGAAGCACCAGCGCCAGCCGAGCCACGAGGTGTCCGTGATGACGCCGCCGAGCAGCGGCCCGCCGACGGTGGCGACCGCGAACGTCGCACCGAGGTAGCCGCTGTACCTGCCTCGCTCGCGCGGGGAGATCATCGCGGCCATCACGATCTGGGCGAGGGCGGTCAGGCCACCGACGCCTATGCCCTGGAACACCCGGAAGGTGATGAGCATGCCCGGATTCTGAGCGAGACCGGCGCCCGCGGAGGCCAGCACATAGAGGACCAGGGCCAGTTGGACCAGGGTCTTCTTGCTGATCAGGTCGGCCAGCTTGCCCCACAGCGGGGTGGAGGCGGTCATGGCGAGCAGCGCGGCGGTGACGACCCAGGTGTAGGCGCTCTGTCCACCGCCCAGGTCGGAAATGATCTCGGGCAGCGCGTTGGAGACGATCGTCGACGACAGGATCGCGACGAACATGCCGAGCAGCAGCCCGGACAGCGCCTCCATGATCTGCCGGTGCGTCATCGGCGCGGCGTGCCCGTGGTGCGGGCTGGCGGCGGCGGCTCCTTGCACACCGGCCGGCGTGGTCGTTGCCATGCTCTTCCTTTTCTTGCGTTGCTGTTCGGTTCGCTCGGGGCCGTCGTACGCGGTCGGGGCGTCGGGACGGGGTGCGGATCGGGTCCGGTGTCCTGCCGACGCGGGGTATCCGCCGACGGGGGTCTGCGGTTGTGGGACGGGCCCGCTACGGGGTCGTCCGCGCCGGCCGGCAGTCGTCGAAGCTGTCCCGCAGCCGGGCCAGCAACTGGACGAGCCGGCCGACGTCCTCGTCGGACCAGTCGTGCAGGGCATCGGCGAGCGTTGCCACATAGCGGTCCGAGATGTCGCGGAGGACGCTCTCGCCCTCGGCGTTGAGCCGGAGCAGCCGCGACCGCTTGTCGAGCGGGTCCGGCTCCCGGTCGAGCCAGCCGCGCTCGGCGAGGTGGGCGACATGCCTGCTGGTCACGGACACGTCGATGGAGAGCAGCTCGGCCAGCTTGCTGAGCCGCATCTCTCCGTGGTGGTGGAGCAGCGACAGCACGGCGGCCGAACCGGGCTGGCACTGGTGCGGGAGATGGCGTGCGAGGCCGCGTTTGACGACGCCGAACGCGCCGAGCTGGCGGGTCAGTTCCTCGTACTGACGCTGTGCGGCCATGGGGGACTCCTGTGACCTGTCAAGTTGCTTTGAGCAACCATAATACTGTTGGTTGCTGAAGGCAAATGAATGTTCACAGTTACGGCACCGATACCGCACAGGCCCGAGGGTTGGGCGGCAACCGGCGGTTCGCTAGGGTCCTGGCTCATGACGAACAACCCCCAGGGTCCCCAGGGCGGCAACGACACCGCCGGCTCCACCCAGATGTTCCGCGCCTTCGTGGACGAGGGACCGCAGCGGGCCGCTCCCGCCCCGTCCGGCCCGCGCGCCGGCGTGATCGTCGGCGTCATCGCCGTGATCGCGGTCATCGGCGCCGTGGTGTGGCTCGCGCTGAGCTGAGCCCGGCGGCGCCCCGTCCTCCCCGGTCGTTCACGGACCGCCTCCCGGCGGCCCCGTCCCGCCGGAGGCGGGTGTGCTCACACGCCGCCGTACGGACACGGTGACGTCCGTCCCCGAGGCGTGAGCCCGGTCACTTCCAGTCGACGTCGACGTCCTGGGTCTCGATGTGCATGCCCAGCGGCACCCGCCACGCGTCCACGCACACCGTCCAGGTCTCCTCGGTGCGCGCCCCGCCCTTGACCGGCCCGGGCAGCTTCTGGTCGGACTCGATCGTCGCCCAGTCGATGCCGAGTGAGCCGATGATGTGGGTCGCGAAGGTGACCGTGCCCGAAGTGACCGGCTTGTCACCGGTGTTGTGCAGCTCCAGCGTGACCTTCTCGCACCAGCGCTTGTCCGTCGGTGCGCGCTCGATGGGCCCGACGGAGAGCTCGGCCGGGTCCTGCGGCTCGGGCTTCGGCTCCTCGGAGGGCGACCCCGGGTCCGTGGTCCCGTCGCCGGAACCTCCGCCGGAGCCGTCACCGGAACCGCCGCCGTCACCGGAACCCCCGCCGTCACCGGAACCGCCGCCGGTGGACGGATCGCCGCCCTTGCCCGGCCCGCCACCGGTCCCACTGCCGCTTCCGCCGCCGGACGGCGTTTTCCCCGCCCGGCCCGCCGCGTCACCGCTTCCGCCCTTCTCGGACCCTGCGGCGTCCGCCTCTCCGGAACCCGACGCATCGTCACTCTGCTTGCGGGTATTGGGATTTGCCCGGTCCAGGGGGCTCAGCGACACCTCGCCCTCGGGCGGTACGGCCTTGGCCGCGCCCTTCCGGCCGTCCGGCCCGACCGCGCCGACCGCCACATAGCCGTCGTCCCCGCCGCTCCCGCATCCGGCGAGCAGCGCGCCCAGGCACAGCACGGCCGCCGAGGAGGCGAACGCCGCGCCGCGGCCGCCCTGGGGCAGGCCGTGACGCCACGCCCGGAGGCGCGCCTCCGGGCGTACCCGATGGCGTACGGGGGCCTCGGCGCCTCGTGTCGTCCGTCGCATCGGCCCAGTGTCGCTGACGGTTCGTCAGGTGTGAAGACCGCTGGGCCGAGCAGACGGACCGAAGGGGGCTCTCAGTCGGCGATGAGCCCTTCACGGAGCTGGGCGAGGGTGCGGGTGAGCAGCCGGGAGACATGCATCTGGGAGATGCCGACCTCCTCGCCGATCTGCGACTGCGTCATGTTCGCGAAGAACCGGAGCATGATGATCTGCCGCTCCCGGGGCGGGAGTTTGGCCAGCAGGGGCTTCAGCGACTCGCGGTACTCCACGCCCTCGAGCGCCGAGTCCTCATAGCCGAGGCGGTCGGCCAGCGAGCCCTCGCCGCCGTCGTCCTCGGGCGAGGGGGAGTCCAGTGAGCTGGCGGTGTAGGCATTGCCGACCGCCAGGCCGTCGACCACGTCCTCCTCCGACACCCCGAGCGCCGTGGCGAGTTCGGGGACGGTGGGCGAGCGGTCGAGCCGCTGGGCGAGCTCGTCGCTGGCCTTGGTGAGGGCGAGCCGCAGCTCCTGAAGCCGGCGCGGCACGCGCACCGACCAACTCGTGTCCCGGAAGAAGCGCTTGATCTCCCCGACCACGGTCGGCATCGCGAACGTGGGGAATTCCACGCCCCGTTCGCAGTCGAAGCGGTCGATCGCCTTGATGAGACCGATCGTCCCGACCTGGACGATGTCCTCCATCGGCTCGTTGCGGCTGCGGAACCTGGCCGCCGCGTAGCGCACGAGAGGCAGGTTGAGCTCGATGAGGGTGTCGCGGACGTACACGCGCTCGGCGCTGTCCTCCTCGAGCGTGGCCAGCCGCAGGAACAGGGAGCGGGAGAGGGTCCGGGTGTTGATGGCGTCGCAGGTTTCGGGCACGGGCGGTGCCTCATTGGCGAGCACCTTCGAGCTGCCCAGTTCTACGGACATGCCACCCCCTTGAGGTCGCGGACGGGTCGCGGCGCCCTCGTCGGCGAAGGACGCAGCCTTCACGTGAATACCGGCGGCAGCGCTGCGGCAAACGCGGTTCCTGCAGAATGTCACATGTCGGCAACACGCTGTAGTGCCAAGTCGACATATCGGCGCTGGAAAGGTACCTCGTCCCGGTTACGACTCGATCCGATTTGCGGATCTCAGGCGGGCGAAGCTCCGGGACAGCAGCCGGGACACATGCATCTGCGATACGCCCAGCTCGGCACTGATCTGTGACTGCGTCAGATTGTTGTAGTAGCGCAGCAGAAGGATCCGCTGTTCGCGCTCGGGAAGCTGCACCAGCAGGTGGCGTACGAGGTCGCGGTGCTCGACTCCGGCCAGCGCCGGGTCCTCGTACCCGAGCCGGTCGAGCAGGCCTGGCAGGCCGTCACCTTCCTGTGCCGCTTCGAGGGAGGTCGCGTGGTAGGAGCGGCCGGCCTCGATGCAGGCGAGCACGTCCTCCTCGGCGATCTTCAGCCGCTCGGCGATCTCGGCGGTGGTGGGTGTACGGCCGTTCTGCACCGTCAGATCCTCGGTGGCGCCGTTCACCTGGACCCACAGCTCGTGCAGCCGGCGCGGCACGTGGACGGTCCGTACGTTGTCCCGGAAGTAACGTTTGATCTCGCCCACCACGGTCGGCATCGCGAACGTCGGGAACTGCACGCCGCGCTCCGGGTCGAACCGGTCGATCGCGTTGATCAGCCCGATGGTGCCGACCTGGATCACGTCCTCCATCGGCTCGTTGCGGCTGCGGAAGCGGGCGGCGGCGTAGCGCACGAGCGGCAGGTTCGCCTCGATGAGGGCGGCGCGCACGCGCCCGTGGTCCGGAGTTCCCTGCTCGAGGGAGGACAGCTCCTTGAAGAGCACCTGGGTCAGGGCGCGCGTGTCCGCACCTCGGCTCTCGCGGGACTTTCCGGCGCCCTCGCCCTGGGGAGGCGGCGCTTCGGACGCAGTACTGGCCGACGCGGTCATGCCACCCCTTCTGGGTTCTCGCTGAGGTTCTCGGTCCACTCATCCGGCAAAAGCGGTCATAGCATCACAAGACATGTGCACTGTGTGCAAGCACCGTATATCCCCGTGTTGGCGCCAAGTTGGGGCCATGTGCACCATGCGAAAGCCCCCCGCCCAAGGAGGCGAGGGGCCCGGAACACGGACGGGTCAGAACTCGTAATCAGCGATCACCCAGGTGGCGAATTCCCGCCACTGCGCGACACCCGCCTGATGGGCGGGGTGCTCCAGGTACCGCTGAAGGGCCGCAGCGTCGGTGACGGCCGAGTTGATGGCGAAGTCGTAGGCGATCGGCCGGTCCGAGACGTTCCAGCCGCACTCCCAGAACTCCAGCTCGGGAATCAGCCCACCGAGCTCGCGGAAGGCCCTCGCGCCGGCGGCCACGCGCGGTTCGTCGCGCCGTACGCCGTCGTTGAGCTTGAACAGAACCAGGTGGCGGATCATTGCGAAGACTCCTCGGGCGACGCGTGTGCGGTCAGTTCACCAGCGCGGTCATGAACTCGCCGACACCCTTGGCGGCGCTCGATATGCCCTCGAACCCTACCTGGACGAGGTCTGCGGCCCGGTCCGGCGACGTGATGATCGTGTACAGCACGAAGACGATGACCATGTAGAGCGCGATCTTCTTCGTTTGCACCATGCCGTGCCCGCTTCCTTCGCCGCACTGTCCGCTCCGTCCGCCCCTGGTCGGGGATCGCGCGAGTCTATCCACACAAACGGTCGAAACGACGATCAGCCAGGGGGTCGGCTCCTGGCAGCCTCCCGGTGCCGTCCGGCCGCGGTCCCGGCCGGTGGATCAACGTCCCGGTGGCGGCGGCCACTTTGCGCGCGGCGGCGCACAAAAGCCGGAGGGCCGCTCGCACTCCGGGGAGTGGGAACGGCCCTCCGGCTGTTCAGCGGTAGCGGTGGGATTTGAACCCACGGAGGAGTTGCCCCCTCACACGCTTTCGAGGCGTGCTCCTTAGGCCGCTCGGACACGCTACCGAGAGAGAGCTTAGCGGACGGGTGGCCGTGCCCCGAAATCGGTATCGATCCGTCCGGTTCGGCGGAAGAACTGCGTGAGCAGTTCGGCGCACTCATCGGCCAGCACCCCGTGGATGACCTCGGGCCGGTGGTTGAGCCGCCGGTCCCGTACGACGTCCCACAGGGAACCCGCCGCGCCCGCCTTCTCGTCGACGGCGCCGTAGACCACCCGCTCGACCCGGGAGAGGACAGCGGCACCCGCGCACATCGTGCACGGCTCCAGCGTCACGACGAGCGTGCAGCCCGACAGCCGCCACTGACCGACGGCCCGGGCCGCCTCGCGCAGCGCGAGGACCTCGGCGTGCGCCGTCGGGTCGGCGGTCGCCTCGCGCTCGTTGCGCCCCCGCCCGAGCACCCCGCCGTCCGGACCGATGACGACGGCACCCACCGGCACATCCCCCTCCTCCGGGGCCCGTACGGCCTCCGCCAGGGCAAGGCGCATCGGCGCGTGCCAGGGGTCGCGCAGGGGGTCCGAGGTCGCGGGGGTGGAGGCGTTCATGGGGACAGTGTCGGCCACAGCCGGGCGCGCGGCGCGCGCCGGCCGGGGCCGGAGAGCGCCGCGGTGAGCGGTCCGGTTCAGCGGACCGCCTCGAGGACCTCCCCGCAGCCCAGCACGTCGGCGATCTCGTTCAGCGCGTCACCGTTGAGGGCCATCAGTTCCTTGCTCGACATCCCGAGGTCCTCAAGGATCCCCGAGTCGCCGATCGGGCCGGGCGGCACGGCGTCGTCGTCGGTGGCCGACTCCTCGCCCTCGCTCTCCGGCTCGCCGTCCTCGGTGCCGTCGAGGTCCACCAGGCTGTCGAGATCATCTTCGGGCTCGCGGCCGAGGAGTTCGTCCGTGAGCAGAATCTCGCCGTACGAGCTGCGGGCCGCGGCGGCCGCATCCGATACGTAGATGCGGGGGTCCTCCTCGCCGTCCAAACGAACGACGCCGAACCACGCGTCCTCCTGCTCGATGAAGGCGAGCACCGTGTCATCGTCGACCGATGCCTGACGGGCCAGATCCGTCAGGTCGGCCAGGGTTTCCACATCGTCGAGCTCTGTGTCGCTCGCTTCCCACCCGTCTTCGGTGCGCGCGAGCAGTGCGGCGAAGTACACCGTGACTCTCCCACTGGTCATAGGCGTTTGCCGGGTCCGGCGGGATCAGGAAGCTCTCACCTCTGGGCCCGCCCACTCGGAATCGTGGCAGAAACAAGGCCATCGCGAGAGGTCTTCCGCTGTGCGTCGTGCACCAGTCCTGCAACCGGACGGTGATCCGGGGGCTGCCCGGGCTACCAGCGGAAGGTCCGCATCCGCATCTGCTGGCGCATCCTGGCGACGCGCGCACGCCGCGGCTGCACGCGCTCACGCAGTGCTTTCGCCTCGTTGAGTTCCCGAAGGAATTGGGCGCGTCGCCTGCGCCTCTCCACGTCGCTCACCGCCAGCGCGGGCTCGCCACTGGGCTGGTTCCGGTCCGGCACGGCTGCCACACCTCCCCAAGCTGAGTCCGTTGTCCCGCGCGTCCGTCATGGGCGCTGGCGCCCGTACGGCCGTATGTGCCCACCTTCCCCCGAACAGGTGGATTGATGCCACCGGAGCCGCCCACCGTGCGGGGGCGAAGGCGCCCTGGGGGCCGCCCGGCGGCTCGGCTACTGTCGTCGGCATGCGGATCCATGTCGTCGACCACCCGCTGGTGGCCCACAAACTCACCACGCTGCGCGACAAGCGCACCGACTCCCCGACCTTCCGGCGGCTGGCCGACGAGCTGGTCACGCTGCTGGCCTACGAGGCGACCCGTGACGTGCGCACCGACCAGGTCGACGTCACCACCCCGGTGACGCCGACGACGGGAGTGCGGCTGGCACGCCCCCGTCCGCTGGTCGTGCCGATCCTCCGGGCAGGCCTCGGCATGCTCGACGGCATGGTGCGGCTGCTGCCGACGGCCGAGGTCGGGTTCCTCGGGATGATCCGGGACGAGGAGACGCTGCAGGCGTCCACGTACGCGACGCGGATGCCGGAGGACCTCTCGGGCCGCCAGGTGTACGTCCTGGACCCGATGCTGGCCACCGGCGGCACGCTGGTCGCGGCGATCAACGAGCTGATCGGCCGCGGCGCCGACGACGTCACCGCGCTGTGCCTGCTGGCCGCGCCGGAGGGCGTGGAGTACATGGAGCGGGAGCTTGAGGGCGCGCCGGTCACCGTGGTGACGGCGGCGGTGGACGAACGCCTCAACGAGCAGGGGTACATCGTGCCGGGCCTCGGCGACGCCGGGGACCGCATGTACGGCACCGCCGACTAGACCCGCCCGCCCGGTCACGTACCCGGCCGCCTCCGGCGCATCCCGCCCGAGGCGGCCGTCGCGTGCCCGAGGTGGCCGTCGGGTGAGGAGGCTCTCGCGGAGGCGGTTCCGCGGTTTTCGTCAGGTGTCTCGGATGTCACCCGCGCGGCCGTCACACGGCCGGCGGGCGGCACCCCGGGAGCCGTGGCTCCCGGCATGGGCGCCGCCGTTCAGCACTTCGCGGAGGCCGAGGGCTTGGGCGAGGGGCTGGTCAGCGAGACGAGTGCGTCGTCCGCCGCATGCTGCTCGGCAAGGGACTTGAAGGCGTCGCCGATGATCAGGTCGACGTCCTTGCCGGTGCGCTTGTCCGCCTCGGACGTGGCGCCGGCGAGCTGCGTGCCCAGCACCTTGAACGGCCCGTCCGTGGCGTTCTGCGCACCGAGCACCACACCCGTGCCCTTGACCTTCTTGTCGTAGGCGGCCGGGGCGTTGCCCACCTTGCCGATCTTGAAGCCGCGCTTCTTCAGCTCGTCCGCGGTCTGTTTGGCCAGGCCGGAGCGCTTCGTTGCGTTGTAGACGTTCACCGTGATCTCGCCCGGCTTCGGCAGTGCCACGGCCCGGGCGCTCGGGCGGCTCTCCGGCGTACCGCAGTCCGCCTTGCCGGCCGCGCTCGCCTTGCCGCCGCCTCCGGTGAACACGTCGATGAGCTGCAGCGTCCCCCACCCGGACAACCCGAGGGCTACGACCGCTCCGATCATGGCGACCACCATCCGGCGACGATTGCGCGGCCGGCGCATACGCGGGTACCTGTCCCCCGTGATGCGGTACTTGCCGCCCATGCCGGGGGGAGTGAGCATGCTCATGAAGCGCAGCGTAGTGCGGCCGGGCCTCTCTGCCTACTAGATGATCAACGCGTGGCGCAGAGCCCAACCCAAAAGGGGCAATATGTCGACATGTGGGTGAAGCGCCCCGAGGTCGGGACGGGGTGGGGTCAGCCCAGCTCCAGGACCCGCGCGTGCAGCACCTGACGCTGCTGGAGCGCCGCCCGCACTGCCCGGTGCAGCCCGTCCTCCAGATAGAGGTCGCCCTGCCATTTCACGACATGGGCGAAGAGGTCCCCGTAGAACGTCGAGTCCTCGGCCAGCAGGGTCTCGAGATCGAGCTGCTGCTTGGTGGTGACGAGTTGGTCGAGGCGTACCGGGCGTGGAGCGACGTCCGCCCACTGGCGGGTGCTCTCCCGGCCGTGGTCCGGGTACGGCCGCCCGTTTCCGATGCGCTTGAAGATCACACGGAAAGCCTACCGGTCCCGGCGCTCCGGGCGCAGCCATGGCGCAGGAGTGGAAAGGCCGCGAAAACGATCAAACCGGGAGCGGGTCATGGCCGGAGGTGAGCGCTCCGCATGCGCCTCCGTGCTGATCACCGCGAGGCGGGAGGCGATGCGCCGGCAGGCGCGGAGCGGCCGGGCCGCTCGGCACCTGCCGGCGTGGTTCCGGGCGTGTCGGCCCGGAACGCCGTGACTCCTAGGCGCTGACGCGCTCGTGCTCGTCGTGCAGCCCGCCGCCGCTGCCGGCGTCGCCCGTCGTGGGCGTGGACGCCACCGGCTCCGTCAGCGAGCCGAGGTCGTGCGCGTACGTGCCGACGGCATCGGCGATCACGTCGATGTTGGTGTCGAAGGCGGCCATGTCGATGTTGGAGAGGTTGTCGCAGGCCGAGTGGTAGCAGACGTCGTACGCGACTCCCGCGTCGCCGCCGAACTTCTTCGCCTGCTCCTCGGTCTTGATGCCCTCGGCGCCGGTGAACGTGCCGCCCGAGGGGATGCCCACGGCGATGAACGGGCCGTAGTCCGAGCGGCCGGTGAAGTCCGTGCCCTCGTGCGGCTTGCCCGTACGGTCGAGGAAGTCGTTGATCCGCTTCTCGATCTGCGCCGAGCCCTCCGGGCCGGGGCCCGCGCCCGTGGCGTCCGAGTCGTCGCCGTCGTAGACGAACTGGCCGTAGTTCGGCGACGCGATCATGTCGAAGTTGAGGTAGAGCGCGATCTGCTTCTGCTGCTGCTCGGTCAGACGCGCGACGTAGTCCTCGGAGCCGACGAGGCCCAGCTCCTCCGCCGACCACCATGCGAAGCGGATCTTGTTGGTGGGCTTCTGGTGGGTCTTGGCGAGCTCCAGCGCCACCTCCACCAGGCCCGCGGAACCCGAACCGTTGTCGTTGATGCCGGGGCCCGCGGAGACGGAGTCGAGGTGGGAGCCGAGCATCACCGTGCGGTCGGGGTTGCCGCCGGGCGTCTCGGCGATGACATTGCGGGTGGTCCGCTGCTCCTGCATTTCGCGGATCTCGAAGGAGACCGTGACCTCGCCCTTGGCCACCTCCGCGGCGAGGGCCTGCCCGTCCTTCTGGGTGATGCCGCCGGTGGGTATCTTCCCGGCCTCCGGGTCGCCGATCGTCCCGGACAGCGCGCCCTCGGTGTTGTTGTAGATGATCGCGCCGACCGCGCCCGCGCCCGCCGCCGCGGCCTGCTTCTCGGCGAAGGAGCAGCCGCCGCGCTGGACGAGTGCGATCTTCCCGGTGAAGGACCCCGAGGCGTAGTCCCCGGCCTCGCACCCGGACGTGGCGTCCACCGGCACGGCCGAGACCGGCGCCTTGATGCCGCCCTCAGGGGTGCTCCGGGTGTACGTCATCGCCTCGATCGCGATGTCCTGCGGGGCGGGCGAGACGACGGCCAGCTTCTCGGCGAGCGTCTCGGTGTAGGTGAACTCGAAGGCGTCGTAGGAGACGTCGTACCCGGCCTTCTGGAGCTGCCGGTACACATACGCGGCGGAGGCGTCGTGCCCCAGGGACCCCGCGGCCCGGTGGCCCCCGGTCGAGTCGGCGATGGCCTGGAATCTCTCCAGGTGTTTGTGCGCGTCCTTGGCCGACGATCTCGCCACCAGCTTGCGGGCGAGCTTCTCCGCGGCCTTCTCCGCCTTCTTGACGGGGGCGCCGGCGCTGCGCGCGGCCGTCGCCGGGGAGGCGGAGGCGAGGAGGAGCGGGGCGGTGAGCGCGGCAGCGGCCAGGGCGGCTATCGCGCGGCGCGGGTGTCGTATGTCCACAGGAGTCCTTCGGGCAGGCGGTCGGCACAGGTGTCCGGGTCGCGGGAGTGAGCGTCCGCGCAACGGACGTGATGGAAGGGAAGGTAGCGAGCGGTGGGGCTAGGGGGAACGTATGCGGCGCGGCCGACTTGTGCCTCCCGGACGTTTCACGCCAGGGGTCTTCCGGGGCATCGGCGGTGGTGGGCCGGGCCGGGCCGGTACGGGGCGGGGTGCGCGGCGCGTGCGGCCCGGCCGGGCGGGGCGAGGAAAAGGCCGGAAGAATGGGGTGCCGGATGTCGATGACCGGGGCCGTCGTTCGACGTCATCCATGAGGGGCGCCCGTGCCGGGCGCCGTCACCCAGGAGGGCACCATGGGCAAGGTCACCGCAAGCATCTCGGTCTCACTGGACGGCTTCGTCGCGGGACCCGGCGACGGGCCCGACAACCCCCTGGGGGATCGCGGCGAGCGATTGCACCAATGGGTGTACGGGCTGGCGGGCTGGCGCGAGAGCCACGGCCTCGAAGGCGGCGAACGCAACCAGGACTCCGACCTCGTGGAGGACGCGATGGCCCGCGCCGGCGCCTTCGTGATGGGCCGCCGGATGTTCGACAACGGCGAGGAACCGTGGGGGGACGAGCCTCCCTTCCACGGCCCGGTCCTCGTCCTCACCAGCAGTCCGCGCGAGCCGCTGGTGAAGAAGGGCGGCACCACCTTCACCTTCGTCACCGACGGCGTCGAGGGCGCGGTGGCACAGGCGCGGGAGGCGGCCGGCGAGAAGGACGTTTCGGTGGCGGGCGGTGGACAGATGATCCAGCAGTGCGTCAGGGCCGGGCTCCTCGACGAGCTGCAGCTCCACCTGGTGCCGGTGCTGCTGGGCGGCGGCGTGCCGCTGTTCCGCGACATGGGCGAGGAGACCACCGAGTTCGAGACCGCACGGGTCCTGGACTCGCCCGGCGTCACCCACCTGTTGCTGCGTCCCGCCCGGTGACGGTACGACGCCAGCGGGCGGCTCCCGGCGCATCCACGCCTCAGTCCATCCACGCGTCGTACGACATGACGTCGCCCGCCTTCAGGCGGTAGTCGTCCTGGTCGCGGGTGGCCGTCTGCTCGATGCCCAGCACGCGGCCCGTGTCCGGGTCGAGGATGAGCATGAACCGGACCGCTTTCCCTCGGTACACGTATGCCTGGCCCTGGCGTCCGAGGCGGTCGGTGACGGCCCCGGCCGGGCGCAGGCCCTTCGCATCCGACAGCAGCGTCGCGATGGCGGCGTTCTCCCGCGGGCCCGGCGTCCACTCGTTCAGGAGCGAGGGGAGGGTGTCCAGCAGCGAGCGGGTGGTCTCGAGGGCGCCGTACACCTGCTTGAGGTGGTCGCGCAGGGCGCCGGGATCGTGCGGCGGCCGGAATCCGCCGATCGAGGTCCCGGCCGGGTAGGTCTCCGATTCCAGCACCTTGCCGTCCTCGACCGTGCGCACCCGGCCGCCGGAGTCGTCGATCACGGGGCGGCCGGGGTGGCGCGGATCGGTGGCCACGACGAGTGACCAGCCGCTCCCGTCCGGGCTCCAGTGGGTGAAGTGCTCCTGGGGGAGCGTGACGGGCGGACGGGCGCCGCGGCCCCCCTCCAGGCTCATGGCCCACGTCTGCACGTGGCTGCTCCGCCGGGGACCCTCCGTGCTGTCCGCTGCCGAGGCCCGGGCCCTGCTCGCGACGTCGTCCAGCGGTACGGCCGCGGAACCGGGCCGCGGATGGAGCGCGGCGGGCGCCGCGGCAGGGGGCGGGCTGCCGGGCCCGGAGAACGTCACGACAAGGGTGACGGCGACGGTCAACGCCGCAGTGACGGCGGGCAGAACCAGCCGCAGTACGCGCCGCCGGGTGCGCGCGCCGTGCAGCAGCCGGTTCAGGCGGCGTTCCGCCGCGCCGTCCAACGGCCGCTCCCGCCACGGGCCTTCGTCCGCCGGTACGGGGTTGGCCCGGCGCAGCAGCTCCAGTTCGTCGGTCATCGCCGCTCCCTCTGGCTCGGGCTCGTCCCGTTGGTCCCGCTCGGCGGGGGGTTCGTCGTCACGGTCATCCGCATGGCGTCGATCTGTTCCCGCAGGCGTGTGCGGGCGCGGTGCAGCCGCATGGCCGCCGCGCTCCGGCCGCATCTCAGGGCGACGGCCAGTTCGGGGACGGTCAGCTCCTCCCAGCTCGTCAGCCGCAGGACCTCCTGGTCCGCGGGCGAGAGACGGGCCAGTGCCTCGTGCACCCAGGAGCCCGGGCGGTCGGTGTCGGGACTGCGCACGATGTGCGAGCCGTGCGCGGCCTGGTGGTCGCCGAGCCTGCGGAGCAGCCGGCGGTAACGCCCCTGCCCGCGGACGGTGTTGGACAGGCAGTTCCGCGCCACGCCGTAGAGCCAGGGCAGCACGGACTCCGGAACGTCGGCGCGGCGCCGCCAGGCGACCGAGAAGATCTCGGAGACCACTTCCTCGACCTCGTGGGGCGGACCGTCGAGGCGCCGGGCGACGTACCGGCTGACCGCCCAGTAGTGCTCGCGGTAGGCGTCCGCGAAGGCCTCGTCCGTGCTCATGACCGCTTGGTGTCCGGCACGGCGCCGGTCATCACACCGCATCGCTGTGATCTTTCCCCTGTGACGGTCGGCAGGGGCCCCGGACACCTACGGGACATGAGGCTCAACGACGCTCGCCCGACACGTGTGGTGATGTGGCTGACGACCACGGACCACAAGACGATCGGCACGCTGTATCTGGTCACGTCGTTCGCGTTCTTCTGCTTCGGCGGGGTCCTGGCGCTCTTCATGCGCGCCGAACTGGCCCGTCCCGGCACGCAGATCATGTCGAACGAGCAGTTCAACCAGGCGTTCACGATGCACGGCACGGTCATGCTGCTGATGTTCGCGACGCCGCTGTTCGCCGGTTTCGCGAACTGGATCATGCCGCTGCAGATCGGTGCCCCGGACGTCGCCTTCCCTCGGCTGAACATGTTCGCGTACTGGCTCTATCTCTTCGGCTCGCTCATCGCGGTCGGTGGATTCCTCACCCCGCAAGGGGCCGCGGACTTCGGCTGGTTCGCCTACGCCCCCCTCTCGGACGCCGTCCGGTCGCCGGGCGTGGGCGCCGATATGTGGATCATGGGAATCGCTCTCTCCGGCTTCGGCACGATCCTCGGCGCGGTCAATTTCATCACCACCATCATCTGCATGCGCGCCCCGGGCATGACGATGTTCCGGATGCCGATCTTCACCTGGAACGTCCTGCTCACCGGTGTTCTCGTCCTGCTGGCCTTTCCGGTGCTCGCCGCCGCGCTGTTCGCCCTGGAGGCGGACCGGAAGTTCGGGGCGCACATCTTCGACGCGGCCAACGGCGGGGCATTGCTGTGGCAGCACCTCTTCTGGTTCTTCGGCCATCCCGAGGTCTATATCGTCGCGCTGCCGTTCTTCGGCATCATCTCCGAGGTCATACCCGTCTTCTCCCGCAAGCCCATCTTCGGCTACATCGGTCTGATCGCGGCGACGATCGCCATCGCGGGCCTTTCGGTGACGGTGTGGGCGCACCATATGTACGTCACCGGCGGGGTGTTGCTGCCCTTCTTCTCGTTCATGACTTTTCTGATCGCGGTTCCGACCGGCGTGAAGTTCTTCAACTGGATCGGCACCATGTGGAAGGGCAGTCTCAGCTTCGAGACGCCGATGCTCTGGTCCGTCGGCTTCCTGGTCACCTTTCTCTTCGGGGGTCTGACCGGGGTGATCCTGGCCTCGCCGCCGCTGGACTTCCAGGTCTCCGACACCTACTTCGTCGTCGCCCACTTCCACTACGTCCTCTTCGGGACCGTGGTCTTCGCGATGTTCGCCGGATTCCACTTCTGGTGGCCGAAGTTCACGGGGAAGAGGCTGGACGAACGGCTCGGGAAGATCACGTTCTGGACGCTGTTCATCGGCTTCCACGGCACCTTCCTGGTGCAGCACTGGCTGGGCGCGGAAGGTATGCTCCGGAGGATTCCGGACTATCTGGCGGCCGACGGATTCACCACGCTCAACACCGTCTCGACGGTCTTCTCGTTTCTTCTCGGCCTGTCGATCCTGCCGTTCCTCTACAACGTCTGGAAGACGGCCAGGTACGGGGAGAAAGTCGAAACCGACGACCCGTGGGGTTACGGCCGCTCCCTGGAATGGGCGACCTCCTGCCCGCCGCCGCGGCACAACTTCCGCACCCTGCCCCGTATCCGCTCCGAATCGCCGGCCTTCGACCTGCATCACCCTGGGGTCGGTCAGATCGTGGCCGGGCAGGGCGAGCGCGACGAGCGCGGCGAGCGCGGCGAGCACGGCCAGCAGAAGGGCGCGCTCGTATGAACACCTCCGAGGCGATCAACGAGATCGAGGGCTTTCTGCTGTGGGAGGCGGAGCGGAGCGCGGCGCACGCCCACGCCGCGACGTTCTGTGCGGGGCTGCCCTGGCTGACCGACTCCCAACGCGAGGAGGTCGAGCGCCACTACGCCGAAGACCGACTGACCGCGTCCAGGGCGTACCTGGAGCGGGTGGGGGCGCGGAGCGCCGAACTGCGCGCCGAGTACGAGGCGGTGTACCAGGCGCTGCGGCGCCGTCTGGTCGCGGCGTTCGTGGTCTGCGCGGCGCTGATGGCGGCGGTGACGACGGTGGCGGTGCTGACGGGCGCCGCGGTCTGAGCCGCCGGCGGTCGTCCACACGGTGACGGGCCCCCGGGGGCGGACGCCGGGTCAGGAAGGCGCTTGCAGGGCGTGCTCGCCGAGCCGCTCGATGTCCCGTACGAGAAGGCGCCGTTGACGCTTCTGGCTGGAGGCGAGGATCCCCATCGTCTCCAGCTTCCGCATGTGCCGCACCACGGACTCGCGGCTGATCCCGCACCATCCCGCGAGTTCGAGCTGAGTGAACCCCCGGAGCTCGATGCCCTCCTCCGTCGCCACCCCCTCGGCGTTGGCCAGCCGGAGGAGCAGGCGGCTCAGCCGTAACTCCGTGGCGGCGACTGCGAGATCGGCCTGGCAGCGGTCCGCCTCGCGCAACCGCTCGATCATGACGACGAGCAGGTGCTTCATCAGGCCGGGGTGCAGGGCCAGCAGCGTCTGGAATGTCGTACGGGCGACGACGTGCAGCCCGAGCGTCGTCACGGCGGTCACGGTCGCGCTGCGGTGCCCGCGCCGGATCGCGGCCATCTCCCCGATGATGTCGCCCGCCTGACGCAGTGCCAGGTAGGTGTCCGTGCCGTCCTGGTGGCTGGCCACGACCCGGCACTTCCCGTCCGTGATGACACCGGCCCAGCCGCTGTCCTCGTCGGTCTCGGAGAAGATCCTCTCGCCGGCGTGGAAGCGGCGGCTGCGGCCGGACTTCATCAGTTCCGCACGCTCGGCTTCGCTGAGGATGTCCCAGAACCTTACGGGTGGCATGGGGAAAGTCTGTCCGGGAGAAGTCCGCTAATGCGTCAAATGACGCTTGTCGTCTGAACTTGAGCTGTTCTGATACTGCGAACTGTTGAAGATTGCAGTTCCAGGAGACGCTCGTGACCGATCAACCAGAACAGCAGCCCGAACACCCCTCGTACAGACCGGCCTTCGGGACCGGCGACGGGGACTACGGCGTCCATGTGCAGGGCGGCCGGGACGTGACGTTCGGCGACCACGCGCAGGTCGCCGGCCGGGACATCAACATCAAGGAGATCAAGCAGACCATCCGCAAGCACCCCGTGATGTCCGTCGCCGTGCTGGCGGCCATGGCGGCCGTCCTCTACGGCGGCGGCACCGCGGTGTTCCCGGACGGCGACGGGGTCGACCTCTCGGTGGTCGAGGAGAGCGGCAGCACGGGCGCGATCCACACCGTCGAACAGATCCGCAAGGCCGAGAAGATCGGTGACGGCGCCGCCTGGTGCGCCCTCGTCGCCCCGAGCGCCGCCGACTGCGCGGAGTCGATGAAGGGCGAGTTCGCGCGCAGGTCCCCGTCGTACCGGGACCGCGTCGACCGGGTCGAGATCGGCAAGGCCGGGAAGACGGACGCGGGTACGGCGGTCACCCTGAGCTGGGAGGGCGTGAAGCAGGGCACGGTGCCCCTCGTCTGGTCCGGCGAACGCTGGCAGATGAGCACCACGGACTACGCGTTCGTGAAATTGGCCGGCGGTGTCTTCCTCTCCCTGGTCGACTCCAGGTCGGGGCAGTTGAAGGTCGGCGGAATTCCGGTGCCGTCATGAGCCGCCCGGACCCTTTCCGCTCCCCGGACCCTCTCCGCTTCCCGGAGGCGACTCCGGCGACCTTCCGGGGACTTGGCGTGCCGCAGCATGTGACCGTGCTTGTCGCGGACGTCGAGGCGTTCTCCTCGCGCCCGGACACCGAGCAGATGCGGACCCGCGAAGCCCTGTACGAGGAGTTCCGGGCGGCCTTCGGCGAGAACCACTGGGCCATGTGCCTGTGCGAGGACCGGGGCGACGGACTGCTGATCGTCGTTCCGCCGCGCATCCCCAAGGCGATGGTTCTGGGCACCTTCCTGCCACGTCTCGAACGGGTGCTGGCAGACCGTCGGCGCGGCGACCCGCTCCTGCGCATCAGGATCGCCGTGCACGCGGGGGACGTGCACTTCGACGAGCACGGGCTCGGCGGGCACGCGGTGAACCAGACGTTTCGGCTCTGCGACAGCGCGCCCCTGCGGGCCGCGATCCGCACCGCCCGCAGCGACAGTGCGCTGCTGGTCTCGGACGCGATCCACGACAACGTCGTACGGGGCGGCTACGAGAACATCTCCGCGGCCTCCTTCCACGCGGTGGACGTGAGCGTCAAGGAGACCAGGACCCGGGCCTGGCTGCATGTGGCCGGGGACGACGAGGCGGCGGTACGGGTCGCCCGGGAGACGGCTGCGGCGGCCGCGCGGGAGACGGCCGCGGAGGACGGCTCCGGCGAGCGCGGGCGGGGGCGCGGAGGGGAGCGCGGGCGTGAAGGGGACGGCGACCGTGACCGTACGGCCGATCCGTCGGCCGGTGGTGTCTCCCTCCGGGCGGGCGGCGATCTCCTGATCGAGCGCGACAGCATGATCGCGGGGCGGGACATCGCCGTGGGGGACACGGGGCGGGGGCGGCGAAAGCCCCGGTGGAGGCGCTCCTGACACGGTGCGCGGCCCGGACTGCGCGGCCCGCGCACCGGGGGCCGAGTGCGGTGCGTACCGGCCCGGACGCCGTCGCGTTCCGGGCACCGCAGCAGCGCACTTCTCATGATCGATTCAGGGGGAAGGAGCACGTTCCGTGGCTCGACGACATGGGGTACTCATCGCGGCCGCAGCGGCCGGAGGTCTGATGTTCGCCGCGGTCGGCTGTGAGAAGGTCGCCGGTCCTTCGTCCAAGGCGGAGGTGTGCCAGGGGTTCGAGGAACTCGGGCAGCAACTCCTTCAGGGCAACGGCGTCATCGGCAACCCGCTGTTCCACAAGGCCGACGATCTGGGGGACTTGGCCGAGCACTACGAGGGGACGGCCGATCTCTCGCAGGACGCGGGCCGTCTGCACGACATCGCCGCAGCGGATTCCACGAGCGACGCCGAACTCACCGACGCGACCGAGCAGGTGGCCGCCCTCTGCGGTCACCCCCTCGGCATCGGCTTCGGCGCCGGGCAGTAGACGACCCGGCTCATCCACCGTCCGCGCACCGCGGGAACCGGCGTTGCGGCTTCCGTTCATTCCGGCTTCCGCCCGTTCCGGCATCGGCAGGCATTCCGTCGGCACCACTCACCCGGACCACTCACCCGTACCACCACCCGTACCACTCACCCGCACCGCTCATCGCGGCCATCACCACTGGAGGTATCCCATGAACTGGAGTGTCTACGAGGTCTTCTCCGTCATCTCGGGAATTGTGCTCATCCTCTGCGGCACCGCCTTCCCGGACCTCTCGCTCAAGGACCGCGCCTGGTCGGTCCTTGGCGGCATCCTCTTCGTCGGCTACGGCATCTACGTCGCCAACCAGACCAGCGGCACCTGGGAGTTCCCGGTCGTCATCTTCCTCATTCCGTTCGGCGCGGTGCTGTATCTGATCGTTTCCAGATTCCTCCGGGACGAGCCCTCCGTCTCCGGACCGGGCACCGCCGAGTCCCGTCAGCGGGATCTGGCGTCGCGGGACGACTGAGCGGACCGAACCCGCGCGGAGGGCCCCGGCACATGCGAGCGGGGCCCTCCGCCGTATGCCGTGCCCCGTCCACGTACGGCCGTGCCCCTGGCGTACGGCATGTCCGCGGTTGCGCCGCCCCCGCACAGGTCCAAGCATGGCCGTAGCGGAAGGCCGCGGTACGCCGAGGTGCGCGGGGCGGGATGCGCGGGGTGCGCGGGGTACGCGGAGCCATGGACATGGGACGACCGGCGTCGGAAGGGACCGGCATGACGGACGACGACCGGCCGCTGCGCTGCCTGGTCACCGGCGCCACCGGCTACATCGGCGGCAGGCTGGTGCCGGAACTGCTGGCCGCGGGCCACACCGTACGCTGCCTGGCCCGTTCGCCCGTCAAGCTGCGCGACCACCCCTGGGCAGGCGAGGCGGAGGCCGTACGCGGCGACGTGACGGACGAGGAATCCGTGCGCACCGCGATGGAGGGCGTCGATGTCGCGTACTACCTGGTGCACGCCCTCGGCACCGGATCGGACTTCGAGGAGACCGACCGGCGCGCGGCGCGGATCTTCGGCGAGCAGGCGCGGGCCGCGGGGGTACGGCGGATCGTCTACCTCGGCGGACTGACCCCGTCCGGGGTGCCCGAACGGGAGCTGTCCCCGCACTTGAGGTCCCGTGCCGAGGTGGGGCGCATCCTCCTGGACTCCGGGGTGCCGACCGCCGTGCTCAGAGCAGCGGTGATCATCGGCTCCGGCTCGGCATCGTTCGAGATGCTGCGCTATCTGACCGAACGGCTGCCGGTCATGGTCACCCCGAGCTGGGTGGGCACCCGCACGCAGCCGATCGCCATCCGCGACGTGCTGCGCCTGCTCGTCGCGTCCGCGCGCCTGCCGCGGACGGTGAACCGCACGTTCGACATCGGCGGCCCGGACGTCGTCACCTACCGGGAGATGATGCAGCGCTACGCCGCACTCGCCGGTCTGCCCCGGCGGCTCATCCTCCCCGTCCAGGTCCTCACGCCGCGGCTGTCCAGCCTCTGGGTGGGCCTGGTCACCCCGGTGCCCAACTCCACCGCCCGTCCCCTGGTCGAGTCGCTGCGGCACGAAGTGGTGCGCACCGAGCGGGACATCGAGACGTACGCGCCGACCCCGCCCGAGGGATACCTGGGTCTGAGCCGGTCGATCGAACTGGCCCTCCAGCGCGTTCGCGACGCGGATGTGGCCACGCGCTGGTCGTCCGCCACCGCTCCCCGTGCGCCGAGCGACCCGCTGTCGACGGACCCGGCCTGGTCCGGCGGATCCCTCTACGCGGACCGTCGCGAGCGCGCCGTCGACGCGCCGCCCGAGGCGCTGTGGCGGGTGGTGGAGGGGATCGGCGGCGAGAACGGCTGGTACTCCTCACCGCTGGCCTGGTCGGTGCGGGGCTGGCTCGACACCATGGTGGGTGGCGTCGGCCTGCGCCGCGGCCGCCGCGACGCCATGCGGTTGCGGGTCGGGGACTGTCTCGACTTCTGGCGGGTGGAGGAGATCGAGCGCGGCCGGCTGCTGAGGCTGAGGGCGGAGATGCGGCTTCCGGGGCTGGCGTGGCTGGAGATGAGCGTCGAAGAGCGGGGCGACGGCGGATCGGTCTACCGGCAGCGGGCCCTGTTCCACCCGCACGGCCTGGCGGGACATGCGTACTGGTGGGGTGTATCCCCTTTCCACGCGGCGGTGTTCGGCGGGATGGCCCGCAACATCGCGACGGCGGCGGAGACGACGGCAGCGGAGACGACGGTGGGTGCCGCGGACTGAGCGTTCACCGGCACACCCGCCGAATGGCTCACGGGCTCAACCCGGTTGCCTGCTCACCGGATCTACCGGATCTACCGCTCACCGGCTCACCCGGCTCACCCGGCTCACCCGGATCGCCCGTGCAGGGCCCACCCGCTCAACTGCCTTCGGCGTGCGGTGAGACGGGCCGCTCGAAGAACGTCTCCAGCGCGACCGTCGCCTGCGTACCGCTGACACCGTCGATGGCGTACAGGCGCCGCAGGACCAACATCGCTTTCGGCGGCCCGAAGAACAACCGCCTGTTCATCACGGCGACGACGACGCTCTACTCCCTGGTGATGTCGGTGACGGGAGCCCCTCGCGTACGCCCCCCGGGCCGACCCGGCTGACGCCTGCGCGGCTGTGTTGCGTGTGGCGCCGTTCATGCCGCTTCACCGCGTGCGGCTCAGTGCGGCCCCTGTCCGCGGCGCCTCCGCTACTTTCCTCGCTCCCCGCTCGACGGGTGCGGTCGGCCGCGTCCCCTGGGGGCGAGAGCCCGAGAGCCCGAGAGCCCGAGAGCCCGGGGCTGGGGGCCGAGGACTGAGCGGCGTGAGGCCGGGGCTGGGCGACGCGCGTCTGCGGCTGGGCGGCGTGCGGCTGGGGCACATGCCGCCAGCCTCACGGACCGCCCGCGGTCAGGCAGTTGGACCGAACAGCTCGCCGAGCAGGGCGGCGCCGTCGGCAGGGGCGCGTACCTCAAGGTGCAGTGCCCGGCCGTCCAGGTGGAGGCGGATGTCGAGGAACGGGCAGCATTCCTGCTCCGCGGCGGCCAACGCGGCGATCTCCCCGGCCCGTTCAGCGGGAAGGGTCAGCCGCAGGCCGTCGGGGATCCCGGTGCGTACGGCACCGTCAACGGCCGTACGCCACCGGCCCACTCGCTGCTCCACGCCGTCGGCGGACAGCGAGCAGGCAAGGGGAGCGGTGCGCCAGGGCTCGTTCTCCGGCACGCCGTCGGCCTGTTGGGAAGTGCCGGGGCAGCCGCAGGCGGAGTCGCAGCGTCCGGCACGGTCCGGCAGCGCTTCCAGACGGGCGCGGGCGGAGCGCAGCTCGTCGATGAACGAGACCACCTCACCGCGCTGCCGTTCGGCCTCCTCCAGCCGGGCGGCCAGCCGCGGCAGAAGGTGGGCCTTCACGTCCGCGCACGCACCCGCGTCCCGGACCTTCAGCAGTTCGCCGATCTCGCTCAGCGGCAGTCCGAGCTGCTTGGCGGCACCGATGAGGGAGAGGCGCTCCACCGCCGCCTCGCCGTACACGCGGTACCCGGTCGGCGTCCTGCCGGCCGGCAGCAGCCCGGCGGTCTCGTAGAACCGCAGCGTGGTCGCCGGGACACCGGTGATCTCGGCGAGCTGGGAGATCCGCAACGCGCTCATACCCCGGACCGTAAACCTTCGACCCGGCTCGAAGGTCAAGCGCGACCGTACGTACCGCCCCGGCGACCGTAGGTACCGCCCCGGCGCCGGGTGGTCACGGGCGGGGCGGGGCAGGGGGTCCGCGCCACGCCGGACCCTGCCGTCGCCGAGCCGACCCGGGCCGGCCGCCAGGGCGAAAAGCGGTGGAACTGGAACGTTCCCGCTGACTAGCGTCGCGGGATGACCACTCGTACCTTCCGGATCACCGTCCGCGGCGCCTTCGACGGACTCACGCCCGACCAGCGGTCCGAGCTCCTGGCGCACGCGGCGGACCACGACGCGCTGCACGCGGCCTTCACCCCCCAGGGGCACCTCAGCTACGACATCGCGGCACGGACCGCGTTCACGTTCCGCTTCCTGGACTCGGGGGAGGCCGAGGAGGACATCCTGGAGGCGACCGAACGCGCCGAAGCCACGGCGCAGACGTGGCTGACCCAGCGCGGCTACGGCCACAAGCACCTCAGATCCAACGCCGAGGACCTCTCCCAGGCGCCGCTGGGGAAGCGGCAGCGCCGCGAAGCCGCCCGTAAGGCGGCCGACCGCAGCGGATGACGGAGCCGGACCGACGCCGAGGGCCCCGACCGGGATATGCGGTCGGGGCCTTCGCCGTTCATGGAACTGGAAGCGACCTAGAAGTGACCTCGCCACCATGGCGCGCCCCGGGGGTCGGCCGGAATGATCCAAGCCCTCGCCAGAATCCTGTCGTCGAGGGCCCGCACGAGAGCCCGCAGCTCACGCGCGCTCTTGCTGGGCAACGCCTGGAGTACCGCTTCGAGATGGCTGCGGAAGTAGCCGCCGTTGCAACCGCACTCGGGGACTCCGCAGCCGGGATCGACGTACGGGTCGGCCAAGTCTCTGACGGGGCCGTGCGCAAGGGTCTTCCAGTGCCAGAACGCCTCCTCCGTGGCCTCGCGCCCGAAGCGGGTGCGTTCGAGCCGGCGGAGGGCGGCTGTGCACGAACCGGAAAGCCGGTCGATGGTCGGATACCGTCGCCGTCCGATGGCGCGGACGGGGAGTTCGCCCCGCAGGGCTGACGGGCGCCTACGCGGCATGGCCCTTTCGGAAGTCGGTCATGCGGGCAAGCTACCGCGCCCTGCACGGGCCGGGCCACCGGGTATCGCGCGGCCAACCACCCGAGCGCGGCAGTGGGTCGGGCCCTCGGACCGGTGACTCGGGTCACTTCATGTGCCGGGGGCGCGGAAAGCGACCTTTCGACGAGCGGCCTCGTCGATCTGGTCGAGCGTGAGGAGCGGGGTGGCCCGGGTGCGGAGGGCGCCGCTGGCCTTGACGGTGAGGCTGATGGCGGCCATGGAGACTGCGTCGGGGACGTCGACAATGAGCACGACGTCGTCCTCCCCGAAAGCGAAGTACATGACCTCAACCGCTCCGCCGAGGCCGGTGACGATCTGGTCGACGGCGGCACGGCGACCGCTCGCGCCCTCTTTGAGCAGCCCCTTCGTGCCCTCGGGTGTGTAGCTGGCCTGGATGAGGAACTTCGGCATGGGGGGACGCTCCCTGACATCGCTTGTCCGGTACGACGATGGCCTTCCCGCTGCAACGACGGCAGCCACTCACCGAATGGCTGGATTCACTCGTTGGAAGCTGAACCGGCGTGGCGAGTCGCCTGCACCAGGTGGTGCGGGCGGAAGGGCGGGGAGCCCTTGGGGTGCGGACGCGGTGCAAGACGCCTGCCGCGGGCAAGACGAACAAAGACGAACCAGAAGCCCCGGCCCGGTGGCTCGGGGCTTTCGTGTGGAGCGGGTGACGGGAACCGAACCCGCGCTCCGAGCTTGGGAATCACCGCGACCAGAGGAACGGTGGCGGCAGCCTGGCCAGAGCCAAGGCGGACATGCGTTGTCCAAGGACTCATCCTGGCTCCCGCTGATGACCGTGGCTTGCTGAGTTGTCGGGCACGGATCGGGCACACGGCTCTGAGCACCGCATGAGGAGTTCGTCCGACTGGGTCGAGCCGATGGCAGGTCGCGGTGAGCACCCGGGAGAGGACGCTCGGAATCGCTCCCGTGCGCAGACGTTGCCGCAGAGTTCGCCGTCAAGCAGAGTCGGCGTGCTCCCCGCCGGACTTCGATGCCTGGGCAGGACGCGCCGACCTCTTCGGGTGTGAACCGGCCAACTGCCGCCGATTCGCAGGACGTTCGCTCGATGCCACCGGTCGGCTTGCGTCGTAGGACCAGCGCCACGATGCCTGGCGTGGCGCTCTTGTGGACCTCGGTCGGCTCGTCCCCCTCGATGTGGATGCCCGTCTCTTCCCGGACCTCGCGCTGTACGCCTGCCTCGGGAGTCTCGTCGAGCTCGAGTACGCCGCCCGGGAGTTCCCAAGTGCCGTTATCGGCAGGTCGTCACCCTGGCGCTTGGCCTCCGTCAAGGCGAGGCGCTCGGTCTGCGCTGGGAGGACGTCGACCTCGCCGCGGGTGACGTCCGTATCCGGAAGAACCGGTTGCGTCCGAAGTACGCACACGGCTGCGGCGCAGAACCTTGTGGCCGGAAGCCGGCTACTGCCCGAAATGCGAGCAGATCCGGCGCGAGCACAAGAGCACCAAGTCGCGCGCCGGGCGTCGCACAGTCGGTCTGCCCGATCCGCTCATCAAGCTTCTGCGCCGGCACCAGGAGGAGCAGGGATTCCGGGGCGGCCGGGGGCGGCTCCCAGAGAGCGTCACCGACTTGCTGCCCGACCTTCCGCAGCAACGGCCCGGTGATGCGCATGCACCCAGCGCGCATCCGGGCCGCTCCCCCTGGTTGCATTCCATGATCGCGTCGGCGACGACGTCCGGAACACCGAGGAGCAGCGGCACGGTCGCAGCGGTGTGACGGGCGTCATGCAGTCGACCGTCGCCGTACGCACGCGTCCCGAAGCAGCCGCTTCCCCAGGTGGTGGTCGGTGTTGGGGCTCAGCGGCCCACTGGCCGGAGACGCGAAGACGTACCCCTTGTCCTCCCAGTCGGCCCCGGCGGCGATCCGCCCGAACTGAGACGAGAACTGAGACGGAGAACGTCGAAGGGCCCCACCGCGAACGGTGGGGCCCTTCGACGTAGTGCCCGGTGAGGCACTGGCGGAGGATACGAGATTCGAACTCGTGAGGGGTTGCCCCCAACACGCTTTCCAAGCGTGCGCCCTAGGCCTCTAGGCGAATCCTCCGCCGGAAACAATACAAGACCGAAAGCAGTGCTCGCGAACCCGTTCCCCCGGGCCGCCTCCGGGCGGGCCGTGTGGGCGCCCCCGGACCCGAGCACCCCGGGCGATCCGCTAGGGTGGGAGCCAGCCCCTCACGCGGCGCTATCTCACCGAACTCCCCCAGGGCCGGAAGGCAGCAAGGGTAAGTGAGCTCTGGTGGGTGCGTGGGGGGCCCTTGCGTGTGCGGGTCCGTTTCGGACGAGACGCCGGTATGCGTACGCCTCCTGAGCCGGGCCCTTGTCCTCCACGGGGCTTGGGGCGCGACAGGTTGTCGGTGGGGGCCGATATCGTCGGAGGCGTGTCGTCTCTCGCGCTGTACCGCCGCTATCGTCCCGAGACCTTCGCCGAGGTCATCGGGCAGGAGCATGTGACCGGTCCGCTGCAGCAGGCGCTGCGCAACGACCGGGTCAACCACGCGTATCTGTTCAGCGGTCCGCGGGGCTGCGGCAAGACGACCAGCGCGCGGATCCTCGCGCGCTGTCTGAACTGCGAGCAGGGGCCGACGCCCACGCCCTGCGGTGAGTGCCAGTCCTGCCGCGATCTCGCGCGCAACGGGCCGGGATCGATCGATGTGATCGAGATCGACGCGGCGTCCCACGGTGGTGTGGACGATGCTCGCGAGCTCCGCGAGAAAGCGTTCTTCGGCCCCGCTTCGAGTCGTTACAAGATCTACATCATCGACGAGGCGCACATGGTCACCTCGGCGGGGTTCAACGCCCTGCTGAAGGTGGTCGAGGAGCCCCCGGAGCACCTCAAGTTCATCTTCGCGACGACCGAGCCCGAGAAGGTCATCGGCACGATCCGCTCGCGCACCCACCACTACCCCTTCCGCCTCGTACCGCCCGGCACGCTCCGGGAGTATCTGGCCGAGGTGTGCGGACAGGAGAAGATCGACGTCGAGGACGGCGTGATGCCGCTCGTCGTCCGCGCCGGTGCCGGGTCCGTACGTGACTCGATGTCCGTGATGGACCAGCTCCTGGCGGGCGCCGGCGACGACGGTGTGACGTACGCGATGGCCACCGCCCTGCTCGGATACACCGAGGGGTCGCTGCTCGACGCTGTCGTCGAGGCCTTCGCGTCGGGTGACGGCGGTGCGGCCTTCGAGGTCGTGGACCGTGTGATCGAGGGCGGCAACGACCCGCGCCGTTTCGTGGCCGACCTGCTGGAGCGGCTGCGCGATCTGGTGATCCTCGCGGCCGTGCCCGACGCGGCGGAGAAGGGGCTGATCGACGCCCCGGCGGAAGTCGTTGAGCGGATGCAGGGGCAGGCCTCGGTGTTCGGCGCGGCGGAGCTGAGCCGTGCGGCCGACCTCGTCAACGAGGGGCTGACCGAGATGCGCGGGGCCACCTCGCCCCGGCTGCAGCTCGAGTTGATCTGCGCGCGGGTCCTGCTGCCGGGGGCGTTCCACGACGAGCGTTCCCTGCAGGCCCGGCTCGACCGCCTGGAGCGCGGGGCGGCCCTTGCGGGTGGTCCGGCCCCGGCCGGGGCCGGACCCGCGATGGGGTATGTGCCGGGTCCCGACGCCCACACCCCGCCGCCCCAGGCCGGTGGCGGGCCGACGGGGCCGGCCGCGGCGCGCGCGGCTCTGCCGGGCCGTGGCCCGGCGGCGGACAGTACCTCCGAGGTGCCGCAGGCCCAGCAGCAGGCGCAGCAGCCTCAGCCCCAGGCCGAGCAGCAGGCGCAGTCCCAGCCTCAGGCGCAGTCCCCGCAGTCCCCGCCCCAGCAGCAAGCGCAGCAGCCGCAGGCCGTGCCGGAAGCCGAGCAGCCCGGAGCTTCCCCGGCCGGCGTCGCCGGTCCCGGTGGTCAGGGGGGCGCGAGCGGTCCGGGCGAAGCGAGCGGTCAGGGCGACAGGCCGGGTGCGTGGCCCGCGAGCGCGCAGCCTGGTGGACCCGGCTCGGGCGAGACCGGCCCGGCCGGGCATGAGGCGGCGGGGCAGCGTCCCGGCGCCTGGCCCGCCTCGGCGCAGCCCGCCGGTGGCGCACCCCAGCAGGGCGGCCCGGCCGAGGCAACTGCCGCACCCGGGACGGGCGGCGGCGCACCCCGGCAGCCCGGTGCCTGGCCCGGCGCCTCCGGCTCGGACAGCGCCCCGAGCGCCCCGGACCGGAGCCCGCCCGGCCAGAACGCTCCGAGCCAGGACCACGGCCCGGCCACCCCGTCTCCCGCCGCGCAGTCCACCACTGCCCAGGCCCCGGCTCCCGCCGGGGGCCCGGCGCCGGGCGGCGCGCAGGGAGCCGTACAGATCCGGCAGATGTGGCCCGACATCCTCGAGGCGGTCAAGAACCGCCGGCGCTTCACCTGGATCCTGCTGAGCCAGAACGCGCAGGTCGCCGGGTTCGACGGCACCACCCTCCAGATCGGGTTCTCCAACGCCGGTGCCCGCGACAGCTTTGTGACGGGCGGCAGCGAGGACGTTCTGCGGCAGGCGCTCTCCGACGCGCTCGGCGTCCAGTGGAGGATCGAGGCGATCGTCGACCCGTCGGGCGGCTCCCCCGTACAGGGCGGTGCTCCCGCCGGCCCGCGGCCGCCCGCCCCCGCTGCGCCGTCGTCCCCGGCCCCACGCCCGTCCACCCCGCAGGCACCCGCACCCTCGCCCGCCCAGCGGCCCGCCGCCCCCGAGCCCCCGTCGCCCCCCGAGGGCCGTGCGCCCCGCGAGTCCGGACGACCCTCCATGGCCATCGAGGACGACATGCCCGCGGAGGACGATCCCGACCTCGACGACACTGCCCTCAGCGGGCACGACCTGATCGTCCGCGAGCTCGGCGCCACGGTCGTCGAGGAGTTCACGAACGAGTAACCGGGGCGCGACACTGTGTGACCGCAACGCGCGCACCGGTGCGGCCGTATAGCACCCGCCCCTCAGGGGCGGACTCCTTCCCGCGGCGTACGGCAGGGCGCCGCCGCAGCACGTAGGCTCGGGCTACTGAACAACGTCGTCGAATGCCAGGAGCGAAGCCGTGATTCCCGGTGGTGGGCAGCCCGACATGCAGCAGTTGCTGCAGCAGGCGCAGAAGATGCAGCAGGACCTCGCCGCGGCCCAGCAGGAACTGGCGGAGACCCCCGTCGAGGGCTCCGCGGGCGGCGGTCTCGTCAAGGCCACGGTGACCGGTACGGGAGACCTCAAGGGCCTGGTCATCGACCCGAAGGCCGTGGATCCTGAGGACACGGAGACCCTCGCGGATCTGGTGCTCGCGGCCGTACGGGACGCGACCGGCGCCGCGCAGGAGCTCCAGCAGCAAAAGCTCGGCCCGCTCGCGCAGGGCCTCGGCGGCATGCCGGGGATGCCCTTCTGAACGGGGCGCGCGAACAAGGCGCTCGCACCAGACGCCCGAACCGGGAACTGCCGAGCTGATCCGGTCCTTAAGGTGGATCAACTAGCGTACGCAGCAAGTAGATGATTGGAGACGGCGATCCGTGTATGAAGGCGTGGTCCAGGACCTCATCGACGAGTTGGGCAGGCTGCCCGGCGTCGGTCCGAAGAGCGCGCAGCGGATCGCCTTTCACATTCTCCAGGCCGAGCCGACCGACGTCCGCCGGCTCGCCCACGCTCTGACCGAGGTCAAGGACAAGGTCCGGTTCTGCGGCGTGTGCGGCAACGTGGCTCAGGAGGAGCAGTGCCGGGTCTGCCAGGACCCGCGCCGCGACCCCGGGGTCATCTGTGTCGTCGAGGAGCCCAAGGACGTCGTCGCGATCGAGCGCACCCGTGAGTTCCGGGGCCGCTACCACGTGCTCGGCGGGGCGATCAGCCCCATCGAGGGCGTGGGCCCGGACGACCTGCGCATCAGGGAACTTCTGGCCAGGCTCGCCGACGGCACCATCACCGAGCTGATCCTGGCAACCGACCCGAACCTCGAGGGGGAGGCCACGGCCACCTACCTCGCCCGCATGGTCAAGCCCATGGGACTCAAGGTCACGCGACTGGCCAGCGGGCTCCCTGTAGGGGGGGACCTGGAGTACGCCGACGAGGTCACGCTGGGCCGTGCCTTCGAAGGGAGACGACTTCTCGATGTCTGACGCCACGCTCCACGATGCCAAGCAGGACCCGGACGATTTCGCGGTACAGATCGCCGACCAGGTCGAGAGCTTCATCGTCGCCGTCACGGAAGTGGCGAAGGGCGACGAGCCCGGCAGCGCGATCCCGTACCTCCTGCTGGAGGTGTCGCAGCTCCTGCTCGCGGGCGGGCGGCTGGGGGCGCACGAGGACATCGTCCCGGACGAGCGCTACGAGACGGACACGGGACCGGAGCCGGACGACGTCGACCAGCTGCGCGAGCGGTTCGCCGCGCTGCTGGACCCGGCGGACGTCTACTCCGAGGTCTTCGACCCGTACGTGCCGCGCAGCGAGCCGGTCGCGTGCCGGATCTCCGACGACCTGGCCGACATCATCACGGACCTGCGGCACGGCATGGCCCACTACCGCGCGGGGCGTGTGACCGAGGCGCTGTGGTGGTGGCAGTTCTCGTACTTCTCCAACTGGGGTCCCACGGCGTCGGCCACGCTGCGCGCGCTGCAGTCGCTGCTGGCCCACATCCGTACCGAGAGCCCGCTGGACGAGCTCGACGGACTGGACACGGACGCCGCCGCGACGGAGGACGGGGCGCTGGAGGAGGAAGCGGGCCGCGTGATGGCCCAGGAGATCGCGGCGCCGCTGGGGCTCAAGCCCGCTCGCAGGTGACGCCGGGCGCACGAGGGTGCGCAGGCATGGAGCGGGGCGTCGCCATCAGCTCCCGCGAGGGGGAACGGCTGCGCATACCGTGCGGGCACCCGTTCCGTGTGAACTGAATTACGTTTCCGTGTGTTCCGGCCTGGGGCGGGCAGGTGCTTCCGCGGAGCGGGCACGGCGGGTCGCGGGCCTCTCGATGAATCACAGAATGGGACGCCGTCTCGCGATGTGATACCGAGGTGGCCGGTTCCTCCTGCTCGTTAAACTGAGCCGACCGAAGGGTCCCGATTCGGGGTCCCCGGAAGACAGAGTTGCGAGGAGCGCACGTGGGCCTTGTCGTGCAGAAGTACGGCGGCTCCTCCGTTGCGGATGCCGAAGGCATCAAGCGCGTCGCCAAGCGGATCGTCGAAGCCAAGCGAACCGGCCACCAGGTGGTCGTCGTGGTTTCTGCGATGGGTGACACGACGGACGAGTTGATCGATCTCGCCCAGGAGGTATCTCCGATGCCTGCCGGGCGTGAGTTCGACATGCTGCTGACCGCCGGAGAGCGAATCTCCATGGCGCTGCTGGCCATGGCGATCAAAAACCTCGGACACGAGGCGCAGTCGTTCACCGGTAGCCAGGCCGGCCTCATCACCGACTCCGTCCACAACAAAGCGCGGATCATCGACGTGACGCCCGGTCGTATCCAGGCGTCCGTGGATGAGGGCAACATCGCCATCGTCGCCGGATTCCAGGGTGTGTCCCAGGACAAGAAGGACATCACCACGCTCGGGCGCGGCGGTTCCGACACCACGGCCGTCGCGCTGGCCGCGGCGCTCAACGCCGAGGTGTGCGAGATCTACACCGACGTGGACGGTGTCTTCACCGCCGACCCGCGGGTCGTGAAGAAGGCCCGCAAGATCGACTGGATCTCCTTCGAGGACATGCTGGAGCTCGCCGCCTCCGGCTCCAAGGTGCTGCTGCACCGCTGCGTCGAGTACGCGCGCCGCTACAACATCCCGATCCACGTCCGGTCGTCCTTCTCCGGTCTCCGGGGCACCTGGGTCAGCAACGAGTCGCACGAGTCGCACAGGCAAGGGGAACTACCGATGGAGCAGGCACTCATCTCGGGGGTTGCCCACGACACGTCCGAGGCCAAGATCACGGTCGTCGGTGTCCCGGACAAGCCGGGCGAGGCGGCGACGATCTTCCGAGCCATCGCGGATGCCGAGATCAACATCGACATGGTCGTGCAGAACGTGTCGGCGGCCTCCACCGGCCTCACCGACATCTCCTTCACGCTGCCGAAGACCGAGGGCAAGAAGGCCATCGGCGCCCTGGAGCGCGCGAAGACCGCCATCGGCTTCGAATCCCTGCGCTACGACGACCAGATCGCCAAGATCTCGCTCGTCGGCGCCGGCATGAAGACCAACCCGGGTGTCACCGCGACCTTCTTCGAGGCGCTGTCGAACGCCGGGGTCAACATCGAGCTGATCTCCACCTCGGAGATCCGGATCTCCGTGGTGACCCGCGCCGACGACGTCAACGAAGCCGTCCGCGCCGTGCACACGGCATTCGGACTCGACAGCGAGTCCGACGAGGCCGTCGTGTACGGAGGGACGGGCCGATGACAACTGCCCGGGCCGCGGGCGACAAGCCCACTCTCGCCGTCGTCGGCGCCACCGGCGCCGTCGGCACGGTGATGCTCGGCATCCTCTCGGAACGTGCCGACATCTGGGGCGAGATCCGGCTCATCGCCTCGCCGCGCTCGGCCGGCAGGAAGCTCACCGTGCGCGGTGAGGAGGTCGAGGTCGTCGCGCTGAGCGAGGAGGCCTTCGAGGGCGTGGACGTCGCCATGTTCGACGTGCCCGACGAGGTCTCGGCCCAATGGGCACCGGTCGCCGTCGCCAAGGGCGCCATCGCCGTGGACAATTCGGGTGCCTTCCGGATGGACCCGGAGGTCCCGCTGGTGGTGCCCGAGGTGAACGCGCATGCCGCGCGGAACCGTCCCCGCGGCATCATCTCCAACCCCAACTGCACGACGCTCTCGATGATCGTCGCGCTGGGGGCCCTGCACGCCGAGTTCGAGCTGAGCGAGCTGATCGTCTCCTCGTACCAGGCAGTGTCGGGCTCGGGGAAGGAGGGCATCGACACCCTCCGCGAGCAGATGGCCAAGGTCTCCGGTACGGAACTGGGCACGCACCCCGGTGACGTACGCCGTGCCGTCGGCGAACTGGGCCCGTACCCGGCGCCGATCGCGTACAACGTCGTTCCGTTCGCGGGCTCGCTGAAGGAGGACGGCTGGTCCTCCGAGGAGCTCAAGGTCCGCAACGAGTCGCGCAAGATCCTGGGCCTGCCGGAACTGCGGGTCACCGCGACGTGTGTACGCGTCCCCGTGATCACGACGCACTCGCTGACCGTGCACGCGCGGTTCGAGAACCCTGTCACGGTCGCCGCGGCGCACGAGATCCTCAGGGCCGCGCCGGGTGTCGTGGTGTGCGACAACCCGGGCGAGGGCGAGTACCCGACGCCCGCGGACGTCGTGGGCACGGACCCGACCTGGGTCGGCCGGGTGCGCCGCTCGCTGGACGACCCCAACGCGCTGGAGCTCTTCGTCTGCGGCGACAACCTCCGTAAGGGCGCGGCGCTGAACACCGCCCAGATCGCGGAACTCGTTGCGGCGGAGCTGGCCGCGGCGTAGAACCATGTGCAGCAGCCTTGCTGGACTTGTGAAGATTGAGTGATCAAGTCCACGATCTGTACTGCTTGATACGGGCCGTGGACCTGTTCGAGAATTCGCTCCCCGCCTACTGCAACCAGCAGTTGGGCGGGGAGCGTCTTTGTGGTCGTCCTTCCGAGTCGCTGCGGCAAATGGGGCATTCAGGAAAGAATGGTGCGCATGAGGGCATTTGTTCCGTCAGTAAAAGCGGTGGCTCACGCGTACAACCCTGACGGGGGGCAGCGTGTCCAACAGGCGTGGCAGAAGTCTTCGGCATGGCAGCGACACATGGGGCCGGCGCAGCGATACTGCGGCCGGTCGGTCGGCGCGCGACCGGCGGCATGCCGGTGATCGCGCCCGTGCCCGCCGTGCCTCCTGCCCGCATCCCGTCACAGCGCGAGGGTTCTGACGGCGCTATGACAGCGGGCACCACAGTCGACCACCTGACCGAGACCTACCGCGCCCACTACCGGTCGCTGCTCGGTCTCGCAGCCCTGCTCCTGGACGACACAGCCTCCTGCGAGGACGTCGTCCAAGAAGCCTTCATCCGCGTGCACTCCGCGCGCAACAGGGTCCGTGACCCGGAGAAGACCCTCGCCTACCTACGACAGACGGTCGTCAACCTCTCCCGCTCCGCCCTGCGCCGCCGCATCCTCGGACTGAAGCTGCTCTCCAAGCCCATGCCCGACATGGCGAGCGCGGAGGAAGGCGCCTACGAGCAGCTCGAACGCGACCAATTGATCCAGGCGATGCGCGGACTGCAGCGCAGGCAGCGCGAGGTGCTCGTGCTGCGCTACTTCGCCGACATGACCGAAGCACAGGTCGCCGAGACACTCGGCATATCACTGGGCTCCGTCAAGGCGTACGGTTCGCGGGGAATCGCGGCGCTGCGCGTCGCCATGGAGGCCCCGGCATGAGCAACCAGCACGACGGACCCGACAGCCCGAAAGGGCTCGACGGTCTGCTGCACGACCTGAGACAACCCTCCGGCACCGAAGACGGACCGGACGGTGAGCCGCGCCCCGACGAGGAGGCACTGCGACGGCGGTTGCAAACGGCCGTCGACGAACTCGAGCCCTCGCCCGACGCACTGGAACACCTGCGGCGCGCCGTCCCGGCCCGACGCGCCCGCAAACGCCAGGCGCTCGTCGGCGCAGCCGCAGCCGTACTGCTCGTCGGCACCGCCATCCCTGCGCTGATGCACGTCGCCCTGAGCGACGGCGACAACGACCGCCCCGCCAACGCCGGACACAGCGAAGTCGCCCAGGGAGGCACGACCAGCGGTTCCGAGGTCGACGGCGGAGACGGCGGCACGGACGTGAAGCCGTCCGACAATGCCACCGGGGGCAGCGACAAGGACGGCAAGGGCAGCGGCAAGGGCGGCAAGTCCCGGGCGCCGGACGGCAGTACGGCCGGCTCCGGCGTCGACCCGTCCGAGACCATGGCGGCCACCTCGCCGGTCTGCAATCGCGACCAACTCACCAACGGCGTCGCCACGCCCGGCACGCTGGACGGCGCGAGCACGGTCTACGGCTCGTTCCGCGTCTCCAACACCTCCGGCACCGCATGCGCGATCGACGGCGGCGGACTCGTCGTCGCGTCGGCGCAGGGAAGCGCCGACGGGAGCCGGATCAGCGTCATCGACCACACGGCGGGCGACGCGGCCACAGGCCTGCCCGATCCCGCCACCGAACCGCAGCGGGTGATCCTCAAGCCGGGCCTCGCGTACGAGATCAAGTTCGCCTGGGTCCCGGCCGACGGAGGCTCGGGCGGCTGCCCCGCCCCCGGCAACTCGCCGGACCCGGGAGGCTCCGGCGACCCGGGCGGGCAACCCGCCGCCGACGCGGCCGCGGACGACCCGGCGCCGCCCGCGGGCAGCGTCGCACTCAGCCACACGCCCCAGTCGGGCGACCCGGCCGCGGCGAGCGCCACGATCACCAACGCCTGTGCCGGGACCATCTATCGCACGGGGGCGATGGAAGCGTCCTGACGCGCGGCACGCTCCGCGCAGGGCGGCTGAAGCACCCGGTGAGACCGGGAGCGTGAAGCACCCGGTGAAGACCTCGGGAGGGGAGGAGAGCGGGGCGGGCCTGCTGTTGGAGGCCCGCCCCGCCGGACGTTCTCCCGAGGCTGCCGGCGGATGGCCGCCCGCGGGCGGGCGGTGGATGGTCACCCGAGGGGGCGGCGAGTCATGGTCTGCCGGTGTCGGGCGGGTGGTTGTCCGAGGGGCGTCGGGCGGGTGATGGTCTGCGAGTGCCGGGTGGGTGGTTGTCCGCCTTGCATCGGGCGTGTGGTCGTCCGCGGGGCTCCGAAGCGTGATGGTCCGCGGGCGTCGGGTGGAAGGGCCGTCCGGGGGCTCCGCAGGCACCGGGCAGGCGCGTGGCTGCGGGTCTCTGGTGGTCGTTGATCTGCGGGCGTCGGGCGGGGCTGATGGCGGCAACGATTGCCCGAACTCTGCCGTCGGCACGCCGGGGCCCAAGCGCACCCCGGCGCGGGCCGCCCGGCCCGTGGCCCGTACCGTGATGGTGTGTACCGATTCCTGCTGACGCCCCGCTGGTGGGGCATCAACCTCGTCGTCGCGCTGGGCGTGCCCTTCTGTCTGTTCATGGGGAGCTGGCAGCTCGGTCGCTTCGAGGCACGCGTCGAATCGCACCAGGAACAGCAGCGGGACGAGGACGTCCATGCCTCGCAGGCACCCGCGCCGCTGGAACGCCTGCTGCCGGTCACCAAGGAGACCTCGGGCCGGCTCGCCACCGTGTCCGGCCGCTACGAGCAGGACCAACTGCTCGTCCCGGACCGGCGGCTGGACGAAAAGTCCGGCTTCTACGTCCTCACCCTGCTTCGTACGGACGCGGGCAAGGCTCTGCCCGTCGTCCGCGGCTGGCTGCCCGGTGACGCGGACACCACGGCCGACCGCACCCGCGTGCCCGCGCCGCCACGCGGCGAGGTCACCGTGACCGGAGCGCTCCAGGCGTCGGAGAACCAGGGCACCGACGGTGCCCACGCGGGCGGCGGCCTGGGCGAGGGCCAGGTCGGCATGATCAGCGCCGCATCGCTGGTCAACCTGGTGCCGTATCCCGTGCACAACGCCTGGATCACCCTTCCCGACGGTGAGACCCAGGGCAGCCTGCGCGCGGTGCCCGCGGCCGCGGTCGAGGGCAGCGGCCTCGACCTCAAGGCCTTCCAGAACCTCGGCTACACCGGGGAGTGGTTCGTCTTCGCGGGCTTCTTCCTCTTCATGTGGTTCCGCCTCTTCCGCCGCGAGGTGGAGACCCAGCGCGACCTCGCCCTGGGCCTGCTGCCGGAGCAGACCGAAGCGTCACCGTCGCAGGAGGAGCGGACGGATCCGCCGTCACCGCGGCAGCAGATGGAACCGTCGCAGGAACGGCCCGAACCCCCGGAGCGGCCCGAACCCCCGCGGGAGCGCACCCAACCCCCGCGGGAGCGCACCCAACCCCCGCAGGATGGGACCCAACCCCCGCAGGAAGAGACCGAACCCCTGCGGGCGCGGCCTGAACCCCCGCAGGAGCAGGCCGAGTCCACGGCCGCCCAGCCCTGAGGGTCGGGGGTGGGGTCCTGCCGCACCGCGTTCGCCGCAACCTGGGGCCCCACCCCCCCACCCCCCGTCCCCACAGAGCCCTTCCACCGCAAAGCTCGCGCTCCGGCGCAGCCCTGGCCGGCCCTCCCCGGCCGGTCCCTCGGGCCGGCCGGGAAGGGCGTGGCTGCTGCCTCAGTTCGCCGCCGGCAGATGCCGCTCCGCGAAGTCGATCTCCATGCGGAGCTGCTTGATGCGCTCCTCCACGACGAGCGAGCCGTGCCCCGCGTCGTACCGGTACACCTCGTGCGGTGCGTCCCGCTCCTCCAGTCGGCGCACGTAGTTCTCGACCTGGCGGATCGGGCAGCGCGGGTCGTTCATGCCCGCCGAGATGTACACCGGTGCCCGGACCTGGTCGACATACGTCAGCGGCGACGACGCCGTGAACCGCTCCGGCACCTCCTCCAGTGTGCCGCCCAGCAGGGTACGGTCCATCGCCTTCAGCGCCTCCATCTCGTCGTGGTACGCGGTGACGTAGTCGGCAACCGGTACGGCGGCCAGGCCCACCGCCCACACGTCCGGCTGCGTGCCGAGTCCGAGCAGCGTCAGATAGCCGCCCCACGAACCGCCCGCGAGCACCAGCCGGCTCGGGTCCGCGAGGCCGGACTCCACGGCCCACACCCGCACCGCGTCGATGTCCTCGAGCTCGATGAGCCCGACGCGGTGCTTGAGCGCGTCCGTCCACTCCCGCCCGTAGCCGGTCGAGCCGCGGTAGTTGACCCGTACGACGGCGAAGCCGTGGTCGACCCAGGCCGCGGGTCCGGCAGCGAAGGCGTCGCTGTCGTGCCAGGTGGGTCCGCCGTGGATGTCGAAGACCGTGGGGAAGGGGCCCTCACCCTCCGGCTTCTGGACCAGCGCGTGCACCGTGCCGCCCGGGCCGTCCACCCACGCGTCCGTGACCGGCACGGACCCCGGGGCCTTCATCCCGGGCGGGTCGAGGACCGCCCGCCCCGTCGTCGACCGGACGCCAGGGGGCCGCTCGGCCGAGGACCAGAGGTACTCCACCGACCCGTCGGGACGCGCCGTTGCTTCCGACACCGTGCCCGGCGGGGTTTCCAGCCGTATCAGCGCGGAGGTGGCGAGGTCGTAGCGGAACAGCTCGCTGCGCGCCTGGTGGCTGTGCTCGATGAGCAGCGCCGACCCGTCCGGATACCACTCCGCGCCGATGTCGCCCGGCAGGTCGATGGCCAGGGCGGTCTCCCCACCCGTCGCCGGGTCCCAGATCATCGGCTCCCAGCGCCCGCCGCGCTGGTGTCCCACGAGCATGCGGGAGTCTCCGTCGACGGGTGGGAAACCGAGGCAGGCCAGGCCCAGTTCTCTGGTCCCGCCCCGGGTGTCGTCCAGCTCGGCCAGGACCGAGCCGTCGAGGCGGACCACGCGCAGCGCCGAGTGCATCGCGTCGCCGTGCTCGGTGTGCTCGATCGCGATCAGCGTGGAGTCGTGGGACAGATCGCCGACGCCCGCCGACTCGCGGTGCCGGTAGATCTCCACGGGCTTCATGGGCTCCATGGCCCCCACGGGCTCGGCCGGTTCCACCGGCTGTGTCCGCTCTGCCGTTTCGCCGTGGCCCTCGGCTCGCAGGACATGGATCGTCGATCCGTCCTCGTCCGTCGACCGGCCGACGACCACCGTGCCGTCCCGGCCGAGCGCCAGGCCTGCCGGATAGGAGGGCTCGAGCCCCGGTGTCGCGGGCTCGTCCTCACCGCCCCCGAAGGGCTGCCGCATCCACACACCGAACTCGTCGCCGTCGGTGTCGCTGAACCACCACAGCCAGGCGCCGTCGGGCGAAAGGGTGCCGTCCGTCGTGCCGTTCGGGCGGTCGGTGGCCTGCCGCTGCTCGCCGGTCGCGCGGTCCCAGGTGTACAGCTCGTACGTCCCCGTGGCGTTCGATACGAACAGCGACCGGTCGGGCGCGTCCTCCGCCCAGTCCGGCAGGCCTACCCGCGGTGCCCTGAAGCGCTTCTCCCAGTCCGGCATGGATCCCGAGGATCCCGAGGATCCCGTGGACCTCGCGGGCCCGGTGCTCTCATCAGTCATGACCCCATTCTGCGCAGACCCGCGGACAAGACGGTGGCGATGTCCTCAGCCTGTGGATAACCTCCGATCCCATGCACAAATCCGACGGCCCGGACTCTCCCGGCAACCGGCTCCGCGCCGGCCGTGTCATGGGGGACGAATCGGACTCGATACACGTCGCGGACGATGCCCACGCCCTCGGCACCCGCGCTCACGCCCGCGACGTCGACCTCGACGACCTCGACGGCTTCCGCTTCGACGGCTTCCTGCGGGGCCGGGACACGATCCGCGACTTCGAGACCGCCGAGGTGGGGGACGTCAGCGGCAAGTCCCTCCTCCACCTCCAGTGCCACACCGGTCTGGACACCCTCTCCTGGGCCCGGCGCGGCGCGAGCCCCGTCGTGGGTCTCGACTTCTCAGAACCGGCTGTCGACGCCGCCCGCGACCTGGCCGCCGACGCCGCGTTCACCGCCGACCGCGCCGCCTTCGTCGCCGCCGACGTCTACGACGCGGCCGAGGCCGTCCCCGACACCTCCTACGACATCGTCTACAGCGGCCCGGGCGCTCTGGGCCGGCTGCCCGACATCCCGCGCTGGGCCGAGATCGCCGCCTCCCTCGTCGCCCCGGGCGGCTTCCTCTATCTCGCCGAGCTCCACCCCCTCGCGGCCGGGCCCGACGACGAGTACGGCGCCCGCTTGGTCCACGACTCCACTCGCAGCGACCCGTGGGCCGACGAGCCGCCGGACCCGTACGCCGACCTCGACGCCCTGAGTGCGCACCACGGCGGCAGCGGATGGCAGCACCCGGTGGGCGAGGTCGTCTCCGCGCTGGCGGACGCCGGGCTGCGGATCGAGTTCCTGCACGAGCACGACGTGACGGTGGTCGTCCAGGCGTTTCCGTCCCTGCGGCGCGGCGACGACGGTCTTTTCCGCCTCCCGCAGGACCGCCCCGGGATTCCCCTCATGTACAGCGTGCTCGCGACCCGTCCCTGACAGCGCCCGGGCCCTTCCCCCTGACAGCGCGCGGGCCCTTCCGCTCGAGGGCGTCCCAGCCTTCCCGGCCTGCCGCCCCGGCCGCGCCCGGGCACGCCCGCCCCTGGTCACGGATCGTGCGCGGGCGACTACTCGCGCCCTCGCCCGCGCCGATCACCCCACCAGATGAGAACCTGATGTCAGGGGACTCGTCCGGTTGGGAGTGATCATCCCGATGGGAACCAGCATGCATGTGGTCTGGAGCAAGAAGGAGCCCCGCCAGGTCGTCTACGAGACGTACAAGATCGTGGCGGCGGAGAAGGCGGAGGGTCCGGAGCCCACGGTGAGGAGCCGTAGGCACGAGGTGCACGTCCGCAGCCGGGCCCACGCGGCGGAGATCGCCGCCGACAAGGGCTACGAGCTGTTCGGCGAAGGCGAGGCGTGGGAGAGCCTGCCCGAAGAGTGAGCGCCCGAGAGGTGAGCGCCCGAGAGGTGAGCGCCCGAGAGGTGAGCGCCTGAGGAGCGAGCGCCCGAGGGGCGGGCACCCGCGGTCCCCCCCGGTCGGTGATCGTCGGGGCCGGTGACCGGCAGGCCTCTGATCGCGGACACCCTGCGTGCGGGAAAGCGGCACACGAACGACACCCCCGGTACGGCCGGGCGACGCTTTCGGCCCCCTACTGTGGCCGCTCCGTCCGACGCCCGCCCCGCCACCGAGGACAGCATCATGACGGCAACCCTTCCCAGCGCAGAGCAGCAGCGCCCACGCCACTTCAACGACGTCGAGGGGTGGTTCCCCAGCCTCGACCAGGTGCTCTTCGCCTCGCTCCTCTCCCGCCAGCAGCGCCGCGGTGAGCGGGGCGATCTTCTGGAGATGGGCGTGTACCTGGGCAAGAGCGCCATCTTCACCGGCACCTTCCAGGGTGACGGTGAGCGCTTCACGGTCTGCGATCTCTTCGACGCGCCCGCGCCGGACGAGTCCAACGCGGCCGAAGCCCGCAAGTCCTACGCCTCCCTCACCCGTGTGGCCTTCGAGCAGAACTACCTCGCCTTCCACGAGGAGCTGCCCGAGATCGTCCAGGCCACCACTTCCGTGCTGGGTGACCGCATCGCCCCGGACAGCTGCCGGTTCGTGCACATCGACGCCTCGCACCTGTACGAGCATGTGGTCGGCGACATAGGGACCGCGCAGCAGTCGCTGCTTCCCGGCGGCCTCGTCGTCATGGACGACTTCCGCTCGGAGCACACCCCTGGCGTTGCCGCCGCGACCTGGGAGGCCGTCTTCAGCCGCGGTCTGCGGCCCATCTGCCTCAGCACCCAGAAGCTGTACGCCACTTGGGACGATCCCGAGCCGGTCCAGGACGATCTGCTCGCCGAGGCGCGTGGCCGCGGCGACATGAACATCAGCATCCAGGAGATCGCCGGTCGGCGGGTCGTACGGTTCTCGGGCCGTCCCAAGCCTCCGGCCGCCCCCGCATCCCGGTTCGCCGGTGACGCGGCGCGCGACACGACGGCCGGGGCCTCCACCGCCTCGGCCCGGCCTCTGGCCCGCCGTTCCACCGCCCGTCGTGTGGCGGCGGACCTCCTGCCGCCCGTCGTCACCCGCGCCATCCGGCGTCACCGCCGCGGCTGACGCACCGAGCCCGGCGCTACGAAACGGCCGGAGCTGTACGCCACGAGCTCCGGCGCGCTACGCCGTACGCCGCCATCGCGACCGACGTACCGTGCACCCGGAGCTTTGCCGCCCTCATGCCGCGGAGAGTGCGAGCCGCAGCAGGGCACGGTCGCTGCCGGGCGCGCCGATCGCGCACAGCCCCACCGGCAGCCCGCCCACCCTCATCAGGGGCAGGGTGACGCACGGCAGTCCGGCGAGGGAGGCCAGGCAGGTGAGCCGTACGGTCGCCTGCCGGGTGGCGGTCCTCTCCTCGCTGTCGGCGCCGGCCGGCGGGGCCGGGTCGCTCGTTGCGGGCATCAGCAGCACGGTGTCCGGTGGTACGGCGTCCCGCAGCGTGCGCGCGGCGCCGTCCAGCACCGTTCGGGCCGCGGCCCGTTCCTCCGCCGTCACCGCCGCAGCGCGCGCGAAGCGCGTGGTCACGCCGGGGCCGAGGGCGCCGGGATGGGCGCTGACCCATGCGCCGTCGGACTCCCAGGCCTGCGCGAGCTGAACCGTGGTGAATGCCACCGCCCACTCCGTGTGGTCCCCGGGCAGGGCGGGGCTCTCCTCGGTCCGTAGTCCCGTCCGGCCGGCCAGCGCCGAGGCCGCCGGGCGGAACGCCGCCCGCACCGCCCCGCCGGCCAGGTCCAGCAGATCCGTCACCACGCGCGCCACGCGCAGCGGCGGATGGTCCGGGGCCGGCGGCAGCAGCACATCGCCCAGCAGGCCGAGCAGCGCGGCGTCCCGCGCCAGCCAGGCGACCGTGTCGAAGTCCGGGGCCAGTGGCAGCATGCCGGTGACCGGGACGGCGCCGTGTGTCGGCCGCATGCCGTGGAGCCCGCAGTACGAGGCGGGTACGCGGATGGAGCCCGCCGTGTCGCTGCCCAGACCGGCGTCCGCCTGTCCGAGTGCGACGGCGCTCGCGGGGCCGCTGGAGGAGCCGCCGGGGATCCGGCCCGGGGCGGCGGGGTTGGGCGGAGTGCCGTAGTGCGCGTTGGTGCCGTTGAGGCTGTAGGCGAACTCGTCGGTCTGCGCGATGCCGGTGATGTCGGCGCCCGCGTCCAGCAGGGCTCGTACGGCCCAGGCGTGCTCGGTCTGCGGGACCGCCTCGGCCAGCCGGGCCGGGTTGCCGGCGCCGGTCCGGTGTCCCGCCACGGCGTACAGGTCCTTGACCGCCAGGCGGACGCCGCGCAGCGGTCCGCTGCCGGATCCGGGCACCAGTGGCTCGCCCCGTACGCGCCAGAGCGCGATGTCCGGCTCACCGGCCGGGGCCGTTCCCATCGTGGCTCCCTTCTCGGCGCCTGCCCGCGCAGTGTGCCCGGCCTTACGCGCGCGAAGCCCTACGCACGCAGGCTCCCACGCGCGCAGGCTCCCACGCGCGCGATGCCGCCACGCGCGCGATGCCCGTACGCCGGCCCTGCGCCGGGCGGTCGTCCTTTCGCGCTCCGGGAGTCCTTCCCGTGAGGGCTTAGCCCCACGTGCCGCGGCGCCCGGCGGCCGCTCTTGGGCCGCTCTTGGGCCGGTCGCGCCGGGCCGCGCACACTGGGTGTATGAGCGGGGCGATCGTCAGCGGGGCCGGGGAGCGCGAGGACCTGCTGACCGCGGCCGTAGTGAGGGCCGTCGAAGCGTCCGGAGCGTACTCCGGCAGCATCTTCCTGCGCTCGCGGGACCGCCGCTCGATCGTGCTGGCCGCCACCTGCGGGATGCCCCCGTCCCACCTCGGCGGTTGGCGCCTCATCGCGGTCGGCAGCCCCATCCCGGTCGCCGCGGCCTACAGCTCCGGGCGCACGATCCACCTGTCCGACGGCGATGAGACGATGCGCCGCTATCCCCAGCTCGCGGTGGCCCTGCCGTACGCGTTCGGCTCCTGCTCGGTGCCCGTGGGCACGGACAAGGAGACGTTCGGCGCGATGGCTGTCGTGTGGTCGGCTCCCAACGGCAGCCCGGGGCTCTCCAAGGCCCGGCGCCGCCAGGTGCGCACCATCGCCGCCCGGCTCGGGGCCTCCCTCGCCGAACTGCGCGACCGCACCGGCGATCTCCTCGAGTGCGACGCGACGACGACTCCCGTCGAGGCGCCCGCGCTGTCGGCGCCCGCCGTGCGGGTCGGCATCTTCGACTGGGATCTCGCCGAGGGCACCCTGGCCGCCGACGACGAGCTGTGCTCGATCTTCGGCCTCGACCCCGGCGCCTTCGACGGACGGATCGACACCCTCATCGCCTGCCTCCACCCCGGTGACCTCGCCGCCTTCCGCTCTGCGGGGCGGAAGGCGGCGTCCGAGGGGCGGGTCGTCGCACAGCGCCTGCGCGTCCGGGACAGCGGGGGCGGCGGGCCGGGTGGCGGGACGTACCGGGTCATCGAGCTGTGGGGGCGTACGTCCGGTCCGCCCGACGGGCACGGGCGCGTCCATGTCGTCGGGGCGGTCGTGGACGCGCGTGTGGGGACCGCTGCCGTCGCGGCGGTGGAGCGGCTGCGGGACGGGCTCTTCTCGCTCACTCCGGACGGCCGGGTCACCTACGCCAATCCCAGCCTGGTCAATCTGCTCGGCATCGGGGTCGAGGACCTGCTCGGCCAGAGTCTCTGGGACGTCCTGCCGTGGCTGTCCGATCCGGCCTTCGAGTTCCGCCACCGTTCGGCGATGGTCTCGCAGCAGCCGGCCTCCTTTCTGGCCCGCCGTCCGCCCGACCAGTGGATCGCGTTCTCCCTCCACCCCGACGCGAACGGGGTGACGGGCCGCGCCGTCCCCGTAGGACGTCTTCCGGCTGCTGCGACGGCACCGGCCGCGTCGGCGGAGACGGCGGCGGCGGCGACCGCGCCCGCCGTCACCGCACCGGCGCGGCTGGGCGTCATGTACCACGTGCTGCAGCTCGGCAGCGCGCTCACCGAGGCGGTCACCGTGCGCGAGGTCTGCACGGCCGTCGCCGAGCAGCTCCTCCCGGCCTTCGGCGGCCAGGAGCTGGCTGTCTTCGTGGTCCGGGAGGGCAAGATGCATCTGCTCTTCAGGACGGGCCGCCACAAGGGTTTCCTCGAATGGCTGGAGGGCGAGCGCCTCCAGGCGCACCTGCCCGGGACCGAGGCCCTGACCTCCGGGGTCCCGCTCTTCATCGAGTCGGAGCAGGACCTCGCGCAGATCTATCCGGGCGTCCCCGCCGGTGAGGCGGGCTCCTGGGCGTATCTGCCGCTCATCGCCTCCAGCCGGCCCGTCGGGACGTGCGTGCTCGGCTTCGACGAGTCCCACCGGTTCGGGACGACCGACCGGAGCGTGCTCACCGCGCTCGCCGGTCTGATCGCCCAGGCGCTGGAGCGCGCACGGCTCTACGACGCGGAGTTCGCCCTCGCCCGCGGCCTGCAGCAGGCGCTGCTGCCGCACAGCCTGCCCGTGCTGCCCGGCCTCAGCAGCACCGCCCGCTACCTGCCCGGCACGAGCGGTATGGAGATCGGCGGTGACTGGTACGACGTGATCCCCGCCGACGACGGTGTGTCCCTGGTCGTCGGGGACGTCGAGGGGCACAGTGTGAGCGCCGCGGCCACCATGGCCCAGCTCCGCAGCGCCGTACGGGCGTTCACGGCGGTCGGTCACACGCCGGGCGATGTGGTGGCCGGTGCCAACCGGACCCTCATCGACCTCGACCCGGGCCTCCTCGCCAGTTGCTGCTACATCCGCCTCGAACCCGGCAGGCATCGCGCGTACGCGGTCCGCGCGGGCCATCCGCCACCGCTGCTCCGCCGTCCCGACGGCACTGCCGAAGTCCTGGACCTGGAGGTCGGCCCGCTCCTCGGCGTCGACCGGGCGAGCGGCTATCCGGAGACCCTGATCAGCCTTCCGCCCGGCTCGGTCCTCGCGCTCTATACCGATGGTCTCGTCGAGGAGCGCGGCGCGGACATCGATCTGGGCGTGGACCGGCTCCGGGCCTCCCTGGCCCATGCCCGCGCGGATTCGCTCGACGAGCTGGCCGACCGGCTGCTCACCGGCGCCCGGCGCTCCTCGTACCGCGCCGACGACATCGCCCTGCTGCTCACCGAGTACGGCGCGGTGACGGCGCTGGTGTCGCCGTGAGAGTGCCCGGTGGCCGGGCGTCGCGTGCCCCCACAAAGCCCGGGGCGATATGGGCGGATTTGTATCAGTCCGGAACGGGAATCATCCAGATGCGAGGATCACCCGACGATCAGAGACCGAGCGGAGAATTCCAGGCGATTCCGCCGAGTGAGGCTGGCAGCAATGGACGCCGACGATGCCACACCGCGCGACCGGCTCCCCAGCCACCCCAACCCGTATCACGCCGCGATCATGGTCGACCGCCGCGGGGTCGTGACGGGCTGGAGCCCCGGCGCCCGCCGTCTCCTCGGCTACGCCCCCGACGCGGTCATGGGCAGGCCCCTGTCCGACCTCCTCGCATCCGGCGCCTCCCCCGCGTTCTCCGCACTCCGCGACGGATGGCGCGGTGAGCTCACCGCACGGCACGAGGACGGCCGCCGCCTCCAACTCCCGGTGCGCGTACACGACTTCGCGCGCAACGGCGGGGCCACCGAGCAGATCCTCATGCTTAGCGACCCCGGAGGAGGCACCCCGGTGGACGAACACGCCTTGCTGGACTGGCTGTTCACCGACTCACCGGTCGCCCTGACCGTCTACGACACGGAGCTGCGCTGCGTACGCCAGAACGAGGCGATGGGCCGTGTGATGGGCGTGACCCAGCAGGAACGCATGGGGCGCCGCGTGGACGACGTCCTCTCCGGCCCGGACACCGAGGCATGGGAGAACCGCATGCGCGAGGTGATGGGCTCCGGCGAGGCGGTCGTCGGCTTCCGGATCCGCGGACGCACCGCCGCCGACCCGGACCGCGACCACGTCTTCTCCGCAGATGCGTCGGCGCTCCGTGACGCGGAGGGCCGCATTCTCGGCGTCTGCGCCACGGTCGGTGATGTCACCGCGCAGCATCTGGCCCGGGAACGGCTCGCCGTGCTGAACGAGGCCAGCCTCCGCATCGGCAGCACCCTCGACGTGGCCCGGACGGCACAGGAACTCGCCGACATCGCCGTCCCCGGCGTCGCCGACTTCGCCAGCGTCGACCTCCTCGAACCCCTCCTCCACGGCGACGAACCCGGGCCGGCCACCGGCGCCGCCGAACTGCGCCGCATGGCCCACCGCTCCGTCAACGAGGGCGCCCCGGAGTCGGTGGTCGACATCGGTGACGTCGACGTCTACCCGTACCGCGCGCCCCCCGTCCGCGCCCTGACCGCGCGGCGTCCGGTCGTGCTGCGGGTGACGGACCCCAGCGTCCTGCAGTGGTTCGAGGACGACCGGCCGCGTGCCGAGGGGGCCGTCCGGTACGGCTTCCACTCGTTCATGCTGGCCCCCATCCGCGCGCGCGGCGTCACCCTGGGGGTGACGATGTTCATCCGCTCGGGCAGCAGGGAGCCGTTCAACGAGGACGACGTCGTCCTCGCCGAGGAACTGGTCCGGCGCGCCGGCATCTGCGTGGACAACGCCCGCCGCTACACCCGCGAACACACCACCGCCCTCGCGCTCCAACGCAGCCTGCTCCCGCAGGAACTCCCCCGGCAGCCCGCGCTGGACATCGCCTTCCGCTATCTGCCCGCCGACTCCCAATTCGGCGTCGGCGGCGACTGGTTCGACGTCATCCCGCTCTCCGGTGCCCGCGTGGCCCTGACCGTCGGCGACGTGGCCGGACACGGGCTCCACGCCTCCGCCACCATGGGGCGGCTGCGCACGGCCGTACGCACCCTCGCCGACGTGGACCTGCCGCCCGACGAGTTGCTCACGCACCTGGACGACCTGGTCACCCACCTCGGGGCAGGAGAGGACGCGGAGACCGGCACCGAATCGGTCGACGCGCAGATCTCCGGCCACTGGGCGACATGCCTGTACGCGATCTACGACCCCGTCACCCGGAAGTGCTCGTTCGCGTGCGCCGGGCATCCGCCGCCCGCCGTCCTCACCCCGGACGGCCAGGTCGAGTTCGTCCCCGTCACTCCAGGACCGCCACTGGGACTGGGCGGGCTGCCCTTCGAATCCCGTGAGATCGAACTCCCGGAGGACAGCGTGCTCGCGCTCTACACCGACGGCCTGCTCGGCTCGCGCGGTGGCGACCTCGACGAAGGGCTGGACCACCTGCGGACCGTGCTCACCAAACCCGCCGGCTCGCTCGACGCCATGTGCAACACCGTGGTCGAGGCGATGATCCCCGACCGGGCCACCGACGACGCAGCCCTGCTGGTGGCCCGCACCCATGCCCTGCACGCGGACCGGGTCGCCGTCAGGGACCTGCCGATGGATCCGGCGGCCCTCGCCGATACGCGTACCTGGGCACTCGACCGGCTGGCGCTGTGGGGGCTGGAGGAGGAGAGCTTCGTGACGGAGCTGGTGGTCAGCGAACTGGTCACCAACGCCCTGCGCTACGGGTCCCCGCCCATCCAGCTCCGTCTGATCAAGGAGTCCAGCCTGATCTGCGAGGTCTCCGACGGCAGCAGCACCGCCCCGCATCTGCGGCGGGCCCCCGTGCTGGACGAGGGCGGACGAGGGCTGCTCCTCGTCGCCCAGCTCACCCACCGCTGGGGCACCCGCCCGAGCCAGGGCGGCAAGACCATCTGGTGCGAACAGCCGCTCCCCGACAGCGGGGAGACCGCCATGGTCGGCCCGGGCGCGTGGTACGGGGAGAGCGGCGACGGCACGGGGGAGACCTTCTGAGCCCGCCCCCCGGGACAGGACGGCTCCCGCAAGCCCGGGTCAGTGCGGCGGAGTTGAGGCGGTGAGCCGGTCGAGTCGGCGCCGCTCCCTGGGAAGTTCGAGGGTTTCCCCGGCACTGGGAGACGGCAGGCTGATCCCCGCGCGCTTCCGACGGTGAACCGGTCGGGGCCTTCGCGCGTAGTGCCGTCGTGGCCGACACCCTGTGCGGCCGCAGCCCCGTTCGCCACACCCCTCACTTCGTGGAGCACACCCGCGCATGGATCACGTATCGCCCAGCCCCGCGCCGCCGTCGGCCGCCCGCCGCGCGCCGCGCCATCGCAAGGACAAGTCCGAGGCCGGACGCCTGAGTTCGGCGGCCCGCCGTACGCTCGCCCTCGCCGTGACCGTTCCGGTCGCCGGAGCCGTCTGCGCCGGGGCGGCGGGGTCCGCCGTCGCAGCCGACAAGGGCACGGTCGCCACGGCACCCGATCCTTCCGGTACGGACAGCGGTACCCCTGACGGGAAGATCGCCGAGAACCTCGCGTCCCGCATCAACGACCCGCGCCTGGGCACGAATCTGACCGGATTCGTCATGGACGCCGAGTCCGACAAGGCCCTGTGGGGGCACAACGAGTCGACGGCGCTGATGCCCGCGTCCAACGCCAAACTGGCCACCGCCACAGCGGCGCTGGGCGTCCTGGGCCCCGACCACCGGTTCACCACCAAGGTCGTCTACGGCGACGGGACCCTCACCCTCGTGGGCGGCGGGGACCGGCTGCTGACCGGCGCCGACGTGACCGAGCTGGCCAGGACCGCCGCCGCGGGGCTGAAGTACGCCGGCGTGGACAGCGTGAAGGTCCGGGTCGACGACAGCCTCTTCCCCGAGCCCACCCTGGCCAAGGGCTGGAGCAAGGACTACTTCCCGGGGGACGTCGCCCCCGTCCGGTCCCTCGTCGTCGACGGCCACGCCGTCATGGACACCTCCGTCGACGCCGGGCAGGTCTTCGCCGCCCAACTCAAGGACCAGGGCGTCACGGTGGACGGCAAGGTCGCACACGGCAAGAGCTCCGCCTCGGACGTCCCGGTGGCGCAGCACCAGTCGCCCACGCTGGCCGACACCGTCCACCGGATGCTGAAGAAGAGCGACAGCAACATCGCCGAGACGCTGTTCCGCATGACCGCCCTCGCCACGGGCCGCCCGGCCACCTTCGAAGGCGGCACCGAGGCCGTACGCGACGTCCTGAGCGAGCGCTACGGCGTGCCGCTCGACGGCTATGAGCAGTACGACGGCAGCGGCCTCTCCCGGGCCGACCGCATCCCGGCGGTCACGCTCGCCCGCATCCTCGACCTCACGACCGACCCCGGCAACGCGCGCACGCTCGGCGCCGTGCGCGACGGCCTGCCGGTCGCCGGAGAGGCGGGCAGCACCCTCGGCACCGACCTGGGCCGCTTCGACGACGCCGACTCCAAGTGCGCCGTCGGCAAGGTCAGCGCCAAGACGGGCACGCTGACGGGCAGCATCGCACTCAGCGGCCTCACACAGGGCGAGGACGGCCGGTGGAGGGTCTTCTCGTTCATCGAGAACGACTCCAAGGCCGACCCGACCGCCATCAAGGACGCGATGGACGGACTGGCGGCGACGGTGAACGGCTGCTGGGCGTAGCGGGCTTCGCGGACGTACGGTCCCGTGCACGAACCGGCCCCCGGCGGCCCAGGTATGACCCTGGCCCCGGGGGCCGGCTGTGAGGAGGGCGACCGGTCGCCGCCTGTGGGCTACCGGTTGACCGATCCGATGGTGCGCGAGGAGTCCACGGCGTAGCTGGGTGGTGCTCCGGGTCACGGAGAGCGCCAGTACGAGGTTGCTGGGGCCGCCGCAGTTGTCGTTCCGCCGCTCCTCCTGCGCGATGTTCTGCTGGAACAGTTCGGCTGCGCCGGTGCCGCCCGCAGCCTCGGCGCAGCCCCCGATGTCCGCCGTGCGGATGCCGGCGGAACGGTCCAGGGTCGCGCACGCGGTCCCGCCCCGGCCGCCGGTCGGCTCGATGCCGCCGTGGTCGGGGTGCTTCCCCGGCCCCCTACCGCTCGGACAGCGGGGACGGAGCCTGCTGAAGCACCCAGCCGTTGCCGTCCGGGTCCGTGAAGAAGGCGAACGAGTTCCAGGTCTCGCCCTTGCCCTCCTCCCAGCCCGATTGCCCCACGTGCTGCACCGGAGTGATGTCGACGCCCCGCCCGGACAGTTCGGCATACGCGGCGTCGATGTCGGTCACACAGACCTGCACGCCGTGCAGTGTCCCCGGCTCCATGGCCCTCTGGGTCGGGGAGGGCGGCATGCCCTGCTCCAGCGCGATCGAGCACCGCGATCCCGGCGGGGTGATCTGCACGATGCGGATGCCCGGCGCCACCTCGGTGTCGAGGTCGACGCGGAAGCCGCACTTGTCCGCGTAGAACTCCTTGGCCCGGTCGACGTCCGTGACGGGGACGGACAGGACCTCGATCGTGTAGTCCATGGTGGCCTCTTCTCCTGTGATGACCCGGTTCGGACGGTTCCGCGGCACGCAGGACGACTGTGTCACCCGCCACTGACAATCGCGGAGAACCGTGTCCGGTGTCGCGCCGCCGGGTGCACGGGCCCGGGCCATACAAGGGCCATACATGGGCCGTACACCAGCCGGGCAGGGCTTCCCCCCTCCACACCTCTCCACGCGCCAAGACGCCCGCCGCGTACGGCAGTCGGGCCCGGACTTCACGGTCCCCCAGGCCGTTTCTGACCCTGGACCGCTCCGCCGACCTGGGCACCGCGGAGTCCATCGGCGCCGCCGAGCCCCACGCCCTTCCGCCATGACGGTCGCGGTCCGGCAGAACGTCGCCCCGGAGGGCGGCAGAACAACGCTGCGGCGAACGCCGACAACATGTCGCTGACAGCCACCGGCTCCCGTACGCAGGGCCGGTGCGAGGCGGTCGACACGTCCAAGAGCATCCGCTCGTGCTACGTGGGCTGATCAAGGCACGGCACCCGCACCCTTGGCGCCGTGCCGAACTCGCGGCCCCCGTGACGCCTCGACGGTTTCTGCCCGGTCCGCCGAGGCGTCATGGGGCCGGGGCGGGGGGTCCGTACAGCACCCGCCCCCGGGGCCTCGTTCAGACCTCGTCCGTCTGTGTGCGGTCCTGCCCGGAGGCCTGGCTGGTGTCCAGCCAGGCTCGCGCCGGCTCTGCCACGTGCGTGGTGTCCACGGTGAGGTGGAGCCGGGTTCCGCCGTCGCTGCCCGCCGGGTAGCTGCGCTGTTCGGTGGCGGCGAAACAGTGCCGGAGAATCTCCGCGACCTGACGGGCGGCGTCCGGGGACGCGGCGACGATACGCACCTCGGCCCGCCCGTCCGAGACTGGTTCCGGTTCGTTCATGGTCACCTCGTTCATCGGGACGACCTGCCGGTGGGCGGGCGCCGTCGCACCTTACCCACCGCCCCCGGCTGCCAGAGGGTCTGTGTCGTCGGCGGCCCTCGTCGCGTCGCTCGTCGGGCGCTCGCGGTGCGCGTTGACGTCGGCTGATACGGCGGGCCGTGCCGGCCGTCGACCCTTCCGGCCCTTGCGGCCCTTGCGGCCCTTCCGGCCGATCCCCGGCAGGGCGCTGCTGTAGTGGAACGCTGCGATCCGTTCGTCGTGCAGGCCGTTGAGCCGACGGATCAGCAGCACACCGACGATGATCATGGCGATGGTCGCGCACACGATGATGACGTTGTCCACGTCCTCACATCCTCGGGGCGGAGCCGGAGGGTCCGGTCGGATCCGGGTTGCCTGCTCCCACGAAGGCGGCCCCGCCCTCGGCCTCCCACTGCTCTTCCCGGCTCACGGTCTCGCTCGCGTCACGGGTGGTGTCCTCGCTCGCCATCAGAGCGCTCGCGGTGAGGGCGCCCGGGACGGCTGCGGCCGACATCAGCCGGGCGGCGGCAGCCGCACCGGTCTCCGGCGGGATGATCAGCAGGTCCCAACGGCCTCCGGTCCAGGAGAGCAGAAGCAGCTGGTGCGGGTCCTGCTCTTCGATGAACCAACCCACGTGCATTGTATGGCCCGCCACGGGCACCTTGCGCGGGATCACGGGCCAGTGGGCCGGGTTCACCGTGACACGTGTGATCCGGCCCCAGCGCGAGTCCAACACGTCCAGCAGAGCCGGAAGTTCACGGAAGAGGTCGCGTGAGCGAGGCCACCAGGCTCCGTCCAGCAGACCCGGGGCCGTCCCCTCCGGGGCCAGGGACAGACGAGTCGGTGGCAAGGGCCCACGCTCATTGATGATCGTTCGGTCGATGGTCGCGGTCATGACGCGAACCTGTCTCGGGGCTTCTCTATCGACGTCCCGGTGTCGGCGCTCGCCGAGAACGACACCGGCATGGGAGCCGGTGCGCGAAGTACTCCCGGTGCCTTCAGCGTACTCCGCCCCAGGTGCGCGGGGACGTATGCGTGACCAGGCATTTTCGGGTCAAGAGCTGCCGGCGCGGCACGCTCGAGCCCCTCCGCGGTGCCTTCCGCAGAGTAGGCTTGAGCATGGCGGACGCACTGTCCCCGCAGACGGGCGGACACCATGGACGACTCCGACACCCCCGCAACCCCCAGGCTTCTGCCCGACGAGATCCACCGGTCCGTGAGGCCCGGAACGGCTCTTCTGAGGCTGGAGACCACTCATGTCCGGGAGGGAATCCTCGACGGCGCATGGTGGCCCCGTTCGCGGGACATCGGCGCCGAGCTTCCCTCGCTGATCAGCGCGTTGACCGAACATCTCGGACCTGTCACCCGCGTCGGACTGGACGCCGCCGCCTGGGAGGAACTGCCCACACGGCTGATGGTCGACAACAGGGTCGTGCACATCGACTCCTTCCCGATCGGCGACGACACGGTCCTCATCACCCGGGGCGACGGCGACTACTTCTCCCTGCTGGTGGTCCCCCCGGACACGGAGCCCGACGCGGCACGCGCCGCCATGGCCAGAGCCGTACGGGCCAGCAACGTCTCCCAGGCCGAGCAGATCCTCATCGAGACCGGAACCGACACGGAACACCCCCCGACGGGGCCACCGCCGGTGGCCGGGCACTCTCCCGGGACGTGACCGACGCTTCGAGGCCGATACGCCCGATGCGTACGCGCGTCGACTCCGCTCGGAGAACTCCACCGGGCCGTGGGTGGTTCGTCGAGGGGCGAGACCGCGCTCCAAAAGGGCGGCCACGTTCGCGCGCGGAATCTTGCTCATCGGGACGGACGGGCATGCGATGGGGCGAAGTCGTCGGACCGAAGGCCGAGTTGCTGCGGACCGGCACCCTTCCGCCTGAAGGGCACGCGTATCAACGCGCACTCGGGCCTGCACGAGCGTTGTCTTCCCGAAGGCGGCATCCCTCGCACCATCAACCCCCACGCCGGCTGAACGGACCGCTGTTCAGGCTCGGTACGCCCATCTCACCCGGTCGATGCGTGAGGAGCCGATGCCCTGCCCTGACGGAGGAGGGGGGAGGGGCGCGACAGCAGACCGGGGCCATGTGCTCCACGTCACCCGGGGACGTCCTCACCGCTCTCTTGCGGGAGCCGAACAGGGCCTCGGTGGACGCCGCCTGGGAGACGAAGTTTCAAGATCTTCTCCCAGACCCTCTCCCAGCAGAACGGGAGAACAACTCAGGCCCGGTCCTCTTGTTCAAAGGACCGGGCCTGACCTGTTACTTCACAGTCGGGGTGGCGGGATTTGAACCCACGACCTCTTCGTCCCGAACGCGATTTCGGGGATAGCTGACCTTGTGGCACAAGCGACTGCCCTGCCTCAACGGCCTGTGTCCAGTCCATGGTTGTCCACGATGGTTCGGCGCGGACTGTTGCGTTTGTCCCCCTGTTTGGCCCCCGTGCGAGCGTCCGGGGAGCGATGCGGGCGCCTACGTCGTGGCTTGGATCGCAACACCGGACAGCGCACGGTCACCCCTTCGGGAGGCGCCACGGTCCGTCCCTGGTTGATCCGCGTAGGGAACCGGGCGGTTGCCGGTCCAGTGTCGTCGGCCCTGCGCGGTCAGGCTCACTGGATGCCGGCTCGTCTGCGATCGATGTGCCGGCGCGGTCGCCGGTGCCCCGCAGGTCCTTGGCGAGCCGGCCTGCGAGTGCGCTCACCGGGCATCGACCGGGTGAGGACGCCGAGTGTGAGCAGAGCGAGCGCCGGCAGCACGGCGACGATGATTCCCATCGGCAAGGCGTCGGTGGCGCCACCCGCGCCGGCCAGCGGAGCAAGTGCCCCGCCGATCATGAACTGGCTGAAGCCGAGCAGCGCGGCGGCCGACCCGGCGTGTCCGCCGTGGTCGGCCAGGGCCTGGGCCGCGGCGTTCGGCATGACGAGGCCCACGCTGGAGACCAGGACGAACAGGCCGATCAGGAGCGTGGGCAGGGGTGCCCGTGTCAGCACCGCGCCCAGGACCGTGGTGCCACCGGCTGTCGCGCCCAGCAGACCGGCGAGCAGCAGCACGCGGGCGCCGGCCCGGGCCACCAGCCGGCCGCTGATCTGGGCGGCCGCAATGAGTCCGGCGGCGTTGACGGCGAACACGGCGCTGTACTGCTGCGGTGACAGGCCGTGGATTTCCTGCAGGACGAACGGCGAGCCGGAGATGTAGGCGAACATCGCCGCGAAGACCAGGCCGTTGGCCAGGACGTACCCGGTGAAGACCCGGTCGCTGAGCAGCTGCCCGACGACAGCCAGCAGCGGCTGGCGTGACGCGGAGGACCGGGTCTCCGGCAGTCCTGCGGCGGAGGCCGCCAGCATCATGGCGCCGAGTACGGCCAGGCCCACGAAGATCCCCGGCCAGGCCGTGACGCGCAGTAGCTGGCCGCCGAGGACCGGCGCGAACACCGGCGCCAGGCCGGTGATCAAGGTCAGTGCGGAGAAGAGACGTGCGGTGCGGGTTCCGGAGGTGCGGTCGCGGACCATGGCGTTGGCGATGACGATGCCGAACGCCCCGCCGATGCCCTGGACCAGGCGTAGGCCGACGAAGGTCCGGACGTCGGGCGCCACCGCGCAGAGCGCGCTGGCGATCGTGTAGAGGGCGAGGCCCGCCAGCAACGGACGCCGCCGGCCGTAGGTGTCGCTCAGCGGCCCGGCGATCAGCTGCCCGATGGCCAGCCCGGCCAGGCAGGCGGTGATGGTGAGCTGGGTGGCCGCGGCGCTGGCGCGCAGGTCGCCGGCGAGGTCCGGCAGTCCGGGCAGGTAGCCGTCGATGGACAGTGGTCCCAGGGCCACGAGCGCTGCGAGCAGGACGATGAATCGGGTTTGCCGGCCGGCGGCGTCGTTGCTCATGGCTCAGTACGCCACGGTGATGCGGCGGCGGATCGCGGTGCCGCTCTCGATCGTGTCGGCCAAGGCGATCGCGTAGTCGGCGTACGAGATGCGGCTGTTGCCGTCGTCGTCGGTGAGCAGGGTGTCCCCGGCGCTGCGGTAGGCCCCGGTCCGCTCGCCCGCTCCGATGACTGCGGCGGGCGACACGTACGTCCAGTCGAGGTCGTGCACGCCGCGGTAGAGGTCGAGCGCTTCGGACTGGGCCTCGGCGTTGGCCTTCCACAGCGCGGGGAAGTCCGGGTCGTCCATGACCCGGGCGCCGGTCGGCGTGCGTAGGCTACCGGCACCGCCGATGGTGACCAGGCGGGTGACGCCGGCTCGGCGGAGTCCGTCGATCAGCGCACGGGCGGCACCGACGATCGTGGCGCGGTCGCTTTCCTGGCCGATCCGGGGGCCGACGGCCGACAGTACGGCGTCGTGGGAGGCGGCGAGGCCGGCGACCGCCGCGGGGTCGGTGACGTCACCGGTGGTCACGGTCAGGGCCTTGTGCTTGAGTCCGTCGATGTGGCCGGCTCGGGTGACCGCGGTGACGGTGTGGCCGCGACGCAGTAGTTCCTCGGTGGTGGGCCGGCCGATGTTGCCGCTGGCACCGAACAGGACGATCTTCATGTGTTGCTCCTTGTTTCTGACGGTCAGAGGACGGGCTGGCCGTCGGCGATGATGGCCGCGGTGATGCCGCGCTCGTCGGCGGCGTGCTGGAAGCGCTGCTCGATGTCGGGTTGTTCGGTGTAGAACGGCGGGTTGTGGAACAGGCCGTAGTGCATGGCGCAGACGGTGCCGGCGCCGAGTGCGACGGCGGCCTCGACGCCCTGCTCAGGGGTCATGGTCGCCGGGACGTTGGCCGCGTAGCCCTCGAAGTGGGCGATGACACCGTTGACCGGGACGAACGCGACGTCGAACGGGCCGTGGTCGCGGGCGATCTGCCACCAGCTGCCGTGCCACTGGGTGTCGCCGCAGTGGATGACCCGCCGGCCGGCGCCTTCGACGACCCAGGCGACCTGGTCACAGTCGTTGCCGCGCCAGTCCAGCGAGGTCACCGGGGTGACGGACAGCTCTCCGATGCGCCGTGACCGACCCAGGTCCTGGGCAACGGGGGTGATGCCCGCCTCGCGCAGCCCGGCCGCGCTGGGGGTGTGGCAGCCGATCGTGCCGGTGGCCGCGATCCGGGCGATCAGGTCGTGGTCGTAGTGGTCGGGGTGCAGGTGGGTGATGAGGGCGTGGGTGCCGGGCGGTGTATCGACCGGGTCGACCGGCCGGTGCGGCGGCCCCATCACCGGCGCCAGCGGAGCGACGTTCTCGAGCGGATCGATCAGCAGGCGGGTGTCGCCGAGACGGATCTCGACGCCGGCCCAGGCCAGCCGACGCACGGAAAGGGTGGGGGTCATGGGCAGCGACGCTAGACCGACGTTGTTGAGAAAGTCAACAAGAGAGTTTTGAATCTCAACACCACGATGTAGGATGGTGGCATGCGCACCTACGGGCAGTACTGCGGCATCGCAAAAGCACTGGACACCATCGGCGACCGATGGACCCTGCTGATCGTCCGCGAACTGCTCGCCCTGGGTCCTTGCCGGCACACCGACCTGCGCAACGGGCTGCCCGGGATCGCCAGCAACCTGCTGGTCGACCGGCTCCGCGAACTCGAGGAAGCCGGCCTGATCCACCGCGAGGCCGCCCCGCCGCCGGTGGCCACCACCCTGTTCTCCCTCACCGAGCGTGGCCGCGCGCTGGAGCCGGTGCTGCAGGAGCTGAGCCGGTGGGGCGTGCCGCTGTTGCGTGAGCCGGGCGGCAACGACACCTTCCGCACCCACTGGCTGGACATGCCCGCCCGGGCACTGACCGACCACCGCCCTGACCAGCCGGCAATCGCCCTGCAACTGCACGCCGACGGCAGCGAGGACCTGGTCATCGAAGTCAAGGACGGCTCGGTGCACACACACGCCGGCCGGGTCGACCACCCCACCGCGTCACTGACCGGACCGCCGCACCTGCTGGCTGCGACTCTGCTCGGCGACCTCGATCTGAGCGCCGCAGTACAGCAAGGCCTGCGGCTCAGCGGCGAACGCGAGGCAGTAACGCGCATCCTGCCCCGCTGATCGACCGGCAGCCGCGCGGAACTCGCACTACTCGTTACCGCGCCGGAGGGACGGCCCGGACGTCCGAGCAAGGCACTGAACTTGGAGCAGGCGGAAGCTGTGCTCGCTTTGCCGCTCGCCCGTCACGGCTGTACGCCTACCTAGTGCTCTCACTCCTCAGCGGTGTGCGTACGGAACAGGCGCGGCCCCTCACTTGGGATCACGTGTTCCTGGAGACAGAGGACGGCGTGCGGCCCCACATCGCCGTGTGGCGCTCGGTGCGCAAGCACGGCGAGACCAAGACCAGGAAGAGCCGCCGGGCAATCGCACTGCCGCAACAGGTGGTCGACGTGCTTGAGGAGCACAGGCGGTGGCAGAGACTGGAGCGAGCGTCGAAGGGGATGGAGTGGAGCCCCACCGGCCGCGTCTTCACGACCCGGAGCGGCGAGCCGCTTGACGCGGCGAACGTCCGGCGCGACTTCAAAGCCATCGTGAAGAAGGCAGGACTTGCGCTGGAGTGGACTCCGAGGGAGCTGCGGCACAGCTTCGTCTCGCTGCTCTCCGACCACGGCATCCCGTTGGAGCGCATCGCTCAGCTTGTCGGGCACACCAGTCAGGTGACCACAGAGGCGGTCTACCGCAAGCAGCTCCGCCCGGTCATCACGGAGGGCGCGGAAGCCATGGACGAGATCTTTGCCCAGCAACGCCAGGTGACCGCTCGCGAGGCTTGACCAGAATCCTTTGGCCCCCTGTTTGGCCCTCAAAAGCGTTAGAGGCCCATTCGCGATCATGCGAATGGGCCTCTAACCAGTGTCGGGGTGGCGGGATTTGAACCCACGACCTCTTCGTCCCGAATAATGTGCGGAAAGATCGCTGACCAGGGTCCGTTGGTAACTGTGCAGGTCAGCCCCTTGGTGCGCGTTGGTTAGCGTAGGTGGCGCGCGCCATGATTTTCATGATCCACTCCCCGTTCACTCCCCAGGCCGTGGCGAGGGCCGTCCGCCGAGGCTTGACGCTGAACCTACAAGGGCCGCAACGCGATCCCGCAAGCCAATGCCGCTTTCCAACTGTCCGTATGGCCGTTCCTGCGCGTCCGTGGACGTTCGCGCAGCCGCTCAGACAGGGGGCGTGTACCGGGTTGAATCGCGCGTCCGTCAGTGCACTGGACAAAGACCAGGACAACGAGCGTATGTGGGTGAGAGCCCCTGCAGTGGGAGCCGCGACCGGTGCCTGTACTAGCTGCTCCTTGGCCCGGTCTGCCCGCCCGGGGGAGAGGCGCCGCAGCACGGGCGGACGCTTGCTGGGTGCCGATCGCGAAGGGGCTCACACCTCATGGGCTGCGCCACACACACAAGACACGCATGGAGGGCTTCCGCACCCCGCCGAAGCTCATGGACGAGCGCATGGGTCACATCACGGCTCGGTTCAGGCGCGCTACACACACATCACGCGAGAGATGCGTGAGGAACTGATGGCGAACCTCACCGCTGAGCGCCGTGGGAGGCCGCGCTGGATGCTCGACGGACGATGTTTCCCACGTCCTCGGTCGTCGTGCTCAACGAGCTCTTGCAGGATCGCCTAGCGGTCCATCGGTAGCCGCGGTCCAAGTGTGCATGCACTGTAGGGATTTTCGCATCGGCACGGGCGTGGGTGGATTCCCACTCACGCCCATGACCGAATGTACTCCGAGACCTGATGCTCTGGTGCGCCCCTCGACTCTCGGCGTCAGTCTCAACCAATTATGACTGAAGGCGCCGCGTTTGCTGTCGTCGCTTCTCGCGACTCATCCGTCTTCCACATCTCGAGCCGGCGCAGTTGGGCGTCAGAAGGAGGCTTCCAACCAAATGCAGCGCAGAGCACGTGCATTGCGAGCCGAGGGGGCACCGCATTGCCGATCTGCTGACCAACATCACGACCCGACCAGGGGTAGTCCCCAGGAAAGGTTTGCAGGCGACCGGCCTCAGAGGGAGAGAACCGATCCAACTCGGTGTTATCCAGCGAGACCACACGGTTTCGTGAGATCTTCCCCGTGACGGTGGCTGATGGTTCCCACGAACCGCGCCGGCCCCGAGCCTTGGGGTCTCCGCCAGTTCCATAGTTGGAGATCACTAGGAAGTGAGACTTCCGCTGCACTGCGTCATTCATTGTTCGCCATGGCTGCAAACGGCTGTCCCCTGAGTCGCGAGGAACCCCTTTGCGATAGGGACGATGTGTAGGGGCTGGAAGTTCCACTGCTCCAGGCCCCATTCGAGCGATGAGCACCGCGCGCTTGCGTGTCTGCGGCACCCCGTACGCTTCTGTGCGCAGGAGGCCGCAGTCGACCGAATATCCTTCCCCCTGCAAAGCCTTGGCATAGGCCTCCCACACCGGCAGCACCGCTGGTACCTGTTCGAGGACGATCGCGCGATACGGCTTGTCATGTTCGTCAATCGCTTGCAGCGCCCAGCGCAGAGGCTCCAGGACGAGCCCTGTCCGCTCGTCCTCCATCTTCGAAAGATCCTTCTCGATTTCCTCGCGGCTCTCCCGGGCCACCATGCGGTCGACAAAGGTCAGAACGTCATCCAGTGCCCTCCGCCCAGCCCCGGTGCCGGCAACTGTGAACGTTTGACAGGGGGGGCCACCAGCGAGCACGTCGGCGTCAGGGAAGACGGATGGTCCGTAGCGCCGTACGTCGCCTTCCTGGGTGGCGAGGCGGGCAGCGCGGCGCGTCGCACAGGCTGCCGGGTCCCACTCCACGCCAACCGTCGCGACACCGAGTTTCTCGGCAGCTACGTCAAGTCCGCCGGGGCCGGCGAACAGGTCAACGATCTGGACGGGGTGCACGTGCTCTCCAGGAGGTGTTGTCACGGGGGCTGTCGAGGGCCTGGCTCGACGGCTGCTCAACAGCGCCCACAGGGTAGCGTGCGCCGCTGTCAGGGCCGCTGCTTCAGCGGCTTTCGACTAGGTGTCGATCAAAGGTGCCTCAACGCACAAGTCACCTTCCGTCCAAAGGCCGTACCTGAGCCCCTCGATGACTGTCGACCTGCGGTCGTCTCCCTCTTGGAGGAGAGTGAGTTTGGCAGACACAAACGATCCCTTGCGAGGTATGGGCAACCCCAGGTCATTGGCGATCTGTGGGGTCGGCTTGAGGTGGCCGAGGATTATGAACCCTTCAGGCCGCAAGTGGCCTCTGGCGTCGCGAGCGCGCTTTAGGCCGTCCTGCTGTGTCGCCACCGTCACTACTGTGGTTCGATCGATGAGTCGACCTGGTAGTAGACGAAACAGCTCATTTGTCCGCAGCTGGCCCCCATTTCCAGATCCTCTGTAGCCGTCGGAGGCGCGCCAGATGGCATCCAGCTTCTCGGGTGACTCCTCCTTGAGGGCCAGAAGGAAGTTCGGTGGAAGTTTTCCCTCCTGAATGATCCAGCGAATCTGTTTCCGGCCTGCGGAGGAAATTCCCTTCTTTCCATCTTTGTTAGAGCCGGGATTGAGAACGTCTGTGGTGATTCGAAGAAGCCCTACCCGGAAGAATCCTTTCCGGTCGTTCGCCTGCAGTAGCAGGCAGATGTGGCCCAACGCTTCTTGCGGAATGGCCCAGTTGGTTCCCATTGTGAACTTGGCGTCCACGTTAGAGCCGTCGATGCTGTAGTCCATCGGATCGCCGTATCCGAGTTCGAATTCGGCTCGCGCAACAATTTCGACCTTCGTGCCGAGGTATGTCTTCTCTGTCTTCTCGACTCGCCCAACGCCTGTTGTTATGTAAAGGTCGAATCGGCCTGTGCGCTGCCCGTCCAAGACCTCGTCAATGGACTTCCTGAACACTTGGGCGAAACGTGAGTTGTAGTTCCTCTGGGAAAGAAACCACGAGTGGATAGCTTCCAACTCCGCGTCCCCTTGCGGAGGAACGCCAGCATTGTGCGGCGCTGAGCCCAAGTCAAACAGTAAGGAATCCTGGGTCATTGGTGCACCTTCCGCTCGCTTCTTCCCGGTCTGTGAGGCAGCGGCCAGACGCCCGCGGGCCTCTCGAGCCCCGGCCTAGGAGAAGATCATGGGTGAGCCGCAGCGTAGCTCCAGCCAGTGACAGCCGTGCCTCGACCGGGACTGAGAGGCAAGGTCAGTGGACGGCCGGTGCCTGCTACTGGAGCAGGACCTCTTCCGGACGTCGGTTCGTGACAGAGCTCTCACGACTGCTGAGGACGTGCGAGATGCAGGCCGTGAGGTCTCCTCCGTGATCATCACGGGCCATACTGCGTAGTTCTTTGACGAGGCTCATGCCGTTGATGAGGATGATCGGGTATTGGTCCTCGACCATCTCTGTTTGCGCGGGCTCCGAGTAGGCACCCGTAGCTACGTGGACGCCTATCCACCCGCGTCGTAGTCGAGCGACGACCCGGGCGATCTGTTCTGCTGTGATCAGGGTGTCGGGCTTGACGCACTTGGCTTGCCCGAGCACCACAAGACTTGTGCCCGCCAAACCGCTGCCAAGATCGAGCCGCCCGACGAAGTCGGCGCCGCCATCACCGGACCGGCGCGTCAGCCAGCCGTCGACGTAACTGTGCCCGGCGCCACGCAGGACGCGAGCTGCCACGGCAGCAGCCAACGCCTCGAAGTCATGCTTGCGTCCGTCGAAGTACTTGTAGATCAGTTCCAGGTCCGTGGCATCGCCGCTGTTGGATGCCGGGCGCTGATCACGCACTTTGGTGACTTGGGCTCGGGCAACGCGCCGGCGGAGTCTCGGGAGAGCTGAAGTACCGTGCTTGACCCACTGACGCCATGCCCGTGGTGCCAGTTCGAGGGCTTCGGCGTGGAGGGCGCCCTTGTCTCTGCGAGTTTGGATCCAGTCCCACGAAACCGCGTCATCCTCTGAAGTCAGGTCGATGAGTGCGATGTCGTAGACGTAATTCACGAATGTTGTGTGGTCGCGTCCTCCCCACTGCACCAGTCGTTCGGTTCGCTCGATGATGCCGAGGCCGCAGAACTCCACGTACCCCTTGGGCTTGCCGTTTTGAGGGACGGCGCGAAACAGCAGCAGCGGGGTGGCGGCGGCCCGTTTCTCGGGAGTATGTCCTTGATGGCCAGTGAAGGCATCGAGGAGTGCTGCGTTGCCAGTGGTGGTACCGGGGGCAGCACTGAGGCTGGCTTTGTGATCACCGAAGTAGCGGACGTGGCCGTTGTCCATGTCGAAGACGTCGTGCCAGGGCGTCTGTTCGGTGCCAGCTTTCCAGGGACTCGAGCGGATGAGGATCGCGGGACGCCTTGCCCCGTCGGTGGTAGTCACCTTGGCCATGCCGTTGATGCCGGCTTCCAGCAGGGCCCTCTTATGTCCTGGTGAGTGGGTCACGTGGTGAAAGTTGGGGAAGCCGTCCAGCGACGGGGGCTTCGGATCCTTGCCGCTCGCGTAGCGATACACCTGTCCAACATGGAGCTTCCCACCCACAGCCAGCCCTCCCCTTGGCGACGTTCGCCCGATGATCGTCCTTGACGCTAGTGGTGGGGTGTGACAGAGGAGCGTGCTTGGTCGCGATGGTCGCGGTGCGCGGTGCTCAACGAGAGGACGGTGATGTCTCGAGAGGGGCCCTCTGGGAAGGGGACTCCAAGATCTTCTCCCAGAATTCTCCCAGCGGGGTGCGGGAACCACTCAGGGGCCCAATCCGCTCTGCGGATCAGGCCCCTGACTTGGTGTTTCTTCAGTCGGGGTGGCGGGATTTGAACCCACGACCTCTTCGTCCCGAAGCAATTCGATCACTGGCCTGGCCTTGTGCCGGTACCGCGTTGACCTGACCCGACGGTCCCTGAACGTCCGTGGTTGTTCGCGTCAGTACGCCGTCGCTGTAGCGCAGTTAGACACTCAGCTGTGCACGGGGCATCAAGGGTGGGCAGTCGTCTCGTGCCCCGCGAGGGGCTTGCCCCAGGCCCGGTCTGTCAACTCGCCCCAGACTCCCGGCGCGACGGTTGTCGGGTCCACTCCTTCGCTCGGAGCCCCGGTCTTGTAGGTTCCGTCCGGCTGTTCCGAGCGGTCGTAGTCCTTAACCCAGAACACCCTGCGCTTGAACATGCCGGGGGTGGCACCGCTGGACGCGTCGGCCTTGAGGACCGAATAGCCAACACGTCGGCCGGGGCCGTCCCACGGCACGGGACGCCGACGGGTTCCGGCGGATTCCACCAGCGTTTCGCGTACGTAGTCGAAGGGCGTGATGTCCTCCGTCCAGACGATGCCGTCCTCATCCTTGATGACGTCGGGGTCGCTTCTCATTCAGTTCCCTCCCAGAGCCTTGGCGTAGGTGCTTCCCGTGGTGGAGCTGTGTCACTCATGGGGGAAGGCATATCGGAGGCGCCTACGGCGCCACGACCACTCAGAGTCGGCTTCGCCGACGGGCTGCAACACCCCGGGTGTTGCAGCCGCTTGTGTCCTGCCTGTCGCTTGCCGTAGCCATGGGCAGACGTCGTCCGCGAGTTCCTTGTAACCGGACACCCCGGACAGCGCTGTTTCCGACTGTCCGGGGCGTCTTTGCAGGTCAGCGCGCTAGCCGGACAGTCGGACAGCTGGGACAGTCCATGGGCCCCGTACGTCTACGGAGCCTGTCGTGGGACGCTGGGGATGCAGGACAGTAGATCGACGCCACGTGAATCCGTCGAAGGGGAGCTAGGTGCCGCAGGACAATCCGCGGGACACGTACTTGCAGGTTGCCGGGTCGCTCCGCCAGAAGATCAAGGCGGGTGAGATCAAGGATGATCTGCCGTCGCAAACGCAGTTGATCAGCGCCCACGGTGCGAGTCGAAGCACGATCGAGCGGGCCCTGAAGGTGCTCAAGGCTGAAGGCCTGGTCGAGTCTGTCCAAGGTGCCGGCTGGTACGTGGCAGGAACAGGCGACCGCCGCCCGGTGGTCGAGAAGATGACCGATCTACTCCGAGCCGACGGAGTCAAGGTCGGTGACCCCTTCCCGACAGAGCAAGCCCTGTGCGAGATGTTCAAGGCTTCGCGGACTGCGGTGCGATCTGCCATCGCGCAGATGGAGGGGCAAGGACTGATCGCCAAGGTGAAGCGTGGGCGGGAGATCCGCGCTCTGCCCGTGGACCAGGGGGGCCCGACGGAATGACCACGAGCGGGCGCACCGAGTTCGATGCGGAAGCGGCTGAGGAGATCCTGAAGCGTGCTTGTGCCGCGGCCGACGTGGCCCCGGACGGCGTAGAGATGCTGAGGTTCGGTGACCACGCCGTCTTTCGCATCGACGGCGGTCGGATCGTGTCCCGTGTTGGCCGGAGCCCCGACCGACTTCCGTCCGTCCGGCAGGAAGTCGCTGTGGCGGCATGGCTTGCGACGGAGGAGTACCCGGCTGCTCGGCTCGTCACGGAGGCCGAGCAACCCGTAGTCGTCGACGGCCACCCCGTGACCTTCTGGGAGGGGCTGGCCGACGGAGACACGTACGCGAGTACGCGCGAAATGGGCGAACTGCTGCGACAGCTCCACGAGTTGGTGGCGCCGCCCATTTCGCTGCCGTCGCTGAGCCCGTTTGACAAGGTCGCGCAGCGCCTGAGGCAGGCCGTGATCCCGGATGCCACGCGTGCATACCTGAGCACGCTCGCCGAGAAGCTGGAAGCCGCGTACGGCCGGCTGTCGTTCGCGCTGCCGAAGGGGCACCTGCACGGAGACTTCAACGTCGGCAACGTTCTGCGTGACGCGGACGGCCGCCCGAAGGTCATCGACCTGGACGGCTTCGTCACCGGCCCGCGCGAATGGGACCTGATGCAGACCGCGATGTACTACGACAGCTTCGGCTGGCACAGCGAAGCCGAGTATGCCGACTTCGTGACGGGCTACGGCTTCGACGTGCGGGAGTGGTCGGGGTACACCGTGCTTCGCAGCGTCCGGGAACTGCTCATGGTCACGTGGCTTTCGCAGAACGCCGGCACAAATGCGCGGGCTGCCGAGGAAGTCGCGAAGCGGGTAGAAAGCCTGCGCTCCGGCAGTTCGCGCCGGGACTGGGCTCCGTTCTAGGTCTCGCCCCCGGCCTGTTGCCAGAGGCGGAATCCGCGGGCCTGTTCTGTGAAGTCGCGGAACTCCGCGGCCCGCTGCATGGGGCTCGTTATGCAGCCCTGGAACTCGCGTACGTACTGAACGCAGCGCGCAGACTTCAGACCTTCGCCGAGACGTAGGCCGCTCAGCGCGATCTCGAATCCCCGGCCCGCTTCGCCCTGGTTGATGTAAGCCTGTGCCTGCACCATGGTCACGAAGAAGTCGCTGCGATTGTTCAGCCCGTCCCCGAAAATCCCGCTCGCGCCGCGTTCCGTGGCCTGCGCGGAACGGCCGAGATCGCGGAAAGAATGCCCGAACTCTGCCGCCAACTCCACTTCGTCGAAGTAGGAGATGTATGCGGGATCGCTGCCCTCGGTACGCTTACTGAGCTGCCTCTCGGCTTCGGCCAGAGCGAGGTCACACCCTCGCGCATCGCCGAGCCGGGCAAGGGCGCGAGCCTCCATCGCGCGGTACTGCGCGGTTGTTGTGGGGGTGAGGCTTCCGGCTGGCCCTGTGAACGCCGCGCGCGCCAGCGTCGCAGCCTCGCGGTATCGGCCTACGAAGGTGGCTTGATGGCTCATTGCAGAGAGCACGCTTCCGCCGAGCAGCCGGTCACCGGCCGCTTGAGCCATGCGGAGTGCCTGGATGAAGTACCGCTGTGCGACGCCGTGCAGGCCGCTGTCGTACGACATCCACGCAGCGAGCCGGAGCGCTTCGGCCACGGCCGCATAGAGCAGCTTGCCCACGTCGGCCGAGTACGTGCCGTCGAGCATGGGGCGCACGTCCGTGTGGAGGTACTGGATCAGGGCGCGCCGTGCGTGGCCGCCACCGAACTTGCCGTCGAGCATGTCGAACGCGTCCGTGGTCGAGCGCACCATGTCGACGTCGACAGCGCCGATGGACCAATTGCCCACCCGCGCCAGTTCGCCGTCAGGCGGCGCGACCAGCCACCGAACGGAAGCTTCGTTCCAAGCGGCGGAGTCCGGTAAGGCCCGAACCAGGGGTTCAGCGTCGGCGAGATCGGCGCGCCAAAGGTCGGCCACGGTAGCTGTGGTGGCCTCCGTGCGGTCCGCGAAATCCAGCCCCAGGTCAGGCTGTACGGCGTTCACCGCCGCATCGCCCATACCGATGTCGTCGATGGCGAGTTGGCGTCCGAGCTTGCGTCCGACGGCATCAGCGATGTGGCGAGGCATCTCTCCCCGCGGGATAGATCCCTTGAGCCATCGACTCACGTAGGTGTGGTCACAGGTGATGTCCGCGCCGGAGCGCTGCGCCGCGAGGATCACCGCGCGTGCCAGCGACTTGTGCGAGAAGCCGCCCTCATCCATGAGCGCGGCCAGTCTGGCGTTCCGGTCTGCCACGAGTCCCCCAGGAGCGGCCGAACTATCAGCTTGACTCACCGTCACTCTACGCAGGTCAGGGGACGAGTGCGGGCGGTTCGGACTTGGGGGTGCACGAGTGCACCCCCAAGTGCACGCTCCCGAATCCCCTTCCCCTTGGCGATATTTGAGTCACCGCCGCAAGGCAGGCGGGTTCCAGATCAAAAAGCCGGAGCGCTTGACGACACGGAATCCATCTGTCAGCGTGAGTGGTAGGTAATACATGCCACGCACTGCGTGGAGTGGCAATGCCGCGCCAGTCGGAAGACCTGGGAAGGCGACTTCGGTCGCGCGCCGACGGGCTGGGAGCGGGCGCTACTTGAGATCCGCCAATACGTGGGCTTCTGAGCCGTCTCCCCGCAATGACGGCCGCGCGGATGCAAGACCGCGCAACGCAATGACCAGTGGTTTTGGACTCCGGTGCCGCTTCGTATGGGCGCCGGAGGCCATGGCTGGTCGTCACCGAAGAACAGCCACCGCGGCTCGATCTCAGGGCACGCGGCTTGCTCGGCACGCACATGCCTGTGCGGCGGGACTCCCCACCAAGGTCGCCCGCCGCCGGGTTCTCCCTGTTCCTTCAATTCCAGGAGAGCACCATGCGTACGTATGTCGGCGGCCACCAGGTCGTCAGCGATACCGATTTCATCGAACTGGCCCTGGGCACCCCGGTCGAACTCTGGCTCGGGGTCGAGGGAGAGAGCGAGATGGAGCGCGCAGCCCGTCTGGACGCGGCCCGCGACATCCTCGCCGACAACCCCGGCTTCCCCGATGACGCGATCCAGATCGCTGCGGAAGCGATCGAGGAGTACGCGCCGGAACTGCTAAACACCATCCCGCTGACGCGGCCGACGGCCCGCCGTCGCACCCGTAAGGCGGTGGCGGCATGAGTACCGCAGACGTACAGGTACACGCTGCGCATGCCGAGGTGAAGGCGGAGATTGCCCGGACCGACACGAAGACCGGCCTGCTGCTGGCGTTCATCGGTGCCGTCATGGCCGGTACATGGAGCGCGGGCAAGGATCTGCCGCTCACCGCGTACGCGCTCGTGCCGGGCTTTGCCGGGATGGCGCTGCTCGTTGCCGCCGCGGGCCTGCTGCTGGCCTCGGTGCGTCCCAACCTGTCGGGCCGCCACGGCTTCCCGCTGTGGGCCACCCTCACCCCCGAGCAGATCCGCACCGCCGTAGCGACCGATATGGCTGCCGACGTGGCAGGACTGGCGCGGATCGCGGTGTCCAAGTTCACCGGCCTGCGCCGCGCGGTCGACCTGACCCGCTTCGGCGGCGCTCTGCTTGTCCTCGCCGCCCTGATCGCGCTGGGGGGTGCGGTGTGACCACACAGGTTCGCAAGCCGCTGACCAGGTCTCAGAACATCGTGCTGAGCGCAGCGTTCGTGCCGATGCTCGCCACCGGGGTGTTCGGTGGGATTGGCACCTACAGCAACATCAGCGGTGCCTACGGCAAGGGCACTGCTCTGGGTGCGGTGGCCGCGGGCGAGGGCGCCACCGCTGTCCTCGCGCTCGTGCTGCTCGGTCTGACCATGCTGGGGCAGGCGTCCCCGCGCGTCGTGCGCATCGGTCTGTGGGCGCTGCCGGCGGCTGCGTCGGCGATGGCCGCGATGGCGGCCGACGATCCCGGCACGACTGTCATCTACGCCATCACCCCGATGGGCATGTGCGTCTCGGCTGAGGGCATGGCGTTCCTCGCCCGCCGCATCGCGGTCCACACCGAGGGCCGCGACGCCGAGGGCGAGCGTCGCGCGGCCGAGGTGGTGCAGCGGCTCGCCTATCACCGGGCCCGCGCAGCCAACCACCCCGACAAGACGATCCGTAAGCGCTCCGATCGGGCGTCGTGGCGACTGGCTCGCAAGGTCGGATCGGGCGATGCGGCACTCGGATCGGCGTTGCTCGATGTGCAGCGTCAGCGAGTCACAGTCGGGGCGGACGCAGCACTCTCGGCGATGTTCCACGTCACCCATAACGCCCCACCGGCCGCGGAAGTAAATACGGAGGAATCTACCGAGACCATAAGGATTCGGTCTACGGCTGACCTGCCGGTATCGGCCCCGGCGCCGATCACGTCCAATGCCAAGGCGCTGCCCCAACCGGTGGCCGTCGGCTTCCTGAAGTCGACCCTGCCGACCAAGCCCGTGAAGGCGGTCGAGCAGGCGTCGGCCGTCTCGATCGAGCGCAGTGCGGTCGCTGCGGAATCGACCCGCCCGCGTCGGGCCACAGGCCGGGTGCCGGATGCCGCGAAGTCGACGCGTCCCAAGCGCACTCCCGAGCAGCTGCTTGCCGAGGCACGTTCGGCGACGGCCGATTGGCCGGACGTCAAGCTGACCGCGGAGGGCATCCGACGGGCGTTGCGCACCTCGCCCGCGAACGCCCGCGTACTGCGCGAGTCGCTGCGGGCAGAGCGCGGTCTGGGGGCGGCGTCATGAGTGAGCCGCTCGTGTTTGCCGACGTGTGGCGGCCGGTGGTGGAGGCAGCGGGCTTCCGCTGCCAGTGCACCGGGCAGTGCGGCACTCGGCACAGCAAGACCGCGGGCCGTTGCCCGCGTGAGCAGGACCAGTACGGCAAGGGCGGGCGCATCCACTTGGCGGCTGCCCCTGCTGACCAGTCGGTGTCGGCCGTCGCCGCCGCGCAGTTGCCCGCCGCGGCGCTGCGGGCCTGGTGCCCGGAGTGCCACGCGGGCGCCCAGCGCAAGGCCGCCCGCAGCGTTCCCGAGCAGGCCGTAGATGCCTTGTTCGACCTCTAGCCGCACGACGTCTGACCAGCCTTTTCGGGGTTCGGCCGCTCACCTCCTACAGCGTCGGCCGAACCCCTCCAACTCCCGTGAAGGAGCACGTACAGCATGACCGAGATGAATGTGTCCGGTCCGCCTGCTGAGGCGCCGGAAGAGGAGACCGCGCGGGTTCTGCCGTTCCTGCGCAAAGAGACCACCCCCGCCGCGACGGCCACGGTGCCGGACGCGGGGGAGGTGAAGCCGGGGGAGTGGGAGGCCCAACTCCCCGACGCTGACGACCCGGAGGCCGAGGGCCTGGCCGAGGGAGCCGAGGTTGACCCGCCCACGGCGGTGTATCCGCCGTCGGTGGCGGAGTGGATGGAAGCCAAAGACAAGGCCCGTCTGCCGGTCCTGCCGGACTGGGTAAAGCTGCCCGACCAGCGCAAGGCCGTCCGCAAGTGGGCGGTGCGGCACTACTCGACGATGGTCGGCTATCACGTGGTGCGCCTGCCGACCATCTACACTCCGAAGGTCCTGTGGTACTCGCCGCGTGGCGCCTGGCGCTGGTCGGCCACGGTCGGGCGGTGGGTGTTCGACGTCGAGGGCAAGCCGCTGCGGCTTGCGGCCGTCGCGAACGAGGACGCCGGCGAGTATCTGAAGCTCTCTAGGCAGCGCAACGACCGCGTGCGCCTGCGGGGCGTCATCGCTGCCATCGCCGGGTTCGTCGGCCTGGCCGCCGCGCTGACGCTGTATGTGATGGCGCCGTCCTGGCTGCTCCTGATGGCGATGGCCGCGCTGACCACAACACTTGGCGCGGTCGGGGCGCCGGCGGACCGGCCGCTCATCGACCGGGCGAGGGTGACCTTCCGCAAGCGGCGCCTGTCCTCGGACATCGTCATCCGCGCCCACGAGGCCGCGAAGCTGACCGGCAAGGACCAGAACATCGCCTTCCCGCGGCCCATCGGCCGGGACGGCGACGGCTGGCGCGTCGTGGTCGACTTGCCCTACGGCAAGACTTTCGAGGACGCGGTCAAGGCCCACGCCCGACTGGCGTCCGGCATGGACATCGCCCCGACTCAGCTCTTCCTCGACAAGGACGAGACGAGCGGACGCAGGGTGTCCTACTGGATCGCCGACCGTGACCCGCTCGCCGTCCCGTCGGGCAAGTCGCCGCTGCTCGGGGCGACGCGGGTGGACTTTTGGAAGCCGTTCCCGTGGGGCGTGGACGAGCGCGGCAACCCCGTCATGGCCAGCATGCTGTGGCTCTCCTTGCTGGTCGGCGCGGTCCCGCGGCAGGGCAAGACGTTCTCCGCCCGCACCATCGCCCTCGCGGCCGCGCTGGACCCGCATGTGCGGCTGATCGTGTTCGACGGGAAGGCGTCGCCGGACTGGCGCAGTTTCACCAAGGTCGCGCATCGCATCGGCTTCGGCATCGTCCCCCGGGACGGCTTCGACCCGGTCGAGCACCTGGTCAACGCGTTGATGGAGCTGAAGGCGGATGTGGAGGACCGCTACCACCGACTCTCCGAACTGCCCCTGCACATCTGCCCGGAGGGCAAGCTCACCCCTGAGATCAGCCGGGACCCGAAGCTGAACATGCCCCTCACGCTGGTCGTCGTGGACGAGGTGCAGGAGTACTTGCAGCATCCCACCCATGGCAAGACCATCCTTGACCTGCTGGTCTACCTCGCCCGGGTCGCGCCGGCGGTTGGTGTCTCGGTCATGAACTCCACCCAGAAGCCCGATGACACCGCCTGCCCCAGTGTGCTGCGTGACCAGCACCAAGCCCGCTTCTCGCTGCGGGTGGGCTCGTGGCAGGTTTCCGATGTGGTGCTCGGTGCCGGGTCGTACTCCGAGGGCTTGGACGCCTCCAAGCTCCTGAAGTCCCACAAGGGAGTTGGCCTGCTCAAGGGCATGTCGGACGACTCCGGGATCGTGCGCACCTACCTCGCCAACGGTCGCGACGCAGAGACGGTCCTGGACCGTGCCCGCGCCCTGCGCGAGGACGAGGGCACCCTGTCCGGCGACGCCGCGGGCGAGGCGAGCGCGAGCCGTAGCGCGGACGCGATCCTGGACGACGTCGCCGCGGTCCTGGGTCGCAGCGAGGACAGGGTGTGGTCGGAGACGGTCGTGAACCGGCTCGCAGAGTACAGCCCCGACGCCTATGGCGAGTGGGCTGCGTTGGAGGGCCGCGCCAAGGCCGATCAGCTCGCCGCCGCGCTGAAGCCGTACGGCATCAAGACGGACCAGGTGTGGGGCAAGACCGAGTCCGGCAAGGGCGCCAACCGGCGCGGTATCGAGCGTCAGCACATCATCGACGCCGTCACGCGACGTAACAAGACGCGGGCCGATTCCTGACCCCCCGTAGGTCGCTAGGTCTAGCAAGCCCTCTCGCTAGACCTAGCGACCTCGCTAGCGGCCAACACCGCCCCTGATCAGGCCGCTAGCACCTAGCGGCCTACCTGCGGAAACTCCTCAAACCCGCCTGAGAGGCCCTGTCATGACCCTCATCGCGCTCGCTAGCGCATGCCTCTTGCTCGTCACTCTCGGTTACGTCGTCAAGTGCTGGCTGAGCCCCTTCGGCGACTGCCGCAAGTGCCGGGGCATGGGCCACGCCCTCACCGCCGACCGCAAGGGCAAGGCCAAGCGCGGCAAGGACTGCCGCCGCTGCCGGGCCACCGGCAAGCGAATACGCGTCGGTCGCCACCTCTACAACGCCAGCCGCCGCACCTACCGCGCTGGCACCCGCTGAACGCAGCCCCACCAAGGAGCCCGAGATGACCCGCCGCATCAACGCCCTTGCAACCTCACTCGCAGCAGTTGCCGCATTGGCCCTGACAGGTTGCACGCCGGAGCAGGGAACGCCCGGCGTCGTCATCGACCGCGAAAAGCGGTTCTTGACTGTCCGCACCGACTCCGACACCGAAGAGCGCTTCCGCGTCACGAAGAAGACCGCGCGCCAATGCGTCCGAGGCGCCCGCTACCCGGACTGCACCCGCTAACCACCCCCGGGAGGACCCATGGTCATCACCATCCCGCTCGTGCTGCTGCTCGCCGCCGGTCTGTTGCTGCTCCTGCGCTTCAAAGCCCTTGGTGGCGGCGCCGCGGTCGTCGCCGTGCTCTTCGGCTTCTACCTCGCCTCCACCGACGCCAGCGACACCGTCAACGGCCTGGTGAACGCCGTCACCAACGCCATCCCGAACATCGGAAGTTGAGGAGAGAGGCCGTGAATGAACCCACCACCTACCGCCCGACCAAGACGACGAACATCCTCCACCAGCCCATGCCACTTGCTCAGGCGGCGCCGCTCGCACCGGTCCAGTCGGGCCACATACCGGCCGTGCAGACGATGGTGCTGCCTGACGGGCGCGTGGTCACCGGCTACACCATCGAACCGGCCAGGCCCGAACCCGTCGCCGCCAAGCCGCTCGTCTCGCGGACTGCGGTGAACATCGCGCTCGGGGGTATCGGCTTCGCCGCCGTCTGCGGCGGCCTGCTCCTGCTCACCACGTTCATCGCCGCACTAGCCGCCCTGATCCAGCAACTCATCATCCTCGCCGCGGTCTTCTTCGGCGGCTTCATCGCCCTACAGGTGCTCGGCGCATCGGGCGGCGGCACGGTCGTGAACATCCGCAAGGCCGTCATCAAGCGCAACCACTTCCACAGCTAACTACGCCGCGGCGGCGGAACTCCCCACCAAGGTCGTCCGCCGCCGCGGTTCTCCCTGACCGTCGAAGACAGAACAGGAGAACTCCAGAATGCCCCAAACGGACACGAGCGGGCAGCTCAAGGCAGCGCTCGATGCTGCCGCCCATGGCTGGCATGTCTTCCCGCTGATCCCCGGCGACAAGCGCCCCGCAGTCCGCGACTGGCAGACGCGGGCCACCACTGACCCGGACCGCATTACCCGGTGCTGGACCCACGCCCCGTACAACATCGGCGTCGCGACCGGCCCATCCGGTCTGGTGGTAGTGGACCTGGACACCCCCAAGGACACCAACGACACCCCGCCGGCCAATTGGGCCGCCGACGGAGTCACCAGCGGTGAGGACGTGCTCGCCGTGCTGTGCGAGCGACACAGCCAGCCCTACCCGCATGACACCAACACCGTGCGCACCGGCCGCGGCGGCGCACACCTGTACTTCACCGCTCCCGAAGGCGAGAAACTGCGCAACACCGCTGCCAAGCTGGGCTGGAAGGTCGACACCCGCGCACACGGAGGCTACGTCGTCGCTGCAGGTAGCACCGTGGCCGGGCGCCCCTACACAGCCCTGTACGACGCGCCTGTGGCGCCGCTGCCGGACTGGCTGTGCACCCTGCTTCGCCCGGCACCGTTACCGCCGCAGATGCCCGTCACCATCCCGCTCACGGCCCATGACCGGCGAACGGCCTACCTGCGCACGGCGGTGAAGGCCGAAGTCACGCGCGTGAAGCGCTCGGCTCCTGACGAGCACAACAACGCCCTTTACCTCGCCTCCGTGGCGCTCGGACAGCTCGTAGCAGGCGGAGAGCTGAGCGAAGCCGAGGTGACCGCCTGGCTCACCGAGGCCGCCGCCCAAGTCGGACAGAAACCGCGCGAGATCCCCCGCACGATCGCTTCCGGCCTGCGCGCCGGAGCCAAGCGCGCCCGGAAGGTCGCCGTATGAGCGCGAACCCGATTCCCCCTCTGCACCTGTACTCCGTACCGCGCGATCCCCAGCAATCTCCCGAAGCACCGCCGGTTCGGGAACGTCCACGGACCGCGTGGACGGCGGATCAGCTGATGGCCGCCCAATTCCCTGAGCCGAAGTGGGCGGTGCCCGGCATCCTCGCGGAAGGCGTCAGCCTGCTCGCTGGGCCGCCCAAGGTCGGAAAGTCTTGGCTCTCTCTGGGGCTCGGGCTTTCGGTGGCCGCTGGGAGCCAGGCGTTCGACTCCGTGCCCGTCAAGGGCGGCCCGGTTCTCTACCTCGCGCTGGAGGACACCCCCCGCCGTCTCCAGACCCGCATGGGCAAGCTCTTGGGCGGGCAGAAGGCGCCGGCCGGACTGACCCTCGTGACTGAGTGCCCGCCCTTTCCCCAGGGTGGGGTGGAGGCCATCGCCGGGTGGTTGGACCGAAACCCCGATGCCCGCATGGTCGTCATCGACGTGTTCGCCAAGATGCGTGGCCAGGCCCCGCAAGGAGTCTCCGCGTACGACGCGGACTACGTTGCCGTCGGTTACGCGAAGCGGCTCGCGGACCACTACGGCATCGCTGTCGTCCTGGTTCACCACGTTCGCAAGATGGCGTCCGAGGACTTCCTCACCGAGGTCTCCGGGACCAACGGCATCGCTGGCGCCGCCGACGCCACACTCGTCCTGAAGCGGGCCCGAGGACAGGCAGATGGCATCCTCCACGTCACCGGACGTGACGTGAACGAAGCCGAATACGCCCTCCAGTTCCAGGAGGCCTCCGGAGCCTGGCACTTGTTGGACGGCCCGGTCTCGGACCACACCGTGGGCGACACGCGCGCTGCAATCCTGCGCCACGTCAGGGCCAACCCGGGCGCTCGCCCCAAGGACATGGCCGTCGACCTGCCGCAGGTCGACATCGACACTATTCGCCGTACCTGCTCCCGTATGGCCGCTGATGGCCAGCTCGCCAAGGACGGCAGCGGCCGGTACTACCCCGACACCGAAACCCGGACGCAGCCCGTGTCAAAGGTGTCCGAGCTGTCCGGCTGTCCGGTTACCCCTTCTGACCAGCGCGAACGGTCCGGACAGTCGGAACTTGAACTGTCCGGGCTGTCCGGCTCCGATAGCCCGTCACTCAACATGAGGGGGACACCGTGACCTTGCCCGTACCCGAATGGGATCCGCTGGCGGAGCCGCTCCTCTACCGAGTGCGGGACGCCATGCGCGTCCTGCGGATGAGCCGGACCGTCGTCTACGACCTGATCCGCACCGGGAGGCTGCGCGCGGTCAAGGAGGGCCGGACGCGGCTCATCCCAGCGTCCGCGATCGCGGAGTACGTCGCGCTGCTGGAGCGCGAGGCGGGGGGACAGCATTGACGAAGCGTCGCAGCAGGGGAGACGGAGGTCTCCACTGGGACGAGAAGCGGCAGCGCTGGATTGCGACCGCCAGCCTGGGTTATGACCCGAGCGGGAAGCGCATCGTGAAGCGCGGTAGCGGCAAGACCAAGACCGAGGCGAAGAACAAGCTGAAGGAAGTCCTTAGGGATCACGAGGACGGTCTCGCCATCGCCCCCACCGGGTACACGGTGGAGAACGCGGTGGACGACTGGCTGACTTACGGCTTAGCCGGGCGCGACAAGGCCACCGTGGGTACGTGCACGATCCTCAGCACGAACCACGTGATCCCATCGCTCGGTGCCCGAAAGCTCCGTGACCTTAGCGCGGAGGACGTGGATAAGTGGCTCGCGACCAAGGCCAAGACGCTGAGCACCCGCACCTTGCAAAGCATCCACTCGTGCCTGAACCGCGCGGTCAAGCGAGCAATGGCGCGGGACAAGGTCAAGCGCAACGTGGTGGAGCTGTGTTCAGTCCCCAAGGGTCAGCTTGGGAGGCCGTCCAAGGCGCTGACACTCGCTCAGGCGGAAGCGGTCCTCAAGGCTGCTGAGGAGACGTCGATGCGCGCGTACATCGTGTTGGCTCTGCTCACAGGGGCTCGCACGGAGGAGTTGCGGGCGCTCACGTGGGACCACGTCTTCCTCAAGGGGAAGCCGGAAGCGAGTCCGCCTGTCCCGCCGTACATCGCAGTCTGGAGGTCGGTCCGGTCCGGTGGGGATACCAAGACGCGGAAGTCCCGGCGCACGCTCGCTCTGCCGAAACGGTGCTTGGACGTCCTCTGGCAGCACTGGGAGGAGCAGGGGTGGGAGCGCTTGGCAGCGGGCGACGACTGGGTGGAGAACGGTCTGGTCTTTGCTTCCGCGGTTGGGAAGGAACTCGACTCGACGAACGTCCGGAGAGCCTTTCGGCAAGCCATCAGCGAGGCGGAGGGAGTCAAGGCGGAGGACTGGACCCCGCGTGAGCTACGCCACAGCTTCGTCTCGCTGCTGTCAGACAGCGGGGTTCCGCTGGAGGAGATCTCTCGGCTGGTCGGGCACTCCGGCACCGCCGTCACTGAGGAGGTCTACCGGAAGCAGATCCGGCCCGTGATCCAGACTGGAGCGGTCGCGATGGACGGCATCTTCGAGGCCAAGCCGAAGCGGTAGTCACGCAGTTAGTCACGCACAACGAATCAGGGCCACTTCATGAATGGTGAAGTGGCCCTGATCTGCGTTTCTTCAGTCGGGGTGGCGGGATTTGAACCCACGACCTCTTCGTCCCGAACGAAGCGCGCTGCCAAGCTGCGCCACACCCCGAAGCAACGAGGACTACTGTAGCCGACCCTCCGCGCCAGGCGAAATCGGTTAGGGGGCCCGCACAGGCCCGCGCCACCGGCCCCGGTCCTGCCCCGAGCGGGCCCGACCCGGCTCCAGCGCGGCCGGCTCCGCAGGCTCTCCGATCGGTGCCGGCCGTTGCCCGAACCTCCCGCACCGGCCGGGTCAGTCCCGCGGGACCAGGGTCATCAGCGTCGCCTCCGGGGGGCAGGCGAAGCGGACCGGTGTGTAGCGGTTCGCGCCGCAGCCCGCCGAGACGTGGAGGTACGACGTACGGCCCTCCGCCTCGTGCGTCGACAGGCCCTTCACACGCGCCGTGTCCAGGTCGCAGTTCGTGACCAGAGCCCCATAGAAGGGGATGCACAGCTGGCCGCCGTGAGTGTGGCCCGCCAGGATCAGGGGGTAGTCGTCGGCGGTGAACGCGTCCAGGACCCGCAGGTACGGGGCGTGGACGACCGCCAGGGACAGGTCCGCGCCCGACTCCGGGCCGCCCGCCACCCGCGCGTACCGGTCGCGCTTGATGTGCGGGTCGTCCAGTCCCGTAAGGGCGATCTCGGTGCCGTCGCCCAGCTTGAGCCGGCCCCGGGTGTTGCTGAGCCCGACCCAGCCCGCCGCGTCGAAGGCGTCCCGCAGCCCTTCCCACGGGTTGCGCTCGACGCCGATCGCCGGGTCGTTCCTTCCGTTGAGGCCGTGCTGTCCCCGGATCTTCTCCAGCAGGTAGCGGCTGGGGTTGCGGAGCTTGGGCGCGTAGTAGTCGTTCGAGCCGAAGACGTACGCCCCGGGGAACTCGAGCAGTGGGCCGAGCGCGTCCAGAACCTCGGGCACGCCCTTCTTGTCGGAGAGGTTGTCCCCGGTGTTCACCACGAAGTCGGGGCGCAGGCCGGCGAGGGACTGCAGCCAGCGCCGCTTCTTGTCCTGGCCGCACACCATGTGGATGTCGGACACATGGAGCAGGCGCAGCGGCCGCATGCCCGGCGGCAGCGCGGGCACCGTGATCCTGCGGAGCCGGAACGAGCGGGCCTCGATGCCCGCGGCGTAACCGATGCCGGCCGCGCCGACTGCCGTGATTCCGAGGGGTACTGCATATCGCGCGCGCATGACATCCATCGTGGCAGACCCGCGGCGGGGCCGTTGACCGCGGCCGTTTCCGCCCGGTCGATATTCCGGCGCGTGGGGCGCCCCGCAGGTGCGAAAATCGACGGCATGACCACGCTCAAGGACAAGCTCCAGGACGACCTGACGGTCGCGATCAAGGCGCGCGACGAGCTGCGCTCCTCCACTCTCCGGCTCACGCTCTCCGCCATCGCGACCGAGGAGGTCGCGGGGAAGTCGGCGCGGCAGCTCTCCGACGACGAGGTGCAGAAGGTGATCGCCCGCGAGGCGAAGAAGCGGCGGGAGGCGGCCACGGCCTTCTCCGATGGGGGCCGGGCGGAGCAGGCGGAGCGCGAGCGGGCCGAGGGTGAGGTGCTCGCCGAGTACCTGCCGAAGCAACTGTCCGACGAGGAACTGGGTGCGATCGTCGCGGACGCCGTGAAGGAGGCCGTGGCGGGCGGCGCGGAAGGGCCGAGGGCGATGGGTGCGGTCATGAAGATCGTCAACCCCAAGGTGGCCGGACGGGCGGAGGGCGGCCGGGTCGCCGCCGAGGTCAAGCGCCTGCTCGCGGGATAGCGGGATAGCCGTCCGGCGAGGTCCGGCGAGGTCCGGCGAGGTCCGGCGAGGTCCGGCGAGGTCCGACGAGCCGGCGGGGCTACGGGGTCCGGGCGGCAACGGGTCATGGCGGGTCGGCGGGCTACGGGCTGCGACCGGTCGGCGGGGCTGCGAGCCCTCGGCCCGCGCGAACCTGCCGGACGCCGGACGCTCGGAGGACCCGAAGCCCGCGGAGCTACAGGCCCCGAGCCCGTCCCTCTCCTTCGGGCGGGCGCCGTGAGCCACCACCGCGCACGAAGACCGCGAAGGGGCGGCCCGGGAAACCGGGCCGCCCCTTTCCTTTCCGTCACGTGTCCGGCAGCCCGCTCCTCGCGGGCCCCGGCCGCCCTCAGTGCGGCTTCTTGCGTCCTCGCTGCCCGCCGGGACCGTCCTGGCCGCCGTTCGTGAAGCCGCCGTCGATTCCGCCGATCAGGTCCGGCGGGAGCGAGATGTCCGGCCATGGGGAGCCGCCGTTGCCGTTGCCTCGGCCCGGGTCGTCCGGCTTGTCCGGCCGGTCCGGCTTGCCGTCCGAGATCGGTGCCACCGGCAGGCCCGGTGCCGGTTTGCCGGACAGCGCGCCCGCCATCGCGTCCCGCCAGATCGGTCCGGGGACGCCGCCGCCGAAGACCTTGGGGTGGTACTGGCCGCCGATCGTGATGTTCTCCATCGGCACCTTGGTGCCGGGGCTGCCGACCCAGACGGCGCCGGCCATGTTGGGCGTGTAGCCGACGAACCAGGCGGCGACCCGGTTGTCCGTCGTACCCGTCTTGCCCGCGCTGTCCCGCCCGTCCAGTCCGGCCTGCCGGCCGGTACCGTCCTCGACCACGCCCCGCAGCAGGGCGTTCATCGTCTTCGCGGTCTTCGCCGACATGACCTTCTTGCAGGTGGACTTCGGGACGTCGAGGTCCTTGCCGTTCGCGTCCGTGACCGAGTCGATGGCGACCGGGGAGCAGTACGTGCCGCTGTTGGCGAAGGTCGCGTACGCGTTGGCCATGGACAGCGGGGCGATGGTCGCGCTGCCGAGGGTGACCGAGGGGCTCTGCGGCAGTGCGCCGCCGTTGCCCATCTGCACGCCCATGTTCTTGGCGAGGGTGGTCACGGGGCAGACCCCGATGTCACCGATCATCGCTACGAAGTAGGTGTTGATCGACTTCGCCGTCGCCTCCTTGAGGCTGTACGGGCCGACTTCCTCGCGCGTCTCGTTCTGCACCGTCTCGGACCCGTTGTTCGCCCACGTGCCGTCGCAGGTCTGCACCGGGCTCGGGTACGGCATCTTGTTCGGCGACGGATACGACTGGGAGGTGGGCCTGCCCTGCTCCAGGGCGGCCGCGGCGGTGAACGGCTTGAAGGTCGAGCCGACCTGGAAGCCGTAGTTCGAACCGCCCATCTTCCGGTCCACCGACAGGTTGATCTGCGTCTCGTTGTCGCCGAAGCCGTACGGGCGCGACTGACCCATGCCGCGGATCTTGCCGCTGCCCGGCTCGACGAGCGTCACGGCGGTGGCGACCTTGTCCTTCTGGTGGACGTGGTCGCGGATCGAGTCCTGCACGGACTCCTGGGCCTGCGGGTCCAGCGTCGTACGGATCGTCAGGCCGCCCTGGTTCCAGCGCTTGGCGCGTGCCTCCTTGGTCTTGCCGAAGACCGGGTCCTGGAGGAAGACCTCCCTGACGTAGTCGCAGAAGAACCCGGAGCCGCTGGAGGCGGTGATGCAGCCGTTCCTGGGCTTGCTGATGTCCAGGCCGAGCGGCTTCTTCTTCGCCTTGTCGGCCTGTGTCTGCGTGACGTCGCCCAGGTCGGCCATGCGCTGGAGCACGGTGTTGCGGCGCCGGGTCGCTTCCTGTTCGTCGTTGACGGGGTCGTAGCGGCTCGGCGACTGGACGATGCCGGCGAGCAGCGCGGCCTCCTGCAGCTCCAGGTCCTTGGCCGACTTGCTGAAGTAGCGCTGGGCGGCGGCCTCGACGCCGTACGCCTGCTGCCCGAAGAAGGTGATGTTGAGGTAGTTCTCGAGAATCGTCTTCTTCCCGAGCTCCTCCTCGACCTGGATCGCGTACTTCAGCTCCTTGATCTTGCGGCCGATGGTCTGCTGCGTGGCCTGGGCGACCTTGTCGGGGTCGTCGCCCGCCTCCTCGACGAAGACGTTCTTCACGTACTGCTGGGTGAGGGTGGAGGCGCCCTGGGAGACGCCGCCGTCCTGCGCGTTCTTGTTGACCGCGCGGAGGATGCCCTTCAGGTCCACCGCGCCGTGCTCGTAGAAGCGCGCGTCCTCGATCGCGATGACCGCCTTCCGCATGTACGGCGAGACGTCCTTGATCGGTACGACGGTGCGGTCGCGGGAGTAGACCGAGGCGATCGCGTCGCCCTCGGTGTCGAGGATGGAGGTCTTCTGGCTGAGCGGCGGGCGCTTGAGGTTGGCCGGGATCTCGTCGAAGCCTTCGACCGAACCCTTGGCCGCGAGGCCGAGCGCTCCGGCCGCGGGCAGCGCGATGCCCGCCATGACGGCTCCGGCGAGCACGCTGATGCCGACGAACTTGGCGGCCTGTTGTGTCATGGTCAGCCCGCCGCCGGTTCCCCCGCCGGCGCTCATGACCGAGCGCTTCTTAGCCATGGGGGCAGCCTACGTTCTCATTCGCCGGACAGACATGCATCCATTGGCCTAAGCTGTTTCTGACGGTTACGGCGACGCGCGTCCGTATCACTCCTCTCTCCCTCCCCCGGAGTGGAGTTGTGTCCGGATTGACGTCATGTGTCGCTCGGGTTCCGTTGTGCCGTCGGAGAACCGCCCTCATCTGCCGGGTACGTCCCGTATGCCCCCACCTCACTCCGTTGGGTGATCTGCCGCGTACGCATAGTCCGTTCGGACCATTCAAGATTGGGCCCGCAGGGGGTGTTGCGGCATGCCCTCCTTCCGTAACGTCCTCAACTGGCAACGGTGAATATGCCGCTGCCGCCGTGGGGGAGCCTCGATTCGGGAGAGGACGGCGCCAGCATGAGCTGGGTAACCGACTGGAGTACGAAGGCAGCCTGCCGCACGACTGATCCGGACGAACTGTTCGTTCAGGGTGCGGCACAGAACAGGGCCAAAGCGGTCTGCACCGGATGCCCGGTGCGCACCGAGTGCCTGGCCGACGCCCTGGACAACCGGGTCGAATTCGGCGTGTGGGGGGGTATGACGGAACGGGAGCGGAGGGCGTTGTTGCGCCGCCGCCCAACGGTGACTTCGTGGCGCAGGCTTCTGGAGACCGCGCGCACGGAGTACGAGCAGTCCATGGGCTTGTTGCCGATGGATGTGGACGTGGATGTGGATGTGGAGGTAGGTGACCCGGACTTCGCGGCGGCGGGCTAGCAGCCCCGCGGCACGGTCCCGGTCAAAGCCACCCCCCACCGGCTCGCCGGCCAGACGTCACGAGAAGTACGGCTCATCAATGCCCGGGCAGCCGGCCCGGGCAGAGCCATTTCACCGGTGCGTGTGCGGCGTCACCGGCACAGTGCCGAGCACGGAGCCCTTCGTGTCCCCGTGAGCAGAACCCTTTCACCAGTCCGTCGGCACGCGCCGCGCTGAGAGGCATTGAGTGGGCGTGTGTCTCGTGCCGCCGTGTGTCTCGTACCGTCGTGCGGATCGTGCACCCGGCGGACCGGCCCTCCCGGAGCGGGAGTTCAGGCCGCGCCGAGCCGGAGCATCAGGGCCACCGGAGTTCACCGCTACCCGGAGTTCACCGCTACCCGGAGTTCAGGCCATGGCCGGTCGCCCGTCCGCGAGCCGCGAGCCGATGGCCCGCAGCCCGTCGAGATCGTGCACGTCCCCGGGCAGCGCGGCGACTTCGGCCACCGCCACTTCCGGGTGCAGTGCGGTGAAACGGTCGCGGGTGCGCTGTTCCCGAGCGATCACCTGCATGCGTTCGGCGTGCAGGCGCAGCAGCCCGGCGGCCAGGATCTCGGCCGCGTCGGGTTCATCGGTGTCGTGGTTCGTCCCGCCCTCTGCCCTGGGGGAGCCGTCGTCGGGCGTACGATTGCCAGCTTGCCCGGGGATATGATCCACAATGCGGCCGTCGTCAAGATTTTCGGCGGCCGCCAGCGCGCGCTCCGCACTGAGCTGCCTCGCCCCGCTCCCGTGCACCCGGTTCAGCACCAGCCCGGCCAGCGGCATGTCCTCGGCGGCCAGCCGCTCGACGAAGTACGCCGCCTCGCGCAGCGCGTCCCGCTCCGGAGCCGCCACCACCAGGAACGCCGTCCCCGGAGCCTGCAGCAGCCGGTACGTCGCGTCGGCGCGGGTCCGGAAGCCGCCGAACATGGTGTCCATCGCGGCCACGAACGTCTGCACATCGCGCAGGAGCTGCGCCCCCATCAGCTTGTTGAGGGTGCCGGTCATCATCGACATGCCGACGTTGAGGAACTTCATCCCCGCCCGGCCCCCGATCTTCGCCGGGGCCATGAGCATCTTGATGAACCGCCCGTCCAGGAAGGACCCGAGCCGCTTCGGCGCGTCCAGGAAGTCCAGCGCCGAACGGCTCGGCGGGGTGTCGACGATGATCAGGTCCCACTCGTCGCGCGACCGGAGCTGGCCCAGCTTCTCCATGGCCATGTACTCCTGCGTGCCCGCGAAGCCGGCCGACAGGGACTGGTAGAAGGGGTTCTCCAGAATCGCCCGGGACCGTTCGGCATCGGCATGCCCCTCGACGATCTCGTCGAAGGTCCGCTTCATATCGAGCATCATCGCGTGCAGTTCGCCGCCCGCGGATCCGTCGATGCCCTCGACCCGGCGCGGGACGTTGTCCAGCGAGGCGATGCCCATCGACTGGGCCAGCCGCCTGGCCGGGTCGATCGTCAGCACGACGACCTTGCGGCCGCGCTCGGCGGCCCGTACGCCCAGGGCCGCCGCCGTCGTTGTCTTGCCCACGCCGCCCGAGCCGCAGCAGACGATGATGCGGGTGTCCCGGTCGTCCAGCAGCGGATCGGTCTCCAGCAGGGCGACCGGTTCCATCGCGCTCACGGTGCTCATGCTCCTTCCTCCGCCACTCCCTGCTTCCGCAGATCCGCCGCCAGCCGGTAGAGCCCCGCGAGGTCCGCGCCGTCGCCGAGGAACTCCAGCTCGTACGTGGGCAGGCTCAGGCCGGTGAGTTCCGTGCGCTGTTCGCGCTCGAGGGCGAGGCGCTCCGCGTGCTCTCTGCCCTGGTCCAGCAGCGGTTCGACCAGGCGCTCCGCGTGGCCGCCGCGGCGGGCGCCGCCGAGCCCGGCCTGGGAGAGCGCCTGGGCCACGGCCGCACGGCTGCCGCCCGCGGCTTCCCGTACGTCGTCCCCGTCGAGGAGATGCGGGCGCACCATGTTGATGATGACCCCGCCGACCGGCAGCCCTGCGGCGCGCAGTTCGGTGACGCCGTCCATCGTCTCCTGGACCGGCATCTCCTCCAGCAGCGTGACCAGGTGGACCGCGGTCTCCGTGGACTTCAGGACCCGCATGACCGCCTGGGCCTGATTGTGTATCGGGCCGATCCGGGCCAGCCCGGCCACCTCGTCGTTGACGTTGAGGAAGCGGGTGATGCGGCCGGTGGGCGGGGCGTCCATGACCACGGAGTCGTAGACGGGCCGCCCGTCCTTGCCCTTGCGGCGGACCGCCTCGCACGCCTTGCCGGTCAACAGGACGTCCCGCAGCCCCGGGGCGATGGTGGTCGCGAAGTCGATGGCGCCCAGCTTCTTCAGGGCCCGTCCGGCGCTGCCCAGCTTGTAGAACATCTGGAGGTAGTCCAGCAGGGCGCGTTCGGCATCGATCGCGACGGCGTACACCTCGCCGGAACCGCCCGGCGCGACGGCGATCTTCCGTTCCTCGTAGGGCAGCGCCTCGGTCTCGAAGAGCTGGGCGATGCCCTGCCTGCCCTCGACTTCTACCAGCAGAGTGCGTCGGCCTTCGGAGGCGAGGGCGAGCGCGAGGGCCGCGGCGACCGTCGTCTTGCCGGTACCGCCCTTGCCGCTGACGACATGGAGCCTGCTCATGCCCGGGAGCCTAACCAGTCGGCGCCCGGCCTACGCACGAGGCCGCTCCGCACAGGTATTACAGTCGGGCCCATGACCAAGTGGGAATACTCGACAGTGCCTCTGCTCGTGCACGCCACCAAGCAGATCCTCGACACCTGGGGCGAGGACGGCTGGGAACTCGTCCAGGTCGTGCCGGGTCCGAACCCGGAGCAGCTGGTGGCCTACCTCAAGCGGGAGAAGGCATGAGCGCGGTCGAGGAGAGGATCGCCGAACTGGGGCTGAAGCTGCCCGAGGTCGTCCCGCCGCTCGCCTCCTACGTCCCGGCGGTGCGCTCCGGCAGTTACGTCCACACCTCGGGCCAGTTGCCGATGGTGGAGGGGACGCTGCAGGGCACCGGCAAGGTGGGCGCCGAGGTGACGCAGGAGAAGGCCGCCGAGCTGGCCGGTATCTGCGCGCTGAACGCGCTGGCGGCGGTCAAGTCCGTCGTCGGTGATCTGGACCGCATCGCGCGGGTCGTGAAGGTCACCGGCTTCGTCGCCTCCGCGCCGGGCTTCACCGCTCAGCCGGGCGTCATCAACGGTGCCAGCGAGCTGCTGGGCAAGGTGCTCGGCGACAAGGGCGTGCACGCGCGCAGCGCGGTCGGTGTGGCGGTGCTGCCGCTGGACGCCCCCGTCGAGGTCGAGATCCAGGTCGAGATCGCGGACTGATGCCGAGGGTGCGGTCCGCGCCCTCGGGGTCCCCTCGAACATCTTCCCGGGAGCGCATAGCATCCGGCCCATGACCACCGAGAATGGGCCGGAGCCGTCCGAGCGGAAGAGCAGGGGCTGGAACCCGGACGACTGGCCGTCGCGGATCCGCGCGCTCGCCGGCGGCGAGCTGACGCCCGTGACGCCCCGCCGCGCCGCCACCGTGCTGCTTCTCCGCGACGGGGCGCAGGGCCCGTCCGTCCACATGCTGCGCAGACGCGCCTCCATGGCCTTCGCCGGGGGCGCGTACGCGTATCCGGGCGGCTCCGTGGATCCGCGCGACGAGCGCCCCGTCGCCTGGGCGGGGCCCTCGCTCGCTGACTGGGCCGCCCTGCTCGGCGTCGATGAGGAGGCGTCGGCCCAGGCCGTGGTCTGTGCGGCCGTCCGCGAGACCTTCGAGGAGGCGGGCGTGCTGCTCGCCGGGTCGTCCCCGGAGACGGTCGTCGAGGACACCACCGGAGAGGACTGGGAGGCGGACCGGGCGGCGCTCGTCGCCCGCGAGCAGTCCTTCGCGGAGTTCCTGGACCGGCGGGGTCTGGTGCTGCGCAGCGACCTGCTGCACTGCTGGGCCCGCTGGATCACGCCCGAGTTCGAGGCCCGCCGCTACGACACCTGGTTCTTCGTCGCCGGACTGCCCCAGGGACAGCGCACCAGGAACGCGTCGACCGAGGCGGACCGCACCGTCTGGATCCTCCCCGGGGAGGCGGCCGCCGGCTACGACCGGGGCGAGCTGCTGATGATGCCCCCGACGATCGCCATGCTCCGGGAACTCCAGCCGTACGGTTCGGCTGCCGAGGCGCTGGCGGCCGGGGAGGGACGCGATCTGACGCCCGTTCTGGCGCGGGCGGAACTGCGGGGCGAGGAGATCGTGCTGAGCTGGCCCGGCCATGCCGAGTTCACGATGCACATCCCGGTCTCGGAGCCGGAGACCTCTGCGTCGACGGGATCCAACGGAACCGCGGGAGCCGGCTCATGACCTTCGCCGGATCCCTGCCGGGGCAGCCGCGCGGCGGACCGATCGGCGGTGCCGCCACCGCTCGGGCCGTGTGCGTCCTGGCGCCCAACCCGTCCCCCATGACCCTGGACGGCACCAACACCTGGATCGTCTCCGAGCCGGACTCGGACCTCGCGGTCGTCATCGACCCGGGCCCGCTCGACGAGTCGCATCTGAGTGCGGTGATATCCGAGGCGGAGAAGGCGGGCAAGCGCGTCGCGCTCACGCTGCTGACCCACGGCCACCCGGACCACGCCGAGGGCGCGACCCGCTTCGCGGAGCTGACCCGTACGCCCGTACGCGCCCTGGACCCGGCGATGCGGCTAGGAGACGAGGGTCTGGAGGCGGGCGATGTGATCACGGACGGCGGGACGGAGATCCGGGTCGTCCCGACCCCCGGCCACACCTCCGACTCGCTGTGCTTCCACATCCCGGCCGACGCCGCGGTCCTGACGGGCGACACGGTCCTGGGGCGCGGCACAACGATGGTGGCGCACCCGGACGGCAGGCTCGGCGAGTACCTCGACTCCCTGCGGCGGCTGCGCTCGCTCACGGTCGACGACGGCGTGAGCACCGTCCTGCCCGGCCACGGGCCGGTGCTGAACGACGCCCGCGGCGCCATCGAGTACTACCTCGTGCACCGGGCGAACCGCCTGGCCCAGGTGGAGACGGCCGTCGAGGCCGGCCACCGCACGGCACCGGACATCGTGGCCCACGTCTACGCGGACGTGGACCGGTCGCTGTGGCCCGCGGCGGAACTGTCGGTGCGGGCGCAGCTCGACTATCTGCGCGAGCACGGGCTGATCTGAGCCGCGGTCGGCCCGGACTCCGGTGCCGTGAGGGGGCGTTCTGTGGCCCGAACGGCGGGGCCTGCCCCGGCGCTTCCCGAAGATGCGGCATGTCTTGAGGGTGCCGAAAGCCGGGGCACGTCCCGTGCCCTGAGGATGCGGCACGTCCCGGGCCTGAGCAGTGCGGCGCGTCCGTGCCTTGAGGGCGTGGCACGGGCGGGCGACACCCGCTCCGGCGCTCCGTTCACGCCCCGGCCCTGCCGGGCTTGCCCGGCAGGAAGGGCGCTGCCACCTGGAGGAAGAGCGCGCGGCGCTCCTCGGGGACGCCCAGCAGCTCCGCGGCCTCCTCCAGTGTGATGCGCCGCCCGCGTGCCGAGCGGCGCCGGGGCGGCGGCGCAGGTGCGGGCAGGTCGTCCTCGGTGAGCTTGCCCGAGCGGACCAGGACGTCCCGTACGGGGACGCCGAGTGCGTGGGCCAGGCCGCGCATGGTGGCCAGGTCCGGCATGCTCTGCCGCTGCAACAGGCGGGTGACCGCGGCGCGGTGGACGCCGGCGTCGTCGGCGATCCTGGTGCGGCCGCCGCCGCGCGGGTGGTCGATGTCGTAGCCGCGGGACCTCATCAGGTCCGCCATCCAGGCGGCGAACTCCTCCAGGGTGTCCTTCGCCATGGCGGGCTCCCTCCGTGAGGTGCCCAGGTTAACGCGCGTGCGCGAGCGAAATACCGAGCCCGGGAGACCATCTTCACCGGGGCAACTCCCTTGCGTGGACGGTGTGAAGGAATCGCGCAGTGCGTGCGGGCGCGCAACAGGCGCCACTGCGTCCCCGTCCGGCGTGAACCGCTCCACGGGGTGTTGTGGGCGGTTGCGGCGTAGGACGGCAACGTGCGGATGGCGTAGGGAAATTGATCGCGTGCAAGCCCTTGTTGCGCTCTCGCGCGTGCCAGTAAGTTCCCCCTAGTCGCGGCACGGTCCCCCGGCCTTCCCCCGTGGGCCCACGCGAGTCCGTGCCGCGACCCGGTGAAAACCCCGTGGTGTGCGGCCGCGGCCCTGTCGGCATACTCGGCCGCCCGTCGCCTCGGGAGCGCCCGGTGTGCCTCGCGCGTGCCGGGCGCTGCCATGCGCGAGCCGCGGAACTCGTACGGCGTGTGCGCAGCTTCGGCGGCGGAGGCCCAGCTCGTACGGCGTGAGCGTCTCGCGTGCCTGGCGGCGGCTCGTCCCGCGCCCCAGACGGCCGCTCGTACGCCGAAGGGGCCCCACCGCCCGGTGGGACCCCTTCACGCGCTGCGAGAGCGCCGCGCGGTCAGCGCGAGCGCTTGGCCAGCCGCTCCACGTCCAGCAGGATCACGGCCCGTGCCTCCAGGCGCAGCCAGCCGCGGCCCGCGAAGTCCGCGAGGGCCTTGTTGACCGTCTCGCGGGAGGCGCCGACGAGCTGGGCCAGCTCCTCCTGGGTCAGGTCGTGGACGACATGGATGCCTTCCTCCGACTGCACGCCGAAGCGGCGGGAGAGGTCGAGCAGGGCCTTCGCGACGCGACCGGGCACGTCGGAGAAGACCAGGTCGGACATCGAGTCGTTGGTCCGGCGCAGACGGCGTGCCACGGCGCGCAGGAGCGCGGTGGCCACCTCGGGCCGGGCGTTCAGCCAGGGCTGGAGGTCGCCGTGGCCCAGGCCCAGCAGCTTCACCTCGGTGAGAGCGCTGGCCGTGGCCGTACGGGGGCCGGGGTCGAAGAGGGAGAGCTCGCCGATGAGCTCACCAGGGCCGAGGACCGCGAGCATGTTCTCGCGGCCGTCGGGGGAGGTGCGGTGCAGCTTGACCTTGCCCTCGGTGACCACATACAGGCGGTCGCCCGGGTCACCTTCGTGGAACAAGGCGTCGCCGCGGGCCAGGGTGGCCTCGCTCATCGAGGCGCGCAGCTCAGCGGCCTGCTCTTCATCGAGCGCCGCGAACAGCGGGGCGCGCCGCAGAACGTCGTCCACGAGATCTCTCCTTGTCGACATGCACAGGGGACCGTCGTCCCCATGATGCCGGACGGTAAAACTGTGTGATCAAACACAAGTGTGGCGCATGCCCCGCGGAAGCCATACGGCAGGGGTCCGATCGGGGTTCCGATTTCCGGCGGCCAGGCCGTTTGTCGGTGCCGGGCCTTACGCTGGCCGGGTGTCCAATACGCCGGTGAGAGCACAGGGCAAGGGGGCTGTACGGGTGAGCGGGTCGCGAAATTCCGCTGTGGGCGAACACGAGCCTGCCAAGGGGAGAAAGGTAGCGAAAAGCGCAAAAGCCAACCCCGAGTCCCGGCTCGCGCTCGTCCGGAGGGCGCGCAGAATCAATCGCGAGCTGGCCGATCTCTACCCGTACGCCCATCCCGAGCTGGATTTCGAGAACCCCTTCCAGCTCCTCGTCGCGACCGTGCTCTCCGCCCAGACGACCGATCTCCGGGTCAATCAGACGACCCCGGATCTTTTCGCCGTCTACCCCGCACCCGAGGACATGGCGGCGGCGAATCCCGAGGAGCTGGAGCAGATCATCCGGCCCACCGGCTTCTTCCGCGCCAAGACGAAGTCGCTGATCGGCCTCTCCACCGCCCTGCGGGACAACTTCGGCGGTGAGGTGCCCGGGCGGCTGAAGGACCTGGTCACCCTGCCCGGCGTGGGCCGCAAGACGGCGAATGTGGTGCTGGGCAACGCCTTCGGGGTCCCGGGCCTGACCGTGGACACCCACTTCGGCCGACTCGTACGCCGCTGGAAATGGACCGAGCAGGAGGACCCGGACAAGGTCGAGGCCGAGATCGCCTCGCTCTTCCCCAAGAGCGACTGGACGATGCTCTCGCACCGGATCATCTTCCACGGCCGCCGCGTCTGCCACTCCCGAAAACCGGCCTGCGGCGCCTGCCCCATCGCCCCGCTCTGCCCCGCGTACGGCGAGGGCGAGACCGACCCGGAGAAGGCGAAGAAGCTGCTGAAGTACGAGCTGGGCGGAGCGCCGGGACAGCGGCTGAAGCCCCCGGCCGACTATCCCGGCAAGCCCGCCCTGCCGCTGGGGGCCGCATGAGCCGTCCCCAGGAGACCTTCGGAGCGTCACCCGGGACCTCCGGAGCCTTCGACGGCGAGATCACCGTCAGCGCCGACGGGCTTCCCGCGTGGCTGGACCCGGTGGTGCGCGCGGCCGAGACCGTCGAGCCGGAGCAGCTCAGCCGTTTTCTGCCGCCCGACTCCGGTGGCCGCCCCTCCGCGGTCCTCATCCTGTTCGGCGACGGCGGCGGCGACGGCGGCGGGACCGACGACGGGGAAACCGGCAGCGCAGTCACCGACGAGATGGGTGCCCACAACGCCGGCCCCCACAACGCCGGCCCCCACAGCGTCGGCCCCCACAGCGCCGCCACCCATGAGGTCGGCCCCCACAGCGCCGGCACGACCCCTGCCCGCCCCGGCGCCGCCGATACGTCCGCAGTGCCCGGCCCTGCCACAGCTCCTGTCCGCTCCGACCCTGCCGGTCCGAGCGCGACGAACGGTCACCGCCCCGAGTTGCTCCTCATGGAGCGCGCCGGAACCCTCCGGTCGCACGCCGGCCAGCCGTCCTTCCCCGGCGGCGCCCTCGACCCGGAGGACGGCGATCCCCGGACCGTAGGACCGCTGCGCGCCGCGCTCCGCGAGGCGTGGGAGGAGACCGGCCTGGACCCCTCGGGCGTCCAGATCTTCGGCGCCCTGCCCCGGCTCTACATTCCGGTGAGCGGCTTCGTCGTCACCCCCGTGCTGGGCTGGTGGCGGGCGCCGTCCCCCGTGGCCCCGGTCGATCCGGCCGAAACGGCCCGGGTGTTCACGGTGCCAGTGGCGGAACTCACGGACCCGGCCAACCGCGCGGTCACCACCCACCCGAGCGGCTACCAGGGCCCCGCGTTCCTCGTCCGGGATGCCCTGGTCTGGGGTTTCACGGCCGGTGTGATCGACCGCCTTCTGCATTTCGCCGGCTGGGAACGCCCCTGGGACCGCAGTAAGCACGTCCCTCTCGACTGGAGCGCATGAGACGGTATCTCGGTGAACGTGCTGGACATCCTTCTGTTGCTCGCCGCTGTGTGGTTCGCCATCGTCGGTTACCGGCAAGGCTTCGTGGTCGGCATCCTGTCGGTGATCGGATTCATCGGCGGCGGTCTGGTTGCCGTCTATCTGCTGCCCGTGATCTGGGATCAGGTCACGGACGAGGCGACTCCGGGTACGGGAGCGGCCGTCGCGGCGGTCGTCGTGGTCATCGTCTGCGCCTCGGTCGGCCAGGCGTTCACCACACACCTGGGCAACAAGCTTCGCCGGCACATCACTTGGTCACCGGCCCGCGCGCTCGACGCGACGGGCGGCGCGGTGGTCAACGTCGTCGCGATGCTGCTCGTGGCCTGGCTCATCGGATCGGCTCTGGCCGGCACGTCGTTGCCCACGCTCGGCAAGGAAGTCCGCAACTCCAAGATCCTGCTGGGCGTATCGCAGGTGATCCCGGGGGAGGCCAACACCTGGTTCGCGGACTTCAGCTCCGCCCTCGCCCAGAACGGTTTCCCGCAGGTCTTCAGCCCGTTCTCCAACGAGCCCATCACCTCGGTCGCTCCGCCCGATCCCAAGCTGGCGACCAGCCCGGTCGCCACCCGCGCCCAGCGCAGCATCGTGAAGGTCCTCGGCACGGCCCGTAGCTGCGGCAAGGTCCTGGAGGGCACCGGATTCGTCTTCTCGCCGAACCGCGTCATGACCAACGCGCATGTGGTCGGCGGAGTCGACGAGCCGACCGTGCAGATCGGCGGCGAGGGCAAGCTCTACGACGCCCGCGTCGTGCTCTACGACTGGGAGCGCGACATCGCCGTCCTCGACGTCCCCGGTCTCCGGGCCCCGGCCCTGCAGTTCACCCAGCGCGACGCCGGCACGGGCGACAGCGCGATCGTCGCCGGATTCCCGGAGAACGGCGCGTTCGACGTCCGTGCGGCCCGGATCCGGGGGCGCATCGACGCCAGCGGCCCGGACATCTACCACCGTGGCACGGTCAGCCGCGATGTGTACTCCCTCTACGCCACGGTCCGGCAGGGCAACTCCGGCGGACCGCTGCTGACTCCGGACGGCCAGGTGTACGGAGTGGTCTTCGCCAAGTCGCTCGACGACGCGAACACCGGGTACGCCCTGACCGCCGACGAGGTGCGCGAGGACATCGTCAAGGGCCGTACGGCCAAGCGCCAGGTGGACAGCGAGGGGTGCGCGCTGTAGACGGCCCTGCCGGGCCGGTGCCGTGCCCGGAGCGAGGGTGCGCGGACTTCGGGGGCGGGGGCGGCGCCGTCGGACCGGTGGCCGTTACGGACCGGCCGGAGACCGAGCGGGCCGCCGCCTCACCTCCGCGTCAGCCGCGTGGATGGCGCAGCCGCGCCGACACCCAGCGGGCGCGGCGACGGAGAATGCGCGGAATGCCTAGCTGAAGGTCGGAAACCCGGCCGGGTCGTCCCGCGACGATCACCCCCTTGGGGGCGGTGCGCGCGGCGGAGGCGCGTCGGCTGCGAACTGCTGTGTCCCGGGGAGAAGCCCCCGTACTCCCTGCGTCATGGGAGTCGTGCGTCCAACCCATACCGGGAAGCGTGCCCGTGACGGAGGGTCGGTAACCGCCCCTCGCGCCGCCAATCGGCCTATGCGCGCGGCAATTGGCGTTCGTAGGAAGGGTGTACGACGCCGGCGCCCCGGGGCTGTCCGGAAACAGCCCCGCGGACGCGAGGTGAGCCCGCGATGCGAGCCGCGATGTGAGCGGCCGTCAGCGGTCCGGCTCGGGGTCCTTCAGCCAGTTGACGAGCTCGGCGGAGAAGGCGACGGGGTCCTCCTCGTGGGGAAAGTGCCCCAGCCCGTCGAACAACCGCCAGCGGTACGGCGCCTCGACGTACTGCCCGGACCCCGCGGCGCTCCGTGTACGCATCACCGGGTCGAGCGACCCGTGCAGATGAAGCGTCGGCACGCGTACGGGCCGTTTCATCCGCCGGTTGAACTGGATCCCGTCCGGCCGTGCCAGCGACCGGACCATCCACCGGTACGGCTCGATCGAGCAGTGCGCCGTCGACGGGATGCTCATGGCCCGCCGGTACACGTCCAGGGCCTCCGACTCGGGCGGGCGGGGGCCGGACCAGTCCTGGATGAGCTGCCCGACCAGCGCCGAGCCGTCCGCCGTCAGCCGCCGCTCCGGGATCCATGGCCGCTGGAAGCCCCAGACGTGGCTGCCCGCTGCCGACTGCCGGGCATCGGCGAGCATGGCCGAACGCCAGCGCCGCGGATGCGGCATCGAGCAGACCGCGAGCCGCCGGACGAGCTTCGGCCGCATCGTCGCCGCCGTCCAGGCCAAGTAACCGCCCAGGTCGTGGCCGACGAGCGCGGCGTCCGGCTCGCCGAGGGACCGGATCACCCCGGTCACGTCGAGGGCGAGGTTCGCCGGGTCGTAGCCCCGCGGGGTGCGGTCGCTGCCGCCCACCCCGCGCAGATCCATGGCCACCGCGCGGAAGCCCGCGTCGGCGAGCGCGGTGAGCTGGTGGCGCCAGGTCCACCAGAACTGCGGGAAGCCGTGCAGCAGCAGCACCAACGGGCCGTCGCCGGCCTCGGCGATATGGAAGCGGGCGCCGTTGGCGGCCACGTTCCGATGGGTCCAGGGGCCGTCGAGCCGTGCGACCGAGGCTGGTGTTCCGGGGACCGTCATACGGACGAGCGTGTCACAGTCACGTCGGCGGGGAGGGCGCCGTCCGCCGGACGGGGGTGCGGCCGTACGTGCTGCAGCACCGCGGCCGTCTCCTTCGCCGAGGCGATCGACTTCTCCGGCTTCTTCACCTTCTTGAACTTGGCGACGGCGAACAGCCCGAGCACCGCCGCGACGAGCAGATACGCCGCGCCCACGATCAGGAAGGACCAGGCCAGCCCGAGGCCCAGGTTGTGGATGCCGTACGCGGCGGCGAAGCTCAGCACCGGCAGGGCGAACAGCGCCAGGGTCCCGGCCGCCGTGATCGCTCCTCCGCCGATGCCCGCGCGCTTGACGTCCTGGCGGATCTCGGCCTTGGCCAGGGCGATCTCGTCGTGCACCAGGGCGGACAGATCGGCTGTCGCCGCGGCCACCAGCCGGCCGAGGCTGCGGTCGCCGTCCTGCTCGACTGCGCTCATCGCTGTATCCCTCTTCTCTTCTCCGCTGCTTCCATTGCTTCCGTACGCGGGGCCGCTCAACTCCTTCGAGCGTGCCGGCCGGCCGGTTGCCCTCCAGATCATGCCGGACCGGCGTCGTTCGTGCCTCGGGCGGCGGCCGCTTCGGCAAGCCGCCGGTGTTCCGCGGCCTTCGCCTCGTGGATGGCGGCCATTCGCAGGTGGTACTCCGGATCGTCCATCTCGTAGATGTCGGGGATGCCGTCGTGGTCCTCGTCGCGCTCCTCGTCCTCGTACAGCTTGCGGTACTTGACGTTGCGCAGCTTGAGCAGCACGGTCGCGAGCAGCGCCGCGACGAGTGAGCCGACGAGCACGGCCGCCTTGACCTCGTCGGCGAGGACGGGGTCGTCGGTGAACGCGAGGTCGCCGATGAGGAGCGCGACCGTGAAGCCGATGCCGGCGAGCGAGGCGACGGCGAAGACGTCGGCCCACTCCAGGTCCTCGTTCAACTCGGCGCGGGTGAAGCGCGCGGCGAGCCAGGAGCCGCCGAAGACACCGATGGTCTTGCCGGCGACGAGGCCGAGGACGACGCCCAGCGGCACCGGTGTGGTGAACACGTCCGCGAGAGCTTCCCCGGAGAGTGTCACCCCGGCCGCGAAGAGGGCGAACAGCGGTACCGCGATGCCTGCCGAGAGAGGCCGTACGAGGTGCTCGATGTGTTCCGCGGGCGACTGCTTCTCGCCCTCGCGGACCGTGCAGCGCAGGATCAGGCCCATCGCGACACCGGCGACGGTCGCGTGCACCCCGCCGGCGTGCATCAGCGCCCAGACGACGAGGGCCAGCGGCACGTAGACGTACCAGCCCCGCACGCCCCTGCGATGGAGGAACCAGAAGAGGACCAGCCCGGCGACCGAGAGGACCAGTGGCAGGACGTGGATGTCCGTGGTGAAGAAGATCGCGATGATGAGGATCGCGAACAGGTCGTCGACGACGGCGAGGGTGAGCAGGAAGGCACGCAGGGCGGACGGCAGGGAGGTGCCGATGACCGCGAGCACGGCGAGCGCGAACGCGATGTCCGTGGCGGTCGGTACGGCCCAGCCGCCCAAGTCCCCGCCGCCGGCCGCGTTCACGGCCGCGTAGACCAGCGCCGGGGCGACCATGCCGCACACCGCAGCGACGACGGGGAGAGCCGCGGCCTTCGGATCGCGCAGCTCACCGGCGACCAGCTCGCGCTTGAGCTCGATACCGGCGACGAAGAAGAAGACGGTCAGCAGCCCGTCCTGCGCCCAGGACTCGACCGAGAGGTGGAGGTGGAGCGCTTCGGGGCCGAACCGGAAGTCCCGGATGTCCTCGTACACATGGCTGAGGGGGGTGTTCGCCAGGATCAGGGCCGCGACGGCGGCGGTCAGGAGGAGGACGCCGCCCACGGTCTCGGCCCGCAACGCGTCCGCCACAAACATCCGCTCGGGGAGCGTGAGACGTCCGAGGAACTTACGGGACTGGGGCGAGGCCACGGGGTTCATCCTCCGGTCGGGGACGGTCAAGGCCCTCGGGCCGGGACACAGCTCGAGCACCTGCCGACCAGACTTCCCGGCACACCCTGTTTTCTTGTCGCAACTCTGACGCGACTGCCGCTCAGCTTAGCCGGAACGGATGAGGGGCGCCCCGCCGGAAGCGGAGCGCCCCTCGATCCGTACGACCGTCGCCGGCCCGTCAGTCCTCGCTGGCAGCGGACGGGAGCTTGCTCTGGATCAGCTCCATCACGGAGGAGTCCGTGAGCGTGGTGACATCCCCGAGCGTGCGGTTCTCGGCCACATCGCGCAGCAGGCGCCGCATGATCTTGCCCGAGCGGGTCTTGGGCAGTTCGGCCACCGGCAGGATCCGCTTGGGCTTGGCGATCGGGCCGAGCGCCTTGGCGACGTGGGACCGCAGCTCCTCGGCCAGGCCCTCGTCCTCCGACGCGGTTCCTCGCAGGATCACGAAGGCGACGATCGCCTGGGTGGTCTGCGGGTCGGTCGCCCCGACGACAGCGGCCTCGGCGACCTTGGGGTGCGAGACGAGCGCCGACTCGACCTCGGTGGTCGAGATGTTGTGGCCGGAGACCAGCATGACGTCGTCGACCCGGCCGAGCAGCCAGATGTCGCCGTCGTCGTCCTTCTTGGCCCCGTCGCCCGCGAAGTAGCGGCCCTCGAACCGGGACCAGTACGTGTCCTTGTACCGCTCGTCGTCGCCCCAGATGGTGCGGAGCATCGACGGCCACGGCTCGGTCAGGACCAGGTAGCCACCGCCGCCGTTGGGCACCTCATGGGCCTCGTCGTCGATGACGGTCGCGGCGATGCCGGGCAGCGGGACCTGGGCCGAGCCCGGCTTGGTGTCGGTGACACCGGGCAGCGGGCTGATCATGATGCTGCCGGTCTCGGTCTGCCACCACGTGTCGACGACGGGCGTCCTGTCGCCGCCGATGTTCTTGCGGTACCAGATCCAGGCCTCGGGGTTGATCGGCTCGCCCACCGACCCCAGCACGCGGAGGCTGCCGAGATCGAACTTGGCCGGGATGTCGTCGCCCCACTTCATGCAGGCGCGAATGGCGGTGGGGGCGGTGTAGAGGATCGTGACGCCGTACTTCTGCACGATCTCCCACCAGCGGCCCTGGTGCGGGGTGTCCGGGGTGCCCTCGTAGAGGACCTGGGTCGCGCCGTTGGAGAGGGGCCCGTAGACGATGTACGAGTGGCCGGTCACCCAGCCGACGTCGGCGGTGCACCAGTAGACGTCCGACTCGGGCTTGAGGTCGAAGACGGCGTGGTGGGTGAAGGAGGTCTGGGTGAGGTAGCCGCCGGTGGTGTGCAGGATGCCCTTCGGCTTCCCGGTCGTGCCGGAGGTGTAGAGGATGAACAGCGGGTGCTCGGCGTCGAACGCCTCGGGCGTGTGCTGCTCGGGCTGGCGGTCCACCGCCTCGTGCCACCACACGTCGCGGCCCTCGGTCCAGTCCACGTCCTGGCCCGTGCGGCGTACGACGAGAACGCTGCGGACGTTCTCCGTGCCGGGCCGGGTGAGTGCCTCGTCCACGGCGGGCTTGAGCGCGGAGGGCTTGCCGCGGCGGTGGCCGCCGTCCGCGGTGATGACGACACGGGCGTCGGCGTCCTGGATGCGGGTGGCGAGCGCGTCCGCGGAGAAGCCGCCGAAGACGACGGAGTGCGGGGCACCGATACGGGCGCAGGCCAGCATCGCCACGACCGCCTCGGGGATCATGGGCAGATAGATGGCGACCCGGTCACCGGCCCGGACACCCAGCTCGGTGAGGGCGCCCGCGGCCCGGGAGACCTCGCGCTGGAGTTCCGCGTACGTGATGGTGCGGGTGTCGCCCGGCTCGCCCTCGAAGTGGATGGCGACCCGGTCCCCGAGGCCGTTCTCCACATGCCGGTCGACGCAGTTGTACGCGACGTTGAGCTTGCCGTCGGCGAACCATTTGGCGAAGGGCGGGTTGGTCCAGTCGACGGTCTCGGTGGGCTCTGTGGCCCAGGTCAGCCGGCGCGCCTGCTCGGCCCAGAAGCTCAGTCGATCAGCCTTGGCCCGTTCATACGCCTCCGCGGTGACATTCGCTGCGGAGGCGAGACCGGCGGGCGGGGCGAACCGTCGCTCCTCCTTCAAAAGGTTGGCCAGGCTCTCGTTGCTCACGGCATCTCCCAATCCCAGGGTGACTTGTTCCCACGCCATAGCTCATCAGTCAGTCGGCCAGGTGACAAGGGTTTCCGGTTCAATTGGTTTAGACCTGTCGAAGATCCTGGTGAGTGACGGGTGCGGCGGTTCGGGTCACACCGGATGCGGCTCTTCCGTGAGCTCGGGCGGGTTGGCGGCGACGGGCGCGAAGACCTCGGCGTTCTCGTCGAGCAGATAGGCCTGGGCCTCGCCCACGTGGAAGTACATCCCGTGCAGCTCGAGGGAGCCGTCGGCCAGCCGGTGCGCCACCGACTCGTGCGCGGCCAGGTGGTGGAGCTGCTGCACGACATTGGCCAGACACAGCTCCTCGACCCGGTCGGTCGCCTCCCTGCCCGCGATCCGCGGACTCGCTGCCCCTTGTCTGCCCGTCATCCGCTCCAGACTGGGCAGGCCGTGACGCAGCCAGCGCCCCAGCGATGTCCTGCGGTCGTCCGGCATCGCGCCCAGGAGCGCCTTCATGGCTCCGCAGCCGGAGTGTCCGCACACCGTGATGCTGCGGACCTCCAGGACGTCGACCGCGAACTCGATGGCGGCCGCCACCGAGTCGTCGCCGCCCTCCACCACCACGGCCGTGCCCGTCCTTCCGCCCCCGGCCGCCGCGGATCCGAGGGGCGGGGGCACCAGATTCCCGACATTGCGCACCGTGAAGAGGTCGCCCGGACCACTGGAGGTGATCATGCTGGTGACCAGCCGGGAGTCCGCGCACGTCAGAAAGAGCTGCGACGGGCTCTGACCCTCCCGCGCCAGGCGGGCGAGGTCCTCACGGACGAACGGCGCGGTGTTTCTCTGGAAGGCACTGAGCCCGCTGGCGAGTTGACGGTTTCCCTCACGATCTCCGCTGCCCCCGAACCCGGTCGCGGGCGGCTGTGTGCAGGCGTGGTTGCGCCAGGGCGTCCAGGGGCGGCAGCTGTGCACCGCCGCGGACGCCGGCTCGGCGATCCTGCGCCCCCGGCCGGTGATCTCGACCGCGCCCCCGTGCGCGGCGTGCGCGTCCTGCCAGCCCTGCAGCGTCTCGTACGCCGCGTGGTCCATGAACGAGCCGTGCAGCTCGACCACCACGCGCGCCCCGTCCGGCAGCTGGCCCAGGATCCGGCTGAGCCGCGGCACCGCCAGGAACGTCAACTGCCCCCGCACCAGCACCCGGTACGCGCCGCCGTTCTGCTCCTCCACGGCGATACGGGTGTGTGCCAGCCGGTGCAACGCGACCCCCACCGAGACGGCGACGCCCACCGCGACGCCTTCCAGGACGCCGAGCAGCACGACGGCCGCCACCGTCGCCGCGTACACCAGGACCTCGCGGTGGCGCCGGACGCTGCGGATGTGCGTCAGGTTGACCATCTGCACGCCCACCACCATGACCAGCGCGGCGAGCACGGCCAGCGGGATCAGCTCCAGCACACTCACCAGCAGCCCCGCGGCCAGCAGCACCCAGACGCCGTGCATCACGGACGAGGCGCGGCTGACCGCACCGGCCGCCACATTCGCGGTACTGCGGACGGCGACACCGGTGACGGGCAGGCCTCCCAGGAGGCCCGACACGACATTCGCCGCGCCCTGGCCCCGCAACTCCCGGTCAAGATTGGCGCGTGGCACGCGCACGTCCGGGGCGCCCTTCCGGGCCGCCGTCATCTTGTCGACGGCCACGGCGGACAGCAGTGACTCCACGCTCGCCACCAGGGTGATGGTGAGAACCGCGGCGATCATCCCCAGTACGGGACCCTGCGGCGTCTCGGGCAGCGCATGGCTGCGCCAGGAGGGCAGCTCGACCTGCGGCAGGTGCAGACCCGCCAGCACGGAGCACGCCGTCGCCAGCGCCACGGCCACCAGGGCTGCCGGTGCCTTGCGGAGGGCGCGGCCCGGCTTCCCGGGCAGCCGCGGCCAGAGCAGCAGCGTCGCCACGGTGAGAACGCTGACCGACAGCGCCGCAGGATGCGGGTTCGCCAACTGACCGGGGAGAGCGATGGCGTTGGCGACCGCCGAGCTCTGCGGGCTGTCCCCGAGCACGACATGGAGCTGGGCGAGCGCGATCGTCGCCCCGATGCCGGCCAGCATGCCGTGCACGATGGCCGGGCTGACCGCCAGCGCCGACCTGGCCACCCGCACCCATCCCAGGGCGACTTGGGCGACGCCGGCGACCACGGTGAGCGCGCATGTGGTGCGCCAGCCGTACAGATGGATCAGGTCCGCGGTGATCAGGGTGAGCCCGGCGGCCGGACCGCTGACCTGCAGCGGTGCGCCGCCCAGCAGCCCCGCCACGATCCCGCCGACCGCTGCAGCGACCAGGCCGGCCTGGAGCGGCGCCCCGGTGGCAAGGGCGATGCCGAGCGAGAGCGGCAGCGCGATGAGAAAGACGGTGATCGAGGCCGAGAGGTCGGCGGGGTGGACCGGGAAGCGGCCACCGGGTCGGCGGGCGCCCGAACCGGATGCTGAACTCCGTTGCGAAAAGCCGGAGTTCGGCTCGGTCGGGGGGGACTCCTGCGACCGCGCGGAACGGTGCGCGGGACTGGGGCCGTCGAGGGGCGTGGGCGAGCAGGCAGACATGGTTCCCGTCTCCTCCGGGGCGGCGCGGTCGCGATCAGGCGGCCGTGGGTCACGGCATGCAGCGGCGGGATGGCAATCCTCAACACTCGGTAAAAGAATCGTAACGCAAGGTAAAGGCCAAAGATGTCCATTGGGGGCAAACTGCCATGTAGTTACGTCAATAGAGTGAATATGTATGTTCTTCAGCCTGTCGTACAAATCCTCCGTCTCGGTCATGCCACGGTGTGTCGCGGTGATGTCCGCACGCGCGAGGAGGAGAGGTGCTATGGCAGCCCCGAAGAAGGTGCTCCTGGGTGTCGCCACGTCGGCGATCGCCCTGGCGGTCAGCAGTTGCTCCGGCGGTGTCGTCACGAAGCGGGACCGGAGTGACGAGCAGAAACGTTTCTCCGTACCCAAAGGGGCGGCCGCCTCAAAGGTCCGGCTGATCGGTGACGGGTCCACGGCGGACACGGGGCGCCAGCCGCTCCAGCCCGCGGTCAGCAAACTCCGCCCCGGTGAACGGCCGCCGCAATTCGTGGTGTTCTCCTGGGACGGCGCGGGCGAGGACAGCCAGAGGCTGTTCTCGCACTTCCGCGAGATCGGCAAGAAGTACGACGCCCGCATGACGTACTTCCTCAGCGGCGTCTACGTCCTGCCGCACGAGAAGCGCGAGCTCTACGCCCCGCCGAAGCACGATCGCGGCGCATCCGACATCGGCTTCAACGACGTCAAGGGAATCCACGACACCCTGGAACAGGTCCGCCTCGCCTGGCTCGAGGGCAACGAGATCGGCACCCACTTCAACGGCCACTTCTGCGGCCCCAACGGTGGCGTCGGCACCTGGTCGCCCGCGGAGTGGAGGAGCGAGATCGAGCAGGCGGAGCAGTTCGTGAAGCGCTGGAGGACCAACACCGGCCTGAAGCGGCAGGCGCCCCTTCCCTTCGACTACAGCAAGGAACTGGTCGGCGGCCGCGCACCCTGCCTCGAGGGCCAGAAGAACCTGATCCCCGCGGCCAAGAAGATGGGTTTCCGCTACGACGCCAGCTCGTCCGGCGGCCGGCAGGTCTGGCCCAACAAGATCAACGGCCTCTGGGACTTCCCGCTGCAGGAAGTTCCCATGCCGGGGCGCAGGTTCGAGACGCTGTCGATGGACTACAACTTCCTCGCCAACCAGTCGGGTACGACCAAGGGCGAGCCCTCACGTCACACGATGTGGGGCAAGCAGATGCGCGACGGGCTCATGGCCGCCTTCGGACGGGCCTACAACGGCAACCGCGCCCCGCTGTTCATCGGCAACCACTTCGAGTCCTGGAACGGCGGCACCTACATGCGCGCCGTGGAGGACACCATCAAGCGTGTGTGCCGCAGGGACGGCGTGCGCTGTGTGACCTTCAAGCAGCTCAGCGACTGGATGGACGCACAGGACCCCGCCGTGCTGGCCCGGTTGCGCTCGCTCGATGTCGGCAAGGACCCCGCGGAGGGGTGGGAGAGCTTCATGTCCGATCGGCCCGTTGCCCCCGCGGGCGCGACGTCGTCCGTCACCGACGGGTCCCCGGCCAAGGCGTCCGGCAAGGGCCCGACGCCCAAGGCCAAGTCGTCGTCGCGACGCCCGTCCGACCGGGCCGTCCCGCTGGAGGAGCGGGCCGCCGCCAGGAGCGGGCAGGCGGAGAAGAACGGGACTCCGTCCGGGAAGCACCAGTCCGCCAAGGCGAAGACATCGGCGCAGAAGGTGCCGGCCAAGTCCCGTTCGGCGAAGTCCCGTTCGGCGATCAAGTGGCTGCCGGTCGAAGCCCAGGCGGTCGCGGTCCGCGCCGCCGGGACCCGTCCGGCCAAGGATGCCCCGGCCCGGAAGTCCCGGCCGTCGGTCAAGCGGGCTGAGGAGCGGGACTAGACGCCGGCCGACGGTCGGCGGCGAGGCTCTCGTTCAACGTGAAGGCGGGGTCGACCTGGGCGGCCAGGTCGGCACCCGTCTTCGCGTTGCCCCAGCTCTCCGCGTTCTTCAGATGGAAGTGGACCATCTGACGGGTGTAGCGCTCCCAGTCCCGCCGCTCGTACGACGCGTCGGCCGCCTCGTACAGGGCCCGGAGTGCCGCGCGGTTGGCGGGTTCGAGCGTGTCGAAGCGCGGCGGGCGGCCCTTCTCCATCGCGCGCACCCAGTCGGAGTGCCCGAACGTGACGAGGAGGTCCTCGCCCACCTCCTCCCGGAGGAAGTCGACGTCGTCGGGCCCTTGCACCTTGTTGCCGACGACGTGCAGCGAGACGCCGAAGTCCCGGGCGTACTCCTTGTACTGGCGGTAGACGGCGACGCCCTTGCGGGTCGGCTCGGCCACCAGGAAGGTCGTGTCGAATCGGGTGAACATCCCGGAGGCGAAGGAGTCGGAGCCGGCGGTCATGTCGACGACGACGTACTCGCCCCGGCCGTCCACCAGGTGGTTCAGGCAGAGTTCGACCGCCCCGACCTTCGAGTGGTAGCAGGCGACGCCGAGGTCGGACTCGGTGAAGGGACCGGTCGCCATCAGGCGTACGTCCGCGTCGCCTTCGAGGTCCAAGGGGCGTGCGCAGGCGGCGTGGACGGGGTTGTCCTCGTGGAGCCGCAGCAGACGGGAGCCCTCGCCCGGCGGGGTCGTCTTGATCATGGTGTCGGCGGACGCGATCCGTGGGTTCGTGCCGCGCAGGTAGTCCTTGATCAACGGCAGCCGGGCGCCCATGGCGGGCAGTTTCGCCGCCTCGTCCTCATCGAGGCCGAGGGCGGGACCGAGGTGCTGGTTGATGTCCGCGTCCACGGCCATGACCGGAATTCCGGACGCGGCGAGCTGGCGGATGAACAGTGAGGACAGCGTCGTCTTGCCGCTGCCGCCCTTCCCTACGAAAGCGATCTTCATGTTCACCTAGCCTAGGGCGCCCGCCGCTCGCGGTACGTGATCTCCGTGAGGAAGACCACTCCTTCGAGGGGTGGGTCCGCAGGATGCGTAGGCTCCTGCCCATGGGTACGAATGCCGATCCCCTCGCCGCTCTCGCCCGACTTCCGGGCGTGGCCGACTCCGTGGACTCCGTGCGCAAGGCCGTCGACCGGGTCTACGGCCACCGGGTGATGCGCCGCCGCGGCAACGAGATCACCTCGGAGGCGGCGCTGCGCGGAGCGCGCGGTTCGGCGGCGCTGTCGGGCGCCGACTGGGATCTAGAAGAGGTGCGCCGCCGCAGCGACTTCAGTGGCGAGGGCGAGTCGAGGACGGTCGGGGCGGCGCTGCGGCTGACGGCCGAGTCCGGCCAGTTGCTCGGCGTCTGGCGCCAGTCCCCGGTGCGGGCGCTGGCCCGGCTGCACCTGGTGGCGGCGGGCGGCGCCGCGCCGGACGAGACCGTGGGCCGTCCGCGGCAGGCGGGCGAGCAGGCCGCCGAACCCCTCGTGACGCTGCCGCTTCCGGACGCCGACGAGGTGGCCGGCCGGCTGGAGGGGCTGGCGGACCTGCTGCTCGCCGGGACCGAGGCGCCGGCGCTCGTCACGGCCGCGGTGGTGCACGGCGAACTGCTGGCGCTGCGGCCGTTCGCGTCGTCCAACGGATTGGTGGCGCGGGCCGCGGAGCGGATCGTCCTCGTCGGCAGCGGACTGGACCCCAAGTCGATCTGCCCGGCGGAGGTGGGGCACGCGGAGCTGGGCGCCGAGGCGTACGTCACGGCGCTCGAGGGCTACGCCTCCGGTACGCCGGAGGGGATGGCGCGGTGGATCACGCACTGCGGTCGCGCGGTGGAGCTGGGCGTCAGGGAAAGCACGGCGGTGTGCGAGGCGTTGCAGCGCGGCGCTGCCTGAGCCGGGGAGCCGGGGAGCCGGGGCAGTGCGCAGGGCGCGACGGGAGCGGCTGGTTGTGCCGGTGATGGCCCCGGCGGCACCGGAATCAGTGATTCCTGAAACAGAGTTGCGGCGGTACCAATTGGTACCGCCGCTGGCATGTCCGTCCGGTTACCAGTGCGTGCTCGATATTCGCCCATCAGGTCGGGAACTTTGCCCGTCACCTGGTGCGGCTGGCCCGTATTCGACGGGTCGGCGTCGCGTGGGTGCCCGACTTCCATGCGCGGTCCGTGGGGCCTTGGTGCGTTAAAGGGAAGATCCTCCCGGATATCCCTGGTCTCGCGGGCCGTTACGTTCTTTGTACTCCTGCCGCAGATTAAGCGGAAGCCCTGCCTGCAGATCTTTACTTTTAACTTCAAATACGGGCATAGGCCGCGCGGCGGCGGCTCGTGTACCAGACGAGACCGGCTGTCGCGGCCGCCGCGCCCACCGCCGCCGCGACGGCGAGGTACGGACGCGGCGGCATGGACAGGGAGGGCACTCGCTGCTTCAGCCGGACCGGACGGTTGAAGGCGAGCACCGGCCAGCCGCGGGCTACGGCTTCGCGGCGAAGCCCCTTGTCCGGGTTGACGGCATGCGGATGGCCGACGGCTTCGAGCATCGGGACATCGGTCACGGAGTCGCTGTACGCGTAGCAGCGCGCCAGGTCGTAGCCCTCGCTCGCGGCCAGCTCGGCGACGGCTTCCGCCTTGGTCGGCCCGTAGCAGTAGTACGCGATCTCGCCCGTGAAGCGGCCGTCCTCGACCACCATGCGGGTAGCCACCACACGGTCGGCGCCGAGCAGCTCGCCGATCGGCTCGACCACCTCTGCGCCCGAGGTGCTGACGATCACCACATCGCGTCCTGCGGTGTGGTGCTCCTCGATGAGGGAGGCCGCTTCGTCGTGGATGATCGGGTCGATCAGCTCGTGCAGGGTCTCGGCCACTATCTCCCGCACCTGCTGGACGTTCCAGCCGCGGCACAGGTCGGAGAGGTACTGGCGCATCCGCTCCGTCTGATCGTGGTCGGCACCGCCGATGAGATAGACGAACTGCGTATAAGCAGTGCGCAGTACGGCCCTGCGGTTGATCAGGCCGCCTTGGTAGAAGGACTTGCTGAAGGTCAGCGTGCTCGACTTAGCAATGACGGTCTTGTCGAGGTCGAAGAAGGCGGCTGTGCGCGGCAAGGAGTGGTTTTCCACGAGGGTGAGCATAGGGGCCCGCCATTCGGCGTAAGCTCTGGCGCGTGGGTTTGCCTGAGAAGGCTCTCGGGTACACCATGGAAGTCACGGATCGTTCGCGACCGTGCTAACCCGGTCCGGCTCCTCCCCCCCCGAGTCGGCCGTGGGGACGACCCCCGCTCTCCCCCCCGGCGGGGGTCGTCGCATGTCCGGACGCATTTTCGCCGTCCCTCACTGACCTTGCCGCCCTTCCGCGCTCTGCGTGCTCGTCGTCGGCGATCACCCTGACATGTCACGCAGCGTAATCGCCAGGCTGCGCAGGGGGAGTCACCGGGACAGGTGAGCGGGTTATTCACAACCAACGAGTTGTCCACAGTATTTGACCAAGATCCCCACGATTTCACGGATCACTGCACGGTGATTCCCCGCGGTGTTCGCGGAGTGAGAGTGCGACGTGAGAGGGGACGGGGACCGTGACGGGAACCACCACATCCGATGGGCGGCAGGCCGCGGGCGGACAGCCGGGCCGACCGCTGATCGTCACGGAGGACGAGGGACTGCTCGACGACCTGCTGCGCCTGTGCGCGGCGGCGGGTGCGGAGCCGGAGGTCGCGCCGGGGCTGCCGGCGGAGCGGGGGCGCTGGGAGCGGGCGCCGCTCGTCCTCGTCGGGGACGACGCGGCGCACCGCCTGCGGGGCGCGGTGCGCAGAGAAGGGGTGCTGCTCATCGGCCGGGACCTCGACGACCACGAGATCTGGCGGCAGGCGGTGGGCATCGGTGCGGACCATGTGCTGCATCTCCCCGATGCCGAGACATGGCTCGTGGACCGGATCGCCGACGCGGCGGAGGGCGTCGGCCGACAGGCCCTGACCGTCGGGGTGATCGGGGGGCGCGGTGGGGCAGGTGCGAGCACGCTGGCCTGCGCACTCGCCCTGAGCGCGGCCCGCTCGGGCCGGCGCACGATGCTCATCGACGGAGACCCGCTGGGAGGCGGTCTCGATGTACTGCTGGGCGGGGAGGCGGCGGAGGGACTGCGGTGGCCCGCATTCGCCGAATCACGCGGTCGAGTAGGTGGCGGGGCGCTGGAGGAATCGCTCCCTGAACTGCACTCGCTCCGCGTCCTGAGCTGGGACCGCGGAGATGCGGTCGTCGTTCCGGCTGAGGCGATGCGCGCGGTGCTGTCCGCCGCTCGGCGGCGCGGGGGTGTCGTGGTCGTCGATCTGCCGCGCCGGATTGACGACGGTGTGGCTGAAGCCCTCGCCCAACTCGATGTCGGGCTCATCGTGGTGCCCGCCGAACTGCGGGCTGTTGCGTCGGCTCACAGGGTGGCGTCATCGGTGGGCCTGGTGGTGCGGGATCTTCGGGTGGTGGTGCGCGGACCGTGCGGTTCCGGACTCGATGACGAGGAGATCGCGCGGCTGCTCGACCTGCCTCTTGCGGGTGAACTAGCTGCGGAGCCAAGTCTGTTGGGCGCTTTCGGCGCGGGTGCTCCGCCCGGGAGCAGTCTGCGGGGGCCGCTGGCGAAGTTCTGTGCGCGGTTCTGGTCGCAGGCTTTGCCGGACGCGGCAGCCGCCTCGGCCGGGGCGGGCGACCACTCCCGGGCCGGTAAGAGGGTCTCCACCGGCGCGGCCCGTGGGCTTGACGGGGGTGTGACGGGATGAGCGTCTTGAGCCCCGCAGCGCCCGCCCTGTCGCCGCAGTTGGTGGACGCCGTCCGGGTGCGGCTCGCAGAGAGCGGCGACGAACCGACCCCGGCACGCGTAGCCGCCGTATTACGGGAGCAGGGGCGGCTGTTGGGCGACGCCGAGGTGCTCGGTGTGGTCGCGCGGCTGCGGTCCGAACTCGTCGGCAGCGGTCCCCTGGAGCCGCTGCTCGCAGCGCCGGACGTCACCGATGTCCTGGTCACCGCACCGGATCAGGTGTGGGTGGACCGTGGACTCGGACTGGAGCGCACGGACGTGCGCTTCCCCGATGCCGGTGCCGTACGCAGGCTGGCGCAGCGCCTCGCCGCCGTCGCGGGGCGGCGGTTGGACGACGCCCGCCCATGGGTGGACGCCCGGCTGCCGGATGGGACGCGGCTGCACGCGGTGCTCCCGCCGGTGGCCGTCGGTTCGACGTGCCTGTCCTTGCGGGTGGTGCGGCCACGAGCGTTCGGCCTGGCGGAGCTGGTCGCCGCCGGCACCGTGCCGCCAGGAGGCGAGCGGCTGCTCGCGGCGATGCTGGACGCACGCTTGTCGTTTCTCATCAGCGGCGGCACGGGCTCCGGCAAGACCACGCTCCTCAGCACGCTGCTGGGTCTCGTCGGCCCGGAGGAGCGCATCGTTCTGGCAGAGGACTCCGCGGAGTTGAGGCCCGACCATCCGCATGTGGTGCGGCTCGAGGCACGCCCCGCCAACCAGGAGGGCACCGGCCGTGTCACCTTGCGGGACCTGGTGCGGCAGGCGCTGCGTATGCGGCCGGACCGGCTGGTGGTCGGCGAAGTCCGAGGGCCCGAGGTTCTGGATCTACTAATGGCGCTCAACACCGGCCACGAGGGCGGATGCGGGACCGTGCACGCAAATGCCGCCGCGGACGTACCGGCGCGGCTCGAGGCCCTCGGCTCGACGGCCGGGCTGGACCGGGCGGCGCTGCACAGCCAGTTGGCGGCGGCGCTCTCGGCGGTGATCCATCTCGTACGGGACCGGGCGGGGCGACGACGTATCGCCGAGGTGCATGTGCTCGAGCGGGACGGAGCCGGGTTCGTCAGAACCGTCCCCGCGGTGTCGTGGAGTGCCGGCGGGTTCCTGCGAGCGCAGGGATGGGCACGGCTGGAAGGCCTGTGCGCGCGGGGCGGAGGTGCGTTGTGACGGGTGGCAGCGGATTGACGGGCGGCGGATTAGGAGTTGGGGCCGCTCCTGCGTACGCGGCGGCACTGTGCGCGGGCCTGGCCGTCTGGGTGCTGTCCGGACGCGACCGGGGCCTGCGCAGGGCACGCCTGCTGTTCGCCGAACCCACCGGGCACGCCATGGGCACCGGACGGAACGCGCGTACGTCCCTGTGGAAAGGGGCAGTTGCTCGCTTTTCGGTGAGATTGACGGCCTGGTGGGGCGGGCGGATCGGGCGCGAGGTGTGGTGTCTTCCCGCGGGGGTGGCTGTCGCGCTTCTCGGTGAGTCCCCGCTGCCACTGCCGGCCGCGGTGGCGGCACTGCCGCTGGTCCGGCGGTGGCTGCACGGCAGGGAGCGCCGGCGGTCCCGTGAGCGGACGGCGACCGGGGTGATCGAGCTGTGCGGCGTGGTGGCGGGCGAGTTGAGAGCCGGACAGCAGCCGAACGCGGCGTTGTACGAGGCGATGGTCGGCCAGAACGGTGGGGCGGAAGTGTCGCTGAGAGCGGCGGCCCGTTTCGGAGGGGACGTGTCGGAGGCGCTGCGGAAGGCGGCCCGGCGGCCAGGGGCGGAGGGACTGCTCGGAGTCGCGGCCTGCTGGCAGGTCGCGGCGGACGGGGGAGCCGGACTGGCGACCGGTCTCGAGCGGGTGGCCGCGGCGCTCCGCGCGGAGCGTGAGCAGCGCGAAGAGTTGCACGCTCAGCTCGCCGGTACGAGATCCACGGCGGCGCTGCTGGCCACGTTGCCGCTCTTCGGGCTTCTGATGGGCAGCGCCCTGGGTGCCGAGCCGTTGCGCGTACTGCTCCACACCCCGGCCGGCTGGTTCTGCCTGGCACTTGGCCTCCTCCTCGAAGGCGCCGGGCTCATCTGGACGGCACACATCGTGCGGTCCGCTGCCGGTGCCGGTGCCGGTGCCGGTGCCGAGCGAGCGGGGGCGACATGAGCGGCGTTGTCCACAGCCTGGGGGCAATGGCGGCCGCCGTCGCGGCAGCTGCCTGCCTGTCCGCGGCGATATGCGGAATGCACCGGGAGCGGCTCTCCCGTCGGCGGCTGATGGCTCTCTTGGACAGGCGAGAACAGCCTTCGGGGATCGGAGCGGTCGTCCGGGGCCGACTCAACCGGTTGAGTCGTGGACATGTGGCGGGCCTGAGGGACAGATGGCCGCCAGTGGCCGCAGGCGTCACGGTCTACGTCCTGGTGGGTGGAGTGCCCGGATGCCTCATCGGGCTGGCAGCGGCCTTCGGCATACGGAAGTGGTGGCGCGCCCGCCCCAGTCGCACCGGTTCGAACGATGCCGCCGTGGTGCGGGAGCAACTTCCCTTGGCCGCAGACCTGTTGGTGGCCTGCATGGCCGCCGGGGCCGGACCGCGAGAATCCGCTGCCGCGGTGGGGGCATCGATCGGTGGCCCCGTCGGGGAACAGCTCGCGCATGCTGCGGCCGAGCTGCGGCTCGGTGGTGAACCGGCCGCCGTCTGGGGGAGGTTGGGCGAGCTTCCCGGTGCACGGGGACTGGCGCGCTGCCTGGAGCGGTCCATGGCTGCGGGAGTGCCGGCCGTGGAGCCGGTGAGCCGACTGGCCGCCGACTGCCGGGCCGAGCAGTCGCGAGCGGCCACGGCGAGGGCACGCCGCGCGGCGGTTCTTGCCACCGCGCCGCTGGGCCTGTGCTTCCTCCCCGCCTTTCTGACCGTCGGGGTCGCACCCGTTCTCCTCGGACTCACGAGCGGACTGCTGAGCGGCGGCTGACGGCCGGTCGGCCGCTGGTGAGACGACGGGCTCTCGGAAGCCACGACGTAGAAGCAAGAGCGATGACAAGCAGGACGACATATGGGGGTTGGGATGTTCGCGAAGATCGGTGCCTGGGTGCGGAGCCGCTACGGGGTTCGGCGGGAGGCCGGGATGACCACGGCCGAGTACGCGGTGGGCACGGTCGCGGCCTGTGGGTTCGCCGCCGTTCTCTACAAGGTGGTGACGAGCGGCACGGTGTCCTCCGCGTTGGAGTCGGTGATCGGGAAGGCCCTCGATGCGCAGTTCTAGCCGCCTGGGGCGGCGGGACCGGTGCGACGCGGGCTATGTCACGGCGGAGGCGGCCGTGGTGCTGCCGACCTTGGCTCTGTTCGCCGTCGTACTGCTCTGGGGGCTGATGGCCGCCGCGTCCCAGATTCACTGCGTGGACGCCGCTCGGGCGGGCGCGCGAGCGGCAGCCCGGTCGGAGCCGCGGGCGGCCACGCTGGCGGCAGCCCGGTCGGCCGCGCCACGCGGGGCGGAGGTGTCCGTCACGCGCGAGGACGATCTCGTCCGCGTACGGGTCGAGGCGGCCACGGCGGGGCCCGGGCCCCTGCGGGTCCGGCTGCACGCCGAGGCCGCCGCCCTCGCCGAGGACGTGGGGGAGGAGAACTGATGAGACGGCTGAGGCATGTGGGACGTCTCCGTGTCGGCGAGCGCACCGAGAGACTCGCGGCCCGGGTCGGTATCACGGGACCGGGCACGACTGCGGGACGGTTCAGCCGTGCCGCGGACCGGGGTGTCGCGACCGTCTGGACGGCGGTGCTGGCCTCCGCGCTCTGCGCGGTGTTCGCAGTCATGCTCAGCCTTGGCCAGGTCGTGGTGGTGCGTCATCGCGCGGGCGGGGCAGCCGACTTGGCAGCCCTATCGGCCGCTGACCACGCCCTGGAGGGCCAGTCGCCGGCGTGTGCCGAGGCGAAGCGTGTGGCGGCGGCTCAAGGCGCCAGGGTGGTGCGCTGTGCGGTGACCGGTGAGATCGCCGACCTCACCGCTGAGGCGCGGTCGGGCCCGTTCAGGTCGCGTATTCGCGCGCGAGCGGGTCCTGCCGCGCCGGACGTCGGCCCCGACGCAGCGGACGGGCGTGGGACGGCCGGAGGCCGGGATCCGCCCGATGGAAGGGCGCCTGAGCGGGCTGTGCGACAACGTCGAGGGTGATCGACCGGGCGGGTGCCAACGTCGGGCCCTGGGCAGTCCGGTCGGTGAGGGCACCGCGTCGTAACCGGCAGTCCGTAACCGGTGGTTCGGGACCGGCAGTCTGTAACCGGTGGTTCGGGACCGGCAGTCTGTAACCGGTGGTTCGGGGCCAGCAGCTCGGGACGGGGCGTTCGGGACCGGTGGTTCGGACCGGCCTGCCCGGAACCGGCCTGCCCGGAACCGGCCGCCATGGGCCGATGTTCGGGACCACTGGTTCGGAACCCGGAGTTGGGGGCGGGAGGTTGGGACGGGTCGTCCGTCCCGGCAGCTCGGGAGCGGCGACGCCGGACGGCAGTCCGTACTGCTATCCGGGCGGTGGCCTCACGCGGGACGTCACAGGGAACATCCTCGGGTTCTTCGGGATCTTCCGCTGAGCCCTGGTCCCTATCTCGAGACCCGCAGTTGGGGGCAGGAGGTTGGGGCCGGTGGGTTCGGATCCCGCAATTGGGGCCCGCAGTCCCGGTCGGGGTGGGCGTGCGGGGAGATCACTGCGGTTTCGTTTTGCCGTTGCCGTTGCCGTTGCCGTTGCCGTTGCCGTTGCCGTTGCCGTTGTCGTCCGCCTTCAGCCCCTCACCGTCCTCGGCATCATGCATCCCCGGGGGCGCCTCCGCGAGGAGTGTGGTGAGCAGACGGACGGCGGCGCGCTTGTGGAGCGGGTCGTTGCCATTGCCGCACTTCGGGGACTGGATGCAGGACGGGCAGCCGGCCTCGCATTCGCATGAGGCGATGGCCTCGCGGGTGGCGCGGAGCCAGCGTTGTGCGGTGTGGAAGGCACGCTCGGCGAAGCCCGCACCTCCAGGGTGCCCGTCGTACACGAAGACCGTGGGCAGCAGGGTGTCCGGGTGCAGCGGGACGGAGACGCCGCCGATGTCCCAGCGGTCGCAGGTGGCGAAGAGCGGAAGGATGCCGATGGAGGCGTGTTCGGCGGCATGCAGGGCGCCGCCGAGCTGTTCAGGGCCCACCCGCGCGGTGTCGAGCTGGTCCTCGGTGACGGTCCACCACACCGCGCGGGTGCGCAGTGTCCGTGGCGGGAGGTCGAGCTTCGTCTCGCCCAGAACCTCACCTGTGATCAGTTTCCGGCGGAGGAAGGAGACGACCTGATTGGTGACCTCGACCGAGCCGAAGCACAGGCGTGAGTCACCCCACGGGATCTCCGTCGTGGTCTCCAGGATGGAGATGGCGGTGGTGTCGCGGGCAGTGGTGGAGTACGGCGGGTTCGCCTCCTCGACCAGGGCCACCGAGTCCTCGAGGTCGAGGCTCTTCACCAGGTAGGTGCGGCCTTGGTGCAGGTGGACCGCGCCGTCGTGGACCGCGGAGTGGGCGGCGGACGCGTCCACGGTGCCCAGCAGGCGGCCGGTGGCCGCCTCGACGACCTGGACGGGCGTGCCGCCAGCGCCGCGGATGTCGGTGAGGTCGGTGGCACGCTCGCGGCGCGGCCAGTGCCAGGCGGTGGCCCCGCCGGAGGTGCGGCGGCGCAGCAGCTTGCGCTGCTCCAGCTGCGGAACCAGATCAGGGGCCTCCGGCCCGAAGAGTTCGAGGTCGGCCTCGGTGAGCGGGAGCTCGGCGGCGGCCGCGCACAGATGGGGGGCGAGGACGTACGGGTTGTCGGGATCGAGCACGGTGGTCTCCACCGGCCGGCGGAAGAGCGCGTCCGGGTGGTGCACGAGGTAGGTGTCCAGCGGGTCGTCGCGGGCCACCAGCACGGCGAGGGCCCCCTGGCCCGAGCGGCCCGCCCTGCCCGCCTGCTGCCACAGGGACGCCCGCGTGCCCGGATACCCGGCGAGGAGTACGGCGTCGAGCCCGGAGACGTCCACGCCCAGCTCCAGGGCCGTGGTGGCGGCAAGGCCCAGCAACTCGCCCGAGTGCAGAGCCCGCTCCAGGGCTCGGCGTTCGGCGGGCAGGTAGCCGCCGCGGTAGGCCGCGACACGGGCGGGCAGCGAGCGGTCGACGGCGGCCAGCCGTTCCTGGGCGATCAGGGCGACCAACTCCGCGCCGCGCCGCGAGCGTACGAAGGCCACTGAGCGGACGCCCTGGACGGCCAGGTCCGTGAGCAGGTCCGCGGACTCGGCCGTGGCGGTGCGCCGCACAGGGGCGCCCTGCTCGCCGTGAAGCTCGGTCAGGGGTGGTTCCCAGAGGGCGAAGACCACCTCGCCGCGGGGGGAGGCGTCGTCGGTGATCTCGGCGACCGGGAGTCCGGTGAGGCGGGTCGCGGCGCGGGCGGGGTCCGCGGATGTGGCGGAGGCGAGGAGGAAGACGGGGTCCGAGCCGTAGCGGGCGCAGAGCCGCCGCAGCCTGCGCAGCACCTGGGCGACGTGCGAGCCGAAGACTCCCCGGTAGGTGTGGCACTCGTCGATCACGACATAGCGCAGGGCGCGCAGGAAGGAGGACCAGCGGGGGTGGGCGGGGAGGATGCCGCGGTGGAGCATGTCGGGGTTGGTGAGCACGTAGTTCGCGTACTGGCGCACCCACTCGCGCTCCTCGACCGGTGTGTCCCCGTCGTACACCGCGGGTCGCACACCGCTGCCGAGCGGGGCGGACAGCTCGGAGACCGCCCGCCGCTGGTCGGCGGCGAGTGCCTTGGTCGGCGCGAGATAGAGGGCGGTCGTCCCGCGTCCGTTGGCGGCCTCGGAGCCGTCCAGGAGGGCGCTGAGGACCGGCGTCAGATAGGCGAGGGACTTGCCCGAGGCGGTCCCGGTGGCGACCACGACGGATTCTCCGCGCAGCGCGTGTTCGACCGTACGCGCCTGGTGCTCCCAGGGCTGTCCGATTCCGGCGCGCCCGATGGCCTCCGTGACTTCCTTGCGGATCTCCGTGGGCCAGTCCGCATGACGGCCCGCACGCGGGGGCAAGTGCTCCGTATGAGTGATGCGCGCAGCCCGATCGGCCCCAGCGGTAAGCCGGTCCAGGACCGAGCGCGGGGATGGGCGCAGGCCCGCGCCGTGCGGGAGTTGAATGTCGGCCATCGGCAACGAGTGTGTCACTGGCGTGACGGACAATGGTCTCAAGGCGTCGTGCACGCCTGCTCGTAAGTGATTGAATGCCATCGCGGCTGCCGATCCATGGGGGGCGACCGCTCGATGCAAGCTGCTGGAGGATCCGTGGACCTGTCCCTGTCGACCCGGACCGTTGGCGACCGCACGGTCGTCGAGGTCGGTGGCGAGATTGATGTATACACCGCGCCCAAGCTGCGCGAGCAGCTTGTCGAGCTCGTCAACGACGGTAGTTACCACCTCGTCGTCGACATGGAGGGCGTCGACTTCCTCGACTCCACCGGGCTCGGCGTGCTGGTCGGCGGACTGAAGCGGGTGCGTGCCCATGAGGGCTCGCTCCGCCTGGTCTGCAACCAGGAGCGCATTCTCAAGATCTTCCGTATCACCGGTCTGACCAAGGTGTTCCCCATCCACACCTCGGTCGACGACGCCGTCGCCGCCACCGACTGACGACGTCACCGCACGGAAGTCACCGGGGGGCTCCGGGCTCTGCCCGGCCCCCCTCGAGAAGTAAGCCCGCACGATCGAGGGGGATGGCATGGCCACCGTTGAGCTGCTGTTCAGCGCTCTGCCGGAGCACGTCAGAACGGCACGCCTGGTGGCGGCCGCGGTCGCGCGCAGGGCTGGAGTCGACGAGGCCGTGCTGGACGAGGTGCGTCTGGCCGTCGGTGAGGCCTGTACACGGGCCGTGAGTCTTCACCAGAGCAACGCCCTGTCCGCCCCGGTCAAGGTCGTGCTGATCGAGGACGAGAAGAAGTTCTCCATCGAGGTGGGAGACGAGGCGCCGCATGCCATGAGCTCGGTGCCCGCCTCCCGCGACGGCGAGCCGCCCGCAGAGGACGGCACCGCCGAGGAGGAGGACGAGATGGGGCTCGCTGTCATCAGCGGCCTCGTCGACGATGTGGAAGTGACCGCCGGCGAAGTCGGCGGCCTCATTCGCATGAGCTGGCCGACGACGCCGGACTCGCTGCCGTAGCGGGACGGGGCCGGCCTCACGCCGTGAGGCCGGCCCCGATCTCGTCGTTGTGGCCCGACCAGGCACCCGCGAGCGGGAGCCTGGGCCGCGCCCAGCCCTGGCGCCAGCCTGCTCTCGGCGGACCCGACTGTGCACAACCCGCCAATCCGCGACAGCGCGCCGATTGGCGGGTTTGTCGTGTACGGGGCCGGACCATGACCCTGTGCCGCCATGAATTCGGCTGAGCAGCGGCCGCGAACCTCGGCGACCCGGCCGCCCCGTGCCGGCCGCGCAAGCGCCGCCGGCGACCACCGCTGCCCACCTCCGGCGCTGCCGTCACCCTCCATCAATCACTGCCGCGCGCTGCCCTCCGAAGGGCGCTGAACAGGGGACTCCTACCGAACAGAGATCCTTTTCCGGCGCTCTGTAGATCATTTTCCTTGCGTCAGCACGTTGATCACTTTCCTTCGTCCTGGTGAATTTATCGACGGCCGCTCATTTGATCTTCGCTGGTCCGTTCACCGGTCCCGGCGAATTCCCCTTGTCGCGCCCTTTTTTGATCAAGCCCCCCTCCCTAGAATCCGTCCACATCTTGAGCTCAGGACGCCTGAGCGTGGCGGCTGTTCTTGTCACAAGGAGTCGCAAGGACTGGCTGCGCGCGCCCATGTGCCAAACGTCAAGGAGGACGAATGGCGGGGCCCTTCACCCCTCTTCAGCAGGACCACACCTCTTCACTCGCAGCCGCCGTTCTGACCAGCGGAAATCGCCTGATTGTGCTGGTCATCGCGGCGGTGGCGATCGCGGCGATCGCCGTCGCCATGGTGCTGGTACGCCAGGTGCTCGCCGCGGGCGAGGGCACCGACAGCATGAAAAAGATCGCCGCGGCCGTCCAGGAAGGCGCGAATGCCTATCTGGCCCGGCAGCTGCGCACCCTCGCCATCTTCGCCGTGGTGGTGTTCTTCCTGCTCATGCTGCTTCCCGCGGACAACTGGACGCAGCGCGCAGGGCGTTCCGCGTTCTTCCTCATCGGCGCCGCCTTCTCCGCGGCGACCGGCTATATCGGCATGTGGCTGGCAGTCCGCAGCAATGTGCGCGTAGCGGCGGCCGCCCGTGAGGCGACGCCGGCAGAGGGTGAGCCGGCCAAGGACCTCACCGATGTGTCCCACAAGGCCATGAAGATCGCTTTCCGTACGGGCGGCGTCGTCGGCATGTTCACGGTGGGCCTCGGTCTCCTCGGTGCCTCCTGTGTCGTCCTGGTCTACGCCGCCGACGCGCCCAAGGTGCTCGAAGGCTTCGGTCTCGGCGCGGCGCTGATCGCGATGTTCATGCGTGTCGGCGGTGGCATCTTCACCAAGGCCGCGGACGTCGGTGCCGACCTCGTCGGCAAGGTCGAGCAGGGCATCCCCGAGGACGACCCGCGCAACGCCGCCACCATCGCGGACAACGTGGGCGACAACGTCGGTGACTGTGCCGGAATGGCGGCCGACCTCTTCGAGTCGTACGCCGTGACGCTCGTCGCCGCGCTGATCCTCGGCAAGGTCGCCTTCGGCGACTCCGGCCTCGCCTTCCCGCTGCTCGTTCCGGCGATCGGTGTGGTCACCGCGATGATCGGTATCTTCGCGGTCGCCCCGCGGCGCTCCGACCGTAGCGGCATGTCCGCGATCAACCGCGGTTTCTTCATCTCCGCGGTGATCTCCCTGGTGCTGGTGGCCGGTGCCGTCTACGCCTACCTCCCCTCGTCCTACGCGGACCTGAAGGGCGTCACCGACTCGGCCATCGCGGCCCACGACGGGGACCCCCGGATGCTGGCGCTCATCGCCGTCGCGATCGGCATCGTCCTGGCCGCGCTGATCCAGCAGCTCACGGGCTACTTCACCGAGACGACCCGGCGTCCCGTACGGGACGTCGGCAAGACCTCGCTGACCGGGCCCGCGACGGTCATCCTGTCCGGCATCTCCCTCGGTCTGGAGTCCGCCGTGTACTCGGCGGTGCTGATCGGACTCAGCGTGTACGGGGCGTTCCTGCTCGGCGGTACGTCGATCATGCTCGCGCTGTTCGCGGTCGCACTGGCGGGCACCGGCCTGCTGACCACCGTCGGCGTCATCGTCGCGATGGACACCTTCGGCCCGGTTTCCGACAACGCGCAGGGCATCGCCGAGATGTCCGGCGACGTCAAGGGCGCGGGAGCCCAGGTGCTCACCGACCTCGACGCGGTCGGCAACACCACCAAGGCGATCACCAAGGGCATTGCCATCGCGACGGCCGTCCTCGCCGCGGCCGCCCTCTTCGGTTCGTACCGGGACGCGATCGCCTCGGCGGTCGCGGACGTGGACGCCAAGGCCGGGGAGCTGGGCCTGAGCCTGGACATCTCACAGCCGAACAACCTCGTCGGACTCATCCTCGGCGCCGCCGTCGTCTTCCTCTTCTCGGGCCTGGCGATCAATGCGGTGTCGCGGTCGGCAGGAGCCGTGGTCTTCGAGGTCCGGCGGCAGTTCCGTGAGCACCCGGGGATCATGGACTACACCGAGAAGCCGGAGTACGGGCGCGTCGTCGACATCTGCACCAAGGACGCGCAGCGCGAGCTGGCCACCCCCGGCCTGCTCGCGGTCATGGCCCCGATCGTCGTGGGCTTCACCCTCGGTGTCGGAGCCCTCGGATCGTTCCTTGCGGGGGCCATCGGCACCGGTGTTCTCATGGCCGTCTTCCTCGCCAACTCGGGCGGCGCCTGGGACAACGCGAAGAAGCTGGTCGAGGACGGCCACCACGGCGGTAAGGGCAGCGAGGCCCACGCGGCGACCGTCATCGGCGACACCGTCGGCGACCCGTTCAAGGACACCGCGGGCCCCGCGATCAACCCGCTGCTGAAGGTCATGAACCTGGTGGCGCTGCTCATCGCCCCGGCGGTGGTGCAGTTCTCCTACGGGGACGACGCCAGCGCCGGGATTCGCGCCGTCGTGGCTGTGGTCTCGATCGCGATCGTCGTCGGAGCGGTCTACATCTCGAAGCGGCGCGGCATCGTCGTGAGTGATGAAGGCAACTCCGGCAAGGCCGAGAACCAGGCCAGTGACGCCACCGGTGATCCTGCCGTGGTTTCCAGCTGACCAGGGGTTTTCGGTCGGTTCGGCGGGCGGCTCGAGGGCCGTTCCGCCGGCGGGGCGGGTGCTGTGCCCAGGGGCGCGGCACCCGCCCCGCCGTGTATGTTCCGGGGCCGTAGGCCATGGAAGGGACCGATCGTGAACAAAAAGGTTGTGACCGCACTCTCCGGCGGCGCGGCACTGCTGATGGCGCTCTCGGGCTGCGGCGACGACAACAGCGAGGTCGACGGCTACGCCAAGAAGGTCTGTGACGAGGTCCAGCCACAGCTGAGCAAGATCACCAAGGCCAACGAGTCGATCACGTCCACAGCGGCGGACGGCAAGCCGGCGGACATCAAGAAGGCCGACTCCGCGGCCTTCCAGAAGATCTCCGCCGCCTACGCCGCCATGTCCGACTCCGTCGAGAAGGCGGGCACCCCGCCGGTCGATGGCGGCGAGACGGTCCAGTCGGACGCGGTCAAGGAGCTCGACGCCACGTCCAAGGCGTACGCCGAGCTCAAGGCGTCCGTGGACAAGCTCAAGACCAAGGACCAGGCCGACTTCGCCGAGGGGCTCAAGGGCGTCGCCACGCAGCTCGGCAAGGTCAACAAGGTCGGGGACGACGCGATCAAGAAGCTGCAGTCCGGTGAGGTCGGCACGGCGATGAGCAAGCAGTCCGGGTGCCAGCGCCCCGCGTCCGCGACGCCGACCAAGGCATCCTGACCGGCCCGTCCTGGCCCGGCGTGCGCGGGCCCGTGCTCACAGGCCCGACAATGATCCGGTGAGTACGCACACCCTCCCCACGCCCGACGCCGACCGCACCTCCCGGCTGCGCGAGGCGCTGCAATCCGCCGCCTTCACCGCCGACGGGCTGCTCGACCTGCTCGGTGCGCCCGCGTACGCCGCCCTCGCCCGCAGCGAGACCGTGCCCGCCCTGCGGGCCACCCGGGGCGACTCCTCGCTGGAGACACTGGTCCGGCTGTTCCTGCTGCAGGCCACGGTCCCGTACGAGCGCGCCCTTGCGGCGCTGCCCGTCGAGGACTGCGTGGCCGACGGCTGGCTGGTCCTGCACGGGGACGAGGTGCGGGCGAGCGTCGACGTACGCCCCTACGGCGGGCCCGAGGGCCAGGACTGGTGGATCGTCTCCGACCTCGGCTGCGCGGTCGGGGGCGCCGGGGGCATCGGCGCGGGTACGACCGGTGTGACGGGCGTGGACCGCTCCCAGCTCGTCCTCGGCGTCGGCGGCGCGTCCACGACGCTCGCGGGCATCACCGTCCGCACCCCCGTCGCCAGGGCGCTCGACCTCGGCACCGGTTCCGGCATCCAGGCGCTGCATGCCGCCCAGCACGCCACCCGGGTCACCGCCACCGACGTCAACCCGCGCGCCCTGGGCTTCGCGCGCCTCACGCTCGCCCTCTCCGGCGCGCCCGCGGCGGACCTGCGCGAGGGATCGCTCTACGACCCGGTCGCGGACGACGAGGGGTTCGATCTGATCGTCTCCAACCCGCCGTTCGTCATCTCGCCCGGCGCCCGCCTGACCTACCGCGACGGCGGGATGGGCGGCGACGACCTGTGCCGGGCGCTCGTCCAGGGCTCGGCCGATCACCTCGCCGACGGCGGATACCTCCAACTCCTCGCCAACTGGCAGCACATCGAGGGCGAGGACTGGCGCGAACGGCTGGCGTCCTGGGTGCCCGCCGGCTGCGACGCCTGGATCGTGCAGCGCGAGGTGCAGGACGTGGCGCAGTATGCGGAGCTGTGGCTCCGCGACGCGGGCGACCACCGGGGCGATCCGGCCGAGTACGCCGCCCGCTACGACGTCTGGCTGGACGAGTTCGAGGCCCGTAAGGCCAGGGCCGTCGGCTTCGGCTGGATCACCCTGCGCAAGTCCGGCGCCGACCGCCCCTCCGTGATCACCGAGGAGTGGCCGTACCCGGTCGAGCAGCCCCTCGGAACATCCGTACGCAGCCACTTCGAACGCCAGGACTTCCTGCGCAGCACCGACGATGCCGCGCTGCTCGCCGGCCGCTTCCGGCTGGCCGGCGAGGTGGTGCAGGAGCAGGTGGGACTGCCGGGGGCGGAGGACCCCGAGCATGTGGTGCTGCGTCAGAACCGCGGTATGCGGCGGGCGACGCGGGTCGACACCGTGGGCGCGGGCTTCGCGGGCGTGTGCGACGGGACAATGACCGCGGGCCGGATCCTGGACGCGATCGCCCAACTCGTCGGCGAGGACCCGGTGCTGCTGCGCGACCGTACGCCCGAGTCGATCCGGCTGCTGGTCGAGCAGGGCTTCCTCGACCCGGTCACGGACCCGGGGGCCGGTGCTCTCGAACGGGACCCGACCCGTGAGGCGTGACCCCGGCACAGCGGGCGCACGGCATGGAGAGCGGGCCGGTACGGAAGCGGGCCCGCGTCCCGGAGTTCCGGAACGCGGGCCCGTGTTGGCCGTCGGCGCGGGGCCGGGTCAGCTCCGCAGCAGGCGCCCCTGCTTGTCGGTGCGCGTCTCGCTGACGAAGAAGATGATCGCGTCGATCAGCGACCAGACGCCGAGGCCACCGCAGGTGAGGAGCTGGGCTATCGCCATGCCGGTGTAGCCGGTGTAGAAGCGGCCGATGCCGAGGCCGCCCAGGAAGAGCTGCAGCAGGCCGGCCACAATCTTGGACTTCTCGGAGTAGGGCTGGCCGTTGGGGGCGACACCGTACGGAGCCTCGGCGGACGGAGGCTGGGCGGGGTACGACACGGAGATTGCTCCTCGTGGATCTTCATCTGCTGGGACATCTGCCGCCCGAGGGGCCCGCGGCGGCGGGCCGTTGGGAGGCAGTGCAGACCAAGACTCCGTACGCGGGCACGCGGTTGCTCGCCACAGTGATCGTGATCGAGCGGTGATCTCGCGGGGGCGGGGAGGCTTCGGTGGATCGCTCGTCAGCCGTTCGGCCCGACGGATCCCTGTTTTTTCGCGGCGTTGTTCGCCGCGTTTTCGCCGCGCCACCGGTCGGCCGGCGGCGCGTGGCGCCGTGGTTCCGTCAGCCGATCACATTGCGGGCGACGGCCCAGGCCACGGCCGTGCCGATGACTGCGGCGGTACCGCGTGACCCCAGGGACACCCGGTAGCGCCGCCCCCGCAGACCCTCGCGCAGCCAGCGCCCGCACAGATACACCGCGGCCGGCAGCCCGAGCAGCAGCAGCAGCGCGTTGTCCTGGAACGCGGCGTCGATCCGTCCGTGCATCAGGTCGTACGCCATGCGCGTGCCGCCGCACGCCGGGCAGAGCAGGCCCGTCGCCCAGTTGAACGGGCAGCGCGGGAGGAAGTGGCCGGACTCGTGCGGGTTCCGGTCCCACAGGTAGGCCGCGGTCGCCACGCCCGCCAGGAGGAAGGCGAGTGGCGGCGCGGCCGGATGACGGAAGGCGCGCACGGCCGCTGCCCGGACGGATCCCGTCCGGGTCGCGGCCGTGACCTCGGCCTCACCGCCGGTGCGCGGGTACTCAGCCACGCAGGATGCGGCCCTGCTGGTCCGTGGTGTTGTTGCTGGTCAGCAGTACGATCCCGTCGATCAGCGCCCAGATGCCGAGGCCGCCGCAGGTGAAGAGCTGGCCGAGGGCGAGACCGACGTGGCCGAGGTAGAACCGGCCTATGCCGAAGGTGCCGAGGAAGAGCTGCAGCACGCCCGCGACGATCTTCGACTTGTCGGAGTACGGACGGCCGTAAGGGTCGTATCCGAAGGGCGCGTTGGGGTCGGAGTAGCCACCGCCGGCGGCTCCCTGCGGGTAGCCGTACCCGGGCGTGGCGCCGCCGTACGGCGGCTGCCCCGGGCCGGGCTGGCCACCCGGCGGGTAGCCGTATCCGCCGTTCTGCGGGTTCGGCGGTGGACCGTAGGGATACTGATCGGACACAAGAACCCCCGATGATGGAGAGCGGAACTGGTTTCGGGTGCGGCCGGTAGGCACGGCCCCGGGCCATCCTGCCAGCAGACGCCCGCCAGGTTTCGGTCCGGGCGGCAGACAGGACGCTCAATTGGCTACGTGGCCAGGCTTCGGGGTCAGCGAAGTGCTTGAACACCCGGGTTGTCCAGAACGTCGCCACGCACTGAACTCCTGCTCGCGCGACGGCCCAGTAGGGCGGCCCGCGTTGGTCAGGAGGAACTGAGGGACCTGGTCCTGGACGGAGCCAGCGTCGGGCTGCGACAGCTGAGTTGTGTGCTCGGGGCACGATGCAACCGGCTCGGCGGCTCACCGGGAGGTGCTGCTGCCCGCCGACGATCCGAGCCTCATCAGCCAGCTGTGCCCGAGTGGAAGGTCGTGGCCCGAGCAGCCGCTTGGCTCGGCGATCGTCCCCAGGGTGGCCAGGGGTGGAGTTCGGTGGAACGGAATCGAAGAAGTAGGCGAGTTCACTGGGGCCTGCGCCCTTTTGCGGATCGCATGTCGCGGGCGGCGGTTGTCGGTCGAGGAGATCGATGACGGCTCAGTCGTGGAACCGCTGCCTGCGAGACACACGTGTGGGTCTGTGGGCGAGGTGACTGCCCTGATATTGGTTGCCGCGCTTGCCTGGCCACGGCCTTTCGAGGCTGGCCCGAACGAAGCGTGGTCACTAGGAATCGGAGCGGCGATGAGTGGGGAATCGGGAGCGAATCGCGGACGTCTCGGTCGCGTCATGGGTGTCGCGGGCGGGCTGGCCCGCAGCGCGGCGGACAGGGCACCCGAGGTCTGGGCTGGGGTCAAGCGTCAATGGTCAGGGCACGTCGGCCTGGAGGACTACCGCCCCTTTGTCCTCGGCCTGCTCGCCGAGGGCGAGCAACTGCGCTCGATCCACCGGATCTCCAGCGGACAGCCGAAGCCGGCGCCTCCGAAGGAGCTCTATCCTCGGGCGTTCGATCAATGGAAGAACGGTCAGCAGGCGGACAGCAAGAATCTGCTGGGTGTGGCTGCCAGTGCGTACGTCCTCTCAGGTGCAATGGAGTGGATCGCGCCACCAGACGTGGATTTTCCGGGCACTGCCAAGCGGACGTTCTATGGATCCTGGGAGAGTCAAGGCGGCCAATTGGTGATCGCATTGCATGCACAGTGTGACGCCGATTACGACAGGCTCTTGGTCATCACAGATGATCGCGTCCTCATCGTCCGCGTCATGAGGGCTCGTAACGCGCGCGATTTGGGACCTGCAGAGCTGGGTTGGGGTGTTCGGCGTACTGATGTGTTGAAGGCACGTCGGGCGAAGGGGGCCACGTCGGTGGATCTCTGGTTCGCGGACGATTCATGGCTTCGCGTGTGGGATTGTTCGGGTCAGGAAGAAGCGCTTTGCGGTGCTTTTCCGTCATGCGGTGGGCGACGATGGCCCGGTGAGTAACCGGTGGTTGAGATTCGGAAGAGGTGCATCATCGTTGGGTAGTTGACGATGGTCGGTGGATTTTCTGTTCCCGAAGGTTGGCGCCCGCAAGGGGGGCGCATAGCCGCCAAGCCGTATGGAGGCGGTCTCGGGGTCGACGAAACGGAAATGTGTATGGGAAGCCAGGAATTTGATGTCGAGAGTGACGCATTGCGACGCTATGCCAAGGCGCTGGGCCATGCTGCAGGCAGGCTGGAATCACTTGAACGGCGCACCCAGGGGCTTGGGTTGGAAGGCAGCGTTTTCGGCAAACTCCCAGACGCTGAGGTGCTGCGGGAGGACTACAACGCGCAGCTGACGGAGTCGGGTGATGATCTGGGGAACGGTGCCGAGATGCTGCGCAGTTTCGCTGCGAACTTGAACGAATCGGCAGATGATTACGATGCAACTGACCGCGACGCGGTGTCCGGCTTCGGGGGTGGCCTCTGATGGGTGTGGGGGCCACGGCGGGCTATGCTCTGAGCCGTATCAACTACGTTCTCGACTGGAGCAATCCACTTGCCGGAGTACTTGACGATGCCATAAAGGGGGTTCTCGAATTCGTCCAGGCCGACGAACTGCTGGAGATGGTGAGCGGCGACAACGAGCTGTTGCTGGAGAGGGCTGCTGACTGGCGGTCCGCTGCACGTGATCTGCGTTCGACCGTTGATGACATGGTGGCCGAGCGGCGCATTCTCGGAGATTCTTGGACCGGTGAAGCAGCCGACGCTCTTGCGAAGCGAATGAGCGGTATCGAAGCTGCTCTACTCGGCGAAGCCGACGATATGGACACCATCGCGGAATTGCTGGAAGCGGCCGCCGCGGAGTGTGCGCTTGCCGAAGAACTGATGATGATGCTACTCGTCGAGCTTGTGGAGGCCGTCCTCGTATATCTAACCGCTGGGGCGCTGCTTTCGGTCCTCACGGCGGGTGCGAGTGCGGCCATCAGTGCCGCAATTTCCGGCGCCAGCGTGGCGATGCGAGTAGCGAAGGCCGCGAGGATCACGGCGAAGTTGGCGGACAAACTCTCCGACTTGGCCAAGCGGATCAAGGCGATCAAGAAGGCTCGGAAGCTACAGAGGGAACTGAAGAGGCTGGGCGCGAGAGGGAAGAATGACCGAGACGCCTACAAGAACGCCCTCAAGGGGTGGGACGGTGCGGAGGACAAGGTCAAGTGGAACGGCAAGATGAGCGGCCTGCCCAGGGCGGCAATCGACAGGGTGCGCGGTAGGGATTTCGGCACCCCGGAGGAATACGCAAAGTACATCGGCCACAAGAAGTCCAAGAAGTACGCCAGAGGTCTGGGAATGGGGGCAGCCGGCGCTGGTGACGTAACCGAGCTCGGAGATCCACTCACAGAGGGGGGTTCAAGGGCTGCGGACGAACGAATGCAGTACGAGGAACGCCCTGAGGGTCAGAGCCTTGACGAGCGCCTCGGAGAGTCACCGGAGCACCGGGGCAGGACTGTCGGCGACGTCTTCGGGTGAGTGGAAGAGGCGCGGCAAGCTCCATCGACAGTCTTTGCAGTGTCCTTCTGCTGCCTGTAGCGCCGCGCCTTGGGAGCTCTCGGTCTGAGACGGTATTGCCCGCAGGCTGATGGCCTCTCCGGGCCGGTTGCGGGAGCTGAGGCGAAGCCGGCATGTTCTGGTCTTTGCGCTTTACGCGACGGAGCTGAGCGGGGTCAGGAGCAACCACAATCTGCCCCTCGTAATCCCTCGTACTGGTGAGGGGCAGATCGAGAGTCTGCGGTGACTACCTCATGTCGCAGGGCGGTAGACCACCTCGAGCAGCGAGGGGTCGAAAGGCGCCCTTGTGGCGCGACCTTCGGGAAGGGGTTTGACGATTACTTCCTGAATGACGGCTCCGATTGCGAGCTGCTTTTGCCGAAGGTCGAACTTCTTCCAACGCTCCTCGGTGAAGCCCGCCAGGAAGTTGCGCGCCTCCTGCTCCGTCAGAAAGTCGTCTCTGTCCTTCTCCGACTCTCGAATCCGGTCGTCCAGCGCTGCGATCAATTCGAAGAAGTCGGTGGCCTGCACCTGGCCGCTCTTGTAGCCGTCCTTGAGAAGACGCTTCCGTTCCCGCAAGGAGTCCAGAGTGCTTTGCCCGTGCCACTCCTCGCTCTGCGGCTCAGTGGCAGAGAATCGCTGTGCGAGCACGTTGAGGACGAGCTTCTCGATGGCCTCGTCGACCAGATCCATCCGCCGTGCAACCCCCTGGCAGTTGGACGAGTTGCATGCGTACGAACCGTGGGGAGTGCGGGCGGACTTGGGGTTTCCCACCATCGCCGAGCCGCATGTCTTCCGGGACATGTCCACTCGGCCGCAGCGAAGGCAGCCGGAAAGCAGGTACTTACGAGTCCGGGTGACCTCCTTGCGGCGCGTTCCGCGCGTCCCGCGGCTGGGATCGCCCTTGAGCGTCCTGGGATCCACCTTGTAGTAGCTGGTGTAGCGGCCGAGGACGCTCCGCCACTCATCAGGGGTGGCGATCGTCTCCCACGTGCCGACCAGTGGCTGACCGGTCTCCTGGTCGCGTACCAGCTCACCGTCGAGCATCCGGTATCCGCAAATGGCTGGGTTGCTGACCATGTTGCGGACCGTGGTGCTGGTCCACTTCCCTCCCTTTACGGTGAGGACCCCCTCCTTGATCAGCCACTGAGTGACGGTCCGCTCCGACTTGCCTGCCATGATCATTTCAATGGCCTGGCGGAGGTATTGGGACTCTCCTGGATCGAGAACGTGGTTGTGAGGGCGACCGCTTTTCTTGTCCGCCGCCATCCAGCCGAAGCGGCGGTGCCCGCCGGACTGCTTGCCTTCCTTCGCGCGGTCCCGGACCGATCGAGCCGTGCGTTGCCTGATCTTCTTGACCTCCCTCTCGTCTCCGGAGGAGGTGCCAAGACCCACGACCTGAGCGCCGTCCGAGTGCACATCGATGTGTCGCTGCTCGTCGACGGCGTAGAAACAGCCTTTGCTGTCCACGGTCAGGGCCCGATGGACCCGCAGGAAGTCCTCCGGCAGGCGACGTACCCGGTCCTCGGCCGCGGAGATGATCCCTTGGACCGGCACCCCTTCAGCGGTCCGCCTTGCGCGGAGATCGCGAATCATCTGGAGGAAGGCCGGCCGCTGGATGTCCGGGTCTACGGCCGTGAGGTGGGTGTCCGTGTATCGCGCCACGACTACCCAGCCCAGACCCTCGGCGGCCCTGTCATTGTTGGCGTGCTGTCGGCCGACGCTGACCGCCTTCTCCTCCTGCTTGTCCTCGCTGATGCGGGCGTAGGAGCAGATGGGGGGCCTGTCGCCGATCCACTCTGCGGCGGTGATTCCTTCGGCTAGAGCCTTCTCAAGCTCCGGCACGATTCGCCACGTGGACGTAGCCTTCACTGGTACACCCCCGTGCGGTGTGTCTGTGTACTGTAATGGCTAGAACGTACATCGGGTTACCGTTCGAGTGGCGTTGCGGGCTTTTCCCGTTTGACACGGGGCCGGGAGGTACCGTCACACTCCGCAGCGTCAGCGCAGTGCCCCCAGACCATCCAGGCGTCGACCGGAGAGAAGAGCGAAGGTGTCCCCGACCAGCGAGACCGCGAACGGCGGCCGTCGACTCGTCATCGTCGAGTCGCCCGCCAAGGCCAAGACGATCAAGGGCTATCTCGGCCCGGGATATGTCGTCGAGGCCAGCGTCGGGCACATCCGCGACCTGCCCAACGGCGCCGCCGAGGTTCCGGCCAAGTACAAGGGCGAGCCCTGGGCGCGGCTCGGCGTCAATGTGGATCAGGACTTCGAGCCGATCTACGTCGTCAACGCCGACAAGAAGAGCCAGGTCAGCAAGCTCAAGGAGCTGCTGGCGGAGTCCGATGAACTCTTCCTCGCCACCGATGAGGACCGCGAGGGCGAGGCCATCGCCTGGCATCTCCAGCAGGTCCTCAAGCCCAAGGTCCCGGTCCGCCGGATGGTCTTCCACGAGATCACCAAGGACGCCATCCGCGAGGCCGTCGCCAACCCGCGCGAGCTCAACCAGCTGCTGGTCGACGCCCAGGAGACCCGCCGCATCCTCGACCGTCTCTACGGCTACGAGGTCTCGCCCGTGCTGTGGAAGAAGGTCATGCCGCGGCTGTCGGCAGGCCGTGTGCAGTCCGTGGCGACCCGGCTCGTCGTCGAGCGGGAGCGCGAGCGCATCGCCTTCCGCTCCGCCGAGTACTGGGATCTGACCGGCACCTTCGCCACCGGCCGCGCCGGTGACGCGAGCGACCCCGGCACCTTCGCCGCCCGGTTGTCCACGGTCGACGGCCGACGGGTCGCGCAGGGCCGCGACTTCGGGTCGACCGGGCAGCTCAAGGACGGCTCCCAGGTGCTGCACCTGGACGAGGCCGCCGCGCGGACGCTTGCCGACGCCCTGCAGGACACCGCGTTCTCGGTGCGCTCGGTCGAGTCCAAGCCGTACCGCCGCTCGCCGTACGCCCCGTTCCGTACGACCACGCTCCAGCAGGAGGCGTCGCGCAAGCTCGGCTTCGGCGCGAAGTCGACGATGCAGGTCGCCCAGAAGCTGTATGAGAACGGCTTCATCACCTATATGCGTACGGACTCCACGACGCTGTCGGACACGGCGGTCGCGGCGGCCCGTGCGCAGGTCACGCAGCTCTACGGCTCCGACTACCTGCCGGACAAGCCGCGGATCTACGCGGGCAAGGTCAAGAATGCGCAGGAGGCGCACGAGGCGATCCGGCCTTCGGGTGATCGTTTCCGCACTCCGGCCGAGACGGGCCTGACCGGTGACCAGTTCCGGCTCTACGAGCTGATCTGGAAGCGGACCGTCGCCTCCCAGATGAAGGACGCCGTCGGTCAGTCCGTGACCGTCAAGGTCGGTGGCCGCGCCGGCGACGGCCGGGACGCCGAGTTCTCCGCCTCCGGCAAGATCATCACCTTCCACGGCTTCATGAAGGCCTACGTGGAGGGCGCCGACGACCCGAACGCCGAGCTGGACGACCGTGAGCGCCGGCTCCCGCAGGTGACCGAGGGCGACCCGCTGTCGGCCCAGGAGATCACCGCCGACGGCCACGCCACCAAGCCCCCGGCCCGCTACACCGAGGCCAGCCTGGTCAAGGAGCTGGAGGAGCGGGAGATCGGCCGCCCGTCCACCTACGCGTCGATCATCGGCACCATCCTCGACCGCGGCTATGTCTTCAAGAAGGGCACCGCGCTCGTCCCCTCCTTCCTCTCCTTCGCCGTCGTCGGCCTGCTGGAGAAGCACTTCGGCCGGCTCGTCGACTACGACTTCACGGCGAGGATGGAGGACGACCTCGACCGCATCGCGCGGGGCGAGGCCCAGGCCGTGCCGTGGCTGCGGCGCTTCTACTTCGGCTCGGACGAGAGCGCCGCGGGCGCGGCGGCCGAGGCCGGGAACGGCGACGGCGACCACCTCGGCGGCCTCAAGGAACTGGTCACCGACCTCGGTGCGATCGACGCCCGCGAGGTGTCCTCGTTCCCGGTGGGCGAGGGCATCGTGCTGCGCGTCGGCCGCTACGGTCCGTACGTCGAGAAGGCCTCGGAGACCGAGGGCGAGCCGGGGCAGCGCGCCGACGTCCCCGAGGACCTGCCGCCGGACGAGCTGACCGTCGAACTGGCCAAGGAACTGCTCGCCAAGCCCAGCGGGGAGCGTGAGCTCGGCGCCGACCCGGAGACCGGACGCGCGATCGTCGCCAAGGACGGCCGCTACGGTCCGTACGTCACCGAGATCCTGCCCGAGGGCACGCCGAAGACCGGCAAGAACGCGGTCAAGCCGCGGACGGCATCCCTGTTCAAGTCGATGTCGCTCGATACGGTGACGCTTCAGGACGCGCTCAAGCTGATGTCGCTGCCGCGCGTCGTCGGCACCGACCCCGAGTCGGGCAACGACATCACCGCTCAGAACGGCCGCTACGGCCCGTACCTGAAGAAGGGGACGGACTCGCGGTCGCTGGAGAGCGAGGACCAGCTCTTCACGATCACGCTGGAGCAGGCGCAGGCGATCTACGCCCAGCCCAAGCAGCGCGGGCGTGCCGCGGCGAAGCCGCCGCTGAAGGAGCTGGGCACCGACCCGGTGAGCGAGCGCCCGGTCGTGGTGAAGGACGGCCGCTTCGGCCCGTACGTCACGGACGGCGAGACCAACGCGACGTTGCGCCGGGACGACGAGGTCGAGACGATCACTCCGGAGCGCGGTTTCGAGCTGCTGGCGGAGAAGCGCGCCAAGGGCCCGGCCAAGAAGACCGCGAAGAAGACGGCCAAGAAGACCGTGGCGAAGAAGGCCGCGGCCAAGAAGACGGCGGCGAAGAAGACGACCGCCAAGAAGACGACGAAGGCCACGGCGGCTGCCGGCAGTACGGCGAAGAAGACCGCCACGGCCAAGGCGCCCGTCGACGACGAAGGCTGAGAGGCGGGCCCGCCGCGCTGTTGTCGCGGGGCGGGCCCGGCGTACGGGCACATGTTCGGGGCGGGGCGACAGGGATTCGGCCACGCCCGATAGGCTGACGGGATGACGCGAGCCGAGCAGCCAACGGTCGTGACCCCCACATCCGACGCCCTTGCCGCAGATTCACGCGAGCGCGCCGTACGCGCCCTGCTGCGTTTCCCCCCGCTGCGACGACTCTGGAGTGCCCAGTTCGTCGGAGGCATCGGAGACGCACTCGGTCTGCTGGTGCTCCTCCTGCTGTCGCTTCAGGCGGCGGTCGCGGAGGGCTCCTTCGGGGGCGGTTATCGCGGTGCCGCGTTCGCCGTCGCCGCCGTCTTCGGGGCACGACTCGTCGCCACTGTCCTTTTCGGAGCCGTTCTCCTCGGGCCTCTGTCGTCGCTGACGGCGCCGGGGCCGGAGAAGGGACGCGCGACATCGTCCTCCGGGTCGTCCGGAGAGCGGCGTTCCGGGCGCCGTGAGGGCGGGCCCCTCGACCGGCGCTGGACCATGATCGGCGCGGACGTGGTGCGGCTGGCGCTCCTCGTCGTCGCACCCCTGTGGATCGACTGGACCCCCGCCAACGCCCTTTCCATCCTTCTCGTCACCGTCTTCGTCGCAGGAGTCGCCGAGCGGTTCTGGACGGTCGCCAAGGACGGCGCCGCCCCGGCTCTGCTGCCCGCACCTCCCGCCGAGGGCGCCGCCGTTCGCCCGCTGCCCGACCACAACGACGCCCTGCGCCGCCTCTGGCTGCGCACGTCGTTCGTCACGCTGCCGATCGCCGCCGCCGGGCTGGTCGTCGTCACGCTTCTCGGGAAGCTCCTGGCCGCCGGCATCGAGTGGTTCGACATGCACCAGGCGGCCCTGGGTTCGTATGTCGCCTCGGGCCTCTTCGCCGCGTCCGTGTCGGTGCTCTGGTTCATCGAGCTGCCCGGCGGGGCGACGCCCCGGCCGCGGTCTCCCCTCGAGGGCCTGCGCCGGCCCCGTACCGGCACCTCCGCCGACAAGGGACGTACGGGTGCGATTCCGCTGCTCGTCCTCACCTGCGCCGCAGTGGCCGCCGCCATCGCCGCCGCTGTCGCCGTCTCCGCGCTGCACGCGGACGACCTGGGCGGCGGTCCGGTCCTGTTCGCCCTGCTGGTCTTCGGGCTGACCGCCGGCACGGTCGCGGGCATCCGTCTGGCACCGCGCGTCCTGCCCGCACTGTCCCGGCGCAGGCTGCTGGCGATCGCGACCGCCGTCACCGGGCTCGCGCTGCTCGTCGCCGGGCTGGTCCCCGATGCCACGACCGTGCTGCTGATCACGCTGATCGCGGGCGCGTCGGCGGGCGTCGCCGCGCACACCGGTCACACCCTGCTCGACCTGGAGACCGAGGAGGGCCGCCAGAGCCGTACGACCGAGCATCTGCACGCTGTCGTACGCGTCTTCGTCGGCATCGGGGCGATCGCGGCCCCGTTGCTCGCCGCGGCCATCGGCCCGCACCGCCTCGCCGGCGAGGACTTCGTCTTCGCGCACGGCGGTGCCGCCTTCACGCTCATGCTCGTCGGCGCGCTGCTACTGCCGCTGGCGGTCCTGGTGCTCGGTAAGACGGACGACCGGTCCGGTGTGCCGCTCCGCCGCGATCTGCGGGAGGCGCTGCGCGGTGGGGAGCCCGCGCAGGCACCGGCCGCCACCGGGTTCTTCATCGCCGTCGAGGGCGGCGACGGGGCCGGGAAGTCCACCCAGGTCGAGGCTCTCGCCGAGTGGATCCGCGCCAAGGGCCACGAGGTGGTCGTCACCCGCGAGCCCGGCGCGACGGCCATCGGCAAGCGCCTGCGCTCGATCCTTCTGGACGTCTCCAGCGCCGGCCTCTCCCACCGCGCGGAGGCGCTGCTCTACGCGGCGGACCGCGCCGAGCACGTCGACACGGTCGTACGGCCCGCCCTCGACCGGGGCGCCGTCGTCCTCTCCGACCGGTACATCGACTCCTCCGTCGCCTACCAGGGCGCGGGCCGCGATCTCTCGCCGACCGAGATCGCCCGCATCTCGCGCTGGGCGACGGACGGCCTCGTACCGCATCTGACGGTTCTGCTGGACGTCGCGCCGGAGACCGCACGCGAGCGGTTCACGGAGGCGCCCGACCGGCTGGAGTCCGAGCCGCCCGAGTTCCACGCGCGCGTGCGCGCCGGCTTCCTGACGCTGGCCGCGGCGGACCCCGCGCGCTATCTCGTCGTCGACGCGGGACAGGAACCGGAGGCGGTCACCACCGTCGTACGCCACCGGCTCGACCAGATGCTGCCGCTGTCCGAAGCGGAGATCCAGGCCCGCGAGGACGCCCGCAAGGCCGCCGAGGAGGAGCGCAAGCGCCGCGAGGCCGAGGAGGCCGCACGCAAGGCCGAGGAGGAGCGACTGGAGCGCGAGCGCCAGGAGCAGCTCGCCCGGCTGCGTGCCGAGGAGGAGGAGCGCAAGCGCCGCGACGCCGAGGAAGCGCGCCGCCGCGAGGAGGAGCGCCAGGCGGAGGAGGCGCGCCTGCGTGCCGAGGAGGCTCGCAAGGCCGCCGAGGAGGAGCGCAAGCGGCGCGAGGCCGAGGAGGCCGCACGCCGGGCCGAGCAGGAGCAGCTGCGCCGCCGGGCGGAGGAGGAGGCCCGGCTGCGGGCCGAGGCCGAGGCCCGCCGCCTGGAGAAGCAGCGCAAGGCGGAGGAAGCACTGCTGCGGGCGGAGGAGGCGCGTCTGGAGGCCGAGGCGGCCGCTGCCCGGGCGGCCTCCAAGTCCAAGGCGGGCGACGAGGACCCGACGGTGGAGACGCCGGTTCCGGGTACCGGCGAGGGGCGGACGGGAGCAGCGGATCCGGCGCAGACCGTCCCGACCCCGCGGGTGGACCGGAAGGACACCGGCGTCTCCGAGGAGCGGCGTTCCCGGAGCGACGACGAGACGGCGGTGCTGCGGCCCATCCGCTCGGACGAGCCGGAGGGCGGCGCGCGCCCGGCGAAGGGCTCGGAGGCGCGCCCGGCGAAGGGCTCGGAGGCCGAGGACACGGCCGTCCTGCCGAAGCCCCCGGTGCCGGGCAGCGCGGACGAGACGGCGGTCCTCCCGCCCGTACGTCCCGAGGACGCCGCGGGCGGGCAGGAGCGGCCGGGGGATCCGGCCGACCGCGTACCGCCGTGGCTCTTCCGCGCCGACGACGGCGGTTCGGAGCCGGCGGCCCCGCGCGAGCCCGAGCGCACGCGCGAGATGCCGCAGGTCGATCCGGCGTCCCCGGAGCGCCCGCGCCGGCGGCGCCCGGACTGGGCCGAGGAGACGCCGCTCGATGACCTCCCGAGCCTGGCCGACGAACTGCTCGGCCCCCGCGATGAGGACGACACCAACGGCCGCGGCAGGGGCCGCTGACGTACGACGGAACGCCCGGGGCCCCGGGGACCTGATGCCGGGCCCCGGGCGTTCCGCGTTCTCCGGGCCGGACCCGAGGTGCCGGTCGCAGCTGGCCGGGCAGCTCCCAAGATGCCGGTCGCAGCTGGCCGGGCAGCTCCCAAGATGCCGGTCGCAGCTGGCGCCGGCCCGGCCCGCAGGAATCCCCTGGATCGTGCGTAGCGGACCCCGCGCCTTTGCGCCGTGGGCCGGTCGTACGCGGCGGGCCCCCGCGCCTGTACTGCGCACAGGCTCGTCGTGCCCGGTGCGTCCTGCCCCCCGCGTGCCGTCCCGCCCGTGCGCGATGGAAAATGAGGCGGTGACCCGAGCCGCGTTGGACTACCAGGACATCCTGGAGCAAGTGGCGGCGGACGTCGCACCTCAGATCGGTGGCGGCCGCCCTGCCGAGTACATACCGGCGCTGGCATCGGTGGACCCCCGGCGCTTCGGCATGGCCGTGGCCGACGTCAACGGTCAGGTCCACGGCGTGGGGGACTGGCGCGAGCCGTTCTCCGCCCAGTCCATCACCAAGGTCTTCACCCTGGCGCTCACCCTGGCCCGCGGCGGCGAGGAACTCTGGGCACACGTCGGACGCGAGCCCTCCGGCAATCCGTTCAACTCCCTGGTCCAGCTCGAACGGGAGCAGGGCATACCGCGCAACCCGTTCATCAATGCCGGAGCCCTCGTCGTCACCGACCATCTGCACAGCCTGACCGGCGACGCCAGCAGCGAACTGCTCGAGTTCCTGCGCGAGGAGAGCGGCAATCCGGAACTCGGCTTCGACCGGGAGGTGGCGGAGTCCGAGTCCGCGCACGGGGACCGCAACGCCGCGCTCGCGTACTTCATGGCCAGTTACGGCAACATGCGCAATGACGTACCGACCGTCCTGCACCACTACTTCTGGCAGTGCTCGATCACGATGAGCTGCGCCGACCTCGCGACCGCCGGCCTCTTCCTGGCCCGCCACGGGGTACGGACCGACGACTCGCGGCTGCTGTCCCTCAGCGAGGCCAAACGCGTCAACGCCGTGATGCTGACGTGCGGGACGTACGACGCGGCGGGCGACTTCGCGTACCGGGTGGGGCTGCCCGGCAAGAGCGGGGTCGGGGGCGGCATCATCGCCGTCATCCCGGGGCTGTGCACGCTCGCGGTCTGGAGCCCCGGGCTGGACTCGCGCGGGAACTCGGTGGCGGGGGTCGCGGCGCTCGACCGGTTCACGACGCTGACAGGCCTCTCCGTCTTCTGAGCGTGGCGCGTCTCCAAGACCGCGGGCGGGGGCGGGCGTCGCCCGTTGTCGGTCCGGTGGACCACAATGGGTGCCGCGAGAGACAACGGCATCGGGTCGCCCGGCACGGAAGGCACGGAACGGCACGTACGCGGCGCGGGCGCGGGGCACGGGAAGCATCGGCAGGCAGGGGCAAGGGGCAGCCATGGCGGTATGGGACGACGTCGTCGGGCAGGAGCGGCTGACCGAGCAACTCGCCGCCGCAGCCCGCGATGCCGACGCCATCGTGACCGCGGAGACCGAGGCGCGGAGCGCGAGGGCGCTCGACCTCACGCCCGCGCCCCCGGACGATCCGGACGAGGCCCGCGGGTCGTCGAAGATGACACACGCCTGGCTGTTCACCGGACCGCCCGGCTCCGGCGGGGCGACCGCCGCCCGGGCGTTCGCCGCCGCGCTGCAGTGCGTCAGCCCGGACCGCGCCCTGGGCGGCGCCCCCGGCTGCGGATTCTGCGACGGTTGCCACACCGCCCTCGTCGGCACCCACGCCGATGTCGAGGTGGTCAGGACCGACGTGCTGTCGATCGGTGTGAAGGAGACCCGCGAGCTCGTCCGCCGCGCCCAGCTCTCGCCCGCGAACGGCCGCTGGCAGGTGATCGTCCTCGAGGACTCCGACCGCCTCACCGAAGGCGCGGCCAATGTGCTGCTGAAGGCCGTGGAGGAGCCCGCACCCCGTACGGTCTGGCTTCTCTGTGCGCCCTCCATCGAGGACGTGCTGCCGACGATCCGCTCCCGCTGCCGCCACCTCACGCTCCGTACGCCGTCGGTGGAGGCCGTCGCCGATGTGCTGGTGCGGCGCGACGGCATCGAACCCGGCCTCGCCGCGACCGCCGCGGGCGCCACACAGGGCCACATCGGCCGGGCCCGCCGGCTCGCCACGGACGAGCGGGCCCGCAGCCGCCGCGCCGCCGTGCTCCGCCTGCCGCTGCGCGTCGACGACGTCGGCGCCTGCCTCAAGGCCGCCCAGGAGCTGGTCGACGCCGCCGCCGAGGACGCCAAGCAGATGGCGGAGGAGGTCGACGTGAAGGAGACCGAGGAGCTGCGGGCCGCGCTGGGCGCCGCATCCGGCACGGGCGGGCGCCTCCCGCGCGGCACCGCGGGCGCGATGAAGGAGCTGCAGGACCGGCAGAAGCGGCGTGCGACCCGTACCCAGCGCGACAGCCTCGACCTGGCGCTCACCGATCTCACCGGTTTCTACCGCGATGTCCTCGCAATGCAGCTCGGCTCCACCGTGGCGATCGCCAACACCGATGTCCGCGACGACCTTCAGCGCGTCGCGCGGTCCTCCACCGCGGAGCGCAGCCTTCGCCGCATCGACGCGGTGCTCGCCTGCCGCGAGGCCCTGGACAGCAATGTCGCGCCGCTGCTGGCGGTAGAGGCCATGACGATGGCCCTGCGCGAAGGATGACGGGCACGGGCCGCGGGCGCGTACGGGAGCGCGCGCTGCCGTCCCGGACACGCTCTCACCCGTACGAGGACGGCGGACCACGCATGGACGGTGTCCGGACGGATACGCTCCGAACACCCCACGCGAAGAACTGAACGAGGGATCGCCGCATGGAACCCAGTCGTCTGTTCCGCACCTCCTGGACCGTCCTGGCGGTCGCGGGCCTTCTGATGTCCGGCTGTTCCTCCGGGAGTTCGTCGTCGGACTCCTCCGCCTCGCCGAATGCGGTGAACCGGCAGCCGCAGAAGAAGGCCGACGCCGTCCAGGTGCTGCAGCCGCTGCCCGCCGCCGTGCCCGCCGGACTGCGGCCGTACTACGACCAGAAGCTGAGCTGGCGCGAGTGCGGCATCGAGGGGTTCGAGTGCGCCACCCTCAAGGTGCCGATGGATTACGCGAACCCGGCGGACGGCCGCGACGTCAAGCTCGCCGTCTCGCGCAGAACGGCGACCGGCCCCGGCAAGCGACTCGGCTCCCTGCTGGTGAACCCGGGCGGACCGGGCGGCTCTGCGATCGGCTATCTGCAGAGCTACGCCGGCATCGGCTATCCGGAACCGGTGCGGGCGCGCTACGACATGGTGGCCGTCGACCCGCGCGGCGTGGCCCGCAGCGCACCCGTCACCTGCCTGTCCGACTCGCAGATGGACACCTTCACCCAGATCGACCAGACGCCCGACGACCGGAAAGAGGTCGACGAACTCGTCTCCACCTTCAAGGACTTCGCGACGGGCTGCCAGGACCGCTCGGGCAAGGTCCTCGGCCATGTCTCGACCGTCGAGGCGGCCCGGGACATGGATGTGCTGCGCGGTGCCCTGGGCGACAAGAAGCTGACGTACGTCGGCGCCTCGTACGGCACGTTCCTCGGCGCCACCTACGCGGGTCTCTACCCGTCGCGCGCCGGACGCCTCGTCCTGGACGGTGCGATGGACCCCTCCCTCCCCGCCCTGACCATGAACCGGGACCAGACGGCGGGCTTCGAGACCGCCTTCACCGCCTTCGCGGAGGACTGCGTACGGCGCGAGGACTGCCCGCTCGGCAAGGGCACGGCGAAGGACGCGGGCCGACGTCTGCAGGCGTTCTTCACCAAGCTCGACAAGGACCCGGTCCCCTCCGGCGAGGACCGCAAGCTGGGCGAGTCCCTGGCGACGACGGCCGTGATCGCGGCGATGTACGACGAGGGCGCCTGGACGGAGCTGCGCAGCGCCCTGCAGTCGGCGATGGACGGTGACGGGTCCGGGCTGATGCGCCTCGCCGACCTCTACTACGAGCGCGACGCCGACGGCTCCTACGAGAACCTGATGTTCGCCAACCCGGCCGTCAACTGCCTTGACCTCCCTGCCGCTTTCAACGGCCCGAACGACGTGCGCAAGGCGCTGGCGTCCTTCCGCAAGGCGTCTCCGGTCTTCGGTACGGGCCTGGCGTGGGCGGCGATGAACTGCACGTACTGGCCGGTGGAGGCGACCGGCCGCCCGAGCCGCATCGAGGCGAAGGGCGCACCCCCGATCGTCGTGGTCGGCACGACCCGCGACCCTGCGACCCCGTACCGCTGGGCCCAGGCCCTGGCGGGCCAGCTCGGCTCGGGCACGCTCCTGACGTACGAGGGCGACGGGCACACCGCGTACGGGCGCGGCAGCGACTGCGTCGACTCGACGATCAACACCTACCTGCTGGAGGGCAAGGCTCCGAAGGACGGCACGCGCTGTACCTAGCGTGCGGAGGGGGCGGCGGTGCGATCCATCCGGAGGTCCGGCGCCGGGTGGGTGGACGTTCCGGGAGGGCGGCATTTAGGGCATTGCGCCCATGCCTTCCCGGGGGTGGCCCTCGTCGCCCGGTCGGGGTACGAGGCACCCCGGCTGAATGTGTAGACTTGGCGCCGTTGCGGCACCAGGTCACGCACGACGGGACCGGGCGCATCCGCAGCTCGCCGCCTTAGCTCAGTCGGCCAGAGCGACGCACTCGTAATGCGTAGGTCAGGGGTTCGACTCCCCTAGGCGGCTCACCTGAAACCCCAGGTCGGATCCGATCCGACCTGGGGTTTTGTCGTTCAGCGGATGCGGCGACGGCGGCGGGAGCGAGCCGAGCGGGAGTCGGGGGTCTCAGTTCTGGTCTCAGTGGGGCCGGAATCCGGGCCCGGATTGGGGGTCGGGGGAGCGGGGACGAAGAACTCGCCCATGCGCCGCATCGCGTCCTTCGACAGGTGTGACCTGCCCTTCACATACCGCCTCGTCTGGCTGATCTGTGTGTGCCGCAGGATCTCCATGATCGTGGGCATGTCGACGCCCAACTCGTTCAGGATCGTGCCGGCCGTGTGACGGCTCCCGTCGTACAGGCGGCGGTCGTCGATTCCGGCCTCGGCGAGCAGCTCCTTGAACTCCTCGTAGTCCTGCCTTGGGTCGAGGGGGCGCCCGTCCGGCCGTGAGAACACCACCTGGTGTTCTTCCCACAGCTCTTCGGCGGCGGCGCGCATCTCTGCTTGCTGTGCCCTGTGGGCGCGCAAGAACGGGATGAAGACGGGCGGGATCGGGACGGCGTTCCGGCTCTTCTTGGTCTTGGGCCGGGTGAAGGTGAGTCCGCCTTCTTTGCGCTGCGGGCAGGCACTCGCGTGCCTGGCGCACGTCTTGGGGCAGGGCTCCGGGCAGCCCCGCTTGTAGTTCCGATGCGTGGTGCAGTCAGGCGGGCACGGCTCGAATCGGTGGAGGCGGGCGCCGCAGGCCCGAGGATCGTCACAGCCATGGCGCCACGTGAGCCTCTGGAGCTGCCACTCCGGGCGGAACAACTCGGTGTCCAGGTCCACGTACGGCCACCGCAGACCGAGCGTCTCGCCCTGGCGGAACCCCATACCGACGCCCACGATCCACCGCATGGAGGTTGGCCGCTTCGCTGCCGCTTCGAGGAACGCCTTGGCCTCTTCCTTCGTGAAGGGGTTCGCCTCGGTCTCGTCGATGCTCGGCGGGTCCACGAGCGTGGCGACGTTCTCGCCGACGATGCGGCGACGGTGGGCAATTTTCAGGGCCCGCGACAGGATGCGGTGAACCTTCACCACGTGGGACGGTGCGCGCCCGGCATCGAGTAGCGCCCGGTACATCCGCTCAAGGTGCTCCGGCTGCAGCTTGTCGATGCGGTGCTTGCCGACGCCGGGGACGATGTCGTTGCGGGTCTTGGACCAGTAGTCATCCAAGGAGCGTGGCTTGAGCTTCAGACTCGCGATGTCGGTGAGGTAGGTCTCCATCCACTGCTCGACGGTCGGCTTACGCCCTGCGGCGGGGGCTCGGCCCTGCTCTCGCTGGCGCTCCAACACCCTGACCTTGCGCTTGATTTCGGTCTCGGTCTTGGCACGCCGATGTCGGCGGTCGGGGCTGCCATCACTCTTCACGCCCATGGTGACTCTGCCGTGCCACCAGCCGTCGGCGCCGAAGTAGATGGACGACTCCATATTGGGCTTGCGGGGGCTCATGTGCTCCTCCATGCGAGAGGCGCCCCGAGCGGAGTGCTCAGGGCGCCTCGGGGCGGGCTCTGGTCAGTTGGGCAGCGGGGCGAGACTCTCCACGTACGCCTCAAGGTCCGCTCGCCGGATGCGACGCGTGCGGCCCAACTTGATGTACTTCAGGACGCCTTCGGCCATCAGCTCGTAGACGGTGGAGCGGCCAATGGCAAGCGCTTCGGCAGCCTCGTCGGGCTTGTACAGAAGTCGGTCGACGGGGGTGGCGATCGCGGTGCTCATCCGGGGTGCCTCCTCGGCGGGAAGGGGGAACCGCTGACAGAACTGACAGAACCCCGCCCAGGAGCCGCTGACCTGCACTTTCGCAGTGGTCGTGTTCTTTGACAGAACTGAATTTATTGCTGACAGAACCTCCGGCGTAGGGGTTCTGTCAGCTGGGCTCGACGGCCGGGCGGGAGGTTCTGTCGAGTTTTAATTCGGTTCTGTCAAAACCATGATCACGGGTGTCTGTGCAGGCCAGCGGCTCGCGCTGGGGGTTCTGTCGGTTGTGTCAGCGGCGTGCGGGTTCTGTCAGAGCGCCCGCGTGATGCGGGGATGGGTCTCGTAGCGTGGGGAGGGTGGCCGGCCGCCACGTCCGGTGCGCGGGGGTGCGGGGAGTTGGCGGACCCAGCCGTGTTCTTCGAGCAGATTCAGGGCGGGGTCCAGGTCGCCGATCGCGGGGAAGTCAGCCCGGCGCAGCATCCGGAACAGCTCCCGTTTGGTGAACTGCTCGGGCCGGTTGCCGACGAGCGTGGCCAGGACGTTCAGCCCTGCGTCATGGGCGGGGTCGGCGCTCAGGACGGTGAACACGTCCAGGGCGTGGGCGGTGAAGTAGTCGCCCAGCTCGGTGGCGGCGGCCATGGTGACGGCCTCAATTGGCTTGTGCCATCCGTCCTCGGGATGCGCGGCCAGGTGCAGCAGTCCGGCGATCCGGGCCACGGCCCCGTCCCGCTTGGACGCCCACTTCACAACCGGCGCGAGGGAGCCGTCCGGTCCGAGCCGGGATTCAGTGACCCGCTGGAAGGCGAGCAGCACCGCGTCGGCTTCCGGGGTGAGCTGGAGCAGTGCCGGGTCGGTCCAGTCGGCGAGAGCGAGCGTGAGTCCGCCCACGTGCTTGGCGTAGGTGGCGGCCACTTGCTCGTCCAACAGGTCGGGGGTGAGGTTGCGGCGGCCTACAAGGGAGACGGGCCTGGAGTACAGGAACCGGGCGAGCAGGCCGCGCCCGTCGGCTCCGTCGATGCGGTTGAGAGCGTCCAGGACTTCGGGTTGTACGGCCAGGCCGATGGTGACGGCCGGGGCATCGACGTGCTGTGCCGCGCGACCCTGCCGGTTGACGCGGATCAAGTCGCCCGCGTGGCCCTTGAGGAACATGCCCATGTTCGGCTTGCCGGTGTAGCGCCCGGCGATGATGTCGAACAGCTCACCCTCGGCACTCAGGCAGGAGATCCGTCCGCCCTGTTCGTCCAGCAGCGTGCCCAGGTTCTCCGGGGTCACATCGTCGGCCACGAGCTGCGGCACAGCAGGCACCGTCATGGCCTCTGCCGCCTGCGCGAGGGAGACGGCGTCGGCGTGCAGTAGATCGCGCTGGTCGGGTTCGGCGTTCGCGGCCTTGGCGGCGGCCTTGTCCGCTGCGGCCTTGGCCAGACGCTGCGTGGTCTCGGCCTCCGCCCGAACGGGGCCGGACAGCTCGATCAGGGCCTTCTCTGCGGCGAGCAGGGGGCGCACCATCAGGTCGAACACAGCGGACTTGCGGTTGCCGGGGTCCAGGGCAACGGCGGTGTAGATGTTCACCGGCTCGCGCCAGTGCCCCCGCACGCACACCTTCACCCGCCCGCCGGCCGCCGTGGCGATCGCCGCGAGCGCGAGGCATCCGGCAAGGTCGGCCGGGGTCTGCGTCTCCTCAGCCACGCCGCGGACCATGTCGGCCAGCCAGCCAGGTAGGGCTTCGACAGGGAATGGAGGAAGGGTGGGGCGGGCCCGGAGTGGGATGGGTTCGTCCCAGGTGGGGCCGGTGATCTGCTCGGGCTCGATCTGGTCGAACCCGTCCCACAGGCTTGCGCTCGTGTCGGGAGTGGTCATGCGGCGGCCCTTCCTTCCTGAGGAGTGCGCAGGGGGCAGGTGTCGCGGTGGTTGGTGTGGGCCTCGATCAGCGCCAGGACGCGGCGCTGCCCGATGGCGCTGCGGTGCCGGCCGCACGCGCACGTGGAGGTGGCGGTGGGTACGGCGCCGCGCGGGGCGACGATGTGCAGCCAGGCGACGGGGTAACGGCCGTCCCCGCGCTGTGGGTCAGAGCGAAGAGCTGAAAGGACGCCTTCGGCGACGTCCTTCCGGGCGCCCACCGTGGCCCGTGTCCGGGCGTGGATGGCGTCGTGGGGGCGTGTGGTCATGCCGCCCTCCCCGAGGCCGTGTTGAGGCCGTTGGCGACCGCACGCCGCGCGTACGTCTCGGGAACGCCGACCGAAACGGCTGCGGCCACGATCTCCTCCCCGAGGAGGGCGAGACCGCAAGGTCCGGGGCAGGCGGCGTGCTGGGCAGAGAGGAACCGGGCCACGCCGAACGCCTGCGAGCCTGCGCCGGATTCGGTCCGCATCCGGACCAGCGCACGGCCACGCTCCAGGCCGGTACGGACGTAACGCTCGGTGTGGCGGCACCCCGTGGCCACCGTCCGATCCCACCTGGCACGCTCGGGAACGGAAGAGACCACCTCCCCCTGGGCGGGGGTGGTTTCTTCCCTCACCGCGAGGGCGCGCACGGCCGACGGCAGTTCGACCATGCGGCCGGTACCCGGGCCGAGCCAGCGGGCGTAGGACATGTGTGACTTGAGGTCCACGCCGGGCCGGACCGCGTTGGCGGACTGCATCGCACCGAAGTACAGCCAGTGCTCACCACGGGCGGTGGGCACGGTCTGCGTGGCCGGCAGGGACTTGCGTGCCCACGCCACTGCGTCGGCGTTGTCCAGGTCCACGACCGTCAGCCTTGCCCCGCCCGGGTGGTAGGCGACCGCAGCCGCCCGCACCCATGCGCGGCGCCAGATGCCGGACCCAATGACGTCGGGGTCCGTGGTTGCGGCGGCCCATGCGTGGCAGGGGCCAGGGCAGGCACAGGGGCCGGGGTTCTTCATGTTGGGCCGGCCGCCGCACGTGTTGTCCGCGCACCTGCGGCAGTTGCCGAACGGGACCTTTCCCGCTCGCAGAGGTAGGACCGGGATCTGTGAGGCGGCCAGTTCGAGCGCGGTGCACAGGTGCTCGTTCATGCGGCCACCCCCACTGCGCGGGGCGCGAGGAAGGCGCGGCCGATGTGCTCGCTGTAAGCGGGCGGGATGGCTTCGGTCAGTTCCTCGCGCACGTCGGTCCAGGTGATGCCGAGTGCGGCTTGCAGTTCGGGGATGGACGGTTTGCCGCCGCCGTTGCCGTAGGCGGCCACGTACGGGCCGTCGTAGAAGCGGCCGTGCCTCCAGCCGCGCACCCGCCCTCGGTGCGGGACATGGGCGGGCTGCTCGATGCTCCAACGGCCCAACTCGAAGTTGCGGTGCCGGATGACCCCGAGCCCGTACATCTCGCCGCACAGGGTCAGGTCTTTGCGGATCTCCGCTTGTCCGTTGGGCTGCTCGATGACATACGGCAGGCCGCTCTTGTCGAGCAGGTCCCGGGTGGGTGCCACCAGGTCGATATGGGCCCCGCCCCATCCCTGGGAGCGGTTGGTGCCCACGGTCAGCGCGCATCCGGCCTGGCAGGGCGGAGAGGCGTGGACGAGCGCGAACCGTTCGATCTCCCCGGTGGTGATCAGGTGGGCCAGGTACTCCAGAGCGTCGCCCTGGTGGTAGGTGAAGGGGTAGTTGGGTCGGTCGGCGGTGTCGCAGCCGTGCACGGTGAATCCGGCGCGGGCGTAGCCGGTGGCGGCGCCGCCGGCGCAGGAGAACAGATCCAGGAGTAAGGGCCGCTCGTCGTCTCGTCGGATGTCGGTGGGTTGGGTCATGCTGGAGACCTCCACAGGTCTGTTCAAGGGCAGGTGGATTGGCGGCGGCCCCGGTTCATTGGCGTGAGAGGGGGCCGCCGCTGTCGTTGGTCGATGCGGTCAGTCGGGCGTGCTCAGGCTGCTTCCTGGCCGGGCTGGAGCATGCCGTCGTCGGTCTTGCGAAGTGATCCCGTAGCCGTGAGGGTCTTGATCTCGCGGGAGACGGTGCCCTTGTTGATTCCGGTCCGGTCGGTGATGTCCCGCAGGGTCCGGGCACCGTCGTGGACGGCCCGCAGGACCCGGTCACGATTGGTCTCCGCCCCGACCGTCGCGGGCGCGTGCGCCGTGGCCGCCGTCGGGGTGGTCTGCTCCTTGACCAGGCGGAGAGTGCTTCCGCTCGGCTTCAGGGGTTCGCGGTGCCATGTGGGCCGCTCAGGGAGAGCGATCACGTCCGCCGGGGCGAACGCACGGGTACTGATCGCGTGAGGCTTGGCCTTCGGCCCCGAGCGCAGCATCGCCACGCCGGGCATGGGCAGTTCGTGCGCGTGCCAGCCCTTCTCGGTGGCGTCCTCTCCGAAGACCACGCGGGACTCACCCGAGGTGGACAGGGCGAGTGCGGCCCGGTAGGTGATCTGCGCGCTGATCTGCGGGTCGATACCGCCGTTACGGTCCATGGTCGGCTTCTGCGTCGCCCAGATGAGGATGATCTCGGCAGCGCGCGCCATGCGGGCCAGGGTCCGGAAGTTCTCCATGATCCGGCCATATCCGTCGGCGTCCTCATCGCCGCTGGACTTGCCGGTCTTGGTGCGGGCCATGGAGATGACCTCCGCACCCTCGTCCACGAAGACGGTGATGCGGGGGCGTTCGGGGCTGATCTCGATCACGTCCCGCCCCCGGGGGATGAGCTCCAGTCGCTCGTGCATCTCGGCGACCAGGTCGTCACTGACGTCCAGCACCTCATCCGGGGTGACCGCGGTGCGGGCCCGGTGCTGCCAGTTCATCGCCTCCACCCGCTTGGGGTCGATGACGACCAGGCGGTGATCCTCGGCCTGGGAGCCTTCCGCGAGCAGGGCCCTGGTCGACCAGGACTTGCCCGAACCGGAGGTGCCGGCGACCAGCATGCGTCGCCCCAGCGGGACCATGACGGGCTCGCCGGTGACGGTGTCGATGCCCCAGGGCGCCCCGGGCTCCCATCCGGACAGGTCGATGCCGTCGGCCGCGCTGCGGGTCCGCAGGGTGAGCGTGGCGCGGTCGCCGTGGCTGCCGGAGGTGATCTCCATGCGCAAGTCGGTCCGCGCCCCCAACAGAGCCCGGATCTCATCCGACTTCGCACGGAAGGTCTTCGGCGTCCACCGTCCGTCCAGGCGCACGTGCGAGACCAGCCCGGCCGGGGTGAGCTTCGCCGGCGTAGGCACGGTGCCCGACAGTCCGCGTGCGTCGGCATTGTGGATCCAGAACGACGGGTCCAGCCGGGACGCCAGGCGCCGCTCTTCCGCGGTCATCTCGTCATCGAGCTGCACCGAGGGCTTACGGCGCCCCAGCCACAGACCCGCCATGTTCAGACCGATCAGCCCGGCGGAGATGGACGCGGGCCACAGTGTGAGCGTGTGCGCGGCCTCCGACATCAGCCATGTGGCCAGGCTGCTGGGCACGGTGTGCGCGGCGTGCGCCTGGACCGCGCGGGCGGTCAGGGTGGCGGGGTAGTTGTTCCGCGCCGCCTTCAGCACGGACCGCGCCTGGCTGTGATGCTGCCGCGCGGCCTTGTGCGCGGTACGCGCGGCTCGACGCGTCCCGGACAGCGGGTTGTTGGACGCCTTGCGCGCCGCGGAACGCTGGTTGCGGGCCATGACGGCGGTGGAGCGGGAGGAGTTGTGCTCCCGCTGCGCCGCCATGAGCGCCTTCAGGTTCTCCGGAGTCCGAAACTGCGCCCGCCGCTCTGCATCCCTGTCCCAGCGGGCCGCGAACGGCGCGCACATCGGCGCGAGCGCGTTCAACGTCGTGTTGGTGGTCGTGGTCGTGGTCGACCATGCTTGCTTCCAGTCCACGAAAGGGTCCTCCAAGACCGTGGATGAGGGCCGGTGCGCCGTTGCGTGGCGTCACCGGCCCGCCCGATTTGAGGTGGTTGGCGTGGTCGGTTGCGTCGACCACGCCGGTTGAACCCCTGCAACCGCTTCTGACCTGCGGACTTGCAGAGTTGCGCCGTTCCTGGGAGAGGGGCCCTACGCGCCCGCGCGCGAAGAGCAGCGGAAAACACCGCCACACGGCGTCTCCGCGACGCCATGGGCGGCCGTTCGCGGCCCCGGGGGTCTTCCACCCCGCGAGAGGGGGGTCAGGCGCCCCACGGGCCGTCTACGACTTCCGGCCCGCTTCGGAGGGTGAAGAGCCGTAGACATGGCGCGTTTTGAGGGGGTGTCACCGTCCGCGGCGCAGCCGCTTGGCGGCGGCTCTGCCGTCGCTGCCGCTCACCGAGCGGACGACGGTGACCACGCCCCAGGCCATGACGACGGCTAGGAAGGCGAGCAGGGCGAGGTTGGCGGCAATGGCGGTGAGGACGCCGACCAGCAGCGGGCCGAAGTAGACCCCGGCCGCCACCGCCCCGGCGCCCACACCCGAGCCGAGCGCGATGCGCTGCACGGTGCGGTCCGGCGGCGCCTGGTGGATGTGGACGACCTGCGGTCCGGTCTGCTGCGCGGGCAGGGCCGCCGGGTCGGCGTAGGCGTGTGTCCCGTCGGGGAGTTGCACGACGGTCATCGGGCGGTGGGCAGGGAGCTGTTCCATGCCGGTCCTTCCAAGGTGGTGTCGGGGAAAGCGCAGGTCGTACACATGCCGAGCGAGGTGGGGATGACGTATCCGGCATCGCGCCGGCACTCCGGGCACAGGCGCCGGGCGGCGTTGGCCTTGGCCAGGGCCGCCCACCGGCCCGGTGTCATCGGACGGACGGGCTTGGCCCGCTCGATGAGGTAGAGGTAGGCGACCAGCGGGCCACAGCGCCGCCGCGGGCGCCGCAGCTCCGCGGCTACCTCCTGGCCCCCGGGCCGAAGCCCGCGGGCACGCAGTTGGCGGCGCGTGGCATAGCCGTCCGGGGCCAGGCGCCAGGGGTAGACGGGCAGGGTGCCCATCAGTGCCCCGCAGTGGCCTGGTCGGCACGCTCGACTGTGGCGGCGTCGCGGTGTTCGCCGTAGCGGGCGTTCACCCACCCCAACGACCAGCCACACAGCTCCACGGCCTTACGCACCGGAAGGCCCGTGGCGAACGCCGCGGCCACGATCCGGCGGGCTTCGCCCTCGCCCAACCTGTCCTCAGCGGGGCCGCGCTGCATCAGCTCTGCGCGTTCACGCTCGATGCGCTCCGCCCGTTCACGACGTTCACGCTCGATCGCTTGCTCCCGCTCACGACGCTCTGCCGCAGCGCGTTCCCGGGCCTGGTGTTCACGCTGGCGGGCTTCGTGTTCACGGCGTTCACGCTCGCGTTCACGGCGTTCACGGGTCTCCCGTTCCACCGCCTCGGCGCGCTCGCGGGCTTCCCGCTCTTCGCGCCGTGCGCGGTCCTCCCGCTCGGTCTGTTCGCGGGCGAGCATGGCCTCGTGTTCACGCTGCTCACGGGCCACCATCGCCGCGTGCTCGCGCTCCTCACGCGCCCGCCGCTCCGCCGCCTCGGCCCGCTCCTGGGCGGCCTGTTCCCGGGCCTGTTGGTCGGCCCGCTGCTGGGCTTCCAGGGCGGACTGGGCGGCGGTAATGGCGCGTCGGTAGGCCAGGCCGGTCTCTGCGGTGACGATCAGCAGCAGCGGGGCCACCGAGTGGACCGCCACCCCGACCAGGTCTTTCTTCAGCGCGGAGTCCGCGACGTTGAGGGCCAGGGTCATGCCGCCGGTCATCCACCGCAGCGCGATCGGCCACCGGCCACCGTGCCCACCCAGCCGAGCCAGCACCGAGTCGAGGCGGACGACGATGACGACCGCGGCGTCCACTACCAGAGGCAGGATCGGGGCAGTCCACCACCAGCCATCAGGGGTGTGCCGGGCAGCGAGAGGGGTGACGGTCAGGATCGAGTAGAGCATCGCCCCGGCGACGATCAACCACGTCCCCACCGACAACGCCCGCTCCGCTGAACGGATCTGAACACTGTTCAAGAGCCACCCCCAACCGTGAACAGAGCGGCCAGGATGAGCAGCACGCCACCCGCACAGGTCAGGTCCACCGCGCGCCGCAGACACGTGAACTTCGCGACCGCGATTCGGGAAAGCCCGGCGATGTCGGCGGCCAGGTCTCGGGCGACGGCATCCTTGATCTGCTCCGCGGCGAGGGTGGCCCACAGCGGGAAGCCGTGCCGGCCGCCCAGGTTCGGCCGCACGGACCGCAGCAGCAGGCCGGCCGCCGCGACCAGACCCGCGAGACCGGCCCCGCCGCAGAGGTAGGCGGGAAGGTTCATCGGCAGGTCCCGGGCGACCGTCCAGGCTCCGGCGAGAACCGCGCCGACAAACGCCAGTAACAGCGCCGTCTTGGCATCGGTCCGCGCGATCTCCGACTTCACCTCAGCATGTGCGGCGGTCAGGTTCTGGTCGGTGGCGTTCACGCGGCACCCCCGGGCAGGCTCGTCCCGCCGGTGCGGTTGGCCAACTCCCGACGGGCAGTCAGCACCCGGTTCCGGGCCCGGCGGATGCGCCGGGCGTCCAGCTCGTTCGGGGTGCGGTCAAGGGCGATGATCTGCGCGTCGACCAGGTCGACGTCCGCCAGGATCAGCGGCAGCTCCTGCTCGATCGCATCCAGCTCCGCATCCGTGGGTTCCATCCACGGCTCGAACGCGGTAACAGCGTCCTGAACAGTAACGATGAGATTCATTGGGTCTGGTTCCTCTCAGCCAGGAACGGCCCGAACAGCGGCCCCGGTGTTCCAGCACCGGGGCCGCGCGCCGTTGAAGTCGGAACTTCCGGCTCCCCTCAGCGCCGCTCGTACGAGACGAGCAGCGGAGGCAACCGGCCGCCGCAGTACGCGGCGGAGGGGTTGAACGCGCGGACCTAGCCGCGCTGGCCGCCTTATCGGAGGAGGCGGCAGCCTCGTCACGCTGTTCAGTTCTCAACCAGCAGGCGCTTCCTTCGAGCACGCTTCAACGAGCCCTCCAGGCGTCTCAAAACTTCGTGTCGGAAGTTCCGATGGGCAAGAAGGTAGAGCCACTCATGAGGGTCCGTCAACTACTTCCGACACGAAGTCAGATGTGGCTCACTCGGCAGGCCAGGACTGCATGTTGACGAATCGTCACTTGACCTGCGACAACTTCCGACCCGATGTGGATCGGTGAGATTGAAACTTCCGACCTGAAGTTGGGTAACCTGCTGGGCATGGCATCCAAGGCAGCCCCGGGGGTCCGGGACATCGCAGACGTCCTGCTCGATCGCATCGCCAAGGGCGATCTCAAGCCCGGCCAGCAACTCCCAAGCACGAGCGATTTGGTGAAGGAGTTCGGCGTCGGGGACAAATCGATCTACCGCGTGATCTCGCTACTCAAGGCGAGCGGACAGGTCGAAGGCCGCCAAGGGAAGGGGGTCTTCGTCCGCGATGTGCGTCCTCTTGAGTGGCGCCTCCACCAGTTCGAGCGGGGAGACCGGCGCGACGACAGCGCCGCAGGCCGCGACGACTGGAAGGCCGCCGCCTCTGAACAGGGCCGCGAGGCCACTCAGGACACCCCTCAAGTCAGTGTCGAGCCCGCCCCCGAAGATGTTGCGGCATGGCTGGACATCGAGCCGGGCACGTTCGTTGTTGCCCGCCGCCGCGTCCGTCGCGTCGACGGGACCCCGTTCCAGCTCGCCGACTCCTGGTTCCCCACTGCCGTGGCCTTGGACACGGACCTCATGGTCGAAGAGGACGTAACCCGACCCGGTGGCATCCTCGCCTTCATCGGGCGCCCGCAAAAGCGACTCCGAGACGAGATCCGTTCCTGGCCGCCGGCCACGCCGGAGGAAGCCGCCCGTCTTCAACTTCCCGAGGGGGTTGGAACTCCCGTCACGCGTCACGCCCGGGTGGGGTACGGCGAAGACGGCGCGCCGATCCGAGTCATGGTGACCGTGGCGCCGGGGCACCTGAACACCCTCGTCTACGAATTGGACGTCTGATGAACGATCACGAGATCCGGCGCGCCACGCCAAACGACAGTGAGGCCCTGATGGGTCTGAGGACCGAAGCCGAGTCTTGGCTCGCTGCAGCCGGTATCGATCAGTGGCGAACCCCAGGGTTCCGTGATCGGGCCCTTGCGAAATGGAGGGTGGACATCCAGCACCACCGGACGTGGGTGGTTGAGAGTGACGCCGACATCCTTGCCACCGTGACCCTCGCTCCCCCGGACCTGGACTTCTGGAGCGAGGAAGACGAGCCCGAAGCGGCCGTCTACGTTGCGAAGCTCATCACCGCGCGACAAGCCGCCGGCAAGCAGCTCGGGGGGCGCATTCTCGACTGGGTCGGCTCCGTTGCTCGCTCACAGGGAAAGCCTTGGGTCCGGCTCGATTGCTGGCGAGCCAACGTCCCCCTCCAGGACTACTACCTACGCGAGGGTTTCCATCACGTTCGCACGGAGGCACCTTCGCACCGGCTCTCAGGCTGGATGGCGCAGCGCTCCGCCCACGTGGCCATGCACCCGGACGCTCCCCTGAGGCAGCAGGCGCTCCCAGTGCCACCGCAATCTCAGAAGGGTCTCCGAGTGAGCGGCGAGTGAGCGACGCCCAGCTCACACACGCTGCCCGACCTCCTACCGGCATGCATTCGTTCCTGCGTCGTGGCCTGTCGTCAGTGCTGCCGTCTACGATCCCGCCATGCCGGACAACCGCCCCGCAGTGCCACGCCAGTTAGCCCGCGACTTGCTGGTCGAGGCCGGACACAGGTGCGCTATCTCGACCTGTCGTGCCACCACCCTCGAACTCGCCCACATTACCCCCTGGGTCAAAACCAGGGCACACGATTTCGACAACATGATCGCCCTCTGCCCCAACTGTCATACGCGTTTCGACAAGGGGGAGATCGACCGCCTATCAATGCTTCAGTACAAGGCTGAACTCGGCTCGGGAGGCGCGAGAGCAAAAATTATCAGTGCGTACCGGAGGTTGCAGGGAGCTCTGGATCGATGGACTAAGTCCATCGCGAACCTTGCAGGCGCTCAGGTGCTGGCTTCTGCTCCCAGTCCTGACTACATTCTGCAGGCTCGGCGTGAATGTGAGCGTGAAGCGGGCCTAACACATGCAGCGGTTAGCGACCTACAGTCCGTTGGCGATGACATAATTGAGTTCCTGACTGAGTTCATTTATGACTGGTTCGTTCAATTGGCGAGTAAAACCGTCGATATGGAATGGCCGGACTATTCAGAGTCGAGAGAGGAGCGAAATGGTCGGTTGCAGAGGCTGAATGACGCCCTTCTTGAGCTTCACTTGGCTGTCGCCGACGCTCTCGGACTGGAATTCGATGAGTTGCCTGTCCGAGAAGAGCATCCCCCCTCTCCGCAGCCACGCCCGCTGGGCGCCGCTTACCAGCACCGTCGCGATGCTGCCAACAGATGAGGGAAGCCCGATTCACTGACTCTCGCCCCTTCTAGAGCTAGAGGCCCGCAGGGCAGCGGACCGCCGGATCTCCGGCGGGCCGCTTTTGGTGCCCACGAGCACTATGCGTTTCGCCAAGCCTGAAGGAATCGCTCACGGTCTTCAGTCGTATCGCGCATCCGGCGCCTCGCGAGCAGAACGTGCCAGGCGGAGGTCTCGGCGTCACGCAGCCACAGCTTTCCGAGGTACCTGGCACCGCCCAAGAGGCCCAGTACGCCCCCGATTACGTCGGCAACGGCGTCGTGCTCATCATCACTGAGTTTTTCGAGGAAGCTGAGCATGCGCCCGGCAATGCCCGTTTCGTTGCCGTCGAGTAGGCGGTCGAAGAACGGGCCCCCGGCGTTGCCTGGAACGATGTTCAAGGCGGCATCACCTCCCGCCCGCTCCAGCGACGCCCAGAACTCTCGTCCCTCTGTGGTACCGGGAAGAGGTAGCGCCGCGAACAGGTCAACCAGGTGGCCATTTGCTGCCTGGTCGTAGGCGACATCGCACGCCGTCGCGGCAGCGACCTTTGCCACATGCTCGGTGTCCAGCTCGCCGGTATCCGGCCAGTCGAGTGGGGTGTTCAGCTTGTTCGCAAGGTGCTGGGCCAGCTCGTCATCCTTATCCAGGTGCAGCCGAACGATCACAAGTTCCCTCACTTCAGCGGTAGATGATGCGCAAGGCGTGGCCTTCGTGTCTGCCAGTCTGCCCAACTCCCAGGGGCAGGGGCGAGGTATGTGGACAACGTCCGGAAGCAGCCTGTTGTTGACTTGATGAACCGCGCGCACGAACACCGGGCAGAACGTCACCTCCACCCGCGACTTGCTCAACTCCCAGGGAGCAGAGGTCAAGCGGTGCTCCTTGCCAGCAAGCCGTACGAGGAGCGGCCGTGCCGACGCCACCGCTCGCAAGCTCTGGCCGGACGTGTCGGAGGGCGACACCGTGGCGTACGAGCGGCTCTGTGTTGAGGGCTTCACGAGTCGACTTGTGCGGGCTTCGCCCTCGAAGAGTCGAGGAGCGTCCCACATGTCGCTGACCAGCAGCTTTGTCAGTGGTGGCGAGTACGGTTCCCACCGTGATGACTGACTCAACCCCCGCCCTGGACTGGGCCAGCCTGGGGCAGGCGTTTGCCTCCGCGTACGCCGAATTCGAAGCGAATGACCTACTGCATGCGGCTAGCTCCGAAGAGTGCACTGGACTGGAGATCGTTGATGCCGAAGAACCAGAAGGCGTAGTCGAGGAGCGAGAGGCGTGGCTCAGAGAGGTCACCAATTTCCGTGAGTACTTTCCGCACGAAGCTGCGGACCTGACGCCTTACATCGCCGAGGCTTTGCGGGACGTACAGCGCGCCGCTCGAATCGATAATCCGCTGACCTTGGTTGGTACGGAGCAGAAACTTGGCGGCTACAGAATAGACATTCTTGCGAAAACGCAAGTCGGATCCATTGATCGATTCGTGGTGATCGAGAATCAGCTCGAAAAGTCGGATGCTGATCATTTGGGTCGACTGATCAGCTGCGCGGCTGAGGTAAATGCCAGTCATGCTGTTTGGATCTGCACCGAATTTCGTCCTGAGCACCTCAAGGTAATGGATGCCCTGCGCCGCGACAAGTGCTGGATGCGTGTATGTCCCGCTAGTTCTCGAAGGGGCGCGTACTGGGAAGGGTTTTGCCACATTTGATCTAGCCATACCGGCAACATACCCAACGCCTGACGATCCCATGAGGGAGCGAATCCACTCCTTCATGCGTCAGGCGCAGGCGGCGCACCTGGGCATCTTCAAAACAGGCGGGATTGTCGGCCAAAACCCTGGAGTTGACTTTAGCAGGTACCGAACGCTGCTATCGGACCTTAAATATTGGAGCGACAAAAATAGCGAGCTAATCGAGATATTGCTGAGGTTGGTTCCCGCCCAGAGGCGGACCAGGGGGCAGATATGACGGCGGGGGGCGATTGGCCTCGACAGCGCATCAGGGTCTCAGTTGTGGTCTCGATGTCCCTTCGTTACGGGGGCGTGCGGCAGCGTCCAGCACCGTCCGTCTAGCCGCTTGACCAGCGCAAGAAGACCGGAAGTGGACACGCCCGGATAGTCGTGGACGAAGATCGGACAACTCGTAATGCGTAGGTCAGGGGTTCGACTCCCCTAGGCGGCTCCACCGAAGCCCAGCTCGGACAGTGTCTGAGCTGGGCTTTTGCGTTCAGGGCTCTGGGTTCGGCGAACGCGGCGAGGGCGCTGGGAGCGAGCCTCGGTGCTGTCTGTGGTCTTTCTTGATGGTTCGGCTCGGGGCGCGAGGGTGTCGCCGGTGCGGCGGCGCATGGCTGCTTTTCGGGAGATGAGACCTGCTCTGGGCGTATCGACGGGTCCGACTGATCCGGCGCGCCGAAGGATCTCCGAGGTGGTCGCCATGTCCACGCACAGCTCGTTCCGGACGCGCCCGCCCGGGGGCTGCTTCCGTCGTACGGGCGGCGGTCGTTGGCTCCGGCCGGACGGGTGGACGGGGTCAAGTCGCGCTTCACATCGGCGACATGACGGTGCCCGGTGCCCGAGCCCGACACCCGACGGCCCGCGCCCGCTGACCGCACTGCCGAGCGACAGGCCGCCGCACAGCAGGCGCGGTGGACACCACGCGCTCGGCACGAACAGCCCGTCCGCCGCCCGTCCGCCGTCCGCCCGTCCGCCGGTCCGGCTGTGGCGGCGTCCGGTTGCGACCGGGGACCTGGTCTCCCGGCATCGCCCGAGAGCCCTTGGGGAGACGAGACGATCGCGTCGCCTCCGCTTAATCGCTGTGGCAAAAGGGCCCGGCGGGCACTGCCGGGGCCGCCCCCGGGACGTTCACCGGGGCGGCCGTGTGAACGCTCAGGCGTACAGCCCTCGTGCGGGATCGCTCCCGCTGCCGAGCCGGGCCGGGCCGTTCGATGGTGCGGTGCGCCGGCTACTTCACCATGAACGCTTCGGCCTCGCACTTCCCGAGCCACTTGTCCTTGCCCGCGGGCGGCAATCCGTTCTCCAGGGCGAGCATTCCGTCGTCTCCGACCGTCGCCTCGATGCCGTGGGAGCTCAGGCACTTCAGCCACTTATCCGCCTTGTTCCGGAAATCCGGATCTTCCCTGGCGGACCGCCACGACAGCATCTCGGGTTCCTTCTGCCCGCACTTCTTCTGGCCCGCCGGGAACTTCGGGTCCGTGTCGGCGTCGTTGATGCCCTTGTAGGAACCGTCCTCGTTCTTGCTCATCTTGACTCCCTGCTTGTCCAGGCAGTCGTAGTACACGTCCCAGAGCCTGCTCTGCTCCTCATCGGAGGAGTCCGGCCTGAGGAGGGGCCGCTCGACCTTCGCCGCCGATGACGACTCCTTCTTGTCCTCGGCGCCCTTCTCGCCCTTCTTGGGGCCCGTCACGCTTGCGACGCCCGTGTTCCCTTCGTCCTTTGCCGCATCGGACCCTCCTCCGCACGCCCCGAGAAGGAGCGCCGCGGTGAGCGTGCCGACTGTCGTGAGCAGGCGCCTGGCGCTGGGCGAACGGAATGCATCAACAGAACGCATGGTGTGAACCTCTCTCATGGTGTGGAGTCCGGTCAGGGTCTGGTGTGGGGCACCGGTGGTGCCGGATGCGCCTGACGGAGCCCCTCGCCCGTCGGATCGCGTCAGGCTGAGGCCAGCGCCGTGGTCGGGGACAGCCGGGAGGCACGGATCGCGGGGTACACGCCGGCGACGACGCCGACGAGCACCGCGCCGAAGAGCCCACTGGTCACCGCGGGAAACGGGATGACCGGCGGCCAGTCCTTGTATGCCGCGTAACCCGTGGTGCCGAGCACGCCGAGTACGATTCCGGCCAGTCCGCCGAGGCCGGAGAGCGCGATCGATTCGGTGAGGAACTGCCCCCGGATCTGCCCCCGGTTGGCGCCCAGCGCGCGGCGCAGTCCGATCTCGCGGCGGCGTTCCAGCACGGAGATGACCATGGTGTTGGCGACGCCGATGCCGCCGACCAGCAGCGCGACACCGGCCAGGCCGATGAACAGCCCCGAGAAGGTCGCCTCGGTGGAGCGTTTCGCGGCCAGGGCATCCGACGGTCGGCTGACCCGCACCTCGCTCGGGGACCGCGGGCTGATCGTGGCGGGGAGTACCGCGTGCACATCCTCGATCGCCGACTCGTCCGCCCGTAGGAACAGCTGCGTCGGCCGGCGGTCGAAGCCGAGCGCGCTGTGCGCGGCCTTCCAGCCGACCAGGACGGCGCGGTCGATGTCCGGGGCCAGCGGCACGGCGCGCAGGATCCCGATGACGCTGAACCACCGGTCGTTGATCAGCACGAGCGGCGGCGGGTCACCGGGGCGCAGATCGGGGAAGCCCAGACGGGCCGCCGCAACTGTGCCGAGAACGACGGTGGGAAACCGTCCGGTGGCCTTGGAGAGGTAACGGCCGGAGCGGACCTGTGCGTTGATCACGTCCAGCAGGTTCGGCTGGGCGGCCAGTACCGTCAGTCCGGAGGCGTCGAGGCGATCCTGCCGGTCGGAACGCCGCACCATGGCATGGGTGTTGGCCACCGCGGTCACGGCGTTCACGGGTCCGATGCGTTCGACCATCGCGACCGACTCGGGCGGGAACGAGACCGGCTCGCCTCCCGAGGCTGTGGCGTCCGCGACCGCCTGCAGCCGGTCGGTGCCCAGCGCGGTCAGCTCCGCGTTCAGGGCCTTCTGGCTGGAGGCCGGGATGCCGGTGACCACGATCATCGTGGCGATGCCGATGGAGATCCCGAGCGCGGACAACGCCGCCCGCATCCGCCGGGTGCGGATGCCGATCAGTCCGAGGCGCAGCAGATCGTTCGGCGAGAGCCGGACGGGCCGGTGCCTCGGGGTGGTCGCGGACGGGTGCCGCGTGCCTGCCGACGCGTACCGGGTGAAACGGCGCCACGGGGGCGGCTTCACGGCGCGATCCCGGCGGTGGCATGCCTGTCGGTCGTCGAGTCCCTGTCGGTCGTCGAGCCGCTGTCGACGGCGTCCCTGCCGGTGGCGGCATCCCTGTCGACGCCGGTGTCGGTGAGGATGCGGCCGTCCTGGATCTCCACCCGCCGCGGCAGTCGCGCGGCGATGTCCCGGTCGTGGGTGATGAGCGCGATCGTGGTCCCCTCCTCGTTGAGCTGCGTGAGCAGTTCCAGCACGGCACGTCCGTTCGCGGTGTCCAGAGCGCCGGTCGGTTCGTCCGCGAGGACGAGCGTGGGTTCGTGGACGAGAGCCCGCGCGATGGCCACCCGCTGCCGTTCTCCGCCGGAGAGCTGGTGCGACCGGTGACCGGCCCGGTGTGCCAGGCCGACCCTCTCCAGCGCGGCGAGTGCCAGCGGCCGGCGCTGCTTCCTCGGCACCCCGGCGTAGAGCAGACCGGTGGCCACGTTCTCGGTGGCGGTCAGCCCCTCGGACAGGTGGAACTGCTGGAAGACGAAGCCGAGCCAGCGTCCCCGCAGCGCGGACAACTGCCGGTCCGGCAGGGTGGTGACGTCCTCACCGGCGATCATGACGGTGCCGCTGGACGGCCGGTCGAGGGTGCCCATGATGTTCAGCAGAGTGGACTTGCCCGAACCGGACGGGCCGACGATGGCCAGGAGTTCGCCGTCGCGTATGTCCAGGGAGACTCCGTCCAGAGCCCTGATCCCGCCGGGGTACTCGACCACGGCGTCGCGGACCGACAGAACCGAGGTGCCTGCGGCCGTCACGATGACGTCACCACCCGGGTACCTTCGGCGATCCCGTCCCCGGTGACCTCGGCCATCCCCTTGGCGATCAGGCCGGTCTCCACCGCGACCACCCGTCCTCCGGCGATCCGCAGCCCGTAGCCGCCCTCGTGGAGCGCGAGCAGCGCGGTGACCGGAACCGCGAGCACCCCGTCCCGGGTCTCGGAGACGAACTCCACCTGCACCGGCGCCGAGTCGAGCTTCCTCACCTTGTCCGGGTCCGTGAACGAGACAGTGATGGTCACCTTCGCCTCTCCGGCACCCCCGTCCTCCTGCTCCTCGGCATCGGTGCCGATGCCGGCCACCTTGCCGGCGACCGGGGTGCCGTCCGGAAGTCGTACGGTCACCGGATCGCCACGTCTGACGGAGCCCCGCTGGGAGGCTTCCACCGGTACGGTCACGGCCTTGGCGGTCGACGTCACCCGCAACAGCGGTTCGGAGGCGGGATCGCCCACTTGGGCACTGGCACTGTCCACCCGGACCGCGCCGCTGAGTACCGCCACGTCACCGGGCTCGATCACACCGGTGGCCGGCACTCCGCGGCCGTTCTGCCAGCGTTTGATCGCGCTCACGAGAGCGGGAGTGAGGACACCGTCATCGGACTTGACCTTCACCTGCTCGGCTGCAGCGGCTTTTCGTGCCGGAGTGCCGGTCCCCGCCGCGGCCGGGGCACTGTCGGGTCCGGTCCCTGAAGCCTGGGGGTCCGGGCTTCCGCCGCTGGGTGCGCCCCGGTTGGGGGTGGTTGCGGTCCCGGGCGATGCCGACTCCGCCGGCTCCGCATCCTTGTCCTTCTCACTGCCCGCCGGTTCCGTGCCGTCCGCCGCTGCGGTCACCGTGACGACCTGTCCCGGCGAGGGCTGGGCCCCGATGTCGTACCCCAGGGCCCGCAGGTTGTCGACGATCACCTTGACGTCCCGCCCGACCGTGTTACGGCCCGCGATACGCCTGTAGAGCGGCACCGTTCCGTAGAAGACCGGCACCTCGCGGTCGTCGACGCGGTACAGCGCCTTGCCCCGGGACACGGTGGTCCCGTCGGAGGCCAGCCACGTCACGATGCCGTCCCCGGCGCCCTTGACGGTCTGCGGCTTGCCGTAGCCGAGCGTGCCCTCGATGGACCGGCTGTCGGACAGATCCGTCCGCACGACCTTGACCGTCTTGGCCCTCGGCTCCGCCTTGGACGGCGCCGTGCGACCGCCCTCACCCCACGGCACCCCCACAGCGATTCCGGCCCCGGCCAGCGAGATGGCGAGCACGGCACCAACGATCCGGATACGGCGCCCCTTTGGCGCACCGGCGGTGGTGGTGACGGAGCGATCCTCGTCCGTCCCGATGCCGGGCTCCCGTCCCGTGCGGCTCACCGCGAGAACCCCGCGGAGGGCAGGCGAAGGGCCGCTCCTGCCGCGCCGCAGGAACGGCGGCCGTCGTCCGTGGCGCGTACGCGGCCCCTGACGGGGCTGCACACGGCCGGCGCGGTGGCTCGAGCTATGACGCGGATCATGCAGACGACTCCCAGAGTGGCGCGGGCAGACCGCCGTGAACGCGGACGCATCCTGCGGTCGGAGGCGGTCACGGGCGAGCCAGGGGGCCCGACTTCGGGTACGGCCTCGACGATGCCGGACCGGGATCAGAGCGCGATCAGCACGATGTATCGGGATTGTCAGGACGGCGGGCTCGCCCGGAACCCCGGCTTATAGTCGCCGCCATGAGCGCACAGATCCTGGTCGCCGAAGACGACGTCAGACAGGCACAGGTACTGCGGATGTACCTGGAGTCGGAGGGTCACAGCGCGGTGGTCGTGCACGACGGGCGCTCGGCGATCGACGCCGTCCGGCGGCTCCGGCCGGACCTGCTCGTACTCGACGTGATGATGCCGAAGGTCGACGGCCTCGACGTGTGCCGGATCCTGCGTCAGGAGTCGGCCGTGCCGGTCCTGATGCTGACCGCCAGCTCCAGCGAGGACGACCTGCTGCTCGGTCTCGACCTCGGTGCCGACGACTACATGACCAAGCCCTACAGCCCACGCGAGTTGATGGCCAGGATCCGGACCCTGCTGCGACGGGTCGAACGCATCGCGCCACCGGACGACGGAGTCCTGAGGGTGGGCGCGATATCTGTCGACCCGCTCCGGCACGAGGTGCGGGGGGCATCCGGGCAGCTGGTCACCTGCACCCGTGGCGAGTTCACCGTCCTGTCGGCCATGGCGGCCGAACCCGGCCGGGTGTTCACCCGCAAGCAGCTCCTGGAGCGCACCCGGGGCTGGGACGTCTCCTCGACCGACCGCACCGTCGACATGTACGTCATGAACCTGCGGAAGAAGCTGGAACTCGACCCGCGCCGCCCCACTCATCTGATCACCGTCTACGGGGTCGGCTACAAGCTGACTCCGGGACTCGACGCCGCGGGCAACTGACGTGCGCCGCTTCGGGGTTCCGCTGCGCACCAGCCTCTTCGCCCGGCTGCTCGCCGCGTCCCTGCTGGTCGCGGTCTGCTCGGTGGCCGCGACCACCTGGCTCGCCGTCACCACCACGACACGGGCGATCAACACCGAACAGGGCCAGTCGTCGAAGGCCGACGCCCGCATCTACGACGCCCTGATCGGCTACGCGGCCACGCACGCCGACTGGGGCGGGGTGCAGGAACCGGTCCGTGAACTCGCGGCGCGCACCGGCAGGGCGATCACCATCACCACCTCCGCCCGCACCCGTATCGCGAGTTCGGAATCGACCGCTCGCCTCCCGGACAGGCCGGTCGCCTCTGTCGACCCGCTGCGACTGGACCCGGTCCTGTCCGACGAGAACATCGGCCCGATCGACCCGCGCGCGGTGGGCCCGTTCCTCCTGGAGGGCAAGGACCGGGATCTGGTGCGGGCGTTGGCGCGCAGGACCAGCGACTGCCTCGCCGACCGACGTGTCGCCACCAAGGTCGTACGCCTGCCCAGCGGGCGTGCCACGGTGCAGGTCACCGGGCCCGGCGACCTGGGCTCGGGAAGGGTCCCCACCCCCCGGCCCGAGGACGAGGGCCGCGTGAACGTGGTCGACGATTGCGGTCTCGACCTGCTCAAGGAGCCCCTGCGGTCGGAGAGACCGGCGCTCTCCCAGGTTGCCGAACTGGCTTCGGAGTGCCTGAAGCAGCAGGCCAGACCACCTGTCGAGGTGTTCGCCGACTTCTCCTGGCGCTTTCGTGGGGACGGCGCCCCGGAGAACTCGGACCGTGCCGCGCAGGAGTGCGTGAACGACGGCCGCCGACAGCAGCTGCGGCCCTATGTCTCGCCCCCGGTTCTGCTGTTCGTCTCCGATCGCGGACATCCGGACACCACGGCGATCGACCTCTCGGCGGCGAACACCGCGCGGATCACGGGCGCCGCGGGCATCGTCCTCACCGTCACCTGCGCCGTGACCATCCTGCTGGGTGTCCGGCTGGTCCGCCCGCTGCGCGCCCTGATCGCGGCGGCCCAACGCCCGGCCGACGAGGCGGTACGGGTCCCGGTGCTGACCAAGGACGAGATCGGCCATGTCGCCGCGGCCTTCAACGACCTCGCCGAGCGCAGGGAGTCCCTTGAGCGGCAGCGCAGGGCCATGGTCAGCGACGTGGCGCACGAGCTGCGTACCCCGCTCACCAACATCCGCAGCTGGGTGGAGGCGGCCCAGGACGGTCTGACGCCGGCCGATCAGCAGTTGCTCGCCCTTCTCCTGGACGAGGCGTTGCTGCTCCAGCACATCATCGACGACCTGCGCGACCTCGCCGCGGCCGAGGCCGGAAGTCTCGTACTGCACCGTGAAACGCTGCCGGTCCGTCAGGTACTGGAGCAGGTGGCCGTGGCGCACCAAGGGGCCGCCGGTCCGGCGGGCGTCGGGCTGTCCATCGAGGCCGCCGAAGAGCTCGAGGTGCACGCCGACCCGGTGCGACTGCGCCAGGTGATCGGCAACCTCGTCTCCAACGCGATCAGGCACACACCGAACGGGGGACGCGTCATCCTGCGATCCCGCGTGGAGGGCGACGATCTGGTCGTGGAGGTCGCCGACTCCGGGAGCGGTATCGACCCGGAGGATCTGCCTCATGTCTTCGACCGGTTCTGGCGTGCGGACAAGTCCCGCAACCGGCAGACCGGCGGCAGCGGCCTCGGGCTGGCCATCACCCGCAAACTGACCGAGGCGCACGACGGGACGGTCTCGGTGATCAGCACGGCCGGCCGCGGCTCCGTGTTCACCGTCCGACTGCCGTGGCGGTGACGGCCCGGACGAAGGCACCGCCCGGCGGCGCCTGGGAGAGTCCCCCGGCTCCCGGGGCGCGGGGGCATGCGGTCGCGTCGAGACGAGGGCGGCATCAGGCCTACGGCGGCGGTGGCGGCCGAGGCGGAATCGGTGCCCGTGGCGGGGCACGGCCTCGTCGCTCTTAGGGAGATATTCAGTCTTATCGGCGATCGGTCGAGCGGCTATCGACCCCGGTGTCCGGCTCCTCGTAACGTTCCGGCAAGGAGCCGCGGGGTCCCGGCAGCGATCCTGCCCTCCGCTTCCGGAACCCGCCTCCCTTCCGCGAAGGGAAGGCCGTTCACGAGCGGCACCGCAGTGCGGGGAGAGGCTTGTGCGAATCAGTACCGAGCACGTCGCTAGGGAGCTTCGGGCGGGTGTCGGCACCGTCAGGACCCGCACCGTGGTGCGGACCATGGCGCTGATGGGTGACCCGCTCATGCGCGTGCTGGGGCGCCGTGCGGTGCCGAATCCCTACCCGGAGTACGAGCGCATCCGAGCGCGGGGCGAGGTCAGCCGGCATCCTCTGGGGCTGTATCTCACCGCGGACCACGCCGTCAGCCGGGCGGCGCTGTGCGACCCCCGGTTCGGCGTGGGGCCCGCCACGCAGCGCGGCGGCATTGACTGGCAGGTCGTATCGGGGGACGAGGGGCGGCTGGTCCACCCTCTCGAAGAGTCCTTGCTGGTGCTCAACCCGCCCGAGCACACCAGGCTTCGGCGCATGGCGAGTCCTCTGTTCGCCCCGTACGCGGTGCGGGAGCTGGCCCCCGCGATCGAGGGCGTGGTGGCCCGCATTCTGGACGAGGCCGAGCGCTGCGAACGCTTCGACCTGGTGGGCGACTTCGCACGGCGGGTTCCCATCCAGGTGATGTGCGAGTTGTTCGGCATCCCCCACGCCGACCACACGACGTTCGTCCGCTGGGGGACCGTCCTGGCGGACACACTGGACGGCATCCGCACCTTCGGCGAACGGCGGGCCGTGCGCGGCGTCCTGGCCGAGATGACCGACTTTCTCGGCGCCCTCCTGGAGAAGCGGCGCCGGGAGCCCGGGGACGACCTTCTCAGCCGGCTGGCAGCGGCCGAACGGGACGGTGAGTCCCTGGACGACCGCACGCTCCTCGCGCTCACCGGCACGCTGCTGATCGCCGGTTTCGAGACCACGGTCAACGTGATCGCGAGCGCGGCGGTCGAGTTGATGCGCAGCCCCGACCTGAGAGCCATGCTGCTGGACGACTTCGGGGACGTCGGTGAGGTGGTCGAGGAGACGCTGCGCATCGAACCGCCCGTGCAGGTACTGCTGCGCATCGCGCGGGAGCCGGTCACCCTCGGCGGAGTCGATCTGCCGGCCGACGCGATGCTGGCGATCGCGGTGGGCGGTGCCAACCGGGACCCGGCGGTCTTCCCCGAGCCGCACCGCTTCGACCTGCGGCGGCCCAACAAGCGGGACCACCTGGCCTTTTCGGCCGGTGGCCACTATTGCCTGGGGGCCGGCCTCGCACGGCTGGAGGCCGAACTGGCTCTGCGCCATCTGTTCTCCCGGATGCCCCGGCTCGAACCCGCCGGGGAGCCGCGGCTCCGCCGCACCCGCAATATCCGCGGCCACGTCAGTGTCCCGGTCCGGGCCGGGGACCGGCGGTGAGCGCCGCCGACCGGGCGGGCCGCTCCGCGCCGTTCGCCCGCCGTCCCAAGCCCGTTCGCCCCGCTCTCCATCGACGGGGCGCACGCGACAGCCGTCCCCGAGACCCGGGTGCGCACCGAGCCGGCGAACGACCGGTTCCGAGCCACCACGTCGGAGAGTTTCCGAGTCATGTCAGAAAGCAGGGGGGCCACATGCCCAGCCACATCGCCATCCTCAACATCCCGGCGCAGGGGCACATGCGCCCCGTGCTGGCGGTCACCGAGGAACTCGTCCGGAGAGGACACCGCGTCAGCTTTCTGACCTCGGAGGGATTCGCCCCCGCGGTGCGGAAGACGGGCGCCACCGCGCTGACGTACGAGACGCTGCTGACGGAGGTGCTGTCCCCCGGGCGCTACAGGACGCTCTCCCCGGACATGCTGGCCTGGTCGGCCGTGCTGTTCTTCCAGGAGAGCGCGAAGCTGGCGACGCTGGCGCGGCAGCTCTTCGCCGACGACATACCCGACCTCATCCTGTACGACATGATCGTGGCCCCCGCGGGGAGAGCCCTGGAACAGACCTGGGACCGCCCCGCAGTGCAGTCCACCCCCTCCATGGCATCCAACGACCACTACTCGGAGGTGGCCGCGGTCGCGGAGATGTCCGGGGTGCCGTACGACCACCCGGCCGTCATCGAACTCCTCGACCGAGCACGGCAGTTCGCCGCCGACCTGGGCCTGAACGCCACACCGGAGTACCTGGTGGACTGGCGCGCCGACAGGAATCTGGTCTATGCCCCCCGGGAGTTCCAGCCTTTCGGGGACACCTTCGACGAGAAGACGACCTTCGTCGGCCCCTGCCACCCCGCGGACTACACGAGAGGCGAATGGGAGGCACCGGGGGACGGGCTGCCGCTCGTATTGATCTCGATGGGCACCCTGTACAACCATCAGCCGGACTTCTTCCGCACCTGCGTCCGCGCCTTCGACGGCCGGCCTTGGCACGCGGTCATCACCGTCGGCAACGGCACGGAACCCCAGGAGCTGGGCCCGCTGCCGCCGAACGTCGAGGCGCACACATGGATTCCTCAACTGGCTGCGCTGCGGCAGGCCGACGTCTTCGTCACGGCCGCCGGGCTGGGCAGCCTGATGGATTCGTACTACACGGGCACGCCGCCGGTACTCGTACCGCAGGTGCCGGAGACCTGGGTCCTCTCCAACCGGGCGGTGAAGCTGGGACTCGGCACGCTGCTGGACCCTGCGGAGGTCACGGAGGAAACGCTGCTGAACGCCGTGGATCGAACGGCCGCGGACGAGGGGCTTCGCCAACGGGTGGGGCGTATGCCCGAGTTGATGGAACGGGCCGGCGGTGCCTCGCGGGCTGCCGATGCTCTGGAGGCGCGATTGTGACCGCAGGCGCGGTGGTGATCGCCCGCCCCGGCTCCGGACCGGCCGCACGTACGCGGAGGGTTCGCCCTGTGCGTGCCCGACTGACGTAACGCCAGTGCCGGACCTCCCGTCCTGTGCGTGCCCGACTGGCGTAACGCCAGTGCCGGACCTCCCGTCCTGTGCGTGCCCGACTGGCGTAACGCCCGTACCGGCGCAGGCAGGTCAGGGAGCGGGCCGGGCTGCGTGGGAGTCCGGTGTACCGACACCGCGGACGCCGCTGATCAGGCCGATTCGCGCCGTGCCCGGGGTGGCGGGGTCGAATGCGGGCGGCACGGGTCGGCCGCACTGGTTCGCGACGTCGGCGACCTCGTGGCCCGCGGCGGACCACCCGTGTCCGGCCAGCCAGTCGAGGGGATCGGCGGTTCTCTCATTGCGCCACAGCGAGGCGAGCATCTGCAGGGTGTCGACCTGATCGGTGCGGGCCAGCGCGGCTCTCGTGTGCTCCGAGTGGAACAGCGCCAGGCTGCCGTACTCCAGGGCGAGTCGGCTGGACGGTGCACTGAGCTCGCCGATGCGGGAGAGCACGTGGTCGCCCTCCTGCTCCGTCAGGTAGACCATGATGCCTTCGAGCAGCCATGCGGTCGGCTCGTCCGGGTCGAAGCCGTGCGTACGCAACGCGCTGGGCCAGTCGTCGCGCAAGTCGCCGACGACCGTGGTCCGTTCGCAACCGGGCGTCGGCTCCCGACCCGTGATGATCCTCTCCTTGAAGGCGAGGACGTCGGGCCGGTCGAGTTCGAACAACCGGATCGGCGCGGGCCAGTTCAGGCGGAAGGCCCTGGCGTCCAGGCCGGCCGCGAGCACGACGACCTGGCGGCACCCCGATGCGACCGCCTCCAGCAGACAGGTGTCGAAGTACCGGGTACGGATGGCGAAGTAATCGCCCATCGCCGACCGCACCAGCTCTCCCCGGGAGTCCGTCCAGGCCGCCAGCGCGGCGCCCGCGGCCGCGGCGACCTGGACCGCGATCTGGTCGTTGAACAGCCGGTCCGGTCGCGTGCTCTCCGCCGCGCGCGCCGCGGCCACGGCCAGGGCGGTGGAGCCCACGGCCGTCAGCGTGCTGCCGGTCGTGGTGCCGGCGTCCTGGCCGCCGGTGTCGGTGCCGGTGTCGGTGTCGGTGTCCGTGTCGCTCGTGTCTTGCACCCCGAGGCCCGTTCTCCGGAACGCCTCGCGGTCGAAGGGGACACCTCGGCGCCAGATCCTCCGGATGGCACGGGTTGCGGTGATGTCCACCGTCGGGTCGCCCTCGACCAGCAACAGGTCGGCGCGGAGCCCGGGGGCGATCCGACCGCGGTCGGGCAGACGGAAGAACCGGGCGGGTGACGCGGTTGCGGCACGAAGAGCCTCCGCAGGGTGAAGCCCGGCCGCCACCAGCAGTTCGAGTTCGCGGTGGAGTGCCGCACCGTGGACGACCGGACATGCCCGTCCCGGGGCGCTGTTGGCGTCGGTCCCCGCGAGCAGGGGCACGCCGGCCTCGTGGAGGCGACGCGTGTTGTCGAGGGCGTGGCCGAAGTCCAGGCCGGGGGACGGGACGGTCACGGAGAGGCCTTCGACGCCTTCCCTGATCGCGGCGACGGCGTCGGCGGGCAGGTAGGCCGCGATGCGGTCATCGGCAGCCATTTCGCGTCCTCCGTGCGCACCGCTGGACATCTCCATCATCGCCAGGGTGGGGATGACGAAGCGGCCCTCCGCGACGGCCCGGCTCACCGAATCCCCGGGTATCGGCTCCTTCAGCGGTACGTGGGTGAGTGCGTCGACGCCGGCAGCCAGCGCACGGCGTACGGTCTCGGCATCGGCGACATGCGCGACCGTCAGCAGACCGGCCGACCGCGCCGCCCGGGCCACCGCCGTCGAGGTCGGCTCGTCCAACGCCGGGAGATCGGCGCCGTGATGCCGTCCGTCGTCGAACATCAACTTGATGTAGTGCGCGCCTTCCTTCTGACGTGCCAGGACGAACTCCCCCGCGTCCTGCGGCCCGGCGAGGGAAGGGAGGTAGGGCATCGATGCCGCCGGGTGGCCTCCGGCCGGGCAGGCCACCGTGCCGGAGCTGCGCATGTCCGCGACATCGTCGGCCTTCGCCGCCGCATCGCAGAGCCAGCCGGTCAGCTCGGCCGGGAAGCTGAACATGTCGAGCTCGGTGGTGACCCCGAACGCCAGGGCGAGCCGGAGGTTGTACAGGGTGCCGACGACATGGGTGTGCGCGTCGATCAGCCCGGGGAGCAGGGTGTGGCCACTGCCGTCGATCACCTCCGCCGCCTCGGGGACGCCCGCGGTGGCGTTCAGCTCCTCCGTGGGGGTCACCGCGGAGATGAGCCCGTCGTCCACGAGCACGGAGACCCCGTCCAGCACGCGCTCACCGTCGAAGACACGAGCGTGGTCGATTCGGATCATCAAGGGCCCCCTTCGGCACCAACACCCGGGTGATCGGAGCTGCGAACCGAGGCCTGACGCAGAGCGGTACGCCGTGTGGCGATCGGCATCGTCCCCGGCGCCGACCCGGCTGGACATCATGCGGCTCAGGAGCGATCGCGCTTGCGCACGCATCGTGCAACGGCCCGAGGCCGTTCCCCGCGGCAGCCTCGGGGAGATGCTAGGGGCGTGCGCGGAGCAGAGCGGCCCGGCCTCCGGAGGACTAGCAGAACAACCAGTCCCCGTCCGGGGAGCACGGCGCGGGCGCAACGCGAGCAGCCGCATCGAGGGACGCCCACGGGCACTCGGGCAGCGGTAGGACGGCGGACCGGAGGTTCTGCCGGATCAGGCCCCGCCCCGGCGCGCAAGAAGCACTTGCTTCGAGCTCACCCGAGGCGCACGGCCGCCGTTGCGTGGCCGGGTCAACGGTTCTTTTCGGCTTCGCAGGGGGCGAGGAGTTCGTCGAGTCCGGCGCGCAGCGAGGTGATGGATTCGTCGGGGGTGCCGAGGTAGCCGCCGATCATGGCGCCGTCGCGCAGGAGGACCAGGCGGCGGGCGGCCTTCTCCGGTTCCGGGTGTCCGGCCGCGATGAACAGGTCGAGCAAGGTGGCGTGGAACCAGGTGCGGTGGGCGTCGACGGCCTGGTGGATCGGGCTGCCGTCGGCCGGGTACTCGACCGCGGCGTTGATGAAGGGACAGCCACGGAAGCCGGGGCCGCAGACCGTCTCGGAGATGCCGATCACCACCGCGCGCAGCAGACCGGTCGGCTCATCGGTCAGTTCCTGCGCGGACCGGAAGCGGGTCCGGATCTCGAGGTCCTGGCCCTGGATGTAGGTGGCGGCCAGCTCGTCCTTGCTTGCGAAGTGCCGGTAGAAGGTGGCCCGTGCCACGTTCGCCTCGGAGAGGAGGCGGTCCATCCCGATGGCGCGAATGCCCTCCGTGTAAAAGAGCTGTCCCGCGGTGAGGAGAAGGCGCTCGCGGGGGGCCGAACCGGTAGTGGGGGAGGGCCTGTTCTGCTCCGACATGCCTCCAACGATACAGACCGGTCGGTCTTCTGTTACGGTGCGCAGAAAGAACGGTCATTCTCACGGAGGTCATCGGCGTGAAGCCCGGCATAGTCGTTCTGATCCACGGCCTGTGGATGACTCCGCTCAGCTGGCGCAACTGGGCCGACCGCCTGGAAGCCCGCGGCTACCAGGTCCACACCCCCACCTGGCCGCGCATGAACCACAGCATCGAAAAGCTGCGCAAGGACCCGAGTCTCGTGGGCGGCCTCGGCATCGAGGAGATCACCGACCACCACGCGCAGTTCATCGAGTCGCTGGACTCGAACCCGGTGATCATGGGGCACTCGCTCGGCGGTACGGTCACCCAGCTCCTGCTCGACCGTGGCATCGGCGCTGCCGGCGTTGCCGTCCACCCCGGACAGACCAAGGGTGTGTGGGGTCTGACCCCGGCCCAGATCAAGGCGGGTCGGCCCGCGATCGGCAATCCCTTCAACCTCAAGAAGGGCATCCCGCTCACCGCCGAGCAGTTCCACTACGGCTTCGCCAACGCGCTCGACGAGAAGGACGCCCTGGTCGCCTGGCAGACCTACCACGTCCCCGCCCCGGCGCGCCCGCTCTTCCAGTTGGCCCTGGCCAACTACACCCCGGGCGCAGTCGGCAAGGTCGACTACCGCAAGCCCGACCGCGCCCCGCTGCTGTTCATCGCCGGCAGCACCGACCGCACCGTGCCCGCCTCCGTCGTCCGCGAGAACCACCGCCGCTACAGGAGCGGCACGGTCGAGCTCAAGGAGTACGCGGGCCGTTCCCACTTCACCGTGGGCGAGCCCGGCTGGGAAGGCGTTCTCGACCACGCCATCGGCTGGGCCGAGAAGAACACCGCCGACTAGTCCGGCTCACACCCCGGCGGACGGCCGTACGGGAGGAACGGAACGCGAAGATCCCCGTGGTCGGACTCCCGCGCAGTGGAGTGGAGCAGTCATCGAAGGGCTCCCGCGAAGAGGGTGAACGGCACATCGATTGCGTGAGAGGCGACGCAGGTCGTCCTGTGGGGAGCGGGCGGTCCCGGTTGCGTTCGCTCGCGCGTGGGACGGCCGTCGGGTTCCGTCGGTCCTCCGGCATGAGCTGGCGTCAACTCCGCATGGAACGAATGCCGTTACCGTCTGCCGACCACAAGTCACCCGGCCCGGCAGGGAGTCCGGCCGGTCCCCTGCGTTCCCGCAAACCGCGTTCCGACCCGCCCAGGCGGCAGGTCGGAGCGCGGTTGCGGAGGCCCCGGAGAGGCGCACACTGGAAGTGACCGCTCACCGAAAGGCTGACGTCATGGCTACCGTTCACCGCCCGACGGAGATCGATGCCTCGGCCGTCGAGATCTACCGCATCGATCTGACCCGGGAAGAGCAGAGCGAGTTGCGGTCGGCGCCCGAGAAGTTCATGAGGAAGCTCATGGAACGCGACGGGCACACGATCAACCGTCTTCTGATCGATACGCGCATCCTCGACCACGAATGCGCTTCGTACGAGCTGGTTCACGTCCTCTCCCCGGACCACCGCCGCTCCGACCACGAGCTGCGGTGCGTCGACCTCATGTGACGTGCGCGGTAGGGGAAGCGCCGGGGTGACGACGCGGTGGGCTCCCGCCGCGCGTGCGGCGGGAGCCCGTCCGTGGGCGGGGCCGGGGGCTCAGCCGGTCAGGTCCGCGAGGCCCATCAGCGTCAGGGCGTCGCGCTGTTTGTCGGCGGCGGCCTGGTTGATGTGGTTCAGCAGCGGCTCCACCGTGGCTCCCACAGCCGTGCGCAGCGGGCGGTGGCCCTGCTCCGTCTCCACCAGGGTGACGATCGCGTCCACGACCTCCTGGGGGCCGGGGCCGCCGACGGATTCCGGGGTGCCGCTGAGGGCGGTGAGGATGGACTGCAGCCGTGTGCCGGTCTCCCCGTACTCGGCCACGTACGAGGCGTCCTCGGCTCGCAGCGCGTTGGCTCCCAGTTCGGTGGCGTAGGCGGCCGGTTCGACGATGACGGAGTCGATGCCGAGGGGCCGCAGTTCGTAGCGGTAGGTCTCGGCGATGGCCTCCAGCGCGAACTTCGCCGCCGTGTACGGGCCGAAGTACGGCAGGACCATCCGGCCCGAGCCGCTGGTGACGTGCACCAGCAGCCCCTCGCCCCGGCTGCGCAGATGAGGCAGGACGGCGCGGTTGACGCGGATCGCCCCCAGGGCGTTGATGCGGAAGACGGATTCGACCTGTTCGGCCGTGAAGGACTCGAGCAGGCCGGAGCTGGCGGCGCCGGCGTTGTTGATGACGACGTCCAGGTCGCCCAGGTCCAGGACGCGTTCGACGGCCGCGGCGATCGACGCGTCGTCGGTGACGTCGAGTTCGACGGTGTGCAGATCCCAGCCCTTCTGGGAGGCCTGCTCCAGCAGCCGGGCCGAGGCGTCGGCGTTCCGTCCGGCGAGGTCGCGCATGGAGGCGTACACGCGGTGGCCGCGCTCCGCCAGGGTCAGGGCGGCCAGGTGGCCGAAACCGCTGCTCGCGCCGGTGATGAGGACAGAGTGACGGGGTGACATGGCGGGACCTTTCCGATCGCGTCGATCAGGAGCGAGAGGTTGCCGCACGGCGCTGTGTCGGCGGGGGTGGTGGAGGGTGCAGGGGGCGGTACGGGGAGTGGTCAGCCGAGCCAGGCGCCGGTCATGCCGAGCGTCCTGGAGCCGTCGAGGTCGGCGAGCTTGGCGCTGGTGAACTCGCGGGCCCAGTCGGAGGTCTGGACACGGAACGCGGGCCGGCCCGCGGTCAGCGCCTCGACGATGGGAGCCGCGGCCTGCGCCGGGGTCTGCCCCGTGTCGGCCGTCACACCCAGGATGTGGGTGACGTAGCTCCGCAGGGTGTCCGCATACGGTCCGGCGGCGGCGATGGCGGCCGCGGGGTCGATGCCGATGTTGGTGACGAACTCGGTGTCCACGGCGCCCGGTTCGACGAGGCTGACGGTGACGCCGAGCTTGGCGGCGACGGGCGCGAGGCTCTCCATGAAGCCCTCGACGGCGAACTTGGCCGCGCAGTACGCCTCGTTGAACGGCTGCCCGACAGCACCCCCGACGGAGGTGACGGTGATCAGCCGGCCCCCGGTGGCGCGCAGGTGGGGGAGGGCGGCCTTCGACGCCTCGACGACGCCGAAGAAGTTGACCTCCATGACGCGGCGTACGTCCTCGACGGTGTCGTTCTCGATCGTGCCGATGTGTCCGGCTCCGGCGTTGTTGACCAGGGCGTCGAGGCGGCCGTGGTCGGCGATGACGCCGTCGATGGCGGCGTGGACGGAGTCGGGGTCGGTGACGTCCAGCTGCCGTATGTCGAGTTCGACTCCGGCGCTCTCGGCGGCCTTGCGGAGGGCGTCCGCCCGGTTGGTGTCGCGGAGGGTGGCGACCGTGGTCCAGCCTGCCTGGGCCGAGGCGATGGCGGCGGCGAGTCCGATGCCGGAGGAGGTGCCGGTGATGAGAACGACCTGGGAGGGCATGGGTGCCTTTCTGGCTAGTGCGTGTGCACACACACATTAGCCTTGTGTGTGCGTGCACGCAACTCATGGGTGTGCCCTGCTGCGCTGCACGAGCTCACGGCGCTGGGAGCACGCGGCACCGCGGGAACGCCGGTGGTCGCGCCCGCTCTCTCCATCCTCCCGGCCCTCCCGGGACCGCCCCGCAGAACAGCGGGCCGTGGCTCCGTTCACCGCCGGCGCGGCGGTGAAGTGCCTGGCCGGAGCGGTGACTGTGGCCGCCCTCACAAGGCGATTCGGCCCGCCTCGTCCCCGGTCCCCGCCCGCCGGTGCACCCTCTCCCTACGACTTGCGGCAGGCTGGGTTCACGGGCGCAGAACCAGCCGCTTGCCGCGCAGCAGCCCCTCCTCCATCCGCCGGTGCGCCTCCGCCGCGTCGCTCAGCGGGGCGGTTTCGACGGCGCGCGGGCGGAGGCGGCCCTCGGCGAGAAGGACGTTCATCACCACGGCGGCCTCGGCCAGTTCGGCCGTCGTGGCATTCGAGATCGCGAAGCCGATGACCGATCGGTCGGCGGAGTAGAGCGCGCCCGCCGGGAGCGCGGGGCGCGAACCGAAGCCCGACATCAGCACGATCCGGCCACGGTGCGCAAGCAGGCCGACGGCCTCCGGCAGGTCGTTCACGCCGGAGGTGTCGAGGAAGACGTCGACGCCCTCCGGCGCGGCTTCGCCGATACGGCGCGGCAGTTCGGGGTCGCGGTAGTCGAGGACCGTGTCCGCACCGAGGGACCGGCAGTGGTCCGCGTCATCCCGCCTGGCCGTGGCGAGGACCCGCGCGCCCGCCCGGGCCGCCAGGGCGACCGCCGCGCCGCCGACGTTCCCCGCCGCCCCGCCGACGAGCACCGTCTCTCCCGGGCCGAGGCGCCCGTGCGTGAACAGTGCCAGATATGCGGTGACCCCGGGGTGCGCCAGCGCGGCGGCGGTCTCGGGGTCCACCCCGTCGGGCAGGTGGTAGAGCCTGTCGGCCGCCACTGCCACCTGCTCGGCAGCCGCGCCCTGGCGGCCCTCGTGGCCGAGGCTGTTGCACCACACCCGGTCCCCGGGGGCGAAGCCCGGCGCGCCCTCGCCGGCCGCCGCGACGGTCCCCGCGGCGTCGCGGCCGACGACGAACGGGAAGGGCGTCGGGGTCGCGAAGGCTCCGGAACGGATCAGGGTGTCAACGGGATTGACGGGGGTGGCCAGGACGTCGACCAGGACGTCCGTCGGCCCCGGGCGCGGTGCGGGGAGTTCCCCGTACCGGATCACCTCGGGAGGGCCGAGCGTTTCGATGTAGGCGGCGCGCATGGCTCATCACTGTCGCAGCGATACACCTCGATACGGCTGTGGGCGCGACGGCGCGACGGCGAGTGTGCCCCGGTCGGGCCCCTGCGCTGCGCGAGGGGCGGTCCGGCTCCGGGGGCGAAGGCGGTGGCATGGAGAGGGCGCGCGTACGGCTCCCCGATCGCGCCATGAGCGCTCCACGGTGGGCCCGGTGTTCCCGGTTCCGCTGCCGACGGGCGAGTGTCCGTGCCTGGTGTCAGGCTGAAGTCACAGGGATCTGCGAAGGGATATCGCCATGATCAGCACTGACTACGTCGTCGGATCTCCGTGCTGGCTGGATCTCGGCGCCCCCGACACCCGTGCCGCGGCCGACTTCTACGGCTCGGTGTTCGGCTGGGACTTCCAGCCCCTCGGGGACGAGGCGGGCTACGGCGTCTTCAAGGTGGGCGAGAGGATCGCCGGCGCCGTGGGGCCGCTGACCGAGGACGGGGCGCGCTCCGCCTGGATGATCTACTTCAGCACCCTCGACGCCGATGCCACGACCCAGGCCGTGGAGCGTTCGGGAGGCACCGTGCGGGTCGCCCCGCTCGATGCCGAGGGCGAGGGGCGGATGGCCCAGTTCTCCGACCCGCAGGGCGGGCAGTTCGCCGTCTGGCAGCCGGGCAAGAGCCAGGGCCTCGATGTGGTGAACGAGCCGGGCAGCCTGTCCTGGACCGAGCTCTACACCACCGATATGCCGGCCGCAAAGCGGTTCTACGCCGACCTCTTCGGCTGGCACAACCAGGACATCCCGTTGCCAGGAGGCAGTGAGACGTACTCCCTCATCAGCCCGGCCGAGGGCGGCGAGGAGCGTATGCAGGGCGGCATGATCGAGATGCCGTCGGACGCCCTCGGTCTGACCGGCGGGCGCCCGTACTGGCACCCGGTGTTCGAGGTCGCCGACTGCGACGCCACGGTCGCCAGGGTCACCGAGCACGGTGGCAGTCTGCAGATGGGGCCGGAGGACGCGGAGGGTGTCGGACGCCTCGCGGTCTGTGTCGACCCCAGCGGTGCGGACTTCGTCGTCCTCACCCCCGTCGAAGAGTGACGGGTTCCGTCCCTCCTCACCGAGCTTTCCGCGATCATGGCCCGCGGCCGGGAGACATCCAGACATGTCGCGTGGCACGGACCTCCGGGCCCGGTCCGACGCGAGTGTGGCCGGATCCGTTCTTGCGCGATGCCGGGGTCTCTGATCAGGGAAGACGCAAAAGGACCCAACAGGCAAGGCCCCCAGCCGCGTTGGCGGGGGGCCTCGCTGCGTAAGCGTTCGGGAGCGCTCCGCAACCCTGGCGATTTGCCGTTCGCGGGCGCTCTCCCGTAGGCATAGTGGCGGTCATCTCGGGGGTGCGCAGAGCACCTTCCGCGGGTGGTGAGTCGTGCGGCAGGGCCCGGTCCGTACGGGTCGTCCTCACCCTCCGCGTGCAGGCAACCCACCCGCGTCGGGGAGGGTCATAGCGCTGTAGCGGAAGTGTCGTGCACACGAGGCGTTCCGCGGGAGCCGAAGGGAAGCAATGGATGGCCTCGGGTCACTTCATGGAGGGCGGCGCGTTCGAGGAGACCGCCGACCTGGTGATATCCACCAGGCTGGTACCTCCCCGAACGGGCCCGCTGGTCCAGCGGATCCGGCTGTTCAAGCTGCTCGACGAGGGCGTACGGCGGCGCCTCACGATGATCGTGGGCCCGCCCGGTACCGGTAAGAGCGCCCTGCTGGCCTCCTGGGTCCACTCCTCCGACCGCCTTCCGGGGCCGCTCGCGTGGCTGGCCCTGGACGAGGAGGACAACGACCAGGACCGGTTGTTCACCCACCTCGTGGCGGCGCTCTGGCAGGCCGGCACCTCGGTCCTCGACTACTGGGGCGCCGACGACCCCGCCATGGTCTACGCGCGCGAACGCACCATCCCGGCCCTGGTCAACGCCATCAGCGCATCGCTGAGCACCCCGATCGTGCTGGTCCTCGACGACTTCCACGAGCTGCGGCCGGGTCCGGCGCGCGTCGCCGTCCTGCAGTTGATCCGGCATGCGCCCGAGGGCCTGCGGGTGTTGCTGGCCTCCCGCCGCGAACCCGACCTGCCCCTGCACAAGTTGCGGGCGGCCGGGGAGCTGGCCGAGGTCCGGGGGCCCGACCTCGCCTTCACCCAGGAGGAGGTCGACGAGCTGTTCGCCCGGGCGGGCGCCCGCCTGAGTCCCGACAAGTCGGCCAAACTCCTGCGTACGTCCGGTGGGTGGGCGCTGGCCCTGAAGCTCGCCGCCGTCACCCGCACCCAGGACGGGGAGTACCAGACGTGCCTGGAGGGCTGGTCCCAGGTGATCCGGCTCTGCTCGGACTTCCTGCTGCGGGAGTTGGTGGAGCCGATGGCCCCCGAGGACCAGGAACTGCTGCTGCGCACCAGCGTGGTGCACCGGCTGCACTCCTCCCTGGTGAAGGCCATCACGGGGCGGGCCGACGCCAGCCGGTTGCTGCGCTCCCTGTCCGCCGAGCACGATCTGCTGATCCGGCAGGACGAGTGGACCTACCGGCACCATCCGCTCATCCGGCAGGTCCTCTTCCGCGAACTGATGGAACGGCACGGGGCCGCCGAAGTGGCGGCGGTGCAGCGGACGGCCTGGGAGTGGTACTCCGCGCACGGCATGCCCGAGCAGGCCAGCCGGCTTGCCGCCGCGGCCGGTCCGGCGGTCGTCGGCGCCACGCTTCCGACGTCGGCCGTCGACACCCCGCCGTCGCGGACCGCCGTCGAAGCGCTGCCGTCGCCCTCCCGCCCGGCACTCCGGCAGGACGCCGCGGAGCGGGACACCGGTGACATGGAGGCCGGCAGGGCGATGGCCGGGAGGACCGCGGCCGGCGGGGCAGTGGTCGGCGGGGCAGTGGTCGGGGACGGAACGGGTGAGAGCGGAGCGGGTGAGGACAGAGCGGGTGACGTCACCCCGTACGGTGACGCCTCGGGTTCCGGCACGCGCATCGCCCCGCCTGCCCGTCCCGAACCGGCCCCGCAGGTTCCGGCGGTGACGACCGAGTACGGACAACAGCTCACGGCCAGCGAGTCGGAGGTCCTGCGGCTGCTGCCCAGCCGGCTCACCCTGGACGAGATAGCGGCTCAGCGCCGCGTCTCCCCCAACACCGTGAAGACGCAAGTGAAGGGCATCTACCGCAAGTTGCGGGTCGGCCGACGCAGGGACGCCGTCGAGGCCGCCCGCCGTATGGGTCTCGTCTGACGATCGGCCGGGCCCGGCGGGCAGGGCGTCTGCCCGTGTCCCGCCGGGCGCCTCGCAGCGGGTCCGTGGCCGGGCCGGCGGGAGGGCCGCAGCCCGTCGTGCGCGCCCGTCGTGCGCGCCCGACGAGCCGCCCGAAGCGCCCGGCGCACCCGTCCGCCCGACACGCCGGCGCCGGAACCGCGAACTTACCGAACCGTCCGGTATCACCTTTTTCCCGTGCTCATCACCCGTGGCACCGCGCTCCGTTCGGAGCAAGTTCACCCGTGACGTGTGATGACGGCCCGCTCCCCATCCCGTTCTCTGTGACGCACATCGCAGCAGCCCGGTCAGGAGCAGGCCAATGGTGGAAACAGGTACGACCGGAACAACTCCGGTCATAGGCGGGCGCGTCGAGGTCCCCCCGTCCCCGGTGGACGGCGGCCTCGGCGCGCTGCGCCGGCTGGAACGGCTGGTGGGCCCGGCCGTTCGCCCCGTCAAGGGCGTGCACCGCCTGTCCCCGCTGCCCGGCGAGCCCGAGTACGCGGTCTACGTCTCCGCCATCGGTGACCCCACCCTGCTGTGGGCGGACCGCCCCACCCAGCCCGACGGGCTGGACGGGGCGGGCGGCGGCACGGACCCCGAGCGCGCCAGGCTGATCAGCCTCGCCGAAGCCCTGGAGCGCTACACCAACTCCTTCTACCAGCCGGAGCTCGTGCGCTGGGCGACCGCCGACGACCTCGGGGACGAGGCCGTCGATCTGGATGCCCTGCCCCGCTGCTCGCCCGCCGAACTCGACGACGGCGAGGCCTGGTTGATCCGACCGGACAAGTCCCTGCCCCAGCGGTGGGTGCGCGGCTGGTCCCTCACCCGCAGCCGCCCGGTCTGGGTTCCGGTCGCGTACGTCTGGCTGTTCACCCATCACCAGGCCATCGGCGAGCGGATCGCCAACCCCATCTCCACGGGCTGCGCCATCCACTCCGACGTCCACCTGGCCACCGCGGGCGGCATCTGTGAGGCCATCGAGCGCGATGCGATCGCCCTGACCTGGCTGCAGCGCCTCGAACTGCCGGAGATCGACGTCCGGGGCGAGCCCGCGCTGCGTGAGGAGCAGAGCCGGCTGCGGGACGGGTTCGTCGACTACCGCTTCTTCGACGCGACGTCGGACATCGGTGTCCCCACGGTCTACGCGGTGGTGCTCAGCGACCACAACGCGTCCCTGGGCCAGCTCGTGATGTGTGCCAGCGGCCCCGACCCCGTCGAGGTGGTGCGCAAGATCTACCGGGAAGCGGCCTCGTCGCGGATCGCGCTGCAGAGCCGGCACGACGTACCGGACGACCCGCGGGACTTCACCAGCGTCCTGCACGGCGCGCTGTACATGGGCCGCCCGGAGAAGCGGGACGCCTTCGATTTCCTGCTGCGCCGCCCTCGCCCGACCCGGCGCCTCTCGGATCTGCCGGCCGCTCCGCAGGGCACCCCGGCCCGCCGACTCGACTGGCTGGTCGACCGGTTGGCGGCGGTCGGCGCCGAGGCCATCGCCGTCGAGCTCACCACCGAGGAGGCGCGCGACGTCGGCTTCCGCTCGGTACGGGTGATCGTCCCGGAGCTGATGCCGCTCTCCTTCGTGCACCGCAACCGCTACCTCGACCACCCCCGCCTCTATGCGGCCCCCATCGCGATGGGCCTGGTCGGCCACCCGGAGCCGGAGCTCAACCCCGACCCCCAGCCCTTCGCCTAGGAGACACCGCCACCATGCCCATCACGACCGCACCGATGCATGTGCTGTGGACCGGGGAGTTCGGGGAGCGGGTCGCCCGCCATGTCGAGCACATGACCGGCTGCCCCACCCGCCGCGCCGGCCACGGCGATCTCCGGCCGGCCACCTGGCCGCACACGCCGATGCGCCTGGTCGCCGGCTGGCGCCTGGAGGCCGGGCTGCTGAACGAGGTGGCCCGCCTGCACCGCGCATGCCGTACGCCCTGGCTGCCGATCGTCCACGAGTACCCGGTCATCCGGGTCGGCCCGTTGATCGTGCCGGGCCGTGGGCCCTGCCACGGCTGCTATGTCAGGCGCCGCGCCCAGCACGACCGCGCCTCCACGAGCGCCGCCGCCCTGCGCGCGTCGCTGGCGGCCGATCCGGACCACGGTGTGTCCGGGTTCACCGACGCCCAGGCCAGGATCGCCGCGGGCCTGGCCCTCGACCTGGTCGACCAGGGGGACGCGGAGCTCGAACACCGGGCGGGGCTGGTGCTCTTCTATGACGTGCTGACCCGGAACCTGGTCGCGGACACGGTCGTACGCGTCCATGGCTGCGCCGACTGCGGCACACCGCCCCACCCCGACGACGGATGGGAGCACCTGGCGGCGGACCTGCTGTCCGGTCCGGTCGGGGGAGGCAACCGATGAACGCCGTCAACGCCCCTGCCGAGCACGGAACGTCGGCCTCGCGGCGCGGGCCCGGTCCCGCGCGGCGAGAACGTCCCGCCCCCGCGGACCAGCAGACCCCCGCCGACCAGCAGGCCCCCACGGACCAGCAAGCCTCCGCCGGCCCGAAGGACCCCGCCCCCGCCCAGCGCGGACTCCCCGCGGCAGCCGTGAGCCGGGCCGTCCTCGGCGACCCCCAGTTCCGGATGCCCGTACGCCCCCAGCTCTGCCGGGGCCTGCACATCGTGCGGACCGACGAAGGCGTGATCATCGACGGGGCGGCCGAACGGCAGCATCTGCGCGGCAGTTCGGCCGGAGCGCTGCACACGGAGCTGTTCCCGCTGCTCGACGGCAGCAGGGACCTGGTCGCGCTGGCGCGCGAGACGGGATGGAGCCTGCCCGTCGTCCGCAAGGCCGTGGCGGCCGTGTACTTCGCCGGTCTGCTGGAGGACGCCGACGCCGCCGTCGAGCCCGCGCTCCGGCCCGGCCCCTCGGAGCCCGCCGCGGTCTGGATGTCCCGGACGCTGGACTGCAGCCGTGTCTTCCCGCACTCCAGCCATGTACGGCGGGCCGCCGCCGAGGCCGTCGTCCGTCTCGCCGTGCGCACGGGGTGGCGTGAGCCCCTGCGGGAGGCGCTGGCCGACCTGGGCATCACCGATGTCGCCGCATTCGAGGGGGGCGGGGACTCCCCGGCCGGGGCGGTGGTGGTCCTCGATCTGTCCGCGCCGGAGATCGTCGCCGACGAGGTCCTGGAGGCGTACGCGCAGGGCGGAGTACGGGTGTTGCTCGCGGACGAGCACGCCGGGCGGGTCCGGGTGGGCCCGTTCGTGGATCCGTCCGCGACCGCCTGCCTGACCTGTGCGGTCGCCGCTGTCCGGCCTCTGCCCGATCCGCTGGACTGGGTCGCGGGGTCGGCGCGCACACCGCGCTCGGTCATCGCTGCCGGGCTGGTCGCCGAGGAGTTGCGCGCACTGCTGCTGCGCAACGAGTCGGCCGCCTCCCTCGGGGGCCAACTCGACATCGACCTCGCGGCGTTCACCACGGCCACGTACAAGCTGACACCCGAGACGGACTGTCCCACCTGCTATCCCTCGGCCGCGGCCGGGCCGGTCGGGCTCCCCGACGACGCGCCGCTGCACTACGAGTACGCCGTGGGGTTCCCGCCCCGTCACCTGGTCAACCCCAAGGCGCACCAGCACCACTTCCGCCCGGAGAACGTGGGCCTGCAGTACGAGCGGCTGCGGTACCCCAACAACCCGCGCATCCCGCTGCCCGATGTCTCCCTCGCCGGCCTGCGCGACGCGGAGTCCGCAGCGGAGCCGCGACCCTGGCCCGAACTCCTCGCCGCCGTCCTGCGGTTCACCGCTGGACTGCGCACCGGGCAGGACCGCCGGGAGGACGCCGAGCCGGGCAAGGTGGTCCGCTGGGCGCCCACCGGCGGCAACCTGGGCTCGCCGCACGCCTTTCCGCTGATCCAGGACTGCCCGGGGATACCCGACGGCGTCTACTACTACGACGCGGCCGACCACGCGCTCACCGCGATGCACCCGCACACCGGCCACCTGACGGAAGCGGTCGCGCACGCGGGCGCCGAGGCGGAGGGACCGAGGGTCCATCTGCTCTACGCGGCCGAGACCGGCCGGGTCGCCCGGAAGTACGGGGCCTTCTCCTATCGCGTCGGCACCCTCGACACCGGCTGCGCCCTGGCCCAACTCGCCGTCGTCGCCCGGCAGACGGGACTCGCGTGCCGTCTGCTCGACCCCGCGCCCTGGCAGCCGTACCGAGAGCGGCTGCTCGGGGCCGGCGGGCCTCCGCTCCTCACCGCCGCCGTCCACCTCACCAGCGATAGGAGCGGATCATGCCGTTGATCGACCTGAACCGGCTGACGGAGGACCTCCTCCTCTCCGCCCCGTACGAGCGGCACGACGGATCACGCACCGATGACGCCGCCCCGCCGGGCGTTCCGCTCGCGCTGCCGGGGGACCCGGTCGGCGCACTGCGGTCGCGTACCGCCGTACGACGGTGGGGGCGCGGTCCCTTCGACGGCGACCGGTTGCTGCGGGCGCTGCGCTACGCGGTCGAGCAGGACGGGCGGATGTGGGCACCGGCATTCCCCGAACTGCCCTCCCCTGTCGCGGCGGTGCTGGCGCAGCGGGTCCGCGGAGTCCCGGCGGGCCATCACCACTACGACCCGTCCACCGGCACGCTCGCGCCTCAGCCGTACGATCCGCCGCCCCTGCGCGACCTGGTGCTGCAACTGGAGTTCGCCGAGGCGCCCGTGGTGGTCGTGGTGCTGGGGGATCTGGCCGAGGCCGTGGACCGCTACGGCGCCCACGGCCACCGGCTGCTGCTGTCCCGCGGCGCCGCGTTCGCCCATGCCGTATGGCTCGCGGGGCTGTCCGAGGGCGCGGCGGGGACCGTCTTCGCCGGGATCCTCAGCTCCGCCGGCCGGACGGAACTGGGCATCGACGGCTACCGCCGGGCCCAGTTGCTCGGCCTCGCCCTGGGCGATCCGGAGGCCGGGAGGCCCACGCCCGGAACGGGGGAGGGGCGGTGACCGGCGGAACCGCCCAGAGGGGGCGGCCCCGTGGGACCGGGGCGACGGACCGGTCCTGGCTGGACACCGAATCCCCGGCGATCCGGCCGGGCGTGGAGATCACCGAGGGGATCAACCGCGAACTCGTCGCCTTCGACGCCGAAACCGGTCACTACACCCGCTTGTCCCGGAGCGGCGCTGCGATCCTCCGCGCCCTCGACGGATCGATGACCGGCCGCGAGTTCACCGTACGGGCCCTGCGTGAGAGCCGCCGCGACAGCCTCCGCGACCCTGCCTCCGAGCGGATCCTGACGAACTTCCTGGACGAACTGCGTGCCGCGGGGCTGCTCACCGTTCCGCCCGCCCCCGGCCGCCGTTCGGCCGCCGCGCGTTTCGCCCGGCGCAGCCATATGCCGCGCAAGGCGCTGATCACCGGGCGGGTGTCGGTCCTGCTGGATCCGGTCGCGGGTCTGTTGCGCCGGGCACCGGCCGTCTTCGCCGCGCTGTGGGGGGCCGCCGCGCTGCTCGCGCTGGTCGCGGCCTGGTCGGTGGTCTCCGCGCCGCACGCCGCGGAACACCTTGCCCCCACCGGGCTGACCTGGGGCTGGGCGCTGGTGGCCGGAATTCTGCTGGTGCAGACGGTCGTTCACGAGCTCTGCCACGCCGTCGTCTGCCGCTACCACGGCATACGGGTCCGGGAGATCGGCGTCGGCCTGCTCTTCTACGTGGTGCCGGCCGCGTATGTGGACCGCACCGACGCGTACCGCCTGCCCGGCCGGGGGTCCCGGGTCGCGATCGCCCTGGCCGGTGTCGCCTCCGATGTGCTGTGGCTCGGCGGCTGCGCCTTCCTGGCGCGGGAGGCGGGCGGCGAGGCGGGGCGGGCGCTGGGGGTGCTGGTGCTGCTGCAGATCGCGTTCCTGCTCGCCAACCTCAACCCGTTGCTGCCGACGGACGGTTACCAGGCGCTGGAGGCCGGCCTGGGGGCGATCAATCTGCGGGCACGGTCGTTCACCGTCCTGCGGTGCCTGGTTCTGCGGCAGCCCGCGCCGAGCTGGCTGGCCACCCGCGGCCGCGTCGCCCGCCTGCGCTATGTGGTGTTCGGCCTGGTGTGCCTCGTCTACGCCGCCCTGATCGCCGCTCTGATGCTGCGCGCCGTCGTCACCACCGTGGCCGGGTGAGCGCGTTGACCGCCCACTCCCTGCGCGTCCTCGCCGAGGGCCCGACCATGACCCGGGTCGCCGGGCTCCCCGCCGCCGCCGTCGAACCCTTCACCGCACCCGAGGTCGCCGGGCTGCTCGACGGCATCGCCGCCGCGACGGCCGAACTGACCGCGCTCGCCACCGATGTGACCGATCTGCTGCACGACGCCGTACCGCACATGCCGTCCCCCGGAGCCCGGCGCGCGGTCCTGGCCTGGCGCCGCGCCGCCCACACGGCACGGCCGCTGGACGTCGGCACGGACCTGCCCGCCGCGGTCCGTTCCCAACTGTCCGGCACGGACACCGGGCCGCTGGACCGCTGGACGCACGGGGCGGCCGAACTGCGGGCGCTGCGCGCGGATCTGTGCGCGGCGGCGGCAGAGGCGGAGCACCGCGAGCGGGCACATCTGCGGGAACTGCTCGGTGTTCCGGCGCTGGCGAACGCACTGGCTCTGGTGTCCCCGGTGTTCCACCGCAGCTCCCGCCTCCCCGCGGCCGGACGCCTGAGCCGCGGCGAACGGCTCACCGCGTACCGCTACGTGGTGCGGGCCGCGCTCAAGACCAGCCCGCTGTCCTCCTTCACCGAACTGGCCGCCGAACGCGCCGCGGACCGCGGCCGGGTGAGGGTCAGCCTTCATCCGCTGATCCTCCAGGTGCTGCTGCGCTCGGCGGGCCACCGTCCCGGAATCCGCGAACACCTCGACTGGCGCGTCAACGCCTCCCTGCGCCGGGATCCCGAGGACGCGTCCGTCGCCCGGCTCGGCGAGCCCCGGCAGCACGCCGGCGACGGGTTCGGGTGGTCGGACAGCGAGACCATCGAGATCCGGGAGGGCGCCGACCCCACGTCCGCCCTCGTGGAGCCGGACCGGATCAGCGCCCGGCGACTCGCCCGCCACCTGGAGAGCGGACTCGTCGGCATCGACGACCCGTGCCCGCAGGAGGAGTTGCTCGACTGGCTCACCGCCCGATTGGCGGCCTCCCCCGACCAGCGCGCCCGCGGAGCGGGCCGGTCGCTGGCCCGCGTGGGCGCCGCCCTGGCCTCGCTGCCGGAGGCGGACGCCGAACAGCGGGCGCACGCCCTGACCGTGGTGGACACCGGACTGCGGTCGGCGCTGGGCGAACTCGGCGCCGCCGACGGCTGGCCGGTCACCGCGGTGACCGCCGTCTACGAGGACCGGGCGGCCGCGGAGCAGACCCCGGGCCCGGCTCCGGAGCACCGTGCGGCACTGCGGCGGTACGCGGAACTCGCCTGCGACGGCCTGGAGGTCTCGCCCGTCTACCGGTCGATGGTGGAGACCTTCGTCGCCCGTTACGGCGCGGGCGGTGTCTGCTCCGATGTGTACGGATTCTGCGGCGAGTTGGAGCGGTCCGGGTGGCCGTACACGCTGGGACTCGAGCGGTCGGGGGCGAGCGGGGACGCCGTACGTCCCGGCAGGTCGAGCTGCCGTCCGTCCGTGTCCGTGCTCTGCCAGGTCGTTGCGGACGGGGGGCCCGGGGGCGAACCGGTGCTGGTGGCCAACCAGTTGAGCACCGGAACCGGCGGGCTGCTGGCCCGGTTCCACCGCCTCTTCGACGATGCCGGCGGGGGCGGCGGTGCCGACGGCGACGGCCGGGAGGGCGAGAGCGGGGAGGACGGCGAGAGCGGAGAGGGCAGGGAGGACGGCGAGAGCGGAGAGAGCGGGCTGGGCGATCGGCTGCGCGCATGGCTGCGGACGCTCTACCCGCAGGCCCGGCTGCTGGAGTTCGTCCCGGCGCGCGACGCCAACCCGCTCCAGGCCGACAGCACCGGGCTGCTGCCCGCGCTGCACTGGCCCACAGCCACCCGGCAGTGGGGACCCGGCACGGCCGTCGAGGAGCTGACGCTCGTCCACGACCGGAGCCGGGGCGCGCTCGAACTCCGCGCGCCCGACGGGGCGGTGGTGGCCCCGGTCTACCTCGGCACCGTGCCCCAGCACCTGATCGCCGGGCCGATGCGGGCCCTCACCGTGCTGGCCGACCCCTGGCAGGTGCCGGTCGACCTCGCGGACGCCGCGGTGCCCGGTGGGCTCGCGGCGGCGGGGAGGACCGGGCACCTGCCGCGCCGCACCGTGGCGGGCGTCGTCGTCCGCCGCGCACGGTGGCGGGTGCACGCGGCTAAGGTGCCGCGCCGCGACTCCGGCGAGGGCCTGGCCGACTTCCTGGAACGGATGGACCGGTGGCGCGGGGAGCGCGGACTGCCCGCCGAGGCATACGTACGGGCCGAGGCGGATGTGCCGCAGCGGGACGACCGCACCCGCAAGCCGCTGTGGCTGGCCCTCGCCTCGCCGATCGGCCTGGAGGCCCTGGCCCACCTGGCCACGAGTGCCGGAACGCACCGGCTGGTCTTCTCCGAATGCCTGCCCGTGCGCAGCGGTCACGCCGGCGTCGGCGGTCACGGCGACGGGGGCGGGGCCGGTGACGGAGGCGGCACCGGTGACGCCTCCGCCCATGACGACGGGGCCCGCGCGACCGAACACGTCCTGCACTTCGCCCGCATCACCGAGGACCCAGGAGGCCCGTGAGTGCCCGCCCAGGAATGGCTCTACGCCCGGATCCACCACACGAACCACGCCGACGGCGAACTGCTGCTGACGACGCTGGTGCCGAGCTGGCTCCACGAGGCCGGACGCCTCGGCATCCGGCGCTGGTTCTTCGTCCGCTACGCCGACCTGAGCGGCCCGCACCTGCGGCTGCGCTTCCGCGGCGCGCCCGGTGCGCTCGACGACTGCTACGCCGCCGGCCGCAGGCTCTGGGTCGAGCACGCCCGCAGGCCACCGGCCCAGGAGACGGTCGAACGGCTGCACCCGATGGCCGAGTCGGTCATGCCCGCCGGCGGCCGGCGACGCCTGAGCTTCGGGCTGTACGGGCGCGAGCACGACTACTACGGCGCACCGGCCGCGGTCGACATCGCCGAGGAGCTGTTCCAGCAGAGCAGCGAGGTGTCCCTGGAGGCGGTGGCGCGTACGGGTGGCGACCGCGCGGCACGGGCGCGCGTCGCGGTCGATGTGATGCGCGGCTGCCTCGGCGAGCTGGGCAGTGCGCAGCGCGAGCGCTTCTGGCGGCTGCACTGGCAGCACTGGACGGGACCGCTCGCCGGCGCCCCGGCCCTGATGCTGCAGGCCGAGAAGACGGCGGCCCGGTGGCGGCGCAGGCTCGGCGAGGACGCGGGCACGGCAGTACCCGGAGCCGCCGGTCTCCCCTCTGCGGCGACCGCACTCGGCCGGACCTTCGCCGAAGGCGTGAGCCGCGCGATGCGCGCCGACCCCGGCGCCGTCGCGTCCCGCCTGCTGCTGATGCAGGTCCACATGACCCTGAACCGGCTCGGCTTCCTGCCCCTGGAGGAAGCCGTGCTCGGAAGGGCCGCCGCGCAGGCCCCCGCCCCTCCACCGCTGCGCGGCGGCCCCCACGACCCGGTGCGGATGCTCCGCACCGCCCCCGGCGCCCTCGCGGGCCGGATCTCCCTCACGGAAGGAATCAGCCGATGACCGACCTCGACCTGCACCTCGAAATGGAGCCGCCCGAGCTCGAAGTGCTGCCCGACACCACCTCCGCGGGTGCGTCCACGGCCGCCTCCGTCTCCACCGGCAGCACGATCTCGACCCCCGCCGGGTGCTTCGCGTGCGCCGCGTGCGTCAGCACCAACGGCTGACCCAGGCACCACCGCACCCGTCACAGGGCGGCCCCGTCATAGGGCGGGCCCGTCACAGGGCGGACCCCAGACCCGGCGCGGATTTGCCGCGCCGTCCACGGCCGGCCGACCAGGGCCGGACCACCCCACGAAAGGAACCACGCCATGACCGAGCTGGACCTCCACCTGGAGCAGGAAGCACCCGAACTGGAGGTGCTCCCGGACACGCCCTCCGCCGCGAACTGCGCGGCCTCCATCAGTACGGCCGGTTCGTTCTCCTGCCCCGCCGGGTGCTTCGGCACGGCCGGCACGGCCAGCACGGCCTGAACGGGGCCGCCGCGCATCCGCCGTGGGCGGCGTGCGCAACCGGCGCGGCGCCGCCGCGTCGCGTCCGGCCCGTCCGCGGGCCGGGCCTCCCTCACGGAAGGAACCACACGACCATGACCGAGCTGGACCTCCACCTGGAGCAGGAGACGCCCGAGCTGGAGGTGCTCCCCGACGCCCACTCCCCGGGCTCGACCCTGGCCAGCGCCGCGTGCATCGGCTCGGCGTCATGCCCGGTGATGACCTACGGCACGGCGTCCACGGTCAGCTCCGGGGGCTGACCGCCCTCCTGACCAGGCCCCTTCCCGGGGCCTCGCCGGAGGCTCGTCACCGCTCTCCCCGGGACGGCACCGGCGGATGCACCACCCTCAACTCACAGGAACATGAAGGAGAACGGCCATGCAGGAACTGGACCTGATGCTGGAACAGGAGCTCCCGGAGCTCGAGGTGCTGCCCGAAGCCCACTCCGCCGGGTCGACCCTCGGCAGTGCGAGCACCATCTCCTGCCTCTCGTGCCCCGCGGGGTCGCTGAGCAGCAGTTCCACCGCCAGCAGCAAGTGACGGCGACGACACTGCGCGGCGGGTGAGAAGGCGAGGCCGCAGCCGACCGGCTGCGGCCTCGCCGTCATGGACGGCTGCCACCTGGCGCGGGTACGGGCACCGGATCCGCGTGAACGCACACCGCGTCGCCGCTCGTAGGAGGGGCCGCCTTTCACCACGTACGAGCACCGGACTTCCCCGCGTACGAGCACTGCGCCGCCGCTCGTAGGAGGGCCGCCTTTCCCGTGTACGGGCACCGGATCTCCTCGTGTACGGGCACCGGATCTCACCGCGTACGAGCACCCGATCTCCCCGCGTACCAGCACCGCCGGGGGCGCCCACGTGCGGCGACCCGTGCCGGGGGCGGAATGTCGGGCGGGATGTCGGACCCATTCCCACCAGGGGGTACCCGGGGGTAATCTCGGCGCCCTCCTGAGCGGAGGCGGCCCTTCCGGTGGCCGCGGTCCATCTCGAACGTGCGAGGGATCCCGATGACGGCGAACACTCACCCCGCGCACTCCCGTGGTTCTCAGGGCGGCTCGGACGAGCGCTGGGCCCGCATGTGGAGCCATCGCGAGGAGCTGCTGAAGGTGGCGCGCCGCCGTTCCATGAGCGTCGAGGACGCCGAGGACGCGGTGCACGAGGCCATGCTGCGCGCGATGGAGAACCCCCATGTCGACGACGAGCGGATCGGCGCCTGGCTGACGACCGTGACGATGCGGCTCTGCGTCGACCGGTACCGGCAGATCAACCGGGAAGCCCAGGTGGGCAGTCGTTCGACGCTCGCCGCCCCGCCGCCCGCCCCGGTCGAGGAGGTCGTCTGCGACCGCGCGGAGGCGATGTGGGTGGCCGGCCGGAGCGGCGACCTGCCGGCCCGGCAGGCCGAGGCGCTGTGGCTGAAGTCGGAGGACCTGGATGTCGACCAGGTCGCCCGGAAGATGGGCCTGAGTTACCGCACCGTCGAGTCGCTGCTCGCCCGGGCCCGCAGGACCATGCGCAACTCCCTCGCCGGGACGCTCTCGCTCGTGCTGTGGCTGTGCGGGCGGGGACGGCCGCGGGCCGGTTCGACCGTGCAGGCCGCGACCGCGGTGTCCACCGCCGCGACCCTGGCCGTCCTCGGCTTCGCCGTGATCGAGCGGCCGTTCATGCCGGACGGGTCCGGGCCGTCGCGGCCGTCCACCGGAACCGCCGACCGGCCGGCCGATGCCGGCCGGGACGGCTCGACCGGCACCTCCGGCGCCTCGGCCGTTTCGTCGGCGAACGGCACCGGCGTGGGTCTGGGCGGACTCACCGCGGACATCGGGGCGATGCTTCCGGAAGCGGTGATGCTTCCGGGGCTGGCCGTACCGTCCGTGCCCGCCGTGCCGTCGGATCTGCACATCCCGTCCGTCATCGCGGCCGTGCCCTCGGCCCCGTCCGTGCCGTCCCTGCCGAAGCTGCCCGGTGTTCCCCGGGTGCCGGCGGGCTCCGGTGGCGCGGCGGCCCCGGCGGCCCCGCCGGCTCCTTCCGGCTCGTCCGACCTCACGGACCTGTCCGAACTGGGCGAAGCGGTGCTGCCCTCCACCGGCACCTCCACCGGCACCTCCGCCGAGCCACCGGCCGGACTCGGCGGCGCCGTCACCGAGGCTCCCTCGGGCTCGCTCCCCGACGAGCCGCTGCCCACCGGTGTTCAGCCCTGATGACGGCCGCTTGACGCGCCGGTAAAAAAATCCGGAATCCGCGCGACGGACGCGGCGCCCGCCGCCGTAGAGCAGATGACAGTGCTGCTCCCTGGGCGGAAGGGCGGACCGGATGGGCGTCGAGATCTGTGTGGAAGGGTTGACCAAATCCTTCGGTCACCAGGTCATTTGGCAGGATGTGTCCCTGACTCTCCCGGCGGGGGAGATCTCGGTCCTGCTCGGTCCGTCCGGCACGGGCAAATCCGTGTTCCTCAAGACCCTGGTCGGCCTGCTCAAACCGGACCGGGGCTCGATCCGTATCGCCGGACAGGACATCACGCGGCTGCGTGAGCACGACCTGTACGAGGTGCGCAAGCTGTTCGGTGTCCTCTTCCAGGACGGCGCGCTCTTCGGGTCGATGGATCTCTACGACAACATCGCCTTCCCGCTGCGCGAGCACACCCGCAGGTCCGAGAGCCAGATCAAGAAGATCGTGCTCGAGAAGATGGAGATGGTCGGCCTGCTCGGGGCCGAGGGGAAGCTGCCCGGTGAGATCTCCGGCGGTATGCGCAAGCGGGCCGGTCTCGCCCGCGCCCTGGTCCTCGATCCGGAGATCATCCTCTTCGACGAGCCCGACTCCGGCCTCGATCCCGTACGCGTCGCCTATCTGAACCAGCTCATCGTCGATCTCAACGCGCAGATCGACGCGACCTTCCTGATCGTCACCCACGACATCGCCTCCGCCCGGCAGGTCCCGGACAACATCGGGCTGCTCTTCCGTCGCGAACTGGTGATGTTCGGGCCCCGGGAGGACCTGCTCGTCAGCGAGGAACCCGTCGTCCGGCAGTTCCTCAACGGCCGTATGCAGGGCCCGATCGGGATGGCCGAGGAGAAGGACGCCGCCCAGGTCGAGCAGGAACTGGCCGAACTCGACGCGGGCAACCACCGCGGCCCGCAGGGCGGCAAGGGCGCCACGGGCGCCGGCTCGGTCCCCCGCCTGCTCCCCAGCCCCGGCATCACCCGCCGGCAGCGCTGGGACGAGATCGCGGAGTACGAGGGGCAGGTGGAGCGGATCCGGAAACTGCGGCAGGAGGAGTCGGTCGAGATCTCGGGGGTGCACCGCATATGAGCCTGTCGCCCACGAACGCCCTCCGGCACTCCGGCAGCCTGTTCGCGCTCGCCCTGGATGTCGTGCGCACTCTGCCGCGCCGGCCGTTCCAGATCCGCGAGTGCATCCAGCAGTCCTGGTTCATCGCCAGTGTCACGATCCTGCCGACCGCCCTGGTCTCCATCCCCTTCGGCGCGGTGATCGCGCTCCAGATCGGCAGCCTGACGCAGCAGTTGGGGGCCCAGTCGTTCGCCGGAGCGGCCTCGGTCCTCGCCGTGCTGCGCGAGGCCTCGCCGATCGTGACGGCTCTGCTCATCGCGGGGGCCGGAGGCTCCGCGATCTGCGCGGACCTCGGGGCTCGGAAGATCCGCGAGGAGATCGATGCGATGGAAGTGCTCGGCATCGATCCGATCCACCGGCTGGTCGTCCCCCGCGTGGTCGCGTCGATGGCCGTCGCGGTCCTGCTCAACGGGCTGGTCTCGGTGGTCGGCGTCGCCGGCGGCTACTTCTTCAACGTCGTCCTGCAGAACGGGACTCCCGGCGCCTATCTGGCCTCCTTCACCACACTCGCCCAACTCCCCGATCTCTACTGGGCCGAGCTGAAGGCGCTGGTGTTCGGGGCGATCGCCGCCGTCGTCGCCTCGTACAAGGGCCTGAACGCCAAAGGGGGCCCCAAGGGGGTCGGTGATGCGGTGAACCAGTCGGTCGTCATCACCTTCATGTTGCTGTTCGTCGCCAACTTCGTGCTGACGGCGGTCTACTTCCAGCTCGTTCCGCAGAGGGGTTAGCCGATGCCGGTCTCGGAACGATTCCTCGGGCCTCCGCTCCGCTCCCTCGAGGAGCTCGGCGGCCAGCTCACCTTCTACGGCCGTTCGCTCGCCTGGACCGGCCGTACGATGCGCCGCTACAAGAAGGAAGTCCTGCGCCTGCTGGCCGAAGTGAGCTTCGGCCGCGGTGCCTTGGCGGTCATCGGCGGCACCGTCGGCGTGATCGCGTTCCTGTCCTTCTTCACCGGCACCGAAGTGGGGCTCCAGGGGTACGCGGCGCTCAACCAGCTCGGCACGTCCAACTTCGTGGCGTTCCTGTCCGCCTACTTCAACACCCGCGAGATCGCGCCGCTCGTCTCCGGCCTCGCCCTCTCCGCCACGGTCGGAGCCGGATTCACCGCCCAGCTCGGTGCGATGCGGATCAGCGAGGAGGTCGACGCGCTGGAGGTGATGGGCGTCCCCTCGCTGCCCTTTCTGGTCACCACCAGGATGATCGCCGGGTTCGTCGCGGTGATCCCGCTGTACGTGGTCGGGCTGCTCTCCTCCTACTTCGCCGCCCGCACCATCACCACCGGCTACTACGGGCAGTCGCCCGGCACCTACGACCACTACTTCCAGCAGTATCTGCCGCCCGTCGACGTGTTGTGGTCCTTCGGCAAGGTGATCGTCTTCGCCGTCGTGATCATCCTCGTCCACTGCTACTACGGCTACTACGCCAAGGGCGGTCCCGCCGGCGTCGGCATCGCGGTCGGCCGGGCCGTGCGCACCTCCATCGTCGCCATCAACATCCTCGACTTCTTCCTCAGCCTGGCGATCTGGGGAGCCACCACGACCGTACGGATCGCGGGATAGCCGATGCCGACGCTGACACGTAACCCGACCCCGCGCCCCCAGGCGCCGGTACCCGCGCCGGTGCGCATCGCCCCGGCCGCGCCCCGCCTGCGCCTCTACGGCCTCGTCTTCCTCACCGTCATCGGGCTGCTGCTCGCCCTGACCGTCGCCGTCTACGAGAAGGCCTTCACCTCCGCCGTGCCCATCACCCTCCACGCGGACACCACCGGAAACCAGCTGGAGGCCCCGGCCGATGTGAAGCTGCGCGGCCTGATCGTCGGCGAGGTCCGGGACGTGACGGCCGACGGCGAGAAGGCGACGCTGGAGATCGACCTCAAGCCCGAGCACGTGGACCGCATCCCCGCCGACGTCCACGCCCGGCTGCTGCCCAAGACGCTGTTCGGCGAGAAGTACGTCGACCTGGTCGCCCCCGAGGACAGCGCCGAACGGCCCATCCGCGCAGGGGACGTCATCACCCAGGACCGGACCCGCGCCGGCATCGAACTGCAGAAGCTGATGGACGATCTGCTGCCGCTGCTCCGCGCCGTCCAGCCCGGCAAGCTCAACGCCACGCTGTCGGCGTTCGCCACCGCGCTCGACGGGCGGGGCGAGGAGATCGGCCGGAACCTCGTCCGCGTGGAGCGCTATCTCCACCGCATCAATCCGCACATGCCCGCGATCAAGAAGGACATCTCCCGCTTCGCCGACACCGCGGAGATCTACGCCGATGCCGCCCCCGACCTGATGCGGACCCTCCGCAACACGATCACCACGAGCAGGACGGTGGTCGAGAAGAAGGACGCCCTGGCGTCGGCGCTGACCGGCACCACCCGCTTCGCGGGCACCGCCGAGGACGTACTCGACGAGAACTCCGAACGCCTCATCGGCCTGGCTCGTGTCTCCCGCCCCACCCTCGCCCTGCTCGCCCGCTACGCGCCCGAGTACCCCTGCCTGCTGCGCGGTCTGGTGAAGTCCGAGCCGCTGGCCGAGCAGGTCTTCGAGGGCGGAAAGATGCACATCACCCTGGAGGTCGCCCTGCCCCGGTCCCCCTACCGCCCCGGCGAGGAACCGCGCTACGCAGAACGCTCGGGACCCGACTGCCGCGGCCTGCCCGACCCGCACGTCCCCGCACCCGGGATCAAGCTCAACGACGGTACGAAGGGCTCCGGTTCGGCCTCCTCGCCCGGCCCGCCGAGCCGGGTGACCGCCACGGAGTCCGAGCAGCGGCTCGTCGGTTCCCTCGTCGCCCCCGTCATGGGTGTTTCCGCCGACCGGGTGCCCGCCGTGGCGACCCTGCTCTTCGGCCCGATGGCCCGCGGAACGGCGGTGAACGTCGCATGAAGGCACGGGAGACCGCGCGCCCGCTGATCAAGTTCTCGCTCTTCGCCGTGGTCACGCTCGCGGCGACGGCACTGCTCGCGGCCACGATCGTCAACTTCTCGTTCACCTCATCGGACACCTACAAGGCGGTGTTCAGCGACGTCACCGGACTGGAGAGCGGCGATGACATCCGGGTGGCCGGCGTCAGGGTCGGCGAGGTCGAATCCATCGCCATCAAGGACCGCACCCGGGCCGAAGTCACCTTCACCGTCTCCCGGGACCGCTCGCTGCTCGCCTCCACCGGAGCCGTCATCCGGTACCGCAATCTCGTGGGGCAGCGTTACGTCGCGCTGACCGAGGGCGCGGGGGCCGATACGCGGATGCGGCCCGGCGCCACGATCCCGCTCTCCAGGACGCAGCCCGCGCTCGATCTCAACGCCCTGCTGAACGGCTTCAAGCCGCTGTTCGCCGCGCTCAGCCCCAAGGACGTCAACCAGCTCGCGCTGGAGATCGTCAAGACCCTCCAGGGGGAGGGCGGCACCATCAACAGCCTGCTCGCCCACACCGCGTCGCTGACCACCACACTCGCCGACCGCGACAAGCTCATCGGCTCGGTCGTCAACAACCTCAACGGCGTCCTGGGGACCCTCGACAAGCGCAGCACCCGCTTCTCCGGGCTTCTGGGGCAGCTCCAGCGGGTCGTCTCCGGGCTCTCCGCCGACCGCAAGGCGATCGGCTCCTCCCTGGCCGGCATCAGCGACGTGTCAGGGGCGACCTCCGGACTGCTGCGTGAGGGACGCCCGGCGCTGAAGTCCGACATCGCCCAGCTGTCCAGGCTCACCGGAACCCTCAACCGTAACGAGAAGACCGTGGAGGGCGTCCTGCAACGGCTGCCGCGCAAGCTCGACAAGCTGACCGCCACCGGCAGTTACGGCTCCTGGTTCAACTTCTACCTGTGCGACTTCGACGGCCGGGTGGTCCTGCCGGACACCGCGAACGCGATCACGCCGCGGCTCCACGTCGACCAGGCGAGGTGCGGCCGGTGATCCCCTTCCGCGAACGCAACCCCGTGACGATCGGCGCCGCCGGCCTCGCCACGCTCGCCCTGCTGGTCACGGCGGCGTTCAACGTCGACAGCCTGCCGCTGATCGGCAACGGCGAGAGCTACAGCGCCGCCTTCTCCGAGGCGGGCGGCCTCAAGTCCGGCGACGAGGTCCGCATCGCCGGGGTCAAGGTCGGCAAGGTCGACGACGTCGACCTGGAGGGCGACCACGTGAAGGTCGCCTTCCGGGTCAAGGGGGACCCGGAGTTCGGCACCAGGACCGGAGCGTCCATCCGCGTCAAGACGATCCTCGGCGCCAAGTACCTCTCCCTGGAACCGAAAGGCCCCGGACAGCTCGGGCCGGGCGCCCGCATCCCGCTGAACCGTACGGTCTCGGCCTACGACGTCGTGGAGGCATTCAGCGACCTGACCACCACGACCGAGAAGATCGACACCGATCAACTGGCCGAAGCGCTCGACACCGTCTCGACGACGTTCAAGGACTCGCCCGCCGAGGTGAAGGCGTCCATCGAGGGGCTGTCCCGGCTGTCCCGGACCGTCGCCTCGCGCGACAAGGCACTGGGCGACCTGCTCAAGCGGGCCAACGGCGTCACCGGAGTCCTCTCCGACCGCTCGGACGAACTCACCAGGCTCATCAAGGACGGTGGCGCCCTGTTCGAGGAGATCGGCAAGCGGCGCAAGGTCATTCACACCCTGCTGGTCAACGCCGCCACGCTCGGCGTCCAGCTCTCCGGCCTCGTCGAGGACAACCGCAAACAGATCGGGCCCGCGCTGACCCGGCTCAACACCGTGGTCGAGATGTTGCGGCGCAACGAGAAGAGCCTGAACCGCAGCGTGAAGCTGCTGGCTCCCTACGCCCGGGTCTTCACCAACACCCTCGGCAACGGCCGCTGGTTCGACAGCTACATCCAGAACCTCGTCGCGGTCCCCGCCTCGCCCCGGGGCGGCGGCTCCGTGCAGACACCCCTGGGAGGATCACGATGAGGGCCTCCATGAGGATCGCGGTGCGGCGCAGGAGCACCGTCCGCCGTGTGGCGCTGGTTCTGGCACTGGCCCTGATCGCCTCGCTGGCGGTGGTGCTCTGGCCGAAGCCGGACCCGGTCCGTGTGACCGCGTACTTCCCTCGCACCGTCGGCATCTACCCGGGCTCCGACGTCCGCGTCCTGGGCATCAGGATCGGCGAGGTCAAGAAGATCACGCCGCAGGGCAAGCGCGTCCGCGTGGAGCTGGAGTACGAGCCCGGCCGCAAGGTGCCGGCCGACGCGCAGGCCGCGATCATCAACTCCTCGGTGGTCAGCGACCGTTACGTCCAGCTCCTGCCCGTCTACCGCAGCGGGCCCCGGATGCGGAGCGGCGCCGTCATTCCCCTGCGGAGGACCGCGGTACCCGTCGAGCTGGACCGCGTCTTCGACAGCCTGCACACCACCGCCGACGCGCTCGGCCCGCGCGGCGCCAACAAGGACGGTTCGCTGTCCCGGCTGCTGGGCGTCAGCGCGGACAACCTCCAAGGGCAGGGCGGCAAGCTGCACCGGACGGTCAAGGACCTCTCCCTCGCCGTCTCCACCCTCTCCGACGGCCGGAAGGACCTGTTCGGGACGGTGCGGAACCTCCAGGTCTTCACCGCCGCGCTCGCCTCGGACGACCGGAGCGTGCGGACGTTCAACGACAACCTGGCGGGCGTGGCCGAACAGCTCTCCGGCGAGCGCAAGGACCTGGCGGCCGCCCTCAAGCACTTGGCCGTCGCCCTGAAGGACGTGGCCGGCTTCGTCCGCGGCAACAACAAGTCCCTGACCTCGAACGTGAAAGGTCTCAGCGAGGTGACGCGCGTACTGGTGGAGCAGCGCGATGCGCTGGAGGAGCTGATGGACGTCGCACCCGCGGGCATCGGCAACCTGGCGAACGCGTACAACCCCGCGTCCGGCACGCTGGACACGCGGAACAACGCCGACCAGCCCCAGGACACGGCCAGTGTGCTCTGCGCCCTGCTCAAGTCGACCGGGGAGAAGTCCGGTTGCGGGGATCTGACGGAACTCTTCGACTCCCTGCCCGACCTGCCCTCCGCCGACCCCCTGACCGGGGTCGCCGAGCCCGCGTCGGGGACCGCGTCGGTGGACCGGACGCTCGGCGGCATCCTGGGAGAGCGCGCATGAAGGCCCGGCGCGCGACCGCACCCGGCCCCGGCCGGCCGGTGACACGCCTCGCCGCAGGCGCCCGCCGCACCGCCGCCCTGTGGGCCGCCCTCGGCGCGATCCTGCTCTCCGGCTGCGAGTTCAACGGCCTCTACGACGTCCGGCTCCCGGGCGGCGCGGCCACGGGCGATGACGCGTACCACGTCACCGTGGAGTTCCGGGACGTCCTGGACCTGGTGCCCCAGTCGGCCGTGAAGGTCAACAACGTGACCGTCGGCGCCGTCGAGAAGGTGGAGTTGAAGGGCTGGCAGGCCCGCGTACGGCTGCGTGTCGCGGACCATGTGAAGCTTCCCGAGAACGCGGTGGCCGAACTCCGCCAGACCAGCGTCCTCGGCGAGAAGTACGTCGCGCTGTCCCGTCCCACCGGCGTCCAGTCCGTGGGCACCCTCGCGGACGGCGACCGGATCCCCGTCTCCCACAGCGACCGCACCCCCGAGATCGAGGAAGTGCTCTCGGCCCTCTCCGCGCTCCTCAACGGCGGTGGTGTGGCACAACTCCACACGATCACCAAGGAGTTGAACCACACCCTGAAGGGCCGCGAGGACCGGGTCAAGAACCTGCTCACCGAGCTGGACACCTTCCTCGGCGGCCTGGACGCCCAGCGGTCGGAGATCGTCCGCGCGATCAAGGGCGTCGACCGGCTGGCCAAGCGGCTGCACAGCGAGAAGGCCACGATCGGCCGCGCCGTCGACACCCTTCCGCCCGCGCTGAAGGTCCTCGCCGACCAGCGCCGCAACCTCACGAAGATGCTGCGCTCCCTGTCCCGGCTGGGCAAGGTCGGCACCCATGTGGTCAACGCCTCGCGCGACGACGTCGTCGCCGACCTGCGGAATCTGCAGCCGGTCCTGAGCAAGCTCAACGCCGCGGGCAACGACCTGCCCAACGCGCTGGAGATGCTGACCACTTATCCCTTCCCGCGCAATGTCGTCGACGCCGTCAAGGGCGACTACACCAACCTGCACATCACCGCCGACCTCGACCTGAAGAGCCTCTACGGCAACCTCGGGGACAAGCCGGGGAAGCCCGGCTCCCCGGGCGGCGGCGACGGCGACGGCGACGGCAACGAGCCCGGCGAGCCCGAGGTGCCCGAACTGCCGGACCTGCCCGGCCTCCCCGATCTGGCCGAGCCGTCCTCACTGCCCTGCCTGCCCTCCGCCGACTGCGCAGGGAAACCGGACGGCGGCGGGGGGAAGGGCCCGGCCCCTGAGCAGCCCGGCGGCGACGTGCTGTGCCCGCCGGTGTGTACCGGCACCCAGGCCGCGTACCGCTCCTACGGCGCCGGAGGCCCGGTCTACCCGAGCGGTCTCGACATGGCGCTCGCCGAGCTGCTGACGAAGGGGATGCTGTCGTGATCACCCGTACGGTCAAGGCCCAGCTCCTGGCCTTCGCCACCGTCACCGCCGTGGGTGTCTCCTACGTCGGCGCCGAGTACGCCGGCCTGGCCGACCGCCTCTTCGACCGCGACTACACCGTCAGCGCCGACTTCGCCGACTCCGGGGGCATCTACTCCGGCGCCGAAGTGACCTACCGCGGCGTGCCGGTGGGCCGCGTCGGCGATCTGCGCCTGGACGGGCCGGACGGCGTCTCGGTGCAGCTGCGCATCAAGGACGGCCCGCGCATCCCCGCGGACACCCTCGCCGTGGTGGCCAACCGCTCGGCGGTGGGGGAGCAGTACGTCGACCTGCAACCGCGCGCCGGGACCGGCCGGTACCTGGAGGACGGCAGCACCATCCCCCGCCGGGACACCCGTACGCCGCTGCCCACGACCCGGCTCATCTCCGGCCTCGACCGGCTCGTGGAGTCGGTCGACAGAAAGGAACTGCGGGTCACCGTCGACGAACTGGGCGACGCCTTCGCCGGCACGGGGCCGCATCTGAGCCGCATGGTCGACTCGGGCAACGCCCTCGTCGAAGAGGCGAGCGACTCGCTTCCGCAGACGATCTCGCTGATCGAGGACTCCCAGCAGGTGCTCAGGACGCAGGTCGACAAGGGCTCGGCGATCAAGGCCTTCTCCCGCGATCTGGCCGATCTCAGCGGGCAGTTGAAGGACAGCGACAGCGACCTCCGCGGCCTCGTGGACGGATCCACCTCCGCCGCGCACGAGCTGGACTCGCTGCTGAAGGACAACCGCAGGACCCTGCCGGTCCTGCTCGGCAATCTGATCAGCGGGGGTCAGGTCACCGCGGCACGCCTCCCCGGACTGGAACAGACGCTGGTGACCTTCCCGGTCGCCGTCGCGGGCAGCTTCACCGTGCTCCCCGGCGACGGCACCTCGCACTTCGGGCTGGTGCTCAACGCCGATGACCCGCCACCGTGCCGGCAGGGCTACGACACCCGGCGCCGCGCCCCTTCGGACACCAGCGAGCGGCCGGCCGACACCTCGGCCCGCTGCACGGCGCCGCGCGGCAGCAAGACCACGGTCCGCGGTGCACAGAACGCTCCCCGCGCGGGTTCGGGCGGGGGCAGCGGGGCGGACCGGGCGTCGTACGTGGCGCCCTACGACCCCGCGTCCGGCCTCGCCTCCGTGCCGGGCGGACGGACCGTCGCGATCGGCTCGACCGGCGGTGAACAGAACGTGTTCGGAGAGGACTCGTGGCAATGGCTTCTCGTGGGACCGATGGGACCGATGACATGACCCCCTTCCGACGGCTGACGCGTGCCGGCGGGCCACCGCTGCGCCTGCTGGCCCGGGTCGCCCGTACGGCCGGTCGGAGCAGGGCACTGCCCGCCGCACTGGCCGCGGCCGGCATCCTGCTCGCCGCCCTGTCCGGCTACTTCGGTGTGGAGCAGTACCGGCAGCACCAGGACGAGCTGCGCCGTCAGCACGTCCTGGCCGCCGCACGCCAGTCGGTGCTCAACTTCACCTCCCTCGACTACCGGCACTACGGCCGGGACAGCCGGCACGTCCTGGAGGGCGCGACGGGCGAGTTCAGGAAGCAGTTCGCCCAGCAGAACAAGCAGCTCACCAAGCTGGTCGCGGCCAACAAGTCGGTCTCCCAGGGGCAGGTGCTCGAAGCGGGGATCGTCACGGCCGACGAGAGCTCCGCCCGCGTCCTCGTCGTCGGTGACAGCAAGGTCAGCAACGTCGCCGCGCCCAAGGGGCAGGCCCGCAACTACCGGTTGCAGCTCGACCTCGTGCGCGAGGACGGGCGCTGGCTCACCTCCGATGTCGAGTTCGTCGGCTGAACCGGCGGCACCGGCCGGGCCGGTGCGACACCCCGCCAACCCGCACACCCGCACACCCGCACACCCGCACACCCGCACACCCGCACACCCGCACACCCGCACACCCGCAGACCCCTGACCCGAGACCCGTGAGAGACGGCCTGGGAGGAGAGACACCGTGACGAAGTTGTCCGTACGAGGTGCCGGAAGCGGCACCCACCGTTCGCGTACCGTCGCCGCGGCCGCCCGCGCCGCGGCCAGACGGACCGAGAAGGCACAGCGGCCCGCCGGCCAGGATCCCGCAGCGACGCCCGGCGTTGCCGCCGTGACCGGCGCGCCCGCAGCGGACGTGCACGAGCCGGAGACCGAGGACTCCGCGTCCGCCCCCGACCAGGACCGCGGTGCCGCGAGGCCGCGGCGTGAGCGCCGGTATGCCCTGCTGAGCGCCGGCCTGGCCCTCTTCGTCGTGGCGGCTCTGGCCGCCACGGCCGTCCTCGGTCTGGAGTACCGGGACGCCGGGCGCACCGCCGGCGCCCGTACGGAGGCGCTGGCCGCCGCGCGCAAGGCGGCGCCCGAGATCCTGTCGTACGACTACCGGCACCTCGACCGGGACTTCGCCTCCGCCGAGCGCCATCTGACCGGGCCCTTCCGCGAGAAGTACGGGAAGACCACGAGGACCGTGGTCGCGCCCACGGCGAAGCGCTACCACGGGGTGGTCAAGGCGACGGTGGCGACGCCCTCGTCCGGTGACGCACCGGCCGCGTCGGTGGTGTCCGCGTCGCCCGACAGGGTGCGGGTGCTGCTGTTCATGAACCAGGTCACCGACTCCACCCAGGTCTCCGGGCCGCGCCTGGACCTCAACCGGGTGCGGATGACCCTGCAACGGACGTCCCAGGGCTGGAAGGTGAGCGCGGTCGACGCCCTGTGACGCCGTGACGCGGCCGCACACGCGGGACGCCCTGGCACGCCCCTGACGGCCGCCGCCCCGGAACCCGTGTCCCGGGACCGGCCGCCTCAGAATCCGCCTCCGCCGAAGTCACCGCCTCCGAACCCGCCCCCGCCTCCGAAGTCGCCTCCGCCGAAGTCGCCGCCTCCGCCGTCCCCGCCGCCGTCCCCGTACCCGCCGCCGTCGTACCCGTACGCCGGGCCGGTCATCGCGCTGCCCAGCCATGTGCCGATCAGCAGGCCGGGGAGGATCCCGCCGCCGAAGTAGCCGTTGGCCCATGGCCCATAGGCCGGTCCGGCCTCCCAGTAGGGCTTGCGTCCCTGTGCCGTCTCCACTTCGCGCCCCATCGGCTCCAGGCCGTCCTCCAGGCGCGCCGCGTCGGCCGCGCAGACCGGCACGGTCCGCTCCTCGCCGCCCGGCGGAGCCCACTGCGCGTCCTGCACGGACGGGCCGTGCCGGGGGTCGAAGAAGCACGGCGGCCTGCGGTCGGGCAGCTCCCTGCCGTCCCGCCGCGCCTCAAGGGTGGCCAGCGAGAACCGGCCGTCCGCCAAGGCCTCGGTCACGCCCCGTACATCACCGGGCCGTCGTGCGCGGTCCATCGACGCCTTGGCCCTGTCGTACGAGTCCAGGGCACTGGCGTAGTCCTCGCGCATCGCGTCGGTGGTATTCGGGGCCGAGGGGTCGAAGTCGATCCGTTCGACCTCCTCGCCGAAGGCGGTGATGTCCTCGTCCACGACCGGGCGGAGCGTGTCGAGCTGTGCGCGGTCCCGCTCGGCCCGCCGCTTCTTGTTACGGCTGCCGACCAGCAGCGCACCGCCGCCGACGGCCGCGATCAGCACGCCGAGCGTGGCCACGAGCCCGAGCGGGCTGACCCGGTTGCTGGGGGAGGTGTCCGTCCCGGTGTCGGTGCTGGAGCCGCCGCTCCAGGTGTCCGGGGCGTGGCCCTGCGCCTGCGGCAGGGCGTCGTCGACGAAGGAGTCGACCATGGCCCGCACATCGCCGGGGGACGAGCGCTCCACGGCGCCGGTGAGGTTGTCGACCGCGTTGCGGGACATCACGGAGGAGTCGGCTCCGGCGTCGAAACGGTCGCCCAGCGCGACCGCGTACACGCCCGTGATGCCGGTCTTGCCCCGCAGGTCCTGGAGCAGGGTCGGCGGGTTGAATTCCTTGGTGGCGGGGAGCACGACGACCATCACCGGCTTGTCCGCCTTCTTGATCTTGTCCGCCAGGGCGTCCGCGGCCGACGGAGGGAGCTGGTCCCTGGCCCGCGGATCGACGTAGACGGGGCCCTTTCTCAGGGCGTCGGCGGCGCTGTCGAGCCCGTCCGCGGCCCGCGCCCCGGGGGCCATGACGGCCACCAGTACGAGGGCGGCGGCGAGTACCGCCAGTACCGGTGCGAGCAGGATGCGACCCGCCCAAGGCTTCGCTGCGGTGTCCATACCTACGAAGTTAACTCCAAAGGCGCAATTTTGTGGCTTACGCCCTTTACTGCACCTTTACATCGTCTTTCCGATGCCTTTCCCGTGCCGTGCGTGCGCCGGGCCGGCAGCGAGCGGTGCGGGACCCCCGATTCGCGCGCGGCGCCTCCCCCGGCCAGGGTGGAAGGGGCGCGCTCGCGGACACGCCGCAGCGTCGGCCCTCACGGATGGGCAGGAGTCAGCAGGTGGGGACGCACGTCGAGGGACCTCGCCGCCTCGGTGGAGCCCGTCGGCCCAGTGCCCGGGTCATCCGCTGGATCCCGGCTCTGCTGATCATCGGCGGCGCGATATTCGACCTCATGACGCCGCCCCGCTTCACCGGCTCCCCGTTCTTCTCGGCGGCCCCGCTGGTGGCCGCCCCGTTCTTCTCGCTCGGTGTCACCGCCCTCACGGGCGGCGCGAGCGTGCTCACCGTGCTCGCGCTGCGGCTGTACGACATCCGGCTCACCGACATCGAGTCGGTCACCGAGCTGGTCACCGTCTTCACGGTCGCCGTCCTCGCCCTGCTCATCAATCGCGTCGTACGCCGGGGCGACCTGCGCCTCGCCTCGGCGCGCACCATCGCGGAGGCGGCCCAGCGCGCCGTCCTGCCCGACCCCGCCGAGCGGATCGGGGGCTTCCATGTCGCCGCGCGCTACGAGGCCGCGCACGCCGAGGCCAGCATCGGCGGCGACCTCTACGCCGTGCAGGACACCCCGTACGGCGTGCGCCTGGTCGTCGGGGACGTGCGGGGCAAGGGACTGGATGCCGTCGAGGCGGTGGCGATCCTCATCGGCTCGTTCCGGGAGGCCGCCGAGCAGGAGCCGACGCTGGAGGCGGTGGCCCGGCGGCTGGAGTGGGCGCTGCACCGGGAGAGTGCCCGGGGTGCGGGGCCGGACCTGTTCGAGGGCTTCACCACGGTCGTCCTCGCCGAGGTGCACGGCGTCGATGACCCGGCAGGCGCGGGCACGCTGCGGCTGCTCAACCGCGGCCACCCACCACCGCTGCTGCTCTACGAGGACGGCGGTCTGAGGGGTGTCGAACCGAAGGTGCCCGCACTGCCGCTCGGCATGGACGACCTGGGCGTGTGGCCGGACCTGGTCCAGGAGTTGGCGTTCCCCGGCGGGGCGACGCTGCTGCTGTTCACCGACGGGGTGACCGAGGCGCGCAATGCCCGCGGCGTCTTCTACGACCCGGTGGAGCGGCTGCGCGGCATGCATTTCCCCGATCCCGGCACGCTCCTCGACGCGCTCGTGGCGGACGTTCGCCGTCATGCGGCGGGCGAGGCACCGGATGACATGGCGCTGCTCGCGGTGGCACGACCCGAAGGCCACGGTCCGTAACCGGATCGCATCGCTCCGCATAACAACTGACGAACAGTCAGCTATGGGGGGTTGTCGGGCGTGAGGTCAACTCGCCCGATTTTCCTGGACCATGTACCGATTTGCCCCCACGGATTTCGTTAACGATCACACGGAACAGCTTGGAAACAGGTCCCGCGGTCTATTAACGTTCGATAACGCAGCGCGGTCGTCCCAGCCGCCACAAGAGGTGGCACCGTGCGCCTACGCCGAATCCCGCACCACCAGCATCACCCGCAGCATCCGCACCAACTGCACCAAGGGAACCGGGGAACCAAACTCTTGGGGTGAATCGGGCACCTTTCCCAAAGGCGCTCGTAGGAGACCTTCCTGCTCCGAACCCGTCAGCTAACCCGGTAGGCGAGAAGGAAGGAAAGGAGAGCGCCCGAGTGGCGTCCAACAGGCCTGCCCCCGAGCCCTTGTACGAACCCCCCGCCGCCCATGGTCCCGGCGGATTCGGTGAGTTCGGCGAGGAGTCCCCGGCCGCCGGTACCGGCGAGTGGAACCCGACGGCCGACTCCCTTGCTCCCGCGCGCGGCAAGCACCGCGTCAGCAAGCAGCGCGGTGGCGGCATGGCCCGCAGCGGTGCCGTCCTCGGGGTCGGTATGTTCGCGGCCGTCGGCGCCGGTGGCATGGCCACCGCCCAGGACAAGCCCCCGGCCGCCATCTCCATGCCGGATCTCGGCATCACCGACCAGCTCCCGGACGCCAAGTCCCTGCCGGGCATCGGCTCCCTGGTGGCCGACGACGACGCCCCCGCCGGAGCCACCACCCCGCTCTCCACCGCGGGACTCACCGACACCGAGGCCGCCAACGGCACCGGCGCGGGCGAGGCGCTGCGCGCCCGCATCATGCGCCAGGCCGAGCAGCAGCAGGGCGCGGCGGAGACCGCGCAGCGCGAGGCGGCCGAGAAGGCAGCCGCGAAGAAGGCCGCCGAGGAGGTCGCCGAGGCCAAGGAGAAGGCCGCGGACGCCAAGGCCGCCGCCGAGCGCAAGGCGAAGGCCGAGGCCGCGCGCAAGGCCGAGGCCGAGCGACTGGCCAAGCTGGCCAAGCAGTTCACCCTCCCCGTCGCCTCGTACACGCTGACCGCGGGCTTCGGCGAGGCCGGCTCCATGTGGGCCAACGACCACACCGGGCTGGACTTCGCCGCCCCCACCGGTACCCCCGCCAAGGCGGTGCACGGCGGCACGATCACGGAGGCCGGCTGGGCCGGTTCCTACGGCTACCGGATCATCCTCACCCTCGACGACGGCACCGAGGTCTGGTACTGCCACCTGTCCTCGATGACCAAGACGTCCGGGAAGGTGACGACCGGCGAGACGATCGGCCGCGTCGGCGCCACGGGCAATGTCACCGGGGCCCACCTCCACTTGGAGGTCCGTCCGGGCGGCGGCGACCCGATCGACCCGGCCGGCTGGCTGCGCGGCAAGGGCATGGCGCTCTAGACCCGCACCACACCCCTCTCGCGCCGCTCCGGCGCGACCGTCCTGAGGCCGTCCGTCCACCGGTCGGCCACCCCCACCGCGTTCGCCGCCAGCCCCGGTGTTTCCTCCCCCCTGGCACCGGGGCTGCCGGTATGCCCGCGGCCTTGCGTACCCGCGTCGCTCGCCGCGCCTCGCTCGCCGCGCCCGTTCGTGCACCTGGACCGTTTCGTGCACCTGGACCCTTCGCGCACCGGACCGTTCGCGCATCCGAGCCCTTTGCCATGGCGGAATAGCCGTGCCCCGGGGAGCGTTGGGTTGCCGCATGGCCGACAACAGCAGGATCATCGGTGATCTGACCGTCCACCCCCTCTGCCTCGGCGGCAATGTCTTCGGCTGGACGGCCGACGAGCAGCAGTCGCACGCGGTGCTGGACGCCTACGCGGCAGCGGGCGGCAACTTCATCGACACCGCCGACGTCTACACGGCCGCGGTCGAGGGCAATGCCGGTGGCGAGTCCGAAACCGTCATCGGCAACTGGCTGGCGGCACGCGGCAACCGCCAGGAGGTCGTGATCGCGACCAAGGCGGGCCGGCACCCGGAGTTCATGGGCCTGCGGGCGAAGACCCTCAAGGCAGCGGCGGAAGCCTCACTGCGCCGTCTGCGGACCGACCGCATCGATCTCTACTACACCCACTTCGACGACCCGACCGTCCCCGTCGAGGAGATCGTCACCACGCTCGACCAGCTCGTACGGGAGGGCAAGGTCCGGCAGTTGGGGGCCTCCAACATCTCCCCCGAGCGGCTCGAGGCATCGCTCGCCTTCGCACAGCGCGAGGGCCTGGCGGCGTACGCGGCGGTGCAGCCGCACTACAACCTCGTCTCGCGCGACACCTACGAGGGCGCTCCCGCGGAGCTCGCGGCCCACCACGGCCTGGCCGCCGTCCCGTACTTCGCGCTCGCCGCCGGTTTCCTCACCGGCAAGTACCGGCCGGGTGCCGAGGTCGACAGCGCACGGGCCCGGCGGGCCGGCCCGCACCTGGAGACCGAGCGCGGGCGGCGCGTGCTGGCGGCGCTCGACACCATCGCGCAGGCGCGGGGCGTGCAGGTCGCCACGGTCGCCCTCGCCTGGCTCGCGCGCCGGCCGACGGTGGCCTCCCCGATCGCCAGCGCCCGTACCCCGGAACAGCTCCCCGCCCTGCTCGCGGTCGCGGACTTCCTATTGACCGACGCGGAGTCGGCCGCCCTGGACGCGGCGTCGGCGTAGCGGGTCACGCTCCGTACGGGGGGCGGAAGTCGGTCGGCGCAGCGTGCCCCTGGCCGTACTGCCCTTGTCCGTACTGCCCCTGGCCGTGCGGGCCTTGACCGTACTGCCCTTGGCCGTGCGGCGGGGGAGCCGCGGGACCATGGCCCGGACCGTGCTGCGGGGGCACCGCGTGCCCGTGCCCCTGGCCGTACGGCGGCGGCATGCCCGGCCCGTACGCCGGACGGCCGTGCGGCCCCCACTGCGGCGGGACCCGCGGCGGTGCGGTGATCAAGGCGGCGTGGGCCAGGGCGGGTTGGGCCACGTCCTTGCGCTGCCAGAGGTGGTGCAGCAGCTCCTGCTCCCGCGCGACGAAGTCCGCCCCCGCCGTCCCCCGGTGCGCCCGCTGCCGCAGGAACGCGAGTGTGGTGGCGAAGGACTCGTACTCCGCGACGGCCCGGGCCGCGTCCTTCCCGTGGTGGCGCCGCGCCACGCTCCGCGCGAGCGAGCGGGCCCGCATCGACGACAGCGCCTGCGGCTCCGGCGGCTGCAGCCAGCCGGCCGCCACGTACGCGGGGAGCTGACCGCGTACGGTCCTCAGCTCGCTGCCGCGCGACCAGATCACCAGCCAGATGAGCAGCCCGAACACCGGGACCATGAACATGCCGTAGACGGCGATGAAGCCGAGGCCGCCGACGGTGGCCGAGCCGTTCCACACCGCGTGCAGCACGATCGCCGTGAGCAGGCCCGCGAGGGGCACCAGCACACGCCGCCCCCGCTGCCGCGTCGTGGCCAGCGCGGCGATGCCGAAGCCGATCCCGGTCAGCGCCGTGAACAGCGGGTGCGCGAACGGCGACATGACGATGCGGATGAAGAACGTCGCCGCGGTCACCGACTGGATCCCGGAGGACCCGAGGGCCTGGTCCTCTCCGAAGGCGTTGCCGAGATAGAGGATGTTCTCGGTGAAGGCGAAGCCCGTCGCGGTGATCCCGGCGATGACGACACCGTCGACGATGCCGTCGAAGTCGCGGCGGCGGAAGACGAAGAGCAGCAGCAGCGCGGCGCCCTTCGCGCTCTCCTCCACCACCGGGGCGATGACCGTGGCGCCCCAGGTCTGCGCCTCCGTCGGGGACGAGGGCTCGACACGGGTGGCTATCCAGTCGGTCGCGAAACCGTTGGCGATGATCGCCATGAGAGTCGCGGCGCACGCGCCCCAGGCGAACGCGAAGGCCAGGTTCCGCCACGGCTCGGGCTCGACCCGGTCCAGCCAGCGGAAGGCGGCGATCATCAGCGGCACGGGCAGGACGGCCAGCCCCAGACCCGCCAGGAAGCCCTCCGTACCGGTCTGTTCGCGCACCAGGGCGAGGATGACCAGGCCGCAGAGCGCGAGCAGTGTGATCACCGTGCCGAAGCGCAGCGCCTTGCTGTGCCGGAAGGCCCGCCGCGGGCGGTAACGCCAGTTGGCGCGGTCCGGTACGGCGTGGAACCGCGGCTGCGGTTCGTACACCGGGACGGGCGGTTGCTGTGGCTGCTGCGGGAACGGGGACGGATGCACCAGTCGACCCTAACGAGGGGCGGAGCACGGTGCGACGGCGTATCGAGGTTCGGTCCCTGCGTGCGGCCGGACCCGTCCGCGCGTGCCGGCCTCAGCGTCGTACGAACAGCAGGTCGTGCACCACATGCCCCTTGCCGAGGCCCGCGTTCTCGAACTTCGTGAGCGGCCGGAAGCTCGGACGGGGCGCAAAGCCGCCGTCCGGCCGGGTGTTCTCCAGCTCGGGATCGGCCGACAGCACGTCCAGCATCTGCTCGGCGTACGGCTCCCAGTCGGTCGCGCAGTGCACCGGCGCACCGGACCGCAACCGGGAGGCGGCCAGCTCGACGAACTCGGGCTGGATCAGCCGCCGCTTCTGGTGGCGCTTCTTCGGCCAGGGGTCGGGGAAGTAGACGCGCAGCCCGGCGAGCACGCCGGGCTCGATCATCTCGCGGAGAAGGATGATCGCGTCACCGTTGGCGACGCGGACGTTGGACAACCCGTTCCGTTCGGCGAGACCGAGCAGATTGCCCTGGCCGGGGGTGTGCACATCCGCCGCGAGGATGCCCGTGCCCGGGTCGGCGGCTGCCATCGCGGCTGTGGCCTCGCCCATGCCGAAGCCGATCTCCAGGACGACCGGGAGCCCGTCGAAGAGGGCGTCGAGGTCGAGCCGGGAGCGTCCGTCGATGTCCAGGCCCCAGGTCGGCCAGAGCCTGCGCAGTGCCTCGCCCTGCCCGGAGGTCACGCGCCCGCGCCGCGGCCGGAAACTGCGGATCCGGCGCTCGTGGTGGGAACCGGCGGGATCGACGGCCGGGCCGTCGGGGAACAGAAGGCGGCGCTCGGCCTCGGGGGCCGGGGCGTCTGCGGGGGTGTCTTCGGCGAAGGCGGACATCACGGTCTTCTCAGGGGGCTGCACAATGCCTCATATTCTACGGTCGGCCCACCGCGGCAGAACCGGGCCGCCCCTTCCGGCGATCGACGCCCGCCCTTGCGGCGACCGCTGTCCCATCCGTCCGCGATCGCTGCCCCATCCGTCAGGCGATCGACGCCCGCCCGGAGCGGTCTCTCCCCGCACACTCCCCGCGGTGTCTCCCTGCGCCGTCTCCCCGCGCTACGCCCGCACCGTCCCCGTATCCGCGAGCATTGCCAGCGCCCGGCGCGCGATCTCGCGCCCGATCGGCAGTGACGCCGTCGCCGCCGGCGAGGGGGCGTTCAGCACGTGGATCATGCCCGGCGACTGAGTGATCAGGAAGTCGTCGACCAACGTCCCGTCCGGCAGCACCGCCTGCGCCCGTACGCCCGCGGGAGCCGGTGCGAGGTCCTCGTCCGCGATGTCCGGGAGGAGACGGCGCACGGCCTGCGCGAAAGCGTGCTTCGAGAGCGAGCGGTGCAGCTCTCCCGCGCCGTAGCGCCAGTGGCGCCGGGCGATGCGCCACGACCCCGGGTAGGCCAGCGTCCCCGCCAGCTCGCGCGGTCGTACGGTCCGCCAGCCGTATCCCTCGCGGGCCAGCGCCGGGACCGCGTTCGGCCCGATGTGGACGGTCCCCTCGATGCCGCGGGTCAGGTGGACGCCGAGGAAGGGGAAGGCCGGGTCGGGAACGGGGTAGACGAGCCCGCGGACCAGATCGTTCCGCTCGGGCACCAGCTCGTAGTACTCGCCGCGGAAGGGCACGATCCGCATGCCGGGGTCGTCGCCCGCGAGCCGGGCCACCTCGTCGCAGTGCAACCCGGCGCAGTTGACGAGCGCGTTCGCCCGCAGCACCGCACCGTCCGCCGTCCGCACGGCCACGCGCCCCGGGCGCCGGCCGATGGTGCGGACCTCCGCCCCGTACCGGATGCGCCCGCCCGCGTCCTGGACGAGCGAGGCCAGCCGGTCGGCGACCGCGCCGAAGTCGCAGACGCCGGTGGTGCCCACATGGATCGCGGCGAGTCCGCGCACCTGCGGCTCGTGGTCCGTGATCTGGGCCGGGCCGAGTTCGCGTACGGGGATGCCGTTCTCCCGCCCCCGCTGGACCAGGGCGTGCAGCCGCGTGAGTTCGGAACGGTCGGTGGCGACGATCAGCTTGCCCGTCACCTCATGCGGAATGTCGTGTTCTGCGCAGAACTTCACCATTTCCGCGGCGCCGCGGGCCGCGAACCGCGCCTTCAGCGTCCCCGGCCGGTAGTAGATACCGCTGTGGATCACACCGCTGTTGCGCCCGGTCTGGTGCCGCGCGGGGCCGTTCTCCTTCTCCAGGACGGTGACACGGGTGCCGGGCGCGGCGCGCGTGATCGCGTACGCGGCCGACAGGCCGACGATCCCGCCGCCGATCACCAGCACATCGCTGTCGTCCGCCACCGTCACCGGTCCACCTCCGCTTGCCGCCCGCTGCCGACCGCTGCCACCTCCTGCCACGATGATGCCCTGACCCGCGGCAGGGCGCGCCAAACGCGCAGCGGGCCGGGACCGGGGCCCGGTACGGGGCCGATCCCCGGCCCGGGCGTCACGCCGGCCCGGGCGTCACGCCGTCACACGTTCACGCCGTCACACCCTCGCGCCCTCGTGTGTGCTCGCGCTCTGGCGCCGTCGCGCCCTCGCGACGCCCTCATGCGGGGGAGACCAGCAGCGGACGGGCCCGCTCGCGCAGCTCGGCGACGCGCGGCTCGTCACCGTACGGTTCGAGCCGGTGCAGCAGGTCGCGGACGTACTCCATGGTGCGCGCCGACGAGATGCGCCCCGCCACCTCCACCGCCCGCGTGCCCTGGGCGCAGGCCGCATCGAGGTTGCCGGACTCCAGTTCGGCGACGGCGGAGACCACCAGCCGCAGGCCGTGGGACCGTACGAACTCCTCCGTCGGGCGGGAGAGCGCCTGCTCCGTGAACCGGCGGACCTGGCGCGGGGCCTTCAAGTCGCGGTAGCACTCGGCGGCGTCGGCGGCGAACCGGTCCTCGGTGTAGAAACCGAGCCACGAGGGGTCGGCGTCGCCGTCCCGCGACCGCTCCAGCCACGCCTCGGCGGCCTTGAGCGCCGCGCCCGCCGCCTGCGAGTCGCTCGCCTTGGCGTGGGCGCGCGCCTCGACCAGGCGGAAGAAGCTCATGGTGCGGGCGGTGGCGAGGCCGCGGTTGCGCTCGGCGGCGGCCTGCGCGAGGTCCACGCCCTCGTCGGCGAAGCCGCGGTAGGTGGCCTGGAGGCTCATCGAGGCGAGGACGTAACCGCCCAGGGGGACGTCAGCGGCGGCGCGGGCCAGTCGCAGCGCCTGGATGTAGTAGCGCTGGGCGGCTTCCTGCTGGCCGGTGTCGAAGGCCATCCACCCGGCGAGGCGGGTGAGTTCGGCGGTCGCCCCGAAGAGCGAGCGGCCGACGTCGTCGCTGTAGGCCCCCAGAAGCAGGGGTGCGGCGTCGACCCGTAAGCACTCCGGGACCATGGAGGAACGCCAGTCCCCGCCCCCGTACTTGGAGTCCCAGCGGCGCGCGTCCTCGGCCGCCTCGCGCAGCTTCAGTACGTCGCTGTGGCCCACGCGCAGCGGTGTGCCGTCCCCGCCGCCTGCCTCCGCGTCCTTGGGGTCGCGGGCGGCGGCGCTGTCGGCCGGCGTGATGAGCCAGCGGGAGGCGGGCGTCGCGTACGCGCTGACCGAGAACGACCCGGCCAGGCTCTGCCAGATACCGCCGCCGCCGGCCCGGCGGCCCGCGAGGTCCAGCCGGTACAGCTCGGTCGCCGACCGCACGGCAGCGGCCACGTCGCGCGGGAAGGCCAGGCCGACCTCCGGCGCCGGATCGGCGTCCGCCAACCCGATCTCGTGCAGCGGCACGGGCCGGCCGAGCTTCCCGGCGATCGCCGCGGCTATGAGATGGGGCGCGGCGCCCTGCGGCACCATGCCCTTGGACACCCAGCGGGCCACCGATGTCTTGTCGTACCGGAGGGTCAGCCCGCGCTGGGACCCGAGGTCGTTGACTCTGCGTGCGAGCCCGGCATTACTGATCCCCGCGAGGGCGAGAACCGTGCCGAGCTTCTCGTTCGGCCCGCGTTGCTCCCTGGACATGCGCCACCCCTCGACACACCGACGGCCGCCCCGGCATAGGCGCGGGGCATTCGTAAACCCAGCGTAGTTCGCCGCATCCCGACCGTTAAGGGGCGGTGTGCCGGATGGCGAGATTGTGGCCGGTGCCGCCGTCGGCATGCGAGGGCGTGTGCTCCCGGTGCATGTGGCCGTGCGCCCGGCCGTGCGCTCTGTCCTGGCCACCGGGGCGGGCGCTTCCATGGCAGTGCGTGGGTCGGCCCACTGAACTGGATCCAGTGGGCTGGGGGACACCGCCACCTCATTCCCCGCGGGTGGCGGACCGGTCCGGGGGGCGGGTTCCGCCTCCCGGATCGCGCGCGTTCCGCTTCCCCTCTGCGCCGTTCTGCGCCGATACGCCCCCGCTCGCCCGCCCGTGGCAGATTGGCCGAATGGCGCCTCCGGTCCGGAGGTTTGGCGTCCGCCCCGCCGCGCACGGGTTACGCCCCAGTACGTCGTTTCCCGGCCGCCGCGGAACCCGGGCGAGCGCCAGGGGTGATTGTGTATGAACCTGTCGATTTGCGGGTGAATGGGACCGGACTCTCCGGGACATGGCCGTGCGCCGGACGTCTGCCCGTGCGCTCCCATCCGCCCCCGTGCGCCCGTGTCGTGGCAGAGTGGTCCCCGACACAGGAGCACCATCCCCTGGAGGACCGGCCGTTGGGCCGGGGCACCACTCGGCGGGTTCGGCACCGAACCGCCGTCCGACTGTGCATGATGACTGCTACTTCCTGGTTGCCCACAGCGTGTGGAGGCGGCGATGCGGTGGTTGGTGGGATGGAGCAGCGCCGCCGCGGTGCCCGCCATCGAGGAAGCCCGTACGGTCCACCCCGTCGGTGCCCAACTCCTGTGGAGCGACCCGGATCCGCTGTGGGCCGTCGGCGACTGGCGCCCCGACGAAGTGCGCATCGTCCAGGCCGCGCCCCACACCCGCCTCGCCGTCCTCGGCTGCTGCGGCGCGAGCGACGAGCAGCTGCGGGCGGGCCTGTTCACAGCCCGCGGAGGGGCGCTGCGCCACCTCACCGCCTGGCCCGGCAGCTACACCGCCGTGGCCCAGGTCGGCCGCCGACTCACCATCGCGGGCGACCTTGCGGGGGCACGGCCCGTCTTCCACACCGCCTGGGCGGGCGGCACCGCGTACGCGACCGCCGCACTGCCGCTCGCCGATCTCATCGAGGCCCAGCTCGACATCGGCCACCTCGCCGCCCTTCTCGCCTGCCCGGACGCCCCCGAAGCTCTCGGCGACGGCACGCCCTACGCGGGTGTGCGGCGCGTACCGCCAGGACACGCCCTGATCCTGCGCGACGGATCCCGCGAGATCGCGGGCTACGAACCCACCGTCTCGCTCGCCGTCGCCGCGCCCCAACTGGAGGCCGCCACCGCGGTGGACGCCATACGGGACGCGCTCGTCGAAGCCGTCAGAGCCCGGCTCGCCGCACCCCGCCACGCCCCCGAGACGCCCGAACCCGACCCGGGCCCCGTCCCGGGCATGGGACCCGCGGCCAGACGTGCGAGACGCGGCGCCCCCGCACCCGGAATCGGAGCCGACCTGTCCGGCGGCAGCGCCTCCTCCACCCTCGCGCTGCTCGCCGCGGGCCTGCCCGGCGTCCCCGGGACACCGCTCGGGCACGGCACCGGAGCGGGCGAACGGCTCCTCGCCGTCACGTTCAACGACCTGGTCTCCGGGGTGTCCGGCGGACACGCACGCATCGTCGCGGCGGCCGAACTCGAGCGCGCCCGCAGCATCGCCGCGAACCCGCGGCTCCACCACGTCGTCGTCACCGGCGACGAGGACGCCCTGCCGTACACCGGGCTCGACACCATGCTCCTCACCGACGAGCCCGGCCCGGCGCTGGTCAGCGCCGAGCGCCACCGCAGACGGCTCGCCGCAGGCAGCGCCGACCACCTCGTGGGACACGGCGCACGGCAGGTCCTGGACGCCCATCCCGCCCGCCTGGCCGACCTGTTGATGGATCGTCAGCGACGTCGTCTGCTCCGCCCCGTCGCGGCCCTCGCCAAGTCCGAAGGCCCCTCGGCCCATTCGTTGTTCGTCCCCATCACCGTCTACCGCGCCGCGCGCCGCCTGGCCCGCACCTCCTACCGGGACGGCGTACAGGCAGCGGCGGCGCGGCTGCTGGCACGGCGCTTCGACGACGGGGCGGACGGCGGAAGCACCGCACCGCCGGGCGGTGGCAGCGGACCGGGCGGGGCCGTGGACGCCTCGATCGCCGCCCTCGCCTGGTGCCGCTCGGGACCCGCGGCGCGCTGGCTCACGGGCGAGGCGCTCGCGGACGTATCGGTTCGCCTGCAGGACGCCGCCACCCGGCCAGGGCCCCTGGAACGCCCCGGCGAACGCCGCGCCCGCGCCGCCCTCGCCCGCTACGCCATGGACCACCGTGTCTTCGAGCAGGCCGCGGAGGTCCGCAGCCAGCGACTGCACGCGCCCTTCCTCGACAACCAGGTCGTCCGCGCCTGCCGCGCCCTCCCCGAGGCGCTGAGGGTCCAACCGGGCGCGCGGGCCTCGGTGTTGCGCACAGTCCTCGCGGGCGCGGGCATCCGCGACCTCCCCCCGGGGTGGGGAGCCACCTCGCACGCCGCCGGCGCCGCGGCCGTACGCTCCGGGCTCCGCATGGCGGCCGAGGACCTCGTCGCGCTCTTCGACGCACCGCTCCTCGCCGACGCGGGCCTGGTGGAGGCCCGCGTCATCCGCAAGGCCGTACGGGCGGCGGCCGAAGGCGAAGCGCTCCCGCTGGACGGCCTGGCGGAGCTGGTCTCGACGGAACTGTGGCTCCGCCGCCTCCTCGCGCGCCGCGGCACCTGCTGGACGGGCTCGGCGGCCCCGCGCCAGCGGGCGGTGGCGGGAGGCGTGGCACCGCGCCCGGCGCTCTGAGCGGTGTCGGGAGCGGGGCGCGGACGGGGGTGCGGGCGCGGGCGCTTGGCGTCCGGAGCGCGCGTGCGGACCGTGCGGAGCGTGCGTACGGACCGTGCGTGCGGAGCGCGTGTGCGGACCGTGCGTGCGGACGGTGCGGGGGGCGGGTGATCGCAGCGCGGCCCGTGTTGACCGCGGCGGGGCCCGGCTGACGGCAGCCGCCGAAGGTGCCGAGACCGAACAGAGCAGCACGAACACGGCCAGGTCCAGATCGCGGGTGAGCGCGTCGAGTTGGCCGGCCGCGCCACCTCGGGGCGCCGCACCGTACGCAGCCGCTCCTCGGTCAGTCACGCCACCACACCGTTGTCGACCACGCCCGGTGTGTGGACGACACCGATCGGCGGTGTTCCCGGTCAGCAGGTAGCCCTGCGGAGTCGTGCCCGCCCGCGCGGAGACGGCCGGGCGATCGGATACGGGTCAGCGGCAGGTGATGCTCGACTGCGCCCAGTCGGCCAGCGCCACCGTGCCCAGAAGCGACCGCCCTTCGACCACCAGACGCAGCGACTTCCGCCCCGACAGGGGCACATGGACGGGCGTGGCCGAGTCGCCGCTCCGCATCGAGCTGGAGCGCCACAGGCGCACTCCGTCGCCGTACACGGAGAAACGTACGGATCCGAGCCCGAGCAGCGTGCCGTCGTCCACACCGACAAGCGCGTCGTACGCGACACAGGAACGATTGAGTTCGATCGTCACGGACGAGTTCGCGTGCATGCTCGCTCCGTGCGCGTATCGCGTGCCGTCTATCCGCTGCCCGTCACGCTGCCACAGCCATGAACTCGCCGCTGCCCGCACTTCGGGCCGGGAACCGTCACCGGACACGTCGTAGGAGAGCTGACTCAAGCGGTATGGCGTGGTGCTCCCCGGCGGAACCGGCGCCGACACCCCAGGTCCGGACGGCGGCCGTGTCGATGACCCGGGCCACGGACCGGAGCCCGTGCCCGGCCCGGACTGGGCGGAGCCCGGGTCGTCACCTATGGACTGGGCGGACGGCCCCGACTCCCCGGGCAGGGAGGGATCTTGTCGACCCGGCTCCACGTCCGGGTCCCGATCCGCGTCCCGGCCCGAGCCCGGCCGCTGCGCCGTGTCCCCGGGCGGCTGCGGTGTGAGCCCCTCATCGGGGTCCTGCGGCTCGGCGGGGGCCGACGCCGAGGGCCGGGCTCGTGTCTCTTCCTCGGGCTCGCCGTTCCCGACCGTCACGGCCAGCACGGTCGTCGTCGCCACGATCGCGGCGACCGCTCCTATGGCGATCTTCGCGCGGGCACTGAGCCCTTTGCGCCGTCCCGCGTGCACGCCCTTGCCGCCGCGGCTCCCGGAACCCGTACGGGCCCCCGCATCCGCAGGAGTTGAACCATCGGGCGCCGTGACGGCGGCGGCAAGCGTCTTCGCGTCGACGCCGCGGGCGCCGTCATCGCCGCTGTCGCTGTCAAGGTCGCTATCAGGGACATCACTGCTTGCGTCCGCACGCGCGCTGTCGACAGTGTCCGTACCCGCGCTGTCCCGGGGGACCGCTTCCCCGATGCCGGTGCCCCTGCGTTCCTCGGACCAGGCCGCCGACTCCGTGTGCGAGCCCGCGAGGGACGTCGCTCCCGCGGAGAGCCCGAACCAACCGGGAGCTACGGAGCCGCTGTTCTCGTCGTCGGCGATCTCCGCGGCCTCGCGGGCACCGGTTTCGACCCGGGCGCCCACCGGTGCGTCGTGTGCGGGGTTGCCGCTGCCGATCGCCCTCGCGTCGTCGCATGGGCCACTCCCGTCCGCGTCGTCACGTCGGCCCCTCGCGTCCGCGTCGCTGTCGGCGGGCGTTCCCGTCCCGGAGGATGGCTCTGCTTGCTCAGGCATGGCAAGAGGGGCGTGCCCCCACCTGCCGAACTCCTCGGCGCCTACGCGGCCTTCAGCGCCAACGTCGGCCCCAGCCTCCGCCGCGCCCAGACCGGTCCCCGCATCCGCCGTGCCCCGCGCCTCCGCGTCGGTCCAAGCCTCCGCACCGCGTTCCGCGTCCGCCGCATCCAACGTTTCCGCACCGCGTTCCGCGTCCGCCGCATCCAACGTTTCCGCATCGCGTTCCGCGTCCGCCGTGTGAGCGTCGGCCCCAGCCCATGACGCATGAGCGTCGGCTCCCGCTCCCGCTACTGCACCGATGCCCGCCGCGTACGTCGCATCTGCCGCGTGCGCCGCATCCGCCCCATCTGCCAAGTCCGCGTCCGTGGCCCCGGCATGGGCGCTCGACGTGCCGTTGCCCGTACGCTCCGCCCTCGGTGTGCTGTTGGAACCTTCCGCCGGAGTCATCCCCGTTCCGCCGCCGCCGCCCTCGCCCGCACGCGCCGCACGGCGCCCGTTCTCGCTGCGCGCACCCGGCGCAGCGCCCGTGCCGTCCCTGCGCGGCGCAGGCACCGTCGAGGCCACGGGTCCGCCCGTCGCGGACCGACCGGCCGTTCCTGGAGAGGCAGCGGCCGAATCCGTTCCGATGTCCGTGGCCTCGGTCGCGTACCCGGTGGCGGACCACCCGAGGACCGCCACCGGCAGGAGCGTGCGCAGGCGGGCGTCGACGTCCCTCACTCCCAGAGCGGCCGTACGGCACTTGGGGCACATCGCCACGTGCTCCCGCAGTCCGCGCGCGGCCTGCCCTCGCAAGGCGCCGCGCGCGAACGCGCCCAGACGGTCGGCGTAGCGGGCGCAGTCGCCGCCGGCGAGGAGCGATGAGTTCACATGGGCCTGCAGATAGGCCTGCTTGAGCCCCTCGCGAGCGCGTTGAACCAGCACCCCGGTTGCCTTCGGACCCAGCCCGAGGAGTAGCCCGACCTCGTCCGCCGACTCCTTCTCGACCGTGGTGTGCCACAGCACTGTCTGCCATGGCTCGGGCAGACTGCGGAACGCCCTTACGGCCAGCGACTGTTCGCCCCCGCGCATGGCCCGTACGTCCGCATCCGGGACATAGGCGTCCTCATGGGCATCGCGCGTCCGCTCCGCGGATCCGGCGAACACGGCGTAGTCCTCGACCAGCAGGTCGCGCTTCGTGGTGGTGGCCCAAGCCGCCGCCACCCGCCGCAACGTCGTGAGCAGATGGGTACGGATCGCCGAGTCGGGCCCCGTGCCGCCCCGGACCGCCTGGAGCGTGCGGAGGAACACCACGTCCGTGAGGTCCTCCGCGCCACGGGCGTCGCGGCAGCACAGACGCGCGTAACGTCGGACAGCTCCCGCATGGCGCCGGTACAGCTCGCCGAACGCCTCGAGGTCGCCGTCGCGCATGCGCACGATCAAGTCTGCGTCCGACCGGTTCTCTTCGGAGGGTGCGCTGCCCGACGGTGGGCCGTCCTGGCGCTGCGACGGCAGGTTCGGTAAGGGGCCGGTCGCCGGCTTGCTGCCGCGACGTGGCTCGTCGTGCCCCTCAGCGTCCATGGCCCAGGCCCCCGTACCCGCAGTTACACCGCAACACCGTGTCAGCCTGGCACACACCCGCCGACGGTCCACCCGTCATGGCGGCCAACCACTCCTCCGGGGTGTGTTCACACGACAGAGCCTCATGCGTCCCCCGATCGGGGCATACTTCCCCGATGCCCGGATGTGGCCTTGAGGTCGAACGGAGTGCTCGGCGTACGACGTAGGCACTCCACCCCGACCACACAAAGGGACCCCGCAGCGGCGACCGAAGCCGGAACTCCGGTACGGCGACCCCCGGTGACGGCATCCGTCCACTGCGCCGCGCAGGCGGACGCCGCCCCGACGCTCGGCCGCTGCGCCACCGGGCACCGGTACGCCGCTCAACGAGCTTGACGAGCCCGACGCCGCTCAACGAGCCCGACGCCGCTCAACGCGCCGGACGCGCCGGACGCCCCACGGTCAACGAGGCCCACGCCAACGAGCCCCGGGCCGTACCAGGCCACACGGCCAACGAGCCCCGGGCCGTACCAGGCCACACGGCCAACGAGCCCCGGGCCGTACCAGGCCACACGGCCAACGAGCCCGAATCTCGCAGAGCCTGGCGCGCCCGACCTCCAACCGCCACTTAGGCCACAGGCCGTGACCGCAGCCCCTCCAGCAGAATGTCCAACAGCCGTGTGGCAGCCGCCTGTTGCTGGGCAGCGTCCGGCAGGGAGGGGGCGGCGGTGGCTATGACCAGCAGTACGTCCGCGACCGTGACATCCCGTCGCAGCTCGCCCGCCGCTCGCGCGCGCTCCACCAACTGGCCCACGACATCGAGCAGTTCACCTATCCCGGTGTCGTCGCCCGGACCACCGGCCGCTCCGGCGGCCTCGGCGGCCCGTGCGGTGTCGTCCGTCTGCGCCGGCGGCTGCTCCACCAGCCGCAGCCCCGACTGCGCGTGTCTCTGATGCGGCACCCGGGCGCCCGCGGCGGCCGATGCGCCACCGGAAGTGGCGCCACCGGAAGCGGCGGCACCGGCACCCGCTGCAGAGCCGGAGGCCGTACCGGCCGCACCCTGCGCCGTCTCCTGGTCCGCGTCCACGCCCACCCGCAGTACCTGCGGGGGCAGCAGCCGCCCCGCGCCCGAGGCCACCGAGGTCCGCAGGAAGCGCGACAGCGCCGACCACGGCTCCTCCTCCTGCCCCAGCGCGGCACGCGCCTGCTCGGTCAGCCGGGCCGTCTCCTCCTCGGCTATCCGCCGGACGAGCACGTCCTTGCTCGGAAAACGCCGGTAGACGGTCCCGACGCCGACCCGTGCCCGCCGCGCCACGTCCTCCATCGGCGCGCCGTATCCCAGCTCGCCGAAGACCTCGCGCGCAGCGCGCAGCACATGCTCCAGATTCCGCTGCGCATCGACTCGCAGCGACGAAGAGCCCTGAATATGCATACCTGTATCCCCGTTTCCCCCGGTCATGACGTCTCCCCCCGGAGACTCCCCGCCTTGATTCTGCCGGGGGCGGTCCGGCACCCCGACGAAGTACGAACATAGTTGAGCCCAGGTCAAGAAAGAAGAGGCTCCCCTTTCCGCGCGAGTCGCCCCGTTCGGACCATGTGTCCGTTCCGCTTGCCCGCCACGCTCCCGGCACGCCCCCGCGCCCACCGGCTGACCTGCGCCGTTGGGCCGCTCGCGAGCCCGTCCGCCCGGCGTACTCGCCTCCGCCACCCGGTCACACATTTCGCCGAGCCTGTGGACAAACGCGCGTGGCCGGTGCGTCATGGGAGTGTGCTGTGAGCAACGTCGCGAGGAGAACCTCTGTGAAGGAACCGGCGCGCATTCTCGTTGTCGGCGGCGGATACGTCGGGATGTACACCGCCCTGCGCCTTCAGCGGAAGCTGAAACGGGACGAGGCCAGGATCGTCGTGGTCGACCCCGAGCCGTACATGACGTACCAGCCCTTCCTCCCGGAGGCCGCCGCGGGCTCGATCTCGCCGCGCCACGTCGTGGTGCCGCTGCGCCGCGTCCTCGACGGGTGCCAGGTCGTCATCGGCGAGGCCACCGCCATCGACCATGCCAAGCGCACCGCCACCATCACCACCCTCGCGACCGAGGAAGACGGCACCGGCTCCGTCGACCTCGAGTACGACGAGCTGGTCCTGGCCCCCGGGTCCGTCTCCCGCACCCTCCCCGTCCCGGGCCTCGCGGAGCACGGCATCGGCTTCAAGACCGTGGAGGAGGCCATCGGCCTGCGCAACCACGTCCTGGGGCAGCTCGACATCGCTTCCTCCACCCGCGACCCCGACGTCCGCGACGCGGCGCTGACCTTCGTCTTCGTCGGCGGCGGCTACGCGGGCGTGGAGGCGCTCGCCGAGCTCGAGGACATGGCGCGCTATGCCGCCCGCTACTACCACAACGTCTCCGCCGAGGACATGAAGTGGATCCTCGTCGAGGCGACCGGCCGGATCCTCCCCGAAGTCGGGGAGGAAATGGGCAAGTACGCCGTGAGCGAGCTGCGCCGACGCAACATCGACGTACGACTCGACACCCGCCTGGACAGCTGCGAGGGCAGGGTCGCGGTGCTCAGCGACGGCTCCCGCCACCCCACACGCACGCTCGTCTGGACCGCGGGGGTCAAGCCGCACCCCATCCTCGCCGCGACCGACCTGCCGCTGAACGAGCGGGGGCGCCTGGTCTGCACCCCCTCCCTACGCGTCGAGGGCACCGAACACGCATGGGCCGCAGGTGACGCCGCCGCGGTCCCCGACGTCACCGCGGACGCCAAGGGCAAGAGCAAGAGCCCCGCCAAGGGGGCGGGCCAGGAGTGCGCCCCCAACGCCCAGCACGCGGTCCGTCAGGCCAAGGTGCTCGCCGAGAACATCGTGGCGTCGCTGCGCGGTGAGCCCGTCAAGGACTACGAGCACGCGTACGTGGGTTCCGTGGCCTCACTCGGACTCCACAAAGGGGTGGCACACGTCTACGGGCGCAAACTCAAGGGCTACCCTGCCTGGTTCATGCACCGCGCCTACCACCTGAGCCGGGTACCGACCTGGAACCGCAAGGCCAGGGTGCTCGCCGAGTGGACCCTGGCGGGGCTGTTCAAACGCGAAATCGTCTCTCTCGGCTCACTGGAGAACCCGCGCGCAGAGTTCGAACTGGCGGCCGGAACCGGCCGTCACAACGAGACGACGTAAGCCGCGCACGCCACATGACGACGGGAGGCGGCCGGGCCACGCTTTCGGGCTACCGCCGGAACTGCCCGGCGATGCCCCGCGTCTGATGAATGTCAGTCCACTCGGCCACACTGGACGTGTGACCATGGGTGGGCTCATCCCTACGAAGAGTGTTGTGCGGAACGAACTACGGCATCTGCTGTACTCCCGGCCGGCCTGGCTGACCCGAAGCGACATCACGAGGCATAACTCAGTGAATTTCACGCGCTGGAGCGCCCGGCTCCCCGGAACGCAGCGACGCGCGGCCGCGCGGACGGACCGCGGCTCGCGCCCCCGGAAGCCCCCGGGGGCGGCGGGCAGCGGCAGTCCCGTGCCGGCCGCTCGCGTGGAGCGTCCCGGGGCCGCCGCCGTGCCCGCGTTTCCGGCCCCCGTCGCGTCCGCCGACCCGCGGATCACCGTCGGCGGGCTGTCCGTCCAGGACGTCCTGGAGCAAGTCCCGGGCCTGGTCGCCGTCGTGTACGGCCCGGAGCACCGCATCGCGTACGTCAATGACGCGTACGCCGCGGTCTTCGGTGCCCGCGCCGCGGGCCGTCCCGCGCGCGAGGCTCTTCCCGAGCTCGCCGCGCTCGGCCTTCTGCCGCTGATGGACCAGGTCCTGCGCAGCGGCAAGCCCCGGACCGTCAAGTCCCGTCGTGTGCCCGCGGGCGGGGGCGAGGCAGCGGAGGACGACCTCTTCGCGGACGGTCGCACCGATGGCCGCACGGACCGCCGTATCGACGGCGGCGCCGAGGTTCCGCAGCAGGCCGCGGCCGGCCGCGGCCGGCCCGGCTACTACACCTTCACCTGCAGTCCTATCGATCTCGCGGTGCCGAGCGGGACCGCCGGGCAGGGCGCGCGCGCCGCGCACGCGCCGGGTGCGCACTCCGATGCTCCCAACAGCGCCCCCACGGCTCGTTCTTCAACCGTGGCGACCACCGGCCCCCACCGCGGCGTGCTCGTCTTCGCCACCGACGTCACCGACCAGGTCGAGGCCGCCGAGCGGCTGCGCACCAGCGAGCGCCGCCAGCGCCAGGCCGCCGTCACCCTCCAGCGCAGCCTGCTCCCCCAGGAGTTGGAGCAGCCCGACGACCTGCGCATCGCCGCCACGTACCAGCCGGGCGGCACCGAGGCGGCCGTCGGCGGCGACTGGTACGACGTCATCACCCTCGGCGCCGGCCGCACAGCCCTGGTCATCGGCGATGTGATGGGCCGTGGCGTGCGGGCCGCCGCCGTCATGGGCCAGCTCCGCACGGCCGTTCGTGCCTATGCCCGCCTCGACCTGCCGCCGCACGAAGTCCTCCAACTGCTCGACGGACTCGCCTCGGAGATCGACCCGAGCCAGATCGCCACCTGCGCCTACGCCGTCCACGACCCCAACGAGGGGCGGCTCGTCTACGCCTCCGCCGGCCACCTGCCGATCATCCTGCGCGACGAGGACGGCACCGTCCGGCGGGCCGCCGAACCCACCGGCCCGCCCCTGGGCACCGGCGGTTGGCTGCACACCTCGGGCTCCGTGCCGTTCGCCCCCGGCGCCACCGCGCTGCTCTACACCGACGGTCTCGTCGAGCGCCGGGGCGAGGACATCGACGAAGGCGTGGCCGCACTGGAGCAGGCGCTCGCCGGCGCCACCGGTACACCCCAGGTGGTCTGCGACCGCATGATCCGCGCCCTCGGCGTCACCGCGGAACACGACGACGACGTGGCAGTCCTCGTACTCCAGCACCCCGCCCGTACCGGCCATGACGCCGAGTTGTTCCACAACGCCGCACTGGAACTGCTCGGTGGCGTCGAGGCCGCGCCCCGCGCCCGCGCCTTCGCCTCCGGTGTCCTGGCGAGCTGGCGCTTCCCGGTGGAGCTGCGCGATCTGGGTGTCCTGGCCGCCAGCGAACTCGTCGCCAACTCCCTCCAGCACGGCACCCCGCCCATGCGCCTGCGGCTGCGCCGCACCGACCGCCGCCTCATCATCGAGGTGACCGACGGCGACGACCACCTCCCGCGCCGCCGCCGCGCGGAGCCCGTGGACGAGGCAGGCCGCGGCATCTCGATCGTCGCCACCATCGCCTCCGCCTGGGGCTCCCGGCGCACACCGGGCGGCGGCAAGGCGGTCTGGTGCGAGTTCGCGCTCCCGCAGGAATAGCCGGGCAGCCCGCCCCTGGGGGGCGGGCTGCGGCCGGGCGGGTCAGACGGAGGCGGTGAGCGCCTCGGACTCCAGCCGCTGAGCCGGTACATGAGCGGCCACCGCTGCGTCCGCGGAAGGCTCCCGGTGCGGGGCGCGCACCGGCTTGTCCTGCGCCGGTGTCAGATGACGGCCCATCCGCAGCGCCAGGACCGTGATCCCCAGCGAGCAACCGATGAGCATCGCGATGTACGCCACATACATCCCCGCCCCGGCCATCAGTCCGCCCACCGCCGGACCGACGGCCAGCGCGAGCTGCTTCACCAGCGCGAACGCGGAGTTGTACTGCCCCACCCGCGCCGACGGCGCCAGATCCGCCACCAGCGGAGCCATCGTCGGCGACAGCATCGCCTCACCGAGACCGAAGAGCGCATACGTCGAGATGATCGCCGCCGTCGCCATCGCCTGGCTCCCGTGCACCAGCCCCGACGCTCCGGCCGCGATCCACGCCACTGTCCAGATCAGCCCGACGAGTGCGATGACCCGGCTGCGCCGCCGACGCTCCACCAGCTTCAGCACCACGAACTGCGCGACCACGATCACTGCGGTGTTCGCGGCCAGGGCTGCGCCCAGCATCGCCGGCGAGATGCGGGCCACCTCGACGGCGAAGGCGGAGAGCCCCGACTCGAACTGCCCGTAGCAGGCGAAGAACATCACGAAGCCCAGCACGCAGAGCTGCACCATGGCCCGGTCCGCGAGCAGCGCACGGAACCCGCCCTTCGCCCGCTCGTCCGTGGGCACCGCGTCCTCCATGCGCGGGACGCGGGGCAGTCGTACGGTCGCCGCGGTCGCGCCCAGCACCAGGAACATCACGGCCTCGATCGAGAAGAGCAGTACGAAGCTCGAAGCCCGCGAGATGTCCACGATGAGCCCGCCGAGCAGACCGCCGACGCCCAGGCCCAGGTTGCTGAGGAAGAACTGCATGGCGAAGGCCCGCGATCGCGTGACCGTCGTCGAGCACCAGACGATCATCGTCGCCAGCGAGGGCTGGATCACCGCGATTCCCGCGCCGAGCAGGCCCGCCGCGGCGATCACCAGCGATTCGCTGCTCGCCAGGCCGAGGGCCATCGCACCCGCCGCGGCGGCCACCGCACCCACGACGGCCACGGGCAGCGGCCCCCGCCGGTCGATGACCCGTCCGGTGAAGGGCAGCACGACGAGCGCGGCCACGGCGAAGGCCGCCAGCACCACGCCTGCGGTACTCGCGCCGAGATCACGCACCTGTGCCGCATAGACGAACAGGAACGGGACGGTGAAGCCATTGCCGAACGCTGCCAGTGCGGTTCCCAGCTGGATCCTGCGCAGCGCGGCGCCCATCGCGGTGGTCACGCTCACCTCCTAGGTATGGAGTCGGAAGGGGGCAAACAGTCGAAGCCTGAAGACTTCAACTCTAAAGTTCGAAACTAAAGAGTACACAATCAAGGACTTCAACGCGAATGAGTTGCGTGCCATACTCCCGGGCATGCCTGACACCCCCGCCGACCCGGACTCCGACACGGAGCCGAGCCTCGAGGCACAGATCGCGGCCTACCAGCGCGAGTTCCGCGACCTCGACCCCCAGGTCGAGAAGGTCGTCTCGGCCCTCCAGCGCCTCAACCGCCGGATGAACGTGGCGTACGGCCGCCAGACCGCGACGCTCGGCATCAGCAACGCCGAGTGGGAGGTCCTCAAGGCCCTTGTGCTCTCCGGCGCCCCGTACCGCCTGGGCCCCGGCGACCTGGCCAAGCGCCTCGGCCTCACCCCGGCCGCGATGACCCACCGCGTCGACCGGATGGCGAGCGAGGGCCTGGTGACAAGGGAGCGCGACGAGAACAACCGCGTACGCGTGATCGTCGAGCTGACGGCGGAAGGCCGCGAGAAGTGGCTCGAAGCGATGCGGATGGCCTCGGTGTTCGAGGAGGACCTCCTCCAGGACCTCTCGGACGAGGAGCGCGGACAGCTCGGGGACATGCTCACCCGCCTGCTGCGACGGGTGGAAGACGCCCAGCCGGACGCCGATGGACGCCTCTCCGACCTGGAGTGATCGCCCCGCAGTTCACCCACAGGACACAGCAGGTTGACATGGGTGAACCCCATCCGTAGTGTTCTCCGGGTTGCCACGGAGCCGGTGCGGTTCTGTGGCTTCACTCGCGCCGCTCGGCGGCATCCACTGATGTGTGAACCCTTCGGGGGCGATTTCGGCGTGCC
>NZ_JBICVP010000010.1:0-289635 GCF_043199075.1 Streptomyces sp. NPDC048639
ATCCCTCCGCCCCCGCCCCCCCCACCCCCTCTCATACGCCCCTCCCCCACCCCCCCCCCCCCCCGCCCGCCCCCCCCCCCCCGGGGGGCGGGGGGGGGGGGGGCCCCGCCCCCCCCCCCCCGCCCCCCACGACTGTCCGGCCCCGAGGCGCCGGGAGCGGAACTCGGCGCATCAGAGCCGGGAAAGCTCCTCCACCAGGTCGTCCAGGCCCAGCGAGCCCAGCGACAGCGCCGCCATGTGCCACGTCTTCAGGTCGAAGGAGTCGCCGTGCGCCGCACGCGCCGCCTCCCGCCCCTTCAACCAGGCGCGCTCGCCCAGTTTGTAGCCGATGGCCTGCCCCGGCATGCCCAGGTAGCGGATCAGCTCGCTGTCGACGAAGTCGTCCGGCCGGCCGCTGTGCATTCCGAAGAACTCCCGCGCCAGCTCGGGCGTCCAGCGCTCACCCGGGTGGTACGGCGAGTCCGCGGGGATCTCCAGTTCCAGGTGCATGCCGATGTCGACGATCACCCGCGTCGAGCGCATCATCTGCGCGTCGAGGTAGCCGAGCCGCCGTTCCGCGTCGGTGAGGAAGCCCAGTTCGTCCATGAGCCGCTCCGCGTAAAGGGCCCAGCCCTCGGCGTTCGCGCTCACCCCGCCGACGGTCGCCTGGTAGCGCGACAGGCGCTCGGCCACGTGCACCCACTGCGCGAGCTGCAGATGGTGTCCGGGCACGCCCTCGTGATACCAGGTCGAGACCAGGTCGTAGACCGGGAAGCGGGTCTCACCCATCGTCGGCAGCCAGGTGATGCCCGGCCGGGAGAAGTCCACGGTCGGCGCCGTGTAATACGGAGCCGCCGCGCCGCCCGGCGGGGCGATGCGCGACTCCACCCTCCTGACGCGCTCGGCGAGTTCGAAGTGCGTGCCGTCCAGCGACTCGATCGCCTCGTCCATCAGCCCCTGCAGCCAGACCCGCACCTCCTCGACGCCCTCGATGTGCTTGCCGTGCTCGTCCAGGTGCTTGATGGCCTCCCAGGGGGTGGCCGCGCCGGGGAGGATCTTCTCGGCCTCCGTGCGCATCTCCGCCATCAGCCGGTGGTACTCCGACCACCCGTAGGCGTATGCCTCGTCCAGGTCCAGGTCCGTGCCGTTCCAGAAGCGGGACCAGCGGGCGTAGCGCTCGCGGCCCACGACGTCCGGGGCGCCCTGGACGGCCGGGGCGTACGTGTCGTGCAGCCAGGTGCGCAGATCCTCGAACGCGGCGGTCGCGACGGCCGCCGCCGTGTCGAGTTCGGTCCGCAGCTCCTTCGGCCCGGTCGAGGTGAACTCCGCGAACCAGCTACGGTCCTTGCCCACCCACTCGTCCAACTGGCCGATGAAAGTCTCGACTTGGCGCGGTCCGGCGGGCAGCTTCCGCTCCAGGCCTTCGGCCAGCGCGGTGCGGTAGCCCTCCAGGGCGGCGGGGATGGCGCGCAGCCGCTCGGCGACGGCGGCCCAGTGCTCCGTCGTCTCCGTCGGCGTCACCGTGAGGACCGTACGGATCGAGTGCACGGGGGAGTGGATGTTGCTCACGGCCCGCAGGCCCTCATGGGCCTCGTGCACGGCGAGTTCCGCGGTGAGCCGCTCGCGCAGCAGCCGGGCGCAGCGCCGCTCGGCGTCGCTGTCGCCGCCCGGTCCGGCCTCCGCCTCGGTCAGCCGGTCCAGTGTCGTACGCGCCAGAGCGGCAAGGGCCTCCTGGCCGGCTGGGGAGAAGTCCGGAAGCCGGGTCGAACTCTCGGCGTCGCCCAGGTAGGTGCCGGTGATCGGGTCGAGGTCGATGAGCGCGTCCACATATGCGTCGGCGACCTGGCGGGGCAGCGGGCTGCTGATGTTGTCGGACATGGGTTCATCCTCGTACGTGACCGGGCGTCGCGTCACCACCACCTGCCGCGTTGCGGTTTCGCCCGACGCGCAAACCCCAGGGGTCCGCCGCGCGAAAGCAGTGACGCGTCCGTCTTGAGGACGCTGCTACGGGTCTGTCGCTGGACGCCGTTACGTGTCCGGCCCCGGTGGCAGCAGCGGCCCGCACTCCCACTGCTGGAAGATGAGCCGCGTCTCGACACGGGCGACCTCCCGCCGCGAGGTGAACTCGTCGAGCACCAGGCGCTGCAGATCGGCGGTGTCGGTCACCGCGACATGGACCAGATAGTCGTCCGGGCCGGTGAGATGGAACAGCGCCCGCGACTCCGCCAGCCCACGGATCCGCTCCACGAACGGGCCGATGAGCTCACGGCGGTGCGGCCGCACCTGCACCAGCAGCAGGGCTTCCAGGCCACGCCCCAGCTTCGCCGGGTCCAGGCGCAGCTCGTGGCCGAGGATCACCCCGGCGCGCCGCAGACGTGCCACCCGGTCCAGACAGGTCGAGGGAGCGACTCCGACTTCTGCCGCGAGGTCGCGGTACGTGGTCCGGGCGTCGTTCTGCAGAAGCCGCAGAATCTGCAGATCGACCGGATCCAGAGGTACGGAATCGGCCATGGGCCGAACATAACACGGGCCATTCCCGCTGAGACCCGTCGAGTGTTCAGCATCGACCCATGGACACGACAGCCATCGAGCCCACCCACTCGCTCGCCACCGAGGCCGTGCACGCCGGACGCGAAGACCTCGCCGATCTGGGCCTGCACGCTCCGCCCCTGGACCTGTCCACCACCTACCCCTCGCGCGACAGCAGGGCGGAGGCCGAACGCATCGACGCGTTCGCTGCGACCGGCGCCCGCCTCGACGGGCCGCCCGTCTACGCACGGCTCGACAACCCGACGACGGCCCGCTTCGAGACGGCCCTCGCCCGTCTCGAGGGCACCGAGAGCGCGGTCGCCTTCGCCAGCGGAATGGCCGCCCTGACCGCCTGCCTGCTCGCGCGGTCGGCCATGGGCCTGCGCCATGTCGTCGCCGTCCGTCCGCTCTACGGCTGCAGCGACCATCTGCTCACCGCCGGAGTGCTCGGTACCGAGGTCACCTGGGTGGACCCGGGTGGAGGCGCCCCCGACGTAGTCAGGGGGAGGGTGGCCGACGCGATCCGCCCCGACACCGGGCTGGTCATGGTCGAGTCCCCGGCCAATCCGACACTCGCCGAGCTCGATCTGCGGGCCATCGCCGATGGCTGCGGCGAAGTACCGCTGCTGGCCGACAACACCTTCGCCACACCCGTACTCCAGCGCCCCGCCGAACAGGGTGCGCGCATCGTGCTGCACAGCGCGACGAAGTACCTGGGCGGGCACGGCGACGTGCTCGGCGGAATCGTCGCCTGCGACGAGGCGTTCGCCCGGCAGCTCCGGCAGGTGCGGTTCGCCACCGGCGGCGTCCTGCACCCGCTCGCCGGCTACATGCTGCTCCGCGGTCTGTCCACGCTGCCCGTCCGCGTACGGGCCCAGTCCGAGTCCGCCGCGCGCCTCGCCGAGCGGCTGGCGGACGACCCGCGGATCGCCCGCGTCCACTACCCGAAGCTGGGCGGCGCGATGGTCGCCTTCGAGGTGCACGGGGACCCGCACGAGGTGATCGCCGGAGTGCGGCTGATCACCCCGGCGGTCAGCCTCGGCAGTGTCGACTCACTCATCCAGCACCCCGCTTCCATCAGCCACCGCATCGTGGACGAGGGCGACCGCCACTCGTCCGGGGTGAGCGACCGGCTGCTCCGGATGTCGGTGGGTCTTGAGGACGTCGAGGATCTGTGGCGCGATCTCGACGGCGCGCTCGGCGCCCCGCCCGCTCTCCGCGAGGACGGGGAGGGCGCCGAGGCCGGGGTGGGAGGCGCGTTGCCGACCGGGGCTACGCCGCCCCGTACGACCCCTGCTCTTCCCTCTTCTGTTCCCTCGGGCCATGCGGCCCATGGGTCACGACGGGTGTCGGCGCCAGCCGGGCGGTGACGACGAGGGTGCCCTCCTCGACCTGGTAGTCCAGCGGCAGGCCGAGGCCGCGCATGGCGGCGACCATCCCGGTGTTCGACGCCTGGGTGACGGCGTACACGCTGTCGCAGCCCGCCTCCACGGCCATCGCGACGAGGCGGCGCAGCAGTTCCGCGCCGATACCGCGGCGCTGCCAGTCGTCCTCGACGAGCAGCGCCACCTCGGTCTCGTCGCCGTCCCAGAGCAGGTGCCCGAGGGCGACGAGCCGGCCGGAGGGAGTCTGCACGGCGAGCGTACGGCCGTAGCGGGGGCTGAGCAGGTGGCCGAGGTAGCGGTCGGCGTCGTGGACCGGGCCGTGGTAGCGCAGGCCGAGGGTGTGTGCGGAGCAGCGCTCGTGCATCGCGCGGGCGGCGTCGAGGTCGTCGGTGTCGGCCCGCCGTACGGTGATCTCGTTGCCCTCGGGGAGGGTGAACACGTCTCGGCTGCCCGGCACCCGCGGCCCGAGCCGGGAGTCCAGCTCCACCAGGGCGCGGGCGCGCGCGAACTCGGTCGGGGTGAACGGCAGATACGGCCGCTCGACCGTGATGACCCCGCCGGAAGGGTCGGGTAGCCGGATCACGGTGTCCTCCAGGACGCCTTCCTCCGGGACCGACTCGGCCAGGGGCCGTCCGCCGAGGGAGGTCGCGGGGAGCGAGTGGATCGTGCAGCGGCCGAGCAACTGCCGCAGGGCCAGGGGGAGTTCGGCTGCATCGAGGGCGGTCCGGGTGGCGAGGTTCAGCACCCGGGTCGGGGTGTCGACCAGATCGTGGGCGTCGGCGCGCTCGACCCAGGTGCCGCGGCCGCCGGCGGCGGCGATGGTCCTGCTCAGATCGGCGGCCGTCAGCGCGGCCGGGGCGCGCAGCAGGAATTCGTCGACCGTGCCGTCGGAGAGCGGGTGGGTCTGCAGGGTCAGGATGTCGACCCGGCTGCGCGCGAGCACCGTGCACAACCCGGCGAGGCTGCCGGGCACGTCCCGGACGGTGGTGCGGAGGCGCCACAGCGTCGTCCCGTTCGCGTCCTGGCCCGCGGTCGCGGAGCGGGCCGGTGCCGGCGAGGGAGCGGCGCCGTGGCCGGTATGGCTGGTATCGGGGGTGGGGCCCGGCGGTGCGTCGTGCCTGTGGCGCCGTGCCCACCATGTGTGGAAGCCCGCCGTGGCGGCCATGACGGCGGCCGAGACGCCGAGGAGCACAGGCCCGTCCGGACCGTGGACGATCGTGTTGGCGGCCGCGTCGGCGACCGCCACGGCCGTGAAGAGGGCCGCGAGTTCAACGAGGTCCCGCCGCCAGTGGTGCGGGCGGCGGGCGTGTTTCGACGAGGACATGTGAGTCATGGGATTCACCCTCCCTGACAGGTGTTGCGTGATCACAAACGCTTTGTGACCGATGAGTTAAGGGAGACTATGATCATCTTCGGTCTGTTTTCGACCATTTAACGGAGGGCCCGGACCGGCGCCCTCGCGGGGGTCTCCCGGTGGCGCTGCCCGAGCTGCGCGCGGACGCGCGCGCGGCCGACACCGCGGCCGCCTCGGTGGAGCGGAGCCGCGGGCCCGGCTCGGCAGCCGGGACGATTCCGTACGGCCGTCACCGTCGCAAGACGGGTAAATCAGCCGCATCCCTCCGTGCCCGCCGGGGCCCGGAGCACACCTCAACAACCCAGCCCACGGGCCTGTTTCGGCCAGACGGAGAGCAGCGTGGAGAGGCGGCCGGACCCCTTCTCGTACGGTCCGGCCGCCGCGGCTCGCGGTAGTGCGTGCGGTCGGGGGCCGCTCACACGGCGGTCACCTCCCGGCGTGCGTATCTGCGGCAGAGCCGGTCCCCGTCCTCAACTCCCGACACGTCCGGGCTGGAGCACCCGGGTGAACAGCACCGCGCCTCCCTCCTCGCGCAGCCGGACCGTGAGCTCGCCGCTCTCCCCGTCGATGTCCACCTCGCCGTAGAACTGGTAGCCCTCGGCGGGGGAGACGTTCGCCCTCGGCGGGGCCTTCATGAAGACCCGCTCGGGGCCGAACGTGGAGTCCAGTGCGGTCGCCGGGAACGCACCGGCGTTCAGCGGCCCCGACACGAACTCCCAGAACGGCGCGAAGTCGCCGAACGCCGCACGCGCGGGGTCGTAGTGCTGCGCCGACGTGTAGTGGACATCGGCCGTCAGCCACACCGTGCCGGTGATCCGGCGGTGCTTGATGTGCCGCAGCAGTTCGGCGATCTGCAGCTCACGGCCCAGCGGCGCGCCCGGATCGGCGTTCGCCACCGCCTCGAAGTCCGTTGCGCCGTCGGGCACGACGAGCCCCAGCGGCATGTCCGAGGCGATCACCTTCCACACCGCCCGCGATCGCGCAAGCTCGCGCTTCAGCCACGCGAGCTGCTCGCGGCCGAGGATGCCCCGGTCGTCCTCCGGCTGCCCGTTCGGGGAGTTCCGGTTCCGGTACGTCCGCATGTCCAGCACGAAGACGTCCAGCAGCGGGCCGTGCCGCACCACCCGGTGCACCCGGCCCTCGGTGCGGCCGGGGCGAAGCGTCGGCACCGGGAAATATTCGGAGAACGCCCGCTTGGCCCGCGCCGCCAGGACGTCCACCGACTTCTCCGTGTAGCGGGCGTCGTCCAGGATTTCCCCGGGATACCAGTTGTTGAGGACCTCGTGGTCGTCCCACTGCACGATGGCGGGGACCTGGGCGTTGAACCGCCTCAGGTTCTGATCCAGCAGGTTGTAGCGGAAATTGCCCCGGAACTCGGCGAGCGTCTCGGCGACCTTCGCCTTCTCCTCCGTGGTGACGTTCCGCCACAAACGCCCGTCCGGCAGCGTCACGCTCCCGGTCAGCGGCCCGTCGGCGTAGATCGTGTCCCCGCTGAAGAGAAAGAAGTCCGGGTCCCTGCGCCGCATCTCCTCGAAGACGGGATAGCCCCCGCGGTCGGGGTTGATGCCCCACCCCTGCCCGGCGAGGTCGCCCGACCACACGAACCGTACGCCCTGGCGCCGCCGCGTCGGGGCCGTACGGAACGTGCCGTGGACCGGCTCGCTCGTGCGCCGCGGGTCGTCCGGGTCGGCGAGCAGCACGCGGTAGTGCACCTGCTCTCCCGGGGGCAGACCACGCAGCGCGGCCGTTCCGGTGAAGTCGGTGCCGGGGCCGATCAGCGGCCCGTAGGTCCGCCGCGCCGTGCGGAACGCCTCCGTGGCCGAGGTCTCCACGATCATCCGGGCCGGGCGGTCCGACCGGACCCATACCAGCGCCGACGAGGTGGTCACATCCCCGACCTGCACGCCCCACCGGGCCGCGGGCCGTCCCGACCGTGTCTGCGCGACGGCCGGCCCGGACGCCGACAGCACCGCCGGGACCGTCAGCCCGGCCGACGGGACCGCGAGCCCCGCCGACGCCAACGCCCCGCCCCGCAGTACGGACCGCCGTCCGATGCCGCTCCCGGACTCCTGCTCCATGCCGTGCCTCCCGTGTCTCGCGCGAACGGTTCTCTGCGTCAAGTGCCGCTCGGGCCGCCCCCGTTGTCGGTGGCGGCCTCCCGTTGCTACCGGTGCCGGATGCCGCGCACCAAAACTCTCAGTGAACAACGGCCCGTGGCTTCGCAGAAGACCCCGCGCGGCTCCGCCCGCGGAGCCCGCGGGCACGGCACACACCCGTACGGCTCCGTGTCGGCGGATCCCGCGGGCATGGGCACACACTCGCACCGAGGATCGACACAGGCGGGGACTCGTAGGCGGTCGATCACCCGATCGCCCCATGCGCTCAGCCCCCGGACCCCCATCGGCCCACGGCCACTGACGGGGGATCAGCCACCGCTTCCGCGCGGCCGGGAGGCGCGCCCGGGTCCGCGGCGCCCGATGCGGGGAACACTCGGTTCCCCGCGGGCGCCCGTCCGCCTTCAGACCTCCAGGCTGCCTTCTATCGTCTTCAACTGGTGGCGCGCCATGGCCAGGTTGGCCCGGGTCTTGTCGAGGGCCAGGTAGATGAAGAGCCCGGCACCGCCGCGCCCCTTGAGCAGCCGGATGAGGTGGTACTGGCCGCCGAGGGTGATGAGGATGTCCTCGATGGAGTCCTTGATGTTGAGGAGCTCCATGGCGCGCACCTTGGCGCGGACCACGTCGGTGTTGCCCGCGGCGGCCACGGTGAGGTCGAGTTCCTTGCCGCCGCCGACGGTGCCGAGCGCCATGCCGCTGCCGTAGTCGACGAGCGCGACGCCGATGGTGCCCTCGATGCTGGTCATCGCTTCCTTGAGGGCGGCTTCAATGTTGGCCATGATCGTGGTGCTTCCTTCCAGTGGGTGGATCGTCCGCGCGGTTCCGGGCACGTCGAGCCCGGCCCACGCCGTTGCGGAGGGGCTTGTTGAGGGTCGGATTCAGTGGGGCTTCATTACGAGGTCAGGTGGTCTCCCGCCGTTCGAGTGCGCCGGCGACGACATCGCCGATACGGGCGCTGGACCGGCGGGCTTCCAGGTGGAGCCGGCCCACGTTGGCGCGCGGCCCTGCCAGGACGGTGAGGACCGCTCCGGTGCCCGCGGCGTATGTGGCGACGTAGCCCTGCTCACCCCGGATCACCAGCTCGCGGAAGTCCCCGCGGCCGGTGGCGTCGGTGAGGCGCAGGGCGACTCCGAGGGCTGCCGCGGTGAGGGCGGCGGTGCCTTCGGCCTCCGCCTCCGAACCGGTGCTCTCGGCGAGGACGAGACCGTCGACGCTGGCCGCGAGGGCTCCGGTGAGATGGGGGACGCGGGCGAGCAAACCCTTGAGCTCGTCCAGGACTTCGGGGCTGGAGGCCATCATCTGTCTTCTCCCGGCGCGTTGTTTCATCACGCGCCTCATGAGGGTGCGGCCGGGGCCAGATGGACGGACGGGGGGATCACAGACGAGCCTCCAGAGCATCACGGATCCGGCGCAGCAGTGCGGTGTCGGGGTCGGCGGATATGTCGGACACCCAGGTGGGAACCGGGGGTTGTTCGGGCGCGGTCCCTGTGCGGGGCGTCTCGATGTGGCCGGCGGCGGCCAGTCGCCGGACGTCGATGAGGGTGTGGAAGGCCGGCCGGCCCAGGAGCCTGGCGATATCGGCGGGGGTGCGCATGCCGTCCGCGCGGTCCAGCAGGGCGCGCTGGCGGGGTACGAGGGCCGGGATGTGCGCGGCCGGACGCCGTACGACCGGTGCGGTGTCGACCTCCGGACGGGGCCACAGGCTCTCCAGGAGATCCCGGCGGCGCTGGGTCTCCCGCGCGACGGCATCGACGGGGACGGGTACGACGGGGCCGAGCCAGTGCGCGGCGCCGCGGCGGAAGCGCGCGGGGCCGGTAGCGCCAGCCAGCGCGAAGAACGCGGCGTCGAAGAGTGCGCCCCGGTGGCATATCTCCAGCTCGCCGCAGGAGACTTGACCGCTCTCGACGAGGTAGCGGCCGACCTGGCCGCGGGCGCCGGCACGGTCGACGGCGTCCTGCCAGCCCGCGGCGGGAAGCCGGCCGCCGGTGGTGAGGAGGACGTCTATGCCAGGAGCCACGGGGCTCTCCGCGTGCACGATCTCGCCGTCGATGAGGTAGAGCGTGCCGGTGTCGCGAAGGAGGGCACCGGTCGCGCGCTCGGAGGCGAGACGGGCGAGGGTGGGAAAGGCCACGCCGCTCACCCGAGCACCAGCCGTTCGGCGAGACCGGCGAGCCCGATCCGGGCGAGGGCCAGATTGCCCTCCTCGCGGTCGAGCCACACATGGATGAACACGCTGGAGTCGAAGGTGGTCTCGACGAAGCGCAGCAGGTGGTATCCGGACCGGGTGGTGACGATGACGTCCTCGACAGGGGTGCTTCTTCCGCCGGCCTGGCCCCCGTCGCTCGCGGGGGCGAAGGTGGGCTGATCGGTGGCCACGCGGGCGAGTTCGGCCGTCTCGGCGACGCTGGCCTCGTGGTCGCCGTTGGGGGAGTCCCCGATCGTGCCGAGCGCGAGCCCGCTCGTGCAGTCGGCCACGGCGGCGCCGCGTGCCCCCGGCAGGGCCATGGCCTTGAGCAGGCATTCCTCGATTCCGGGCACGACAAAGACTCCCCTCCCGGCACGTGCGGTGTGGCCCGCCGACGGGGCAGCGGGTGACGAACACGTTACCGAACGTGCTGAGTCCGCAAAGCAGTTCGGGCATTTTTCCGTGGAACATGCCGATCGAGGTTGCCCGGTGGGGGTGCAGGCTGCGTAAATGGGTAATTTCACGCCGAGTTGCGGGGGTTCCCTGGCCAACTCCCCCTGGCCCGGCGTCCGATGAGGGTTGGGTCCGTGGCCCGGCTTGTGGATCTTCCTGGATGCGTCCGTCCGTGGACCGCCGCCACGGTGTCCTCCTTCGGCACCGACGTGCCCACCCACGTACCCGCTACCCCCACGTACCCGCTTCCCCCGCGAGCCCGTACGCCCGCGAGCCCGTACGCCCGCGAGCCCGTACGCCCGTGAGCCGCACCGCAGTGCCCGTGCGGCGGGTGCGGGCGTGCGGGCCGCCCCGCCGGGGCGCGCGGACCGGGCCGCGAACCGTCCGACGGTTCGTTCGGGCGTGACGGGGGAGTGCAAGGCCACTAGCGTGGCCGCGTATGCGCCGGTTCCCGGCACTCTCGGGACGACCTGGGAAATTGCCTGGGAGGGCGCGCCACCATGGTGTATACGAGGCGGAATGAAGGCGCATTTCGGAGTCCTGGGCACCTTGGACGTCCAACATGACGGTCAGTCGTTGCTCGTGCAGAGCCGCCGGCAGCGGGCGATCCTGGCGCGCCTTCTACTGAGCCCGGGGCAGATCGTCACGCCGGACGTCCTCATCGCCTGCGCCTGGGACGAGGAGATCATCCCGGATCATCCGCATTCCGCTCTGCAGAACCACATATCCCGCCTCCGGAAGACCCTCGGTCCTCTGCGCTGCTCCCTGGCCACATCGAGCGCCGGTTACGCTCTGCGTGCAGACGGCGACGAGGTCGACTCCCTGAAGTTCGAGCGGCTGGTCGCCGAGGCGCGACGCGCCCGGGCCACCGACGTACCCGCGGCCCTGGGCGGTTTCGAGCAGGCTCAGGCGCTGTGGCGGGGCCCGGCGTTCGCCGAGTTCGCGGAGAGCTTCGCCCGCCCCCAGGCGATCATGCTCGAGCAGATGCGGGTCACCGCCGCCGAGCAACGGATCGGCCTGCTGCTGGGCACCGGCGCCTACAGCCGGGCCACGGAGGAGGCCGAATCGGTCATCGCCGCACACCCGCTGCGCGAGAGCGCCTACGCGTTGCGCATGCGGGCGCTGGCTCTCGCCGATCAGGTCAGCGACGCGCTGGCCGCCTACCAGCACCTGCGCCGGCAGCTCGCGGAGGAGTACGGGACCGAGCCGTCGGCCGGTGTCCGCCACCTGTACGTGCAGCTGCTGCGCGGCGAGATCGCGCCCGTTCCCGAGCCCCCGACCCGCCCGCCCACCCTGTCCTCGACGTGCGCCCCGAATCCGCACTCCGCTGCGGACCCCACTCGTACGACCGCCGCGCCCCCTGCGTCGGCCCCGGCGTCTGCGCCTGCTCCGACTGCTGCGGACTCGCCTCACCCGCCGGCCCCGTCCCACCCCGTCGCGGCCGTGCCGACATCGCTCAGCACCTTCGTGGGCCGCCAGGACGAGATCCAGCGCGTCCTCGACGTCCTCTCCCACCGGCGCGTGGTGACCCTCGTCGGGCCGGGCGGTGTCGGGAAGACCCGCCTCGCCATGGAGACCGCGCCGCGACTCGCGGAGGACAGCGCGCTCCGGTGGGTTGAACTCTCCTCGGTCCGCGACCCCGAGCTCGTTCCCCACGCCTGTCTGGACGCCCTGGGCGTACCGGACCCGCCCACCGGCACAGCGCTCGACGCCCTGACGATCGTCCTGCGCCGGCGCGATCTGACGCTCATCCTCGACAACTGCGAGCACGTCGTCGACGGTGTCGCCGAGACGATCACGCGGATCGCCCAGTCCTGCCCCGGAGTGCGGTTCCTGGCGACGAGCCGCGAGCGCCTGGCCGTCGACGGTGAACAGGTCATCGCGATCCCGCCCCTGTCCCTCTCGTCCGACGACGGCAGTTCGGAAGCCGTACGCCTGCTGGTCGACCGGATGTCCGCCGCGGGATTCGAGGTCGATCTGCGCGATCCGGCCACCTGGGATCGCGCCCATCTCCTCGGCCGCCGCATGGACGGCCTGCCGCTCGCCATCGAACTGGCCGCCGCGACGGCCGCCTCGCTCGGGCTCGAAGCCGTCGTCCACGGGGTCAACCCGCTCGGTATGACCGGGGGAACCCGCACCGCCCACCCGCGCCACCAGGACCTCCGCGAACTCCTGATGTGGTCCTACGACCTGCTCACCGGCGAGGAGAAGGCCCTCCTGCGCCGGCTCGCCGCCTTCCCCGGGTGGTTCTCCGTGGGATGGGCGGAAGAGGTGTGCACGGGCGGCGACCTGCCGCGCGACCGCGTGGCCCCCACCCTCGCTTCCCTGGTGGCCAAGTCCCTCGTGGTGCGGCGGCCGCTCCCGCTGGAGGGCGGGCGCAGGCACCGCCTCCTGGCCACCGTGGCCGGCTTCGCCGAGGAGCGCTGCGACGCCGCCGGGGAGCTCGACCGGTTCCGCCGCGCGCACGCCCGGCACACGGTGAGCTGGGCCGTCCAGGCGGCCGGGATGATCGCCGGCGGCCGCGAGGAAGAGCAGTCGATCGCCCTGCTCAGCGCCGGTGCGAGCGATCTCCGAGCCACCCAGCACTGGGCCTTGCGCCACGACCGTCCGCTGGCGCTCGAACTCTCGTCCGCCCTCATGCGGTACGGCTTCATCCGCGCCGATTACGAGATCCTCGGCTGGGCCGAGAAGGCGCTGGAGCAGACGGGTGCGGACGAACCGCCGCTCCACCCCCACATCTACGGCTCGGCCGCCCTCGCCGCCCTGGGCCGCGGCGAGCTGGAACTCGCCGAGCAGCGCGCTCAGGAGGCCATCCGCGTCGCCGGCTCCGAGCGCTCCGCCCTGCCCGGCCTGACGATCCTCGCGCACTGCCTGCTCTTCACCGAGCGCCCGGCCAAGTCGGTGGAGATCTGCGAGAAGATGTGGCCGACGGTGCGCTCCGGCGGAGGCGGGGACTCCGTGAACGAGGTGGAGGTGGCCGGCATCGCCGCCATCTGCCTCAGCTACGCCGGGGACAGGGCCGCCGCCGAGGAGTGGATCGAATGCTGCCGGCGGTGCCGGGACCGGAGTTCCTCGGCCCTGGTGGCGGCCTACGCGGCGTACTTCACCGGTGAGGCGGTGATGCCCCACGATCCGGACCGGGCCCTCGCCGAACTGCGCAGGAGCTACGACATCGCTTCCAGGATCGGAGCCACGTTCGTCGCCGGCGTCGCGAAGACGAGCTTCGCGACCCTCCGGGCCCGTCACGCCCCGACGGCCGCGAGCTTCGTCTTCTACGGCCACACCCTGCGGCACTGGCACGACCACGGCAACCGGACCCAGCTGTGGGTCACGATCCGCAACCTCATCCCGCTGCTGTCGGGCCGCGGCGAGGACGAGCGGGCGGTCGCCGTCCACGCGGCGATGACCTCCTCCACCGCCGCACCAAGGGTCTACGGGCCCGAACTCGCGGCGATCGAGCGGTCGGTGGAGGAGTCCCGGCGACGACTGGGCCCGTCCGGCGCCGAGGACGTGCGCTCCTGCTGGCGGGGTGCCGACCTCACGGCCGTCTTCGATCTGGCCGTGGAGTCCACCCATGTGCTGGCCCGGTCCGCCGGGGACGGGCAGGGCGCGTCGGCACGGAGCCAGGACGGCGGCGGGTAGCCACCGGGCCGGCTGTGGAGCCGCGGTCTGTTGAGCCGAAACCCGCGGAGCCGGGGGCTGCCGGGCCCGTAGCGGCTCGAACCCGGGCCGGTGGCGCGACCGGTCCGCACCGCCTGTACGCTGCGCCGACGCTCCGTACGCACCCGGGCCGGACGAGAACCGAAACCGGAGCCGCCGCCGTATGGGCGTGGAGGAGAGGTATCTCCGTACCCGGAGCCCGGTCCGGAGCCACGTGCACCGACTCCGGCGGCCCGGGCGATATCCAGTACCCGTCGAACCCCAACCCGGAGGTCGGTCATGGAACGAGCAACGCACCTCGAGGAGAGCACGCACGTGCGTGCCGATCCGGAACGCGTCTTCCGACTCGTCTCCGATGTGCGGAACATGAAGCGATGGAGCCCCGAGTGCATGGGCGTGCTTCCCTTCGGCGCCCCGTCACGCGTGGGTGCGGTCTTCCTGGGCTTCAACAGGAAGCGCTTCTTCGTGTGGTTCACCCGCTGCCGGGTCACGGAGTGGACGGAGGACCGGAGCCTCGCCTTCCGTGTCGACGCCTTCGGCGTACCCATTGCGGAATGGGGCTATCGCGTCTCCGCCGACGGCGACGGCACACGTCTGACGGAGTCCTGGAAGGACCTCCGCACGGGCCGTTCGGCGCGCTTCGCGCATGCGCTGGGCGTGATCTTCACCGGAACCTCCCCGGACGCCAGGGTGCAGCTCAACCGGGCCGGAATGCAGGCCACTCTGGACGCTGTCCGCCGCGACGCCGAAGCGGACGGCTGAGTCCGTCGGCGGACTTGCGAGCGGTGGCGGACGCGCGTGCGGTGGCGTCCGCCGGAGATCGCCGGGAACCGATGCCGCCGGCCGGCCCGTACAGGAGTGTGCGACGGCCTCCCCAGGGCTGCCGGTGACAATGTCGCCGGTCCTTGAGAGGGCTCCCTCCGCCTGATGAGGCCGGCGTTTCCCGCAGTCCCGCGGGACCCGGATTCGTTGTCCTCGGCCGCCGCCCCGGCCGGGGGCGGCGGATACCCCGGCAGCGGGGCGCGTTCGGCGCGCGTGGCACGCCTCACGGACAACTCCCTTGAGACGAGCGCCACCCCGCCCCAGCGTGGACTGCCGGCGCGTCACGGCATAGGAAGGGCCGGAGCCGCAATCGGCGGGCTCTTCCCGTGCCGAGGACGAATACCCCTGACACCACGGTCGAGAGGAAAGACGTGACGACCACCCCACATCCCGAGATCGACGAGTTCATCACCGTCCGAACCCAGGGATTCGCCCTCACCGCTCGGGTGTCCCGCCCCCGTACGGCCCCGGTTGCCGTGATCGTGCTCTGGCCCGCCATGGGCGTGAAGGCATCGCACTACGACGGGTTCGGCGCCGACCTCGCCTCCAAGGGCATCGGTGTCGTCACGGTGGACCTCAGGGGCCAGGGCGACAGCGTGCCGGAAGCGGGGCGCGGCCATCGCTACGGGTACGAGGATGTCGCCACCCAGGACTGGCCGCAGGTGATCGCCGCCGCCCGGGAGGCCTTCGGGCAGAACACGCCGCTGTACGCCCTCGGGCACAGCCTCGGCGGCCAGATGTCCCTGCTGCATCTGGCGCGCCGGCCCGAGTCCGTCGACGGCATGGTGCTCGTGGCCTCCGGCTCCGTCCACTACCGCTGCTACACGGGGCTCGCACGGCTGCGGGTGCTGGTGGGTTCGCAGCTCATCTCGCTCATCGCCGCCGTGCTGGGCTACTGGCCGGGGGACAAACTCGGCTTCGGCGGACGCCAGTCGGCCCGTCTCGTCCGCGACTGGGCACGCACCGCCCGTACGGGCAGGTGGCAGCCGACGGGTGCCGGAGTGGACTACGAGAGCCTGCTTCCCGGCGTCCGCATCCCGGTGCTGGCCATATCCATCGAGGGCGACGACCTGGCGCCGCCGGCCGCGGTGGACGGGCTGTGCGGCAAGCTGCCGTCCGCGCGGGTGGACCGCCACCACTGCGCGCTTCCCGATCGCGGTGGTTCGCCCCACTTCCGCTGGGTCCGGGACGGTGAAGTGATCGCCCGCCGGATCCGCGAGTGGATCGACGAGGGGCACGACGGGGGACATGCCGAGGAGGCGGGCGGCGACGGGCGCGTGGCCGACTGACGTACGCGCCGGCTCCGTAGGGGTCTCGGGGGTGTGCGGTACCCCGGCAGTCCCCTGTGCCGTGGCTTCCGGTCGAGGTGAACCGGGCGCCACGGCACGGACGTTCAGGCGGACCGTACGCGGAGGCGTTCGAGCAGGTACGTGAAAGTGTCGGCGACCTCGGCCCGGGTCGCGTCGGGGTCGCTCGCGTGGGCGACGAGCAGGGCACCCTCGTTGAGCGCGCCGAGGAGCATATGGGCAAGTGGCTTGACCGGTCGCCGCTCCAGGATCCCGTGCTCCATCAGCGCGTCGAGAGCTCCGGTGACGACGCCGAGCCCATACTTCGCGTCCAGCTCGCGCCATTCCGACCAGCCGAGTACGGCGGGCGCCTCCAGGAAGACGATCCGCTGGACGGTCTCGTCACCGGCGCAGGCGTCGAGGAAGGCCTCGACGCAGGCCATCAGATCGGCCCACAGATCGCCGCCGCTGAGAGTCGCGCCGAAAACCGCCACGAGTTCGAGCTCGACCTGCTCGAACACGGCCCGGAAAAGGTCGCGTTTGTCCGTGAAGTGGTGATACAGCGCGCCTCGGCTGACCCGGGCGCGACGCACGATCTCCTCCGTCGGAACCGCGCTGTAGCCGCGCCCCGCGAACAGTTCGCGCGCCGCCTCCACCAGGGCCTCGCGGGTCGCCTCGGTCGCCTCGGCCCGTCGGCTCTTCGGTTGAGCGCTCATCGTCGGCACCTTATCCGCACACCGCATCCGGACTTCTCCGTTGACCTCACATACAGCCTGTCTGTAACGTGCAGGCTGTCGGTCGCAAGGCCGTCAGGACCATCGGACGAACCTGTGGAGGTACCCATGCCGACTCATGTCGAGCGATTTCTGGAGCACTTCACCGAGATCTGGGCCCGGCCCAAGGCCGAGCGATTCCCGGAGCTCTACCACGAGGACGCGACGCTGCTGCACCCGGGCATGCCGAGGCCGCTCACCCGTAGCGAGGTCGCGGACTACATGACGACCGTCCTCGCCGGAGCCCCGGACATCCATCTGACCCCCAACGACTGGGCGTCGCGCGGCGACGTCCTCTACATCGACTCGACGGTCCATGCGACGGTCGCCGGACAGGCCACGTCCTGGCCGGTCGTCGACAAGATCGTCCTGCGCGGCGACAAGGCCGCCTACATCCAGGCCTACTTCGACTCCCACCCGCTGTGGGTGGCGATCGAGCCGTCCATGGCGCGTTCGTCGGAACTCGAGCGCGTCGTCGCCGAGAAGGCGGCACTCGCGGGCTGACCTCCGGCCCACGGTTCGGCGTCCGTCCTTCCGGTTCGGCGTCCGGCTCACCGGCGGACGTCCGTTGCCACGGCCGGAGTTCGCCGACATGGCCGAGTACGGTTGTCCGCCGATTCCCGAACGACCTCCGCGCGGGCGGGCGCGAGGTCCGGCGGGATCCCGGCCGATGCCGACACCCCTGACCACACCCGGTCACTCACGACCGCGCACGGGCCATGGATCGGGCCGGTGGTCCCTCGGCTGCCTTCTCGCTCCGCATTCCCTTTCTTCATTCCCGAATTTCCCCGACTTCTGATGTTCTTCGGAGAGGAACCGCCCATGTCCGCAGTGAACGAGCCCGACCCGACAGCCGCCGTCACCGATCTCGTCCGGCGCTACCAGGCCGCGTGGGCCACCCGTGACGTCGACGCGATCATGGATCTGCACGCTCCGGGGACCACCTTCTGCATCCACAACGGAACGCCGCGGAGCGAAGGCGCGGACGAGGTGCGGAAGACGTTCGAGGGCCTCCTCGCCATGGCCCCGGACCTTGCGTTCCACGAGGTCCGGCTCTTCGCCGCCGCCTCCAGCTTCACCTTCGAGTACCGCATGACCGCGACGCTTCCCGGCTCGAAGGAGCAGGCGAGCCTGGACGGGGTCGATGTCGTCACCGTCGCCGACGGCCGGGTCGAGCACAAGGACACCTATCTCGACTCCGCCTCTCTCGAAGCCGTCCTGACGCAGGCCGCGCAGGCTGCCGCATAGAGGTCGACGCCACCCGACCGGCCCGAGCCGCCCCGGCTCGGGCCGGTTCTGCGTGCCTGCGTCCGTGACGTGCCTCCATGCGACGGACTCGCGGCACGTGGCGTACCCGTGTCCGTGGCGTACGCGAGTACGCGGCGTGCCCGTGTACGTGCCCGTGTACGTGTGCGCGGAAGTGGGAGAGTGGCGTCCCGGTGCGGCAGGTCACTTCTCCTGCGTTGCGCTCCCGGCCGAGTCTTCGGTGAGGTGGGCCAGCAGCGCGGCGAGTTTCCTGTGCGCGCGTGCCGACCGGCTCTTCACCGTCCCCAGGGGCACCTGCAGATGACGGCTGATCTCGCTCTGCGTCAGGTCCTCGTAGTAGGTGAGGCGGAGCACCTCGCGTTCTCTCGTCGCGAGTTGGTCGAGTGCTTTGCGCACCTGCCAGGCGTGCCAGGCCACTTCGAAGGTCTGCGGCTCGACGGACATGCTGGCTTCCTGCACCAGGTCGAGCGGGACATTGCCCATGGACCGGCGTGTGCTGCGGTAGACGTCTATCGCCGTACGGCGCGTTATCGCATACAGCCACGGCTTGAGGTCCCGGCTCGCGTCGAACCGCCCCGCCGCCCGCCAGGCCTGGATGAAGGCCTGCTGCACGGCGTCGCCGGCCAGATCGCGGTCGCCGACCAGGCTGAACGCGGTGACGAACATCGAGTCGGCGAAGAGCCGGTGCATCTCGCTGATCGCTTGCTCGTCGCCCTGCTGGAATCGCGCCGCGAGGCTCGGGGGGCAGTCCGATTTCGTCAACATGGCACCTGACGCCGGGACGCAGTCGTCCTCGGCGTCCTCCTGGGATTGAACTTCTCAACGGGACGTGGAACATCCTTCGAGAAGCTGCTCCCAGACGACTCTCATCCGGCTGTCACGCAGCGGAAACCGGTCAGCCAGGGGCCGGAAACAGGGCTGCGGGATCAGCGCGCCGGGGCGTGAGGCGCCAGGGGCGTCACGGTGCCGTAAGGATCACCGGTCCGTCCGCGGTGATCGCGACGGTGTGCTCGATGTGCGCGGCCCGGCTGCCGTCCGCGGTGTGCAGGGTCCACCCGTCCGTGCTCGTCCGGTAGTCGTCGCGCCCGCCGGCCATCAGCATCGGTTCGATGGCGAGGGTCAGGCCGTGGCGGAGAGGGAAGCCCCGGCCCGGACGACCCCGGTTGGGGACCTCGGGGTCCTCGTGCATACGGCGGCCGATGCCGTGTCCCCCGAAGTCCCGCGGCATGCCGCAGCCCGCACGCCGGGCGACGTCGCCGATCGCATGCGAGATGTCGCCCATGCGGCTCCCGACGGTGGCCGCGGCGATGCCCGCGTCGAGGGCACGCTGCGTCGCGTCGATCAGGTCGAGGTCGGCGGGGCGCGGAGTGCCGACCGCGAAACTGATGGCGGCGTCGCCGGTCCAGCCGTCGAGTTCGGCACCGCAGTCGATGCTGACCAGATCCCCGTCGCGCAGGCGGTAGTCGGTGGGGATTCCGTGGACCACGGCGTCGTTGACCGACGTGCAGATCACGGCGGGGAAGGGGGCCGGGGCGAACGACGGACGGTAGCCGAGGAACGGCGAGCCCGCTCCGGCGCGCCGCAGAACGGTACGCGCCGCCGCGTCCAGTTCGAGCAGGGGCACCCCGATGCCGGCTGCTTCCCGGACCGCCGCCAGGGCCTGGGCGACCACCCGCCCCGCCTCCCGCATGGCCTCCAGTGCGGCATCGGTCTTGATCTCCACCATGGCTGCGCCCCCGTCGTGATGCCCGGCTGTACCCAATAACTATACCGGTATTAGTATCACGGCATGGTGAGAACGCCTTTGACTCCGTCGGAACGCCGGCGTGGAGAGCGGTTCGGCGCCCTGCTGCGCGAGGCCCGCGGTGACCGCAGCATGGTGGAGGTCGCCGCGGCGGCCGGCCTGTCGGCCGAGACCCTGCGCAAGATCGAGACCGGCCGTGCGCCGACCCCGGCCTTCTTCACCGTCGCCGCTCTGGCGGGCGCCCTGGAGATCTCCCTCGACGAACTGGCCGCCGTCTGCGCACGGGAAACCGCGCACGAGGACCCGGAGGCCGTCCCCGCCTGACCCAGCGGCGGTCAGGCCTCGGTCCGCGCCTCCCCGCCGCGTCGTCCGGCCCGCGCAGCGGCCCGCTCGGTCAGCCTGGGGTCGAGGATGCGGTGCAGCCGGTGGGCGACCGGCCGGAATCCCCGGCGGGGCCAGAAGCCCGACGAGAACGGGTTCGCCGCGCGCCAATCGGTGACGCAGACGCGGAAGCCACGGCGTACGGCGTCGGTCAGGGCGTGTTCGGCCAGTGTGCGGCCCACGCCGGTGCCGCGCGCCTCGGGCGCGGTCGCGGCGAGCGCGAGCTCCACCGAGCCGCGCGGCTTGAGCGGGCTCACCTCGTCATCGCCCACGGGACGCATCACGCAGAACCCGAGAGCGGTTCCATCAGAGCCCTCGGCCATCCAGTACGCCACCGTGGGGTCCCGCAGAAGCTCCCGGTGGCCGGGGTGCAGACCGGCGTAGAAGTCGGCGTCGACGCAGGCGAAGACGGGCGCCGCGGCGTGCGCGTCGGCGATCAGCGGGAAGAGAGGTGCCAGCCGGTCGAGATCGCCCGGCCCCGCCGCCCGGATGCGGAAGGCCGAGGTCGGGCGGCTCGCGAACCCCTCGACCGGCTGCGCCCGGCCGTCGCCGGCGACCGCCTCCGGCCCTGCGGTTCGCGCGTCCGCCTCCGGCCCAACTCCCCGCCCGGTAAGGGCATCCGCTCCCCGGTGCTCCGTTGCGCCCAACTCCATCAGCCCGTGGACCTGCTCCTGGCCGAAGCACAGCGACTGCCAGACCGGGACGTCCGCCACAGACGCCACGACGTAGTGGTGGTCTCTGCCCTCTGCGAGCCAGTCGCCCGCCAGCGACGCGTACAGCCGGCACAGCGCGTCCGCGTCACCGGCCGCTTGGCCCGGGCCGCTCCACATGTGACGGCCCCTGGTGTCGTCGCCCTCCACGGCGAGCAGATGGCCCGTCGGCGTGCCCTCGGGCGACTCGGTGAGGGCACCCCGCGCGCCCGCCGCCCACGCGTCGCGAAGCAGTGGCGCGCAGGCATCGGGGTCATGGCCGTACCGGGCCGCGAGCAGCGCGCTCGCAGCCGGGATGTCGTCCTGTCGGAAGGGGCGCGTACGCGTGCTGACCATGACGGATGAACCTAGTCAGGTGCTGGTGTCCCCGTCATCCGGATTCTTCCCGGCGGCCCGTTCATGTGCCGTTACGGACGGGGCGCGCAAATCTCGTTGCGGGTACGGCGCCTGGGTGGCCAGGATCGCCGGATGGAAGCGCTCATTCGTGCGGTGCGGCCCGAGGACTGGCCGAAGTGCAAGGAGCTGCGGCTCGCCGCGCTCCGGGATCCGATGGCATCCATCGCCTTCCTGGAGACATACGTACAGGCAGCGGCGAAACCGGACGAGCACTGGCGGGAGCGTGCCGCCGGCAGCCGCGGGCTTCTGAGGACACGGCAGTTCGTCGCCGAGGAGCCCGACGGCCGGTGGACCGGCTCGGTGACGGCGCTCGTCGAACGGGCCGGTGCCGACACCGTATTCGGCGGCATGCCGGAAGCCGATCAGACACACCTCGTCGGCGTGTTCGTCCGTCCGGAACGGCGCGGTACGGGCATCGCACGAGCCCTTCTCGAATCCGCGGTCGCCTGGTCCTGGTCGCTGGACGAACCCCGCGTCACACGTGTGCGGTTGTACGTGCACGAGCACAACACCCGCGCCAGGGCGTGCTACGAGAAGGCCGGCTTCACCGTCACCGGTGCGACCGTTCCCGTGGCGGGCGACGAGAGGGCCCGCGAGCTGGAACTCGCCGTCGCCCGGGCCGAGTTCTGATCGGACACGGGCGCACCGCGAGCGGCATGCGACAGCATGGGCCGGGCCGTCGCGCGGCGACGGCCGGGTCAGGTGTCGTCGCCGCGGCGGTCCCCGTCCGTGCCGCCCCGCGGATCCGGGTCGGCGGTGGACGCCGGGTCCGGGAACGAGAGATCGAGCCGGACCTCCTCCGCGTCCAGCAGCGCCTGGACCCGCTGCAGCACCGTCCCGTCGATCAGGCGCTCATCTCGGAGACGGATCAGCTCCGCCCGTTTGACCTGCAGGATCGCCCGTGACAGCGAGGCCGACACCGCATAGGGATCGACCTCCTCGTCCTCGTCGCCCCCGGCTCCGCGCGCGGCCAGACCGCGCAGTTCCGTGGCGGTGCGGTCGGCGACCTCGTCCGGGACGTTGAGCCGCTCCACATGCGTGGGCAGCGCCTCCAGGGCTGCCGCGGACAGGCGACGGCGCGCGAGCTGTTCCTCGTCGTCCGCCGGATCCGGGGGCATTCTGGCCCACCGTACGACCGCGGGGAGCGTCTGCCCGAGCAGCACCAGGGTGATCAGGATGACCCCGACGGTGATGAAGACGATCGCGTCACGGCCCACCAGCCGGCCCCCGTCAACGGTGACGGTCGGCACCGCGAGGGCCGCGGCGAGCGAGACCGCACCCCGTACGCCCGCCCACGCCAGCGGCAGCCGTTGCCGGGAGCCGACGCGCCGGGCGCGCTGCTGCGGGCGCCGGTCCAGGGCCCGGATCACATACGGCATGGTGTACGACCACGCGAGGCGGGTGAACACGACCGCACCACTGACCGCCAGAGCCGCCCACAGCGCGTAGGAGAGCGAGATCGACTCCAGCCCGCGCACGGCGGACGGGAGCTGCATGCCGACGAGGACGAACAGTGCGCCGTTGAGGATGAAGCAGCTCACGTCCCAGAACGGAGTGGCCTGGACGCGGATCCTGGCATCGATCAGGCGAGGACTGGCCTGGCTGGTGATCAGCCCGCAGGTGACCACGGCCAGCACCCCCGAGGCGTGGGCCAGCTCGGCCGGCAGATAGGCGGCGAAGGGGACGAGCACCGACAGCCCGGCGCCCAGCATCGGCTCGTGCACCCGGCGTCTGACGGCGAGCGAGAGGAGGGCGATGACCGCGCCGATCGCCACACCTCCCGCGTAGTTCCACCCGAGCCGGAGCGCGGTGTCCGACCAGGAGAACGTGTGCTCACCGGTGGCGATGCCCACCGCCACCGCGAAGAGCGCCAGCGCCGTACCGTCGTTGATCAGGCTCTCGGCGCGCAGCATGGTGACCGCACGGCGCGGCATGCCGTGGGAGACCGCGGCCACAGCCACGGCGTCGGTCGGGGCGACCGCGGCGCCCAGCATGAAGGCGACCGGCCAGGACAGCCCGAACGCGTGGGCGGTGGCCGCGACGGTCACCGCGGTCACCAGCACCAGACTGGTGGCGAGCAGGATGATGGGGCGGAGATTGGCGCGGACCTCGCGCAGGGACGTCTTGATCGATTCCCAGTAGAGCAGCGCCGGGAGGAACAGCAGCAGGACGACCTCGGGCGGCAGCCTCACGGAGTCGAATTCCGGGGTGAGACCGATGAGACAGCCGCCGAAGAGGAGCAGCACGGGCTCGCTGACCCGGAGCCGCCGGGCCGCCCAGGTGAAGAAGAGGACCGCGGCCAGAACGACGACCGTGATCTCCAGGCCCATCACACGACCAGGGTGTCACCGGTCGACGGGGCTCACCAGCGCGGCCGCCGGCGTCGGGGTCAGGGGAGCCGCGCGTGAGGGCCCGAGGCCGCGCCGGTCACCGCCACCGTCCGCAGGTCGGTCACCGCCACTGTCCGGTGCACGGTCACCGCCACGGTCCGCATGCCGAACACATGGCACCCGGACGCGGGCCGGTCGCCGTACGGAAAACGCGTGGCGGACGCGGCCGGGAACGCCGATGCTGTGCGGCATGGGTGATCACACGGAGAATCGGTCCGTCACGGAACGGAACGGCCAGGGACCGGACGGTCGAGGACCGTCGGACTCCCTGCCGGAGCGGCGCTTCGGCTGGTCGGACATGTTCGTGCACCCCGACGACGACCCGCGGTCCGAGGGCGGGTTCGACGGTGAGCGCGCCACGCTCACCGGGTATCTGCGGGATCAGCGGCTCACGCTGGAGATGAAGTGCTCCGGTCTCGACGCCGCGTCGCTGGCCCGGCGCTCGGTGGAGCCGTCGGAACTGTCACTGCTGGGGCTCGTACGGCACATGGCCGTGGTCGAGATGAGCTGGTTCCGCATCGTCATGGCCGGCCAGGACGTCCCCCGGCACTACCGCACCGAGGCCGACCCGAACGCGGAGTTCACCGACGCCGTCGGCGACCCGGACGTGGTCGCCGAGGCGTGGGCCACCTGGCGCGCCGAAGTGGCGTACGCCGAACGGTTCGTGGCCGAGGCGGCCGATCTCGGCGTCACCGGCAGCAAGGGTGGCAAGCCCATCCAACTCCGCGAAGTGCTGGTGCACATGATCGAGGAGTACGCCCGCCACAATGGGCACGCCGACCTCTTGCGCGAACGCATCGACGGGCGCGTGGGGGAGTAGACGGCACCTCGGACCCACCCGGACCCACCCGGACCCACCTCGGACCCACCCGGACCCACGGCCCCGGATCCGCTTCCGCCCCCTACGGGCCCCGCTCGGCGAACGCGTACAGCGTGCACGCAGCACCTGGCCGCCGGCCTGTGCGGACCGGACAGCGACCCGGTCCGCACAGGCCGGCGGGCAGGAACGAGCCGGGATCCGGGCCTCAGTCCGTGAGGTCCAGCGCCGCCGTGACGATGCCGTCCGCGTCGATCCCGTGATAGCGGTGCACGTCCTCGAGCGTGCCGCACTGCCCGAAGCCCGTGACGCCCAGGGCGCGGCTGCGCACCTGGTGGATTCCGGCCAGGAACGCCAGCGTGTGCGGGTGCCCGTCGAGCACGGTGACCAGCGGCCGGGACCGCTCGCGGGGGAACGCCTGGTCCAGGATCCAGTCCGCGCCCTCCTGGAGCCCCTGCCGCGCGCGAGTGGCGCGGAAGAGGAGGTCGGGGCTGGTGACGCAGACGACGTCGGCACCGAAGCCGAGGTCGTCGAGCCGCTCGGCCGCGGCCAGCGCCTCCGGCACCATCGCTCCCGCCGCCGCGATGGTCAGGGCCGGATCGCTGTGGCGGCGCAGGAGGTAGCCGCCCGCGACGGCCTGCTTGCGGCGGCGTTCACGCGCCGCGGGATCGGTGGGCACGGCGGCCAGCGACTGGTCCACCGGACGGGTGGACAGCCGCAGATACGTGGAGCTGCCGCCGGGCTTGCCGAGCTGGGCCAGGGAGGCCAGCAGGCACCACTCCACGTCGATCGCGAAGGCGGGTTCGTAGGCGGTGCAGCCGGGCTGCTCCAGGCCGATGGACGGGGTGATGACCGACTGGTGGGCGCCGCCCTCGGGGGCGAGGCTGACCCCGGAGGGTGTGCCGACGAGGATCGACTGCCCGCCCGCGTACATCCCGAACGCCCACGGTTCCAGGGCACGGCCGACGAACGGGTCGTAGACCACGCCGATCGGCAGCAGCGGCCTGCCCCAGCGGCTCCAGGTCGCCCCCAACTCCCCCAGCAGACCGACCAGGTTGGTCTCGGCGATCCCCAACTCGATGTGCTGGCCGCTGGGTTGCTCCCGCCAGTGCAGGATCGTCTCGGCGTCGTCGGCGAACCAGTCCCGGCGCTCCGTGGGGGACCAGGTGCCGACCTTGTTCAGCCAGCCGCCGAGGTTCGTCGTCGAGGCGACGTCGGGACTGACCGTGACGACACGGCCCGCGGCCTCCGGCGCCTCGCGCGTCAGGTCCAGCAGCGCCCGGCCGAGCGCCTGTTGCGTCGTGCCCTTGCCCGACGGGGTGCGTCCGATGTCCGTGGGCAGCGCCGGAGGAGCCTGGTCCGGTGTCGCGGGGCGGCGCAGCCGTGCGGCCGTACGGTCGCAGAGCTCGGCTTCGGTGCTGCCCTGGGGGAAGCGGGCCCACGGCCGCTCCGTGTCCATGCCGACGCGGGCGGCGAGTTCGGTCATCTGCTCGCCGGTCAGCAGGGACGAGTGGTTCTGCGGATGACCGGCCGTCGGCAGGCCGTGACCCTTGACCGTGTAGGCGAAGACGACGGTCGGCCGGGTGTCGTCTATGGAGGCGTACGCGTCCAGCAGCGCGCCGAGATCATGGCCGCCGAGATTGCGGATGACCGCATCGACAGCGGTGTCGTCGAGGTCCGCGAGCAGCCGGGAGACCGCCTCGCGCCCCGGCCCTTGGCCGGGCAGGCGCTCGCGGAGCTCGTCGGGGGTGCAGCGCAGCAGGCGCTGGTACTCGGGATTGGTCATCCCGTCGATGCGTTCGCGCAGCGCGTCACCGCCCGGCCGGGCGAACAGATCCTCCAGCAGGCGGCCGTACTTGACGGTGATGACCTGCCAGCCGGCTGCGGCGAACATCCCCTGCAGGCGGGTCGCGGAGATGTTGGGGACGATGCGGTCCAGCGACTGGCGGTTGAAGTCCACGATCCAGACGACCTCGCCCAGCTCGGCCACGCCGGGGTCGAGGATCGCCTCCCAACAGGCACCCTCGTCGAGTTCGGCGTCCCCGACCAGGGAGTACTGGCGCCCGGTGGTGCCGCCCTCGAAGTGCGCGTTGACGTAACGGCGGGCGACCGCGCCCCAGATGGGGGCGGTCGCGCCGATGCCCACCGAGCCGGTGGAGTAGTCGACCGGGTCGGGGTCCTTCTCCCGGCTCGGGTAGCTCTGCAGGCCGCCGAAGCTGCGCAGCGTCGTCAGGTACGACTCGTCCAGCTCGCCGAGGAGATAGTTGATCGCGTGGAGCACGGGGGAGGCGTGCGGCTTGACCGAGACGCGGTCGTCCCGGCCGAGCTCGTGGAACCACAGGGACGTCATGATCGACGTCATGGAGGCGCTCGACGCCTGGTGCCCGCCGACCTTGAGGCCGCCCGGATTCGGGCGGACGCGGTTGGCGTGGTCGATGATCGCCGTCGACAGCCACAGGACGCGCTGCTCCACGGCTCGGAGCGCGTCGAGGCCGGCAGGAGCCGGCCGGGTCTCCGAGAGGGCCGACGCGGCCGTGCTCGCCATGGGGTCCGTGGTCTTCATGCAGTCCGTCCCGGTCTTGGATGTCAACAGATTGCATCCGCATGACAACAGAGCCATGATGATCGCACAAGCATGCCCTCCTGTATTGAGCAATCTGCTCGGTAATGCGGCTCCGGGACATAGCGAGGTTGAGCACTGTGACAGGCGAGGAGCCCCTCGACGCCGTCGACGCGAGGCTGCTGCTCGCTCTCGCCGAGGAGCCCCGCGCTCCCGTGCTGGCGCTGGCGCAGCGGCTCGGACTCTCCCGGAACACCGTCCAGGCCCGGCTGGCGAAGCTGGACCGCCGCGGTGTGCTGCGGTCGTTCGAGCGGCGGATCGATCCGGCCGCGCTGGGCTATCCGCTGTCGGCGGTCATCACGACGCGGGTGACGCAGAACCGGCTGGAGGAGGTCGCCGAGGTGCTCGGTCGTATCCCGGAGGTCGTCGAGGTCGAGGGCCTCAGTGGGGAGGCGGACCTCCTGGTGCGGGTCGTCGCCGAGGATGCGGACGATCTGTACCGGATCGCGGGGCGGGTGCTGGCCAGCCCCGGGGTGGAGCGGACGACTACGGCGCTGATCATGAGCAAGCTGGTCGACTACCGGCTGTCGCCGCTCCTCCAGCGGTCGGGCGACGAGAACGGGAAGGGGACCGACGGGCGGGGCGGACGGGCTGACGGGCGCGCGGGGCGGAACTGACCGGTGCGCGGAGCGGACCTGGTGAGCGTGCGGGGCGGACCTGGTGAGCGCGCGGGGCGGACCTGGTGAGCGCGCGGGGCGGAACTGACGGTGCGCATCATGCCCGTACGGGAGTGGCGGACGGCCGACCGGTTCACGTGACCGTGGGTGTGGGGTGGAGGCCTGGCCCAGGGAGGCGTATCCGTCAGGTTTCGTACTCGTCGGGGATGCGGATCCGGTCGGCCGCGGAGGAGCAGCTCGAGCAGCCGTGGTCATGGGGGTGCTCGGTGCCGTGGGCGTCGATGTCGTAGGTCCACATGAAATGGTGCACGAAGAGCTGCTGCCGCCCCTCGAAGAGGTCGAGCAGGCCGATTGTCCCGTCCGGGCCCTCGAATGTGTACGGCTTGTCGATGAGCACCATCGGCAGCCGCCGCCGGTGGGCGTTGACCCGGTCGCATGCCCGGGTGAGCTCCTTCTCCTCGGCCAGCAACTCTTTGCGGGCGGCCAGCCACTCCTCGCGCGACACCACCTCGGGCAGGTCTCCGGTCGTCATCCCGGCTCTCCCAACATTTCGCGTGAAGGGCCCGTTCTCCATGCTTCTCCTCCTCGGGTCGCTCCGCCAACGCGGGCCCGACGCTGGTGATCACGGGCGCCCGCCCCGCGTGAAGCCGGGCGGCCACCGGCCCGCCCATGAACAGCGGAACAGCAGAGCGGCCGGAACAGCCGAACACCGGAACAGCCGAAACAGCCGAAACGGCCCGCCGAACATCCGGCGGGCCGTCACGACAGATGAAGGCGAGCCTGCTTCACGGGGCGCCGGGCAAGCCGGCCGCGCATACGGACGTCTTCCTGACCGAATTCCGGCCCGGACGCGAACCCTTGGCGATGCGGTATCCGCTGCCCCGCTCAGTCCTCTCGCGCGAACTCCTCCCACATCCTGGGAAGGAACGACGCGAGATGCGCCATCTCCTGGGCGCAGTGCACCAGCAGATCGGCGGCGTCCCGGTCCGTTCTGGCGGCCATACGGCCGATGAGGGACGGCAACGGGCGGTCCAAAGCGCCGATACGCGTGCGGGGTGAGGCATGACGCCCGCCGATCCAGAAACGCGAACGCATCTCGGAACCCGCGGGAGTCCGCCGCACATGGTGCAGCAGATAGCCGGCGTCGAGCGGGTGGTTCGACAGCCCGACGCGCGCGCAGATCGCCGTTGCCTCACCGGGATCGGCCAAGCGCGCCTCGTCCAGGCCGAGTCGAGAGGGCGGGACGAAGGAAATCGCCGCGCGCGTGAGCGTGGACCCGATGTACTCGTCGACGAACGAGGTGCGGCCGACGTACGCCCGGGGGCCGTGATGGACCGGGTCGTCGGCCCACTGCGCGAAGACGTGGGCCCGGGGGTGCCAGAGCTTGTACTTGCGCGTGTCGTCACCGTGCCAGCCGAACCACCAGTCCCACATCGAGGGGGTGACCTCGGGCATGGAGGTGTGCACAGCGACGCACAGGGAGCCGTCGCTCCCGAGTGCGTAGCCCGTCTCGACGGGTTCCCGGTCTCCGTCGAGCAGCGAACCGGCCTTCTCCAGCGGAGTGAAAAGAGGCATGGGCTGCGGACCGGTGTGGAGCGCCTCGACCACGTGGGGCGCCAGGGGGGCCATTTCCGGGTCGAAGTAGGAGCCGAACGGAGTGTCGGCGTCACCGGCCCGGTAGCCGAGGTAGGGCGTGCCCGCGCGCACCGGGCGCCGTCGCGCGCTCATACCCGGCCCATCCAGGAGTGGAAGCGGCCGTCGGGATCGTAGGCGGCACGTGCTCGGTCGAGGCGGTCCATGGCGGCACCGGTGGCGAACGGTGCGGGGCGCCGGCCGAGGTTCTCGTCGGCGAGCTGGATGCCCGTCGCGCACGGGGCCATGGCCTCCATGCGGGACTGGGCCCAGTCGGCGTACGCGTCGTCGTCGGCCGCGTCGGACCAGACGGTGTAGAGGGCGATATAGGTCTGGTCCTCCATCGAGTACGCCATGTCCTGACGCCGAGGCGCGGGGCCCCAGTTGAGCCAGAGGCAGTGCGACGGCGCCGGTGGCAGACTCTCGGCGATACGTCGCAGGCCGGGAAGGAGATCGTCGAACGGGGCCGAGGTCCACATGTTGTCGGTCGCGTACCGCCGGCCCTCGGGGTACGCCTGCATCACCGCCGCGTACCAGTCGGGCAGTTGCGCCGGTGCGAACGGCACCGCGATCAGCGCCTGGTCGCGTACGGGGCAGGTCTCCAGGACGGACAGGGCCTCCCGCGCCTCGGATTCGGAGTCCGCGAACACCGGTGAGGCGATGACGATCGCGGGGAGGTCGATACCGAGCTCCTCGAAGTCCCGGGACATGAGGATCTGCATCTCCACGCGGCGGTCGACCTCGGGGCCGATGGCGTGAGCCCAGCGGTAGACCTCCTCCAGCAGTTCGAGCGGATAGACGTAGAGGCTGGATCCGCAGACGGCGGGCCGTGCGTGGACCCGCACATGGAACCGGGTCACCACGCCGAAGAAGCCGGGGCCCGCTCCGCGCGCGGACCAGTACAGTTCGGCGTTCTCCTCGGGGCCGGCATGGACGAGGTCGCCGTCGGCGGTGACGACGTCGATGCCGAGGACGCTCTCGCAGGCCGGGCCGAGCATGCGGCTGTTCCAGCCGTAACCGCCCTGCAGCAGATAGCCGCCGACGGCGACGCCCTTGCAGTGCCCGGCGGGGAAGAAGAGATCGTGCACCGCGAGGTCCTCGCACATCTCGTGGCCCTTCTTGCCGGGGCCCACGGTCGCGGTCATCGCATCGCGGTCGACCTCGATGTCGTTGAGCCGCGAGACATCGAGGAGCAGGCCTCCGTCGCGCACATGGTTGGCGGCCCAACTGTGGCCGCCGGAGCGGACCCCGACCCGCATGCCGTGGGCCTTGGCGTGGCGCACCGCCGCCTGGACGTCGCTCACCGACGCGGCCTGCACGATGAGGTCGGGGAAACGGTCCGGGATCCGGGCGTTCCAGACAGTGGCGCGCCGCGCCTCCTCATATCCCGCCGCGTCCCGCTCGAACACCGCGCCCGTGAGTTCCATCCGACCCGCCGTCCCTCGATCTGTCGTCTGATCTGCATTGTGGATCCTTGGATCTACGATGTGGACTATACTCGGGGCATGTCTTCATCACCAGAGGCCGGCAGGTCGGGCATCCAGGTCATCCGTCGGGCAGCGGGAATCCTCGGCGCGGTCGGCGCGCGCAACGGCGCGCTGCGTCTCGCGGACCTCGATGACGTGGTGGGTCTCGCCAAGACCACGACGCACCGCATCGTCAACGCCCTCGCCGAGGAGCGGCTGCTGCGGATCGACGCCGACGGGCGTATCTGGCTGGGCAGTGCGCTCAGCGCTCTCGCGGGCGCCGCCGCCACCGGACTTGTCGACGAACTCCGGCCGACGATCAAGGAGTTGCAGCAGGCCGTGGACGAGACCGTGGATCTGTCCGTGCTGGAGGGTAATGCGGCCCGCTTCGTGGATCAGGTGCAGAGCACCCAGGCGCTCAGAGCGGTCTCCGCGGTGGGGGCTGCGTTTCCGCTGCACTGCACGGCCAACGGCAAGGCGTTCCTGGCGGCCCTGCCGGACGAGGCCGCCGAGCGGTTGTTGCCCTCCCGGCTGGAGGGACTCACGCCCGCCACCATCACGTCCAAGGAACGTCTGCTCGCGGAGTTGGTGAGCGTGCGCGAAACGGGCATGGCGTTCGATCGCGAGGAGCACACCACCGGCATCGCCGCCATCGGCGCGGTGGTGACCCGCGACGGCGTGCCGGTGGCGGCGATCTCCATGCCGGTGCCCGCCGAGCGCTTCGCCGAGCGGGAGGCTCATCTCGCCGAGAGGCTGCGGGCCGCGTGCCAAGCCGCCTCGACCTGAGTCATCGGGCGGCGGGCCGGGCCGTGGCCGGTCCACCCTTCGCGTGTGCGGGTGGAGTGCGCGTACAGGCTGAGCCTTCGCCCGAAGCGGGGTGATCCTATGGGTGGTCGGTGGTCGGTGGTCGGTGGTCGGTGGTCGGTGGTCGGTGGTCGGTGTCACTGGTCACTGGTCGGGATGGAGGTGACCGACAGTCGGTCGACGGCGTGTGCGGACTCGGCGGAGATTCACCGCCACGGCGCCCGCTCTCCGATGGGGGTCGCCGAGGGGCGCATGCGGAACGTCGCCTGTCGGCCACGCCCCGGAGCTGAGTAGGAATTGCCCGTTCCATCGGGACGAACCACGGTGCTTGACTCCCCGCCGTGACCGCGAACAGAACCGGAGCCGAAGGAGGCTCGCACGGGCTCTCCCACCGCGAGATGCGCCTCGTCTCGGGCATCGCGCTCGCGCTGCTGCCCACCGTCTTCTTCGTGGCGCTGCTGTTTGTCGTCGACGAGGCTCTCGACGGGAGCGGCCGTGGGGTGTCCGCGCTCGGCACCGCGGGGGGATGGCTTGTGGGCCTCTCCGGTGTGGTCGGTCTCGCCGCACTGCTGCTCCCCACGCGCGGTGTGGGGCGCGCCGGACGGTCGGCGCTGCTCCGCGGGCAGATCGTGCTGATGCTCGTCGGGCTGATCCTCTTCGTCGTCACCGCGTAGACGCCACGCTTCCGGCTGACGGTGTCCGTTCGAACACCATCCCTGTGCGAACGTCCGCCGCTGCCCCGCCCGCTGTTTCGTCCGGGTGACCGCCACCGCCACCGCCACCGCGAACTTCGACAGGTAGGGGCGTTTCGCGATGGTATGAGGTGGCATGACGCGGTCCATGGATCCTGAGGTACCGGTGAGAGCCCCTGGGTGCACCCTGAATTCGCACACATCCATGTTCGTTTCCAACACCTCGTGTTAGAAATGGGCCATGGGTGTCGCCAACCGTCTGGACCTGACCCTGCGGCTGGTGCAGGGCTCCGACCGGGTTTCCGTGTCGGAGCTCTCCCGCCGCCTCGGGATCTCGGAGATGACCGTGCGCCGGGACCTCGACGCACTCGAACGCCAGGGCCTCGTCCGCCGCATCCACGGTGGCGCGGTCGCCACCCGCTCCCGCGAGGAGGGTGCCGGGTTCGCCGCACGCGAGCCCTGGCAGACCGCGACGAAGGACCGGCTCGGTGCGGCCGTCGCCGCCATGGTGGAAACCGGATCGCGCGTGCTGCTGGACGCGGGAACCACCACCGTCCACGTCGCGGAGCACCTCGCCGCCCGCGCACCCCTCACCGTCGCGGTGCTCAGCATCCAGACCGCCGTCCGCCTCGCGGACCGGCCGGGGATCGAACTCCTCGTCGTCGGTGGGCGTTCCCGCCCGGGCGAGCGCTCCCTCGTCGGCCCCCTGGCCCTGCGCACGCTGGAGTCCCTGGTCTTCGACTGCTTCGTGATGTCCATCGGGGGCGTGCACGCGGAGCACGGCTGGTCGGAGTTCTCCCTGGACGACGCCGCCGTCAAACAGGCCGGTCTCGCCCAGGCAGCGCACACCATCGGGGTCGCCGACGCCACCAAACTCGGCGTCCGCGCCTTCAGCCAGGTCGCGCCCCTCGGCGCGGTCGACGCCTTCGTCACCGACACCGCCGCAGAAGACGCCGGAACCCACCCCGGCGGCCCCCCGACACTCCAGGCCCTACGAGAAGCGGGTGTCGACACCCGCCTGGCCTGAACACCTTTCACCCCACCCTGAGGAGTCGCCGTGAGTGCACCGCCCTCGTCCCTGATGATTCTCGTCGCCGGCCCGTACCGCTCGGGCACGGGCGACGACCCGGTCGAACTCGGCGCCAACGTACGGGCCATGAACGAAGCCGCGCTGACACTCTTCCGCGACGGCCACCTCCCCGTCACCGGCGAGGCCCTCGCCCTGCCGCTCGTGGAGACCGCCGGAAGCACCGGTCCCGGCGACGCGGTCTTCGACGAGATCTTCCACCCCGTCGCCGTGCAACTGCTCGCGCGCTGCGACGCCGTCCTCCGTATCGGCGGCCCTTCCGAAGGGGCGGACCGGATGGTCGCCCTCGCCCGCGCGGGGGGCAAGAGCGTCTACACCGATCTCGTGGATGTGCCCCCGGCCCGATGACCGCCGGCATCGACACCCCCGACCGCCGCGGACGCACGGGCCTGGACCTCCACGGACGCGATCTGACCGGCAACCCCCGGGTGCGGATCACCGACGTGCAGGTGCTCTCCTGCGACTGGTACGTCCTGCGCAGGACCACCTTCGACTACTGCCACAACGACGGCCGGTGGAGCCGTGAGCAGCGCGAGACCTACGACCGGGGCGACGGCGCCACGATCCTGCTTCATGACACCCACCGGCGGACCGTGCTCCTCACCAGTCAGTTCCGCCTTCCCGCGTACGTCAACGGGCACCCGGACGGCATGCTCATCGAGACCGCGGCCGGTCTGCTGGACGGCGAAGGGCCCGAGGAGGCAATCCGCCGGGAAGCGGCCGAGGAGACCGGGCACTTCGTGGGCACGGCCGAGCAGGTCTTCACCGTCTACATGAGTCCCGGCTCGGTCACCGAACGCCTCCACTTCTTCGCCGCCCCCTACGGCCCGTCGACCGCCACCGGCGACGGCGGCGGAGTCGCCGCCGAGGGCGAGGACATCACCACCGTGGAACTGCCCTTCGACGAAGCGCTGGAGATGGTGCGCCACGGGGCGATCGCCGACGCCAAGACCATCATGCTGCTCCAATGGGCGGCGCTGGACGGCCCGTTCCGGCCCGGACCCGATCCCGTACACGGCACCGTCGGCGGCACGCCGTACGACGGCCCGACGCGGTACGAGGGCAGGATGCGGTAGGTCGGCCGGACGCGGCTCGGCGGCGGGATCTCCGGCTCCCCGCCATGACACGCAACCCCGTCACGCCCCGCGCCCTCTTCCATGCCGTCCACGACCGTACGCGCCGGCGTGCCCGGCCGGGTCGCACACCGGCTCACCGAACCCCCACAAGGACACCGCCGTGACACCCGACGAACACTTCGACCGCATCGCCGAGGATCTCGCCCCACGGGGCGCGGTCGCCGGCGCGATGTTCGGCAAGCGCGCCATCAAGGCGCAGGGAAAGGCCTTCGCCTGCCTCAAGGGCGAGCTGCTCGCCGTCAAGCTCGGTGACGGAACCGCCGCGCACCGGGCCGCGCTGGATCTGCCCGGTGCGGAACTCTTCGACCCCTCGGGCAATGGTCGCCCTTTCAAGGACTGGGTCGCCGTGCCCGTCGCCCACGCCGGCCGCTGGCCGGACCTCGCCGAGACAGCGCTGAACGCGATCGCCTCCTAGCGTCCGGGCCGTCGGGGTCGTCGGGGCCGTCCGGGCCCACCGGTCGAAGGGCCGGAATGGCGCTCGGAGCGAGAGCCCGCGATATTCACGGAGAGGTCACCGCGAGAGCGGGACGGAATGCGTCGACAGAGGTGTCACGGCGGGGCCACGGATACGCGACCGACGGAACGGCAGTGCGCTGCGGTGCATTTCGCCGCACCATGAGCCGGGCATGGTAGCGCGACTCAACTCCTGTCTCCTGAGTATGAATTGCTCATCGACCGTCGGCGTGCGGGCCGTTACGTTCGTCGGGAAAATAACAGCTCAGTTCAAGGGAATCGGCTCACCATGCGTCTGCGAATCCGGACCTTCCCCTATGCGCCCCCGCCGCAGGTGGCACCTATCGCGCCCCGGACACCGACCGACGACGTTCCGGCCCTCGCCGGCTAGTACTCGGCCCGCCGATGTGCCGGGTCGACTACGGGGCGGTGGCGGTCTGTTGCCGCGGGCCGCACGCCGCTGACGCCCGTGCACCCGGAATGCCCGAGCGCACGCCGGAACAGCAGGAGCCGTCCGAGCATCGCCTGTCCTCACGCAGGCGACCTCGGTGCACACGACCGACTTGGGGCAGAAGTGCCGGAACTTGTACTGCACGCCAACGGACGCACCTGGACCTTGGACGCGTCCCGGAGCTACACCGTCGGGCGCGACCAGCAGGCCGACATCTCGTGCATCGACCGCCGGGTGTCCCGGCGGCACGTCACGATCCGCTGCGACGGCGGAACGTGGGTCATCGAGGACCTCGGCAGCGCGAACGGCACATTTGCGGAGGGGCGTCGTATCCAGCGGGTCGAGATCGGCCACGGGTCGATCGTCCGGCTGGGGAACGTGGCCAGCGGCATGCGTCTGGACTTCACCGAGGACGTGTCGGCGAGCGGCGATCATGCGCGGGCTGCCGCGCAGAGCCGCGCGGCGGCGCACCCGGCCGAAGCCGGCCCGGAGGCCCGATCTGCCACGGGGCGCGGTACGTCGGCGACCCCCGCCGCGCATCCGGGAGCGTCGGCCCCCCGGGCCGAGGACGCTCCGGCGGCCCCAACGAGCCCGGCGGGGCCAGCAGTTGCGGGAGGGCCGTCAGGCGCGGCGGGCTCCGGGGCAGCGGCCCCGGACACTGCACCGGCGACTGCAGGGACGACCGCACCGGCCGCAGCAGCACCCATGCCTGCACGGACGACGGATCCGGCCCCAGCACCGGCCTCCAGCCCGCGGCCGCGATCGCTTCCGGAGCCGAGGCCCGGGGCGGCGCCGGAAGCGGGGCCCGAGCGCGAGGCCGCCTCTGGCGACGGCCTGTTCCGGCCCGCCGCCCCCCGGCAAACCGCCACCCCACACACCACCCCTCAGCACACCACTCCCCAGCACACCACTCCCCAGCACACCGCCCCCCGCCCCGCCGGTGGCCCCGGTTCCGCCGCTGGCTTCGGTTCCGGCGCTCCCACCGGGGCGCGCGACGCCCGGGACGCCGCCCCGCCCCGCGGAGCTGCCGCCGCCCTCTCCATCGACCGCGACCCCTCGGGAGTCCACCCTCTCGTCCTGGGGCGGCGGCTGCGCATCGGTCGTGGGCAGGACAACGAACTCGTGGTGGAGGGGCCGTATGTCTCCCGCCGCCACGCGGAGTTCCGGCCCATGCCCGACGGTCGCTTCGAGATCGTCGACCTCGGCAGCCACAACGGCACCTATGTCAACGGGCAGCCGGTGCACCGCCGGATCATCGGCCCGTACGACATCGTCGGCGTAGGGCACTCCACCTTCCGCCTCGCCGGGGACCGGCTGGAGGAGTACGTCGACACCGGTGAAGTCTCCTTCGCCGCCCGGAACTTGACGGTGACCGTCGGACGCGGGAAGACCATTCTGGACGACGTCTCCTTCGGTGTCCCGGAGAAGTCGCTGGTCGCGGTGGTCGGCCCGTCGGGCTCCGGGAAGTCCACTCTCCTGCGCGCGCTCACCGGCTACCGGCCCGCCGACCGCGGAGACGTCCTCTACGACAACCGCGACCTCTACACCCAGTTCGCCGAGTTGCGGCGCCGTATCGGACTGGTCCCGCAGGACGACATCCTGCACAAGGAACTGACCGTCGACACCGCCCTGAAGTACGCCGCCAGACTCCGCTTCCCCGGCGACACCAGGGCGGCCGAGCGCAAGGCCCGTATCGACGAGGTGCTCCAGGAGCTCAAACTCGACATCCACCGCGACAAGAAGATCGCCAAGCTCTCGGGCGGCCAGCGCAAGCGGGTCTCCGTCGCCCTGGAACTGCTGACCAAGCCGTCACTGATCTTCCTCGACGAGCCCACCTCCGGCCTGGACCCGGGCATGGACCGCGACGTCATGCAGCTGCTGCGAGGACTCGCCGACGACGGGCGCACCGTCCTGGTCGTCACGCACTCCGTCGCCGAACTGTCCCTCTGCGACCGTCTGTTGGTGATGGCTCCCGGCGGCTCCGTGGCGTACTTCGGGCCACCGGACGAGGCACTGGAGTTCTTCGGCCACGAGACGTGGGCCGATGTCTTCTCCGCCTTCGAGAACCATCGCGACGAGGACTGGGGCGGGCGCTGGCGGAATTCCCGGCAGTACGAGTTCTGCGCGGCGGAGATCGACTCGGCCGTACCGCCGCAGGAGCCGGGCACCCGTCCGTCGCAGCCGCCCCCGCAGGCCCTGCCGCCCCGACCGCAGCGCTGGATCGGCCAGTTGTGGACCCTGGTCCGCCGCTATGTGTCGGTCATCGCTTCCGACAAGGGCTTCCTGGCCCTGATGCTGCTGCTCCCGGCCGTGCTGGGCGGGGTGAGCTGTCTGGTTCCGGCCAAGTACGGACTCGTGCCGCCACCGCCCGACAGCGGCTTCCGCTACAACCAGGAGTCCGGAACCATTCTGCTGGTCCTCGTCGTCGGCATGTGCTTCTCCGGCGCGGCCAACTCCGTACGAGAATTGATCAAGGAACGTGTGATCTACGAACGGGAAAGAGCCACAGGTCTGTCCCGTTCCGCGTACCTGATGTCCAAGGTGATCGTCCTCGGTCTGATCACCGCGGTGCAGGGCGCCGTCATCTGCGCGATCGGCTTCTCCGTCCGCGAACTGCCCGCCCAGGGGCTGGTCATGCCCACGGCCGTCGAGGTCTGCGTGGTGATCAGCGCGCTCGGCTTCACCTCCATGATGTTCGGCCTGGTCATCTCCGCGCTGGTGAGGACCCCGGAGAAGACCATGCCGCTGCTGGTGATGTTCGCGGTCATCCAAGTCGTCTTCACCGGCGTCCTCTTCAAGCTGTTCGACTCTCCGGGCATCGAACAGGTCGGCTGGCTGATGCCCGCCCGCTGGGCCGTCGCCGGCGCAGGGACCACACTCGACCTCGCGCACACCATGCCGCCCTGGAGCCTGGACAAGCCGGACGACGTCGACCCGTTGTGGGCCCACACCGTGACCCAGTGGGGTATCGACCTCGGCGTGCTGCTGGCGATCGGGATGATCTGCGGCTTCGCCGTCGCCCGGCTGCTGCGCCGGCACGAACCGGAGGTCATGCGCGGCTAGTGCTGTGACCGCGTAGGTTCGCCGGGTTGGTGGTGCTGGCAGTTGGATGTGCGGTGACGTCCGTCCGTCCGCTGGAGGCGCGGTGCCTGAGCCTGTCCGTGTGCGCAGACCGACCGACCAGGAAGGGCAGCGGCTGCAGCAGATCGTGCGCCGTGGCAGCACGAGTTCGGTGCGCTACCGGCGCGCGATGATGCCGGACCAGCGACGGCACCGGTACAACCGTGGCCGTCGCGGTGGCAGGCCACCAGGACTCGACCGACAGATCTACCGTCAACGCAACACCGTCGAGCGCTGCTTGAACCGCCTCAAGGGCTTTCGCGGCATTGCGACCCGATACAACAAGACCGCCACCTCCTTTGAAGCAGCGGTCTGCCTGCCCTCGTTCCTGCTTTGGGCAAGATCCGTTTGAAGACGGACCCTGGTCGACACACTCAGAACGCCCCGATGCCGGGCGAGCGACAACCCCGCTTACACCATCGGACCGACAGACCCTGCTAATACGGGAAGCTGTCCCGATGCACCAGCAGATTGAACGCCCCCAGCACCACGAGCAGCACCAGAGTGACCTTGAGACTGGACATGTGAGGCTTCTTCCGCAACAACAGACTCACTATGCCCATCACGACAAGGGGAGCCCAGGCAACAAGATAGAGATTCCATGCCACCTCCACCTGCTTCTCACTACGCCGCATGATGAACAGCACCATTGACACGAACAGGAACAGGCCAGGAGATCCCCACAAGAACTCCCATGCCCCCTCTGCCGGCGACTGCTTCTGCTTCATGCTCTCAGCGCCCGTCTCGGCGTCCCGGTTACTCACGTCTTGACCCTCCAGATTTTTCAACACAAGGAGTCGGACCACTGCACCGCAGCCGGCCGACGGGGCACCACGCTCCAGCAGCCGACCGCGCCGCAGGATTGCGTGACATGTAGTCAGCCGGCGGGCATGCGCACCCTGTCGAGATCACGCCGCCGGAAAAGCCAGAGCACGAACAACGCGTACAGCACCACCATCGGCCCGTCTGCGGCCAACTTCAGCCAGCCCATATCGGCGGCGGTCTCTTTCGGGACGAGTCCGTCAGCGCTCAGAGCGGCGATGCTCATGGCCAGCACGTTGTTGAAGACGTGCAATGCGATACCGGCTTCGATCCCACCCGTACGTATCGCGAGGAATGCCGTGACCAGACCGAACACCGTGAGATCGATGAAGCCCCAGGGCGTTCCCCATCCGTGCGAGGCGGCGAAGAGGAGGGCTTGCGGAACCATCGCGATCCACGGCGACCGAAGCCAGGATCCAGCAGCCTGCAGCAGCCACCCCCGGTACATGTACTCCTCACCCGCAGCCTGGAAGGGCACCAGAATCCAAGCCATCGCAAGGCCGAGCAGGAAAACGGACGGACTGGCCATCTCCACATCGTTCGTGCCGCCCGTGTCGCTGGCCAATGTGGCCATCATGATCAGTGTCCCCACGGACACGGGCAGCGCCACGGCGAGGCACACCATCAGCCAACGCCACCTCACCCGCCCGGACACCGATGACACCGTGCCCGCCGGGCGCCGGCCGACCCAGCGGGTGGTCAGAAGCACAACCGGAATGATGAGGCCGAAACCCAGGAGCCCTACAGCCGCATCGCCAACCACGCCCCATGTGGGAGATCCGTCGGATTCCTCGGGACGGTTCAGCAGGTCTCCCGCGACGTGGGCGCCCGTCTTCGTGACGAGGATCATCAGGAGTGTGCCGAACAGCGCGACACCAGTCCCTACCAGGGGGCGCCACCAGCGGTACCGGACACTCGTACGAGCAAGCCGATGGTAGGGAAGCCCCGGCCCCTCGCCCACGGCCGGGGAAATGCCGGAAGCCAGAGAGGCTCCAGCGCCGGGAAGAGGGGGCTGGCCGCGGGATCGAACGGATGCAAACGAGTCGGACCGATCCTGTGTCAACGTGTCTTTCCCTCTCGTGTATCGCCGCCGCAAGACCCGGCTCGAAACGCACGGGACGTCGCTCACCTTCAGGAGACAACAGACGGTCGGGACGCGTTCTCCCCTCCCATTACTCAACTCAGCACGACTCATAGGCGCGGCTTGGACCACGAGACGGTTCATCGCTCGGCCGGCCCCGCGACCGGGCTGTCGGTCGGAAACCGGTGACCGCCCAACATCCCTTGAGCGCCCGGGAGTTCAGTGCAGCGACGGATGCCGGTGCGTCGCCCAGTGCTCGGCCGCGGTGATCCCGAGCAGCACGCAGTCGTGGTAGCGGCCCGCGAAGAATTCGTGCTGACGGAGCCTGCCCTCTTCCACGAAGCCCAGCTTGTGGTAGAGCGCGAGTGAGGCGTCGTTGAACGCGTAGACCTCGACCTCGCATTTGTTGTAGCGCTGCTCGGCGAACATGTAGGTGAGGATCATCGTGGTCGCTTCGGCCGCGAAACCCTGCCCGCGCTGAGAGCGGACGATCTCGATTCCCATCTTGAACCGCCCCGCCCGGGGGTCGGACTCACCGACGGTCAGTGCGCCCGCGAATGTGGCGTCGGCATGCGATTCGATGACGAGCCGGAACGATCTGCTCTCCGGGGTGCGGACGGCACATTCCGCCGTCCAGGACCGGAAACTCTCGTCCGAGCGCGGCGGTTCCACCAGATCGGCATTGCGGGCGTCGACGGTGTTCTGCGCCAACTCGCGGAAGCCTTCCCAGTCCTGCCGCTCGACACCGCGCAGGCGCACTTTCTCGCCGATCCACATCTCGCTCATGACGCCCTACCGTCCCAGTCGAATCACAGGTGGAGCCATGGGCCACCCGCACGGCAAATGTCGTTCAGTATGAGGCGGCGTCCCGGCCGCCGCGCGGGAATTTTCCTCCGGACCCCGGCGGATCAGCTCTCCCGGTGGATGCTGTAGGCCGCGCCGCCCGAGGCGCCCTTGCCACGGGTGATGTGCACCCGCAGATCGGAGTCGGCGGTCGTCAGCCGGAAGCCCGCCGTACCGGCTTCGTTGCCGGAACAGCGCACACGCTCCGACGCCTTGGCCTTGCCCGATACGGCCGCGATCTTGATGGACCCGCTGCCCACGCAGGCGGCCCGGACGTTGATCCGCTGCCCCTGCCGCACACCGACCTCCGAGGCGCCGGGCCCGTCTCGCAGGCTGCCCCAGGACGTACCGAGGCCAGGACCCTTGTCCTGGTCCGGGAGGGTGCGCAGCGCACGGTTGGCCAGCATGGAGTCGCGCGCCTTCCCGGTGTCCATGGCGAGTCCGTGGGCGATGAACCCCATGGCGCCCCGTGTGCCGTGCCCGGTGATGCCGACGATGACGTCACGTTCGCCGAGCGAGAAGAAGAACGGTTGCGGCCAGGCCGCGTCGTCCCGCTGGCAGGACACCTTGGTCGACTTCGGGCCGCCGCCGGAGTCCACGCTGAGCGTCACCTGACCGCCGCCCGTACAGGCCACGGCGACCTTCACGGCCTGGCCGGGTCGCAGATCGCTGGGAAACGCGGCGCGCAGCGGCCCCTCCCGCTTCGCGCCGACCATCGAACCGAGGTGCTCGGCATCGGGAAAGACCGCGTCGGGATCGGGATCCGCCAGCACAGATCCGACGAGGTCCCTCTGCCGTTTCTCGACCGGCGTGAGCTCCCCGGACCGGCCGCTTCCCGCGGATCCGGTGTCGGGCTCGATTCCGGTGCTGCTGCATGCCGTCCCTCCCGTCAGCATGCAGCCGGCAACGGCGCCCGCGAGCAGGAGATTTCGCGCGCGCGACCTCGGTACGGGATTCACGAGTTCCGGTTTCTCCTTGTTCGGCGTCGACACGAACCGGACCCTCACGCTGCGCGAACCGTCGCGACCAGCGGAGCGCACAAGAACCGAAAGCCCATGGCGCATTGGCGCCTGCTCGGCCATTCTTCCGGAATTTTAGGGAGAGATGCCCGTAGCGTCAGGAGTAATCGCTACTCAACTTTCCGCCACGCGCCGTACCCGGGGTGTGCCCCCGCTTCTCGCATACGGGCTTGTGCTCTAATGCCGCGCATGAACAGCAGAAGGGACAGGCTCGCCGTCGAGCGATTCCTGATACGTAGTGGATTGCCGCAACTGGTGCCTGGATGGAGCATACGCACTCATGTGCTGCCGCGGATGTTGCCGGCTCTGACCTTCCTTCCGGTTTTCGCATTGGTGTATGGGTACACGCCCGAAGGCGCAGTGGGAGATGTGGGCGGGGTCCTCCCCGCTGCGGGCGTATCCGCGATCGTGTGGGGATTGTGCGGCAGGTTGAGAAGGCGCCGGTGGACTCTTCCCCGGTGGGCGGCACTCCTGATCACGATCGTCTTCCTTGCTCTTCCCGGGACATTGGTGGCGCTCTCCTACCTGGATGACCCGAGCTGGGCAAGCGAGGACAAGGGTGATGGGTTTCTCCCGTCCGAGATCTTGATCTTGGCTGTGATCACCTGCACGCTCGGCGCCTTCGTGTGGCTCTTCCTCTGCTACGCCGGTGTGCAACTCGGCGTTGTCGCCCTGGTCCGGATCGCCTTCAGGCAGTCCTGGCGGGATCTCGGGAACTCCGGCCGCCTGCACGGTCGCGCTCTGCCGACCATGCTCTTCGTCACCTTCCTCGCCTTCTTCGCGGGCGAGATGTGGCAACTCGGCGCCCACATCACATGGGGGCGGACTGTGCTTGTCATGTGCCTGTTCGCCCTGGTGACCACGGCCGCCAGCGCCAGTCACCTGCGGGACGAACTCGATGCCGTGGACGAGGTGACGCTCACGCGGCGTCAGACACGGAACGTCCTGACCGTGCTGGCCACTCGTCAGCTCGTCCAGGCCACCGTCGTCGGCGTGGCCGTCTTCGCCTTCTTCACGGTCCTCGGCATGATCGCCGTGGATCCGGTCACGGTGGAGACATGGGTGGGGGAGAAGCCGGAGCCGTCGATGATTCCCGGCGCCTCGCAGGCGTTGCTGCGTTGCGCGGCACTGCTTGCGGGCTTCGGAGCGACGAACTTCGCGGTCAGCACCATGACCGATGACAGCGCGCGCAGGGAGTTCTTCCGCCCGATCGTCAGCGATCTGGAGGATGCCCTGAGGCGCTATGCGCGGGAGGCACAGGCGACGGAGGAGCCCGAGCCTCAGGTCCCGACCCCCGCCCCGGCCCCCGTTTCCTCCTGAGCCGTACGGCACACAGGACGGCGACACGTAAGACGGCACGCGGTGCCGCCGCCCGCGCCCCCACGCGGCAGGCGGCGGCGCCCGCGAAGGTGCCGAACGGCCCGACAACAGCCGACCGGCAACAACCGGCCGCCGGCTTCCCGACCGGCAACAACCGGCCCCCGGCTTCCCGACCGGCAACAACCGGCCGCCGGCGTCCGGACACCGGCGGCCTCACTGCGCCTGAAGCACCAGCAGCGCCAGATCGTCGCTGGGCGGAGCGTCGCCGAAGGCGTGCACCGCTCGCCGGACACGCTCGGCGACCCCGGCCGCCCTCAGCCCGGCGCAGGTGCTCAGCACCTTCGCCAAGCCGTCGTGGTCATCGAACAGATGGCGTCCCGAGCGGCGCTCGGTCACGCCGTCCGTCACGCACAGGAGCGTGTCCCCGCGCTCGAACTCGAAGCTCTGCCGCTGGTACGTCGTGTTGTCCACGACCCCCAGCAGCACCTGCGGCTCCGCCGCGTGCCGTACCTGTCCGTCGGGCTTGAGCAGGAGCGGGAGGGGGTGTCCGGCGCTGGCGAGCGTGCACCGGATGCGGTTGCCGTCCCCGGTGAGGGCCAGTTCGCCGAAGAGCAGCGACAGGAACCGGGACGGCTCGTCGGCCTCCGGCGTGAGGTGGCCCGCGGCGACGACGGCTGCCGCGGCGGCCTCCACCGCCCGCGCCTCGTCGACGAGCATGCCGTTGAGCCGGTTGAGCACTCGCGCCACGCCGTACCCCTCCTGTGCCAGTGCCTTGAGCAGCGGCCTGACGAGTCCGGTGACGACGGCTGCCTCGGGCCCGTTGCCGCAGACGTCGCCGAGGACGAAGCACCACCGTCCGTCGCCCGCGCGGAAGAGGTCGTAGAAGTCGCCGCCCGCCCACGCGCCTTCGCCCGCCGGTTCGTACACGACGTGCGTGTCCACCCCGGGCACCGAGGCGAGACTGGTGGGGAGCAGGCCGCGTTGCAGCACGGTGCTGGTGACCATCTGGCGGGTGTAGTCCCGAGCGCCCATGAGCGCCTTGGCGAAGCGCCGCGCGAAGTCCCCGACCAGGGCCGTCACTTCGTCGGGCATCTTCGCCACGCCCTGGCGCCCCAGGACGAGCGTGCCCACCTGCTGTCCGCCGTCGGTCAGACGGCAGGCCAGTGCCGCACCGCCGGCGGCGCCGGTGCCGGCACTGAGGGGTGAGGGCTCCAGGGACGGCCACGGCACAGGGACCGGCCACTGCACTCCTGCCCGTACGAGTTCGGCGGCGTTCATCTCCAGCGAGGCCCGCAGTTCACCGATGCGGCTCTCGCTGACGTGCCACACCCGGGCGAGGCGGGGGGCGGCCCCGGAGCCCGCCGGTGTGTCGATCCAGATGGCGCACCAGTCGGCGAGCCGCGGTACGAGCAGGAGTGCCGCGAGTGACGCCAGCTTGTCCTCGTCGAACTGCCCCGCGAGCAGGTCCGATGCCTCGGCGAGGAAGGACCAGCGTTCCACGGTCGTCCGGGGAGGCATGTGCTCGTGGCCCGTGGACTGCCGGGGGACGAAGACGGCCGTGGGCAGCTCCGGATGCGGCAGGGTCACATCGGGTTGCGTGAGGGGCGGGATCTCCAGGGCGTCGGGTGCGGGGACCGCGAGCCGGAACCACACGGTCTTCATTTCGTGTCCGTAGGTGACTCCCCAGTTCTCGGCCACCGTTCCCACGATGCGCAGACCCCGGCCGTGCTCACCGGGAGCGTGCTGATGGTCGGCCGCCGTCCAGTTGGGGGCGCGGTCGCAGACCTCCACGACCAGGGCGGCCGGGCACTTGTAGGCGCGGGCGTCCTCCTCCGGCCCCTCCAGGTGGAGGCGCAACTCCACCATGGTCCCCGCGTGCATGACGGCGTTGGTGACGAGTTCGCTGACCAGGAGCACCGCGTCGTCGGTCAGCTGACCCGTGAGATGGGCGTTCGCGGGAGAGAGACCGGCCCAGTCCGCCAGTGAGGACCGGACGAACTTACGGGCAGTGGAGGGCGCGAGAGGGCTGCCGGGCAGGATGGTCAGCTTGCGTGTCGCCTGGCCCGGCCCGCCGTAACGTGACGTGCTCATACGCTACTTCCTCCCGGGGCCATGGGGGACGACGGGCCTGCGAGCCGACCTCGGTGCCTGCGACTGTCCCGGTGCCTGCGATGTCTGCGGTGCCCGCCGTGCGGGCAATGGTGTCCACGGGTGCGGCTCGGTAGCCGGGAAGCCCCGTGCGCGCCGTACTGCGGACCACGGTTCCTACGGTTCCGTCTGCGGGTTCTCCCGATGAACTCCTCTCCGTACGGCTGCCGATCGATCTCGCTCTCACCGTGGAGAGGTCGAGTGCTTCCTACTGTGGCCATAAGCGGACCGTCCCGTCGAGACCTCGGCGGGCGTGGAATATTCACGATATTCGGCACTGGATGCCACGGGAGCGGGCACCGGCGAAGACGCCTTCCTTCGCGCGAAGTGCCCGGCGACGACGGAGTCGCTGGTGCGGCCCGATGAGCCCGTGGCCCGGTCGCCGTGGATATCCGGGCGGTGGTGGAAATGATCGCTGGTCCTTGCAGGTCGTGGATTTCGAGAACGTGGCACGGTTTGGAATCCGTCCATTTCTTCAGCAGATCCAGACGGTCGTGAATTTGTGCCGCGAACCTCCATCTCGTCGCCCCGAGTTCGTTGAGCGGCGCGTCCCAGATTGGGATTTCCGCCGCGCGCTTTATATCCGCCAACTGGCCAGATGTCGGGCGCCCCGGTCCGACGTCCCCGGCTGCGCAACCCGGGCTTCCTCGCCGGCCCGGCCGGGCCTCCGCGCAGGTGGGAGCGGTGCGTGCACGGAGGGCATCCGGCCGCGTACGCGCTTCACGGATGCCGATGCGGAGCGGCCCGTCGAGCCGCGGCCGCGCGACTCCGCCCGAGTCGTCGGCGTTGCACGGTCCGGACTCCGCCACGTGGCGGAGCGCTTGTGACGGGTGGGGCGTGCAGGACGGGTGAGCAATGGGGGACCGCGAGGATCGTGGCACGGCGGTGCGGGCGCCGGAACCAGGTGAGCCCGTGCGGGCGCCGGAACCAGGTGAGCCCGGTGCGAGAACCGGCGAACGGCCGTGACGTCCCCGAGAGAAGCCGGACGCCGCCCGCGCGCACGGCGTTACGGCGCGTACGTCATCCGGCACTCAGGGCATGCGGAAGGGTGCGGCAGTTGATGTCGCTGGAGAAACACCGTGGACCTGGTCCATCGCCGGCCCGAGGGCTCGTACCCGGCACCGTGAGTAGGGCACCCTTTCGGCGACCGGTCCTGAAGCCGGGACGTCCTGAAGCCCGGACCCCCTGAAGCCTGGACACTGGTGGGCCGTCTCTCTCGCTCCGGGGCCCGGTGGGCGTGGCTTCCACGGTCAGGGTGAGCGTGGCTCCTACGGCCTGGGCAGCCGGGTCCGTCAGGGCAGGGAGAGCCGGTGCTCGGTTTCGAGCCGGGCGACGGCCTGCCGCGGGAGGACGAGGACGCCGTCGAGGAGTTCGCGCGCCTTGGCGTAGGCGGCGCGACGCTCGTGCTCTCCGCCTCCGCCGTCGACGGCTCGCTCCAGCAGCGCGCGGGCCTTGGTGACGGCGCCGCTCTCCCTGGGCGACAGATGCCCCGTGCCCGTACGGCGGGCGTGCTCGTCGGCGGCTCGCCACGCCAATTTCAGGGTGCTCACGGCCGCACGGTAGGCGTCGAGGTCTCCGCCGCGACGGGCGTCCTCGGCCGCGTCCATGGCGCGCAGGAAGTCGGCGGTCCGCGGCACGGTGACGTCGTCGAGGGCGGGGCGGTCCAGGACGGCGAGGGCATCGATCACGTAGCTGCCGTACGCCTCGCGCACCGCGTCGTGCTCGGCTTCGATGGCCCGGCGCCGGTCGAACCCCGTGGCTTCCCTTTGCGCCGCGCTGCCCGCCCGGGCGTGCCCAGTGCTGTCGAGGAGACCGACCGGTCCCCCCGGCGAAGGGGAGGAGGGGACGGGGGGCGAGGAGGGCGGGGCGTAGCGGACCTCCTCGCCGGAGGTGTCGGCGAACGCCTCGTCGGGGTGCGGGCGGCGTGTCAGCCGGCGGACGAACCGACGGGCCCGCATGGCCGGCGCGCCGGGCCGGGCTGCCTGGGCGAGACCGAGGGCGACCAGGCTGAGGGGAGCGGTTCCCCACCACAATCCGGGCAGCCAGGCCGCTCCCGCGGAGACGCAGGCGCCCGCGCCGACGGTGATCTCCGCCCGGATGCCCAGCGGCCTGCGGTCGTGCAGTTCGCGGATCCGGGCCGTACGCCGTTCCGTCCAATCGCGCAGGTGCGCGCGCCGGGCGGTGTCGGATGCGGCGGTCTCGCTCAACTCCACGCTGTAGTCGTGGCGTTCGGCCGCGAGGCGCACGATCTCCTCGTCGGGGGTCTCCCAGGGCACGTACCCCACTCCTTGCTGTGCGAGCTGTGCGAGCCGGTGGCTGCCGGGCGCGGTCGCGTACGCGACCGGCCTCGCGCGGCCATCCCGTTTCGCCCTGCCGAGTATGACCGTCACGCAGGTCCGTGAGTTGAGCGGCCGGTCGGGGCGACGCGCCGGGGCGGCCCGGACACTCGTCGGTGCCCGGGCCGGTCCGGCCCCGCTCACCCCACGGAGGCGGCCCTGACGACCTGACCGATGTGGTCGGCCGGGTTGAGCAGGCCGGGGGGATTGATGCGGGTCACGGTCATGAGCTGTTCCCTTCCGAAGGGGCCCCGGCCCAGGCGGACAGGGCGTCGGCACGTTCGCTGCGCCGGGTGTTCTCGTCGGTGCTGCGGTCGGTGCTGCGAGTGGCCCAGGCGATGTGCCCGTCGGGTCGAACGAGCACCTCGGTCACCCCGTCGAGGTCGGGATGCCCGTCGTGCACGGTCAGGGTGGCAGCGGTGACGCGCGACCCCCACCCGGCGGTGACGCTCGCCGGCAGGTCCGGATCCCCGGAGAGGTCCAGGAGCACGAAGCGTCCGCCGTGGAACAGCTCGTACGCCCGTATCGCGTCCGAACCGGCGGCGGTCAGCCCGATGTCGGGCATGCGCCGCCCGACGAGGGGGTCGGCGGCGATGGCGGGAGGATAGGCCGTGCTCAGGGCGGAGACCTGCCCGGCGAGATGGCGGTTGACCTCCTTCATGCCCAGCAGCTCGTCGAGGAGGCTGCGCAGGGCGGACCCGGGGCGCTCGTACGCGGGGACGAGCGTCAGTTCCGTGAGCAGTGTCTGGACCTCGGTGTTCTCGGTGACGGCACGGCCGACCGGGCGGCGCTCGGCGTCGTAGGTGTCGAGAAGTTCGGGCGGCGCCCAGCCGTTGATGACGGCGGCGAGCTTCCAGCCCAGGTTCATCGCGTCCTGGAGCCCGGTGTTGAGGCCCTGGCCCGCGGCCGGGAAGTGGATGTGGGCGGCGTCGCCCGCCAGCAGGACGCGACCGGAGCGGTAGGCGGCTGCGAGCCGGGTGGCGTTGCCGAAGCGCGACAGCCAGCGCGGCTCGGCGATCCCGTAGTCGGAGCCGCAGATCCGGGTCAGCGAGGTACGGAACTCCTCCAGGGTCACCGGCTCACCGGACGGCACCCGCATCCGCTCCGGGTCCATGCAGACGATGCGGGTCAGCCCGTCCTTGAGCGGTACGACGAGCACGCCGTGTTCGCGAGCCGCGGCGAGCCCGGCCGGATCCGTACGGACGACCGCGAAGTCCCCGAGCATCCCGGTCAGGGTCTCTTCGGTGCCGGGGAAGCCGATCCCCGCCTCATGCCGTACGGAGCTCCGCCCGCCGTCGCATCCGACCGCGTACCGGGCGCGTACGGTCGCGAAGTCGCCGCCGGGCCCGCGCACTTCCACTGTGACGCCGCCGGCGTCCTGCGTCAGCCCGACGCTCTCGTGCCCCCGGCTGATCTCCACGCCGAGTTCGCGCGCCCGCTCCTCCAGCAGCGCCTCGGTGAGGGCCTGCGGCAGGAAGAGCGTGTAACCGTGCCGGCTGTCCAGCGCGGCGAAGTCCAGCTCGGTGCCGAGTCCCGCGTAGTGCCATCCGGGTCTGGTCGTGCCGCGGGAGAGGAAGCGGGGTGCGAGGCCCCGCAGATCCATCAGTTCCACGCTGCGCGGATGCAGTGTCAGTGCGCGGGAGTTGCGCTGCGGCGCGGTGCGGCGCTCCACGACGCGGGTCCGAACGCCTGCCAGTGCCAGTTCGCACGCGAGCATCAGGCCGGTCGGGCCGGCGCCGACGACGATGACGTCGGTGTTCACCAGAGATGCCTCCTCATCATGGGTTCACATGAATTAGTGAACAACGTTCACAGGAACGTTGTTCACTATATTGGGATCCATGAGCTCCCCGTCAACTCGCGCACGAGGCCGCCCGGCGCGGCTGGACCGGCCGGGCACCGTCGAGACGGCACTGCGGCTGCTGGACGAGTCCGGCCTCGACGCGCTGACCATGCGGCGCCTGGCCGATGCCCTGGGTGTGCAGGCGGGTGCGCTGTACCGGCACTTCGCCACCAAGCAGGAGCTGCTCACCGCGATGGCGGAGCGGATGCTCGCCGGCGTCCCGGCCGCGGCGGGGGACGGGCCGGGGGAAGGGGCGGCCCGTGACTGGAGCGAGCAACTGGCCGATCTGGCCCGGGACTTGCGCACCGCTCTGCTCGCCCGGCGCGACGGTGCCCGGGTCTTCGCCGGAACCCACTCGACCGGGGTGAACACACTCGGCTTCGCCGAAGCCGTCACCGGTGTGCTGCGCGAGGCCGGCTTCGGCGACGAGGGCGCGGCCCGCGCCCTGATGACCGTGGCCGGTTTCACCGTCGGCCACACCCTGGAGGAACAGGCCGCCGTTCAGCCGGGGAACGAGGATTCCGCGGACCCCGAACGGCTGCGCCGGGCCGTGGCATCAGGCAGCTTCCCGCACCTGACGGCGAGCCTGCCCACCCTCACCAGCACCGATTTCACCGGCCACTTCGAGTTCGGCCTGCGTCTGCTGGTCCAGGGGTTGCGCGCGGTGGAACAGGAACAGGAACAGCCGTGACGTCGACGCCGATTCCCGCCGTCGTCGAGGCTCCGCGCCCGTCGAGGCTCCCCACCGAGGGCGCGGTGTCGCCGGGCCCCGCCCGCTCGGCGATCGAGACCGCCCGGAGTCTCTCCTAGCGCTCCGCCTGGGCGGCCAGCAGCTCCTGCGGTCCGCAGAACGTGCGCCGATAGGTGTGCGGCGTGGTCCCCAGCCGCCGCAGGAACTGGTGCCGCAGAGCAGCCGCGTTGCCGAACCCGGCCCGCGCCGCCACCCCGTCCACCGTGAGCTCCGTGTCCTCCAGCAAATGCTGGGCCAGGAGCAGCCGCTGCCCCAGCATCCACTGGTACGGCGTCGTCCCCGTCTCCTGCCGGAAGCGGCGCGCGAACGTACGGGGCGACAGATGCGCACGGGCCGCGAGCTGTTCGATCGTGATCTCCTCGTGCAGATGCTCCTCCATCCACTGCAGAGACCGGCCGATGGCGTCGTCGCTGTGGTCGCGCGGCATCGGGTGGTCGATGAACTGGGCCTGCCCGCCCTCGCGGTGGGGCGGTACCACCATGCGCCGGGCGATCGCGTTGGCCGCCTTGCTGCCCAGCTCCCGCCGTACGAGATGCAGGCAGGCGTCGATCCCGGCCGCCGTGCCGGCCGAGGTGATCACCGGCCCGTCCTCCACGTAGAGGACGCCGGGTTCGAGTCGTGCCGTGGGATACCGCCGCGCCAGGTCGTCGCTGTGGAGCCAGTGCGTCGTGCAGCGCCGCCCGTCCAGCAATCCTGCCGCCGCCAGCACGAAGGCGCCCGAGCACACGCTGAGCACCCATGCACCGCGGTCCACGGCCGCCCGGAGCGCCTCCAGCAGCTCGTCCGGGAAGTCGCGCTCTGTGTAGTTCTCGCCCGCGGGTACGGCGATCAGATCGGCCGCGGCGAGGCGTTCGAGCCCGTGCGGGGTGTGGATGGTGAAGCCCGGCCTGGCCCGTACGGGGGCGGGCTCGGCGGCGACCATCGCGAAGTCGAGGACCGGCAGTCCCTGCTCGCTGCGGTCCATGCCGAAGACCTCGGCGATCACGCCGAGCTCGAAGGCGTTGACCCCGTGGGTGAGCGCCACGGCCACATTCGTCAGCACCCACCCATCATGGCAGTAATTCGAGGTATGGCGACAGTCCTGCCACTGCTGTCGTGGTGACGGACGGGCGAGGGTGTGGACATGGACGACATCACACGCACCTTCGTCATCGAGACCGGCCTGGTCCTCGCGCTCGCACTCGCCGTCACTTTCCCGGCGCTCCTGGGCGCGTGGCGCGAGCGCCGTATCGACACCCAACTCCGGGACGCGGAGCGGGGGGAGCAGGAGGAGCGGGAGGGCGAGGCTCCACCGCGGCACGCCCGTGTCCGGCCACTGCGGGACGAGCCCGTCCGCCCCGCCGTCACCGGCCTGCGCACCCCCCGCGCCACGGCGTGCGACGTGGCCGACCCGGCGGCCTGAACGTGCCGGCCAGGGAGTTCCGCGGCAGGGCGTCGCCGGCTCGGTGGTGCGCGCGGGCCCCGAGGGCGGCGCCTGCCCAGGGACGGCGACAGCCGCCCCGCACGCTGCACGCGGTCTTCCCGCGCGCCGCACGGGGTCTTCTCAGCGTGGGCGCGGGCGCGGGCCGGGTCCCGGGCCCGGTTCCGCGGCCGCTGCTCAGTGGACGGAACGGGCGAACGGGCTACTGCGCGCTCGCGGCCGGGCGCACGACGACCTCGTTCACATCGACCTCGGGCGGCTGGGAGACCGCGTAGGCGACGGCATCCGCGATCGCCGAGGCGGGAAGGGCAACCGAGCGGTACGCCTGCATGGCGCGGCGAGCCTCCGGGTCCCCGATCGATTCGGCGAGTTCGGACTCCGTCACCCCCGGGGAGACCACGCTGACGCGGAGCGTCCCGTCGGACTCCTGCCGCAGCCCCTCGGAGATGGCGCGCACCGCGAACTTGGTGGCGCAGTAGACGGCGGCCGTGGGGGAGACCTCGTGGGCGCCGACGGAGGCGATGGTGACGATGTGCCCGCTGCCCTGTTCGCGCATCACGGGCAGCGCGGCGGCCAGGCCGTGGAGCACACCGCGCACATTCACGTCGATCATGCGGTCCCACTCGTCCGTCCGCAGCGCCGCCAGCGGCGACAGCGGCATCACCCCCGCGTTGTTCACCAGGACGTCGACCCGCCCGAACTCGGCCCGCGCCGCCGCGACGAAGGCGCGTACATCGGCGGCGTCCGTGACGTCCAGGCGCCGGAACGCAGCCGTGCCGCCCAGCTCGCCGATGTCCCGCACGAGACGTTCCAGCCGGTCCGTACGACGCGCCCCGAGCATGACGCGATGCCCGTCCCCGGCCAGACGGCGGGCGGTCGCCTCCCCGATGCCACTGCTCGCACCCGTGATCAGCACAGCCTTGCTCATGGTCCTCAACCTCCGTGTGGGATACGGGAGTTGCAACGCCGCGGGGCGAACACCTCACCGCACCAGTCGTCCTGGGCTACACCGGAGGAGTCTGCGGCGGACGCGGACGAGCGACCAGGACGGGATGAGACCGGACGTCACACACCCAGGCACGCCCGTGCGGAGATCCTTAGTCTGGAGGGCATGACCGGCAACGATCTCGGAGATTTCCTGCGGGCCCACCGTGCGCGCGTACGCCCCGACGACGCCGGGCTCGCCTCGTACGGCCGACGCCGCGTGCCGGGGCTTCGGCGCGAGGAGGTCGCCGTCCTGGCCGGCATGAACACCGACTACTACGCCCGCCTGGAGCAGGGACGCGAGCGCCGCCCGTCCCCCCAGATGCTCGAAGCGATCAGCAGGGCGCTGAGGCTGGACGAGGAAACCCGCGCCCATTTGTTCCGGCTCGCGGGAGCCGTCCCGGACCACGGCGCACGGTCCGGCCCGACGGAGACGGTGAGCCCCGATCTGCGGCGCCTTCTGGACAGTTGGGTGCACACCCCGGCCTTCGTCCTCGACCCGGCCCTGGAGATCCTGACGGCCAACGACCTGGCCACCGCGCTGTTCTCGCCCTTCCGGCGGGCGGACAACCTCGCCCGTATGACGTTTCTCGATCCGGCGGCGCGCGGCTTCCACTCCCGCTGGGAGGACGCGGCGCGCTCGACGGTGGCAGCGCTGCGGGAGTCCACCGGCCTGCACCCGGACCACCGGCTCCTGAACGAGCTCGTAGAGGAACTGACCGGGGAGAGCGAGGAGTTCAACGGACTGTGGCGCTCCCACACCGTCCGGGGCAAGACCCATGGCGCCAAGGAACTGCTCCACCCCGACGTGGGCCGTCTGTCGCTGGACTTCCAGTCCTTCGACGTACGGGGCACGCCGGGCCGGCAAGTCGTGATCTACCACGCGGAACCGGGAAGCCGGAGCGCCGACAGACTCGCCCTGCTGGGCACCCTGGGAGCGACGTGGCGGCAGAGCCGGAGCGCGCTGGAGGACCGCTAGGCGGTTTCTTTCGGTGCCTGAGATGGAGTCCGGCCGCGCGGATGGTCGCGGTCGGTGCCGACCGTGCTTCGCTGATGCTCGGCCAAGCGGTGCCCGAGCCGAACCGGGGTCCATACAGTAGGGCGCCATGAAGATCCTGATCATGGGCGGCAGCGGGTTCCTGGGGACCGAACTGGTGCGCCAGGCGGTGGCTGTGGGCTGGGAGACGGCTGCGACATACCGCTCCCGTCCCGGCAACATTGCCGGAGCCTCGTGGCACCGGCTCGAGCTGCGCGTCCCGGGGCACATCGACGAGATGCTGGCCGCGATCGCCCCCGTCGCTGTCATCAACGCAACCAGCGGAATGAGCGACTGGGCGGTCACCGCTGACGGTTCGATCCGCGCGGCGATGGCCGCGACCAAATACGGTTGTCGTCTGGTCCATGTCTCCAGCGACGCGGTGTTCTCCGGTTCCCGGATCCAATACGACGAGACCTGCCTGCCTGACCCGGTGACCCCGTACGGCGCGGCAAAGGCCGCCGCCGAGACCGCTGTACGGCTCCTGGAGCCCGCCGCTGCCGTCGTACGCACCTCATTGATCATCGGGCACGGCCGATCCGTGCACGAGCGTATGGTCCACGCCCTGGCTGCAGACCCGCACGACGGTGGTCTGTTCACCGACGTCATCCGTTGCCCGGTGCATGTCGAAGACCTGGCCGCCGCATTGCGAGAACTCGCCATGTCCGACGAGGCGGGGATGTTCCACCTCGCCGGAGCGGATGCCATCAGCCGTCACGACCTCGGCGTTCTCATCGCCCAACGCGACGGGCTCGATGTCTCTCGACTGCCCGCCCGGCGGCGAGCCGACTCCCTACTGCCCGGGGCCCTCGACGTCCGCCTCGACGGCCGCGCCACACAGAGCCGCGTGTGCACGCGACTGCGTGGAGCCCACGAGTTCCTTCACGTTCCGGGAGGCGACCGCACAGTGCCGCATGCCTGCTAGGCATCGTTGGATCGCCGTGCGGACCAGAGAAGGGTGCGGTGCGTGCAATGTGGTGTCCGGCCGCGGGGATGGTCGCGGCCGCCGCGTCACCACCCCCTGAGCACCCGTGGCCCGGGGAAGCCCGGTCCGGAGGGCGAGGGAAACCGGTCCGGACCGTCTGGGAAACCCGGTCCGGACCGCGCTGATGTCGCCGGCGCCGCCGTGCGGCTGATCAGTCGAGGCAGAACTCGTTTCCCTCGGGGTCGGCCATCACGATGTGACCGGCGCCGAGCGGGGGAGCGGGCTCGTGGCGCTGGAGCCAGGTGGCGCCGCGGGAGACGAGCCGCTCGGCTTCCGCCTCCAGGGCGGCCATCCGCGCGTCGCCCTCGAGCCCGGGGGCGCCTCGCACATCGAGGTGCACGCGGTTCTTGGCCTGCTTGCCCTCGGGCACCCGCTGGAAGAACAGCCGCGGCCCGGAGCCTTCGGGGTCGACCACCGCTGAGGCGTCGTTGCGCTTCTCGGGCGGCACGCCCATCGCATCGAGGGCCTGCTCCCACGACTCGAAGCCCTCGGGCGGATCCTGCAGTTGGTAGCCGAGCGCCTCGGCCCAGAACGCGGACAACCCGGCCGGGTCGGCGCAGTCGAAAGTGATCTGGATGTCGCGGGCCATGTCAGCTCGCCTCCTGCCGGGTCTGCTGGTGGGTGTGCCGGTGGTGGTCGAGGGGCAGGCACGCCTCGGCCGGATGGTGGGTCTGCTCGCGGTGGATGTGCAGCACGGGCGCTGCCGGAGGACGTTCGGCGTGCCGGCGCAGCCCGTTGGTCCGGTGGCAGGCGAGCGGCCGGTTTCGGAGGTGGAGGTTCCAGGTCTGGTCGGTCATGGGTTCAGCCTTCCGCATATTGCGGACGGATTCGTTCCTGGATCCGTGGAACGGATGAGGGTGTGACCGTCGAGGCGCCGACCGAGCGGGTGCTGCGGTTCCGTGGCAGAGCGGATCGCGGCAGCCGACGCGCTGCTGATCCTCGCCGGCCGCGGCGAACTGCACGCCGCCCAACTGGGCCGGGACATCGCCGAGCCGACCGGCGTCGACGGACTCGAGCTCAAGCGGATCACGGAAGCCCTCCGCCTGGCTGGCTGCCCGGACCGGCGCCCCGGCGACCGTGTACGCAGTGCCGGCCGAGGCCCTGCCCGGTGTGCTGCCGGAGTAAGGCGCTCGGCCGCGCGCCGGATGCCGGGCCTGCTGACCCTCGCGGCCGCGTGCGCCGAGACCGATTCCAGCCGCCCTTCGGGTCCCCGGCCTCGCCACCAGGCCGAAAACGGCGTGGAGGCTCCCAACTCCTCAAGGCCGCCCGCTGCCTGCGTGACGCCGGCGCTCAATCACCCCGGCGGCTGGCACCGCTGCGGAAGCGTGACCCTTCCGGGCCTGTGCTCGAACGAATCCATGACCAGCCACTCGTCCAACTCGGGGTCGTAGAGATTCTGGACACCGAACTGCAGCACCTGCCAGAACGTGCCGCGATTCTGTTGATCGACGTAGATATCGCCGAGCGCGAGTGGGAAACGCAGGAACTTTCCGGGAGGTAGCTTCGGCAGGACGACGCCCACCCTCCAGTGATTCACCTGCCGCTGCGGATTCCGCTGCAGGATCTCCTTCCCGACGAACCGCGCGTTCTTGAACCCCTCGTTCAGCGTTTCCAGACTGAAGCCCGGGATCCGTGAGCAGGGATGTTCGTTCAGACCGGGCCACTTATAGGTAAGGGTGTAGAGCGTGTTGCGATAGATCAGGTTCGTGAACCAGATCGGGTACTCCGGTCCTCCCGCGACCATTTGACTGTCGCCGTTCTTTCCCTCCCACGTGAACGGGACCGTGATACCCAGATCCCGGACCACCCACTTTCCCTTCCCGCGGAAATCTCGCGGGAGGCGGGGTGGTTGTGGTGTCTGCGAGCTGACCTGCTTCGCAGTCTCGAACGGCGTCGTGGTCCCGGTCCGCGTTCCGGCGTCGGCCGGTGGGGGAGCTCCCAGGAATGCGGCGATCACTCCCGCGACCGCAGCTGACATGGCCGCCCGACGTGTGACTTTCCAACCCATGGTCTCCCTCGGCTGTCGCGTCGCGCGCCGGCGTGGCGCAGGGGGCAAACACAGCGATGATCGGACACCGTCCCCGGAATGGGAGAATCCGAAACCGGCGGTTGGGCCGTTCTGTTTCCGGGCCGGCCCGGGCGCGGATGGTGTTCCCGGCAGAGCTTTCGCCGCCGAAGAATCCGGGCTCGAACACTGCTGCGGGCGATTCGTCAGGAATGAAGAACTGCGGGCAAAGCGTCATGCAAAAGACCGTGACCCCGGCTCTTCTTCTCCATGGGGTGAGGTGTTGAGGGCTGGGTGTTGACGGCCGGGGTGTTGTGGGCGGGGCGTTCACCGGACTGCGGTGAGGCAGTTCGAGTGGCCGCTGTCGGTGGTGCGCGAGGGGGGCGTGGAGGGGGCCTGTGGCGGTCGGTCGTGGCGGCTGCCGCTGGGAGAACGGCGACTGACGGAGGCCCGAAGTGGTCCGAGGTGGTTTGAGTGGATTCGTCCGCAGTGGGCGGGGAGGGAAGTCGCCCACGAAGTGGGGTCCGACCGGGCGGTTGATCGCGGCCTTATTGAGGGGGTCCGACGGGGCGGGCTCACTGTTCGGCGCCCCGCGGTCGGCACCGGTGCGACCGTGGCCGGTTTGTACCGACGGCGCTGGGACAGGCGCAGGTCATGACGATGCAACATCCCGCCGAGCGGTCCCGGGACGGGCGGGGCCGCTTCGAGCGACTGGCCCAGGCGGCGTCCCACCTCACCGCCTCGCCACTGTTCTACGGTCTCTGCCTCGCCCTGGTCGCGCTGTTCATCGCCGTCCACGCCGCCGGAGCCTCGCTCGCCACGCAGATCCTGGTCGGGGACATCATGACCGCAGTCACCCTCCTCCTGCTGGCCCTCCTGAAGAACTCCGAGATGCGTGCCGAGAGCGCCGTCCAGCGCAAGCTCGACAGCATCGCTGCCGCCCTCCTGGAACAGCGCGAGGGCACGTCCCACAAGGCTCAGGACGACCTCGAGCGGGTCATTCGCATCGAGGAGGAACTCTGAGGCGAACGCCTTCGGCCATGTGCCACCCCCTTGGTGCCGCTCGCCCGCGTGGGCCGCGTCGTACGGCACGCCCCGGCCGGTGTGCGACCGGCGGCGGCCGGGGACTGCCGTATCCGAACGACCCGTTACCCGGATCCTGTACGACCGGAGGTCCGGTGCCCCGTCGAGCGACGCGATGTCCTCTGCGATGATGGCGGGCGAACAGGGCGACGGCGGAACGAGGAAGCCGGTGTGAATCCGGCGCGGTCCCGCCACTGTGATCGGCGAGCGGATCCCGAACAGGCCACGACCCGCGTGCGGGTGGGAAGGCCGGGACGAGCAACGAACCGAGAGCCAGGAGACTCACGCGGTCGCCTCCTCGAAGGAGCTGGGGCGGATCTCCCCAGGAGGAGGTCGGGTCGGAATGCCCACGCAAGAATCCATGGTCGCGGAACCCTCGCCCGTCGCGGAGCCGTCAGCGCTCGCGGAGTCGGCAACGGTCGCCGAGTCGGTAACGGTCGCCGAGTCGGTAACGGTCGCCGAGCCGGTAACGCTCGCGCAGCCATCAACGCTCGCGCAGCCATCAACGCTCGCGCAGCCATCAACGCTCGCGCAGCCATCAACGCTCGCGCAGCCGTCGCGGACCGCGGAGCGGTCGCCGGTCGCAGAGCCGTCTGCGATCCAGGAGCCGTCGTCCGCCGCTCCGGCGCCGTGCCGGATCGTCGTCTGCCGGGACTGCTGCTGCGGCAGCCCCAAGGTCACCGGTGTCGACCACGCGGAGCAAGCCGCCCGCCTTGCCGAGGCGGCGCCCGTACGGGTCTCCGAGTGCCTGGACGTCTGCGAACGGGCCAACGTGATCGTCGTGCAGCCCTCGGCCGCGGCCCGCGCCGCAGGTGCCCGGCCCGTCTGGCTCGGCCTGGTCAACGACGATGCCGCGACCGAGGACATCGTCGCCTGGGTCCGGGCCGGCGGCCCCGGTATCGCGGCGCAGCCCGACATCCTCGAGCTGTACACCTTCCCGCCGCCGCGCCGCACTCCGGCCGTGCCGCCCACCGAAGCCAACTGACCTTCCGCGGGCGGTCCGTGCGCACATGCGGTGCCGCGGACGCCGCCACTCGCGACGACCGGCCGGCCGATATTCCGTTGCCGGTGCGCACGGGCGGTGCGACCGTTGCGGCCGGGTGACGTCGGCCGCGGGGCCGTGTACCGGGAGGGGGAGGGCCGTATGCCGAGGCCATCAGGACTCGCGTACGACGAGCGGGCGGACGGAACCGTCGTGGTGACCCACCGCCGTGCGGTCGCGGCCACCCTGCGCGGCTCGCGCGCCCGGATGTTCCTGGACGAAGTCGCCTCGGGCGACCCGCAGTTGGTCATGGCGCGTTGGACCGGCGCATACAAGCACGGCAACGAACGCATGGCCCGGCAGCATCCCCGCAATCGAGCGGGTCGCCGCTGAGCGCGGCCCCGCCGAGCGGGTCGCCGCCGAGTGGGCCGATTCCGGCACCGGTTCAGCGGGAGCGCCGCCGCTGCCGGGAGTAGGCGCCCGCCGCGCCGGCGGCGGCGAGAGCCGCGGCCGCCGCGACCGCGATCGGCAGGACGGGTACGCCACCGGCGTCGTCCGTGGCGGACGCGGGCCGCGCCGCCGGTTCGCTCCCGGACGGGGCGGGTGGGTCCGACGGTTCCTCCGTCGTGGGCCGCGCGGTGGCGCCGTCCTGCTTCTTCCGCTGCTTCTCCTTCTTCTGCTCCTGCCCGTCCTTGCCCGACGCTCCCGCGCCGCGCCCCGCCTCAGCGCCCGCACCGCTGTCCGCGCCCGCGCCCGAACTGCCGCCGGTGAGGAGGACGTCGGAGCACGAGTAGTACGTGTCCGGTGTACCGGTGTTGCGCCACACCGTGTACATGAGGTGCCGCCCGGTGCGTCCGGCGGGCAGCTCGCCCCGAAGACGGTAGGCGCCGTCGCGCAGCACCGGGTCCTTGGCGGTGAGGAACGGCTTGGCGTCCAGGTCGTCCCATGTCAGGGGCTTCTTCGGGTCGTAGCCGGACTTGGTGAGGTAGACGCTGAACGTGCCTTCGTGGGGGATGGTCGACGCGTAGGTCATGGTGAAGGGCGTCCCGGCCTTGAATCTGCCGGCGGGCCAGTCCGCGCGCGGAAGGTCGAGGCCCTTGTACGCGTCGATGCCCGCGCTGCACAGCTTTCCGTCCGGGATCATCCGGCGATCCCGCCCGGCCACATTGGGAACGCGCAGGTTGTCCCACTCCTTGAAGGCCGCGCCTCCACCGCTCGCGCGGGCAGCCGCCGTACACGCGGCCGAACCGGCGGAGCCGCCCTCCCTGCCGCATGCGGCCACCCGGCTGACCGGATCGGTCGGGGCACCGTGCGCCCAGGCGGGTCCGGCGCCGACCGCGAGAAGGAGCACCGGCGTGCTGCCGATGAGCGCGGCTGTGGCCATGGCGCGATGAGCGGACATCCGTGTGCGACCTCCTCGAGCGGCTCGGCGGCGACCACCGCCTGCCGACAAGTACGGTCCGGCACCGGGTCCGTGTTCAGTCGGAAGCGGACCTGCCGGGACCCGGGCCCCGGAGGCGGGGTTCCCGGCGGACGTACGCGGGGGGCCGGGCACGGTGCGTGGTGTCCACGCCGTGCCCGGCCCCTCCCGGCTTCGTGTACGAGCTACTCCGTGTCCGAGCCCATCGCCTTCAGCATCGGGACGGCCATCGCCTGGCGCCCCGGCCACAGTGAGGCGAGGACGCCGATCGCGGCCGTGGCGGCGAAGCACAGGACCGCCCGGTCCCAGGGGACGACCAGCGGGACGCCGCTCCGCGTGAGGACGGCGGCCATGCCGATCGCGCCGCCCGCGACGAGGCCGAGGGCCGACCCGAGGAGGGAGATGGTCACCGACTCGATGCGCAGGACGGAGGCGAGCCGTCGGCGGTCGAGTCCGAGAGCGCGCAACATGCCGATCTCCCGCAGGCGTTCGGAGACGGCCATGCCCATCGTGTTGACCACCCCCAGGGCACCGATCAGGACGGTGACGCTGAGCATGGCGTACATGATGTTCAGGAATTCGGCCGTGTCGCCGCTCGCCGCCTTGCGCACCTCGGCGCGGTCCTGCACCAGGAGTGCGGGGTTGTCGAGCGTACGCCGGATGTCGCGCTGGAGTGCGGCCGTGCGGCCGCGGTCGGCGTCGACGAGGACCGAGGCGATGAGCGGCCGGTCGTCGGCACCGGCGGCGCGCGGCAGCCTGGCGTGGGAGATCAGCGCGGGCGCGAAATCCTTGCCCTCGTAGACAGCGACGACGGGAAGGGCTGTCTTCCGTCCGGTACCGGCGACGGTGCCCGTGACGCGGCTCCCGAGCCTCAAGTGGTGGACGGCGGCGGTCTCTTCGTCGACCGCGATGCCGCGGTCCAGACGCTCCAGGGAACCCTCGCGGAGGGTGATGGGGGCCAGACGCTCCACCGTGCCGGGCGTGACGGCCGTCGCGGGGAGTGTGCTGTCGCCGGGGAGCCGGATCTCGGTGTTGACGACGGGGGTGACGGCGGCGGCGTCCGGGAGGCGTGCGACGCGGTCGGCGGCATCGCCCCCGACCTCCCCGAAGTCGACGGCCGTGATGCGCAGGTCCGAGGCCATGGCACGGTCGGCCTCCTCCTCGTCCATGCGGCTGATCGATGCCACGACGACCGTGACGGCGGTGACCATGGCGAGACCGACCATGAGTGTCGCGGCGGTGGCCGCCGTACGCCGCGGATTGCGCCGGGCGTTCTCCACCGCGAGCTTGCCGCGGATCCCCGCGAGCCGCCGCAGCGGAGTCCGGAGCAGGCGGGTCACGCCGAGTGCGATGAGCGGGGTGAGGACGATCAGGCCGACGAGGAGGACCGGCACGGCGCCGTAGAGGAGGTTCTCGTCCCCGGTGGCCGCCCAGAGCAGCAGCACTCCGAGCCCGGTGACGGCGACGCCGACGACACCGCGGCGGCGCAGCGACGCGGGCGTGGGCGGGCGGCTCGTCCGCAGCGCCGCCACCGGGGAGACGGACGCCGCGCGTCGGGCCGGAAGGTAGGCCGCCATCATGGTCACGCCGATGCCGACGCCGGAGGCGGCCAGTACGGGCGTGGGTTCGAGGAACCGGAGCGGGGCGCTGGTGCCGCCCGCGGCGCCGAACAGGGTGTTCAGCAGGACCGCGACGCCGATGCCCAGGGCGTAGCCCACGACCGACGCGACCGCCCCGACGACCGCCGCTTCGGTCAGCACCTGGCACATCACATACCGCCGGGTGGCACCGACGGCGCGGAGCAGGGCGTGTTCGCGGGCGCGGGCGGCGCTCAGCATGGTGAAGGTGTTGGCGACGAGGAAGGTGGAGACGAACAGGGCGACGCCCGCGAAGCTCAGCAGCAGCATGGTCAGCTTCTCGTCGGAGGCGGCCGTGGCGGCGCTCTCCAGCTCCGCCGACGTGACCGCCTCGAGTCCCCGCGGCAGCAACTCCTCCGCACGTTCGGCCAGTTGGGTCTCGGAGGTCCCCTCGGCAGCGGTCAGCGTGATCGCCGTGTAGTTGCCCGGGGCAGGGGCGAACTGCCGCAGCGCGGTGGCGGTGTCGAACGCGGTGAGCGTGCCGCCGGAGGCGAGGCGGCTGTCCTCGGCGGTGAGGACTCCGACGACGCGGGCGTCGCGGGCCGTGCCGTTCACGACGATACGGACGGTGTCCCCGACTCGATGACCGGAACGTTCCGCCGCCGCCTTGTCGACGGCGATCTCCCCGGAGGCGCGCGGGCCGCGACCGGCGGTGAGGTGGTAGCGGGGGTCCTTGCCGCCAGGGCCCGGGACGTAGTTGACGCCCGCGGACTCGTACAGGTCGCCGACGAGCGTGCCGTCCGAACCCGCCAGGAACGAGCGGCCCTCGACGGTGCCCCGCGCCGCTGCGGCCCCGGGCACGTCGCGGAGGCGCCTCAGCAGCGCGTCGTCGAGACGGGGTGGCCTGCCGGAGGAGCGCGACGCGGTGTCCCGCGTGGAATCAGCGGGCCGCACAGCAACGGACACATCGGGCTGGGAGTTGGCCTGAGCCTTGGCGATGGCCGTGCCGACGGAGTCGCCGTAGATCAGGGATCCGGTCACGAAAGCGACACCGAGCACGACGGCGAGTGCGGGCAGCGCGAACCGGAGGCGGTGCGAGCGCAGGGTGCGCAGGGCGGTACGGAGCATGGCGGACCTCCGGGGCGAGGGGTGGGGGCGGGGTGCGGCGGGCCCCTTTGGGGATGGGGGCTCGGCGTGCGGCGACCGGGTGTGTGACGCGGTTCCGGCGTGCGGCGCGGACCCGGTGTGTGACGCGGTTCCGGCCTGCGAGGTCGCCTCCGCGTACCGGCTTTCCGTGTACCGGCCGTCCGCCTGCGGGCCGTACGCGTTCCGACCGGTTCTCATCGGGCGGCCTGCTGCCCGGCGTCGAAGGCCTTCATCTGCTCCAGCACCTCGGACGCGCTGGGGTTCGCCATCTCGTGGACGAGGCGGCCGTCGGCCAGGAAGAGCGCACGGTCGGCGTACGCGGCTGCGACCGGGTCATGGGTGACCATCACGACCGTCTGGCCGAGCATCGCCGCGGACATCTGCAGAAACGACAGGACCTGGGCGCCCGCCCGGGAGTCGAGGTTGCCGGTGGGCTCGTCGGCGAAGACGATCGCGGGGCGCGACGCGAGTGCCCGGGCGCAGGCCACCCGCTGCTGCTGGCCGCCGGAGAGCTGGTCCGGGCGGTGGCCCAGGCGGTCGGACAGGCCCAGGGTGTTGATGAGCTCCCGCAGCCACGCCTGATCGGGGGAGATCCCGGCCAGGTCGCAGGGGAGGGTGATGTTCTCCAGCGCCGTGAGCGTGGGCAGGAGGTTGAACGACTGGAAGACGAAGCCGATGCGTTCGCGCCGCAGCCTGGTGAGCCGGGCTTCGTCGAGGGAGCCGAGGTCGGTGTCGCCGATCCACGCGCTGCCGGAGGTAGGGGTGTCGAGACCGGCGAGGCAGTGCATGAACGTCGACTTGCCCGACCCCGAAGGGCCCATGATCGCGGTGAACTCCCCGGAGACGAACGTGGCCGACACACCGCCCAGAGCCGTCACCGCGGTCTCTCCCTCGCCGTAGACCTTGGTCAGCTGGTGGCCGGCGGCGACCACCGCACCGGACCTGGGGGAGGACGCCGGGGCGTCCCATCGCTGGCTCATCGCACATCGCTCCTGCATGACGTTCTCGGGACGGTTCGCAGCCGAAGGGCTCGACCCTTCGGCTCCGAAGGGATCCCTGGGTTCGGACGGCCGGACGGCCGGACTCGGACGGAGGACCGGCGGTTCGGCGACGGCCTTGCCGCGGCCGTCCCACCGGACCGGTCCCGATGCTGCTGCGTCGCACCCCTCCCGCGGATCCACCGGAATACCGAAGGGGGAGCCGCCTCCCTCGGCCGAACGGCCGAGGTGGGAGGGGAGGCGCCTGCCGTAGCGTGACCTGCATGATTGCCGCGTTCCGGGCTCGATCCCGTACCCAGCGAGCCCTCATCTGCCTGGTCGGTGCGGGGCTGCTCGCCCTGGTCGTGCTCGAGGGCCTCAACGCGCCCTACGTGGCCGTGGTGGCGGCGACGGTCGTCACCGGCGCCTTGTCGCTTCTTGCTCTCTTCGCGCCGGAGCGCTGGTTCTGGCAGTGCGTCTCGGCCGCCGCGGCGGCGTCCTGCGCTCTGACGCTCGTCGAGACGCAGGTCGCCCGGCGCCCCGAGAACACGCCGGGGATGGTGGAGCTGTGCGCGCTGCTGCTGGTGATCACCCGTACCGTGCGTCGCAACCGTCCTCTGAAGGCGATCGGACTGTCAGCGGCGGCGGCCTGCGCGGCGGTGATCCTCCCCCTGCGGATCGACTACTGGGACGAGAACCTCTATCTCCTGATCACCTTCATCGCCGTCTGCGCCGTGCCGTTCACGGTGATCCTCGGACTGGCGCTGCGCCTGCGCGACACCACGCGTGCCCGGGAGATCGAGGACGTCCGCCAGGCCCAACGCCTGGAGTACGCCCGCGAGTTGCACGACTTCGTCGCCCACCACGTCACGGCGATCGTCGCCCAGACCAAGGCCGCGCGCTTCACGGCGGACGCAGGCCACGCCCAGAGTCCTGAGGACCTGGACCGCATGCTGGCCCAGATCGAGCAGGCCGGAGCCCAGGCGCTGGGATCGATGCGCGCCATGGTGTCCGTCCTGCGGGATCCGGCCGTGCCCGCAGCGACGCGCCCCGCCGGAGACCTGGGTGGTCTGCGGACGCTCACGGAGAAGTTCTCGGTCGCGGGACCGCCCGCCACGCTGACCGTCGATCCGCGGGTGTCCGACAGGCCGGTGCCGCCGGAGGTCGCCACGACCGTCTACAGCGTCGTGCAGGAGTCGCTCACCAATGCGCGGAAGCACGCGGTGGGCGCGACGCATGTGGAGGTCAGCGTCGCGCCCCACCCCGAGGTGCCCGACCGCCTGGAGGTGTCGGTGACCGACGACGGCCGGCGCAGTGACGAGCGCGGGCGTACGCACGCAGGTGGCCGTCCGCACGAAGGCACCCATTCGCACGAGGACGGGGCGCGGGGCGACCGGGCGGCCGGCGGCGGATACGGACTCGTCGGACTCGGCGAACGGGTCGAGGGGATCGGCGGACGGATCACCGCGGGGGAGCGTCCGGGCGGAGGATGGCACGTCCACGCGGTCCTGCCGTTGGACACCCTCACCTCGCACTGACCGCCGGGCATTCCCCTTGCGATCATGTCCTCCATGACGATTCGGGTCCTCCTCGCCGACGACCAGCCCATGGTCCGTGCCGCGTTCCGCATGATCCTCGACTCCCAGCCGGACATCGAGGTCGTGGCGGAGACGGCCGACGGGACGGCGGCCGTCTCCGAGGCCCGGCGCGTACGGCCCGATGTCTGCCTGGTGGACATCCGGATGCCGAAGATGGACGGCCTGGAGGTCACCAGGCTGCTCGCCGGCCCCGGCGTGCGGGACCCGATGAACGTGCTCATCGCCACCACCTTCGATCTCGACGAGTACGTCTACACCGCGCTGCGCAACGGCGCCTGCGGCTTTCTGCTCAAGGACGGAGCCCCCGGACTGCTCACGGAGGCCGTACGCGCCGCCGCCGCGGGCAACTCCCTGATCTCACCGTCGATCACGGTCCGACTGCTCGCGCACATGGCCCCTCACCGCAGCCGGACGGCCGAACCACCGGTGCGCGGCGGGGGAGGTGACGGACCCGTCCGTCCGGCCGAGCCGCTGACCCAGCGCGAACTGGATGTCGTCCGCCTCGTCGCCCGCGGCCGTACCAACGAGGAACTGGCCGCCGAGCTCTACGTGACGTTGTCCACGGTCAAGACGCACCTCGCCAACGTCCAGCGCAAGCTGGCCGCACGCAACCGCGTCGAGATCGCCGCCTGGGCGTGGGAGTCGGGTGTCTGCGGAAGCGACGGGAGTCCGTAGGGGCGCCGTGGGAGGGGGCGCCGTAGGAGGCGCGAGGACCGGTGGAGGCCGGACGCAGCTCCGGCTGGGCGGGCTCTTGCGGCCGCCGCCTGCGCGCCCGCATCCGGGTCGTCCCGCAGCGCCGCCCCCAGCGACCATTCCGAGTCACTGAACCTTCTTCGACTCAGGTGGAGCGGGCCCGCCACAGGTCGCGGAGCAACGCGATCTCGGCCATGTGGTGGATGAATTCGAGGTTGGCCCCCGACAGCACGGTGATGAAGGGGTCGTCGGGGTCGGAGCCGTACGGGTACTGCGAGAAGCCGACCGTGTCGAGCTGCTCGTCGGTGGTCGCGGCGACACTGTCGCGCCAGCGGTCGATCAGCGCCCAGAACCGCTCGAGCGCCGAGGCGGCGGAGGGGGTGAAGTCGACCAGCAGCTTCGGCTCGTGCCGTCGTTCACCGAAGGTCCACTCCCATCCGCCGGCGAAGCAGAAGTGCAGATGCCCCAGTCGCCACGCGATGGTGGTGACCGGCGTTTCGTCGGGCTCCGGTGTACCGGTGTGGGTGAGGATCTGCTCGACCCGCTCGACACTCACGCTCCAGTCATCGGCGATCTTGGCGACGGTCATGCCGCCGGCGGCCTGCCGGGCAACCTCGGCGTACTCGTTCGCCGGAATGTCCGGGTCGCCCAGGTCGAGCACCCACTCGCCCGGGCCGAAGGCCCTGGGCGTCGCCGCCTCGCCCCGGCGCCGGATCGACCAGCAACCGGGCGCCGGCTCCCACAGGTACTCCTCGTCGCCGAGCCCCGCCAGCCGCACCTGTGCCATCTCCCTGGCCTGGTCGAACTGGTCGAGCAGCAAGCCCAAACGGTCGGTTCGCGCGCTCTCGATCTCCATGCCCGGCCCCTTCGCGGTGGCGTCTCGCGCCTCACTGCGCTCAGGCGGAAGCTAACGGCTCACTTCACGGGGCGCGACCGGTTTTCCTCGCCCAGGGAGCGGTGCGGCACCACCCGCATCACCGCACACGTTCAGGCCGTCCTCACCCTGCACGTGCCCTGCTCAGGCTGACGTCGGAAAAGGCTCAAGGATTCCCGGTCGCCGATTGCGCGCAGCCGTACGCTTCGGAGAACGCCCGTTCCTGCTTCTCCGCTCCGCGCCAATGCAATGGATGCGCACCGCGCGTTGTCCCGGCCGCTTGTCCCCATGACGGAAAGCCGTCGGGATGATTCTCCGCTCGTGCAGAGAAAAATCGCCGGAACGCAGGTACGGAGAACCGGTGACCGGCGAGATCCGGGACGCGACGTGATGGGCCATGGAACTGGAAGCGGCTCCTTTCCCGGACTGTAGAGCATGAGGCCGGGAGTTCAAGGAGTAATCGCTACTCACATTCACATCCGGGTAAGCGCCCGGAGGAGGGGAGCGTTGCCGGGCCGTACGCGGCGATACGGAGGCGGCGGCCGTTCTGCCGTGTGCCGTCCGGTCGCCGGCCCGGCGCATTCCCGCACCGGAACCCCGTATCACCTGCACTGATGAGCCAGAAGCCGTCTGTCGCGGCAGGCGCAGGGCGCACGCCGGGCGTGGGTCCTGCCCACCGCGCGTGGCCGGGAATGGCGTCGCATGGGCGAATTGATCGCTCTATGGAGTCCGTCGTTCATGGTGCGGTTTCGGTGGGGAGGTGACATGTGGTGCGAACTCCCCGAACACGTCTCGGCGAATCCGGTCCAACCCGTCACGGATACCGTGGTGTTGGGCCGAGAATCCGCTTCCGCGAGGGCTTTCCGAGAATCCTCGTTGTGCGTCATACGGAGGCTGGGGGAGAGATTCCGTGCGCTACTCTTCCGGCGGATCGATCGCAGCTCTACCTTTACCCGGCGGTCACCTCTAGTGTCGCTGCGAACCAGCGGTCAGGGTGAGTTCGAGTGCTCGTGGCGTATCAGGGGAATATTCGATGTCATGTCAACGATGCGGCGACCGCGGAATAACCCTCTCGGGAAAGCCGTGTTCGTGCTGGGCCGGGCAGAAGATGTGGGAGGGCGGAGGCCGGAAGGCGTTCCATGACGCCCAGTACCGGTGGTGGATCGCTCTGGGCGCCGTGCTCATCCTCGCCGGGCTGGGTCTGCTGGTGAGTTCTCCGTGGGTGTCCGGGCCGGTGGGGCGTACGGACGAGGTGGCGGACACCGGGCTGCGTGCCGGCCCCAAGCCGACGCTCGTCCTGCCGACGGGCAGGGCCCCCGAGAAGAAGTCCCCCTCCAAGTCCCCGTCGGCGTCCCCGAGTGCGTCCAAGTCCCCCCGTCGCTCGCCGTCGCCCAGGCCGCCCAAGCCTCCGGAGCCCTCGGAGAAGCCGGCCACGTACACAGCGTGGGCGGGGCCCGGCTGCCCGACGCCCGCCGGGGGCGGTTACCGGGAACTGAACCGCTCCTCCAACGGCATCGAGGGCTGGTACACCCTCAGTTCGGGCGGCTACACCGGCAGCGGCTGCAACGGTTCGTTCACCGCGATGCCCATGTCGGGCAACAACGACGACGGGCACAACCGCGCGGTGTGGTGGTGGTCGCCCGGCGAGGACTCCGATGTCTGCACCATCTCCGTCTACGTACCGGAGGGCTCCAACCCCCGCGACGTGGCCGGCAGTCCCTCCTACTACGAGGTCTTCCACGACCCGGACGAGCTGTACGACTCCGACTACACGTTCTCGGTCGACCAGATCTCCAACCGCGGACGGCTCGTCGAGGGAGGCACCTTCCCCGTACGGGACGGCAGCATCGCGGTGCGGCTGGTCGGCACCGGCTACAACTGGGACGAGAACGGCAACAACTACCACCACCACGGGGCGGCTCAGGTCCAACTCACCTGCCACGCGTCCGCTTGACGGGCGTCGGTGGCACACGGCGGTGCGCCTTCCCCGGCAGCGCATCGCCGGCAGGCGGGGCCGGTCGGCTGACCTCCGGCCGGCCCCGCGCTCGTACGTCCGCTCAGTGGCCCTCGCTCAGTGCGATGAGGGAGATCGTGCCGCCCTGCGGGTCGTTGATGATGCAGAACCGGCCAGGCGGAACGTCGGTCGGCGGCACGCCGACCTTGCCGCCGAGCTCGGTGGCCCTGGCCGCCGCGGCGTCGCAGTCCTCCACGGCGACATAGACCATCCAGTGAGCCGGCAGCTCGGGCGGGAAGTCCTCGTTCATGCGCATCATGCCGCTGAACGACGTCCCGTCGAGCTGCCATTCTGTGTACTCGCTGGGGCCCGCGGGGTTGGTCTGCCCTTCCCAGCCGAAGACCGCGGCATAGAAGGACTTGGCCTTGTCGCTGTCCCGGGCCATCAGCTCGAACCAGCACACGCTGCCCGGCTCGTCGATGACTCCGAAGCCCGTGTGCTCGCGCGGCTGCCAGACCCCGAAGACGGCGCCCTCGGGGTCGGTGAAGACGGCCATCCGGCCCGCGTCCAGGACGTCCATGGGGGCGGCGACGACCGTTCCGCCGTTCTGGGTCACCTTGGTCGCCACGGCGTCGGCGTCGTCGACCTGGAAGTACACCAGCCAGGCGGTCGGGGCTTCCGGGGACATGCAGGGGCCGAATCCGCCGACCTGCTTCCCGGCCAGGACGAACATTCCGTAGCCACCGGCCTCCTCGGACGGCGCTTCATCAGCGGACCAGCCGAACAGCCCCTCGTAGAAGGCCTTCGCGGCGGGTACGTCGGTGGCGGACAGGTCGGCCCAGACAGGCGCTGACGCCCGGTTGGAAATCTTCATGCTCTGCTCCCGTGTCGGGGTTGGTGTCGTCGGTAAGCGAATCAAACATACGTTCCCATGCGAGGGCTGCCCTGCCGTGGCGCGAAATTGAGTAGTGGCTGCTCGGCGTCTGTGGTGACCGTCCAACTGCCCTGATGCGATGGGGAGTTCGGGCTCGCGAAGTCGGAGGTGTGCCTACCGGTGGGTCGTGTTCGCCGTCCTCCACGATGCACGGTGGAGTGAGTCAAATGTTCCGGCATGAGGCTGAGTTGAGGGCGGCTGCGCCATGCGTACGAGCAGTTGAAGTTCGCTCTCGCGGAGGCGACGGGGGATTCGCTGACGCCTTCGCCCGCCGACGACCCGCTGTTCCGTCACATCCGCACCCGGGTGAAGAGCCGACAGGCCGACGGCGTGGTCGAGCGGCTCTTCGGCATGCTGAAGGACGAACATCTCTACCGTGCCACCGGCGGCGATGCCAACGCCCCTCGCTGTCGAACACTGCGGTTAGCGTGTGGCCCATGGCGGACCCGCTACCTGACTGGAAGGTCCTGACATGGCCAGTAAGTTCACCGAGCTCGCGATCGACTGTGCCGATCCCAGCGGTCTCGCCCGGTTCTGGTGCTCGGTCCTCGACTACGAGGTGCAGGACGAAGACGACGGAGTTGTCACCATTGGCTCCCCTGTGGTGCCTGCAGGCAGGAACCACCTGGGCCCAGTGCCACCGACGTTGACATTCGCGCACGTGCCCGAGGGCAAGACCGTCAAGAACAGGCTTCACATCGACGTCAACCCGAGCGACAGGGAACAGGACGAAGAGGTCCGTCGCCTGCTCGACCTAGGGGCTCGACACGCCGACGTCGGCCAAACCGGCGATGAGAGCTGGGTCACCCTTGCCGACCCGGAGGGGAACGAGTTCTGCGTCCTTGCGGGCCGCCGCCCCTGAACGGAGGCCGTACGCAGCTCCGGACCTGCTCCCGATTGCCTGCCCACGCTCAGACGCGAACCCGTTGAGCAGCCCCTCCAGCAGTGGAGAACCCCGACCGAGCAAGATCGAACTCTGCCGGCTTCTCGACTCATGACACCGGCAGGCGGACGTCGGCCACTTGAGGAAGCTGCTCAAGTTCACCGACGGCAGTCTCGTTCGCCCTCCGGCGGTGCCGGCCCAGCAGGACCTGGTGCGTGTCACCAAGGGGTACCAGGGCCAGCGCCCCCGTACATGGGTGGAGATCCACGACCGCGATCGCGCGGCTCTGCCCGCCGGATGTCCGCGCTGAAGGAACTGCTGCGGCGCTTTGAGAACTCCGGCGGCTCGAAGGCCCCTCGTGCGGGGTGCGGCACGGCCGGAGGGTGGTGCGGACGATGGTGCGACACGAGGAAGGGGCTGCCCGTACCGGAAGTCCGACTCCGGTACGGGCAGCCCCTTTCCGTGTGCCGGGCGGGGGCGGCCGCCGGTGCCGTCCTTGGCCCTGTGCGTCGGATGCGAATCGTATGGGCCAATAGATGACTCCATCGTTCTGCATAGCGAATTGGCATGTGCGCAACTCCGCGATGCGGGGCAGTGAATACCGAACTGCCCTCCCCGAGTGTGCAGTTGACGGGGTCGTCCCTGCCGCAAGGGCGGGGACGACCCGGTTCAGAGTCGAATACGGTCCGGCTCGGCGGCGTATCCGACCGTACGGTCAGGGCCATTCCACGGGGGTCGCCGGACGTCCGCCGTGAACGGACGCCGCCGCCGCTCAACGCATGGCGAGACGCACCCCCGGAAGAATGAGATCCGGGTCGCCGCCGATGACCCCGCGATTCAGCCGGTAGACGTGCATCCATCCGACGCCGTGCTCGAACGCGATGCCGCTGAGGGTTTCACCCGGCTTCACCACATGGCCCCTTCCCAGATTTCGCCGGGTGCCGTCCCGGCCGCCGTGTTCCTCACCGGATTCCGCCCGCTGCGGCTGCACTCCGGAGGGCCGCCGAGAGGTGGAGCCCGCCCCTTCCGGCGCCGGCGCGGCATCACCCGGAGCCGTCGACCGCAGCCCCAGGGATGCCGAACACGCAGGCCAGGCGCCCCATCCCTGCGCGGTGAGGGTGCGCTGGGCCACGCTGATCTGCTGCGCCCTGCTCGCCTGCGCAGCCCGTGACGCGAACGATCCGCCGCCGTACGCGCGCCAGGTGGTGTCGGAGAACTGCAACCCGCCCGAGTAGCCGTTGCCGGTGTCGGTCCGCCAGTTCCCGCCGCTTTCGCAAACGGCCAACCGGTCCCAGACGGTGCCGTCCTCGGCCTGGGCGGGCCATTGGGCCCCGGCGCTCAGCGCGCCGACCGCAGCCAGTACGGTCACTGCCGTCCGACGGCGAATCCCGCTGCTCCGGAATTCGCCGCGGGCCTTCGGTCCCTTTGACGCTCGGGGTAATTCCATCTCGACTCGCTCCTCCTGGTCGCTGTGCAGATGGCCGGCGCCCGCCCGGGCAATCGGGGCCGTGTTGCGTGTTCCTGCACGGGATTCCGGAAGAGGGTCCGCGATTTCCCGCGGTTAGAGACAAGCACGGTCACGGCCCGCATCCACAGAGCGCGCAGGAGCGACCTTCGCCTCGCCGACTGCTTCATTGCCGCTGGGCCGTTCCTCGTTCCGTCAGCATGGGATCCGGCTGATACGGGTACGGGGCGCACCGGTCCGGGCACGGGCGCCGTCCAGGCCCCGGCGTGTCGGTCGTATGGTCCGAAGGGCCTACCCTGCGCCCCCGTCCGCGGGACCCGCCGGGCGTATGCAGAGGGTTCGCATGCGCCGCGCACGATCCCTTCGCTCCGGCGCACCGGCCGGCGCCCTCACGGCCCGTCGTCCGGTGCGCGTGCGGATGAACCTGCCCTGCGACCCCTGCGTCTGCCTCCGTGACCCTGCTCCGGCGTGGCCGGAGCACCGAACGCGACGACGCGGAGAGGATGCAGGCGAGCGCCGCACGGGCCCCTCCCGGGTGCGACGGCCTCCGTCCCGCCCCCGGAGGAAGAACCCGAGCTGTGATCACCACCCTGGCGGTCGAGAACTACCGCTCCCTGCGCAAACTGATCGTCCCCCTCGGCCGGCTCACCGTGGTGACCGGCGCGAACGGCACCGGCAAGTCCAGTCTCTACCGCGCCCTGCGGCTCCTCGCCGACTCCGCGCGCGGAGGAGCGGTCGCCGCCCTGGCCCGCGAGGGCGGCCTGCCCTCGACGCTGTGGGCGGGTCCCGAGGGCACCGGTCGCGCGGTACGCGAGGGCAGCCACCCGGTGCAGGGAACCGTACGGTCCGGGCCCGTGAGTCTGCGCCTCGGCTTCTCGGGCGACGAGTTCGGCTACGCCGTCGACTTCGGCCACCCCACACCCGTCGCGAAGGACGACGGCGCCCCGTCGCTCTTCAACCTCGACCCGGAGATCAAGCGGGAAGCCACCTGGGCCGGCCCCGTCCTGCGCCCGGCCGCCCTCCTCTCCGACCGGTCGGGGCCGGCCGTGCGGACTCGCACGGCCGAGGGCGGATGGCACCGCAGTACGGGCGAACTGCGGCCGTACGACTCGATGCTCAGCGAGCTTGCCGATCCGCAACTCGCGCCCGATCTGCTCACCATGCGTGAGCGCATTCGCTCCTGGCGCTTCTACGACCATGTGCGCACCGACGCCGAGGCCCCGGCCCGGCTCCCGCGCATCGGCACCCGCACCCCCGTCCTGTCGGCCGACGGCTCGGACCTGCCGGCGGCGCTGCAGACGATCCGGGAGACGGGTGACGTCGCGGCACTGGACGCGGCCGTCGAGGCAGCCTTCCCCGGCAGCCGGATCGAGATCGCTCCCCGCGACGGCCGTTTCGAGCTGGAGCTGCACCAGCACGGGCTGCTGCGGCCGCTCGGTGCCGCCGAACTCTCCGACGGCACCCTGCGCTATCTGCTGTGGGTGGCCGCGCTGCTCACGCCCCGCCCGCCCGCGCTGATGGTGCTCAACGAGCCGGAGACAAGCCTGCATCCCGACCTTCTCGACCCCTTGGCCGACCTGATCCTCACCGCGAGCCGGGACACCCAGACGGTCGTGGTCACTCACGCCCGGCCGCTGGCCGACGCACTGGCGGCGGGCACCCGCCGCCATCGGGCCGACCTGCGGAGTATCGAACTGATCAAGGAGTTCGGCCGGACGGAGGTCGCGGGACGCGAGAGCGCGCTGGACGAACCGCTCTGGTACTGGCCGAAGCGGTAGGCGCCTGGCGGGAGTCGAGCGGGGCGCCGCTCGAAGCACCCACGCCGACCGTTCCCAAGGGGTGCGCGAGCAGGGACCTGTGGGGGACGATGGCTGACGAGGCGGGGGGTCGCCGACGCCGACTGCTGTTCCTGGGGGTTGTGTTGCTGTTTCTGCTGATCGGCTTGGCCGTTGGGGCCGCGCTGTTCGCCCTGCTGCTCGTACGACGCCGTCGCCGGCCGACGGAGAACATGGACGGCCTCCTCGCCGAGCGCGCCGCGGCCGAACGGGCCCGCCTTCTCCGCGAGACCTGCGGCACCGGCGCGCCGGAACCCCTCGGCTGATATCAGGGGCTCATCGGGCTCGGCTCGGCCGTGCCGTCCACACGCGTGGAGGGCACGGCCGAGCCGGCTCCGTTCCTGTCGCGTGCCGCCCGGCGGGGCGTCGCGTGCTGATGGGTGACGCGTGACGCTCAGGCGTCCTTCCGGGGCTGGATCAGGTCCCAGAGATTCCCGTAAGGATCCTGGAACACGGCCACCGTGCCGTACGGCTCGTATCGCGGCTCCTCCTTGAAGACGACCCCGGCCCTGCGCATGCGCTCAGCGTCGCGCTCGAAGTCGTCGGTGTGCAGGAACCATCCGACGCGACCGCCGGTCTGGTCGCCGATACGGGCCCGCTCCTCGCCGTTCGTGGCCTCCGCCAGCAGGAGGCCCGTCTCCCGTGCCCCCGGCGGGGCGACGGCGACCCACCGCTTCCCGTCGCCGAGAGGCGTGTCCTCCAGGAGCCGGAAGCCGACCGCGTCCACGTAGAACGCGATGGCTTCGTCGTAGTCCGGCACGACCAGGGTGACCAATCCGAGATGCGGCATCCGGTGAGCCTGCCACATGCGCGGGGCGGGTGGACGCGGGCGGTGAGCAGTTGGCCGTGATGGTGCGTATCAGTGGCAAGGAGTGATCGCCCGGTTCGGCGGGCGGCGCAGCCAGAGCAGAGGGAGGCGTGAGGTGGCCGGGCAGCGTGGGGGAGGACGGGGCAGCAGCGGGATACGGAGGGCCCGCGGTGCTCTACGGAGTGCCGCGGTCGCCGGGGTGTTGACAGCCCTGCCGCTCACCGCGGGCTGCGGCGACGGCGGCGGAACCGCGTCGGCGGACCGGCCCGAACACAAGCCGAGCCCCGTGGCTCCCGCGCCACCGGACGTCGAGAAGATCGCGGATAGGACCGGCTGCACGGCTGAGATCCGGACCGAGGCCGACGAACTGCGGGAAGGGGTCTGCCGGACCGCCCAGGGCGAGTATCTGGTCACGACCTTCCCCAAGGAGAAGTTCAAGCTGGTCTGGCTGGACTCGGCGAGCATGTACGGCGGGACGTACCTGGTGGGCCCGCGCTGGGCCATCAGCGGCAAACCCGCGCTTGTGGAGAAGCTGCGGACGAAGGTGGGCGGCAAGCTGAAGGAGCTGAGGGACATGAACGGCTCGCCACGGACGCCGGGCTCACAGTAGCCGGGTGCGGGTGCGGGTGCGGGTGCGGGTGCGGGTGCGGGTGCCGGTGCCGGTGCCGGGGCTGGCGCTTGTGCGGCCCAACTGCCATGGCCGGTGAGCCCGGTGACGATGCCCCACCAGAACCGCTCCGTCGCGCGGCCTGCTGCGCGGGGGTCCGGTCCACCGATATCCGGAACGGATGCCTCCTCAGGCGAAGCCGGCGACGTCACTGCCCGAGGACCTGGCGCTGCTCCGCGCGCGACCCGCACAGCGGACCCGCACACCGGCGTCGTACGACGGCCGGGGCACCTCAATCCTCCCCACCCTGGCGCCGCAGGGCTGTTGTGGCCGGAGGGCACCCGCGAGAATGGGTCGTTGAGCCGCGACACGGTGGCACGACCGGACACGGGCAGAGGAGCGGATGTGCAGGTCGTCTTCTTCATGACCCTGCCGGGGCTCGTCGTCCTTCTGACCGTGGTGGCCTTTCTCGATCAGCTGCTGCTGAGGGCCGGGCGGTCCGGGATCCTGCCGTGGCGCAACTCGGCACGGCAGGGCCAGGTGTCGGCGACCGGGTTCGAGCAGCTCCATGCGAGTTTCTCGCCGGGCAAGCAGAGCGAGTTGAAGGAACGACAGAGTGCCTTGCTCATGAGGGACGACACGGAGGACGGAGCGCCGCCCCGCTCCGAGGTGGACCTGACCCGGGGCAAGGCGGTCATCCGGCTCCGCGCGCCCGGGGGCGCCCGCTGACCGGACGGCGGCGTCCACGGCGTGGGCTACCGGTCACCGGCGCTTCCGCCGCCTACGCTGCCGCCGCGGGCACGGCGCCGGGCGCGTACGGCAAGGGGCGTGACGGGCGCGGGGCGAGAGGCGCGCGGCACGGTGCGTGCGGCCCGCAGCATGCGACCGGACGTGGGGCGCGGTGCCAGGGGTATGAGGCGAATGGAGCGGTGTGATGGCGACGTTCGTGCTGGTGCACGGGGCGATGCACGGAGGCTGGTGCTGGCGTCGCGTCCGGCTTCTGCTCACCGCCCGGGGCCACGACGTCCTCGCGCCCAGCCTCTGCGGCCAGGGTGAGCGCCGAGGCGAACTGACCCCGGAGGTCGGCCTGTCCACGCACGTCGACGATGTGACGAGCCTGCTGTGGTACGAGGACCTCCGCGACGTTCACCTGGTGCTCCACAGCTACGCGGGCGTGCTGGCCGGGCCTGTGGCCGAACGGGCCCGAGGCCGCATCGCCTCGATCACCTTTCTCGGTGCCTTCGTCACCGAGCCGGGGGAGTGCCTGCTCGACGTGGAACCGCCCGAGGTCGCCCGGCGCTACCGGCAGCAGGTGCAGGACGCGGGAGAGGGCTGGTACCTCCCGGCCGACTCCGGCTTCATGGAGCAGTGGGGCATCACCCCCGATCTACGGCACTGGGTCGGCGAGCGCCTGGCCCCGTTCCCGTTCCGCTGCCAGACCGAACCCGCGGCGTACGACCCGGCCCCGCTGGAGGCCCTGCCCAAGACGTACGTACGGCACACGCGGCCTCCGCTGGCGAGCCTCGACCGGTCGCTCGGGCGGGCGGAGGCGGGCGGGTGGACGCTGCGCGAGATCCCCTGCGGGCACGACATGATGCTCGCCGCGCCCGAGGCCACCGCGCGGGTGGTCGAGGAGACGGCGGCCGTGCGGGAGTGAGCGGGCACGCGCAGGCGTAGGAGCACCGCATGCCGTTGCCGAGGACCGTTCTCCACGTGGTGCTCGCCGTCGACCACGGCACATGAGTGCGACGCGCTCGTGCCTCCGGTGGCGGGCGGCACGTTCGTACACCGCACCGCACCGCACCGCACCGCACCGCACCGCACCGCACCGCACCGCATGTATCGGCCAGGTGGCGGATGTTACCCGCGAGTTAGCTCTCGACCATAGGTGCCCGCGGAGGCTCATCGGTGAGTGTCCGCAGGGAGGTCTCTATGAGTACGTATTGGGTGGACTCGAACGGGCTGGATGACGTGGCGCTCGGCAGCGGGGCCCACGCACGGGACCACAGCGCCGTCGCCGACGCTTGGCAGGCACGTGCGTCGGCGGCGATGGGGGCTTTCGCCAACGACGAGGACAACCGGAAGTTCGAGAAGACCTTCGGTGAGGTCCGGGCCACGGAGCTCCAGATCTCCAGCCTCTTCGCGAATGTGGTCGATCGCATCGGTGGCGTCTCGGCCAACTATCAGGCCGCGGACGCGTCGGCGAGGGAAACGTCGGACCGGTTTCAGCAGTCGTGAGCGCATCGGCTGCCGATCGCGTCGTCGACATGGGATGAGAGGACACCAGTGGCCTGCGGGAAACCCCCCGGCAATCCGGCGGCGATACGCGATGCCGCCCTGGCGTACGAGATGTACGCCGATTCCATCGACCGCTTCTGGGCCACGGCCGACGCCAAGGCCGGACAGGCGTTGACCCCCGTACAGCAGCGGATCGACGGTTCGCCCGTCCATCAGGCGAACACGGTCTCGCTCGCGCAGAGTTGGACCGGGACCGCGGCCGACCGGGCCACCGGGAATCTGAGCGAGACCCGGGTCCAGCTCAATGACTACACGCGCCAGTTGCGCGAGTACGCCAAACAACTGGCCCAATACGCCGACGAGCTGGCGAAAGCTCAGCAGTGTTCCATCTGGGACGCCTTGTCATGGGTCCTTTTGATCATCTTCACGGTGGTCGAGATCATCGTCGGGTTCTTCATCAGCGCGGTGATCTCGAAGCTGCTCGAAATGGTGGTCCTGGGCGTCTCCCGGATTCTCTTCACGGCGACCTTCCGGGCAGGAAGCCGCTTCGCCCTCAGCACCGCGGCCCGTGCGGGATTCGGTGCCGGGACGCGTCTGCCGACCAGCATCGCGAGCACGGGTGGGCGGGCGGCCCTCCGCGGCCCCCAGAGCCTGCGGGGCGTCATGAGCGGCGCAAGGCACCTCGATCCGGGCGGCTTCGTACGGGGCCGGAACTGGAGTCCGCTGAGGAACCTGCTCCACCAGGGGCCGGACGCGCCGGGTGCCGGACAGAGGGGCCTCGGCTCCGTGTGGGACATCACGGAGGCGGAGGCGAAGCAGGTGGAGAAGCAGGCGCTGCGCGGATGGCAGAAGGGGACGGAAATCGGTATCAACGTCCTGAGCAAGGGCGGCAGTTACCTCATCAAGGACGCGCTCGGGGTTCCCGGCTTCGGGGATCTCGCCCGTCTGATCCGCGAGGGGCCTGCCGGTGGTGCGGACGCCCCGAGTTACGACACCTGGCGGCGCGATCTCCTCCCCGTCGTCGGGGAGGCGCGCTCCTACATCGAACAACGCACCAGCGTCCCCTCGCAGCAGAAGCTCGCGATCGTGCTCGACATCGACAACACGTCGCTGGAAACGCACTACAACCCGTCGCATCCCGTGCCGGCCGTCCCCGAGATGCGTGAGCTGACCGCATTCGCGAAGTCCAGGGGTGTGGACGTCATGTTCGTGACGCACCGGCCCGCCGAGGCGGATGCCCTGACCCTGCAGAACCTGCGGCACGAGGGCTTTCCGGTGGACGGGCTGTACAGCCCGCACGTCTGGGAACTGGGCATCCCCAAGGGCGAATTGAAGGCGGGCAAACGCGAGGAGATCGAGAACCTCGGCTACACGATCATCGCCAACATCGGTAACACCCCCACCGATTTCCAGGGCGGCCACGCCGAGCGGCAGTTCAAACTCCCCGACTACGAGGGGCGGTTGTCCTAGCTCGTGTCCTGGCCCGCCGATCTGGTCCGGGGCGCGCGGTACTCACGGGGGCCGGGGTGGCCCGCGGCCTCCCGGTCGGTCGTGCTTCGGCTCGATGTACGGAGCGGCGGTCCCGCTGTCCGTCGAGCAGCCGGGGCCATGACCGGACGACGTCGTGCGTCGTCGCTCGTGGCGTTCGTCGCCGCCGAGTTGAGCCGACAGGGGGGCGTCCCTGCTGCCGATCGCGGTTCGGGTTCGGTCGTGGCCGCGGGGACATGGTGCGACAGCATGCACCGCCTCCGCCTCCGCCTCCGGAATGCATCGGTCGGTGGGCGGTCCCTTAGGCGGTCGGGCTTCAGGTGGGCTTCAGGTGCGGTTGGGCACGGTGTTTGCGCTGGTCGAACGGATGGTGTTCGTCGGCCGCCGGAGTATGTGGAGTCGATAGGGATGGGGACGGATGTGCAAGCGCTGATCGAGCACGCCAGGAGTTTCAGCGACCGCGGCGGGGATCTCAGTCATCTGAAGGGCGGCCAGTCGCCGGAGGTGTTGTTCGTCTGCTGCTCGGACTCGCGTGTCGTCCCGGCTCTCATGACCGGCGCCCAGCCGGGCGAGTTGTTCGAGCTGCGGACGGCAGGTGGCATGGTGCCCGCCTACCGCCCCGACTGGCTGACGGGGGAGGCGGCCCTCACCATCGAGTACGCGGTCGAGGTGCTCGGCGTCTCCGACGTCGTCGTCTGCGTGCACTCCGGGTGCGGCGCCGTGACCGTCCCGTCGGCCCATGGCGAAACGGATTCTCCGCCGAGGGCCGGGGGCGGGCCGGTCGGGGAGCCGGGAGCCCCCGTGGCGCCGGGTGGCCCGGGGGAGCCGGAACCGCGGATGTCGCTCGCCGAGCGTGAGCACATGCTGATCCAGCTCGAGAGCCTGCGGTCCTATCCGTGCGTCCAGACCCGGCTGGACGACGGCCGCTTGCGGGTGCACGGCTGGTTCTACGAAGTGCACACGGGCCGTGTCAGCACCCGCCGCTGCGGCGAGGGCGCCGCGGGAGGCGGGGAGTTCGTACGGTGGTGAGCCGTCGCCTTCCCGTACGGAGCGGCACGTGCCGCAGCCGGGGGCGGCCTCGCCCTCATGTCCCCGCTTCGCCCCCGTGGCTCGACGGCCGGCAGGGTCTCAGACGGGGCGGCGCGCTGATGGACGGGAACTGCGGCCGGACCGGAGTTCGGAAGCCGGTGCCTGCCCAAATGCCCGAGTCGGTGCCGGAATCGGTAGGCCGGCGTCGGAACACCGGCGGCCGGAGTCAGAGCCCCAGCGCGGACGCCAGATCCGAGCGGGAGCGGACGCCGAGTTTGGTGTAGGCGGCCTGGAGATGGTTGGCGACGGTGCGGACCGACAGCGCGAGCCGGGTGGCGATCGTGGGGTTGTCCAGCCCGCGCGCGGCCAGTTCGCACACCTCCCGTTGCCGTGGGGTGAGCGGGAGCGCGAGCGCCGTACGGGGCGACCACGGTGCGCGGAACCCCTGGCACAACTCCCGTTGCCGGGCCTCGCGATAGGCGTGGTGGGCCGCCTCGCGTCCCCCGGAGTACGCGGCCGCCCGGGCCGAGGCCTCGGCCGCCATGCCGTGGTAGCCCAGGCCGGAGAGGGCGGCGGAGACCTCGCCGAGGGCGGCGTGATCGTGGTCGGCCGAGGCGCGTGCGTGCCGGGCCAGCAGCGGGAAGAGCGGACTGTCGCACAGGGCGGCCAACTCCTCGAGGAGCGCAGCGGTGCGTACGGACGGCCGGATCCGGCTCGCGTAGTACAGGGCCTCGACCGCATTCGTCAGGCGGCCCCGTGCCAGATAGCGCCGGCCCAGCTCCTCCGCCTCGGGCGCGGCCAGCTCGGGGCGGCCGGAACAGGCGAGGAGGCGGATACGGCCCAGGGCGAGGTGCTCGCGCATCGCCGATCCGGTGGGGAGCCGGTTCTCGCCCTCGGACAGGACGCGTTGGCCGGAGGCGGCGTCTCCGGCGGCGCCGAGACCGGCGGCGTACTCGCTGAACACGAACGCCTGGACGGGGAACGGGGTGTGCTCGTCGATGAGGGCGCGCGCTTCGCGGTAGTGGGGCAGGGCGGCGGTGTGGTTGCCGGCCCATGTGTGGCACACGCCCCATTCGAGGGTGAGGAGGGCGGCGACATCGCCCACGCCTTGCTCGACGGCGGCCTGGTAGTACTCCTGCGCTGTCGCCAGGGCGGTGTTGATCCGGCCCGCCAGGACGAGCGCGTGCAGATGGCTGGCCTGGACCGCACCGCCCATCGTCGGCCACAGGGAGGTGAGCGGCAGTTCGCCGGAGTCGGCCTGCGCGACGACCGCGCCCGGGCGGCCGCCGAAGGTGAGGAGATAGGCGCGCAGCGGTGCCGCCGCACCGGCGACTGCTGTCCCGGGCGGCAGGTCCGGCAGGTCCGGGAGGTTGTCGGTGTTGGTGTGGCCGTGTCCGAAGGTGGCCAACGCCAGTTCGGCGACGGCGAGTTCGGCCCGGGCGAGCGCGGACCGGTCGCCGTCCTGGCCCGCGGACTCCGTACCGTCCCGGCCGTTGGGCTCCGTACGGTCTCGGCCCGCGTCTTCCGTCCCGTCGAAGCCCTGCGGCTCCGTCCCGTCCCCGGCCGGTCGAGCCCTCCCGTCCCGGGTCGGCCGCTCCGTGCGCGATGCCTTCGCCTGCTGCAGGACCTCGGTCGCTTCGGTGATGCGACGCAGCCCCCAGAAGAGGTTCAGGGCGCGGAGAGCGGGCCGGTCGACCTGGGCGAGGAGCTGTTCGGCCTCCTCGGCCCGGGCCTGGACGACCAGTGCCTCGGCGAGCAGGCCGCGTCCGGCCGGCACCGTACGGGCGAGGCGTTCTGCCAGACACGGGTCGCGGCGGGCGAGCGCGTCGGAGGCCGCCGCCAGGATGTCCTGGTCGGCCACCGGATCGCCCGCCAGGAGGCGCCAGTTGACCAGGGCGAGGCGCTGCTCCTGGGCGAGGCTGCTGCCGGCGAGCGCGTCGGCGAACTCGCGGTAGACGATGCGGCGCCGGGCGTCGGGCGTACGGGAGCGGGTGATCTCGCCGTACAGGGGATGGCTGGTGCGGACCCGCAGACGGTCGCCGTCGCCTTCGAGGGTGATCAGCAACCGGCGTTCGAGTTCCTCCAGGGAGTCGGGAACGGCGAGACGCTCCAGCACCGTCAGCGGTACGGGCTCCGTGTGGGCGATCCACTCCAGGGCGCGGGCCTCCTCGGGCCCGAGGGAGCGGACGGCGCCGGCGACGAGGTCGGTGAGCCGTTCGTAGCCGCGGAGCGGGCCGTACCAGCGCCACACCCCGGCACTCGCGCGCAGCGCGCCGGAGCTGCGTCCGGTGGCGACCAGGTGCTGCAGGAAGAGGGGGTTGCCGCCGGTCAGCCGGTGCAGACGGTCGGTGGTCAGACCGTCGACCGGGCCGCCGAGCGCGCCGTGCAGCAGCTCACCGACCTGTTCGCGGTCCAGCCCGCCGACCACGAACTCGCGGACGAGGGACCGGCCGCGCAGGGCTCGTACGGTGGGTGTGTCCAGCGCGTCGGTGCGGGCGGCGAGCAGCGGCGTGGCCCGCGCGGTGGCGGCGAGGTGCTGGACGAGGGCGCCGGAGACCGCGTCGAGATGGTCGGCCTCGTCGACGCCAAGCACCACCGGCCTGCCGCCGGCGCGCTGCTGGAGCTCGCGCGCCACGCAGGCGAAGAGGTCCGCGGTGGGTTCGCCCCCCGGTCGGGGCCCGCTGTCCGGGAGGGCGGTGGTGTTCGTGTGCGCGTGCGGTGGGGCGAGCAGGCCGGTCATGGCGTGGAACGGCATACGGCTGCTGGCCTGGGCACCGGAGGTGCGCACGACGTAGGCGCCGTCGTGCGCACACCGGTCCAGGACCTCCGCGGCGAGCCGGGACTTGCCGATGCCCGGCTCCCCGGTGAGCAGCACCCCCCGAGCCTCCTCCCCGAGCAGGGCCGATACTTCGGCGATCTGTCCGGCTCGTCCCACCAGGGGCCAGGGGGTGCTGTTCATGACGGTCCTGTCAGCGCCCGGCCGCCGTGGCGCCGGACGCGGTCTTGTCCGCGGATGCCTTGTCGGCCGAGGACGGCTTGCCCGAGGACGGCTTGTCCGCCGCGGGCGGCGGGGTGCCGCCTGCCGGGGCGACGGCCTCGTAGCTGCCGTCCTCACCCATCACGCGCACCTCGTCGTGGAAGAGCACCCGGCGGTCGGTGTCGGACGGCTTGCCCTGGGACCACGGCCACTTGTAGATGCCGATCTTCATGTAGTTGCCGCGGTCGTCGTTGTACGTGTTGGGCCCCTTGCGGTCCTCGAAGCCCTCGACCGGCTTGCCGTCCTTCCAGATCTGCAGCACGCCGTCGTCGCCCGAGGACCACTTCACATGGATGACCCAGTCGGTCCACTTGTTGGTCTCGTAGGCGCCCAGGTCGGTCTGCTCCTGGTGGTCCTCCCGGTTCTGGCTGATCTCCCAGTGCCCCTTGCGGGTGTTGATCGACAGGGGCGGGGAGCTGCCGACGTCCCAGTGCTGGTGCCACTGGGTGACGATGTCGGACGCCTGGTCGGGATCCCAGTCCTTGAGGTACGTGCTGAAGCCGTACCACTGCTCTCCGTCGAGGAAGTCGCCGGAGAGCTCCGAGCGCGTGCCGCCGTTGATGGCCGGGTCGTCCTTGCGGAGCTCGAACCGGGAGGAGTACTCGCCCGCGCGTACCGGATCCGGGGCCTTGGCGACCCGCGCCTGCGGCTCGCCGTTGTCGTGCCGGATCGACGGGTCGTACTCCTTGGCCCAGTCCGGCGGCGCCGCGTCGGGCAGGGTGCGCTGACCCTCGCTCTCCCAGTCCAGGATCAGCGACGGCTCCGCGGCTCCCGCGGTCGCGACGACGCCGGCGGCCAGGGTGGCGGCGGCGCCCAGGGTCAGCAGCTTCTTCATGTGGCGTCTCAGTGTCATCCCTACTCTCCTGTGGGGGGAATGTGTCCGGGAGGGTCTTTCGGCCCTTGTCGGACACGGGTGTGCGCGGGTGATGGGCCCGTCGCCGTCCGTGAGGCGAACGGGTCGCAGGGTGTTGCGGACGTGCGGACGTACGGACGTACGGACGTACGGACGTACGGGCTCGGGCGGGCCTGGTCACCCGCGTGTGCGGGCGTACGTACCGTGCGCCCGGCTCGCAGTCGTCTGTGCGGAGCTCAGGGCGGGCGGTGCGCGCCCCCGTTCACCGCCCGCCCCCGTTCACCGCCCGTCGCCGGGCCCCGGGTCTGCATTGCCGGGGTCAGTGGTCAGTGGCAGGCCGTGGGCCCGCCCTCGTCGTGGACCGTGCCGCCGACGTCGACGAACTGCCAGGCGTAGCTGCCGGGCTCGAGCGTGAGCTTCAGGGCACCGAAGGTGTCGGCGAGCCGGAACTCGCTGTTCGGCCGGGTCTCGCCGAACGGACGCTGCCAGGCGCCTCCCGTGCCGACCACGAACTGCCGGATCCCGCTCTCGGTGGCATTGCCGTCCGCGTCCTGCGGCGCGAAGCGCTCGTAGTCGTGGTCGTGGCCGTTGAGCACGACGTCGGCACCGTGCTCCTGCAGTACGTCCCAGAACGGCTTCATGTTCGGGAAGTCGCCGTGGCCGCTGCCCGAGCTGTACTTGGGCCGGTGCCAGTACGCCATCACGCACTGCTTGTCGGTGGCCGCCAGGTCCTCGGCCAGCCAGCGGACCTGCTCGCCGTCGGCCTTGCGGTCCTCCTCGGAGTTGAGGGAGACCACGTGCCAGCCGCCGACGTCGAAGCTGTACCAGGACGTGCCCTGGGGCCGGGCGGCTTCGCCGAAGTAGTCGAAGTACCCACTGGCCTCCGGGTCGCCGTCGTACTCGTGGTTGCCCGGGCTCGGCTTGATCAGCTCCTTGAAGCGCCCCCAGTTCGGGTGGAAGTACTTCTGGAAGTCCTCCGGGCTCGCGCTGTCGTTGCGCTGGTCGCCCATCGTCACCACGGCGTCCGGGGACATCCCCTCGACGAGGTCGGCGGTGTCGGCGTCCGGACAGCGCGGCTCCCCGCAGTTGACCGAGATGTCCCCGGCCGCGGCGACCACCGCCGACTCCTGCGCACGGGCCTTCCCGTCGCCCTGCCCCTGTGCCTGATGCTCCCGCTGTCCAGGCCCGGCTGCGGCGGGCACGGTGAGCAGCGCGGCCAGCGCGCTCGCCGCCACGAAGGCGAGGACTGTTCTTCGCATGGTGCCTCCTTGTCTCTTGGGCACCCTCACCCTTGTGGTGACGGCCCGCCGGGGTCATGAGTAAGCCGTGACCATTGCTTTTCCGCCGTTCCCGGCCCAGGCTCGTGGGCGATGAGCAGCGATTTCCCCCCAGGCGCGTGGCCCTTGACCGGACGATCCGGTCAGGTCGCCGAACTGGCGGGTCTGCTCGGCCAGTCGTCCGCGGCCGTACTGGTCTCGGGCGAGGCGGGTGTGGGGAAGACCCGTCTGGCCGAGGCCGTACTGGAGCAGTGCTCGGCCGGTGACATGGTCGTTCTGACCGCGGGGGGCAGCGCGACCACCCGGGATGTGCCGTTTCTGGCGACCGCGGACTGGTTCCCGGGCGGGGCGGGCCCCGGCTGCGACGCGCTCCCGGCGCTCACGGACGCGGTCCGTACACGCGCCGGCGGACGGCATCTCGTCCTGGGCGTGGACGACGCCGACCATCTCGACACGGCGTCCTCGGCGCTGGTCGCCGCGCTGGTCGAGGACGCGGGCGCCTCGGTGCTGCTGACCGCACGCGATCCCGTCGCCGACACCGGCGCCCCGGCTGCCCTGCGCCGCTCGGTCGCCCTCAAGACCGTGCACCTGGCCGCGCTGCCCGAGCCGGACTTCGTCATGCTGCTGCAGCATGTGCTGGACGGCCCGGTCGACGGCCTCAGTGCCGCCGCACTGTGGCGCATGACCGGCGGCAACCCGCTCTTCCTGCGGCATCTGCTCGGCGCGGGCACGGAGAGCGGCGCACTGCACCGGGTCCACGGCGTGTGGGGATGGCGGGGGCCGGTGGGCGAGCACGCACAGCTCAGGGATCTGGTGGCCCGTGCCGTCGGCGTCCTGGCTGCCGTCCAGGTGCGGGCACTGGAGTATCTGGCGCATGCGGGGCCGGTCGAAGGGCGGGTGCTGCAATCCCTGGTCGACCCGCCCGTCCTCGACGCCCTCGCCGAACGCGGCCTGATCACCTGCACGCCGGAGGCAGCGAGCCCGGCTGCCGCGCTCATACCGGCGCAACCCTCCGGGACCGGGACCGCGACCGCCGCCGCGGAGACACCGGGGGCCGGACCGACCGGGCCCGCACCCGTATCGCCATCGCCTTCACCGTCGGGACCGGCATCGGCATCGGTGTCGGAAGCCTCGGCATCGGCCTCGGCGCTGGTGCGGCTGAAGCATCCCCTGTACGGCGAGGTGGTGCGGGCCGGCACCGGCCCCCTGCGCGCACGGCGGGTGCACCGGGACCTGGCCGAGGCCCTCGAACGGTGCGGCGGCAGGGTCGACCCGATCCGCCCCGTGCTGTGGCGGCAACGCGCCGGCGAGCACGTACCCTCCGCTGCCCTGGTGGAGGCCGCCTCCGCGGCGCTCGACCGCGGGGACGCGGCGCTGGCCGAACGCCTGGCCTCCGCTGCCCAGGGGCCCGACGCCGTCCGCGTCCACGGCCAGGCCCTGGTCGCCCAGGGACTGGCCGCGCGCGCCGAAGACCTGCTCGCCTCCCACGACGGGCCGCCCGCGCTGCGCGCGTTGAACCTCTTCTGGGGGCTGCGGCAGCCCGGCCGGGCGCGTGCCGTCCTGGGCGAGGCGCACGCCGGCGGCCCGGAATACGATGTCGCCACCACCGCCCTGGCCCTGTTCACGCACGGCGCCAGCCCCGCGCACCGGATCGTGCCGTCCGCCCTGCACACCGGTACGGGCGGGGGCTGGCTGGTGGACAACGCCTCCGCGCCCCTGCGCGCCTACACGCTCACCTTCCGCGGGCGGCCCGCCCAGGTGGTGTCCGAGTTCGAACGTGGCGCGATCCGTCTGCCCGGCGCGTGGGGCTCGATGCGCGGCGCCACGATCGCCTGCCAGGTCTACGCCCTGGTGATGGCCGGCCGGCTCGACCGCGCCCTGACCGTCGCCGAACGCCACTACCGGCAGGCGGTCGAACGCGGCGACCGCGCCGAGGTGGCCCTCGTGGCCTTCATCCACGGCGTCGCCTACTGCTGGGCCGGCCGCCCCGCGCAGGGCCTGCCGCTGCTGCGCGAGGCATACGCGATGGTCAACGACCAGACCATCTTCCCCGTCGAGACCTACATCGTCACCGAATACGCCTCCTGCGCCGCGGCGTTGGGCCGCACCGACTTCGCCGCCGAGGTCCTCTCCCGGGCGATGCGCAACCTTCCGCCCGATTCCAGCGTGCGCGAACACCTGATGAAGGGCGAGGCCCGGGTGGAGGCCGCCGCGGGCCGGTTCGGCCTCGCGGCCGATCTGGCGGACCGGCTGGCCGACCGCTACCTCGCCGGGGGCCGGCTGACCACGGCGGCGGAGAGCTCGTACTTGTGCTGCCGTTTGAGACCCAGCCAGTCGGCGGCCCGCCGGCTGACGGCGGCGGCGGCCTCCTGCGACAGTCCGCTGTTCGCCCTCTTCGCCCGCCACGGCAGAGCCCTGGCCGCCCGGGATGTCGGTGAACTGACGGCTGTGGGCGACGAGTTGGGGCGCCTCGGCTACGCGGGACTGGCCCTGGAAGCGGTCGTGGCGGCGTCCGCCTGGGCGAAGAGCCGTGAGCGCCGGGCCGAACTGGCCCGGCACACCGAGGAGTTGAGCTCCCGCTGCACCGGCCGCATACCCCCCTGGCTCCCGGATGCGGGGCGGGGCGGGACCTTGACGGGCCGGGAGCGGGAGGTGTGCGAGCTGGCGGCCTCCGGTATGAGCAACCAGGCCGTCGCCGACCGCCTGCACATCTCGGTCCGCACGGTGGCCAACCTCCTTCAGCGCTCCTACGAGAAGCTGAGCATCGGCCGCCGCACCGACCTCCCGACCGCCCTGGAACTCCCGCCCCTGTAGGCCTCGGCGAAGGTCGGTCCCGCGATCTCCGGAGGGCGTGCGACGACAGCCATGGCACCCCCGAAGCTTCGGTAGGTCCCCCTGCATCCCATCCGACGCGTCGCGCCGATCCACCGGGGATGACGGGACAGTCCTCAGGGGCGCACGTAGGGCCGGGTCAAGATCTCCATGTTGTGGCCGTCCGGATCGTCGAAGTACGCGCCACGGCCGCCGAACAGGCGGTTGATCCGGCCGGGTTCGGTGTGGCCGGGGTCGGCGTAGTAGGTGGCCCCTGCCGCTTCCAGCCGGGCGATCATGCGGTCGAACTGCTCGTCGGGCACGAGCCGGAAGGCGCCGGTCGCGGCAGGGGAGTGAGTCCGACCGCAGCGTGAGTCCGACCGCAGCGCGGGGCCGACTGCAGCGCAAGGTCGTACGCGTCCGTGCCGGGTCGTCCCTGTCGGGGCGTCCGTGCCCGAGCAGCATCCCGTCGCGCCCGAGAGGCCGCGTCCGGCGATCGAGGGGACATCGCCCGGCGACCATAGTTTGCCTTCCCTTTACTATGGAGGGCCAAGGCCTCGCGCCCCCTCGTTCTCCGAGCACAGAAGGAGCCGCAGTCCCGCAATGGGTGAGCCTCCCAGTAGTACCCGCCGTGCTGTTCCCTCCCCGCCGCAGGTGAGACCGGGAGCGGAGGTGACACGGTGACCGCGGTGCTGCTTCTCCTGCTTGCCCTGGCCCTCACTCTGGCCTGTGCGATCTTCGTGGCGGCCGAGTTCGCCCTGACGACCGTCGAACGCAGTGAACTCGAGCGCTCCGCCGCCGCGGGAGAGCCCGGTGCCGAGGGCGCGCTCCAGGCCGTCCGGCGCCTGACGTTCCAGCTCTCCGGCGCCCAGCTCGGCATCACCGTGACCTCCCTGGTCATCGGCATGCTCGCCGAGCCATCCCTGGCCGCTCTGCTGGAGAGCCCGTTGCGTGCCGTCGGCCTGCCCGGCGGCGCCGTCTCCGGTGTGGCGGCGTTCCTCGGGGTGGCGCTCTCCACCGTGGTGCTCATGGTGGTGGGCGAGCTGATCCCCAAGAACTGGGCCATCTCGCGCCCGCTCGCCGTGGCCAAGGTCGTCGCCGGCCCGCAGCGCGGCTTCACCGCGCTGTTCGCCCCGCTCATCCGCCACCTCAACGGCTCGGCCAACCGCATCGTGCGGCGCATGGGGCTGGAGCCCGCCGAGGAGCTGGCCTCGGCCCGCACACCCGAGGAACTCGTCGCCCTCGCCCGCCACTCGGCCAAGGCGGGGGCGATCGAGGCCGATTCCGCCGAACTCTTCGTCCGGACCCTGCACTTGGGCGACCTGGACGCGGAGAACGTGATGACACCGCGTGTGGACGTGCGCGCTCTGGACGCGCATGCCAGCGCAGCGGACGCCGCCGAGCTCACGCTGGCGACCGGGCTGTCCCGCTTCCCCGTGTACCAGGACACCCTCGACGAGGTGATCGGCACCGTCCACATCCGGGACGTCCTCGCCGTCGACGCGTCCGAGCGCCCCCGCACGCCGGTCACCGGCCTCATGACCGCGCCCCTGCTCGTCCCCGACACCCTTCCCGTCGACCGCCTCCTGGAACGGATGCGCAGCCATCGCACCATGGCCGTTGTCGTCGACGAGTACGGCGGTACGGCCGGTGTCGCGACCGTGGAAGACATCGTCGAGGAGGTCATCGGCGAGGTCCGCGACGAGCACGACCCCGAGGAGGAACCGGAGTTGTGCCCCGCCGAACCGGCCCTCGACGGCCGTGCCGTCTGGGAGGCGGACGGCAGCGTCCGGATCGACCGCCTCGCCGGCATCGGCCTGGCCGCGCCCGACGGCCCGTACGAAACGCTGGCCGGACTGATCGCCGCGCGCCTGGCACGGATACCCACTGTGACCGACCGCCTCGACGTCGAGGGCTGGCAGCTGGCCGTCCTGCGCGTCGACCATCACCGTGCCGACCGGGTCCGGGTGACCGCGCCCGTACCCGAACAGGCGGCGGGGGAGCAGCGGGTGGAGGAGGCCCGATGACCGCCCTGCAACTGATCATCGGCGGCCTGACGCTGCTGACCAATGCCTTCTTCGTCGGCGCGGAGTTCGCGTTGATCTCCGTGCGCCGCAGCCAGATCGAGTCGGGCGTCCACCGGGGCGACCGGCGCGCCCGTACCGTGCTGTGGGGCCTGGAGCACCTCTCCGCGGTCATGGCGACGGCGCAACTGGGCATCACCGTCTCCTCTCTGGTCCTCGGTGCGGTCGCAGAACCGGCCATCGCCCACCTCCTGGAGCCGCCGTCCGAGGCTCTCGGCATCCCGGACGCGCTGGTGCACCCGATCGCGTTCGTCATCGCCCTGACCGCCGCGACCTATCTGCACATGCTGATCGGCGAGATGGTCCCGAAGAACGTCGCCCTCGCGGCGCCCGCCCGCACCGCCGTCCTGCTGGGACCGTCGCTCGTCGCCCTCACGCTCGCGCTGCGCCCGGTGATCTTCGGTATCAACGCGATCGCCAACGCCGTGCTGCGACTGCTGCGCGTCGAGCCCAAGGACGAGGTGGCGTCCGTCTTCACCGACGCCGAACTCCTGCGGCTCGTCCAGGACTCCAGCCAGGCCGGTCTGCTCGAGCCCTCCGACGGCGAGCGCCTGCGCGACGCCCTGGAGCTGGGGAGCCGGCCGGTCGGCGAGATTCTCGTCCCGCATCAGCGCATGGTGACCGTGGATCACACCGTCACGCCCGAACAACTGGAACACGCCGCCGTCACGGCCGGCTTCTCCCGCCTGCCCGTCACGGGCCCGGGAGGGACACTGCTGGGCTACCTCCACATCAAGGACACGCTCGGCGTGCCGGGCCGCGCCAAGCCGTACCCGCGCGCCGCGCTGCGCCCCATCATCACGGTCGAGATCGACACCCCGCTGGACGACACCCTGACCGCGATGCGCGCGGCCGGTACACACCTGGCCGCCGTCCGGGGCGACAAGGGGGCTGTGCTCGGCTTTGTCACCATGGAGGACGTGCTGGCGGAACTCGTCGGCTGACACGCGTGCCGGCCGGCTCCACCCGGCCGGCTCCACCCCGTCCGCCCCACCGTGCGTATCCCTGCCGGGCGTTCTCGTGCGGCAGGGGGGCGCCGTGGTGGCCGAATCCAGCAGGCGTTTCCTTCCACATCGTGGGTACGCGCGACATGTCTCGTATCACCGGAACGGAGGGCTCGGGGAAGTGCACGCACACGCGCAAGGCGGTGCCACAACGGTGCCGTGGACGGTCCGCACCGCCTCCTGCCGCAGGGGTGCCGTGCCGCGTGTGCACGTGTCGCGTCGTGCCGGGCGGGTGGCCGCGTGACCGACCAGCAGCGCAGAAACGACTCTGCGAGGACGATGGAACTCCGCGTGCAACGGCAGGCCTCCACGCCCGCGGGGACGGGCGGCGGCAGCGCCGCACCGAGCGGCCCCGGGGCGGCCGCCGGACGAGAGGTCAAGCAGCGCGACGCCTTCTTCGACAACGCCAAGTACCTGGCGATCGTCCTCGTGGCGTGTGGCCACGCGTGGGAACCGCTCCGGGGCGACAGCCGGGCGGCGGCAGCGCTCTACATCTTCATCTACACATTCCACATGCCCGCGTTCGTGCTCGTCTCCGGGTATTTCTCGCGCAGCTTCACCATGACGGCCGCCCAGTTGAAGCGGCTCGTCACCGGCCTCGTCGTGCCCTACGTGATATTCGAAGTGGCGTACTCGCTCTTCAAACGCTGGGCCGACGACGACCCCGGCTACCCGATCAGCCTGCTCGACCCGTGGTATCTGACCTGGTTCCTGGCCGCGCTGTTCGTCTGGCGTCTGACCACGCCCGTATGGAAGATGCTCCGGTGGCCGATACCCATCGCCCTGGCCATCGCCGTCCTCGCCACCGTCTCACCCGACATCGGTGACGACCTCGATCTGCAGCGCATCCTGCAGTACCTGCCGTTCTTCGTCGTCGGCCTGTTCCTGCGACCGGAGCATCTGCAGGTCCTGCGCCGCAAGGAAGTCAGGACGCTGTCCCTGCCGGTGTTCGCCATGGCCCTGGCCGTCGCCTACTGGGCGGCCCCCCGGATGAACGCCGTCTGGTTCTACCGGCGCGACAGCGCGCAGGAACTGGGCGCCCCCGCCTGGAGCGGCGCGGTCATGACCGTGGCCCTCTTCGGCTGCTCCATGGTGCTGGTCGCCTGCTTCCTCACCTGGGTGCCCAAGCGGCGCATGTGGTTCACCGCCCTGGGAGCAGGCACCCTCTACGGCTACCTGCTGCACGGCTTCCTCGCCAAGGGATCGCGCTTCTGGAACTGGTACGACCTGCCGTGGCTTCACACCCCCGAGGGCGAGATCACGGTCACCGTCATCGCCGCCGCCGTGATCACGGCGCTCTGCACCCCACCCGTCCGGCGCGTCTTCCGCTTCTCGATGGAGCCGAGGATGGAGTGGGCCTTCAAACGGGACGCCACCGAACTCGCCTCGCGGCGTTGACCGTTCGGGCCGGCCGGGCGCGGCGTCATCCGCGGCGGCCGGCCTCCCTGCGGTGCAGCACACAGTCCCCGCACAGCCCGCGCCCGTCGACCCGGTAGTAGAGACAGCAGCTCCGGCGCCGGTACGTGAACGGGGTGACGGTGAGATCACCGGCGCTCGCGAGGGGGTCCCGTCCCAGCAGAGCGACGGCGACCGGCAGCGGCGGGTGCGGGGCATCGGGGACGTGGGCGTCCAGCACGCGTACGGCGCCGATCAGCGCGGAGGCCGCGTTGCCGGGCAGGATGCGCGCCGACAGCCCGAACTGCCGTCGTAGCGCGTCGCCCAGCGGTAGCAGGTTGCGGACCAGGACGGTCTCGTGCAGGCCGTCGGGCACGTCACCTCCGGTGAGCGCCGAAGCCTCCGGCAGCCAGAGATCGATCGGACCGGACTCGGGCGTCCGCCACCGCAGCCGCTCGGGTGCCAGGTCCGGCACCCTGCCGGTGAGGGCGGCGGTGGCGAGGGCGATCGACCACAGGCGTGCGGCAGTTCCGATGTGCAGCGTGGAGGCGGCCACCCGGTCGGGGCCCGTGCCGAGCCGCTGCCCCACGGCCGCCACGTAGTCCGCCAACGCAGCCGTGTCCTGGTAGAGATCGGTGAGTGGCCGGAAACGAGCGGTGTCGGACCGCGGCCCGCACGACACGGCGAAGTACGGGCCGATGGCGGAGGACCGGGCGAGTGCGTCGGTGGTCGTCATGGGCGGAGGGCGAGTTCCGGTTCAGGGAGGGGGTGCGGGCCGTCGCCGGGGCCGTGCCCGGTGATCCGGCCGTCCTGGTCGCGCACGATCGGTGCTCCGTCTCCCGTCCGCCGGAAACGCTCCCGCTTCCCGCCCCGCGGTCGCGGGCCGGATCGCAGCATCGCAGGGACCGCGAGGCGCCCGCCAGGCCCCGCCCCGTGTCACCGGCCACATCACGACAACGGGCGGTGCCCATCGGCACGGTGGCGGGTACGCCCCGGCGGAGCCACCGGACGTGCGCCCTTTCACCTCCCCCTCAAGGGAACGTAATATCGCCTGGTCACCACCGCGACGGGAACAGGAAGCCGGTGCGATTCCGGCACGGTCCCGCCACTGTGACCGGGGAGTGGACCCCTTGCACACGGCCACTGCGCGCAGCGCGGGAAGGCCGGGGGAAACGCTGATCCGGGAGTCAGGACACTGCCCTGTCGCGGGCCCGTTCCGAGGAGCGCGGACTCCCCAGGAGGCTCTACGTGTACGACGGCATGTCCCGTCCCCTGTTCTCTTCCCCTGCCCGTCCGCAGCGCCGCACCGCGCGCGCCGTGTCCGCGGCCCTCACTCTGTCCGCGATACTGCTGGCCGCCTGCGGCGCCCCGCAGGACGGCACCGACCGGAAGGCGCCCGCACCGGCGGCGAAGGGCTTCCCGGTCACCATCGACAACTGCGGCACGCGGACGACGTATCGGAAGCCGCCGTCCAGGGTGGTCACCATCCACCAGCACCCCGCGGAGCTGATGCTCGCTCTCGGTCTGAAGGACCGGATGGTGGGCACCGCGTTCCCCGACTCGGCCGTCCTGCCCCAGTACCGGAAGGACTTCGCGGCCGTCCCCCAACTGGCGAAGAAGGAACCGTCCTTCGAGAACGTTCTGGAGGCGGAACCGGACTTCGTCTACGGCGGTTACGGCAGCGCGTTCGCCGAGAACGAGGGCCGCTCCCGCACGGCGTTCAGCGACGCCGGCATCACCACGTATCTCAACCGCGAGTACTGCGGCAAGAACAAGCTGTCCATGAAGGACACATACGCCGAGATCCGCACCATCGGCAGGATCTTCGGTGTCCGGGAGCGCGCCGAGACACTGGTATCCGGCCTCCAGCGGCGTATCGACACGACGGAGCGGGCGGTCGAGGGGGCGGCCACCGTGCCCGTGTTCGTCTACGACAGCGGTGACAAGGCGGCGTTCACCGCGGGCGGCAAGGGACTGGGCACCGAGATCATCCGCCTGGCCGGAGGCCGCAATGTCTTCGACGACCTCGACGACGTCTTCGGGGACGTGTCCTGGGAGCAGGTCGTGGACCGCAAGCCGGAGGTCATCGCCCTCTACGACTACGCGGGTTCCGGAAGCATCGAGCAGAAAAAGAAGTTCCTGCTCTCCCAGCCCGCTCTCGCCGACGTCCCCGCGGTGAAGCACAAGCGGTTCGTGGTGCTGCCGCTGACCTCGACCCTGGTCGGTGTCCGTCCCCCGTACGCCGTCCAGGATCTGGCGCGCGGGCTGCACCCCGAGAGGTTCCGGTGACCGCCCCGCCGCACGCCGCCGCCACCGAGTCCGTGCCCCCCGCCGCCCGGGTGATGAGTCGTCAACCCCGGGGACGGGGGCGGGCGTTCCCCCTGACCCTCGCCGTCCTCGGCGGTCTGCTCCTGCTGTCGCTCACCGCGGGCATGGCCATCGGCTCGGTACAGGTGCCGCCCGGCGACGTGTGGCGCATCGTGACGCACGCACTCGGCGCGGACTGGCCGGACCCGGTCGCGTCCCCCGCGCGCGAGACGATCGTCCTGACCGTGCGGGCACCCCGCGTGCTGCTCGGGGCCGTGACGGGCGCGGGGCTCGCCGTGGTGGGCACCGCGATGCAGGCACTGGTCCGCAACCCGCTCGCGGAGCCGTATCTGCTGGGGGTCTCCTCGGGAGCCTCGCTCGGCGCCGTCGTGGTGATCGTCTTCGGCCTGAGCGTCCTCGGGCCGGTGTCCCTGTCGGCCGCCGCCTTCGCAGGGGCCCTGCTCACCCTGCTGCTGGTGTACGTCACCGCCCGCGCCGGCGGCCGCATCACCCCGGTCAGGCTCGTCCTGTCCGGGGTGGCGGTCGCCGCGGTCCTCACCGCGGTGATGAACCTGCTGCTGCTGACCGCCGACCGGGGCAACCAGGCCCGCGAGATCCTCGCCTGGACCCTCGGCGGCCTCGGCGGCGTCCGGTGGGAGACGCTGTGGCTGCCCGCCGCCGCCCTCGTGCTGGGCATCGGTGTTCTGCTCGTCCAGTCCCGGTCGCTCAATCTGCTGCTGTCGGGGGAGGAGGCCGCCACGACGATGGGGCTCGACGTGGCCCGGTTCCGTGTGCGGATGTTCGTCCTGCTGTCCCTCGTCACCGGAGTCCTGGTGGCCGCGGCCGGGCCGATCGGCTTCGTGGGACTGATCATGCCGCACATCGTGCGCCTGGTCGTCGGCGGCGACCACCGGCGGGTCCTGCCCACGGCCGCACTTGCCGGAGCGGTCTTCCTGATCTGGGCCGACATCGCGGCGCGCACGATCGCCGCACCGATGGAGATCCCCGCCGGTGTGCTGACGGCGCTCTGCGGCGGCCCGTTCTTCCTGTGGCTGATGCGCCGGGACGCCCGGCGCGGGACCGAGCGGGGAGTGGCATGACCGCATCCGAACTCGCCGTCGACGGCGTCACGCTCACCGCCGGGGCCCACCCTCTGGTCCAGGACGTCTCACTGACCGCCCGGCCCGGCGAAGTCATCGGCCTCGTCGGCCCCAACGGCAGCGGCAAGTCCAGCCTCCTGCGCGCCGTCTACCGCGTCCTGCGCCCCCGGGCCGGGTGCGTACGCGTCGACGGATCCGACGCCTGGTCCCTGCCCGTACGCCGACTCGCCCGCACCATGGCCGCCGTGGTGCAGGAGGGGGGCGGGGACATCGACCTCACGACGCGGGAGGTCGTCGCCATGGGCCGCACCCCCCACAAGCGCCTGCTCGCCGGGGACACCGCGGAGGACGCCCGGCTGATCGAGACGGCCCTCGCCTCCGTGGACGCCATCGACTTCGCCGACCGCCCCTTCGACCGGCTCTCCGGAGGCGAACGGCGGCGCGTGCTCATCGCCCGCGCCCTCGCCCAGCAGCCCTCCCTGCTCGTCCTCGACGAACCGACCAACCACCTCGACATACGCCACCAGCTCGAGGTCCTCGGCGTCCTGCGGCAACTGCCCGCCACGGTGCTCGTGGCACTCCACGACCTCAACCTCGCCGCGTACTACTGCGATCGGCTGTACGTCCTGCGCGAAGGAGAGGTCGCCGCATCCGGCCCGCCCGCCGAGGTCCTCACCCCGGAACTGCTGAGAACCGTGTACGGCGTGGAGGGCGAGGTGGCGGTGCATCCGCGGACCGGCGCGCCTCATGTGACGTTTCTTCCCGGCAACTGCGGTCGGTAGGAGGCGAGGTGCGGGGAGGGAGTCGCCCCCGGCCACCGGACTGCGCGGGCTACCCGGAGTGCCCGGACTGTCCGTCCGGGCCGCGACCGCCGCCGTCATCGCGGCGAGGACCTCGCTCCTCCCGTGGGCCGCGTGGCGGCCGGGGGAAGAACCCGCTCGTCCCGGCCCGGTAGGCGGCGTAGCCGGGCCGCTCCGCCATATGGCGTTCCAGCAGCGCCTTGCCGCTGCCGCCGATCAGCAGGAAGGACATGACCAACGGACCGATGACCGTCGCCGCGGCCGCCGCGGGCGCATCGCAGACGATGAGGAAGATGCCCCACCACACGCAGAAGTCACCGAAGTAGTTCGGGTGCCGGGTCCAGGCCCACAGGCCGTAGTCCATGAGACGGCCGCGGTTCGCCGGGTCGGCCTTGAACCGGGCCAGTTGGTGGTCGCCGACCGTCTCGAAGGTGAGCCCGAGCAGCCACACGGCGGTCCCCAGCCACGCGAGGACGCTCATCGGGCCGGTCTCGTACACCGCTGCCTGGACCGGCAGGGACACCAGCCAGACGAGGACGCCCTGCACGAGGTACACGATGCGGAACGCGTACCAGGTGCGGTTTCCCGGTGCCTTGCCCAGCAGCCTCTCGTAGCGCGGGTCCTCGCCGTGTCCGCGCCCGCGGCGGGCGAGGTACCCGGCCAGCCGCAACCCCCACACCACGGTGAGGAGGGTGACGAGCAGCCGCCGGCCGTCGTCGCCGTACCCCGCCGACATGCCGTACGAGGCCACGGCGATCGCGGCGAAGGCCAGGCCCCAGGCGATGTCGACGATCCGGTGCATCCGCACGCGGAGCGCCACCGCGAAGGTGACGAGGAGGACGGCGAAGGCCGCGCCCGCGGCCACCGCCAGGTTGAGTGCGAAGGCACTCCAGGCGAATCCCGAGTCGAAGGCGTTCACCGGGCATCGCCCTCCCCGGTCGTCGCGGCGGCGGCGCACCCGGCGTCCTCGGCGTCCCCTCCGGTGAACAGGATCCGTTCGACGTCGAGGTGGCCGGCCGCGAACCCCGCCTGGGAATGGGCGAGATGGAGGTTCCACATCCGCCGGAACGTCGCGTCGAAGCCCAGCCCGTCCACCCGGCCGCCCCGCTCGGTGCACCGCTCCCGCCGCAACCTCGGCGTCTGCGCGGTGTGCGGGCCGAACGCGTTGCGGTGGGCGAGGCGCAGGCGGGTGTGGAGGCGGGTGATCTCGTCCATGGCACGCACGGAAGGAATCATCCCGCCGGGGGAGATGCATGTCTGGATCCACGTGTGTGTGTCGCGCGTGGGCCGGAATCCGGTCGTGCGGCAGCTTGATGGACTGGATCGCGCCCCTGTCGCCCGGAGCAAGGCGGCCGCCCCAGCGCCGTGCAGCACACCGGCCGGAACTCCGCGCCGACCACCTCGACGATCTCGACGCTCACGACCGCGTCGTACGAGCCCCCGCCCCGCGCGGTCGTCGCACAGCCGCACATCGGCGCGTTCGCGAAGCCCGCCTCCTCGATACGTCGTCTCGCCAGTCGTGCTGTTCGGTCACCAGGACCAGGGAGCGGGACCCGGGCGCCGCGGCGTACCGCCCGGATCGCCAACTCGCCCCAGCCGGTGCCGATTCGAGCATCGGCGTCCCGGGGCACCGCTGCGTCCCGTACATGATCCGGAAACAGCACGGACTCGATCCGGTCAAACAGCTGTCCAGGCTCACACCGGCCAGGCAGGATCCGGGCAGGCGGCCGCGGACGAGGAGCGAGGTGGGAACATGTACGACGCGTCACGCATGGTCAAGGTCAACGTGGCGCTCGTGGCGCTCCTGCTCCTGTTCGTCACAGTGCTGGCTGTACGCGCCATGATCAGCCCTGACATGACCTGGACGTACGACAAGGTCTTCAAGGGCACGGAGACGGCTCGGATGTCCGACGTGACGGCAATCGCCGCCGACGACATCTGGGTGGTGGGCAATGCCACTCGCGCCGTCGGGGACGCCGGAGGCTACGCGGCCGGCGACGGCTTCCTGCTGCACTACGACGGCACCGATTGGCAGCGTCGTCCCCTGCCGGAGTCGTTCGGCGGCAGTGTGCACGAGGCACGCTTCGACACGGTGGACTCGGGCGGCTTCCTGCTCACAGCGAGCGGGAAGAATCTCGAAGCGCCGCGGATGGCCCACTGGAACGGCACGCGCTGGACTGCACTGCCCGGGCTGCCCGGCGGCCTCCGGCCCGCCGATGTCAGGGCCTTCGCCCCGGACGACATCTGGGTGCTCGACGGCCGGACCGGGGCCCACCACTGGGACGGCACCCGCTGGACCGTCCTGACCCTCCCCGTCTCCGTCAGTGCGCTCGACGGCGTCGCGCCCGACGACCTGTGGGCGGTCGGCTCCCGCGCCCCGCAGGACGAGGACGCCTCGGAGGGGACGAACAACCAGCCCGCCACCGTCCACTGGGACGGCCGCGCCTGGAAGCTGATCCCGACGCCGGAGTACCACTACACAGCGCCGGCACCCGAGCAAACGGCCTACCTCACCCAGGTCCTCGCTCCGGCGAAGGACGACATACGCGCCTACGGCAAGCTCACCTCCGTCAGTGAGGACGACGAACCCGACCCGCCGGAGCAGGACATCCGGCTGCGCTGGAACGGCACCAGCTGGACCGAGCTGCCGAACGCGACGGGCGCCTGTGCCGATCGCGGCGACGCGGTCCGCGACGGTGAGCGCGGGACCGTCCTCAGCGCCAGTCGGTACCGCACCTCCGACGGCGACTGCGAAGGGATTTCGCAGTCGGAGTTGCCGGACACCGACGGGATCAAGTCCGGCTCGAAGCAGTCGCTCCGGCTGAATGCCATCGCGGCGGTCCCGGGCACCGACAGGATTGTCGGTGTCGGCTCTGTCGATGTCTCCCAGGGCAGCGAATCCACCAGCAGATCGGTGATCGTCAGCCTGAAGCGCTGAAGCCCGTCAACCGGCACGGATAGTGAGCCGCTCCTTACCTGTCCAGCGGCGGGCGTGGTCGATGGCCTGCGCGTGGGAGCCCGGGCCGGGCGGCGAGCGGAGCCGGGCCCGTACGCCGAGGGCCAGGTCATGAGGACAGGGCGACCGGCCGGCCCACGGGCAGGGCGGTACGAGAAGAACCGATGTTTTCGGACAGGCTGCCGCGTGTCCGGGCATCGGAGCCCTGCTCGGGCCCGGCGTCCTCGGTCATGGATTCCGGGCCTCCCGCCGGGGGCCCGCTGCGATCGGCCACGGCGACGGGTGCGGCCTGCGGACGGATGGTGACCGGCGCGGGCGGTTCCTTGTGCCCCGACGCCGCATCATGGGCGGCTTCCGTCTCTCACCTGCGCGGTTACCCGGATGTAGGGGCGAATCTGAGTAGTCCGTCCCCACGAACTCACCCGAGCGGGCGGCCTACGGTTCGGGTGGAACACCCCCTCGAGGAGGGAACGGAACCATGGCCCGGACACCACTGTCCTGTTTGAGCAGATCACTTCCCATGGAGGCATCGCGCATGGTGCGACGCAGGGTGAACGGCTGGCAATGAGCCACCGAGGACGCCCGGCGAGAGGCCCGGGTCCTCATGACCTGGCCCCTTCGGCTCCTCCGTCACGGCTTCGGCCGTGGCAGACCGGGCCCCGCGGAAAAGTTCGGCACCTCGTACGCGTATGCGGTTAGCCTGCGCCGGGAGAGCCGCAATGCGCCGCAGAGCGGCGCGCGGCGGCCGACCGGCGGGCTGAGCGCCGGAGACGAGAGGAGAGCCGAACCGTGGTGCGCATCGCACTCGCCACCTACGACCCCGGGGCGGACGTCAACCACGACCGTGATCTCCCGGTGTTGGTACGGGCCTTGCGGGAGGCGGGCGCCGAGGTGTCCGCACTGCCCTGGGACGCCCCCGGCACCGAGTGGGGGGCCTTCGACCTCGTCCTCATCCGGTCCACCTGGGACTACACCTGGCGGGCCGAGGAGTTCATGGCGTGGGTGGAACGGTGCGGCAAGGCCACGCGCCTGGCCAACCCGGCCGACGTCGTGCGGTGGAACACCGACAAGCACTATCTGGGGGAGCTGGCGGCCGCCGGGGTGCCCGTCGTTCCGACCCGGTACCTCGCACCCGGTGCCTCCGCCGGCCTTCCGGACGACCACGAGTACGTGCTGAAGCCCGTCTGCGGAGCGGGCGCACGCCGCGCCGCGCGCTACGCGCCCGCCGAGCGGGAGACGGCCCTGCGGCATCTCGCCCGGTTGCACGAGGACGGCCTCACCGCGATGGTGCAGCCGTACATGGCGAGCATCGACGTCAGCGGGGAGCGTGCGCTGCAGTTCTTCGGCGGGCGGTTCCTGCACGCCAGCCGCAAGGGCGCCGTGCTGGAACCGGGCACGCCCTACGACGCGGAGAAGGTGCCCCACCCCGGACTCGAGACGTGGCAGCCCACCCCGGCCGAACTGGGCGTGGCCGAGCGGGCGCTGGCGGCAGTGCCGGACCCCTCCGCGCTGCTGTACGCCAGGGTCGACCTGGTCACCGGCGACGACGGCGAACCACACGTGATGGAGCTGGAGTTGGTCGAGCCGAACCTCTTCCTGGACCTCCATCCGGCGTCGGTGCCCGTGGTCGTCGACGCCGTCCTGGCGGCGGCCGACGCCGGTTCACCGCGCCACGCGTAGGCCGCTTCCCGTGGGGTTCACGGCGTTCACGGCGTGGCGGTCGTGCCGCTCTCCTCGACGTGGAGGTCCTGAATCTCCGTACCTTCGGTGCCGAGGCCGGTGCGGGTGGCGTGTTCGCGCATACGCGCGCCGTAGACCGGGTGATCGACCAGGCCGGTGTAGGTGTCGAAGTCGAGGTCGATCACACCGGCCTCATGGGCGAGATAGACGTCCAGCCCCGGGTACATGACCCCGACGTACGGCAGATCGTCGATGTCGGTGACCAGGACGGGGTACTCGCCGAGGGAGTCGGGCTCGCCGGCGTAGAGCAGCCGACGGGAGTCGGCCCCGCCCACCAGCGGGAAGCACCGGTCGGGAAGCAGCGTCTCGAACTCGGCGAACATCTCGGTCCAGTGGTGCTCGCGGCGGCCGAACCCGTACATCTCGTCCGCGGTTTCCGACAGCGAGTCCCCCTCCAGGACGGGTGCGGCGGGGTCGGGGTACCACCCGATCTCGGCCAGCCATGAGGCGTCGAACTCGAGCCAACGGCGCAGGCTGGGGGGAAGAGGTCTGCCTTCCGGCATGCGCAGGTCCGCCACGACCCGGGCCGGCAGCGGGATCGGGGTATCGAGCCGCGGTGTACCGCAGAATCCGCCGAATCCTCCCCGCGTGACCCGGTCGATGACCCGCTCGACGAGCGGCGCTCCGTGCAGATGTCTGTCCATGGGAGTGACTGTCGCACGCAGGTCCGACATGTCGGCCAGAGGTGTACCTGCTCAACTAGCGGCGACGCCGGGGCCGACGGCCGTGTGGGGTGGTGGCGCGGGCCACAGCCTGCTGCGTGGCCCGCGCCCTTCGCCGGGTGGTCACACCCTCCGCCAGCGCGCCATCGCGAACGAGAACAGCCCGAACAGCGCCAGCCCCGCCGCGATGGCCGCGAGCAGCCACGGACCGGCCGGGGTGTCTGCGAAGGCGCGCAGGGTGTCGTCGAAGCCCTTGGCCTCCTCGGGGTCGTACTCCACCGCCGCCTGCACCACGAAGGTGCCCGCCAGGGTGAAGACCGCGCCCCGCGCGATGCCGCCGGAGACGCCCAGCACGTCGACGGCTTTCCGGGAGCGCCGCGACATCGTGGAGCGCTTCAGGTGCTTGTGGTACTTCCGCAGGGCCGCGCGGATGGCGATCCAGATCCCGGCTCCGGCGATGGCCAGCCCACCGAGGCCCACCAGCCATTGTCCGGCGGGGAGTTCGAGCGCCCGGGCGGTGATGTCCCGCGACTGCTCGTCGCTCGACCCACTGCCCTTCTCGCCCGCCGCGAAGGAGATCACCGAGTAGGCGACGAAGGTGTAGAACGCCGCGCGCACGGCGGACAGCAGACGCTTACGGGCCTTGCGGCCGTCCGGGCCGGACGCGCCGGCGAGCGCTTCGGAGAATCGCCACAACGCCATCCCGGCGAGTCCGATACCCACCGCCCATACCAAGAGGGCTCCCAGGGGCTGGGCGTACAACTCCTCCAGCGCGCCCCCTCGGTCGGCCTGCTCCCCGCTGTCGCTGAAGGCGATCCGCAGGGCCAGGGCGCCGATGAGGAAGTACAGCACCCCGCGGGCGGCCAGGCCCCAACGGCCCGCCGCTTCCACCGCCGAGCTGTTTGCCGCCTGCCGGGCTCTGCGACGCCCCCATGCCGGTGCCCACGCATTCATACCGTCCCCTCCCCTGCCCCGTCCGGGCTCTTCGGACCTGCCCGGCTACGCGTAGTGAGCGTCTGCCCCGACGGGGGTGGTGGAAACGGCGGCCGGGAGGCGAGCGGGGGCGCGCCGTTGGGGGGACTGCTTGACCGGATCGTTCCGGTCCGCTCGCGGCCAGGAGGCCGCGGGCCCCGGCGGAAGGATGGCGGACGGGAACCGGCACCTCGGTCCGCCGGTTGCCCGCGGCCCGGGCAGGATCCTGCCCGGGCCGCGCGCTACGGCGCTACGACCGGCGGGGGAGGTGTTCCAGCGCGGCGATCAGCGGGACGGGCATGAAGGCGGGCCAGTGCGGGCGTCCCACCAGGTAGGAGAAGTAGCCCAGCGAACTGCTGGCCTGGATCTCGTCGTTCGTCTCGGCCTGGTAGACCAGCCGGCATCCGGGGGTGGTGGCCCGGGCGCGCTCATAGAGAACGGGGGCGGGCTTGCGCTCGGCCTCCGTACGCGGGGTGAGAATGCGGTCGCCGAAGTCGCTCCAGGCGAACGGGCGGGGGTCCTTCCAATCCTTGTCGATCACCTTCTTGAGTTCCGCGGCACGCTCGGCATCGGTGTTCCCCCAGGACGAGGGGACGTTGGTGATCAGGCCGACGGGTATGTGCCGGGCGCGCAGGGCGCGCAGGTGCTTGTCCGCTCCGGGCATGTACCGGATGCTGCCGTCCTCGGCCGTGTGCACCAGGGTTTCGCCGAGGTCGAACCACACCATCACGCAACCGCGCCCGTTGTCCTTCGCGGCGTTGAGCGGTAAACGCGGCGCGCCCTGCGCCGTGGCGGTCGGGAGAGCGGCCGCCGTCAGGCAGCCGAGGGCCAGCACCATTCCGGCGGTGATTCTGCGGGCAGGGGGTGTCGTCATGGGGCATGCCTTTTCTGTGTGGGGGGTACCGGGGTGCGTCGGGCCCGACCGGGTCGCCGCGCCGTACGCACGCCTACGGGTCATACCCAACAGATGAGCGATACACCGAGATTACGCGCCATCATGTGACGGCCAAGGGTTCGCCAACGGGGCCGGCCGCTGCTCCGGCCGGGCGAACGCGGCGGCGTCGGCCTCCTTCGCGCATGGCTCTGCCGCCCCAGACCCTGCGGCCTCGGGACTACGCGACTCAGGACGCTCCGCGGGCCCGGCTCCCGTCGACCCGATTTTCCCGCAGTGGTCGTTGTACGTGTCTCGCTCTCAACACGCTCACGCCGCCACGATGTTACGAGCCATACCCTGTGGCGTAGGTCACATCGCCGTCGGCTGCGGGGTTGCCGGCAGCGATCCGGGGAGGGGGCATCCCGGTCCGCCGGTGGCTGCGGCTGCGGAAGCGCCTCGCGCAATCCCGGGGTAAGTGTTGGGCTAAATCGACGGGCAAGTCACTGCTAGGGTCGCGCGCATGCCGAGCGAGGAAGAGCTGTTCGCAGCCGTGGACGCCCTGCTGGAGGACCAACCCGAGCTGCCGTCACCGGCCGAGAGGGCACGGCTGCGCGAGGCGGCCGGAGTGACGCAGGCCCGGCTTGCAGTGGCGCTGCAGTCGTCGACGCAGACGGTCAAGAACTGGGAGGCCGGGCGGTCGGCCCCGCGGCCGCCGCGACTTCAGGCGTATCTGCGGCTGCTTGAGGGCTGGGCCGAGAAGTACCCGGTCCCCACGGCCGGGCAGCCGCAGAGCGTTGAACCAGGGACGGCGGCCGCGCAGCCGCAGGACGACGGAACGCCGTTCGCCGCTGCGCAGAAACCTCTTACGCCCGGCATGGCACCCGCCCCGTCGGAACGCCTCTTGGCTGAACGCTCCTCGGTTCCTTCCCCGCCGGAGCGTCCCGCTGCCGCGACCGGGCCGGAGCCCGCGGCTGCCGGTGCAACCGATGCCGCCCCGGTGCCGCGGCCGGCTGCCGCGACCGGTCCCCGCCCGCCGGCGATACGGCGACCGGCCCCCTCGGAGCGAATCCCCTCCGAGCGAACCCTGTCGGAGCGGACCCGGTCGGAGCACGCCCGATCCGTCACCGATCCGCGGTTTCCGAACGGGCCGTTGGCGGTTCTGGACGGTGACGGCACCGCGTACTGCGTCGGCGGTGTGGTCCTGGAGTGCCCGGCAACGACCGTCCCGGAACTGGTGGACTGGACGCTGGGCACATCGGGCGTCGGCGCGCCGCGGCTGCACCGCAACGGCAAGGACGGCGACCCCCTCATCGTGCTGACCGCCTCGGCGGCCGTACGTCTCGGGCTCCCCGAGCGGCTGGAAGGCCCCGAGGCCCGAAGGAGCCTGCGCCTCCCCGACGACCACCCCGTGGTCGGGCAGGTCGCGCGCGCGAAGTGGAAGCTGACCCAGCGCGGTTTCGGACCGTGGGCCCGCATCTACCGCCCGGCACAGGCCGGGCGGCGCCAGTGCGTACAGCTCGCGATCCTGTCCTGGGACGCGCTCGACCCGCGTGCCTGGCCGGGCGCCGACCGGCTGCCGCCCCCCGAACTCGCCCGCGCCCTGGGGGTGTACGCCCAGCGCGTGATCACCCCGCGCGGTTCCGCGGCCGTCTCCGGCCTGGAACTGATGACAGCCCTGCGCCCCCCGACCCGCGCCGTGAAGGACAGGACGACCGGCGAGTGGGTTGCCGGCCACAACCCCGGTTCCCTCGGAAGCGATCCCGTCGATCCGGCACCCCCGGAAGCACCGGCCGAGCACCCGGTCGCGCAGGGCTGGAACGGAGGGTTCCTGGACGAAGAGGCCTACCAATGGGTGCGCGATCCGCAGTTGCTCACGGACGAGGAGTGTCTGCTGCCGTACGCGATCGGGCTGGACATCAACACGGCCTTCCTCGCGGCCGCCGCCCGCCTCGTCGTGGGCCTGTCCGGCCCTGAGCACGTACAGCGTCCTGTCTTCGACAAGAAGATCCCCGGCTCCTGGTACGTCGACCTCTCCCGCATCGAGCTCGACCCGCGCCTGCCCAGCCCGTTCACGCCATCCGGACAGCGCCCGGAGGGCCCGGCCTGGTACCAGACCCACACCGTCGCCTACGCCGTTGAACTCGGCCACGACGTCGCCCCGATCGAGGCGTATCTGCGCCGCGAGACCGGCGCGTACCTCGACCCCTGGCACGACCGCCTGAAGGCCGCGTACATCGACACCATGGGCGACCTCGGTGTCACCAAGGACCTCGACGACCACGCGTTCCTCGCGGCGATGGAGCACCACAAGCAGTCCGATCCCGGCCTGGCGGCCGTCCTCGCGGCGATCAAATCCACCGTCAAGGGCGGTGTCGGCAAGCTGCGCGAGCGCCCACAGGGCCGGCATTACCGCGACGGCGAGCGCTGGCCGGCCCTGGAGCGTCCGACCTGGCGTCCCGACCTCCGGGCTGCGGTCATCTCCAAGGCGCGGGTGAACATGCACCGCAAGATGCTCAGGATGGCCGAGGCCACCGGCCTTCACCCGCTCGCGGTGCTCTCCGACTGCGTCGTCTACCCCAGCAAGGGCCCCTCGCCGCTGGACTTCCTGCCGTACACCGACGCCGGCCGGCCCCTGCCCGGAGGCTTCCGGCTCGGCTCGACACCGGGCCTGTGCAAGGTCGAAGGTGTGCAGCAGGTGGCGTGGGCCGTGGACCTGATGGAGCAGGGCTACAACCCCGCCCGGCACATCAAGGGCGACGGCCACGACGCCGTCATCGAGGCAGGGGAGTAGGCCGTGCGAGAGATCGACGACGCCCTGGAGCGTGCGGGCCAGGAGGCTTTCACCCGTGAGCCTCCCAAGACTCTCAAGGGTCGCATCAACTTCCTGCTCAGAACCCTCAGGACGGCCAAGGCCGTTGCCCAGGAGCTGGGCGTCACCGCCGACTCGGTCAACCGCTACCGCCGCGGCGCCCGGAAGAACCCGCCGCAGGCCGTCGCCGACCGGATCGAGGCCGCTGTACGTGCCCGCTGGCAGCCCCAGGTCCGGCTGCGCCGCAGGAAGCAGGCCGCCACCAGCACGGGGATCACCGTGGAGACCCGGGCCCGCTTCGGCTACACCGCACCGATCGGCACGACCGACGACGGCCGCTTCCGCCGCCTGACCGTGCACCTGCCCCCGGAGTACGCCGACCGCCTCTTCGCGGCCCAGCGGCGGGGCGCCGGCGACCAGGAGATGCGCGACATCATCGCCGAGGGCATGGGCGAGGTGTACTTCAGGGACGGCGGCCGCCGCGCCGAGGGCCTCGAAGTCCAGCTCAACGAGATCGACTACTTCGACGTTTCCTTCTGAGCGCCGGGCGGCGAGGCGGTCGCCCGTCGCGTGCGCGAGCCGGCGCACGATAGTTGCCACAAGAGCAGGTCGGCCGCCACCAGGACCGAACGTCGCGGCATCTTGTGCGGGCCCGGGCACGACAGGTGGAACCCGGCCACAGCCGGTGGACACAGGCTGACGGTCCGGGCATGGGCGAGCTCGGCGGGAGGGGCCGGGAACGCGGAAGTCCCGCCAACCGGGCCAGGCTTTCGCGCCGGTCCGGTATGGCTTCAGGCCGAGGACGCGATGCGCCTGGATGCTGATGGCCGAAGCAGGCAGGAGGACCGTGGACGATCACAGCACTCGAAGAACCGGGAACGCGGCATCCACCGGGGCGGGCCATGACGCCCCCGGTCAGCCGGGGGTGATCGGCATTGCACTCGCCGCCGTGCTGACGGCCACACTCGCGCAAGGTTCCTGGCAGTGGTTCGCCACATACATCGGGGTGACGCTTCTTGCGGTCATCTTCTCCTTCTACCGACTGCCGACGCGGATGCCCGGCCTCCGATCTGTGTGCGTGCGGAATCTGGTGGCGTATTCGATGGTCGTCGGTCTGTGTGTGGCGATCGCGCTGGCTCCCATGCTGCAGCGCTGGGCGTGGCTGTTTCCGATGCCCGGCACCCGTGGCAGGTGTGGTGCGCTGGGCGCCTACGAGAGCCTCCGGACGGAGGCGGCGCTCGCGAACCTGGCCGGTCGCGACGGTGCCGCCTTGGCTCGTACGCAGGACGTCCAGAGCCATGAGGCCGTCGCCGACTGCCTGTCCGCCACCACGACCCTGTGGCTGCCGCTCTACGCGGCCGGAGCGGCCGTAGTGGTGGGCCTGGGTACGTGGTTGATCGATCGAGTTCGGGCAAGGAACGAGGCGGCCGTGGCCGGCCGAAAGCCTCCTCGTCAGGGCTGAGCGGCCCGGTGAACGCGACAGGACGTCAACGAGTGCCTGGGCGGGTCGAGCTCTCTGACGGAGATGACGAGCAGGGTGCTGCGTGGGTGACAACCAAGCCTGCCCCGGGAGACCGATCCCCGGATCGCCCCACCCCACAGGGAGAACCGCCGAGCTTCGGCACCGTGTGACGGAACAAGGCGTCGCAGGAACCGCCGGGTCCGGCGCGGCCGGTCGCGGGACGTCCTCCGCGCGTCGGTCCCGCGGAGGTCGGCGCCGGGGCGCAGCCGGTCCGTCAGGACGAGATGCCCCCCAGCGAGCGGCGGTGCACAGGGGACCTTCGAAGTCCGCCGGGCGGCGGGGGAATTCCGGACGGGGCCTTTGCCGTCCGCGGCCTCCGCCCGGCCCCGGCAGGGAGAGGAGTCCCCTCCCGGAAGGAAGGCGAAGGAACGCCACCTCACATGCCGGTTCCGGATGTCGGGGGTCAATCCGCGGGCCACCGGGGTGAAGCCGCTCGCGCAACCACTGTTCTCTGCTGCCCGTCGTCAACCATGGAATGGCCTGACGCGCAATTCCTCGTGTGGTCGTCGAACGGAAGGTGACAGCAGAGTGCTTCAATTCTCCGAGGATCCCCTGTTCCAGATGTTCGCCGAGCGTGCCCTGACGACCATCACCCGCGGCGGAGCGGAGTACGGTGAGTGCGCCGCGGTCATGAAGCGTATTCCGCCCGGTGACAACGATGCGTGGCACCGGGAGTGGACCGCGTTGGCCGCTCGGGTAGCCGCCTGGGGTGGAGTGAGCGCCGCACGCGGGCACCGCGTCAGCGCGCGCGAGGCATTCCTGCGAGCCACCACGTATGACCGGATCTCCTACTATCCCCTCTTCGGTCATCCGGTCGACCCCCGGCTGACGGAGGCATTCGACCACGAGACGAAGTGCTTTGCGCGGTTCGCGGAACTCGCCGAGCATCCCGTCCTGCCGGTCGAGGTCCCTTTCGAGGGAACCGAACTGCCCGGCCGCCTCTGCCTTCCGAGGACCGGGCCCGGCACGTTTCCCACCGTCATCGGCGTCAACGGCTACGACTCCAACATTCACGAGATGTATTGGTCCCATGCCGTACCTGCCGTCCGCCGCGGCTACGCCTGCCTTCTCGTGGACGGTCCCGGCCAGGGGCAGCCGCTGGTCAAGCAGGGACTGCCGATGAGGCCGGACTGGGAGACCGTGCTGAGCGCCGTCGTCGACCGGGCCGTGACGCTGCCGCAGGTCGATGGGTCACGGCTTGTCGTCCAGGGCTGGAGCTTCGGTGGCTACCTCGCGCCCCGCGGGACCGCCGGAGAGGCCAGGGTCGCCGCACTGATCGTCGATCCCGGACAGTGGGACCAACTGGATAGCTTCCGAGGCGTACTTCCTTTGCCCGCAGAGCTCAAGGACCGGCTGCCGGACGTGGATCCCGCCGAACTCGACCCTCATCTGGCCGTTCTGGAAGAGAATCCGGTGTTGAGGTGGAAATTGGTCCAGCGTGGCCTGTGGGTCCACGGACTGGAGACCCTCGGTCAATACGTGGTGGAGATGGGCCGCTTTCGGCTGTCCGACGTGGTGGACGGAATCTCCTGTCCCACTCTCGTCGCCTCAGCGGAGGGAGATGCCGGCATCTCCGGTGCCGAGCGGCTGTACGACGCGCTCCGGTGTCGGAAGGAGCGTGTGCACTTCACCGAGGCCGAGGGAGCGTCGGGCCATTGCGAGGGCTGGAACCGTTCCCGCTTCGATCAACGGGTCTACGACTGGCTGGACGAAGTCCTCGGCGTCCGGCCCTCGTAGGCGACTTGTCCGAGGGCTTCCAGGGCGATTGCCGCCAGAAGCCTCGGCAACGCGCCGATGGCGTACCCCCGACGAAACTCGGCATGGCAATGTCAATTTTGACGTTCCGGGAAATTCCCCGCCGTGGACGAGCAACCGACCGGGCCGATCTTTCATGGTTCTGGTTGAGGGGCTTGATCCAACTCTGGGAGGGGAAATTCCATGAACAACGCTTTCCGTACGACGACTGCCGTGGCCACCGCCGTTCTGTCGGCGACGCTCGTACTCGGGACGGCGGCCGGGGCCTACGCGGCCACCGGTGCGCCCGTCGCGCAGGCCGCTTCCGCGACGACTCCGGCCGCTTCTGCGGCAGCCAAGCCCGCGCTCACCGCAGCCGCCAGTGCCGGCAGCGTCAAGGCGTGGCAGGAGTTCCGGATCTCCGGAAAGGCGAAGGCCATTGCGGCCGGGACGAAGGTCTCGCTGCAGCAGAAGCAGCGCTCGAAGTGGGTCTCCCTTCCGGCGAGCACGGTGGTCAACAAGAGCGGTTCGTACTCCCTGCGCGTCAAGCTGGGGCTCAAGGGGAAGAACGAGCTGCGCATCGTCGGCGGCGGAGCCGTTTCTCCGGTGGTCGGGGTGACGGTGCGCTGACGCCGACAGCGTTCGTGAGGCGGCCCGCCGTCGCATAGCCGCGTGAGCCCCCATCCCAGGTCACGGATGGGGGCTCACGCATGCGCGGATCGCGTTGCGTCGGCAGCCCGAGCAGCCCGAGCAGCCCGAGCAGCCCGAGCAGCCCGAGCAGCCCGAGCAGCCCGCACAGTTCCCGTGGCGCCGGGCGGCCCGAGCGGTCCGACGGTGCCCGCAGCGCCGGGCCGCCGGGGAGCCCGGACGGTCCGATGCGCCCTCAGCGACCCGAACCCCCGCCGCGCTCCTGGGCGTTCACGAGAGCGGCACGAATTCGTCACTGCATGCCCCGTACGCATCGCCACGATCGGGACCTACCATCCTCAAACCTTGAACATTGTTCAACTTTGATCCGAGGGAAGGGGTGGCGCATCATGTCGGTGACCCGGAGGACAATCCTTGCCGGCGCGGCGAGCGCGCCGCTTGCAGCTGCCGTACTCCCCACAGCCACGGGCACGGCGACAGCCGCGCCACGCGCCCAGGGTCGGGCGGAGGCCTTCGAGGTCGGGGTCGGGTGCGCGGACATCACCGGCCCCGCGGCCGAGAACGGCATGATGGGCTACTCCCAGCCGACCCAGAAGACGTCCGGCATTCATCTGCGTACCCGGGCACGCGCCTACGTCGTGGCCGACTCCGCCGGCAAGCGCGTCGTCTTCGTCAACGCCGACCTTGGCGCCCTCTTCCAATCCCTGCACCAAGGGGTCATGGCCCGGCTGGCCTCCAAGTACAACGGTCTCTACACCGAGCAGAACGTGCTCCTCAACGCCAGCCACACGCACTCCGGTTGCGGTGGCGCCTCCCACTACGCGCTCTACAACCTCGCGATCCTCGGCTTCCAGGAGCAGACCTACAACGCCATCGTCGACGGCATCGTCGAGGCCATCGACGCCGCGCACCGCAGCATGGCCCCCGGCAGCATCACCCTCGGCCGTACCGAGCTGACCGACGCCAGCGTCAACCGCTCCCGTAAGGCGTTCGACTGCAACCCCGCCGGCGACCGGGCGCACTTCCCCGACGCGATCGACCCGATGATGACGGTGCTGCGCTTCCGGCAGGGGGACCGCGACGTCGGCGCCATCGGATGGTTCGCCACCCACGGCACCTCGATGACCAACCAGAACACCCTCATCAGCGGGGACAACAAGGGCTACGCCGCCTACCAGTGGGAGCACGACGACGCGGGCGTGCGCTATCTGGACGGCGCACCGGGTTTTGTCGCCTGCTTCCCCCAGACCAACTCCGGCGACATGTCGCCGAACCTCAACCTCAAGCCCGGATCGGGGCCCACCGAGGACGAGGTCGAGAACACCCGGATCATCGGCGAGCGGCAGTTCCTGGCGGCCAAGCGCGCCTACGACAGCGCGTCCGAGAAGCTCACCGGCGGCGTCGACTCCCGGATGCGGTACGTGGACATGTCCGCGGTCGACGTGGACGGGGCCTTCACCCCGGACGGCGAACCCCACTCCACCTGCAAAGCCGCCGTCGGCGAACCCGTGCTCGCGGGCAGCAGCGAGGACGGGCCAGGGATCCCCGTGCCCGAGGGCACGAAGAACCCGTTCATCGACGCCCTCGGCGGACTCGACGCACCGATCCCCAAGGCCCTCGCCAGTGCCCAGGCCCCGAAGCTCGTGGTGCTGCCCGTCGGTGTGATGAAGCCGTACCCGTGGACGCCCGAGGTCCTGCCCCTGCAGATCGTCCGCATCGGCCCGCTCCACCTGGTCGCCGGCCCCGCCGAGTACACGATCGTCGCCGGACTGCGCATCCGCCGCACGGTCGCCAAGGAACTCGGCGTTCCGCTGGAGAACGTGCTCGTGCAGGGGTACGCGAACGCCTACAGCCAGTACGTCACCACGCCCGAGGAGTACGACAGCCAGCAGTACGAGGGCGGCTCGACCCTCTTCGGCCGCTACACCCTGCCCGCCTACCAGCAGGAGTTCGGCAAGCTCGCCGCCGCCCTGCGCGCCGGCGAGGACGTCGACCACGGCCCCACACCCCGCGATCTGTCCGGGCACCAGCTCAACTTCCAGACCGGCGTCGTGTTCGACAGCGCGCCGCTCATGAAGGAGTTCGGCGATGTCCTGGAGGAACCGGAGGAGGCTTACGCCCGCGGGGAACGCGTCTCCGTGGTGTTCGCCACCGGCCACCCCAAGAACAACCTCCGCCGCGGCGGGACCTTCCTGGAGGTGCAGCGCCGGGACGGGGACCGCTGGGTCCGCCACGCCGATGACGGCGACTGGACCACGCGGTACCGCTGGTCCCGTACGTTCGGCGCCACGTCCAAGGCGACGGTGACGTGGGACATCCCGCAAGGCACCCCGGCCGGTACGTACCGCGTCGTGCACTTCGGCGACTGGAAGAACGGCTGGAACGGGCGGATCACCGCGTTCACCGGCACCTCGCCCGAGTTCACGGTCTCCTGACGCCTCGGGTCGGCGCGGGAACAGCGCGGAGCACAGCAGAGGGCACGGCAGGGAGCCCCCTATGCCTACCGGACAGGACCGGTAGGCACAGGGGGCTCGGTAGTACGCGGGCGTCAGCCCTGCGCCCCTAGCACCAGTGCGGGGCCGGGCCGATGTTCTCGATGTAGCGGGCCGAGGCGTATCCGCCGTATCCGTTGATCCGGTACCAGCGCGGATTGCCGTCGATCGACTGCCCGTTGACCTTGCACTCGATGCTGACGACCTTGCCGTAGGGCAGGAAGCCGACCACCGGCGAGCTCTGCCAGGGCTGCTTCCGGACGTTCAGCCCGGTCGCGGCGATGACTCTGCCCTTGTAGTCGGACATCACCTGCGGGCTGCTGGCACTGCTGCCCGCGGAGGCGGCGTACGCGGGGGTGGCCGCGGTGACGGCCAGCAGCCCGGCAGCTGCGGCGAGGGCGAAACGGCCCGGCCTGGATGTGAGCATGGTGTTCCTCCTGGTGTCCGAAGGGGACCTCTTCTGCGATGCAAGCGACACAGCAATTCCTCCTGAGTGTCAGGTCTGACGTGTCGTCAGAACTGAACGGGAACGGTGCCGGACCGGTCGCAGCGATGTCCCCGCCGGGCGGCGTACGGCAGCCGAGCTGCTGCGCCGTCACACGGCGTCCGGAGGGGGGAGGGGGACACGCTCTGGTTGGACCTGAGGTGCGGTCGTACCAGTGGGCCACCGGGCGAGCCCATCGGCAACGGTTGTGCCGCTCGTCCACCCGAACGGCCCAGCGCGCAGCGCATATGCCCGGCGGCCGGAGCGCAGAGACGTATGCGAACGCTTCTTGATCTCACCGCTGGGCGATGACGGGCGTTCGCTGCACGTCAGGTGGGTCCGTGGACGGCGGCACGGGCATCGAGCCCACTTGGGCGCCTCGCCCGCCAAGGCTTCTTCACCAACCCGGACGCGGCCAATTCCAGAAACCGACTCAACGTCCGCTCAGCGGGCTGGAATCGGCACGGCTGGCGGTTGCCACTCTCGCCTGATCAACCCGAACACCCATGAGTCGGATACTTCGCCGTTCACGACGCAGTCTTCCCGCAATGTCCCTTCACGCACGAATCCGATCTTCTCCAGCACCCGGGCAGATGCCACGTTGCGTGTATCGGTCTCGGCCTGGACTCGATTCAGGTCCAGTGTGTCGAATGCCCACTGCAGCAAGGGGCGCGCGGCTTCCGTCGCGTAGCCGTGGCCCCACATCGCAGCGTCGAGGCAGTAGCCCAACGACGCGCTGCGGTAGTCCGGGTTCCATTCGGCCAGAGCGCACCAGCCGACGAAGGCCCCGTCAGAAGCACGGTCGATGGCCACCCGCGCTCCGGTGCCTTCGTCCGCCATCTTCCGGCACATCGCGATGAAGCGCTCGGCGCGGGCCCGTTCGGTCCACGGCGGGGAGTCCCAGTAGCGCATCACGTAGGCGCTGCTGTGCAGTGCGAAGAGGGGGTCCGCGTCGGCGTCGGTGAAGGGTCGCAGCCGCAGGCGAGGGGTGTGCAGCATGGGGGTGGCCAAAGTCATGCGCACCATCTTGTGTCGTCATGGGGCGGGCAGAACACCGAGTATCCGATCCGGTCCGGCCCTCACGTCCGAGGCACCACCTGTCAGCAGCGCCACAGTGGTTCGAACAGTTCACGGAGTATTCCTGGACACCACACTTTCCTGGACACCACACTGCGGCGCAGGCCCGACAACCTGGCCGCCGTCCTGCCGACCCACGGACCTCAGCGTCCATCAACCGGACAACGGCCGCTGATCAGCCAATGCCCCGACGGCCAGGCCCCGACGTCAGCGGTTCACCAACACGCTCTCAAGACTGGCGGGTCAGCTTCGTCAGGATGCGGAGCCGGTCGCGGCTCTCCGCGACCACGATGGTCACGTCGTTCCTGCTCTTGTCCGGCGTGACGGTGGAAACAGAGCCGCGCATCCCCGTGACCGGTGTGTTGACGTCCGAGCCGTACTCGATCACGATCGCGTCCTTGGAGCACCGCAGCGTGGCCCACGACGCCTTGTTGTGGCCGTACGAAGAGGTCGAGTCCACGCTGTAGGGACCCAGGGGAAGGCCGGACGAGTCGGCCGGCTCGTCCGTCGGCCAGGCCGCCAGTGTGTCCGAGCCTGCCTGCCCCGAGGGGTCGGCAGGAACCAGGTGCATGCCGCACTTGTCGCCCTCGGTGTACGCGACGATGTGCTCCTTGCCGCGGGACACCTCCCCGAGGACGCGTTGCTCCTCCCCGGAGTCGATGTCGACCGGCCGATGGGCGGTCGATGTCTCGGGGAGCTGTTCGAGCGCCCCGGACACCCGCGCGGAGCGGGACGAGGCGGGGGCGCGGTCGGAGAAGGTCACGCTTTCCGTGCAGCCTGCGCAGACGAGTACGGCAGTGGCGGCGGCCGTCAGTGCGGCGCTTCCTCGGTGCATCGGCGGACTTCTCCTCTTGTCGGCGGCGTACGGCCACAGGCACAGCCGCACGTCGGGTGCCTGTCGCCTTCCTTCCCGGGGACCGGAGCAAGATCCGCATGAGTTCCGGAATCCACTACTCAAATCCGTGTGCGGCAGGAGCGGCCTCAGGAGTGGCGCGTCAGTCTTGCCATGATCCGGGAACGGGCGGATTTCTCGCCGACCACGACGGCAAGGTCGTTCTTCCTGCCGTGCAGTCGAACCGTGGACACGGCGCCGCGAGTCCGTGTGACCCGGAAGGACCGGTCCGATGCGTACTCGATCACCATCGCGTCCTTGGCGCAGGACAGGGATGTCCACGAACCCTTGTCATCGGCGTTGGAGGACGTTGCCGTGCTGTAGGGGCCCATCGGAAGGATCGACGAGCCGACGGAACTCTCCGTCGGCCAGGACGCCTTCATGGTCGTGACCCGTTCCCGGGAGGTGGAGGAACGGAGAACGAGCAACCCGCACGCCTGGCCCCCGGTGTACGCGATGATCCGCTTCCCGCCGCTGTACACCTCTCCGAGGATGCGCTGCTTCTCCGCCGGGACCGGGATCTCCTCCATGGCGAGAGGCGCGTCGGCGGCCACGACCTCGGGGAGTCTCCCGAGCGCCCCGGCCTCCCCTGCGGAGCGGGAGGAGGCAGGGGCGTGGTCGGAAGGGGTCACGGACTTCGTGCAGCCCGCGCAGACGGCTACGGCAGTGGCGGCGACCGTCAGCGCAGTGATTCCTCGGTGCATCGGCGGACCTCTCTCCTCGTCAGCGGCAGCCGGGCCGACGTCCCGCCTCGTGATCGACAGGCGGTCGGTCCGGACCCGCCCCCGGAAGACGAGAGGAAGGTTCGCACGGTTTCCGGGGTCCACTACTCAACTCACGCGCCGCCACGGCACCCGCACCGCGGCGCCGCCGCCCCCGCTCAGTCGGTGGTGCGCCGGTCCACGAACGTCCTCAACTTGCCGCTCGTCGCGGTCCGTTCGAACGACGCGACATCGGTGATCTCGACCGAGAGCGTCAGCAGGTCCTCCTCCTCGACCGCGGAGCGCAGTTCCGGGATCGTCGCCAGGAAGGCGCCACGGGCCTCCTCGGCCGGCGGGGCGTAGAGGGCGTCGAGACGGACCGTCAGCCGCTCGCATGCGGTCTCCGAGGTGAGGACCACCTGCAGTTCGCCGCGATAGCCCAGGCGGGTCTCCGCCGCCTCCGCGAAGCGCCGGTAGTGGAAGGAGTACCCGCCCACGCGGGCCACGTCGCCGTGCCGGCCGAGGAGTTCGATACGCGGGGTGCGGCTGCCGCACGGGCAGACGCCGTCGAGCGCGCGGCCCAGGTCACCGATCTGGTAGCGGTCCAGCCGTTGCCCCGCCCGCGCCCGGCTGGTGAAGATCAGGCGGCCCGGCTCGCCCACGGGCACCGGACGGTCCTCCTCGGTGTCGAGGATCTCCAGGGTGTGCAGATCGGTGAGGACATGGTGGACCGACCCCTCGGCGTGCTCGCACTGGTAGCCCAGCGGCCCGAGATCGGTGCTGCCGTACGCGGCCGACCGGATCACCTCGACACCGAACTCCTCGCCGAGAACGCGCCGTTGCTCGTCGGTGAAGTGCTCGCCCCCGTAGTACACCTTCCGGACGCCGCCGTAGGCGCGCAGCGTCTCGCCCTGGGTGTGGAAGAGCTGCCACAGATAGGAGGGCATTCCGAAGAGGGTGTCCGCACGGTGGATCACCAGGGCTTCGGCCACGGCGGCGAGGTCGGTGCCGGCGGACAGCGGGATCTGGGTGGCGTTGAGGCGTTCCAGGATCGAGAAGAAGCTGATGAAGCTGCCGTACATGCCGCCGCTGTAGAAGAGGTTGGCCGCGCGGTCACGGGCCGGGTCGAATCCCGAGTCGATCAGACCGTGCGCGGCGGCGCGCATCTGCGTGTCGTAGTCGGCGTTGGTGAACACCGACAGCGCGGGCGCGCCCGTCGTACCTCCGCTGCGGAAGTACAGATGAGCGTGGTCGGGGTCCAAGCGCCGCAACTGCTCCTGCACACCCGCCTTGTCGAGCAGCGGGCCGGTGGGCGGAGCGGGCAGCAGCACGGGGGCGACGAGGTCGTCCAGGCAGGAGGTGGCGGTGAAGCGCTCGTCGGCGCGTACGGAGACCCGCCTGCTGTAGCGCTGCAACGCGTAGACGCCGTCATGCGGTTCGCCCTCGTAGCTGTCCAGCATCGCGCCGACCGGGGTGACCCGGGTGACCCCGGCGGTGACGAGGGCGCGGGAGAGTTCGGCGACGTCCGCGCGGCTGCCGCCGACCGCCGCGGTCTGGAGGTAGCGCCGCATCGGGCGGAGCGTCGCGGCGACGTCGCGCCGCGGCAGCGGCTTGACCCAGACGCTGCGGTGCAGCGGCGAGGCGGTGAGGGCGGGGCGGGCGTCGGCGAGGACGCGCCAGGAGCCGTCGTCGGCGGCGACGACGCGGGTGAGGCCCAGGTGCTGTTCGAGCCGGGCGACGACTTCGGTGTTGGTGATCTCGGCGTGCTCGGCGAGGCCGAGTGCGGGACGGGGCAGCTTGTCCGAGACCTGCGCCAGATGGTCGGCGAAGGTGTCGGCGAAGGCGAAGACCTCGTCGCTGTCGCCGGTGTCGAGGTAGACGACCTGGGGGCTGGAACACGCCTGCTGTTCCAGGCGGCAGGCGTCCGCGGCGAGCGCCGACAGGACGCCCGGGTCGGCCCAGGCGTCGCGGGTCAGATAGGCGAACGAGATCTTGTGGCCCCACTCGACGAGGCGGCAGCCTGGCGGAGTCAGCGCGGCTATGCCCGCCACGGCGTCCTCGCCGCCCCACACGGCGATGGCGTCGGCCGCGGCGCACAGGGGCTCCAGCCAGGTACGCCTGCTGGAGGGGAAGTTCAGGACGACGACCCGGCGGGCGAGGGTGCCGGTCGGGTCGGCCGCCGCCAGCTCGGAGAGCAGATGCCGGGCGAGCAGGGTGTCGGAGCTGCTGGTCTTGAGGATGTTGAGGTTGCCGGCCAGCAGGCCCTCGACGACGCTCAGCGGCGCGACCCCCGCCGCGTTGCCGGGCGCGATGTGCACCAGCAGCCCGACCGGTGCCCACGCCTCGTAGACGGTCTCGCGCGCGTCGGGGCGGGTGAAGCGCTCGGGGTGCAGGCCGCCGAGTTCGCGACGGAGCTTGCGTTCCAGGGCCGGACGGGCGAGGGCGGCGGCGAGTTCGGCGAGCAGGGCCGACGCCTCCTCGGGCTCGGTCCCGCCGTCGGCGAGGCAGCCGGTCAGCCGCGCGTGCACCGCGCTGCCCGGCGAGCGCAACGCGTCGGCGACCCGGTCGCAGGCGCCGAGCACGATCTCGGTGGGCAGCTGCTCGCGCAGGGCGGCTTCGGTGAGGGCGGGGAGGTCGGCGAGACGTTCGGCGGCCTCGGCGTCGTCGATGAACGCGCCCTGCCACAGGTGGAGTCCGCGGTGAGGCGCGGTCGTGGAGCCGGGGAGCGGCGCATGGGCCGTTCCCGCGCTCGTGGCCGAGGCCGTCCCCGGGGTCGGTGCGCTGGTCATGACATACCCTTCATCAGTTCGGCGGCGGCCACCGCGCAGCTGCGGTTGCGGCTGACCCCGGCCCGGCCGTGGACGGTGAACCACGGCGTCGGCCGGCCGCAGCCGCACTCCTCGCCGGGGTGCAGCGACGCGAGATCGCCCATGAGCACGCTCTGGGCCGGGACCGAGGTGATGTACGGCGAGACGAGGTGGAGGTAGCCGATCTCGCCGTGGGGGAGCGGCTCCAGCGTCGCGGTGTCGCGCACGGCGGCACGGGACCAGACGGGCACGTGCAGCCGGTGCTGTTCGCACTCGACGTACGGCACGCAGTGCTCGACCGAGCCGAAGGTGTCGCGGATCCGCTCCGGCGGAATGCCGAGCTGCTCGCCGACCTCGGAGTAGAAGACGTCCTTGCCGATCTGCCGGTCGGCGTGCCCCTTCCAGCCGCCTCCGAGGACGACCAGCGAGCCGGGCGGGAGCTGCACCGGCGGGACGCCCAGCGAGCGCATCCGCTCCAGGGTGAAGTGGAGGAACGCCGGGAAGCCCAGGATCCGTACGGGCAGGCCCTCTTCGGCGTACCGCTGGAGGGCGTGGATGCAGCCGCGTACGTCGAACTCGTGGCCCGTGCCGGTGTGCCGCAGGGCGTGAGTGGTGTCCCGTGCGGGGGCGAAGTCGCAGAGGTAGTTGTCGGTGAAGGAGGTGCCGAGCTGGAGCGAGGGCGCGGGCTCGTAGCTGTAGAGCAGGTAGTTGACCGGCTGGTCCGGGGTGATCCAGCCGTAGTGGTCGAAGATCCGGGCCACCATGCGCTGGGCCGCGCGGATGGTCCACTCGTCGAAGAACATCTGCGACTTCTGGCCGGTGGTCCCCGAGGAGGTGAGGTGGAGGAAGACGTCCTCCCGGGGTATGGAGAGCAGTTCGTGCCGCTTGAAGAAGTTGGCGTGCACCAGCGGGGCACGGACATCGCGGCCCACGCTGGGCGCGGGCGTCTCCGGCTCGTCGGTCAGCAACGAGCGGAAGAACGGGGACCGTTCGGCGTGCCAGGAGTTGGTCTCGGCCATCGCGGCGGCGAAGAGGGCATCGGCCTCGGGCCCGTGCTCGTACGGCTCGGCGAGGTCGCACAGCCGCTGGACGTGCTGGAGGGAGACCGGGTCGGGGACCTCGACGGGAAGCAGATGGGGATTCAAGAGACAACCTCGTGTAGGGGAAGGTACGTCGCGGTCCAGGCCCGGAGGTACGCGGTCAGATACGGCTGCACCAGTGAGCTGACGGCGGTGGTGCGGAAGTCGATCTGACGGTTCGTCCGGGACAGCACGACGTAGTCGTGGAAGCGGTCGTCGATGCGGCGCATGGCCGGATAGAGCGCACTGGGGACGAAGCCCGCGGCCAGGAAGGCGCTCAGCCCCGCGGTGTCGGACAGCGGCAGCAGGGTCTCGACGTAGTCCGCGCCGGTTCGGGTGACCGCGGCCATCAGCGGTTCCAGGGCGTGGGCCATGGCCGCCGGGTAGGGGTGCACCGCGATCAGGGAACAGCTGCGGGCGGCCGGGTCGAGATCCGCGTACACCTCGAACGTGCCGTCCTCGGGGGTGAGGATCGCGTTCGGGGAGTGCAGGGGGAAGAAGCGCCCGGCCGGGTCGGGGAACAGCTCCAGGAACCGGCGCCTGACGAAGGAACGGGCGGTGACGATCTCCATGGCCGTCGTGGCGGGGACGGCCGGTCCCGAGAACAGGCCGGTGCCCGCGGCCTCGATCGGACGGACCGCCGCGTAGGCGATACCGGAGGCCTCCTCGGCGGCGGCGAGCAGCGGGGCGATCGGCTCCGGCACGCACGGCACGGCCTCACGGCGGTCCAGCACGCCGTCGGCGTAGCGGGCGAAGAGGGCGAGGCTTTCGCAGCCGGCCACCTCGACGGCGTTGGGCATGAGCCCGAGCGGACGGAAGCCGTTGCGGACCACGACGTGCTGGGGGCCCTCGGTCACCACCCGGACGGTCGCGTAGATCGAGTCGACGCTGCCGGTGGCCAGGGCGTCGGCGCAGACCGCTCCGGTGAGCCGGCCCGCCAGCCCGCCCTGCCGCTGAGCGGGGTGGACGGCGAGGCCGACGAGCTTGCCGATGCGCGTCCCCGGGTCGGTCTGCACGACCACGGAGCCGGCCAGGTCGCCGCCGCCGTCGGGGCGGGCCACGAGCCAGTGGGTGTGCGGATCGGCGATGAGCCGCCGCATTTCGGCGGGGTCGCTGCCGAGCGGTACGGGATAGCCGTGGCCGTAGACGTCGAAGTACAACTGCCGCAGTTCCGCGATGTCCTGGAGGACGGCGGGGGTGATGGTGACGGTCATCGAGCTCCTCCTCCGGTGGTGGCGGTGGTGGTGGCGGTGGTCGCCGTGGTGGTCTCGTGTGCGGCGGCGGTGCTCCGGCCCGCGTGGCCGGTGGCGGGCGCGCCCGCCCGGCTGCCCGTCCACCACAGGGCAACGGCGACGGGCACCAGGCCGACCGCCTGGACCAGGCACAGGGTGCGCGGCGAGATCTGGTCCCCGAGCACGCCGAACAGCAGCGAGGCGAGCGGGAAGGTGGCTCCGAGGAGCGACTGCATGACGGCGAAGAAGCCGGGCTTGTCCGCGGCCGGGACGAGCCGCTGGAACAGGGCCACGAACCGTACGCCGATGGCGCCGACGGACCATCCCGCGACGACCATCGCCGCCGCGAAGGCGGTCCGGTCCGCGACCAGTCCGGGCACGGCGAACGAGGCCGCCATCAGTCCGATGCAGACGGTGCCGGTGGTGATCGGGCGTCCGGGCAGCCGGCCCCCGGTGAAGGACCCGGCGAGTGTGCCGGCACCCAGCGCCGCTTCCAGGAGCGCGACGGTCGAACCGTCCTCGTGCAGCACGGAGGCGGTGTAGAGCGGCATGACGACGAACACCGCGGTGGTGAACACGTTCGCCGCGGCGAAGCAGAACAACACCCTCCGGATGAAGGGCAGTTCGGCGAGAATGCGGCGCAGTGTGCGGCGCGGGGCGGCCGGCGGCGCGCTCGCCGCACCGCTCCCGGCCGCGTCGCTCGAGGTGTCGGCGGCTGAACTCGCCTGTGCGGTGGCGCGAGGGAATCGCGTGAGGCCGATCAGCCCGGCCGCGAGGAGGTACGCAGCGGCGCAGCCGGCGACGATGCCCGGCAGCCCCCGGGCGTCGACGACGAGCGGACCGAGGAGCCCGCCCGCCAGCCCCGCCAGCGACTGCGTGGCCAGTTCGAATCCGGTGGCCGCCTCGATGTCGGCGTCGTCGACCAGGTCGGGCACCGACGTCGTCAGGCACGGGTCGAACAGCGCCTGGCAGCCCGCCAGTAGCAGCGCGGCCCCGTAGGCGACACCCATCGGCAACGGCGTCGCGTACGCCCAGGCCGCTGTGGACGCGGCGACGAGTCCGGCACCGGCGGCCGCCGCGGCCATGACGGTCCGGTAGGGGTTGCGGGCGATGACGGTGGCGACGACGGGGGCCAGCGCGACCGCAGGCAGGGTGCTCACGGCGAGGAACGCACCCGAGGCCAGGCCCCGTCCGGACCCCGCGGCGTACTGGACGAGCCACCAGACGATGCCGACCTGGAACATCCGGGCCGAGGCCTGCGTGAGCACCTGAGCGATCCAGACGGCACCGAAGGACGGGTTGCGCAGGACGATCGGCAACCGTGCGGAGGATCGTTTCCGCAGGGGCCGGGAGCCGGGCGCGGGCGTGGGCGCGGTCATGCGTGCGGCCGTTCGTCGAGGACGCGGATCAGCTTCCCGGAACGGGCGTTGACGGCGAGATCGGCGTGGCGCGCGCACTCCACGGCGAGCGGGTGGACGTGGCGCGCGGCGACAGCCTCCGCGTACATCGGACGAGCCGCGTGGAACGCCTTCTCGACGGCCGCGGTGAGCCCCGGCAGGTCGGCGGCCCCGGCGCCGCAGCCGAGACGCAGCAGTAGGCCGTCCCGGTCGACGCCGTCACGGTCCTCGAAGCGGCGTACGACCAGCTGCACGCCGGTCACACGGCCCGCGGCATCGGCGGCACGCACCAGGTCGTGCACGTCCTGGGTGTGCAGGGCCACCGGGCCCACGCGTACGCCCTCCTCGGCGCGCCCGAGGATGCGGAAGTGGCCGACGGCGGTGTCGGTCCACTCCGCACGGTCCCCGACGGGGTAGCGCAGGACGGGCATCAGCCGGCGCCGCAGATCGGTGACCACGACCCGGCCGGGGACGCCTTCGCGGGTGATGGGCTCTCCGGTGTGCTCGTCAAGGATCTCGACGACGGTGTACGGGGCCGGGGCACGGTGCAGCCGCGGGTCGCGGCCGGGGACGGGCAGGCCGACGAGGCCCGCGTCCACGGCGGCATAGCCGATCGAGGCCACGCGTGCGGCGGGGAAGGCGCTCGCGAGCAGCCGCTGCTGGTCGCTGAACACGCTCTCGCCCCCGAAGAACAGCGTGCTGACACCGGGGAGTTGCCGTCCTTCGGCGTTCAGGTGCTCGGCGAGCGAGCAGAGCGTCGTGGGCGTTCCGGCGATCACGTCGACGTCGAACTGCTCCAGTGTGGCGACCGTCGTGGCCGGCGGCGCGCCACCGCCGATCGGGAGGCGGACATTGGCGACGGGGGAGCGGTGCAGGGAGTCGAGGATGAAGGTATAGCTGGCGTAGAGGTCGCCCGCGTAGAAGAGGTCGGCGACCCGCTGCCCGGGCCGGAGTCCGGCCTCGACAAGTCCGGCACCGAAAGCGGTGGTGAATTCGCGCCACTCCTCCCGGGTGTAGAAGGAGAACTTCGGTGCCCCGGTCGTCCCTCCGCTCTTGAATACCACGGCTTCCTCGAGCGGTCCGGTCAGAAGGGTGTTACCGCGCGGGGAGTTGGCCTGCCAGAACTCGGCCTGGGGGATGACCGGAAGCGCGGTCAACTCCGTGACGCGCTCGGGCAGACCGGAGTAGAGCTCCGAGTAAAAGGCCGAGTTGCGGCGGACGAAGCGTATGAGTTCCGCGAGTGATTGAACGGGCATCAATTCCTGCTTTGCGGCATGCGAAGGAGGACGGTGTCCCGGAAACGCGAACACCGCTGAAAGGTGGTGTGGTTCAAGTGCTGGTCACGCAGATATGGCGGTGTTGCACGGCCGGGCCGGAAGTTCTCACGACGGCCGGAATACGGCTGGAGGGGCAAGGTCGGAACCCTTGCTCCGGTGGCCGACTCTGGGTTGTCTCTTACCGCTTGATGCTTGCGCCGACACCCAACAATAACACCCCCTGTGGGGTTCCGATTACCCAGCGGACCCGGAAGCAGGGGTGAGGTGGATCTCATGGCGAAAAAGCATCGGAACAACGGAAGGGGACCGCCCCAATGGTACGCAGGATGCCCATTGGTGCGGTCCCCCGTTTCCGAAGTCAGGCCTGTGTCAGCGGACTTCGGGGACGTTCACTCAGGGCATACGCCCCGGGCGTAGTCGAACGTGGCCGTCGCTTTGGAGTACTTCCACTCCGGGTCCAGTAGCGCCTTCTTCAACTGCCCTGCGGCGGTACGGTCCTCGACGATGTAGCCGAAATCCTGCAACCAGGCCGGATAGAGGTTCTTCGACCCGACGTAGAACGCCGAGTCGTCCACCGAGACGACCTTGTGGTGAGCCGCGTACGGCTTGCCGTCCGCCCACCGCGCTTTCGAGGAGCTGCGGAACGTGGCGAGTTGGAGGTTCTCGCACATCGCCGACGCCGCCTTCTCCCGGCTCCCGGTGCGCTTCCGGAGCCGGTCGCGCAGAAGGTCACTGATCTCGGAGAGCGACTTGATCTGGGAGTAGCCACCGCTTCCGACGGCTCCGCGATTGGCCGGATCGCTCACGACGATGCGTACTTTCACGCCGTCCTCGAGCTTGGCCGCCAGGGTGTCGTAGAGCCGCACGTCGTAGCGCGGCAGCGGCGGGCAGGTGGCGTTGAGGTCCTGCTGGGAGATGTCGATGCGGTCCTCGGCGCTCGACACGAGTGAACGCAGCGCGCTCTCCTCCGGGTTGACGGTGTCGTAGTCCCGGTCCGCGTTGGTGCGGTCGGCGAGGCCGGCGGTGCACCTGGCGTCCGGCGCGGACGGCAGGGCGGGGGTGAAGAGGGAGGACGGGTCCTTGTCCTTGATGCCCACGCCGAGGCCGCCGACAGCAATGACCGGGACGTCCCCGACCGCCCGCGGTGCCGGCGCGCCGCCCTCCCCGCCGGTCTTTCCGCGATCTCCGTCCCCTCCGCCCTCCAGGGTCCGCATGCACGAGGCGCCGCCCGATGTCGCGAGCCACACCTTGCCGGGATTCCAGGAGTTGCCGCAGGTCCAGTCCCACAACGTGTCGAGGTACCGCGACGCGGACCCGGCCGCCGGACCGCTGAGCGCGATGTCGGCGTCCGCGACCGGGTGCGCGCTGTCGAGGTAGTCGTCCTTCCACCCGTTGATGCCGCCGGTGACGGCGGTCCGGCCGTCGACGACGAGGAGCTTGGAGTGGTTCCACGAGAACGCGGTCTTGGACGTGGTCATCGAGGCCACGTTGAGCGTGACGTCCTTCGCGGCGTCGCCGAGCTTCCCGATCAGCTCGTCGCGGTAGCGGGAGGGCACGACGTTCAGGTGGTAGAGGGGAGCGGCGCCGACGAGGATGCGCACCCGGGGCTTGTGGCCGGCCGCGACCGACGCCTTGAGCCCCTTGACGATCGCATCCTGGAAACCGCCGTTCGGGAACGGCGCCAGGGTGGAGATGTCCACGGTGCGTTCGGCCTGCGCGATGTTCCGCTCCATTCGCTCCAGCAGCGAACGGGAGCCCGCACGGTCCGTGCACGCCGGGTCGCCCCAGCAGCCAGGAGTCTGCAGCAGCCATCCGGACGGATCACCCTCGGGCGCGTCCAGCCGGTTGCCCTCGGTGCGCTGCCACACCGAACCCTCCAGGCCCGGCGAGACCTCCTTCAAGGCCTTCTCGACGGCGTCCAGATGGGGCGTGGGCGGAGTATCGGCCGCGTAGGCCGGAACTGCGGGTACGGCGCTGAGCGCGGTGGTGAGCGCGATGGCTCCGGGTATCAGGCGGTGGAGGCGACGACGAGCCAAGGGGTTTCCTTCTGGTGCGAGCTATGTGCCGAACAGGCTGATTGCCCGCTCGGCCCCCGAATGATCAGAAAGGTACCGGATCACTCGGTTCGATGATCATGGGGGTGCGGTGCGTGGTCGGTGGCCCGACAACCGCTCCTACGAGCTCTGTTGGAGCCCACTGCTGCTCCACTGCAGGAGTCCGTCGAAGGAGCCTTCGGGTTCCCGGGCGACGACACAGATTCCCGGAGTACGGCGCGGCGTAGGATCCGAAGCGGTGATCAGCCCGGGCAGAGTCGCGAGAGAGGCCGTCGGATGGACCCGCTCTACAAGCGCACGAGCAGGGCCTGCGAGGTGAGTGCCATCGATGAGCCGCTACGCGCCGGGATCGCCGCACATGCCGAGCATCACCAACTCGGCGACGTACTGGGCCGGACCGGATGGTGCTTCGAGACCTCCAGCGTGCGGCTGCGCAAGCCGGGCCTGTTGGCCCGCCTCATGGGCTCCGCGGATCCCGACACCGCGCATCGCACACTGACGCTGGTCACCCCTCCGGTTCTGCTGATCGTGGTCGAGGGGGAGAAGCGTGGCGTGCACGTGCGGTCGGCGAGGCTGGATGCCGTCAGCCTGGCCGCGTCGCGGCTCTCGGCCGATATCGACTTCGGGGTCGGCGTGACGGGGCAGTGGTCGGGCTCCACCGAAGGGGCGTCGTTCTACCTCGGATTCGGCGACGACACCGAGGGCCATCGTCTCCTCGACGCGCTTCGTACGGCTGTCACCGAGGCGAAGAGCGGCTGACCGGAAGCCGCGGGGGTGAGTCTGCCGCGCCCCCGGCTGTCCCGTTCACCGCACGCCCCCGGCTGTCCCGTTTGCGGCACGCTCCGGTCGTCCCGTTACGGCACGCTCCGGCCGTCGCGTTCACGGCACCCTCTGGCCGACTCGTTCACCCACACGCTCTCGGCAGTGATCCGAGGCACCGGCCGGCACAGCTTCCGCGCGCACGGGCAGGACCGCCTGCCTCGGGCAGGCGGTCCTGTGGTCGGCGATCCTGTTGCCACGTCCCGCGTCGCGCGGATGAACTCGCCACGGAGGGAGGCGAGTAGGCCGTGTGCCGGACTCCGGGCCCGGACGCAGAGCCCGGGGTCGGCCCGGGGCGGCGCGAAGGCGGCGCGGGTCGGCACGGGGTCGCGCGGGGACGAATGCGGCGGTGCGGCCGGTGTGTCAGCCGTCGCAGTGCTTGATGACGACGGGCGCGGTGGTGACCGTGCCGGTGGTCTGTGTCGTACCGCCCCGCGTCACGGTGGCCTTGTAGCGGACCCGGTAGGTTCCCGGAGCGCATTCGGCGGAGACCTCGTACGTCGCACCGTTCCCGGTGGAGACACCGTCAGGGTCTTCGACGTGGATGGTGGGCGTGACGTCGTATTCGCTGGGAGGAAGGGTCGCCCACGTGCCGTGGGTCTTGTGCTGCAGCGACGCCTGAAGAAGGTGCCCGTCGGGACGGGAGTCGCAGCGTGCCCTGACGATGCCGCTCAGCACCCATTCGAGGTCACCGCCGTCGCGTACGGTCACGGCGCCGGTGTCCGTGGCATGGGTGCAGCCCGCCACGGTGACCATGCGGTCACCGGTCGAGGGCATGGCGCTCGTGCCTGCCGAACCGGCCGGGCCCACAACACCCAGTAAGGCGGCCAGAGTTCCAGGGATTCCCGGATGCATGATCAAACTTCTCCTTCGTTCTCCCGGCGCGATCCGGTCAGCGATCGCCCGGCAAGCCGTGTCGTGGACGGGGAGCCGCCCACTCCCAGGAGGGAGCACGGGCGGCCCGGGTTCCGTATGCCGAGGTTCGGAGGGGGCGACGACCGCTGCGCGCCAGTGCCCCACGCCGTACCCGTCTCGCGCCTGCGGCGTAAGAAGGCTCGCGCCTGCGGCGCAGGGAAGGAGCGTTGGCCTGGGCAGGGGGTGCCGCCGGGGTCCGTGTCTGTGGCTGGGGCCGGTGACATGGCGTTTCCCGCATGCCCGGCTGGGCTGCGGTGGCACGTCGAGTACCGGTCTCGTCTCGCGCCTGCGGCGCAACGATGGAGCATCGGGGCGGCGGGGGGCGTGGCCGCGGTCCGTGTCCGTGGAGGGGGCCGTGACACTGCGGGGTACGGGCAGGCGCTCGGGGCCGTGCGCCTTTCTCCGACACCCGCTGTGGAATTGCTTGCCTCCGGTCAAGCATTTCGACGACGGGTCTCCGGGACCGGCTCGATCAACGGCCCAGGCGGGATGGCGTGGTTGGTCTGTTGCGCAACCGGACTATGGCCTGCGCTTCCGGACGCCTGGCCCAGCCAGGACCCCGCCCGCCCCGATGCTCAACCCCCACCACCGGCCGCCACCCGGCCGACAGCCCCCACCCGAAGCAGGCATACCGCCCCCACCACTCGCGCCCCGACAACCGCAGCACCGAGCCTACGAGCCGCCGCCTCCTACCGAGCCGTGCCGCGACGGCAGTACACCCCGGGTTGCTCGTCGCCGCGTTCCGAACGGCCCGTCAGCCGGCCGGAGTGCGGCGGACCGGGTGGTGGGAGCAGCGGAATCCGCCGGCGAAGGGGGTGACGGCGTCGAAGTCCATGGTGTGGACCGTGACGCCGTGGGCGGTGAGCTCGTCCGCGAGGCGGGGAAGGCGGGTGTCGAGGAGGACTTCGCCGGGGGCGAGGACGAGGACATTGGCGGCCAGGAGGTTGAGGGCGTCATCGAGGGTGACGTCGATGAGGTCCCAGTCGGCGATGAGCGGGGGCAGGCCGTGGGTGAACTGTTCGCGGGCGACGACAGCAAGTCCTTCGCGGACGGCAGCCAGGCCGTCGTCCAGGTGCAGGACCCGGGAGTGCAGCGGGACGCGGTGGACGCGGTACCGGCTGCCGAGCTGGGCGCGCAGCCAGTCGAGTCCGGCGTCGTCGGTGGCGTAGCGGCCCTCGCCCACGCCCACGAGTATGTCCGGGCCGAAGAGCATGACGTCGCCGCCTTCGAGGAAGGGGCCCTGGGCGAGCGCGACCTGGTCGAGGGGCACGGGGCGGCCCGGAGGTACGACGATGTGGTGGGCCCCGCGTCGCACCAGGTCGGCGATCAGGGGGCGCAGCCCGAAGCGTTCCTTGAAGCGGTGCGGCAGACGCAAGGACGCCTCGATCACGGTGTCACCGATGACGATCATGGGGTCGCGAGTGAAGATCTGGAGTGATACGGGCGAGAACTCGCCCAGGATCGCCTGCTCTTCGGGACTCAGCTCGACGGGCCGGTGGACGGTGATGTCGCGGTCCGCCAAAAAGGCGGCGAGAGCGTCGAGTTGGTCGCGGCAGCGCGTATAGCTCTCCGGATCGGTCTCGGACCAGCGCTTGCCCGCGGCCTCGGCCCAGCGGTGCTCGAACCCCTGGGGGAGGAAGGCGAGTGCCGCCTGGGTCTGGGGGGCGCGGGTGGGGAATGTGAAGTCCAGTGGGCGGCCCACCACCACCTCGGCCAGAGCGTCCCATTCGCGGTGAACGCCGACGGTCTGCGTCGTCCCGGGAGCGGCGAGGGGGGTGCTGGTCTCGTAGGGGGTCACCGCGCTCTCCCTTCCCCGTTCTGTCCGGCGGCGGCAGATCCAGGCCGGGCAATCGTGGTCACCGGGTCGTCCGCGACATCCGGGTGTACCGGAGCGGCTGCGGCTCCCCGGCCGCCGACGTCCGGCGGCGTCGACGCCTGGCCGGTGCCTGGGTGCCGCCCCGTACGAAGCCCGTACGACGGCGGCCTGCGCCGGGGCCTCCGCGCCTGGCTGCGTCGGTGGCGGCCATCGGTCGGTCCGGCGCGTCCCACGGCCGTGGCCGTCTCCAGACCAGTACACCGCAGCGCGCGCTACGGCGCCCGTCGACCCCCACGTCAACCGACAGCCGTACCGTCTCCCATCAGGCCGTTCGCCGCCGCCGGCCGCACGGGGACGAGGTGATCCGCACCCCGGCACGACGCCGCGTGCCGGCCCGTGCCGGGAACGGCGCTCTCGTCGGTGTCTGCCGAGGTGGGGCAACCTCTCTGGATGCTTCGACGTCTTGATCGGCAGCAGGCTGCCCCGGGTCTTCCGGGTTTCCCAGGCGGGTTCAGGGCTCGCTATACACTCCGCGTATACTGCGTGTGTATAGCTGGCTTCCGAGGTCCGGGGCGCTCCTGCCGGACAGCACGATGTCCCCGCACCCGAAAGGCTCGCATGTACGGCAAGGCAATCGCCCCGGAATATCAAGGCGCCCTGACCACCCTGTCGGTGAACAGCTCACTCACCGACGTCCTGGCCGCCGCCACCGAGCAGTTGAGCGCCGCCGAGCAGGCGGGGGAGCGGAGCGAGGTGGCACGCTGCGGACTGGCCGTCGCCGAGGCCCACCGGCGGCTGGGGCAGGTCGAGGACGCCGACCGGGCCTGGAAGGCCAGCTATCGCACGGCCCGGGAGGTCGGGGACACCGCGGCCATGGCGTGGGCACTGTGGAGCGGTGGCACCCTGGCCCGCCAGCGCGGCGCGTTCCCGCTGGCCTGGCGGCTGCTCGGGCTGGCTGCCGAACTCGGCGAGCGGGGCGGGGACATCGTCGTCCGCGGCTACTCGCTGGCCGGCCTGGCGGAGACGGGGCGCATCCAGGGCGACTACGAGGCCGTGGGCCGCCTTCACGAACAACTCCTCGCGGAGGCGCGGAAGCGGGGCGAGGCCCGCCACACCGTCTGGGCCCTGGAGGGCATTGCGCAGATGCACCGCAACACCGGCTCGTACGACAGCGCGTACGCGATGTTCGAGGAAGCCGCGGACATCGCCGCCGGAGCCGACGACCGGCGCGGCCGTGCCTGGGCCCTGCGCGGACTGGCCGACGTCGTCTCCGTACGCGACGAGGACACTCCGTCGGCGCTCCGCCTGCTCTCGGAGGCCGAGGAGATATGCCGGGCCATGAGCCTCTCCAGCGCTCTGGCCTACAACCACAAGATGCGTGCCAACGTCCTCTACCGGGCCGGGCGCTACGCCGAGGCCCGGGACTTCTACGAGCAGGCGCTCGCACGGTTCCAGGGGATGAGCGAGCCGCGCGGGGAGGCGCTGTCCCGGCTCGGTCTGACCAAGTCCCTCGCCCGCCTGGGCCGCGACCGTGCCCTGACGATGGCGGAACTCGCCGACCTGGAAGCCGCGTTCGCCCGCATCGGCCTGCGCCATGCCCGGGAGATGGCCGCACGGGCCCGGGAGGAACTCGCCTCCGACACCCCTCCGGCGGCCCGGGCCGGTGAGGGTTCCCCGGTCATGGCGACCCCGTCGACCCGTACGGCCCCGATGACCCGTACGACCGCGTCGACCCGTACGACCGCGTCGACGCGAGCCACCACCGCCCCGACTCCCGCCGGAGTCAACAGGACCGAGGAGGCCGTGCGGTGACCGTGACCCCCACAGCCCTCCGGACCGGGACCGCTCCCCAAGTCCTCGCCCGCTGCCGCGCGTTGGTGCGTCCCGCGCTCACCCGTGCCGTCGAACGCCTCCACCCCTGGGTCGGGGAGATGGCCGCCTACTCCTTCGGCTGGTGCGAGACCGGCGGCGCACCCGCCACCCACCCCGGCGGCAAGGGCATACGCCAGGCGCTGGCCGTCCTCGGGGCGGAGGCGGCCGGTGCGCCCGGGCAGGCGGGCGTCGAGGCGGCCGTCGCGGTGGAGTTGGTGCACACCTTCTCCCTGCTGCACGACGACATCATGGACGGCGACGCCACCCGGCGCCGCCGGCCCACGGTGTGGAAGGCGTACGGCACGGGTCCGGCAGTCCTGGCGGGCGACGCGCTGTACGCCCTGGCCGTCGAGACCCTCGCCGCGACCCCTGCGGGCCCGGATGCCCTGCGCCTGCTCTCCTCCGCGCTGGGCGACCTGGTGTCGGGCCAGGCGGACGACCTGCTGTTCGCCGCCCGCCCCTGGGCCGGGCCCGAGCGGGTGCGGCTGGAGGAGTACCGCACGATGGCCGAGCGCAAGACCGGCGCCCTGCTGGGCTGCGCCGCGGCGCTCGGCGCCCTGTTCGGGGGCGCGCCAGCGGAGACGGTCGGGGCACTGGAGCGTGCGGGGCGGCATCTGGGGCTCGCGTTCCAGGTGGTCGACGACGTGCTGGGGATCTGGGGCGACCCGTCGGTGACCGGAAAGCCCGCGCACGGTGATCTACGGGAGCGGAAGAAGACCTTCCCCGTGCTCGCCGCTCTCGACGCCCCCGGGCCGGAGGCCGGCCGGCTTGCCGCCTTCCTGGAATCCGCGGGGACCGTCGACGAGGCCGGTGCCCGGCGTGCAGCCGCATTGATCGATGAAGCCGGCGGCCGCACGGCGGCCCTGGCCGAGGCGGGTGACCACATCGCGTCGGTGGAGAGGGCCCTCGCGGATGTGCCGCTGGCCGCAACGGCCGCGAACGAATTGCGCGTGCTGCTGGACCACCTCGTCGACCGCGACGTCTGACGGGCGGACGCGATCTCCGCGGTGTGCGGCCCGGGCTCCGATGCGCGCCCGGGCCGTACACCATGCCCGCATGGCTCAGGCGCCGGGGCGAGTGGCCGAAGCGGGCGCGGTGGGCGCGGAGTTGCGCATCCGTGGCTCGCGCCGCAGCGCCCGTGCCGCGACCACGAGCAGCACGGCCTCGAGCAGGGCGACGGCCAATGCCCGGGCGACGCCGGTGATGATCCCGGCAACGGGGAAACCGGAGATACTCGTGTAATACGTCACCATGTCCAGGCACATGACCACCACGGGCAGACCGAGGACGGCCAGTGCCGCAGGCAGCGCGGGATCGTGGGCCGCCATGTGCGTACGGGGTGTCCGAACGGCCGGAGATCCGGCGGACTTCGGGGCCTCCGGGGGCCGGCGGCGCGCACGGGCGCGGAGGGTGAGGCACGCCGCTCCGCCCACCAGAAAGACCCAGCCGTGGCCCCCGTCGTCGAAGCCCAGGATCAGCCGGCCGGTGACTGCCGTGGCGAGAAGGACGAGGACACAGGCCGCTGTGATCCATTCACCGGCGAGGCCGGAGATCTCGGCGCGGGGCGCGCCGGGGTGGAACGCCGCCGCCACGCTGCCGAGGACCAGGACGACGAGAGCGACGGCTGCCGACTGCGCCACGGACGGGCCGAAGCCTTCGACCGCCGACCGGCCCAGGTGCACGAACGTGGGCAGCGCGGCCACGGCGCAGAATGCGGCGGCACGTCGCCGGTGCCCGGTTCCCAGAGCGATGGCCGCGGCGATCCAGCCGAGGGGCAGCACCACGACCATCAGTGCCAGCGCCGTACTGAGGGCGTCGGCGGACCCGTCGGGCGACCGACCGAGGAAGGCATCGAGTACCAGGTGCTTGTCCTCGGCGGATCCGCCGAGGAGGAGCGCCGCATCGGCCAGCAGGTTCACCGCCGTGGAGGCGGCGAACAGGGCCACTCCGAGCAGGCCGACGAGGCGTGCCGCCCGGCCGTAGGCGACGTAACGGGCCGGGGCGCCGGGCCCGGCCAGGCGTGTGCGGACCGCGAGGACGAGAACCCCGGCGACCTCGCGGGGCCTGGGGCGGCCCAACTCCGCTTCCTCGTCGAGCGGTTCGTGGTCGCTCAGGAAGGTGTCGACCATTTCCTCCTCGCGCTCCTGCCGGTAGTAGGCGGGCAGTACGCGCAGGAGGGCGCGGAACCGGTCCTCCAGCAGAGTGGGGGAGCTGCTCGTGCTCATGCGGTTCCTCCTGCTCCGGCGGGCCGTGCCCGTCCGCGGGACGGGGGAGCGGCGGTGGGCGCCGCGGGTGTCCCGGCCTCGGGGGCTCCGGTCAGACGCCGCTCCGCGGCCCGGACGTTGGCGGCCATCCGCGCGTTCTCGACCTCCAGCGCCCGGCGGCCGTCGTTGGTGAGGCGGTAGTAGCGGCGCAGCCGCCCCTGGTGGACCTCGTCGTGGTCGTGCTCGACGAGTTCGTCGGCCGTGAGCCGGTCGAGGACGCCGTAGAGCGTGCCCACGCGCAGATCGATGCGCCCGTCGGAGAGTTCGGCGGCCTCCTGCTTGATGCCGTACCCATGGCGCGGCGCGTCGTGCAGCGCGAGGAGCACGAAGAAGACCGGTTCGGTGAGTGGTTTCGACGCCATGCGGGCGAGAATACATCGGCAGCCGATACATGAGGAAGAGCGGACACCGAGGAAGTTGCCGTTGATGGGTGCGACCCTTGCCGGCTCTCGATACGCACCCCCGCGATCGGCTACCGGGCGATACGGTCACCATGCCGGGTCGGGGATGGTCGTGTCGCTGGCGGAGCGTCCACATCCGCTGCGCATTCCGTACACCGCGGGTATCGGCCGTGAAGGTGTGTCGCGGTGGCCCGCTTCCGTGATCGGCTGGACCAATGGAAGCCATCTGGACCAGTGTCGTAGCGGTGGGGGGCACCCTGTTGGGCTCCGTGATCACGCACACCTTCCAGCGCCTCGCGGCCAGGCGCACGGAGGCGTTCGCGCGGTCCGAGGCGCTCCGGCAGGAACGCATGGCCGTCTACAGCGCGTTCGCCGGAGCAGTCGAGGACTACCGCCACGGCCAGGCGGCACGCTGGTACCGCAAGTTGGAGGGCCCGGACGGGGAAGCATTCATCGCCGCGAGGGACGAGGCGCATCGTCTGCGGACCGTGGCCAGGCAATCGCTCTACCGGGTCAAACTGACCACCGATGACCGAGAAGTGATCCTCGCGGCCGAACTGGCTTATGAGAACACCCGGGATGTATCGAAGGCGCAAGGCCAGGGCGCACGCGACGCACAGGACACCGCGGCCAGGCGTGCGATAGAGGCGTTCGTGTCCAGTGCTTCGCCGCTGGTCCGTTGAGCCGGCCCGGCGGGCCTCTACGGCAGGTGATGCAGGACACCCCCATTTCCCTCGCAGTTGAGTAGCGGTTCATCATGCCCGAGCAGGCCGACCGCCCTAGCGTGCCCAGGGGCCCGGCCGTGTCCGATGTCCCGGAGCCTCGATCCTCCACGGGACAAGCACCTGCTGTCGGACGTGGGGAACTCCGGCCATCCGCACGGCCATTGGGCAGCTTGGGACGCCACCTCGACCGGCTCGACGTCCTCCGCGGCAGCCATGCCCCCGGTCGACATGGCTACGCGCTCAGTACGGGGATGCGGCGCGGTCGCTCGTCGACTGCGTGACACGGTCCCGGCGCCCCGTGCGTCCGGACCGCATTGACGGCCGATGAGAAAGAGATCCAGTGAAGATACGCACCATGGGCATCCTGCTGTCCTCCGTGGCGATGGCAGTTGCCCTGACCGGATGCAATGACAACGAAGGGGACACGGCCAAGGGGGACGGGAAGTCGCAGTCCACCCCGGCCGAGAATTCGAAGCCGTCCAAGGGCAAGGACGAAGGCGGCAAGGGCGAAGGCATCGCCGAGGGCGAGAAGGACCCCGCCTCGGGCGGCGGGACCAACGGTGGCAACGGCTCGGGTGGTTCGGGCGGCTCCGGCGAGGAGAGCACCGAGCCCTGCTCGAATCCGGACCTCAAGGTGACCATGACGGTTCAGGCGGGTGAGGGGAGCGCGGGCGCTTCCACCGTCCAGGCGAAGAACACGGGCTCCACAACGTGTCGTCTCCCGAAGGTTGTGGACCTCTCCCTCTGGGAGAACAAGAACGAGCTTCCGGTCGAGCTGGAGGTGGACCCCGCGGGCGAGGGACTGAAGCTCGCCCCCTCCCGTTCGGCCTCGGCGACCCTTGCCTACACCCTTCCGGGAGACAAGGAAGGCCGCATGGTCCACGGCGCTGTCTTCGCGTTCGACGAGGTCGGCGACGTCGACGCCGAGTTGATGGACGGGATCGGCATGGACGGCATGTACATCAAGGGCTCGGACTTCATCCTTTCCGACTTCCAGCGGGACTAGCGCCGCCGCAGGCGACGTTCGTCCTGTCTGCGGGGCGGAACGGCCTGCTCGGTGTTTTCCCGGAGTTGGCCGGCGGCGGCCTGTCGTGACTTGTGAGACACGCCGCCGGCCGTCCGGGGTCCGGTCCGGTGGTCACAGAACGCGAGGTGTCGGGCGTGGGCCGGTCTCGTGGAGCGCTGATCCGATACGTGGGCTCAAGCTGTGGCAACGGGTGGTGCTGATCGTGTTCCTGTGCGCTCTGGCGCTGCCGTTGCGGTTCGCCGCGAAGAACACCTACCGGTACATCGACGGGCACCGGACGACGACGGAAGGACACGTGAACTGCCAGCCGGAAAGCCCATGTCGGGGCGTATCGCGACTTCCTGGTGGACAGCGGGGCAAGGGTGAGATCGAAGGTCTGAACCCCGAATACCATGAGGAGCTCGTGACGGACATACCGGTATTCGCAGGCCGGGATTGGGCTGTCGCCGACCGCTCTGACCTGATGCATCACGCATATGTGGAAGTCGCAGGCACTGTGATCGGCGCGGGTCTCGTCCTCAACGTCGCCTGGGATGAGCGGCGGCGTCAGTAAGGCTTCGACTCGGACGTCGGTCCGGACGGCGTGGTCTCGCCAGGATGTCGACCGCATCCAGCTCGACACCGGCCTGCCCGGCTTCCGGCGATGGGCCACTGATCGGCCGTGGACACCGCGACGCGACCCCGCCGACCTGCCACCCGCGCCGACCGGCCACCCGCGCCACCCGCGACCGGTGTTTCCGGGGCGCTCTGGACCCCGGTTCGGAACCCGGAGGGAGGGATGATAGGAAAGAGGACGAGATGGGCCGCATCCGGCCCTTTTCTGTCGAGATCGGGAGTGTAGTGGTGCGAACCGAAGCGAGCGTGAACGTCATGGCCCGGTATGGGCTTCCGTTCCCCGCATCGGTACGTCGTGGTGTCGCGTACGGCCGGGCGGGACGTACGAAGGACACGACCCCCCTTGCAGCTGCAGCACCCTCTCCGCGGTAACCCGACCTCTCGATCCGGCCGCAGGCCCTGGGCGGCCCTGTACGCGCTCTGCGTCAGCTTCTTCATGATCGGGCTGGACGCCACGGTCGTGAACGTGGCGATCCCCCGGATCCAGGACACCCTCCACGCCACGGTCAACGACATGGTGTGGGTCAACAGTGCGTACGCGCTGTGCTACGCCGTCCCGCTCATCCTCGCCGGGCGCCTCGGCGACCGCGTCGGCCCCAAGCGGGTGTTCCTGACCGGCCTGGCGGGCTTCACCTTCGCGTCGCTGGCGTGCGCCGTGGCGACGGGGCCCGGGGCGCTGATCGCCGCGCGTGCGGTCCAGGGCCTGTCGGCCGCGTTGATCGCCCCGCAGACGATGGCCCTGATCGTGCACATGTTCCCGGCCGAGAGGCGGGGGCGGCCGCTGGGTGTCTGGGGCGCGGTCGGCGGGGCTTCGATGGCGGCCGGTCCTCTGGCCGGTGGCCTGATCGTCGCCACGCTGGACTGGCGGGGCATCTTCCTGATCAATGTGCCGGTCGGCGTGGCCGGCTGGATCGCAGCGGCGCGGCTGGTCCCCGACTGGCGGCCGGCCAGGCGTCACCGGCTCGACCCGTGGGGCACGGTCCTGAGCGGAGCGGGCCTGTTCGCTGTCGTCTTCGCGGTACAGAGCGGCGAGCTCCACCACTGGGGCACTGTCGCCGGACCTCTCACCATCGGCCGGATCATCGCCTTCGGCCTGGTGTGCCTGGGCGCGTTCGTCCTCTGGCAGCACCGCAACCCGCGTGAGCCACTGCTGCCGCTGCGGCTGTTCCGCAATCGCGGCTTCTCCGCGGCGAGCGCGGCCGGCGGTGCGATGGGCTGTGCCATGGGCGGTCTGTTCCTGCCGCTGATGATCTACCTGCAGAACACCCTCCACCACACACCGCTTCAGGCCGGGGCGGCCACGGTGCCGATGTTCGTCCTGTCCTCCGTCGCCGCCCGCCGGGCCGGTGGATGGTCGGACACCGCCGATCCGCGGCTCCTGGCGGCAGCGGGCTTCGCGCTGCTGGTGGCGGGGACCGGGTCGCTCGTGGTGCTGCTACGGCCCGGGATGAGCCTGTGGGCCCTGATGCCCTCGCTGGTGGTCTCGGGGGTGGGGATCGGGCTCGTCTCCGCCCCGCTCGCCCGAATCGCCACCTCCACCCTCGACCCGGGCCTGGTGGGGGTGGCCTCCGGGGTCTTCAGCACCACCCGCCAGCTCGGCGGAGCCCTCGGCAGCGCCGCGACGGGCGCCCTTCTCCAGGCCGCACTCGGCGCGACCACCACCACAGCCACCCGGGCCGCCCTGCTGTTCCCGGTGGTCATGCTGCTGATCGGTCTGGCCTGCTGTGCTCCGGTCGCCACCGCCGCCGGGCGGGACGGGAGGGTCACTCGTTGAGTTTGCCGACCAACTGCACGGGATTGGTGGGCTGTCGCCCATGTGAGGGATCGCCCTGCACCGCGGCGTTGAGCTCGGCCCGGATGTCCTGGAGCCGAGCGGTGTCCGCGGCGTCGGGATCGGCGACCACCAGCGCGTAGTGCCAGGTATCCGTGTCGTCCTCGGCGTCGTTGCCGGGGCGTTCGCCCTGGTCGTCGAAGACGACCAGGCGGTGCCCACGGCCGGCCGCGGAGGAGTGGGTCGTGTGCGGATCATCGGCGATCATCACTTCGTCGGGGGTGTTCGCCGATGCGTTGCGCACGGTGAAGCCGTACTGCGTCGTGCGGTCCGTCACGACGGCCGTGGCGGCGGGGTCGAAGCCGGGCGGGAGATAGACCTCGGTGGGGCCGTCCGAATGGCGGCCGCGCCAGGATACGAGCGAGAACCTCTTGTCGTTGACGTAGTGGTGCCCGGTCTCACCGGGGGAGATCTCGTACCAGTTCAGTGTCTCGTCGCCGTAGTCCCTGCTCAGGTCGTCATAGGTGAAGTTCATCAAGTCGCCCTTGGTGTAACGGGGGTAGGCGCGCATGATGTCGCCCGGGTCGTTGTTGAACGTGGCGGCGCCCGGTGCGCCTTTCACGACGGAGAAGTTCTCGTCGTTCCACGCGTCGTGCTCCGTGACGACCTGACGCGGGTCGCCGTTCATCCGCTCCTGGTGCCGGTCGCAGTACGGGTCCGAGGTGTCAGCCCGCGCCCGGTCCGTGGCCGGCGCGGTGCGCACCGACGGCGCGGACCTCGCCGCGCAGTTGTTGATGGCGCAGACCTAGCGCATCGGGCTCCACCGCGGAGCGCGCCCGGGCTGCGGTGCGAGCAGGCGGCGGGGGATGCGCCGCACCCGGTGGCTCCGACCGGTAGGGTCGCCCGCTCCGAACCGCGGACGAGTTCCGCACCCGGGCGGTCAGGTGACGGGGTTCTCGATCAGCGTGATGCGGTTGCCGTCGGGATCGTGCAGGGCGGCGAACCGCACCGTCCGACCGCCGTGCTCCACCGGGCCGGCGGTCAGACCCCGGTCGGCGATCTCGGTGAGCGCGGTGTCGAGATCCTCGACGACGAGGTTGAGCAAGGTGGATCCGGCGTGCTCGGGCGAGACGAAGACCTGGATCCAGCCGCCGGGGGAGATGTGCCAGTCGGCCAGCCCGTCCATCGGCCTGCGGTCGGCGGGCCGACCGGTGAGGCGTTCGTACCAGGCCACGGCCGTCTCGATGTCCCGGACGGGAGCGACGGCCAGTACGTGGGTGAAGGCCATGGGAGGCGTCCTTTCGCTGTGGGGCTCCGTATCTTCTCTGCCTACACCCGTTCCGACTCCGGGCAGCGGCAGGACTCATCGGCCGTGGGGCGCGTGGTTCGCGGGGATCGCAGAGTCCAACCCGGCAAGAAGCCGCCTAGTCCGCTTGCAGGACGAAGAACAAGAAGCACAGGAAGCGCGGCTTGGCCGCGAAGGCCTCAGGGAACAGCTCGCGGGCGGCTGGATCAGGCTCTGGCTCGCTGATGACCGTGATCCGGAATCCTGACGCGGTGAACGCCTCGACCATCGCGTGCAGCGGCCTGTGCCAGATGCTCATCAGCGCGGTCTGGCCGCCCATGGTCCACTCTTCGGTCCAGTTGGTGGTGTCGAAATACTCGTACTCGGCCTCGCGGCCGGCCTGGCGGTGCATGAGGTTGATAGCAAAGGGATGATCGACGGAGGCGATCAGCCGACCGCCGGGCTTGAGTACGCGTCGCAGCTCGGCCAGCGCCGGCCCCCAGTCCTCCAGGTAGTGCAGCACCAAGGACGCGACGACATCGTCGAACGTGTCGTCAGGGTAGGGAAGCGGGCTGCCCAGGTCGGCCACCTGCAGGTCCGCACCGTCGCCGAGCCGCCGCCGGGCCGGCTCCAGCATCCCGGCACTCACGTCGAAGCCGCTCACGACGGCGTCACGGTCGCGCAGCGCGGCGAAGAGGGCCCCGGAGCCGCAGCCGGCGTCGAGGATCCGCCGGCCGGCCACGTCTCCGGCGAGGGCCAGCATCGCGGGCCGCTCGTAGTAGGCATTGATGAGGTTGGTTTCATTTTCGGCCGTGTACGCCTCGGCGAACCCGTTGTAGTCGTTGACCTTCGGCGGATCCACAGGCACAGCGGACGGCGACGTGAGCCCGGTGGAGCTCGCGTGCTCTTGCCGCTCGTCAGAAGTCATGGTGCGAGAGACGTGTGCTGCATCAGTTCAGTTCCTGCTGGACGCCGCCTGAGTCCACGACGCCCACCACGGCGGACAGTTGGCACAACCTGCGCCGCATCCCGCTGCCGGCCACACCCTTCGGCCGGCCCGCGGACAGGGCGCCGGACGTTCGCGGCACGGCCGTCGTTCGGCTTCCTCGACCCCCGATCGCTCAGCGGCCGTCCTTCCGGCTGCGCGCGTTCGCCTCCGCGACGCGGGCACTCAACAGCTCGGCCTGGCTGAGCAGTTGGACGCCTCCGGGTTCGGCATCCCACTCGCGACGCTACCTGGCGCAAGAGCTCCTACAGCAACTCGGACGGCGGCGAGTGCGTCGAGGTCTCCGACGACTTCGCCGCCCTCGTCCCTGTGCGTGACAGCAAGGACCCGCATGGCCCGGTGCTCATGTTCCCGGCGGACGGCTGGTCGTCGTTCGTCGACGCCGTGAAGAGCGGTGAGCTGGGCGTCTGAACGCGGGCGAACCACAGGGCCCCCGCGACCGGTTGACGGTCGGCGGGGGCCGCGCTGTGAACCGGCCGGTCGCGGGAGAGCGTTGCGGACCCGGACGAGCTCAGGTCAGTGCTGTCCCGCGCGGTACAGGTCGCGCAGCAGAGCGATCTCGGCCCCATGGTGCAGCACTTCCTGGTTGACCCACCACACGATGTCGATGAACGGGTCGTCCGGATCGCTGCCGTGCGGGTAGGTGCAGTACCCCACGGTGTCGAGCGCGACGTCGTCAACGCCCGACAGAGCCTTCCGCCATGCCGTGGCGCCCGCTTCGAATGCGGCGATCGCCCCTGCGGTGTCCCCGCTGACGCGATAGTCGTCCCGGGTCAGCGAGTGGCTGCCGGCGGTGTGGTCGGCGCGCACGGTCAGCATCTCGCTGAGGTGGCTCAGGCGCCACGCGATGGTGGTGACCGGCGGCGGCCAGGGGTGCGGGTAGGAGGCGCCATCCCGTCCCCAATCGCCGGTACCGGCAAGGAGAGTTGCGCGCGGCCCCGGCCCGTCCGTGCGCCGCCGCACCGACCAGCAGTCGGGCACCGGCTCCCAGAAGAACTCCTCGTCGGTCATGGGGCCGACCCGGGTGTCCGCCCCGTCGCCGCTGTCCATGACGGGCCCTGACAGACGACAGGCGAGGCGCTCGCGGGCGAAGTCGAACTGCTCCAGCAACGGAGTCAGACGGGGTGGAATCGCGGGCGCTCCTGGGGCGAGCGGACGGGGCCTTGAGGGGCGATCTGCCGCCCCGGCAACCTAACAGGCCCGCCGTGGCGCGGCCTCTCAATATCCGAGGGAGGTCACCCTCCTATCCCTGAGTGGCGGCTGCCCACCAAACGTTCGCAGGTCCGCGGACCTTGGCAGGCCACCGACGACGGAGCAGCGGTCAGCGGGTGCATTCGTTGATGACGGTTCGCTGCCGTGATGAGGCGGCAGCCCGAGCGCCCAGCGGGACGGTCCAGCACCCCTGCCGGGCGGGCCCGGTTGTCGTGTCGATCGGGCTCACCTGCGCTGATGCGTTGGTGAACGGTGAGTAGCCCCCTACTTGAGTAATCGTTTACGGCGGCCCCTAGCATGGCCCGGAATCTGAGCCGTACATGACGAAATGGAGCAGCCATGATCCGCATCGAGAGGGTCGAGGACAGCAGTGGCAAGAGCCGTTCGCGCGGCAGGAAGTGGGCGTGGCTGATACCTGTCGCGGTCCTGGGGTTGATGGTCTTCTTCGTGATCACCGAAGAAGACCGCAGGTGTGTGGACCGGGAGAGCTACCAGCGGGCCAAGGGCTACAACGTCATCGACTCCGAGAGGTGCGACGACGGAAGCGACAACGACTCCAGCAGCGGTGGTGGCTCGAAGAAGAGCAAGAGCAAGAGCAAGAGCAAGAGCAAGAGCAAGAGCAAGAGCAAGAGCAAGGGCGGGGGCGTCAGCAAGAGCAGCGGCATGGTGAGGACCAGGAGCTCGGGTGCGACGCACGCGTCCTCGAACGACGACTACGACGGGACTTGGTACTACTCCGGCAAGGAGAAGCACGGCTGGGTGAAGGGCGGCCACTTCTGATGGCGTCGGTGAGTCGTGAGTCGTGAGTCGTGAGTCGTGAGTCGCGAGTCGGTGAGTCGGCGGTGTGGCGGGGCACGGCGGCGGTGACCGAGCGTCAGCTCACTGAGCGTCAGAACTGAGTACCGGCGACTCACGCCGCCTGTGAACATCGCGCGGATGATGTTCTCATTCCGTGAAGTTTCTGTAAGCACAGCAAGGTTTGAGAACATGTCTGGAAACGTCGACCCGACCGTCCGGGCCCCCGTCGCCTCGCGCCCGCGGACCCGGATATGAGTCGATTAGCCCCGGCCGAGAGGCGTCTGGCGGCCGCCGCCCTGGTCCAGTCGCTCGGTATCGGGCTCTTCATGGCCAGCTCCATGGCGTTCTTCACACGCCACGTCGGCCTCAGCCCGAACCAGGTCGGCGTGGGCCTGGCCGTCGCGGGCGCAGTCGCACTGGGCGTCTCGCTCGGCGGTGGCGTACTGGCGGACCGCTTCGGCGCACGCCGGGTCCTGGCCGTCCTCTACGTGTGCCGGGCGGTGTGCTGCACCGCGTACGGACTGGTCACGAACTACTGGCAGTTCATGGTCGTGACGCTGTTCGCCATCGCGGCCGACCGCGCGGCGCCACCCGTGCTCCAGGCGCTCGTGGCCGCCGCCGTGACCGAGCAGCGGCAGCGCACACGTCTGCTGGCGGTGATCAACGTCGTCCGCAACTGCGGCCTGGGCGCCGGGGCGATGGCGGCGAGCGCCGCTCTGCTCAGCGACACCCTGTTCGCCTATCGGATCACCCTGGTCGCCATCGGCGCGGCCTTCCTGGGAGGCGCGGCGCTGGTCCTGCGCATCCCCGAGCAGGGCGCGCCGCAGGCCCGGCAGAAGGAGAAGCGGGCCGCGCTGCCCGATCGCCGCTATCTCCTGCTGACCGGGCTGAATTTCCTGCTGTCCTTCTTCGACGCGCTGCTGCTGGTGGCCATGCCCGTCTGGGTTCTGGAGCACACGGAAGCATCGCCGGCGACGGTCTCGGTCCTGTTCGCGGTGAACACCGGACTGGTCGTGCTGTTGCAGATCCCGGTCAGCAGGATGGCCCAGGGCCTGCGGCGCACCAGCCGCATGATGACGTACGCCGGTGTCGCTCTGGCCGCGTCGAGCCTCTGCTTCGCGGGCGCGGGCGCCGCGCAGGGCTGGTGGGTGGTGGGCTGGCTGTTCGCGGCCGTCGTGGCCCTGTCGCTCGGTGAGGTCGTGGCCAACTCCGCGGGCTGGGACCTCTCCATCGCCCTGGCGCCACCGGAGGCCCGCGGACGCTATCTCTCGGTCTTCAACCTCGGCAACGCCGGACAACGGGTACTCGGACCGGTCGTGGTCACGGGGCTGCTCCTGAGCACCGGCACGGTGGGCTGGATCGGCGCGGCAGTCGTCTTCCTCGTGGCCGGGGTGGCCACGGAACGGGTCGCGCTGGGAGCCCGTACCGAGAGAAGGGCGATGGCCGATGCGTGAGCGCGGCCGAGGAACCCGGTTGTGACGGACAGCGGGTCCGGCCGCGGCTGACATCGGCCGAGCGGTCCTGCCCAACTCCGCACCTACGCTCAATCTTTGACGTGCCCTCAGCACACGCCCTCCCCGGAGGGCTTCCGCCCCGGTCGATGCGCCGTCGGGCACCTCTCACACGAGCCGGGTCGATCACATCGTCCCGCCGTCGCACCCGTTCGCGCCGCGCTCGCACTTCCGCACCGCCCCCGCATGCCCGAGGCGACTGCTCCACGGCCCCGACCTGCGGCCGCTGCCCACCGTGCACCCGAACCCCGCACCATCCGCGCTGGAGGAAAGACATGCCCGCCACGCACGAAATGCCCGCCACGCACGACATGCCCACCACGCACAGCGTGACCGTGAACACCCTCACCACCGCCCCACCGCCGTACGGAAGTCTGGCCTCGGGCTTCCTGCACCACGCCCGGCACAGCCCCGGAAGTGTTGCGCTCACCGTCGGCAAGCGCGAGTACACCTACGGAGAGGGAGCCGACATCGCCCTGCGCTGGGCGTCGCGGCTCGTCGATGCCGTTGGCGGCCGAAGACCGGAGCGCGTAGGGGTGTTCGCCCACCGCAGTGAGGCGTCGTACCTCGGAACCCTGGCCGCGCTCTTCGCCGGAGCCGCGTTCGTCCCGCTGAACCGGAAGCTACCGCTGGAGCGCACCCGCACCATGCTGGAGCGGGCCGACCTCGACGCCTTGATCGTCGACGAACAGTCCCTGCCCCAACTCGCGCCGCTGCTGGCCGGGTTGCGCAAGCCACCGGCCGTCCTGCTCCCCGAAGGCGGATCGGGCGACCGCATCGCCGGAGCGGGGACGGTGTTCGGCGCTGCGGACCTGGCCCGGTCCGCACCGCTCACGGACCCGCCGCAGGCCGCGCCCGACGACCTCGCCTATCTGCTGTTCACCTCCGGGAGCACCGGAGCACCCAAGGGCGTGCCGATCACCCACGGCAACGCACGGGCCTTTCTCGACGCCGGCCGCGAGCGCTACGGGTTCACTCCCGAGGACCGCTTCACGCAGACCTTCGACCAGACCTTCGACCTCTCGGTCTTCGACCTCTTCATGGCCTGGGACCACGGCGCCCGTGTCTGTGCCATGGACCCCATCGAGATCCTCTCGCCCTTCCGCTACCTGGAACGCCACGGAATCACCGTCTGGTTCTCCGTACCGTCCGTGGCGGCCATGCTCCGCAAGCGGGGAGCCCTGACGCCGGGAAGGATGCCGACGCTCCGCTGGAGCCTGTTCTGCGGCGAGGCGCTGCCCCGGGAGATCGCCCAGTCGTGGCAGGCCGCGGCGCCGGCCTCGGTGCTGGAGAATCTCTACGGTCCGACGGAACTCACCATCGCCTGCTCCGTCCACCGGTGGGACCCCGCGGCCAGTCCGGCACAGTGCCTGCACGACAACGTCCCCATCGGCCGGCTCTATCCCGGACTCCGTCCGCTGGTCGTCGACGAGACCCTCGCCGTCGTGCCCGAGGGACGTACCGGGGAGCTGTGCGTGGCGGGCCCGCAGACCTCGCCCGGCTACTGGCGCGATCCGGCGCTGACCGCCGAGCGGTTCTTCGAGCACGAGGGCAGCACCTACTACCGCACCGGTGACCTGGTGCGGAGCCAGGACGGGACGTACGTCTACGTCGGCCGCAACGACCAGCAGGTCAAGGTCGGCGGACACCGCGTGGAACTCGGCGAGATCGAGGCCACGTTGCGCCGCGCGGGCTGCGCCGAGGCCGCCTGCCTGCTCTGGCCCGACCAGGATTCGATCGCCGCCGTGGTGACCGGCCACGTCGAGGCGAAGGCCCTCACCACCGCGGTCGCGGACCTGCTCCCTGCCTACATGGTGCCCCGGTCCGTCCACGTCATCGACGAGATGCCGGTGAACGGCAACGGCAAGACCGACCGCAAGGCCCTGCGCGTATGGCTCGACGGCCGTGCCACCGGCGGGATCTGACGGACCGTACGAGACCGCGGCACACCTGACGCGAGGGGACGCGCAGGCCTGCCGCACCCATCCATCACCCAAGGGGGGAATCATGCACCACGTGGACCGGATCATCGCCCGGGCCCTCGGGATCGCCGAGGACCGGGTCACCGGGGACCTGGAGTACCAGTCCGTCAGGGAGTGGGACTCCCTGGGCCATGTAGCGCTCATGGTCGCGCTCGGCGACGAACTCGGCCTGCCCGTCGACGACGACCAGGTCGTGGGACTGCGCACGGTGGCCGCGATCCGCGCGTTCGCAGGAGGCGGGGAACCGCTGGAGGCCGCGCCCGCGCCCGCGGAGCAGCCGGCCGTCCAGCGCGGCCTGGAAGGGGTCCGCTTCGACCACACCCGGATCACCCGCATCGACGGTGCGCAGGGCGTCCTGGAGTATCGCGGCTACAGCATCCACGACCTGGCCGGACACGCCTCCTTCGAGGAGGTCGCCCATCTGCTGGTCAACGGTGAACTGCCGGACGCCGGCGCTCTGGAGGCGTTCGAGAAGGAACTGCGCGTCCACCGCGAGCTGCCCGGACCGGTCCTCGATCTGGCGCGTTCCCTGGCCCATGCCCACCCGATGGAAGCGCTGCGCACCACCGTGTCCGCGCTCGGGGCCTTCTCCCCTGGGCGCGAGCCGGGCACCGACGAGTCCTACGACGAGGCGCGCGAGGCCGGGATGGCACTGATCGCGCGGATCCCGATGCTCGTCGCGGCACACCACGCGTTCCGTTCCGGCCGCGAGCCGGTCATGGCGCCCGACGACGTCTCGTACGCGGAAGGCTTCCTCACGGCACTGACGGGGAAGGCGCCCACACCCGCCGCGGTCCGGTTCCTCAACAAGGGGCTGATCGTCCATGCCGACCACAGCTCGAACGCGTCGGCGTTCACCGCGCGCGTCGCCATCGGCTGCCGGAGCGGGATGACCGCCGCGCTGACCGCCGCGGTGGCGGCCTTCGCCGGATCCGTGCACGGAGGCGCCGCCGAGCGCGTCGTCCGGCTCGTCGACGACGTCGGCACCCCGGAGAACGCCGAGGCGTACGTGCGTGAGCTGCACAGCCGCAACCAGCCCGTCATGGGCTTCGGGCACCGCGTCTACCGCACGGAGGATCCGCGCGTACGCCATCTCCGCGCCACCGTCGTCGAGTTGAGCGAAGAGCGCGGCGACACCCGTGGCCTCGACGTCCTCGACGCGGTCGCCGCGGCCATGCGGCCCTACGCGCGGCACGGTGTGGCGCCCAATGTGGACCTGTACGCCGGACTGGCGTACCGGCTGCTGGGCCTGCCCGGCGATCTGACGGTGCCGATGTTCGTGGTCGCCAGGACCGCCGGATGGGTCGCCCAAGCGCTCGAACAGCACGCCAACAACGTGCTGATCCGCCCGCTGCTGGAGTACCGCGGCCCGGCGTCACGCGCTTATCCCGGAACCGTCCATGACGTCCCGCGTCGTCTGTCCTCGACCGCCCGCGCAGAGATGAGCACGCCGTGACCGACCACGCGCACATCGCCGGCCGCAAGGCCGGTCTCCACAGCCTGCCGCGGTTCGCTGCCGACGCGGGAGTCGACCTCGGATCGCTCCCGTACACCGGCCGCATCCTGCTGGAGTCCCTGCTGCGGTCGGGCGAGCAGCGGGCGGCGGCGCGGCTCGGACAACGCCTCGCCGCCGGCCTGGCACCGGAGGCGGAGATGGCGTTCCGGCCCGCCCGCATCCTGGTGCAGGACTACACCGGAATCCCCCTGCTGGTGGACCTGGCCGCGCTGCGCGACCGGACATCGCGTCCCGAGCGGGTCGATCCGGCACTGCCGGTCGACGTGGTCGTCGACCACTCGGTGCAGACGGACTGGGCCGGGCGGCCGGACGCGCTCGCCCTCAACGAAGCCCTGGAACTGACGCGCAACGAGGAGCGCTACGCGTTCCTGAAGTGGGCCGAGACGGCGTTCGACGCGGTACGGGTGATCCCTCCCGGGCGCGGCATCGTGCACCAGGTGAACCTGGAGCGGCTGACCACGGTCGTGGCGGCCGGCGAGGACGGACTGCTCTTCCCCGACACCGTGATCGGCACCGACAGCCACACCACGATGGTGGGCGGGCTCGGCGTCCTCGGATGGGGCGTCGGGGGCCTCGAAGCGGAGGCGCTGATGCTGGGGCTTGCCCAGCCGATCCGCATACCGCCGATCGTCGGGGTCCGGCTCACCGGTGAGCCGCGGCCGGGCACCTCGGCCACGGATCTGGTCCTCACCCTGACCCGTAGGCTGCGCGAGGAGAACGTCACCGGCGTCATCCTGGAATTCACCGGCCCCTCGGTCTCGGCCCTCTCCGCCGCCGACCGCTGCACCATCGCCAACATGGCCCCGGAGTACGGTGCGATGGCCGCATTCTTCCCCGTCGACGGGGAGACCCTGCGGTATCTGAGGCAGACGGGACGCCCCGTGGCGCAGGTGCGTCTGGTCGAGGAGTACTGCTGGCAGCAGAGGCTGCTGCGCGAGGGGACCGGGCCCGTCTTCGGCCGCACCATCGCCTTCGATCTCGGTACGGTCGGTGCGAGCGTGTCCGGGCCCAGCCGCCCCGACCAGCAGATTCCGCTCCGCGAACTCCCTGGTTCCTTCGCGGAGTTCAGCCCCCGGCCGGTCCGCTCGGCGCAGGGCCTGGCCGACGGGGACATCGTCATCGCGGCCATCACCTCGTGCACCAGCACCTCCAACCCGCAGGCCATGCTTGCCGCGGGACTCCTGGCGCGTCGTGCCGTCGAGCTCGGGCTGACCGTACCCGGGCACGTCAAGACCAGCCTCGCTCCCGGATCGCGCGCGGTCACGCGCTACCTGGACGACGCCGGTCTGATGCCCTACCTCGAGAAGCTCGGGTTCCATGTCGCCGGATACGGCTGCATGACGTGCAACGGCGGCAGTGGCCCGCTGGCGGACGGTGTGGGGGAGACCGTGTCCGGGAGCGGGCTGACGGTCTGCGCGGTGCTCAGCGGCAACCGGAACTTCGAGGCCCGCGTGCACGCCCAGGTCCGGGCCGGATATCTCGCCTCCCCGGCCCTCGTCGTGGCACTGGCCCTCCTCGGCCATGTCCGTACCGATGTGGAGAGCGCGCCGCTGGGCACCGACGGCGACGGGAAGCCCGTGTACCTGAGGGATTTGTGGCCTGACAGCGCGGAACTGGGCGCGCTGGAGGCGCAGTTCGTGCGCCCGGAGGTCTTCGACGCCGACGCCGGGGTTCACGTCCACGCCGACGCCGACGCCGACGCCGCGCCTGGCCCGGCCACGGGCTGGGAGTCCATCACCGGACAGAGCGGGGCGACCTTCGTCTGGGAGCAGGACTCCACGTACATCCGACCCCCCGCCTACGTGACCGGGGCCCGGAAGCCCGGCGGGAACGGGCCCGCCGATGCGACCGGGGCCGTCGATCCCGTGGAGCCGCTCGGCACGGCACCCTTGCTCCGGGCGCGAGCGCTGCTGGTCCTCGGCGACGACGTCAGCACCGACCACATTTCCCCCGTGGGCGCGATCCCGCCGGACTCACCGGCGGGGGAGTATCTGCGGGAGCGCGGAGTGCGGGACTTCAACTCCTACGGTTCCCGTCGCGGCAACCACGAGGTGATGGCGCGCGGAACGTTCAGCAATCCCCGGCTCCGCAACCGCCTGATCGGGCAGGGGGACGGCGGCGGCGCGACCGTGCACCTCCCGACCGGCGACCGTCTGCCGGTCTTCGAGGCGGCACAGCGCTATGCCGCATCCGGTACGCCGCTGGTCATCCTGGCCGGCCGCAACTACGGCATGGGGTCCTCACGCGACTGGGCCGCCAAGGGGCCGCGGCTGCTCGGCGTACGCGCCGTGCTGGCGGAGAGTTTCGAGCGCATCCACCGCGCGAACCTTTGCGCCATGGGCATCCTGCCGCTGCTCCTCCCGGAGGGGGGCCGGGAACGGCTGGGCCTCACCGGTGCCGAGGAGTTCACGCTGGAGGGCCTGGGGAGGATGCGGGAGCGGGGGACCGTCGAGATCCGGGCGGACGCGACGGCGTTCACGGCGCGGACGGATGTCCATTCCCGCGGTGAGTGGGACGTCCTGCTGGCGGGCGGCGCCCTGCCGTACCTGCTCGGCCGTCTCGAAAGCGAGCGTGCTTCATGAGCCGCAGGATCACCGACGAACTGGATCTTCTGACGGCTGCCGACGCCGACCGGCTCGCCGACGGCTCCCGCAGTTTCCTGCCGGTCCACCTCGGCACCCGGGACGTGCCCATCGGTGCGCTGCTCGACCTGGTGCACAAGGAGGACGCGCTGCTTCCGCCGCGCAGCGGACACCTGGGGAACTGGGAGGACATCGCGCTCGGGCGGTCCGGCCCCATGGACTTCAACACCGCCATCTGCGGCCAGGGGCACGGCTATCCGCTGATCTACGGCTTCACCCGGACGGAGACGGACACCGCCGACGCGGGCGGTGACGGCGTGTATCTGCCGGGCTCGCTCGTCGAACAGGGCAGGCGGCGGCCACTGCCGCTGTTCACCTGGGACGGGCGCGGGTTCGCGCCCCGGGACCGCAGCCGCCCGCTGTTCTGCCCGCTGGTGCGGACCGAGGAACAGGGCGAACCGACCCCGCTGGTCGACGTACACCTGCGGCGGATGCGGGCCATCACCGGCTACCGCTTCGAGCTGGAGGCATCGTCCCTGGTCGCCCACGACGCCACCGTCACCGCGATGCTGACGGTGCTGCTGGAGCGGGCGGCCACCCGGGACAATGCGCGCAGGGCCTTCGCCGATCTCATCAGCCACGCCGTCCGCCTGGACGGAGAGGTCGCACGCTGCGAACTCCGCCCCGACGGGCGGGGCTACCGGCTCGACGGCCACCACTACGGCTCCGCCGGCGAACTCGCCGAAGCCGCTCTGCTGCCGTTCCGCGCCCTCACCGACCCGGCGCGGTTCTTCGAGCGGATCAGCGACCTGCCTCCGGTGCTCCCGGTGGTGTCCCATCTGCTGACCGGCGTGCTGACAGCGATGTTCGGAACGCACTACCCCGACGGTCCGGCCGTGCCCGCGGACGATCCCTTCATCACGCATCTGCACTGGGGGGCGCGCTCGATGGCCGGATGCCCTCCCCGGCGCGGCGGCTACTTCACCAGCCGCGCCGCCGTCCGCGGCATGCGTTCCATCAGCGAATGTCTGGCCGGGGAGTTCACGGAGGCCTCCCCGCTGTGTGTCGTGCTGCTGCCCGCACCGGTGTTCATGCTGTGTCCGGCCAGTACCGATCCCGGCGACGCCGAACCGATGGCCGCCCTCTTCCGGGCGACGGCGGCGGCACGCCCCGGCGAGGAGTACGACGCGGCGCTGACCTGGCTGGGCGCGCACCGGGACGGCCTCTCGGACTACCTGTGCGGCAGGTTCCGGGAGGGCAGCGGTATTCCGTACGGGGGAGTGCCCCGCGAGCCGGCCGTACCCGTGGAGCCCGAGGGCTTCCGCGATCTGACCTTCCGTCAGGCATCGGCGATCGTCGCGGCGTTCGAGGAGGCCGGCGCATGCGGATGACGCACTACCGCATCGAGTCGGCGCTCTCGGAGCCGTTCGCCGGCACCAGGGGGGTGACCGACGCCGTACGGCAGAGCGTGGTGCGACTGCGCTGGGACGGACTGGAGGGATACGGCACCGCCCTGGGAGCCTCCCCCGCCGAACTCGACACCTGCGTGCGACTGCTCGCCGGCAGCGGCCCGTACCGGATGGTCCCCGCCCTGGACCGGCTGGAAGCAGCGGGCGTACGGCCGGCCGTGATCGCCGCCGTGGACATGGCCCTGCACGACCTGCTGGGCAAACGGGCGGGACAGCCGCTGTACCGCCTCCTCGGACTCGACGGCCTTCCGCTGCCCCCCACCGCGCTGTCGATCGGCATCTGCTCCGACGACGAACTGGCACGCAGGGGCGAGAAGCTGGCCGACTGGCCGATCCTCAAGCTCAAGCTGACGCCGGAGGACGACGGCAGCCGTGCCGGAGTGCTCCGCGAGGTCTACGGCGGCCGCATCTGGGCCGACGGCAACGGCTCCTGGACCCCCGAGCAGGCCGTCGAGGTGGCCCGCGAACTGCACCGCCACGACGTCGAACTCCTCGAGCAGCCCGTGCCGCCGGATGCGGATCCCGGCGGGCTGCGCCACGTACACGAGCACGCGCCGCTCCTCGTCGTCGCCGACGAGGACTGCAAGGTCCCCGCGGACGTCCTGCGGCTGCGCGACTGCGCCGGGGCCGTCAACATCAAGCTGACCAAGTGCGGGGGACTGCGACGCGCCCTGGAAATGATCTCCCTCGCCCAGCACACGGGACTGAAAGTCATGCTGGGCTGCAAGACGGAGAGTGCGCTCGGGGTCAGCGCGATGGCCCAACTGGCACCCCTGGCCGACTTCCTCGACCTGGACGGACACGTCGACCTGCTCGCCGACCCGTTCACCGGAATCGGCGTCGACCGCGGCACGATCATGGTGCCCGACGGCCCCGGCCTGGGCGCCCTGCAGAACAACACCCGACGGAGTTACCTGATATGACACTGCGCTGCGCCGTGCTCGACGACTTCCAGAGCGTCGCGACGTCCGTCGCCGACTGGTCCCCGCTGGAGACCGACGTCGACATCGTCACCTTCACCGAGCACTTCGCCACCGAGGACGAACTCGCCGCCGCCATGGCCGGGTTCGACATCATCGTCACCCTCCGGGAACGTGTGCCGTTCCCCGCCTCCCTGTTCGCGGCGCTGCCCAGGCTCAGGCTGCTCGTGGCCTCGGGCATGAGGAACTCGGTCATCGACTTCGCCGCCGCCGAGCAGCACGGCGTGACCGTCTGCGGCACCGCGAGCTCCTCCACACCCCCGGTGGAGCTGACCTGGGCCCTGATCCTGGGCCTCGCACGAGGCATCGTCACCGAGAGCACCTCCCTGCGCCGGGGCGGACCCTGGCAGAGCACCCTCGGCGCGGACCTCTCCGGGCGGCGGCTCGGTCTGCTCGGCCTGGGAAAGATCGGCAGCAAGGTCGCCCAGGTCGGCCTGGCGTTCGGCATGGACGTGGTCGCCTGGAGTCAGAACCTCGACCGGGAACGCACCCGAGAGGTCGGCGTGACCCTCGCGGCATCCAAGGAAGAGCTGCTGCGCACCAGCGACGTCGTCTCCGTCCACCTCGCCCTGAGCGATCGCACCCGCGGACTGCTCGGGGCACCGGAACTGGCACTGATGCGCCCCACGGGCTACTTGATCAACACCTCGCGGGCCGCCATCGTCGACCAGGACGCGCTCCTCACCGCGCTCCGGGACGGCCGGATCGCGGGCGCCGGAGTCGATGTGTTCGACACCGAACCGCTCCCGGCCGAGCACCCGATGCGCACCGCCCCCAACCTGCTGGCCACCCCGCACCTCGGCTATGTCTCCCGCGCCAACTACGAGACGTACTACGGCCAGGCGGTGGAGGACATCCGGGCCTTCCTCGACGGAGAGCCCGTCCGACGCCTCGGCTGACCGCATGCCGGCCGCACCGGCCGGCCCACTCTTATCGGACTCATCGGAGAGCAACACCGTGACCGCGAACAAGCCCGACACGAACCCGTGCATGACGAACCCGCGCACGACGCAGTACCGCAACACCAACCGGCCCGGCACGAGCCGGCGCATGATGAAGCTCGGGGCCTTCCTTCCGGCACCCGGTCACCACGTCGCCGCATGGCGCCACCCCGAGGCACGGCCGGACGGCGGCCTCGACTTCGACCACTACCGCTCCGTGGTGCAGACCGCCGAACGCGGCAAGTTCGACATGATCTTTCTGTCCGACGGCGCCGGCATACGGACCCACTACCGCGACGCCGACGAACTCAGCCGCCAGGGACGCATGGTCCACTTCGAGCCGCTGACCCTGCTGTCCGCGCTGGCCGTCCACACCACCCACATCGGGCTGACGGCGACCGCCTCCACCACGTACAACGAGCCGTTCCACATCGCCCGGAAGTTCGCCTCGCTGGACCACCTCAGCGGGGGCCGATCCGGCTGGAACGTCGTCACCTCCGTCACCGACGCCGAGGCACGCAACTTCAACCTCGACCAGCAGCCCGACCACGCCACCCGGTACCACCGTGCACGGGAGTTCATGGACGTCGTCACCGGCCTGTGGGACAGCTGGGAGGACGACGCCTTCCTCCACGACCAGAAGTCCGGCCGGTTCTTCGACCCGGAGAAGCTGCACATCCTGGGCCACCGCGGCGAACATTTCCAGGTCCGCGGACCCCTCAACGTCGCCCGCCCGCCCCAGGGCCACCCGGTGATCGTCCAGGCGGGCTCCTCCCCGGACGGACAGGACTTCGCCGCCCGGTGGGCCGAGGTCGTCTTCACCGCACAGCAGACCCTCGACCAGGCACAGACCTACTACCGCGGCATGCGCGAACAGGCCGCCGCCCACGGCCGCAATCCCGACGACGTCAAGATCCTCCCCGGCGTCTTCCTCATGGCCGGACGCACCCGGGCAGAGGCCGAGGACAAGTACGCCGAACTCCAGGACCTCGTCGACCCGGTCGTCGGCCTCGGCCTGCTCACCGGACTCCTCGGCGACGTGGACATCTCCCACCTGCCCCTGGACGGACCCCTGCCCGAACTCCCGCCCACCGAAGGCAGCACCAGCCGGCAGCAACTCGTCTACGAGCAGGCGCGGCGGCAGGGTCTGACCATCCGCCAGCTCTATCTCTCGGTCGCCGGAGGCCGCGGGCACCGATTCCTCCTCGGCACCCCCGAGACCATCGCCGACGAACTGGAGGACTGGTTCCACAACGAAGCCGCCGACGGATTCAACATCATGCCCAGCCACCTGCCCGGCGGGCTCGACGACATCGTCGACCTCGTCGTACCGGAGCTGCAGCGCCGCGGGCTGATGCGCACCGCGTACGAAGGGACCACGCTCCGGGAGAACCTGGGCCTGCCCCGCCCCGCCTTCCGACCGGCGGAGGCCGGCGCATGACGGTCGACGGCACGGTCCTGCGCACCGTATTACGCTCGTACGCCTCCGGTGTGGCCGTGCTGACCGCGGCCACGCCCACCGGGCCCGCCGGCGTCACCATCACCTCCTTCACCTCGATCAGCGCCGATCCCGCCCTGGTCTCCTTCGCCCTGGCCGACTCCTCCTCCACCTGGGCCCGTCTCCAAGGGAGCCTCTGGTTCGGCCTCCACATCCTGGGAGCGGACCAGACGGAGACGGCCGAGCGATTCGCCGGCCGCGGCGTCGACCGTTTCGCCCCGCCCACCCGCTGGAGCACCGGACCGCACGGAGTCCCCCTGCTCGACGGCTGCCTGGCGCGACTCGTCGGCTTCCGTTACGGCCAAGTCCGGCTCGGCGACCACCACTTGGTCATCTGCAGCGTCGAACACGCGGAGACCGGCGCGCCCGGGGACAGCCTGGTGCATCTCCACGGTGCTCTGCTCCCCGCCGGTTCCCCCTCTCCCGCAAGGATCTGACCCCATGCCGAAAGTCCTTCTCTTCTCCCGCCGACCGCTGGACCGGCGGCCCCTCCACCGATGGCTGGGCGACGCCGCAGCCGATGTCGTGCTGGTCACCCCGCGGGAGGCGGTCGCCGCATCGGGCTCCGACGTCACCGGTCGCTTTCTGGGGCACCGGCTGGTGGACGACTACGGAAGCTGGGCCACGGACCGTATCGCGGAGGAGGCGGCCCGCGCCTTCGGTGTGGACCTGGTCGCCAGCACCAGCGAGGACGACGTCCTGCGCGCCGCCCGGCTGCGGGGCCGCCTCGGCCTCCCCGGACAGCACGGCGAATCCGCGAACGCCTACCGCGACAAGGTCGCCATGAAGCGGCTGGCGCGTGCGGCCGGGCTGCCCGTGCCCGAATTCGCCCCGGTCGACGACCCGTTGGACCTGCTCGACTTCATCGACGCGCACGGCTTTCCCGTCGTGGTGAAGCCGCGCTCCGGCGCCGGCGCGGAAGGCTTCGCCGCCCTGCGCGACGACGCGGACCTGGCCGGCTTCCTCGACCCCGAACGACCCCGTACGGTCCCGCTTCTGCCGGGCCAGTGGATGGCGGAGTCCTTCGCGCACGGGGACTTCTTCCACGTCGACGGCATCATGCGCGGCCACGAGGTGGTGCACTGCTGGCCCTCGCGCTACAACACCGGCGTGGCCGAACACACTCGCCACGCATCCGCCCTGAGCAGCGTCCTGCTGAGCCCGCACAACCCCCGCACGGCCCGACTCGCCGCCTTCACCGCCGACGTCGTCGCCGCCCTGCCACCCTCCCCGATGCCGAGCAGCTTCCACCTGGAGGCATGGGTGGGGGACGACGGCGTACCCGTCCTCTGCGAGATCGCATGCCGCGCCGGCGGAGGGCCCATCGCCACGACCTACGAACGGGCCTTCGGCGTCCACCTCGCCAAAGAGGGCCTCCGCGCCCAGTGCGGCCTGGACCTCACCCTCGACGTCCAGCCGAAGGCGCCGGAGGAGGCCTGCGGCTGGGTCGTCCTCCCACCCGGAACGGGCCGTTTCCAGCCGCCCGCCGAACCCTGCCCGGTTCCGGGAGTGCACCTCACCGTCCATCTGGAGCCCGGCACCCGGAGCGAGGGCATGCGCCACGCCGTGGACGCCGCCGCCGATGCGGTCGTCATCGGTGACACGGAGGAGGAGGTGCACAACCGGCTGGAGGAACTGGTCGGTTGGTGGTCCACCGGGACCACCTGGACGTGAGTCCGCACGGACCACCGGCACTGGGCTGCCGACCCGGTGAGTACCTTGCCCGTGGCCGCCAACCCCGTGGGCTGCTCCGGCAGCCGCTCCCCGCCGCGCCACCCTCGGAAGGGCACCGCGAGGGCCCGGTCACGTACCCTGCCCGTGGTTTGCGGCCACGACCTGATCCGCGCACCCACGCCGCCCGTATGAAGGACACCGATGACCGCCCCACCCCCCTCCTCGCCCGACGACACCTTCTGGCGGGAACGCCGCATCTGCTTCCTCACCACGCGGCGCCCGGACGGGACCCCGCACCTGGTGCCGGTGGGCGTCACGTACGACCCCGATACGCGTATCGCCCGCGTCATCAGCAGCGCCGGCAGCAAGAAGGTGCGCAACGTGCGCGCCGCCGATGGGACGGCGCACGTCGCGGTGAGCCAGGCCGACGGCCGCCGCTGGTGCACCCTGGAGGGCACCGCCGTCATCAAGGACGACCCGGCCTCCGTGTCCGACGCCGAGCGCCGCTACACCGAGCGGTACAAGCCCCCGCGGCCCAACCCGGAGCGCGTCGTCATCGAGATCACCGTCACCCGGGCCATGGGAACGGCGAAACCGGCGGGCTGGTAGCCCCCACCGGCGCCCGGGGCCATGCGCGGGGCGTCCGCGGTACCGACGTACGGGGCCAATCCGGGCGGGGGGTGCCGGACGGCGGTGTGATGGTGCCTCGGTCGCCGGTCGCCGGTCGCCGGTCGCCGGTCGCCGGTCGGCCGCGGCGGCCTCGTGAAGGCGGGTCGTCGCGAACGGGAGCGTGCGGGAAGGATCGTCGCTGATCGCGATCACGTTCGACCGGAACGGACGCACCCGACGCACCGAGCCCTGCCCGTCGGCAATCAGGGACTGTCGGCCCGCTGACACCGACGCCCGCGGTCGCCACACTGGGGGAGGTCCTCCTAGAGGCCAGGACCCGGTTGCCCTCGCCCGTAGGTGGCCGGGTGGCCGCTGCAAGAACCCGTGCCCGCCGCGTTCGCGGCACACGCGTCGAGCACCCCCGAGCGAGAGGGACCGTGACCATCATCGAGCCCCCGGCCATCCGCACCAGTCGGCTGACCCTCCTGCCCCTGCTGGTGGAGCACGCCGACGAAATGGCCACCGTGCTGTCCGACCCGGAGCTGCACACTTTCATCGGCGGCGCCCCGGCGACCGGACCGGACCTGCGCGCTCGCTACGAGCGCCTGGTCGCCGGCTCGCCCGACCCCGCCGTCTCCTGGTGCAACTGGGTCCTCCGGCTCCGCGAGGAGGACTGCCTGACCGGCACGGTTCAGGCGACGGTGGCCGCAGGGGATCACGGTGAAGTCGCCGAGATCTCCTGGGTGGTGGGAACCCCCTGGCAGCGGCGCGGCCTCGCCACCGAAGCGGCCCGCGGCCTGATCACCTGGCTCGCGGGCCAGAGGGTACGGACCGTCGTCGCCCACATCCACCCCGACCACGCGGCGTCTGCCACTGTCGCCGCAGCGGCGGGGCTCCGGCCCACGGAGCACTGGCACGACGGAGAGGTCCGATGGCAGCTGACGATCGGCTGATCACCGTCCGGGCGCATCGATGACTCCCGATCATCGAGATCTCCAACTCCCTTGCCGACGTTCGGTGTTCGGCGTTCTGCTGTCCTGAATCCGGTCCACCGCTCAGGAGTAGGGCGTGCTGTGCCACTGGGCGCCGATCCTCACCAGTGCGGGGACGGACCGGGCGATCGCCGAAGGAGCGAGGAACGCACACCGGCACCGTCCAGCGCCTCATCGGCCTGAGCCGCTCAGCCTCCACCGGCGGCGGGTGCAACACCGGTCTCGGAACCGGACGTGTGGCCACCCGAAGGGCAGGACCGCAGGCCAGCGTACGCGCCGCAGCGGTGAAGCCGGTCAGACGCCGCGCGTCGGCCCGGACCTATGACCCGCGTCGGACACCCTGTTGCCGGCACGTGTGGTGAGGCGGTGGTAGGCGGCACGAGCGTGGATCACGCGGGCCAGTCCCGTGCCGATGAGGGTCGCGGTGAACAGACATGCCAGCCAGAGGATGTCGCGGGCCGCGGCCCAGGTGAGCGTCCCGAGCGGCGGGATGGCGAAGCCGTTCAGGAACAGCCAGCACAGTACGGCTGTCCCGGGCGCGGCGGTGAAGCGCGCGTACGAGCCGAGCACGCCGGCCATCAAGGACAGTGCCACCAGGGCGAGTCCGGGGCGGTCCAGTCCCACGACAGTGTTGAGGACCGCCACCAGCACCAGCGCGCCACCGAAGGCCGCGGCCCACACCAGCGGCGTGGCGACGGGCCGGGGTACGGGCCTGGCTCCGGTGCCGAGAGATCCCCACTCGATCATCCTGACGCTTCCTTCCGGTCCGCCCCGTACCGGCGAACGGGGAACGCCGTTCGTCCCCCTGACTGTGGACGCGGACCCTGAGCACGGATTCTCCCACTGGTGCCCCGCTCGGGTGTGGTCGGCCGGTTGCAAAACGCAACGCTAGGGTGTCATCAAAAGTTTTCCCAAGAAACGTCAAAAACCGGATGGCCGGAAATGGGGGCAGCCATGAGTGCCGTGCGCATGAGCAGTACACCGTTGCCAGGGATCGGTGTGCGCTACGACCTGACCACGCGGGAGCAGCGCCGTTTGTCCGTGGTGGCTCACCGCGACGGTTCCCGGACGGTGAATGCATACCGGGAGGACGATCCGGACGCCTGTGCGCTGTCCGCCCGGTTGACGGCGGGGGAGGCGGACGCGTTGATCGACGCGCTGATGCCGGCGCATCACAGCCCGAGTCTGCTGTCGACGACGGAACTGGGACTCGTCGCGGAGCGCATCGAGTTGTCGTCCACCTCGCACTGGAACGGGCGGCTGCTGGGCGAGACCAGGATGCGTACGGACACCGGGGTGTCGATCGTGGCGGTTCTGCGTCGCGCTGAGGCCATTCCTTCCCCCGGTCCCGACTACCGCCTTGCGGGGGGCGACACCCTGATCGTGATCGGCACACGCGAGGGTGTCGACGCCGCGGCCGAGATACTCGGGCGAGAGTGATCGCCTGTGCACTCTTCTGCAATCTTTCTAATCGAGTTCGGCGCAATCATTCTCGGTCTGGGGCTGTTGGGCCGGTTCGCCGGGCGTCTGCAGTTCTCGCCGATCCCGCTCTATCTGCTGGCCGGTCTGGCATTCGGCGAGGGCGGTCTGCTGCCGCTGGGCACCAGCGAGGAGTTCGTCGCGATCGGCGCCGAGATCGGCGTGATCCTGCTGCTGCTCATGCTGGGCCTGGAATACACGGCCAGCGACCTCGTCTCCAACCTCAAGACCCAGTATCCGGCCGGACTCGTCGACGCGACGCTCAACGCGCTGCCCGGAGCCGCGATGGCGCTGCTGCTCGGCTGGGGGCCGGTGGCCGCGGTCGTCCTGGCCGGGGTGACGTGGATCTCGTCCTCCGGCGTGATCGCGAAGGTACTCGGGGACCTGGGGCGGCTGGGCAACCGGGAGACGCCCGTCATCCTGAGCATTCTGGTCCTCGAAGACCTCTCCATGGCCGTCTACCTGCCCATCATCACCGCCCTGCTGGCCGGAACCGGTCTCGCGGCGGGCAGCGTCACCCTGGCCATCGCTCTCGGAGTGGCCGGGCTGGTGCTCCTGCTCGCGGTGCGTTACGGCCGTCTCATCTCCCGGTTCGTGTCGCATGACGATCCCGAGAAGCTGCTGTTGGTGGTGCTGGGTCTGACCCTGCTGGTCGCGGGGCTCGCGCAGCAGTTGCAGGTCTCCGCCGCCGTGGGGGCGTTCCTGGTCGGCATCGCGTTGTCCGGTGAGGTTGCCGAGGGCGCGCACCATCTGCTGGCCCCGCTGCGGGACCTGTTCGCGGCGGTGTTCTTCGTCTTCTTCGGCCTGCACACCGACCCCGCCAGCATTCCGCCGGTACTGGTGCCCGCGCTCGCGCTGGCCGTCGTCACCGCGCTGACGAAGATCGCGACGGGGTATTGGGCTGCCAAGCGTGCCGGTATCTCCGCGAAGGGCCGCTGGCGGGCGGGCGGCACGCTGGTCGCGCGCGGGGAGTTCTCCGTGGTGATCGCCGGTCTCGCGGTCGGCGTCGAACCGCGTATCGGCCCGCTGGCCACGGCCTATGTCCTGATCCTCGTCATCCTTGGCCCGCTGACCGCCCGATTCACCGAGCCGGTGGCGCTGCGCCTCACGGCCAGGCGACGTAAGCCCGCACCCGCGGGACATGTACCGGCCGAGAGCGGGACACGATCCGCGGAACGGCGGGACGCGGTGGACGGCGGCCAGGAGGCGGTGGACGGTCCGGAAAGGGTGGACGGCCAGGACGCGGTGGGCCGCCGGTCGTGACGCAGTGCGGCGGCCGGGAGGCGACGGTACTCATCGGGACACGGTCCCTCCGATACGCGCCCCCGGTCCGCCGCTGCCTGTGCCTGTGCCTGTGCCTGTGCCTGTGCCTGCGCCGGTTCGGTGGCGCCTTTGCCTTCGCCGCGAACTCCGTTTCCGTGAGCACGTGATGACGTGCGCCGCACGATGACAGGGCGGTGGTCCGGGCTGCGAGCGGCAGGAGGCCGGCGACACCTGTGGACCTCTCCGGGGTGTCGCGGGGGCCGGGGGAGGACTGCGGTTCAGTAGGTCCAGTAGTCATCCCGGGGTGGTAGCTCGACCCAGGTGTCGGGTGGTCCGACGACGGGGCGCGGGTCGGTCGGCCGCAGTCCCGCGTAGGCGAGACAGTAGGCCACCGCGTGGTTCTGGTAGAGGTAGGAGGCCAGGACTTCCTCGGATGTGAACTCCGGCTCCGGTGGGCCGCCCGGGTGCAGATCCCCGCGCTCGATGACGCCGTTGCGGGCGATGCTGCCCTGGTCGCCGCTCTTGGGGTTGGCGTACAGGCCGTAGCAGATGGTCGCGACGGACAGCCGGGTCAGCACGCCTGGCATCTGCGGCGCGTAACCCCACGGCTGAGTGACGACGCAGCCGCCCGGCACGGTCGTCACGCCGATGATGCGCAGACTCTCGTCCATGTCGAACGCGTCCGGCTCCTCCAGCAGCGTGTCCAGAGCTTCACCCGTTGCCGGGGTGGCTTCCAGGCGACATATCGCTTCCTCGGCGTCGATCCCGGCCACGCAGGCAAGGCCCGTGCCCTCGCAGTACTGGTCTCCCAGTGCCCTGATGAGCCGTTTGCCCTCCTGCGCTGCCGTGTGCTCCGCCTCGGTCAGGCCGCGTTCTCCTTCAGGGACCACGAACAGGTCCGGTGTGGGTCCTGCCAGGGAGAGCCGCCCCGGTGACCAGCCGCCGATCAAGGGCAGCCAGGGGTCTGCTCCGGCGGCGGCGAGGGCACGCGCGTTGTCGGGGCGAAGGGAGAGGACGGCTTCCCACAACGCGGTCGTCCCGTCCTCCATCGCGTCGACGTCCGACACGCGTCGTGCCAATTCGCTGACGACGTCCGGTGAGCCGAACTCTGCCGCACGGTGCAGAGGTCGTCCCCCGCGCCATGTTTCCGGGTCGGCACCGTCATCGAGACGCCGCCGGATGTCGTCGTGGTCCAGCCAGTCCCTCCAGCCCACGCCTGCCCAGCCATCGCTCAGACCTGTCACCCTGCCTCCTTCGGCGTCGATCCGGGCGGCACTCGCACCGCCCCGTAGAGCACACCGTTGCAGGCAGGTCTGACAACGCCGATTGTTCTCCTGCGTGCGGGCCCGGCCACGCGCTGGTCGGTCACCTTCATCGCCGCCGGACCACCGGGGTCACAGCCGCGCTGAGGTCAGGGAGCCGACCAGAGGGATGGCTTCTGAGGCAGCCGCCCCCATGGGGACGGCCGCAAATCCGCCCGCCACGGCCACATATGCGCTGACTCGCCGACCACCTCTCGGGCGGGCGGGCATGCCGGGGCTCGCTACGGCAGCCGGTCGACCTGACGTTTCCTCACCGTTCCTGCCATGTCGTGAGGAATGGCCCTCCCACGTACGAGCGGAGGAATGGCCCTCCCACGTACGGGCGTTGGGTGACGCAGCATCTCTCGTGCGCGGCGAACACGGGTTCCTCCCCGCCCATGCGCCCACTAACGCCTTATGTTCCGGGCGAGATCATTAGGCTGTGGCCGTAGTGCAGGGTTGATCTGTCCGTGGTGCAGAGGAGTCGGGCGATGGTGACCGAGGTCGCAGGAGTGAAGGCTCCGGGCGGGCGAGCGGTGGAAGCGGCGCGGTTGGTCTGTGCGGAGTATGCGGACGAGGCGCTGTACCACCACTCGTTGCGGTCGTACTTCTTCGGTGCGGCATGGGCTCAGGCCCGCGGCCTGGACTTCGATCGCGAACTCGTCTTCGTCTCGGCGATGTTGCACGACCTGGCACTCACCCCGCCCTTCGACAGTCATACGCTCCCGTTCGAGGAGGCCGGGGGACACCTGGCCCGGGTCTTCACCGCGGGGTTGGGCTGGCCGGGTGAGCGGCGGGACCGGGCGGCCGAGCTCATCGTGCTGCACATGCGGGACGATGTGGCGCCGGAGGCGGACCTGGAGAGCCGACTGCTGCAGGTGGGCACGAGCGCGGATGTGTCCGGAAGGGGTCTGGACGCCTTCGACGCGTCGTTCGCCCAGGCACTTGTCGCGGCCTACCCCCGCTTGGGCTTCGCTGAGTCCTTCGTGAGCCTCTTCCGCGACCAGGCCGATCGGAAGCCGGGCTGCGCGGCGGCACGGTTGATGGCAGATGGTGGGGCAAGCCGCATCGTTGCCAATCCGCTTGGGTGAGTCTGAGGACGGCGCCTCCGAGGGCAGGCCCGATTGGCCCAGGAGGCACGGCGCACGCAGGTCGCGGAATGTGGTCCGGGGTGGTGGACGACCGCGAGTTCCAGGACGTCGTGGCCGAGTTCCGTCTCCGGGACGGCTGTTCCGACGTCGTCAGGCGTGTCGGTGGTGCCGGCGATCCGGGAGCTGATGTCGCTGTGCGTGCGCGAGTCGAGGACACCGATCCCCAGGGCCGTAGCCATGCCTTGGGGATCGGTCGATGAGGGCGCCGGTCCAGAGGCGCCCTGGCTTCTACCGGTAGATCGTCCCGACGTTGCGGGAGTTGTCGACCGCCTGGCACTGGGCTGTGGCGCGTCCGCCCGAGACGGTCAGGTCCAGGTTGTTGGGGTTGGCGCAGCTGTTGTTCTGCCGGCCTTCCTGCGCGGTGTTCTGCTGGAACAGCTCCGCGGCGCTGCTCCCGCCGTCGGTCTCCGCGCCCCCGCCGATCTCTGTGGTCTCCACGCTGGCGGACCGGTCGGTCGCTCCGCACCTGGTCTCGTCCCGGCCACCGGTGATCTCGGTTTCGGTGAAGTCGGGGTTGGCGCAGTGGTTGTTCTGCCGCCCCTCCTGGGCGGTGTTCTGCTGGACCAGTCTCCCGGTACTGGTTCCACCGCTGGCGTTGACGCCGCCGCCTTGGGTGAGCGTTCCCCACCTCAGTGACGTGTCCTCGTTTTCGCAGCGGCCTTCGGCCCGGCCCCCCGTGATCTGGAGGGGGATGGAGCCGTTGGGGTCGGCGCAGGCGTTGTTCTGGCGTCCCTCCTGCGCGGTGTTCTGCTCGATGAGCCTGGTTCCGTTGCCGCCCTCGGCTTCGGCCCCACCACTGGTATCCCGCGTGTGTTTGCTGAGCGAGGCATCACGGTTCCCGCAGGCAACGCCGTACCGGCCCCCCGAGATCCCGAAGAACGACTCGTTGGGATTGGCACAGGCGTTGTTCTGCCGACCCACCTGTGCCGTGTTCTGCTGATACACCGTGGGGTCGCCCTCGCCACCGCCGCCGGAGCCGCCGGACGCGCCGGCGCCACTGCCCGCGAACGTTGCGTGGTCGCTGCGTGATTCGTCCCGGTCGGTGCACCGGGCTTCCCACACCGCTCCGGTCATCTCGAAAGGCGTCTCGTTGGCGTTGGCGCAGTGGTTGTTCTGCCGACCGCGCTGAGCTGTGTTCTGCTGATTCACGGTGAACAGGCCGGATCCGCCGGCGGCATCGGCGGCACCATGACGGACCGTGGAGAACCGGTTGAACGATCCGTCACCGGTCACACACCGACCTTTGAGCCGTCCCCCCATCACATTCACCGTGTCTCCGTTGGCGGTGGTGTCGGAGCAGTGGTTGTTCTGCCGACCCTCCTGAGCGATGCCCTGCTGGATCAGCCCGGGCCCCATGCTGGAGCCGCCCGTGGCCGTCGCGCCGGGACCATCCGCGTACGCCGGCCCCGCGCCCAACGACGCCACACCCCCCAACGCCAACACCACCAACGTCGCCGTCGCGATTCTCTGCACCTGCACCACGCCTTCCAGGGAGGGGACATACCGATCCGGTTGCCGTCTGCCACAACGCACCCCGGAACCACTGGTCACGCCCCTCCGCCCCCCACCCCTCGGACAGCCCAAACGCGGCGCGTCCTCGACGCCGGAGCCTTCGGAGCCGGAACTACCAGGCGCGGCAGGCCACTTGCCGGAAGCCATTCGCCCGCACTGGTCTGCACGCCGGTCAAGCGGCTCGAGCGACAGGAAGCGGGGCACCGCGCAGGGGATGCAAACTCCTCGTGCCGTGCGATGCGGCGAGTCGTCAGCGTGTCCGCCCACTCATCAACGCTTCGCCGTGCTGCACGAGTTTCGTGGTCCCGCCCCTGTCTGCGGGCGCATGATCCGGGCCACCGACCGCTCGATGCCCAGCACAGCGGTCCGCGTACGATCAGCCGAACCCCCCGCCCCAGCAAGGAGTCTGCTCGGTGACCGCTGTCATCCCGCCGCCCCGTACGGCTACCGGTCTGCTGACGATGCGGCAGCTGATCCGTACGGAGCACGGCGAGCGGTTGCACGCCCTGCTGTGGCAGGCGGGTGCCGGCTGGCGGATGGTCAGCACTGCCGTGCTCGGTGGAGGCATCGGGGAGCGCGCCTGGGTTCTCAACGCCCAGGTCTCCCACGGCTACCGGCGCACGGACCCGGACCGGCATCTCGCCGAACTGGCCGGTGGGGCCGGCGCGCAGGGGCCGGGGGTCGGGCTGATGACGGCCGCCGACGTCGGAGCCTGCGCCCGCGGGCACGACGGCGGCGTCGAGGCGGTTGTCACCGCGGGGCTCGGGGTACGAGGGTGGGCCGCCTCCCCGGCCGAGGGATCCCTCGTGTCGGCCGAACCGGGCACGATCAACATCGTCGTCGCCCTCCCGGTGTCGCTGACCGATGCTGCCCTGGTCAACGGGGTGGCCACGGCCACCGAAGCCAAGGTGCAGGCCCTCATCGACGCCGGTTACGACTGCTCCGGCACACCCACCGACGCCGTGTGCATCGCCGCACGCATCCCCCGCTCCGACGAGGAGGTCCACGCCTTCGCCGGACCACGCTCGTTGTGGGGTGCCCGCCTCGCTCGGGCCGTCCACTCCGCCGTACGCGCCGCCGCACCCGCGCCGTGAAACGGCGTGGGGCCCTGTCAGCGAAATCCGGGACCACTTGAGCCGGCCGGTGCGGCCGCGCACGGCCTGCACCCTGCCGAGGGCGCCTCAGCCCGCCGCCCATCCCGCGTAGAACAGACCGAGACCGACGATGACGCACACGCCCTGGACGGTCCAGAAACGGACCACGACCAGGACTTCGGACCAGCCTTTGAGCTCGAAGTGATGCTGTAGGGGCGCCATTTTGAAGACCCGCTTGCCCGTCGTCTTGAACGATCCGACCTGGATGATCACGGACAGGGTGATCAGGACGAACAGGCCGCCCAGCAGGGCGAGCAGCAGTTGGGTACGAGAGCAGATGGCCAGACCGGCCAGGGCGCCGCCGAGGGCGAGAGAGCCGGTGTCACCCATGAAGATCTTGGCGGGTGAGGTGTTCCACCACAGGAACCCGAGGCAGGAGCCCATGAGTGCGGAGGCGATGACGGCGAGATCGAGCGGGTCACGGACCTCCATGCAGGTGGAGGGGTCGGTGAGGTTCATCGCGTTGGCGCACGAGTTCTGGAACTGCCACAGCCCGATGAAGGTGTATCCGCCGAAGACCATGACCGAGGCGCCGGTCGCCAACCCGTCCAGACCGTCCGTCAGGTTCACCCCGTTCGACATGGCCAGGATCATGAACAGTGCCCATACGACGAACAGCGCGGGCCCGATGGTCCAGCCGAAGTCGGTGACGAACGACAGCTTCATGGAAGCCGGGGTCTGACCACGGTCGTCCGCGAACTGGATCGCCAGGACGGCGAAGAGCGTGCCGATGATCAGCTGCCCGGACATCTTCGCGCCGGCCCTCAGACCCAGCGAACGCCGCTTGACGATCTTGATGTAGTCGTCCAGGAATCCGACGACGCCCATGCCCGCCATCAGGAACAGCACCAGCAGACCCGGGTAGGTCACGCCCTCGCCGGTGACGATCTTGGTCACGGCGTACGCGACGAGGGTGGCGAGGATGAAGGCGATGCCGCCCATCGTCGGCGTTCCCCGCTTGCCCTGATGGCCGCGCGGCCCGTCGTCCCGGATGAACTGCCCGTACCCCTTGCGGGCCAGCAGCTTGATCAGCAGCGGGGTGCCGGTCAGGGTCAGAAAGAGGCCGATGGCCCCGGCGAAAAGGATCTGATTCATCGGACGGCTGTGTTCCCCTCGGCTGGTACGGGGGGCTGCCTCACCCGGTTACCGCCGCCCCCGGCTCATACCCTATGCAGGCGCGTCTTGCCTGAAGCCGGTGGGTAGTTGGCACTGAGCCCTTTCCGTCCTCGGTCCGAGCCGGCCGGATGCAGGCTGAGGACGGCCTGGACGAGCTTCGTGATCCGGGGTGGGTGAGCACCGTAGCCCGGGCAGGAGTCGCCAGGACTTGAGGGTGGCGACGGCTTCCTCGACCAGGGCCCGTACTTTCGCGTGGGAGCGGTGGGCCATTACCTCCACGGCCTCGCGGATGTAGCGAAACGTCGTCGTCGTGCCGATACCGAAAGCGGTGGCCCAGACGGGTATGGGTGTCGCCGCAGCGCAGGTGGGTCAGGACGGGTAGGGCTCGGCGGTGCGCAGACAGCCGTCTCGCCGGCGGGTGCCGAGCCGGCGGCGATGATCCGCGAGCTGTCGGGTCAGGAGGCGCAAGTGCGAGCTGGAGAGGTCGATCGCGTACGGGTGGACAAGCACGACGAAGCTCCTGGTGAGACGAGCGATCTTGGTCGTGCACTCGTCTGTCAGGGGCTGCGCCATGTCAAGCCCCCGGTGCCCGCCATCACCTAGCGGCGCGCCAGCAGCACTCCGCCGAGCCTGCGCGCGGCCGACGTGAGTGTGGGGTGGGCCTCGACGGTGAAGCCTGCCTCGTCGAGCCAGGCAGTCACCTGACTCGGCGGGCGACGACGGACGTAGGACTCCGGCCAGCTCTCGCCGTTCTCCTGCGGCTTGGGCGGTGAGGCGTCGCCGACGTGAAAACCCAGCAGCAGCAGACCGCCGGGCCGCAGCACCCGGCGGAAGCCGGCAAGGACCGCGCCGATCGCGTCATCGGGGACGTGAATGATCGAGTACCAGGCGATCAGGGCGGCCAACGCGCCGTCCGCAAGGTCGAGTTGAGTCATCGACCCCACCTCGAACCGCAGACCGGGATGCTCACGCCGCGCCACCTCGATCATCCGGGGCGACAGATCGATACCGAAGGCGTCCACGCCGAGGTTCCTCAGGTGGGCGGTGATCCTCCCGGGCCCGCACCCCACGTCCGCGACGGGTCCGCCGCCGTGCGCCCGCACCCACTCGGCGAACAGCGCCATGACGTCCCGCTCGGCCGGCAGTTCGGCCAGGAGGTTTCGCGTCTCGTCCGCGTAGCTGGTGGCGTCGGCATCGTAGGACGCCCGGGTGTCCGCCAACCAGCTCTCGGCGTCTGGGCCTTCCTGTCCGGTGCTCACACCCGCAGGCTAGCCGAGGAGCCGGTCGCCGCATCAAGCACCCGGGGCCACCGCATCTCCCTACACACATGGGCAGGTCTGGAAAGGGCTCACTGACGATCACGCTGACGGGGCGCTGACCGGAGCGTTGATTCTCATCGGCGTTTCCGGGCTCAGTGATCGCTGAGTGTCACCCGGAACCGTCGACGAACTCTGCCGGACCTTCGGCCGCCGCGGCTCGATGTTACGTGTAGATATCAGCCCTTTTATCCACTTCCGCCCGTCTTACCCGTTCGTCCTGCATGGTCGGAGGAATGCGACGGGAACGGGTGGGGTGACGGGGTGAGCCGGGACCGCTAGGGGAGTTGCAGCGGGGCGCAGGATGGGCACAGCCCGCGGTAGGTGACCTCGACGACCTCGGACACGGTGAAGCCGAACCGTTCCTCCACCGGGAGGTCGGCCAGCGGGTCGCCGGTCGGGTGGACATCGCGGATGGTGCCGCACCGGGAGCACACCAGGTGCTGGTGCGGGCGGTGCGCATTGGGGTCGTAGCGCTTGGCGCGGCCGTCGGTGGAGACCTCGATGACCTCACCGAGGGTGACCAGTTCGCCCAGGATGTTGTAGACGGTCCCGCGGGAGATTTCGGGCAGCCGTTGTGTCGCGCGGGAGTGCACCTCGTCGGCCGTGAGGTGCACATGGTCGCCGTCGAGGACCTCCGCCACGACGCGCCGCTGGGACGTCACCCGCCAGCCACGCCCTCGCAGTCGCTCCAGCAGGTCACTCATATCGGTTCACCTATTCACGCTCGCTGGGCTTCCCGAAGTTCACCGGTTGAAGTCCGAGTTCCGATCGGATACGGGTCTGGCGCACTTCTTGACCTGGACTCTGTCCATCGTAGGATCGGTTCCGTCAATAGCCAAGGGACAGGGGACTCCAGTACTTCACGAGACAGACCGTGACGGGATCATCGCCGAGGAGACGCGCGCTACGCCTGCGGCGACGGCCGCTCGCGCCGCGTTGCCGGAGACCGTCAGGGACGGTGACCACCTCGGCGTCGAAACGATCGTTTCCGGAGCTACGCGATGGTGCAGGCCCCATCTCCACCGAAGCCGTGTCTGTGCCCCGCCGCGCGCTCACCGCGGCGGGACCCGTACGGCGCCTCGATTCGGCCGGCGTCCCGGCCCGGCTCGAGGCGCGTGTCGGGCCCGGCCGCCGAGGCGTGTGCCGGTCGTGCGGTGCCGTCGCTGAGGTCGCCTGCACGGTCGGCGAGATCCCCTGCCTGACCGGTCCGACGACCACGGCTCCTCGATCGACGGAGCCGAGGTCATCCACCGGGGCCTGCGCCCCGGCTGTTCCACCGCCAGCAGTGCCCTGAGCACTGTGATCCGCTAATCCGGGAAGGGTTCCCATGTCCGAGAACCATGAAGCAATCGTCGTAGATGCGAAGACGGAGGGCGAGGGCGGCTGCCCGGTCGCGCACGGGCGCGCCGCGCACCCGACTCAGGGCGGCGGAAACCGCCAGTGGTGGCCGGAGCGGCTCAACGTGAAGATCCTCGCGAAGAACCCGGCCGTGTCCAACCCCCTCGGCGAGGAGTTCGACTACGCCGAGGCCTTCAAGGCCCTCGACCTCCCGGCCGTGAAACAGGACATCGCGGAGGTGCTGACGACCTCGCAGGACTGGTGGCCTGCCGACTTCGGCCACTACGGCCCCTTCATGATCCGGATGGCGTGGCACAGCGCGGGCACCTACCGGATCAGCGACGGCCGCGGCGGTGCCGGCGCCGGCCAGCAGCGCTTCGCCCCCCTCAACAGCTGGCCGGACAACGGGAACCTCGACAAGGCTCGCCGTCTGCTGTGGCCGGTCAAGAAGAAGTACGGCCAGAGTCTCTCGTGGGCCGACCTCATGGTCCTCACCGGCAACGTCGCTCTGGAGCAGATGGGCTTCGAGACCTTCGGCTTCGCCGGCGGTCGCGCCGACGTGTGGGAGCCCGACGAGGACGTCTACTGGGGTCCCGAGACCACCTGGCTCGGCGACGAGCGCTACAGCGGCGACCGGGAGCTGGAGAACCCCCTCGGCGCCGTCCAGATGGGCCTCATCTACGTCAACCCGGAAGGCCCGAACGGCAACCCGGACCCGATCGCCGCGGCCCGCGACATCCGTGAGACGTTCCGCCGGATGGCGATGAACGACGAGGAGACCGTCGCCCTGATCGCCGGCGGCCACACCTTCGGCAAGACCCACGGCGCGGGCCCGGCGGAGAGTGTCGGCGCCGACCCCGAGGCGGCCTCGATCGAGGAGCAGGGCCTCGGCTGGAAGAACTCGTTCGGCACCGGCAAGGGTGGCGACGCGATCACCAGCGGTCTCGAGGGGATCTGGACGAACACCCCCACCACGTGGGACAACAGCTTCTTCGAGATCCTGTTCGGCTACGAGTGGGAGCTGTTCCAGAGCCCCGCCGGCGCGAACCAGTGGCGGCCGAAGGACGGCGCCGGGGCCGGCACCGTCGTCGACGCCCACGACCCGTCGAAGAGCCACGCCCCGACGATGCTGACGACTGACCTCTCGCTCCGGTTCGACCCGGCATACGAGCAGATCTCGCGGCGCTTCCTGGAGAACCCCGCCGAGTTCGCGGACGCGTTCGCCCGCGCCTGGTTCAAGCTGACCCACCGCGACATGGGCCCGGTCGTCCGCTACCTCGGCCCGGAGGTCCCGGCCGAGGAACTGCTGTGGCAGGACCCCCTCCCCGCGGTGACGCACGAGGTCATCGATGGCGAGGACATCGACTCCCTCAAGCGCCAGGTCCTCGCCTCGGGCCTGTCGGTGTCCACGCTCGTCTCCACCGCATGGGCGTCGGCCTCCTCCTTCCGCGGCAGCGACAAGCGCGGTGGCGCCAACGGTGCGCGCATCCGGCTCGAGCCGCAGAACGGGTGGGAGGTCAACGACCCCGACCAGCTGGAGATGGTGCTGTCCACCCTGGAGGGCATCCAGAAGACCTTCAACGCCGCCCAGACCGGCGGCAAGCAGGTCTCGCTCGCCGACCTGATCGTGCTCGCCGGAGTTGCCGCCGTCGAGAAGGCGGCCAAGGACGCGGGCTTCGCCGTCCAGGTCCCGTTCACGGCCGGCCGCGTGGACGCGTCGCAGGAGCAGACCGACGTGGAGTCCTTCGCCGCGCTCGAGCCGACCGCCGACGGGTTCCGCAACTACCTCGGGAAGGGCAACCGGCTGCCGGCCGAGTACCTGCTGCTCGACCGGGCGAACCTGCTGACCCTGAGCGCCCCCGAGATGACGGTCCTCGTCGGTGGCCTCCGTGCCCTGGGCGCGAACTTCCAGCAGTCGTCGCTCGGCGCCTTCACCACCACCCCCGGGTCGCTGACCAACGACTTCTTCGTCAACCTGCTCGACCTGGGCACGACGTGGAAGGCGACACCCGAGGACGCGAACGCGTTCGAGGGTCGCGACGCCGTCACCGGCCAGGTCAAGTGGACCGGCAGCCGTGCCGACCTCGTCTTCGGCTCGAACTCCGAACTGCGCGCACTCGCCGAGGTGTACGCGAGCGATGACGCGAAGGAGAAGTTCGTGAACGACTTCGTCGCGGCATGGGACAAGGTCATGAACCTTGACCGGTTCGACCTCGTCTGATCATGACGTCCGGGCCGGCCCGCACGGGTCGGCCCGGACGCCCTCATCCGAAACACTGCGACATCCCCCGCCGGATCCGGTTCGCCGTGAGCGGTGGACAGAGATCGCGCGAGCGGCAGACTGGCGCCATGACCGCATCGGATCCCAAGGCCGACCTTCGCTCCTACCTGCAGTCCGCCCGCGATGCCCTGCTGTGGAAGCTCGAAGGGCTCTCGGAGTACGACATTCGCCGCCCGCTGACGCCGACCGGCACCAACCTCCTGGGCCTGGTGAAACACGTGGCCAGTGTGGAACTGGGCTACCTCGGCGACACCTTCGGACGTCCGTCCGGCGAGCCGCTGCCCTGGCTCGAAGACGGTGCCGAGCCCAACGCGGACATGTGGGTCACCGCCGACGAGTCACGCGAGTTCATCGTGGCGCTCTACCGCCGGGCCTGGACGCATGCGGACGCCACGATCGACGCGCTGTCCCTGGACACCATCGGCAGAGTGCCGTGGTGGCCCCACGACAGGGACCAGGTGACGTTGCATCATGCCGTGGTGCGCGTGATCGCCGATACGCACCGGCACGCCGGGCACGCCGATATCGTCCGCGAACTCATCGACGGCGCCGTGGGGATGAACAAGGGCAACGTCAACATGGCGCCGGGCGACTCGGCGTGGTGGGGGAACCATCGAAGCCGACTCGAGCGTGCGGCTCAGGAAGCCGACCGAGACGCGTGACGTCGGACCGGATCCGCTGAACGACATGAGACAGCATCCGGCACCCGTGCGCCCCGGACCGGGTCGAACAAGGGCTTCGATGCTCGGCTCGGCGTCGAAACCGCAGGCCGCAACGGACCTCTCCGTGGTACGCCCAACACCAGGAGCACCAAGGGGACACGGAGCGGTGGCACGGGTCGCCCCACGGCCGCACCGGGGGCCTCCACCTTCGAATAGCCTCGCTCAGGGCCGGTGAGCCCGCCGGGCCAGACGAATCGTGGCGTAGACCAGTACGGCCAGCAGAGCGACCATCAGGCCGTTGGCAAGCGGGTCCGGCATTCCACCGCTTGTCGTGCACTCCAGCGTTGACTGGGTGTCCACGTTTCCGCCGGGTGAGCCCGGCAGCGGTGCCTGTGCGGTCTCGTCCGAGCACGAAGTGGTGGACGTCGCAAACAGCATGCCCCCGGTCAGCAGCAGAGGCGGAAGCGCAATGCCTGCGGCGCCGATCAGCTTGTCGCCCACGGTCCACCGTCGCGACAGACACAAGAGGACCAGGCCGACGAACCAGCCGACCTGGGGCACAACCGGGAACACCCAGAACAACATCCCTCCGAGGATCAGCAGGATGAGGGCGGCAGCTTCCCGTGCCGCGGAGGCCGTTCGGGGAGCCCCGTCGGCCTTGGCCACGGCCGGCAGATCGCTCTCGGCCGCGGCCGGCAGGTCGCTGAGGGCGGCCGCGACGATCTCCTGCGGATCGCCGAGATGGTTGAGGATCGTGCGCACTGCCGCGTCATCGTCGGTTCCGGCGGCGCTGTCGGCTCGGGCCTCGGCCTGCGCGACGTCGATGTGCGAGCGGACGTCGGTCAGGAGTTCTGCACGGCGGTTCGGCGGCAGAGCGGCTGCGGCGCGTTCCAATTCCGCCAAGTAGTTCTCGGCTCTCGCGCTGGGGCGTATGTCGTGGGTCATGAGCGGGGTGCCTCGTTCTGGGAGAGAAAGTGGAGGACGGCATCGTGGAACCGCGGCCACTCCGCAGTGAAATCATCGAGCGCCCGCTGACCGGAGGGGGTGAGCTCGTAGTAGCGCCTGGGCGGCCCACTGCTCGACTCCTGCCACGAGGTCTTCACCAAGGACTCCCGACGCAGCCGGGAGAGCAGCGGATAGATGGTCCCCTCGCTGGTGACCATCACGTCCACATGTCCCAGTTCCCGCAGCAGCTCGACGCCGTAGCGACTTCCGCCACGCAGCAGAGCGAGCACGCAGTACTCGAGCACGCCCCGTCGCAGCTGACTCATCGCCTTATTGGCGTTGCCTGGTTCCATGCACTGCATGGTTCGCGGCCACGCCTGGCGCATTCCAGAGTTCCCACTACTCAAAAACGACTGAGGAACCTCGCTCTTTCCGCGCCCGCCGCTCCGTCGTGCGGGGCTCAGGTCGTACGGGAACCGCTGAGCGGCACTGAGCCGGTACGCGCCCGGGCCGGCCTCGGCCGTTCTGAGCCCGGGCCGGTCCGCGAACGGGACCGCCACCGCCGCCTCCCGGTTGTCCCGGGAGGCGGTTCAGCGGCCAAGCGCCGGTCCCTGTCGACCGGGAGCGGAGCTCGATCAGTCGCGGCTGTCCTCGGCGGACGCAGGTGAGCGGTGGAGTTGGACTTGCCGTTCGGCGTCGGCGAAGCCGAGTGCACGGTAGATGCGAATCGCGTGGTAATCGAGGTCCGCGACGATGACGAGGGTCCGGGCGCCGAGCGTGTGCAGTCCCCAATGCCCGATGTGATGGACGAGAGAGGAGGCGAGCCCTTGCCGCCGATAGCCGGGATGGGTCTCGACGCTCTGGAAACGTGCGAGTCCGCTGCCGTCGCTGAACAGACCGGCACCGGATCGCAGCCCACCGTCGACGAACGCACCGAACCATGTGCCATGACCGGCCGCGCACAGCATGCGGTCCTCGGTCACCTTTTCCTCGACGAACCGCCGATAGTCGGCGGTCAGCGGCCCGTCGTCATGGCAAGCCAAGCGCAGCTCGAGTGCTTGCGCCCAGTCGTCGTCGCTGGTCAGGGGGCGCATGGTGATGTCCGTGCGCGGTCGTGCGGGAGGCATCAGCCGTGTCGCGGTCAGTACGGAACTCACCTCGGTGGTCACCCCGAGTTCGGCGAGTTCCGTTTCGTCTCCCGCGTCACCGTCAGTGCCGTCGACTCCCAGAGCAAGATGTGCGGCATCGGGGAACTCGCCGCTGAAGACGGCTGACCACCGCGAAGCGTCGCCCTTACGCGGCGGGGCATTGAACAACACGAAGTTGCCCCACCAGAACCCCGGATTGGCCGGGGTCCGGACGACCACATGGGACGCATGATCGGCGATGAGCGCCCCGGCCATCTCGCGCAGCATCAGGTCTGTTCGGAACCCCAGTGACTTCACCTTCACCGGGCCGAGCCTACCGACACAAGCCATGACAGTTCCTTCCCTTTTACCGCCCGTCCCGGCTCCCTCGCCGCTCTCGCGCTGGGACAGGTCGGGCATTTTCCGGTGCATCGTGGACGGCTCTCCTGGCTGCATGGACGGCTCCTCGACGTTCGATTTCCCGATGAGGGACAGCGGTTCAGGGTGCTGAACCGGTCAGGTGTCCCGAACCGGGCCGCGGTCTCAACGCCGCGGCACTTGGGCGTGATCGTGGTGTCCGTGACCTGTTGCGTGTAGCGTCTCCTTCAGCTGCCGTGGTTCCCGTTGTCCCTTCCGCCCGTGAGCACGTCCACGGGCGGTTTTGCTGTTCAGGGTCGAGAGGAGCCAGGGCGGTCATCTCCGGTCCCCGCGCGGTGCGGGAACCGAATACGACTCCCTGTGGAGGGCATGCATGGCCAGCGGAACCGTGAAGTGGTTCAACTCGGAGAAGGGCTTCGGCTTCATCGAGCAGGACGGTGGAGGCCCCGATGTCTTCGCCCACTACTCGAACATCAACAGCGGCGGGTTCCGTGAGCTGCAGGAGGGCCAGAAGGTGACCTTCGACGTCACCCAGGGACAGAAGGGCCCTCAGGCGGAGAACATCACCTCTGCCTGACCCTCGGCAGCGTCGTGCGGTGCCTCTGCTCAAGGGTCGGGGCACCGTACGGCGGACCTCCGCGCGAGGTGTCCGCCGGGTCGGTCGCGATCGGATTCTGTTCTCGGTCGTCCCACCGGGCGTGGTTCCGGCGTTCGAGCCCTGTGGGCTTCGGCGTCGGCGTAGACCCGCGTGCGCTCAGTGAGCTGCGCGGCTACGTGCTCACGCCTGAGCGTGCCGGACCGGGCCCGTCGCGACGTGGGGCGGCAGGTGGCTTTCCCGGTCATCGAGGCCATCGCACAGTTGGCCCGCATCCTGTGTCGGCACGCCTGGGTGAGAGCTTCCGCTGGTCGTCCTCAGGTATGAGCGCTCCCTTGGCGTGCCTCCTGACCACCTGGCCCCGGCCGCGCAGCATCTTGCCGTGCAGGTGAACGCAGACCTCCTTTCGAACGGGGCTCCCTGGCCGGCCGGCCAGGTGCACCCGTCCCCCTCCCCGTCCTCGTCCTCGGGCCTTCAGGCCCGGTCTGCTGGCGCTTCCGCCGCTTCGTGACGTCTTCGGGTCGAAGCTGCTGTCGCGGTCGCGGGGCAACGGCTCTCTCCACCGGACCGGTTCCGTCGGCTTCAGAAATGAGACGAGGATATTCGGTCGGTCCATCCCGCGATGCCGGGGAGTTCGTCGAGATCTGCGTCTTCACCGACCCCGGTGAGCCATTTCGCGGATCCTCCGAAGTCGGAGTTCTCGTGAAGTTGATAGGTCTGGTCGGCGGTCAGACACCATCGGGCAGATGACGCCTTGTCGCCGAAGTCTTCGACGGTCTTGTAGTCGGCGTAGTTCTCCAACTCGTGGTCCTGATGATCGATAATGATGCTGCGCCCGCCGTAGTCGGCATGCTCGTACAGCTCGACCCATGCATTGGCGGGGTCCGTGGCGCATGAGGAAGGATTCGGGTCGACGGTGCGGAACTCGCTGAACTTCACCGAATCGTCGGGGCCGTCATTCTCATGTTCAGTGGCGTAGAAGTACAGTTCATGAGCGGGGGAGGCGTACACTCCGCCGGCGGCCGAGAAGTCGCATTGCCTGACCCCGTCTATCGCGCAGTACATGTGACGACTGCCCACCGGGGCGATCTCCGGATGGGGTGACAGCGCGAGCGAATAGACGTCCAGCGTGTCTTCGCCGCCGTTCTTGTAGCTGCCGACGATGAACAGGCTTCCCGTGCCGCATTCGGTGACGATGTTTGTGCTCTGGTAGGCGGCGAAGTTGCCTTTCCATGTGCTCAAGTGACTGTAGGGGCCGGTGACTTCGTCGCTGGTGTAGAAGTCCAGCGGTGTCGAGTCATATCCGCCGACCATCAAGAGGTAGCGCCCGTCCGCGAGACGGGTCCAGCCGACATTTCCGCTGTTCTTGAGTCCTGTGCGGACCAGTGTGGACTTCAGGGTCGGTGCGGAAGGGTCACTGACGTCATAGATCCGCACCTCGGACGACGCCGCATCCCCCTCGTAAGGCACAGCGAGATATGAGCCGAGCGCTTGCATGCCGCCGGCGTGGTCCAGGTCTCCTCGCCCACTGTCGATCTTGGAAACCACGGAGTCCGTCGTCGGTGGAGACTGATCCACCGAGTCGGCGGAACCCAGACGGTTGGACCGGAGTCTCCCACCGTTCTCGGTGGGGGAGCGGGAGGGAAGATGCGCGAAGCCGACACCGCCCGGCCCGTCATCGGTGTCATCGTAGGAAATGGCCAACCACCTGCCGCCATCGACCGGCAGCCGCTGCACTCCTTGCAGGTGATCGTTTCGGTGGGTGTCGCTCTGCTCGGGGTCCGGCATGCCGCCACCGAGGTAGAGCCCCATGGCGTCACCGTGGTCCCGAAGCCTCTCGGTCACCGATGCGCGTACGTCATTCACACACGGCGTTGTCCCTTCTCCAGGTGTGAGGGCCGGTTTACCTCGCGCTGCCGGCGAAGTGCCCTGTCCGCCCCCGACATTGGCCGCCGTCTCGGATGCCGGCAATATCGCCAACGACGCGGCGGCGAGCGCTCCCACAACCAGCACCGAAGCCGTCCGACGCGATGGGTGTGCCTCACGGCTGCCCTGGCCTGTTCGGGAGTATTTGGGAAGTTTCATCTCTTGCCCTCTTGGCATTAGGGATCACCTGGGTGATCGGTCTTTGGGGTCTCGGATCCACGAGATCAGTGGTCTCCGTACGGTTCGGCAGGACCTCCGGAGTTGGAACAGAGCGTCCGTGTCCGGTAGATGTCGTCACAGTGCTCCACCGGAGAGTCGAGGCCGACGGTGGGGCAACGACGGCGCGGTCTCCGCGGATCCCGCCCCCGCCGTCGAGATCGCACAGGCGGCGGTGGCGCGGTGAAACGGCGACGCTCCCGAGTCGCCGGCTAGGTCCTTTCCTTTGGATCGTCGGGCTGATCCATACGAATGCGCCCGGCCTTTGTGCCGGGAATCCGGCGCAAGGGTCCCGGCTGATGCCCTCCGGCCGGCGCAGCCCGGTCAAGCGGGTCGTGGGTGCCGCGGAGCGGGACCGGTTTGATCGCCAGCGACGCCAGCAGGCTGACCAGCGCGAGGCCGGCCGACACCGCGAAGACGGTTCCGATGGCGTCGGCATACGTGTCCCGGGCGGGCAGGCCGCGTCCCTCCACCCCCGCAACCCGGTGCGTGACGATCGCGCCGAGCAGGGAAACCCCCGTCACGCCACCGAGGGAGCGGAAGAACGAGATGGACGCACTCCCCGCTCCGACCCGGTCGGCCCGCATGGTGTTCTGCACGACGAGCACGTAGTTCTGCAGCACCGCCCCGATGCCGAGGCCGACCAGAATCGTGGCGGCCACCACGTACGAGGTGGGCGGCCCGTGACCGAGGAGTCCCAGGAGCGCGAACCCGGCGGCCAGCAGGGCCGACCCACCCACCAGGAAGACCTTCCAGTGGCCGAAGCGGGTGATGAGGTGACCCGAACCCAGGGTCCCGGCGGCGGTGCCCACCATCATGGGCATGCCCAGCAGCCCTGCCTCGGTCGGCGAGTATCCCCGGGCCATCTGGAAGTACTGGCTGAGGAAGACGATCGAGCTGAACATCACCATGCCCACGGCCACGCTGCCGACGATCGCGAGCGCGGTGGTGCGATCACGGGTGACGGACGGCGGGACGACGGCCTCGGGATGGCGTCGCTCGACGTGCCGCAGGAGGGCCCCGGAGAGGAGGGTGCCTGCCAGGAACGCCGCGCTGTGCCACGACAGCCAGGGGTAGGCGCGGCCGGCGGTCGTCACCCACATCGACGGCACCAACGCGGTCAGAGTCGTCAGAACGGCGCCGGAGTAGTCGACCTCGGTCCTGCGTCGTACCCCGGGTACGCGCAGGTGGCGATGGAGGATGAGCAGGCTCGCGACGGCGAACGGCACGACCACGAAGAAGCACCACCGCCAGCCCAGCTGCTCGGTATCGACGATGGCGCCACCGATCAGCGGCCCGCACAGTGTGCCGAGGGCCATCACGGTCGCGACGTATCCGCCGTAGCGTCCGCCCTGACGTGGCGGGGCGATGGATCCGACGATGGCCTGGGTGGTCACCAGCAGACCACCCATGGCGACCCCTTGCACGGCACGCATGCCGATCAGCATCCCGATCGACTGCGCCGTCCCCGCCGCCATCGACCCGGCGACGAAGAGCGCGAGGGCCACCTGTACGAGCTTGCGTTTGTCGAATTGGTCGGCGAACCGCCCCCAGAGGGGGGTGCTGACGGTCATCGTCAGGAGCGAGGCCGCCACCAGCCATGTGTACTGCGCCTGATCACCGCCCAGATCGGCCACGATCGAGGGCAGGGCGTTGGTGACGATCATCGTGCTCGACACGGAGGAGAACAGCGCGAGCAGCAGTCCCGTCAACGCCTTCATGATCTCGCGATCGGAGAGCTGCGCTCGGGATGAATCTAGTTCCACCCTTTAACTATATGGGCCCGAGCGACTCCTCGTCGAGAGTCTTGGGGGCCTGGCGCCGGGACGGGCCGAAGTCCTTGTCGGCCTGCTGGTCGAGGGCCTCTTCCAGCGCCTGGCTGTCGAGGATCTTCAGGGCGGCCTCGGCGTCTCCGAGGGTCTCCTGGAAGCGCTCGACGAGCAGGCGGTCCACGCTGGCGAGCACCTCCATCCCGTGCCGCGTGATGTCGAAGATCACGCCTCGTCCGTCGGAGGCCAGCCCGCCGCGCTCCATCAGGCCGCTCTTGACCATTCCGTTGGTGAGGGCGGAGATGGCCGGCCGGCTGACGGCCGCGTACCGAGCCAGCTCGTAGGCCCGCTGTCGCCCTCTCGCCGCGCTGGTGAGCGCCCGGTACTGCGGCATGGTGAGGCCGCCCTCCTCGCAGGCCTGCTGTGCGATACGGGCCAGGCGGACGACGGTCCGTACGGCGTTGAGCAGCTCAACGTCCTCACCCTTGTTCATGCGTCTCCTTCGCACTGCGTACCTGATCCGACTCGGCCTCAATGGTTGCTCACAAGGGCCGAGAAGGTGGGCCGTTCGGTTGCGGACATGCGCCGAGGGCGTCCGGTCCGTTCGTGACGACGGAGCTGAACACCCTCGACACCGCACTGTACGGGGCAATGGACGATCATCGACCGCTGTGGCGGGGCCGGGCTCATGGGCGTTCCGCAGGGGGCTTGACGCTTGGCCGGGTGGCGCGGAGCCTGGTCCTGCACGTGATCCGCACCCTCGGCCGTCTCGCCTGGCCGTGGAGCGGTGGCGGACGGCCGCCCTCTGGCGGGGCTCCCGCGAGCAGCCCGCCGCTGCTTGCCGGGGCACGGGCCGAACGTGCCCCGCTCGGCAGGCCGGGAGCCTGCCCCGCAGAACTCCGGTCGGCCATCGCGACCCGTGCAACGACAGGGCCGGGTCGGTCGACTCGACGCCTGCTCCCTGACGGCCACAGCTTCACATTGGGCACCGCGGCGCCGAGGCCGGCATGGATTGAGCGGCTCCGACCCATTGCGCACAGCCGGAGAGCGGCTAAACTCCACAGGCATGGTTAAAGGCTTTAACTACTTTGGTCGGACGAGAACACGGGCGAGGTCGGGCACATGAGCGAGTTCGACGGCCTGGACGGGCTGGCCCTGGCCGCACTGGTCCGCACCGGTCAAGTCGCGGCATCCGAGCTCCTCGAGGACGCGATCACACGCATCGAGAAGTCCAACCCGGCGACCAACGCCGTCGTCACGACGATGTACGACCAGGCACGCGCGACGGCGGTCGGCCCTCTGCCCGACGGCCCGTTCACCGGTGTGCCGTTCCTGCTCAAGGACGGCGGTGGCGTGGCCTACGCCGGTGTGCCGATGACATCCGCGAGCAGGTTCCTCGCCGGCCACGTCCCCGCGCAGGACGGCGAGCTCACCCGCAGGTACAAGGCCGCGGGCCTGGTGGTGTGCGGAAAGACCAACCTGCCGGAGTTCGGCCTCCAGCCGACCACCGAGCCGGAGCTGTTCGGCCCCACCGAGAACCCGTGGAACCCGGAGTTGTCGGCCGGCGGGTCCAGCGGCGGCGCTGCGGCAGCGGTCGCCACGCGCATGGTGCCCATGGCCAACGCGAGCGACAGCGGCGGGTCCATCCGCGTCCCGGCCTCCTGCTGCGGAGTGTTCGGCATGAAGCCGACCCGGCTGCGCATCTCATCGGCACGCCGTCGCGCCGGGGTCTCCATGCGCATCGCGGTGCTGAGTGAGCATGCCATCACGCTCAGCGTCCGTGACTGCGCGGCGCTCCTCGACGCCACCGCGGGGCCGCTGCCGGGCGATCCGTTCATCGCGCCGCCTCCAAGCCGTCCGTACATCGACGAGACCAGGACCGATCCCGGGCGGCTCCGCATCGTCTTCAGCAAGGAGTCGCCGGTCGGCGTGCCCCTCCACCCGGACTGCGTCGCGGCGGTCGAGGACGCCGCTCGTCTGTGCGAGAGCCTCGGCCACCACGTCGAGGAGGGCACCCCTCGGCTCGGCTCCAGCCTGGCCGAGCCGTTCGCGACGGTCTCGGCCGGCGGCCTGGCATGGGACATCGCGCACCTCGAACGTGTCACCGGCAAGAAGGCCCGGCCGGAGGACTTCGAGGAAGCGACCTGGGCCATGATCGAACGCGGCCGGTCCGACACCACGAGTCTGAGCGCCTACATGGACGCGCTGGCCGAGTTGCAGACGCTGTGTGACGACCTCGCGGCCTTCCAGAGCCCGTACGACGTCTGGCTGACGCCCACCACCGCCATACCCGCCCCGCCGCTCGGATCCTTCGCCGCCACGCCCGGTGACCCGTCCCGGACCATGCGCATGCAGGGCGCATTCCTGCAGTTCACCACGCTCATCAACATCACCGGCCAGCCGGCCGTGTCGATCCCGCTGCACTGGAACGCCGACGGGGTCCCGATCGGCGCCCATTTCGTCGCGCCGTACGGGGACGAGGGCCTGCTCTTCCGCCTGGCCTCCCAGTTGGAGCGGGCGCGGCCCTGGGCCCGACGAACTCCACCCGCGGCCCGCCACTGACCGTTCTCCCGCACCGCACCGCACCGCACCGCGCACGAACGCACCGCGCACGAACGCACCGCGCACCAACGCACCAAGCCGAGAGGTACTCATGACCGCGCCCACCGACACGTGGCCGAATCCGCTCTTCCCCGGCCCGCACTGGACCTCCCACCAGTTCATCCCCAGCGAGGTGATGGACGACCAGTTCAAGCACCAGCTGAGCATGATGTTCTTCGGCATGTCCGATCTCGGCGAATGCCTGGAGGCCGCGGCGAAGATCCGGGCCGAGGACGAGCAGAGCTGGGTCCGGGCATGGTCCGAGGTGGCCTGGCGCCTGCAGGGGCGCGCCGAGGAAGCCGAGCGGAAGGGCCGGAAGGTCACCGCGGGCTCGGCCTATCTGCGGGCCGCGACCTACTGGCGAGCCTCCCTCCTGCACTTCAGCTTCCCCGGTGACCCCCGGGTCAGGGAGTACGCGGCCGCCGCCTACCACTGCTACGACCGCTACCTCGAACTGTCGGGCTATCCAGGGGAGTTCCTCGAGATCCCCTACGAGGGCAGCTTCCTCCCGTCGTACCTGTACCGCTCTCCCGTGGCCGTGGGTCCGGCCCCCTTGCTGATCTTCTTCCAGGGGCGCGACGCCTGGCCGGAGGACACCCGCTGGGTGTACGACAACGCGATGCGGCGTGGGTACCACTGCCTCGGCGTACAGGGTCCCGGCCAGGCAACGGCGCTGCGCCTGAACGATCTGACGTTCCGTCACGACTGGGAGAACGTCGTCACCCCCGTCGTCGACACCGCCGTGCAGATCGACGGCGTCGATCACGACCGCATCGGGCTGATGGGGCTGAGCTTCGGCGGCTACCTCGCCCCCCGCGCGGCCGTGTTCGAGCGGCGCCTGAAGGTGTGCGTCGCCAACCCCGGCGTCCTGCAGTGGGGAGCGTCCATCCTGGCGCAGCTGCCCGAGACGCTCAGCCACGCGCTGGAGGAAGGCCCCGAAACCTTCAACGCAGCCGCGGCCGCGATGACCGCCCAGTCCCCGCTGGCCGACTGGTTCATCCGCGACTCCTCCTGGAAGCACGGCGTGCAGACGCCGTACGAGCTGTTCAAGGAGTTCGCGAAGTGCGACCTGACCGGCGTCGCCCACAGGATCGCGTGCCGGACGCTGGTGATGGACGGGGCCGAAGAACGCTTCTCCGCGGGGCAGGCCCGGCAGCTCTACGACGCCTTGACCTGTCCGAAGGACTTCCTCCACTTCGACGAGGTGTCGACCGCGCAGTTGCACTGCCAGAACGGCGGTACCGCTGCGGCCGCCGAGTTCACCTTCGACTGGCTGGACGAACACCTCTAGCAGCAGCCCCGCAGCACCAGCGCAAAGGAAAGACACCATGTGGCGCTACCACTCCGCCCTCTCCCGCCGTCGACGCATGACGCATATGCGCCCGCGGCGGCCGCATGTGCCGGCCTCATGACCGCCGACCTGCCCGACCGGGTCGACCCCTCCGTCCTCCCGGACGACCTGCCCGACCGGCTCCACGCCGACCGGCTCGACGCCGACCGGCTCGACGCCGACCGGCTCGACGCCGACCGGCTCGACGCCGACCGGCTCGACGCCGACCGGCTCGACGCCGACCTGCCCGACGACCGGCTTCCCGACGACCGGCTGCCCGGCGTCGGAGCCGCGGAGATGGGGCTGCGCGACACGCTCCGCCGCGGTGGATGGACGCTCTGCTCGCTTGCCGTCCCGCTGGTGGCGATGGAACAGCTCTTCCGCGAGGCGACCACCGTTCTGGCACCGGACATCAGAGATCACTTCGGCATCTCCGACGCCATGTTCGTCGCGATCGCCGGATTCGCCGGCGTCGCCCTGACACTCGGCGGCATACCCGTGGCCTGGCTGGCCGACCGAATACGCCGCACCTACCTGGTGGTCGGCTCGGCCGGGCTCGGTGCCTGCGCGCTGCTCGGGGCCGCCCTCGCCCAGAACACCTGGCAGTTGTTCGCCGCCTACATCCTCACGGGCATCGCCGCGGCGTACTCGAGTCCCGTCTTCCTGTCGATGCTCACCGACACCTATCCGGTCGAGGGACGCGGCCGGATCCTGTCGCTGCACGCGATGGCCACTCCGCTCGGGCAGGCGCTCGGTCCGACCTTGGCGGGCTCGCTCGCGGCCCTGGCGGGCGGCGAACAGGCGTGGCGCTGGGCGTACATCGGACTGGCGGTTCCGTACGCGCTGCTGGCCGTCTCCGCGGCGGTCTTCCTCAGAGAGCCCGCCCGGGGCCAGTCCGAACGGCAGATGCTGCTCGGTGGAACCGGTGAGGGGACGGAAGCCCCACCCGCAGGAATCGTCGAGGCATTCCGCCGGATGATGCGCGTCAAGACCTTCGTCCACATGTGCCTGGGCATAGGCGTCCTGGGCCTGGCCCTGTTCACGCTGCCCCTGCAGATGTCAATGCTCCTGGGAGACGAGTACGGGTACGGGACCTTCGACCGCGGCGTCATCTTCTCCGTGACCCAGGTGCCCGTCATCATGGCGATGGTCGTCGGCGGGCACCAGTTCGACCGGTCGTACCGGCGCAACCCGCCGCGCACCATGCACATCGCCGGTTCCGCCCTGCTGGCCTTCGGAGCGCTCATCGGTCTGGGCGTCTGGTCGGGGCCCGCCTGGGCCCTGCTCGGGTTCTACGTGCTGGCCTGCATGTGCAGTGGTATCGCTCTGGTCGCCGTCAGCCCGTTGATCGCGTCGGTCACACCCCCGCGGCTGCGCACCCAGGCGTTCGCGATCCTGCCGGTGTTCACCTTCCTGATGGGTGGCTTCATCGGATCCATTTTCGCCGGAGTCATCTCGGACTCCTTCGGTGCGCGCACGGCGCTGGCCGTCGCCGTGCCGACATCGGCGTTCATCGCCGGTTACGTGTTCCTGCGCGGCGCACGTTTCCTCCGGGCGGACATCTCGGCGGCGGTCCGCGAACTCGTCGCCGACGGACGGACATCACCATGAACAGAGAAGAGGAACACGGCATGTTCGACCTGTCAGGCAAGGTCGCGGTGGTCACGGGCGCCAGCTCCGGTATCGGTGCGGAGATCGCCCGCGCGATCGGCGAAGCGGGAGCGTCCGTCGTCCTGACGGGCCGCTCGCAGGACCGGCTGGAGCGGTCGGCGGACGCAGTGGCGGCCACCGGAGCCGCCTTGGCGACCGTGGCCGTCGACGTCCGCGCCGACGACGCGCCGCGGACGATCGTCGACACCGCGGTGGACAGGTTCGGCCGCATCGACGTCCTGGTCCACTCGGCCGGGATCTACGCGCAGGCCTCCCTGGAGGAGACCACCGACGAACTGTTCGACGACCAGTGGTTCACGAACGTCCGCGCCCCCTTCAGGCTCACCCGCGCCGCCCGGCCGCACCTCGGTCCGGGCGCCGCGGTCATCTTCGTCTCCTCCATGTCCGGGCACGTCGGATCACCCGACGACAGCGCCTACTGCACTTCCAAGGGGGCGGTGGAGCTGATGGTCAAAGCGCTGGCCACCGAGCTCGCGCCCGCGGGGATACGCGTCAACGCCGTCGCCCCGGGCAATGTGCACACCCCCATCAACCGGGAGCTGATCACTCCGGAGGTGGAGAAGGAGATCGTGGCCGCCACGCCCGCGGGACGGGTGGGGCTGGTCCACGACATCAGCCCGGCCGTGGTGTACCTGGCCTCCGACGCGTCGGCGTACGTCGTCGGAGCGAGCCTCCCGGTCGACGGCGGCTTCATCGCCCAATGACCCCTGCCCTCATGATTTCCAGGAGTTCGGCATGACCCCCTTTCCCAGCGGCCTGCGGCCCGATGACCTCCACCGTGAACTCGACCGGCTCGAACGCGTCTCACGCTTCTCCGAGACCTCGCGCAACCTCTTCGACGAGGGACCGCACCTGGTGTCCACACCCGAACTGCCCTGGGGTGACGCGGTACGCGAGGCGACCGTGGACGCGTATCGCCGCTTCATCCACGGCGAGACGTGGATCACCGGTAGCGGCGCGCGCGAGATGGAAGCGGAGATCGTGCACTGGATGGGCGGCCTGCTCGGGGCCGCCTCACCGGCGGGCTTTGTGACGTCCGGCGGTTCGGAGTCCAACATGTGCGCGATCCTGACGGCCAAGCAGCGCTCGGGGCGCCGCGGCGGGAGCGTCGTCTATCCGGACAACGGGCACTACTCGCTGGCCAAGTTGTGCGGGATGTTCGGCCTGGACGCCATTCCGGTCCCTGCTCCCGCGGAGGGGCTGCATCTGGTGGACCCCGAGGCCATCGAAGCGGCGATCCGCCCCGACACCATCGCCCTCATCGCGACGGCCGGCACCTGGGCCTACGGCAGCGTCGACCCCGTCGAGGCGATGAGTGAGATCGCCCTGCGGCGGGGGCTCTACCTGCACGTCGACGGCGCGTTCGGCGGTTACATCCTGCCGTTCCTGGAGCGCTCCGGCTACGACACCGACATTCCCCCGTGGGACTTCCGGCTGCCCGGTGTCTGCTCGATCAGCGCGGACCTGCACAAGAACGGCATGGCCCCGCCGCCCGCCGGGACGCTGTTCTTCCGGGACGCGTCCCTGCTCGCCACGGCGAAGGAGATCTGCCCGCCCAACGGCACGATGACCGGGACCCGCGGAACCGGGCCCATCGCCGGTGCCTGGACCATGGTCAAGCTCCTCGGAGAGCCCGGCTACACGGCGGTGTCGCTCAAGTCCATGGCCATGCGCGACGAGATCGTCGAAGGCGTACGAGGGATCGACGGCCTCCGCATCCACCCCGGCTCCCGGATCAACATGGCACTGATCCACTCCGACGACCTCGATCTGCGGCCGGTGGCCACCGAACTCCGGTCGCGGGGCTGGATGTTCGCCGCCCGGGCCGTACCCGCGCCCGTCGGCATCGTGGTGGTGCCCATGCCGCACAACCACGGCCAGATCCCGGCGTTCCTCGACGATCTGCGCGAGGCCGTGAAGAGCGTGGCCGTCCCTCTGAACGACGCGCCGGCCGCGGCCGCCACAGGGAGCGTGTCCAGTTATGGGTTCTGAGTTCTCCCGCCTGGCCCTGCGGGTGTCCGTGGACATCGGCGGGACCTTCACCGACCTGGTGGTCGAGCAGGGTGAGCAGATGCGGCTCTACAAGTCGCCGACCGTGCCGGACGATCCGGTCCGGGGCATCCTGAACGCGCTGACGATGGCCGCCGACGCGGACGGCACGCCCCTGAGGGTGTTTCTCGGCCGGGTCGAGTCCTTCGCGCACGCCACGACCCGCGGTCTCAACGCCGTCCTCACCGGCAACACGGCCAGGACGGCGCTGCTGACCACCGCCGGTCATCCGGATGTCCTGCTGCTGCGCGAAGGCGGCAGGCGCGATCCGTTCGACTTCACCGTCCCCTACCCCGAGCCGTATGTGCCGCGCTCGCTGACCTTCGAGGTGGAGGAACGTATCTCCTCCACCGGCGCGGTCCTGCGGCCCCTGGACACGGAAGGGCTGGAGCGCGTCTGCGACCGGCTGATCGAGGAGGAGGTGGAAGCGGTAGCCGTCTGCCTGCTGTGGTCCACCGTCAACCCGGACCACGAACTGGCGGTCGCCGACGTGCTCCGCCGGCGGCTCCCAGAGGTGCCCCACACCCTCTCGCACGCGCTGAACCCGTCGCTGCGCGAGTACCGCCGGGCGTCCTCCGCGGCCATCGACGCGTCGCTCAAGCCGCTGATGAGCAGCTACATCGAGGGGCTCACCGCGCGGCTGCGTGACGCCGGGCTGGCCGGGCGCATCCTGATGGTCACCTCGATCGGCGGCGTCGCGGACGTCGAGGACGCCGCGGCCGCGCCGATCCTCACCCTCAACTCGGGCCCGTCGATGGCTCCGGTGGCCGGCCGCGCGTACGCCTTCTCCGACCTGGGGGCGGACGAGGTGATCGTCGCGGACGCCGGGGGCACCACGTACGACGTGACGCTGGTCCGCAAGGGCGAGATCCCCTCGACCCGTTCGGCGTGGATCGGCGGGGAAGGCACCGGTCACATGACCGGGCTGCCGTCGATCGACGTGAAGAGCGTGGGCGCGGGAGGCGGCAGCATCGCCTGGGTGGACTCCGGAGGGCTGCTGCACATCGGCCCGCAGAGCGCGGGATCGGTGCCCGGCCCGGCTTGCTACGGGCGTGGTGGCATCCGTGCCACGGTCACCGACGCCGCGCTCGTCCTGGGCCACCTGGACCCGGCGGACTTCGCAGGCGGTTCGATGACCCTGGACCCGGCGGCCGCCCTGAAGGCCGTCACCAAGGACGTCGCCGAGCCCCTGGGCCTCGACCCGGTCGACGCCGCGCACGCGGTCCTCGAACTGACGACGGAGCAGATGGTCCGCGCCATCGAGGAGATCACCCTGCAGCAGGGCATCGACCCGGCACGGGCCGTCCTGGTCGGCGGGGGAGGGGCCGCGGGCCTGAACGCCGCCGCGGTGGCCGCACGCCTGGGCTGCCGCCGGCTCGTGGTTCCGGCCGTGGGCGCGGCCCTGGCGGCGGCGGGCGCGCTGATGTCGGACCTCACCGCCGTGTACTCCGCCACCGTCCCCGTACTGACCAGTGCCTTCCCGACCGGAAAGGTCAACGACGCGCTCAGCGGCCTGCTCCGGCGCTGCCAGGAGTTCGCCACCCGCGTCGGAGCGGACCGCAGCTCCGTGAGCCTCTACGCCGAAGCGCGCTACCCGCAGCAGATCTGGGAGCTCGAAGTGCCCCTGAGGGTACGGAAGTTCGGCGCCGCCGACGTCGAGGAGTTCGAAGCCGACTTCCACGCCATGCACCAGCAGATCCTGGGCATCGCCGACGAGAAGTCGCCCGTGGAAGTGGTGAGTTGGGGCGCCCGGGTCGGGGTCGCTCTGCCCGGTTCGGGCGGCACCCTCAAGGCGCGGGTCAGCCGCCGGGGAATGCCCTCGGTGCGGCGGGCCTACGTGGAAGGGCGCGGCATGACGTACGTCCCCGTACGGCCCCTGGGCACCATCGCGGCCGGAGATGTGGTGCGAGGGCCGGTGCTCATCGAGTCGCCGTTCACCACGGTGGTGGTCGCCGACCCCGCCGCCACAGCCGAGTTGGGCCCATCCGGATCCCTGATCATCAATGGAGGTGGAGCCGTATGAGCGGCATCGACGCCCCGGAGCGGGGCCGGACCGGAGCGGAGACGCTCGACGGAGCGCGGATGGCGGTGCTCAGCCACCGCTTCGAGGCCATCGTGCGACGGATGTCGAACACCCTGGCCAGATCCGGGCGTTCGGGCGTCCTGAACACCGCCCGCGACTTCTCCTGCTGTGTGCTCACGGCATCGGGGGAGGTGCTGATGACCGGTGACAGCCCGCCGATCCATGTGATGGGCGGCCCCGACCTGCAGGCCAAGTCCATGCTGGAGTTCTATCCGCGCGTACGGGCGGGCGACGCCTTCCTGCACAACTCGCCCTACCACGGCAACACGCACGCCGCCGACCACTCCGTCCTCGTACCGGTGGTCGACGACAACGGCGTGCACCGCTACACCGTGCTGGCCAAGGCCCATCAGGCCGACTGCGGCAACTCGGTGCCCACCACGTACATGGCGGGCGCGCGCGACGTCTACGAGGAAGGGGCGCTGATCTTCCCGGTCGTCCGCGTCCAGGACGCGTACGCCGACTGCGAGGACGTCCTGCGCATGTGCGAGATGCGCATCCGCGTACCCGACCAGTGGCGGGGCGACTACCTCGCGGTGCTGGGCAGCGCCCGTATCGGTGAGCGCGCCCTTCTCCAACTCGCCGACGAGGTCGGCTGGGACGCCCTCGACCAATTCGCCCACGACTGGCTCGACTACGGCGAGGCGCGCATGGAGACGGCGATCCGCGCGCTTCCGTCGGGCACCGCGACCACCACGACGTGTCACGACCCGTTCCCCCGCGTGCCCGACGGGGTGCCGGTCCAGGCCACCGTGACGGTCCGTCCGGACGACGGCATGATCGACGTCGATCTGCGCGACAACCCGGACTGCGTCCCCTCCGGCCTGAACCTGAGCGAGGCCGCCTCGCGCACGGCTGCCCTGATCGGCGTGTTCAACAGCATCGACCACACCGTGCCGCACAACCAGGGAAGCTTCCGCCGCGTCCGCGTGCACCTCCGCGAGAACTGCGTCGTGGGCATCACCCGGCACCCGTTCAGCTGCTCGGCGGCCACGACCAACCTGGCCAACCGCGTCGGCAATATCGTGCAGCGCGCGCTCGCGGAGATCGGCGACGGCATGGGCCTGGCCGAGGTCGGCTCCGGGATGTCGCCGTCGGAGGCCGTCGTGTCCGGGGTGGACCGGCGCAGCGGCGTACCCGTCCCCTTCGTCAACCAGATCTTCACCGGCCCCAACGGCGGCGCGGCCGGGCCGGACGGCGACGGCTGGCTGACCATGAGCGACCTCGGCAGCGGCGGCACCCTGCTCCTGGACAGCGTGGAGATCGACGAGCTGAAGCAGCCGATCGTCATCCACCGCAGGCACCTCGCGCACGACACCGAGGGAGCGGGTCGCCACCGAGGCGCCCCCGGCCTGGAGGTCGAGTACGGCCCGGTCGGCGGCGAGCTGGAAGCCATCTACGCCAACGACGGATCCATCAACCCGATGGCGGGGGCCCGCGGCGGCCACTCCGGCGCGCCGTCGGCGCAGTTCAAGCGCGACCGCGACGGAACCCTGCACGAGGTCGACATCTGCGGCCCGGTACGCGTCGAGGAGGGCGAGACCCTCGTCGCGCGCACCAGCGGAGGCGGCGGGTACGGGCCGCCGGACGCGCGCCCGCCCGAGGAGGTGGCCCGCGACGTACGCGAACAGTGGATCAGCGAGCAGCGGGCATGGGAGGTCTACCGGGTCGCCCTCGACGCCCGGCAGCATCCGGACACGGCGGCGACCGCGCTGCTCCGCGGCGACGGCAGCCGGACGGACACGGGATGACACGGGACGACACAGGAAGGACACCAGCGGTGGAGAAGCTGACGGAACTGCTCACCGAGGAGCGCCGGCTTTTCGAGGAACGCAACCCGCGCTCGCGCGCGGCCCACATCGGGGGCGCGTCGCATCTCCTCGGCGGCGTGCCGATGACCTGGATGGCCAAGAGCGCGGCGGGCCATCCGCTGTACCTCGACCGTGCGTCCGGTGCGCGGCTGGTGGACCTGGACGGGCACGAGCTGATCGACTTCTGCCTCGGGGACACCGGAGCCATGGCGGGGCACTCCCCGGACCCCACCGTGCAGGCGGTGGGCCGCCGCTTCGGCGAGCGGGGCGGCGCCACGACCATGATGCCGACCGAGGACGCGGCCGTCGTGGCGGGCGAACTCGCTGCCCGCTTCGGCGTCTCCCGCTGGAGCTTCTCGCTGACCGCCACGGACGCCAACCGCTGGGTCCTGCGCCTGGCCCGCGCCGTGACCGGCCGGCCGCGCGTCCTGGTCAACAGCTACAGCTACCACGGCACCGTCGACGAGTCGTTCATCGTCAACTCCGGTACGGGGCCCCGCTCGCGCCCCGGCAATGTGGGCGCGCCGTGCGACGTCACCCTGACCAGCCGCGTCGCCGAGTACAACGACCTCGACGAGCTGGAGCGCGAGCTCGCGCACGGGGACGTGGCCGCGGTCCTGATGGAACCGGCCCTGACCAACATGGGCATCGTCCTGCCCGAGCCCGGTTACCTCGAGGGCGTACGGGAACTCACCCGGCGCTCCGGGACGCTGCTCATCAACGACGAGACCCACACGATCTCCGCGGGCCCCGGCGGCTGCACCGCGGCGTGGAACCTCGACCCGGACGTCGTCACCCTCGGCAAGGCCATCGGCGGCGGCATCCCCATCGGCGCCTACGGCCTGAGCGAGTCCCTCGCGGACCGCCTGTGGGGCCACCCCGATCTGGACCTCGTCGACACCGGTGGGGTCGGCGGCACCCTGGCGGGCAACGCGCTGTCGCTGGCCGCCGCCCGCGCGACGCTGACCGAGGTGCTCACCGACGAGGCGTACGAGCGCATGATCGCCCTGGCCACGCGCTACACGGCCGGGGTGCAACGCGTGATCGACAGCTGCTCGCTCCCCTGGAGCGTCACGCAGCTGGGCGCGCGGGCCGAGTACCGCTTCGTCAGCCCCGCCCCGGTGAACGGCACGGCTTCGCAGCGGGCCACCGACGTGGACCTGGAGGACTATCTGCACCTGTACTTGGTGAACCGGGGGATCCTGCTGACCCCGTTCCACAACATGGCGCTGATGTGCCCGGCGACGACCGCAGCGGACGTCGACACCCATCTGGCCGTCTTCGAGGAGGCGGTCCGGCGGCTGGTGACCTGAGAGTCGGACGTCCGACCCCTCCGACGGGCACTGACACCTGTACGCCCCGGCCTGCGCGGCCGGGGCGTACGTCGGTTCAGTGAGGGGCCCGCGGGGTCACGTGCGACGGCCTCCTCGCGGCGGCATGCTCGCCAGCAGCGGCAATGACGCACCACGTCCCGATGGGGCTCATAGGTGGACGCCTGCGGGGAGAGCGGAGAGCGATCGTGACGAAGGCCATCGGACAGCCCGGGCTGACCCGGCTCCTGGTGGTCCTGCTGCTCGTCGCGGGCGCGGCGGCGGACATCTTCGGGCCGGAGCCCTACATGGGGCTGCCTCTGCTGGCCGCCACTCCTCTGGTCGCGGCGGCGATGCTCTCCTTCCGGGAGAGCCTCGCCGTCGCCGTCGTCGCCTGTGCCGCCTCCGTCGCGCTCGACATCCATCTCGGGCGTCCGGTCACCGCACTCGTCGTCGATCTGGCCGATGTGGCCGTGACCAGTTGCCTCGCGCTTCTGATCAATGTGCTCCTGACCCGGCACCGTCGGCGCCTGGCCCAGGCCCGTGACGTGGCGGAGGCGGCCCAGCGCGCGCTGCTGCCCGATCCACCGGCCCGCGCCGGGGAGCTGGAGGTGGCGGCCCGCTACGAGGTGGCGCAGGCCGAAGCCCGTATCGGTGGCGATCTCTATGCCGTGCAGGCCACGCCCTTCGGTGTCAGGGCGATCATCGGGGACGTACGGGGCAAGGGCCTGCAGGCAGTGGCCTCCGTCTCGGTCCTCATCGGTGCCTTCCGGCAGGAGGCCGAGAACGCGCCCACCCTCGACGAGCTCGCGCAGAGGCTGGACGCGGCGCTGCGGCGCGACAACGAGCACAGGTCGGCGCCCACCGGCCTCGAGGACTTCACGACCGCCCTGCTGGCAGAGATCGTCCCGGGGCGTGACACCGTACGCCGGGTCAACCGCGGACACCCGTCCCCGTTCCTCGTACAGGCCGGTGACGTCGTCCGCCTCGATCCCACGGACCCTCAGCTTCCGCTCGGGATGGAGCTCGGGGGCCTGGACGCCGGGCCGGGCGCGGGTACGGCCGACAGCTTCGCGATGCCGCCCGGCGCCACACTCCTGCTGATCACGGACGGGGTCACCGAAGCCCGCAACGAGATGGGCGCCTTCTACGACATCGAGGACGCCGGCCTCGGCACACGCACCTACCGGAACCCGCGTCAGCTGATCGACACGCTGGTCCAGGACGTGGCGCGCTGGACGGACGGCCCCTATCAGGACGACATGGCCATCATCGCGCTGGCCCGCATCCCCGACGAGCGCCCTTCCCGTCCCCGCTGAGACCAGGCCCGCTCTCGTATCGGAAGCGGACTCCTCAGCCCAGGACGAACGGCAATGGTGCGGCTGTCTCCCCGAGTTCGGCCCTCTCGGCGTCGGTCGGCACCCGGCGGCCGGTACCGATCAGCAGGACGTCCGTGTCGCTGAACGACGCGGGGAACGCGCCCCCGGCGATGCTCTCCAGCATCTCCCGGGACCGGGCCAGACACTCCCGGGGCGGCTCCTTCGCATCAGGGAGGTGCGCGATCAGGTCGAGGTGATGCAGCGTCCATTCCAGGACGTACGCGGTCAGGTAGTCGCCCACGGTCAGTACCTCGTCGCGGGTGCTCACCCGGGCGCCGGGATCGGCGAGTTCGGCGGCGCGTCCGGCGGCGGAGCCGACGTCGTCGAGGTGGAACGTGAGCAGGCGCGGCTCCTCGTACGCGGCGGCCAGCCGGACGATGAGGGCATCGAGCGGATCGTCGCCGGTCGGCGGGTGCTTCGTGACATTCCAGTAGGTCACCGCGTCACGGGTCGGCTCCCTGTCGGCCGGGGTGACCAGGGTGATCAGCACGTCCTGCGCGTCGATGACCAAGTGGCACACGAGGTCCCGTACGAGCCAGCCGTTGCAGCCGGAGGGCTGTTCGAAGTCCCGGTCCGGGAGCTCGGCGACAGCGGCGCGCAGCGCAGTCCAGGCGCGGGAGAAGAGATCCACATCGGCACGGTAGTGCGGTGCCGGAATCGCGGACAAGCGCATTCCCGGTGTCGGGAGGACCGGCCTGCTCGCCAGGTCCGATCACCGACTGGGATCCTGGCCCGGGCCGGCACATCACCGAAACCGGCGCACGAGTTGATGCGGGAGAGAGCTGTGCAGTACGAACTTGCGAACCGCTTGGTCGTCGGTATCGCCACCAGCGCGTTGTTCGACCTGGCGGAGTCGGCTGAGGTCTTCCGCGAGCAGGGCGAGGAGTCCTACCGCGCCTACCAGGAGGAGCACCTGGACGACACGCTGGGGAAGGGAGTCGCATTCTCCTTCATCCGCAGGCTGCTGTCCCTGAACGACCTCAGCTCTCCCGACGATCCCCTGGTGGAAGTGATCGTCCTGTCCCGCAACGACCCTGACACCGGGTTGAGGGTCATGCGGTCGATCCAGGCGCACGGCCTGCCGATCAGCCGGGCCATCTTCATGCAGGGGCGCTCGCCGTACCGGTTCATGCCCGCGCTGAACATGTCGCTCTTCCTGTCGGCGGACGAGACCGACGTCCGCGAGGCCGTGGCCCTGGGCCTGCCCGCCGGCCGCGTCCTGGGTGCGGCCGCGGCCGACGAGACCGACGACCAGGACCTGCGGATCGCCTTCGACTTCGACGGTGTCCTGGCCGACGACTCCTCCGAGCAGGTCTTCCAGGCCGACGGCCTCGAAGGGTTCCGCTCCCACGAGACGAGGAACGCCGCCACGCCGCACGACCCGGGCCCGCTGCGGGACTTCCTCGCCAGCATCAACCGGCTTCAGCAGCGAGAGGAAGAACGACGGGCGCAGGACCCGGACTACGAGGTCCGCGTCCACGTCTCGCTCGTCACCGCCCGCAACGCCCCGGCCCACGAACGCGCGGTGCGCAGCCTGAAGGGGTGGGGTGTGACGGTCAACGACGCCTTCTTCCTCGGCGGCATAGACAAGAGCACGGTCATGGGGATTCTCAAGCCCCACATCTTCTTCGACGACCAGGTGGGACACCTGGAGGGCACGTCGCGCAGCACGCCCAGCGTGCACGTTCCGTTCGGCAAGATCAACGAGAGGAGCGTGCCGGCGGCGCGTGCCGGAACTGCGAACTCGATCCCGGAACCCGATCGTGCCCGAGGCTGAGACGACTCTGCGAGTCGACCCATGCGAAGAGGCTCCCTGAGTTCGGGCTACGTGAAACCCATGCCATCAGACCGCACTGAGGCCCTGCCAGATGACACCTGGCAGGGCTCCAGATCGCCGCATGAATAGGCAAAATTCCCGCCCGATCCAATGCTCTTGTACTCCACGGCGCCGCACAGCTTCCAGAGCCCGCTAGGCGGTCACGATGGGCTGACCGACGGTCGCACTCGGGCCGCAGTTGACGATCACGCCACTGAGTATCAACAACGCTCGCTACATTTTTGCCACCATCGTGATGCCGCCCACCGCAAGCGAGAACATCCGGGCAAGCGCCCTCCGGGTGTCCGCGTCGCGATCGATCCGCTGCAACGATTCGAACCTGGCTGGGTCTAGATCGATCGTGGCGAGTCCGCCTGAATTTCTGCCGCCCACGGCCGGGAACAGCACGAGGCACCGGACTGCCAGAACCGCCCCTGCCCGCTCCTCGCGCATGAGCGACTGGAGGAAGACGTCTTCTTCCTTGACTTGGCTGCGGAGTGCGTGGATCGAAGTCCACCGGGTAGCCCAGCCACGGCCCTCCGCCTCCAACTGGAGCTCCAGCAGCGTATCGAAAGTGATCTGACACACGCGGAAGTCGGGATCCATTGAATTAATCATTGGCATCCGAACGCTACTCCCCGCCATGGATGTCGATACGGATTGGCGTGTCCCGGGCTATTCGCCCATCCTTGATTGGAGTTCGTCCCAGCGGTGGCGGCCTCCAAGAATGGCCCTTCCTCGGGCAGGGAAATCCTCGGGCCACGCCCACATCGGCGGTCACCGCCACCGTCTACGCCCACGTACGCATCCGTCTGCAGCGCGACGCGCCATCGACCTGCTCGGCCATGCGCTCGACCGCCCTGACGGCCAGAGGCGGCGGACACCACTGTGTCCGCCGCTGCTGTCACCCCGACCGGAAGCTCCGTCAGGCGATGCTCGACGCGGCCGAGATTCGCTAACGGGAATCAGGTCTCGGCCAAGGATCGAGTCCCGGATCGGAGTGCAGGCAGACCAGCGGGCGATTCGCGCAGACTGCCAACTCCAGGGAGTCTTCAAAGGTGGAACCGAGCTCCCAAATCCATCCCATACCAGCAGCAACCACCCTCCCCCCAGCCTCGACGAATACACTTGAGTAACTGAGCCATTCGCCAATTGGGAAATAAGCCCCACCGAGAACGCTCTCTACCTCTTCCGCTAGATCACGCTGCCCTGATCCGGCGGCGAAGGGATCGAAATTGTAAGGCTCGTCATTATTGAAGTTCTGGCCGACTCGATTGACCGGATCGATCGAGAGCCCTCCCACCGCAGCGAGGATTTCTTGAGCCAATGGGTGAGCCCGATACCCTTCACCCTCCAACGGCTTTATCCATTGACCGGCGTCAACTTTCCTGCCTGCGCTCCACCCGGACGCAACAAGCGCCCCAAGCAAATCCTTGCTGAGCGAGTCGAATCGAATGATGGACATCAGTTGATCCCTAGGTCTTCCAGTAGCCGACCACAACGGCCGCAGGGGTGAGCCGGTTCGCCATGCCCATCCGTATTCGACGTCGGCATGGAGCTATTCCGCGTCCTTACCGTTCGCATGGTTCCATCCCTGATGGCCTCGGAACCCTCTGCCGCCTGCGCCTGAATTAGACAGTGCACCTCCGCGCACCCTCCGTGGTGACCCGTCCGTTCGAGTGCATCAGCCAACGGACCTTCTGCCTGCTGGCCGTGCTTGTTGCGACCCTCGGGGAGATCCACGCCGCGGCGTGGGAGGCGGCCTACGGGCCGTTCTTCGCGCGGGGGTTCGTCGCCGAGGCCGTACGGAGCAGGCGTACGCGATGGCACGAGCGGATCACGAACGGGCCCGAGACGATTCTGCTCGCCGCGCTCGAGGGCCGCCCACTGGCGCTGTCCTACTTTTCCTCGTCCCCGGCCCGGCCGGGCCTTGCGGAGATCCATAGCTTCTACGGCCATCCCGACGGCTGGGGGAGTGGCGCCGCGGCCGTGCTGATGAACGAGACACTCAACCGTCTGCGCGAGAACGGCTTCGCACAGGTACACCTCTGGACCCTGCGCGACACCCCACGGTCCCGCCGCTTCTACGCCAAGTGCGGTTTCACCGAGTCGGGTCGGGCACGCACCCTCGACTTCGGCGACGGCAACCCCCTCGCCCAAGTCGAGTACGAGCGCACCTGCTGACTTCTGCTCAGGCCCCCCTCCTCCGGAGGGAGCGCGCACGGGCCGACCGGTCGGGTCCGGTCGTTCACGGCGAGCTCGGGTGCGACGCGCGCTCGTCACGAAGACCTCCGCGTGATCTGTTCATGGGCCGTGCCCACCACACCGGAGGTCTTCGTCATTGCCCAAGGCCCACAAGCGTCAACAACGCTCGTGATCAATACCGTGATCAATACCTAGGGCACCAGTGCTGGTTCCTTCACCTCCGCCGGCCCTTCGGACGGCGCGCCCTCGACGTGCAGAGCGGGCCGCTTCGGAAGGGCGAACATCACCACGAAGATCACGCCCAATACGGCGGCGACCCAGCCCAGCGCATGGCGGAAGGCGTCAATGTAGGCGGGGCCGATCTCCGCCGGGCTCAGGTGATCGTCGATCAAGCCGAAGAACACCACGGACACCAGACCCAGCCCCAGTGCGTTGCCCATCTGCTGCACCGTGTTGATCAGTCCGGAGGCAGCACCCGCGTGCTTGCGCGGCACCTCGGAGAGCACCGCGTCGGTCAGCGGGGCGATGATCAGGCCCATGCCCACGCCCATGACGAAGAGAGGCAACGCCATCTGCCAGGAGGTGGTACCGATGCCGTAGCGGCTGGACTCCCACATGTAGAGCAGCACACCGGCGGCCATGATCAGCGCTCCCGCCTGGAGCACCTTGCGGCCGAAACGCGGGACCAGCTTCTGCACCGACAGCCCCGCCGCCGTCGACACGGCAATCGAGAACGGTACGCCGGTCAGACCTGCCCGAAGGGGGCTCCAGCCGAGCCCGACCTGCATGTACAGCGTCCAGACCAGGAAGAAGACGCCGAGCACGACACCGAAGACGGTCTGCACGGCGATGCCCGCCGCGAAGCTCTTCACCCGGAACAGCGAAAGCTCGACAAGCGGGGATCCGTCCCGCGCGCTCTTCCTGCGCTCGTAGGCCACCAGTGCCGCGAGGACGAGGAGCGCGCACACCATCGAGACGTACCCCCACAACGGCCAGCCCAGTTCGCGGCCGCGGGTGAGCGGATAGATCAGCATCAGCAGGCCGAGCGTGACCAGGCCGACGCCAACCAGGTCCAGTTTGAGGGCGCCTGGCGCCTTGGACTCGGTGATCACGCGGCTGCCCAGGACCAGGCCCGCGATGCCGACCGGCAGGTTGATCAGGAAGATGGGCCGCCACGACAGGTCGAAGAGGTTCCACTCGGTGAGCAGGGCACCGAGCAGCGGCCCCGAGACCGCGCCGAGGCCGACGACCGCGCCGAACAGCCCGAAGACCTTGCCGCGTTCGTGCGCGGGGAAGGTGGCGTGCACGATCGACAGCACCTGCGGCACCATCAGCGCCGCCATGGCGCCCTGGAGGATGCGGGACGCGACGAGCATCTCCGGGTTGGCGGCGAGCCCGCACAGTGCGGAGGCAATGGTGAAACCGCCGACACCGAGAAGGAAGATCCGCTTGCGGCCGTGGATGTCGCCGAGTCGTCCGCCGGTGATCAAACCGGCCGCGAACGCGAGGGCGTAACCGGCGGTGATCCACTGGATCTGGCTGAACGAGGCGCCCTCGTCCTGCTGTATCGACGGGATCGCGATGTTGACGATCGTGACGTCGACCAGGTCCATGAAGGCAGCGGTCATCACGATCGCGAGGGCGAACCAGCGGCGGCGGTCGCCGGAGGCCGCCCGATCTGTTTCGGATATGGGCTCGGTGAAGGTCATGGCCGAAAAGCTAGTCAGGCAGTAGGTCAGATCGTGTCCTAGTCATGCAGCATTCTGGATGACATGACGACGGACACCCCCGCCCGGCTGCTCACACTCCTCTCCCTTCTCCAGACCCCCCGTGCGTGGCCCGGCGGTGAGCTCTCCGAGCGACTCGGGGTCTCCCGGCGCACGGTCCGCCGGGACATCGACCGGCTGCGCGAGCTGGGCTACCCGGTGCAGGCGAGCATGGGCGCCGACGGCGGGTACCGCCTGGTTGCGGGCAAAGCCATGCCACCTCTCGTGCTCGACGACGAGGAGGCGGTGGCCATCGCAGTCGGGCTGCGCGCCGGAGCCGGGCACGCGGTCGAGGGCGTGGACGAGGCGTCGGTGCGCGCGCTGGCCAAGCTGGAACAGGTGCTGCCTGCGCGGCTGCGCCACCGGGTGACCACCCTCCAGGCGGCGACAACACTGCTGACCGGTGGGGACGGGCCGAGCATCGCGCCCGAGACGTTGACTGTCATGGCCTCGGCCGTGGCTGCTCGGGAGTTGCTGCGTTTCGCCTACCGAGCCGGGGACGGCACAACGTCCCGGCGTGTGACGGAGCCGTATCGGCTGGTGTCCACGGGCCGCCGCTGGTACCTGGTCGCCTATGACCTCGACCGCGCCGCCTGGCGGACCTTCCGGGTGGACCGGGTGAGCGAGCCGTTCGCCACAGGTGCGCGGTTCGCGCAACGGGAACTGCCGGCAGGGAGCGCCGCGGAGTACCTACGGCGCTCCATACGCCGGCTGGGAGATTCCTACGAGGTCGAGATCGCCTTCGCTGCCCCGACGGCGGTGGTCTCGGCGCGCCTTCCGGAGTGGCTGGGGAAGCCGGAGCCGACGCAGGGCGGAGCCGAATGCGTCCTGCGGACCGCAGTCTCGGACCCGGTGGAGTGGCTGGCGGTTCGGCTTGCCATGCTGGGCCTGGACTTCCGAGTCCGGTCACCGGAGCAACTGGTGCAGTGTGTACGGGAGTTGGGCACACGGCTGGTCGGGGCCGCGGGAGACACGTGACTCTGAATCGCGGGGGTGAGCAGTGTCAGCCTCCTCGGCGGGACATCGGTCCTGAACGGCGTAGCGAGGAGGAGGGGGCACATGCTGGAACGACGGTGTTCCGGACCGGCGACGTGTGTGTCGACTCGCTGGCGTCGACGGTGTAGCCCTGCGTACGTTCCTCTGACTCGTGATCCTTCAGCAGATGAGACGAAGGTTGCGCCTCGCGCCGGAGGAAGAGCCAGGTACACACCCGCGCCCGTCGCAGCGCTGGCTGCTCCCCGCTCCCGCCTCGGTAGCGACAGCGACACCCGGCCGGTGCTACACGGAGAGCGATCATGCGCCCCTTGCAGTCGCGCCTCAACCGGGCCCGGCCACAGCACAAGCTCGTCCACCTCCATCACGGCGACCACACCGGTTTCGGCGTAGAACTCAGTCCCTGGAACACATCACCTCCCACCTGGCCAACCTCACTGGGTCTCTGGCGTCTTCGTCCGGCACGTCGCGCCGGGTAGCGGCTTGTCGTCAACGCTCAGCAGAGTCCCGCGGTCAACAGCGTCCCATTCACACCCTCGTGAGCGAGCCCGCTCCGCCGTCCGATTATCGTCCCCATATGATCTCGCACACGGCCGTTCCCCTCTCCGTCGGCGCGATGCTCGACGACCTCAGGACTCTCGTCGAGCTCGAATCGCCTTCCGGTGATCCAACCGCCTTGGCAGGGTCGGCCGAGGCGGTCGCCGGGATCCTGGAGAACCGCCTCGGCGGCCGGGCCGTCCTCGTCGAGGGTGAGGCGGGACCGCACGTGCACTGGTCGGGCGGGGGTGAACCCCGGGTGCTGATCCTCGGACACCACGACACAGTGTTCCCGCTCGGCACTTTGGAGCGTCGCCCGTTCGCGGTCGAGGAGGGGCGGGTGACCGGTCCGGGCGTCTTCGACATGCTTGGCGGCTTGGTGCAGGCGATCCACGGGCTGGCCGCGCTCGAGGATCTGACCGGTGTCGAGATCTTGGTGACGTGCGACGAGGAGAACGGCTCCCACACTTCGCGGGACCTCATCGAGGAACGCGCACGGGCGTGCGGAGCGGCGTTGGTGTTCGAGGGCGCGGCCGAGGGCGGTGGGCTGAAAACCGGCCGCAAGGGGTGTGGCACGTTCGAGGTGTTGATCACCGGCCAGGCGTCGCACGCCGGTCTCGAACCCGAGGCCGGCGTCAACGCCCTGATCGAAGCCGCTCACCAGGTGCTCCGCATCGACGCGATGAGCCGTCCCGAAGCGGGTACCACGGTCACCCCGACCATCGCGTCAGCCGGCACGCAGAGCAACGTTGTCCCGGCTGAAGCGACCGTGGTCGTGGATGTGCGGGTCGAGTCGGGAGACGAGAAGGACCGTGTCGAAGCGGCATTCGCGGCGTTGGCACCGCACGTCGAGGGAGCCGTGATCGAGGTGCGGGGTGGGGTGAGCCGACCGCCGATGCCGGAGTCCGCGGCGGTGGATCTCTTCGCGATGGCGAGCCGGCTGCTGCCCGGCATCGAGGCCGTGGCCGTGGGCGGCGGGAGCGACGGCAACTTCACGGCTGCGTTGGAGGTGCCGACCCTCGACGGCCTTGGAGCCGTCGGTGGTGGGGCCCATGCCGATCACGAGTACCTGCTGGTCGAGAGCATGGTCGAGCGAGCGATCCTGGTGACCGGGTTGGTGGCCGCGATCCGGACCGCCTGAGCTGTGCGGTCGACACCGGACCATCCGAAATCCGATGTGGACCGCCTTTCACCAGCGCGCGGTCACCTTCCTGCCTGCTGTCGTCCAGGCCACAGGCCGATGCCGGCGTTGACGACCATCGGGGCGCCCGCGGTGGGCCAGCTCGGCCGCGACCTGCTTCGGCATCGCGCCATCGACGCGCAAGTGCGGGTCGACTTCGACTTCGCTGCGATCTACTCATGTGGATGAGTCCTTGCGTGGGGCGCGCCTCCGCGAAGAGGCGCGCGTGAGGTGCGAAAGGCGTCAGGAGGGGACGCGGTCGGCGCCTGCTGCGACGGGCGCGGCTGCCGGGAGGTGTGCGGTGTCCGAGGATTGCTCCACCAACGCCAAGAAATCCAACGCGACGTGTGTCCGGAGGCTGCGACGGAATTCCTGGTCGAGGTCTCCCGGCACACCAACATCAAGCTCCACACCATCGCCCGCACCATCCTCGACAGCACACAGGGCCGACCTCCCCGAGGAAAGACGGATCGCCTTGGCCAAGCGCTCCCTACGGGCCGGGCGCAGTCCCGCCGGAAGGTGACGGGATCGAGGCGGGCCTTCTCAGCCTGGAAGATGAACATGGCCCGGTCGAAGCGTCGTTCGGCCAGGTCCTGCGGGCGGATCAGCCAGTACAGCCATCCATCGTGACTGCCATCTCCGTAGAAGTGTCCCAGCAGGACCCAGCCGCGTGCTTCCTCTGACAGACGGGCGTCGTCTGCCTGGTCCCTACCGAGGAGGTGGTACGCGAGCTCCTCTTCCACCGGGTTCTGACACACGTTGGCGTGTCCGCCGATCCGGTGCGGTGTGTTCTCCTCGGGAAGATCGCAGGCCGCCTGGAAGAACTCCTTCGGATAGGTGGTTTCCCACCTGCTCGCCAGAGGCTGGCCCGGAGCGAAGATGTCCCGGAGGCAGACATGCCACAGGTCTGGGGCAGTTGTGGTCTCCCGTGCGGACAGCGGTCGCCTGATGTGTGGTTCGAGCCCCAGGGGTGTTTCACGTTCCGCGGTGGGGACTCCGGCCGGCACATACAGCACACGGGCACCGTCCCAGGTCTCACGGTCCTCGACGTCCACGCCTACGTACTTGTCGGACGTGTCATTGTCTCCACCGTGGCCAAAGCAGAAGAAGAGGAGTGTGCCGCTCTCGGGCAGCGGGATGTCCAGGGCACCCGCCGGCAGGGCCGCACAGTCGATCGAGGCGATGAGCGAGAGGGGCCCGTGCTTCCATACCGGCCACTCCATGTCGTCGGCCAGCTTCGGCAGCCCTCCGAGGTACCCGACGACCGGTCCCGCTTCGGTGCCCTCCTCCAGGGCTATGCCCGGGCGCAGTTGCCCGATCCACTTTTCGGCGAGATCCGAAGGCAAGTGCTGCACAGCGAGTTCGCTCAGGACGTCAAATGTGGCTTCCACGGCAGTGTTTTCCCAGGTTCCTCAGAATGGCTGTCGGGCAGGGCGGCGAGTTCGGCCGTCACGGGGCCGGCGCTCAGCTGACGGGTTTGCTCAATGGTGCGCCCGGCCGGAACTGTTCCATGGCGCGCAGCAGTTCGGCCATGGCCATGTCGTCGATGGGCCGCCTGCCCGACAGGAGCGTCGGAGGGTCTTTCACGATGATGCCGTGGGGCGCGTGGACGAGGCAGGTGTTGCTGTGCAGGCCGTTCACGCTGCTGGTGAGCGTGGTGACGGCCGTATGGATCGCGCTGCTCATGTGTTCCAGCCTCAGGCCATGGCGCAGGGGCCCGGTAGTGGTGATCTGTGGCGTGAACGGTCGGATCCGTGGTCCGGGTGAGCAGCTCGCAGGACGCTCGGGATGTCTCAGCGGCCCCCGGCCAGGTCCTTGGTCACCGGAGCCGTTCCGGTCACCGCGGTGCGCCAGGCCGAGGGGCTCATGGCGTGGTGGCGGCGGAACTGCCGCGAGAAGTGCCCCACATCCTGGAATCCGCACGCGGTGCTCACCAGGCCGATCGGTCGGGTCGTTTCGGCGAGCAGCAGGCGGGCTTGGGCCATGCGGCGCTGCAGGATCCACTCACCCAGAGGGCGTTCGGTCTGTTTGCGCACGACTTCGGTCAGGTGCCCGGGGGTGACGGCAAGCTCGCGGGCGACATCGCCCAGCGACAGCCGGTCGGAGAAGCGCTTGTCGACCAGCTCCAGCGCTTGGTGGACCAGCGTGTCCGCCCTGGTCGAGGAAGCCGGGGCGGGCGTCAGCCGAGCGGCGTCGACGAGCAGGATCCGCAGCAGCGCCCCCACCACCTCCTGGTAGCCCGGCCGGAGTTCGACGCACTCGCGAGCCATGCCACTCAGCCATCCTGTCCAGCGCCGCAGCGTTCCGCGGTCGAGGTGCAGGAGACGGGGCCGCCCAGCGGGGTCGGCCTGCTGGAATGCGTGTACCAGCGGGCTCATGGCCCACGGGGCGATATCGCGTACACCAGAGGGCAGGCCCAGTACCTCCAACCCCGCCACGACCACCCACCCTTGAGCCTCGCCGATCCCCGCGAGGTCATGGGGAACGCCGGGCGCGAGCATCCACACGTCCCCCCGCCGCACGGGCTCGGGGGTGCCTTGGACCACGTGCATGCCCCCGGGCGCGGTGAAGACGACGATCTCGAAGAAGTCGTGCGCGTGCGGCCCGAAGCCCACAGCGGGGTGCGCCCGGTCCAGACGCTGTGCCTCGGCTCGCACCAGCAAGGGCCGCTGGGGCACGTACGGCACCCGCTTCACCGGCCCCTCCGGAACCCGCCTTCGCCGATGAGTCATCACGTCGTCGATCACCACCAGTACGGAATGTGCCTCGGATCCCGTGCGTCGCGGACCGCAGTCCCGAGCCGAAGGCGAGCGGCTCGGCCGAGGCCGGTGAGCACCACCGCACGTTCCTCCGGGCGGTGTCATGGCTTCGAAGCCTGGGTCCCTGCATCGCCGGTGTCACTAGAAAATCCAGCTAGGCGTCCGGGGCCGGCCGAGTGCCATGCTGCGGCGGCATGACAGCACGAAAAGAACCGACTGCACTCGACCTGGTGGCCCGCTTCGAGCAAGTGCATGCGAGTGTGCGAGCGGTCCTCGAGGCTGCGATGGACGCTCGCCGTCTCGGGGCCGACCTCGACCTGCCCCGGCTCTTCCTCGAAGAGGCAGCGCCCGGCTACCTGGATCAGGACGTACTCGATGACCTGCCCACGGGCTGGTTCGACTCCGCTCTGAGCGAGGCACTGCGCCCCGGCGACGCCGGCATGGCACCCCTCAGCCATGTGGGAGGCCGGGCTCCGGCCACCCGCGCCGACGACCGGGGACGGCAGAGGGGGACGGAAGGCGACGTCCCATCCGGCACGGTCGGCGTCTACCGCCTGGCAGAGTCCCTTGACCAGTACGGGACCACCTCGCGCAGCCACCTTGTCCCGCCTGATTCCTTCTGGCATGCCTCGGGCAACCACTTGGCCCCTGCCGCCGCTCTCGTACGTATCGCCAAGGCCGCCGATGATCGCCTGCGACTGACCACGGCCGAACGTCTTTTCCGTGCAGCCCTCGCCCGTGGCAACCGCGATGCCCTGCATGAGCTGGCGATGATGCGGGAGAGGGCAGGAGACGCCCAGGAAGGCGGACGTCTCCTCCGCGCCGCCGCGGCGGGCGCGTTGCGCGGATTCGCTGCGAAGCGCTACGACACCGGGGGGCCGGGGCTGCGGCAGGATGCCGGATTCCCGCCCCAGCCCCCCGCGAATCACGGTGAACTCGCGTCCGCAAGCACCCCGGCAGAAGCGCGAGAACGCGTCGCACCGCCCGTCGCGGGGGCCCGCGACGTCATGGCCGACGTCAGCGCCGTGATGTCGTTGGAGCATGCGGGAGACCGTGAGGGGGCCGAGCGCCTCGCACTTGATGCAGCCGACAGCGGCTCCACCACCCCGCTGCAGTTCGTCGCGCACTGGCGGCGGAGCGACGACCAGGAGGAGGGCGAGCGTCTGGCGCTTCTGGCCCTCGACCGCGGGGATTCCACCCCCCTGCACAGTCTCGCCTTCGAGCGGGCCGCCATGAGAGGGGACGCCGAGGGGGCCGAGCGCCTCGCCTTCATGGCCGCAGAGCAGAACCACCCGTGGATCCTGCACGAAGTCGCAAGGCACGTCCGGGAACGAGGGGACCGGGACAGAGCCGAACGTCTGCTTCGAGCCGCCGTCGACCACGGGGCGACCTACTCCCTGCCCGCCCTCGCGGAGCTGCGTGAAGAGGCCGGGGACGGTGAGGAGGCCGAGCGATTCGCCTTCCAAGCCGCTGACCAGGGGCACCACGACGCCCTGGGCGCCCTCGCAGCGATGCGGGAGAAGGCCGGGGACGGTGAGGGAGCCGAGCGTCTCGCCTTCCAAGCCGCTGACCAGGGCGACGACCACGAGGCCCTGCGCGCCCTCGCAGCGATGCGGGAGAAGGCCGGGGACGGTGAGGAGGCCGAGCATCTCGCCTTCCAGACCGCCGACCGGGGCGACGCCACCGCCCTGCGCACCCTCGCGGAAACCCGGGAATGGGCCGGAGATCGAGAAGCGGCCGAGCGCCTTGCACGCAAAGCCGTCGACCACGGATACCCAAGCGCTATGCGGTCGCTCGCGAGCCTCCGGGCCCCTTCATCGCACCTGCGAGCGATCATCCGGTTCGGACTGGAACCGGATGGTTCCCTCTCACTGCCGGCACAGCAATCCTGACGCCTGCCAGTTACAGGGGCGGGAGGACCATGAGGGTCTCGTCGCGGTCATCGTCTTCGACGAGTCGGAGGACAATTCGGCGAACCCGCTCGTTCCTCCTGAGCCGTCCGTACGAGGTTTCCAGGCTGCATTGACAACGCAGGATGACCCTTCCCTGATCGGGCCGCTGCTTCCTGTGCCGGTTTGGTGGACCGGGACCCGTCGCCCCACCGATTGAGGGCCCGGCGGCGCTCGGTCCCTTCAGCCAGTCGGTGCAGAGAGCCTGGACGAGGTCTCCGTCCCTGGGCTCGGGGCGCCGGCTCTCACCCGTCCGGTTCGCGGGGCAGGGCAGGGCAGGGCAGGGGCGGCGGGTCGCCGCCATGATGAGGAGGCTGGGCCCGTCCGTGGCATACACGGGCCGGTGATGCCATGTGTGCGTGTGGTGGTCCGTGGGGGTGCTGACCCCAGGCCTCCAAGTCCGCTACGGCCGGGACGACATCGTCGACGCCTGGGCCGCACGCGACCTCGGCGAACTCGACGCCATCTGGACACCATCAACGAACTCGGCTTCGACCTCGCCGTCTGCGTCCTACGCCTGCGTCTCCGCCATCGCCATCGGCATCGGCGTCTGAGCGCCCGGGACTTCATGGAGGTGTCCCTGGCCTTCGCCGGCGAGAGCCGTTGCCGCTGTCGTTGCACTCCGGCGCAGATGCAAGCCTGACCTTCAGGCCTGGGTGGCGGGTTCACCGAGGTGCGTTCGCGCGAACGCTTATGCGGCAGTCGCGGCGCGCCCCTGCGCGAGCACCTTCGCCGTCTCGGCCACCCGGCGCCCCAGATGCTCGGCCGTCGCGATGTCGGCCTTGTGGACGGCATCCGGGCCCTCGTCAACGTTGGACTGGGCCGCGGCGCCGGCGAAGACGCCAAGGCGGTTGAGGTCGTTCTCGGAGCCCGAGCTGCTGTTCCAGCCGGGGAGCAGGCCCAGGTTGACCCAGTGCATGCCCAGTTGCGCGGCCAGGATCTGGAAGAACTGCAGGGTGTGCAGCTTGTCGCCGCTCTTGGAGGCGGAGTTGGTGAAGCCGGCAGCCAGCTTGTCCCTCCAGGCCAGCGTGGCCCAGCGCTTCGATGTTGCCTCGGCGAAGACGTGGAAGGCGCCGGACGCGGTGCCCATGTAGGTCGGTGAGCCGAAGACGATGGCGTCCGAACCGTCGAGGGTCGCCCACTGCTCGTCGGTGATCTCGTCCACGTTGATCAGGTGCACCTCGGCACGGGCCTTGACGGCACCGGTGCGGACGGCCTCGGCGAGGACGGCGGTGTGGCCGTAGCCGGAGTGGTAGGCGATGGAGACAACAGGGGTGGTCACGTTACGTACTCCTCGGAAGGCGTGAGCAAAGGACACGGCGAGACAGAAGCTCACCGGCAATGAAAGAAGGAAAGCACTAACTTTTCGTTAGTGCAACCTGCTGGTTAGCGCTGCATTGGGGTACGCTCGATGTATGTTCAGCCAGTGCCCGGGGGAGCAGGACCTCCCGTACAACGTGTTCGCCAAGGCATGCCCCTCACGCGGCACCCTGGAGCACGTCACGGGCCGCTGGGGCGCGCTCACGCTCGGCGCGCTGTACGAGGGTTCCGTACGCTTCAACGAGCTGCGCCGCCGCGTCGATGGCGTGAGCGAGAAGATGCTTTCCCAGACCCTGCACGCGCTGGAGCGCGACGGCCTGGTGCACCGCGAGGCCCAGCCGACCAATCCGCCCCGCGTGGACTACGAACTGACGTCGCTCGGCCATGAGGTCGCCGAGCATCTGCGGACCCTCATCCACTTCCTGGAGGGCAGCATGGATGACGTACTTGCAGCGCGTCAGCGGTACGACGAGAAGCGCTAGTTGTATTGATCACGAGCGTTGTTGACGCCCGTAGCGCCCGGCTGACCGTTCACGGCAGGCGGTTGCCGGTACATCGTGTCCATTCCGGGCGGCCGGTCGCTCACCTCGCTGCCGAGAGGGGAGTCTCACGAGCCACGGCCCTCAAGTAGGTCCGCCGCTTCCGCCGCTTCACCGCTGAAAGGGCCCCAACGGGTTGCACGACCGCTCCGGTCGACCGTTCACCAGGCAGCATCGCGCACCCCGGCAGTACTCGAAGCCCGGATGTGCGCACAACGCACCTCCCGCAAGCTCGGCCCGGCCCGTATCCGCTGCGGCCGCGGCTCAGGCCGAGGCCATGGCCGTGGGTCGAATGCTCGTGGGCGTGCTTGAGTGCCATTTGCCGGCATCGGGGCGCAACCCGGCCCCCGGCCCCCTCTGGATCACCGAACCCGCCATCCGCCCTTCTCTCGGAGGGCTTCTGTGCTGTGGGCCGCGCGCGAACCACAGATCCGGCAGATGTCGCCGTAGATCGTTACTACCGACCCGGGCGCCCACCCACCGAGGGTAGAGGCCTGAACGAATCACGCAGGCCTCCGGCTGCCGCGGCGATGGAAGCGCAGCCCGTGTCGACTCCTCAGCGCGCGCGTCTCCGACGCGCTGTCCTGGCGCGCCGATTCGGCTGCACCTCCCGGGAGTTCCGCGAGGTGCAGATGGCCTGCTGTACCAAGTGAAAGGCGAGCATCACCCTATGGCGAAGACGTTCGGCAGGTGGACGGTGGCTGTTTGTGCGGCCGCCGCGATGGGACTCTCCGGATGCGGCAGCGATTCCGATGGCGCCGGTACGAACGGCGGCAAGGACAAGAAAAGTCACGGTGCCTCCGCGAAGGGCAAGGACAGCCGCGGCGGGGCCGGCTCTGGTCAGGCCAAGACTCCCAATGGTGTGCAGAAGCTGTCCGCGACGGAGATCGTCGAGAAGTCTTCTGAGGCGCTGAGGAAAATGGAGTCCGTACGCCTGCGCACAACGGGTGTGGACTTGAGGGTGGACCGGGCTGACAACTGCACCGGCACCGTCACTGCCCAAGGGGATGGATCTCCTTTGCACCTCATCAGGAAGGGCGAGAGGATCTGGCTCAAGCCGGAGGATTCCTACTGGGCCACCAAGAGGGGCAAGGCGGCTCTTGCCAAGGTTCCGGAGGCCAGGGGTAAGTACGTTTCGGGCACGGAGTCCTCCTCCCTCGTACTGGGGTTCCACTCCCTCATGTGTGAGATGAACCCGCTTGAGCACGGCTTTCTCTCGAAGGTGGAGAAGTGGACGAAGGACGGCATGGTCACCTTTGACGGCAAGTCTGCTGTCGTCTTGCGAGGGACCTCGCCCGAGGGACAGACCGGGGCCATCTACATTGCGGTCGCAGGCAAGCCGCTCCCCCTGAAGTTGGAGTCCACTGGGACCTCCAAGGGCTCAGGCCGGGGCAAAGAGGTGACGGTTCAATTCTCGGACTACGACGTGCCCCTCACCGTGACGCCCCCCGGTGAATCGATCGACGCGTCGAAGGTGGAAGGCTTCTCGGGCATGGAGCCGACCACGCAGGGTGCCGTCCATTGATGCGGAGCGGTCCCGGCGCTCGCGTTCCGGGAGCTTGTGTGAGGCGATGGCGGGGACGTTGTGGCTGGAGGGCCGGGGCGGAGTGGCCGGGGCTGCCAAGGCCGGTCTTGCCCTGACGCGGAGTCCGAATCCCGTGGCGGGCTGCCTCGAAGGGTCGCGGATCCCCAGCACGTAGATCTCGAAGCCCGCGAGGATGCCCCGCTCGATCGCCTCGCTCACCCCGGGTTCGGCCGGTCGCTCAGCCGTAGGTCCGGTCCGGGTCGCTGACCGTGATCGCGATCTCCAACTCCTGGCCGTCGGCGGCTCTCTGCTGCCGGGGCGGGGCCAGGATGCGCGGGATGGCGGGATGGAGGCGGAAGTCGGCGGGGGTTCGGGTGTTGTGCTCCGGTCCAGCGTTCATATTGTGCAGGCCCTGGGAGAAGGGAGTGTTCTGCACCGGCTGAGCCCGCGGGAGGGGCTCACAGCAGGTAGATGAAGAAGCCGGGCGCCGTATCGCTCCCGCCCGTGGTGGTGACCACGATGGCAGCAGTGCCCAACCCGTGTGCGGGGGCCAGGGCAGCGATCTGTGTATCGGACAGAGCGGCGAACACGGCCGGGAGGCCATCAAAGGTCACGCTCGTGGGTGTCGAGAGATTCGTGCCCGTGATGGAGACGAGGGTTCCGCCCGCAGGTAAGCCGGTTGGAGGGCTGAACGCTGTGACGGCGGGCGGATCCACGAAGCTGAAGGAGGCGTTGGCGACTCCGCCGCGGGTGGTGACGACCAGGGGTACGGTACCGGCCGCGGTGACGGGCGTGAGAACGGTGAGTTGCTGGTCGTCGACCACCGTGGGTGTGACGACCGTGGTGCCGAAGTGTATGGACTCGGCGGTGCCGAGGTGACGGCCCGTCACGGTGATGGCGCTGCCCCCTGAGACCGGTCCGGAGGCCGGCGTGACGGCAACGACAACAGGCGGTGGGATGTAATAGAACGGCACCGGACCGCTCGTGCCTCCCGGTGTGGTTACGGTGGCCCCGACCACGCCGGCACCTGACGGAGAGACGACCGACACCGATGTCGCTGAATTCTCGGTGATGGTCGCCGGCCTGTCCCCGAAACGAACTGCGGTGGCGCCACCGAGGGCGGTACCCGTAAAGGTCACCGTGGAGCCACCACCAGAAGAACCCTGGTCCGGATCGATCGGCATTCGTCCTCCAAGATTTGGCGTGCTACTGCCCTTCAAGGCCCTTCAGGCGCATGTATCGGCCCGAGAACGCCCCCCCCAAGCAGTCAACGTCAGTGGCACTGCGGGGGAGTTGAAACGAAAATTCCCGAAACCGCGGCCTCCCAAGCAGAACGATGCTCAAAGCACCGACGGCAGAGATGCCCGCAGGGGGCGCAATGAAGCTCCGAGGGCGCACAAAACCCGAAGAGGAAAGAACACTGCGCACCCTCTTCCGCACCTGACCGGTGCACTCCCGGGACACACGCCACCTCCCGGCCCGCCCCCCCAACGAGGAGATTGAGGGTAGCCGGATGAACTACCGCCGCCCGCACGGCAGTCCGTCCCCGACGGCGGCAAGCCGACCGGCATCAGCCGGAGGATGGCCTGCGAGCGAGCCGACCACCCGGCATCGCCGTAGCTGCCGGCCCGGCGGGAAGCGTAAGTCTCCGCGGCGATGCCAGCTCTGACCCCGCGGCAGGTAGGCGACGCATGAACGTCGCATGACGGTTCGTCTCCTACCCCTGGATGCAAGGCGGTTGTCCTACGAGAAACGGAGAAGCCGGAACCCGTACGGTTCGGTTGTGCTGTTGGGGTGGGAGACGCAGCGGGGCCATGACAGCGAGAGACGGGCCGGTGTTTCAGGAGGCGAATGGCTCGGCTGGTTCGGGACGTCCGATTTCCGCCAGCGCCTCCGCCCGGTCCCGCGCACGATGGGTCCCCGGGTAGGACCGCCCCTCGAACGCGGTCACCACCGGACGGATGGGCGGCGAGAGACATGACGGCAGTCGAGGACCACGGAACACGGTGGCCGGACGTGAGCGACTTCCCGGGCCTGCTGCACCAGGCGTACGAACACGCGGTGCGCTGGCGGGCGTCCCTGCCGGACCGTCCGGTCTTCCCGGCGGCGACACCGGACGAGATACGCGCCGCACTGGGGCAGGTGGACGGCATGCCCGCGACGGGCGAGGACGCGGTCTCGACCCTGGACGCCCTCGCGCGCGCCGGTGAACTCGGATCGACCGCGAGCGCCGGCCCGCGCTACTTCGGCTATGTCATCGGTTCCTCGCTGCCGGTTGCGGCGGCCGCGGACTGGCTGGTCACCGCATGGGACCAGAACTCCACGCTCTACTCGTGCAGTCCAGCGGCGAGCGTCGTCGAGGACGTGTGCGCCGCGTGGATCGTCGACCTGCTGGGGCTCCCCAGCGGGACGTCGGTCGGCTTCACCACCGGCACCCAGATGGCCGCGTTCACGGGTCTCGCCGCGGCCCGCCACCACCTGATGGCGGCGGCAGGCCGGGACGTGCAGGCCGACGGTCTCTGGGACGCGCCGCGCATCCCGGTCATTGCGAGCGCGGAGCGCCACGCCTCGATCGACCGGGCCCTGCGTTATCTGGGCATGGGCAGCCGCGTGGACGCCGTGGCGTGCGACGCGAACGGCGCGATGGAACTGTCCGCGCTCGACGCGGCGTTGGCGCGGGTCGACCGCCCGCCGATCGTCTGCGCCCAGGCGGGCAGCATCAACACCGGTGCGGTGGACCCCCTGCGCGCGGTGTGCGAACGCGTCCACGGGAGCGGGGGCTGGGTCCATGTCGACGGGGCGATCGGCCTGTGGGCCCTGGCCGCGGACGACGAACACCGCCGTCTCCTGGACGGTGCGCAGCTCGCCGACTCCTGGACGACCGACGCGCACAAGTGGCTGAATATCCCCTTCGACTGCGGCATCGCGCTCGTGGCCCACCCGGAGGCCCACCGCGCCGCACTCGCCGTCACGGCCGACTACCTGGAGATCTCCGGACACCGCGAGCAGATCGACACCGTCCCGGAGTGGTCCCGCCGGGCCCGCTCGGTCCCGGTCTACGCCGCCCTGCGGAGTCTCGGCCGCGCGGGCGTGGCCCGCCTGATCGGGGGCACGATCGACCATGCCCGGCACATGGCGTCGCTGCTCGCCTCCGAGCCGGGCGTCGAGATCGTGAACGACGTCGTCCTCAACCAGGTCCTCGTGCGCTTCACCGGCCCCGTACGGGAGGACGCGGACGGCCTCACGGAAGAGGTCGTCCGCCACGTCCAGCAGGACGGGACGTGCTGGCTGTCCGGGTCCGTATTCGCGGGCCGCGCGGTCATGCGGATCTCGGTCTGCTCCTGGCAGACGACCGCCGACGACATAGCCCGCAGCGCGGCCGCGATCATCCGCTGCTACCACGACGCCGTGAAGGACTGCTGACAACAGGGGGCCTGGCGGGGCGCCTTGTCCGGGTGAGGGCCCCTGTCGCCCAGGCCCGTTCTTCCTGGGGCTCGGCGGACGAGCCGGCTAACGCGCCACGCGGTAGCGGAGGTAGACGACTCTCGAGCTGAAGGTCCGGGTCTCGAGGAGTTCGAGATCCACCCGGCGCTCGCCTTGGGGAAAGAACGGAGTGCCACCGCCGACCAGCACCGGGTAGACCATGGCCTGGTACTCGTCGATCAGACCCAACGCGGCCGCCTCGGCGGCGAGAGTCGCGCCGCCGATCGCGATGTCGCCCTCACCCGGCTCGGCTCGCAACCGCTCGATCTCCTCCGCCAGGCCGCTGGAGGCCAGGCGGGCATTGCCCTGCACCGCCGACAGCGTGGTGGAGAACACCACCTTGGGGAGCGGCTTCCAGAGCGCGGTCCATTCGCGATCTGCGTCGTCGAGCGTTGGATCCTGGTCGGCGGTCTCCCAGTACAGCATCGTCTCGTACAGCCGTCGTCCCAACAGGTGGACGCCGACCTGTCGAATCTCGTCGATCCAGAAGCGAAAGACCTCCCCGTCGGGAGCCGTCCAGTCGAAGTCGCCGTCCGGCCCGACGATGTAGCCGTCGAGTGAGACGCTCATCGAATAGGTCACGTTGCGCATCAGAAGTCCTCCTCGAGTTCGACAGTACGACCGCCGGACGCCGCAGGACTCATCGCGGCACGCGGCACGCGGGTCCCCTGGGCCCAGTCACCCCACGAGATCATTTCGCTGAGAACTTCAGTGAGCCACGCCCTCCGTCCCTGACGGCCTGATGTCCCAAGGGCTCACGTCAGCGAGATGTGCATAAGTTGCCCCCGGATAGCGCGAGTTGTGCACGGGTTCCCTCGTTCGGCGGTCCGACTGTGGACCGGTTCCCATCCCTCCCAGGAAATTGTGCATGCATTCCCTGGCCTATGCCTGTTCCCCTTCCTGGCGTGAGGGGCCTTCGCTCTATCCAAGTCGAGGAAGTGCCCAGAAATGCTGCTGACTGCCGCCTCCCCACGTCCTTACCTCTTACGTTTCGCGCACCGAGGTACAGCACAGCCGGTGCATCAAGAAACGGTCAGCCGCCGAGCGGCTTGCAACGGTGTCCGCCCCGGTGGAGTCGAGGGTGTCCATCGCATCGCCTTTTCGCGTGGAGGGGCACATGTCGGCAGGAATGAACGTCGGCAAACCGAACAATGCGAGGATCAGACGTCCATTCGCCGAAGGATCGAAGTTACAGCGTGTCGAGCGCGTCGCGTCGAGCAAGCGCTCAGCCCCTATCGCGAGGAGCTGGCGGGCGCCGCGCAACGTAGTGGGCAGCTTGCGCTGGGTGGCGCGGTTGTCGAGGCGGACGCCGAGGCCCCCGGGAGGCGCGCTATTGGCCCGCGGGGCAGTCGGGAGACGTCGAGCCCGTCACACCTGGCGGTATAGGTTTCCGAGTTCGTGACGGCTCACGGCGTCGGCTCCTGCCGGATGGTGAACGCCGTTCGCGTCGCAGGCCGCGAGTTCCAGCAGGGGCGGCCAGGCCGCCGACACGGACGGGACAGCGGACGTCATCGGTGAACAGGACGTCGTTTCGGGTGCAGGCCGCGAGGTCGTGCACCACGCGTACGTGCGCCAGACTGCCGGTCGCCGATGATCAGCGAGGTGCGAACGCTAACGGCATCCGGGTGCACGAGGCGAACCCCTGTGTCCGCTGCGGCCTTGGCCGCGCCGTAAGGGGTGACAGGGTCGGGAGGCAGTTCCCGTCAAAGCGGACGCGGGAGCCGGAGAACACTGCGTCCCTGGATACATGGACCGGGCGGCAGCCGTACTTCGCCGCAGCCATCGCCAGGCGGACGGGGCTGGCCCTGGTCTACGCCCTCTGCCTGGTGGCCATCCTGATCACCGCAGTGGAGATCATGGAGATCGTCCCGGCTACCGAGCGCGGGGCCCTTCCACGCCCATGTCACCCGTGGAGACTTATCATGATTTAGACAGGTGCCAGATGAGTGCTCGGTCTGTGGCAGACGGCGGCGAGTCCGGCACCTGCAACGCAGATCGGTGGGCGACATGGGAACGGCACCAACCGGGCTGGCAGGACGTTCCGAAGAGATGCGGGAACTGGACACCGCCATCACCAGAGCCTCCACCGGGCTCGGTCGGGCCATCCTCCTGGAGGGCGAACCGGGGATCGGCAAGACCGCGCTGCTGCAGGCAGCCGCGTCTCATGCCCGGGAGGCCGGGATGCGGGTGCTGTACGGGGCGGCGGAGGAGCTGGAGCAGCGTCTTCCCTTCGCCGCGATCCAGCGGTGCCTCGGCATCGGCACGGCCCGTGCCGACACGCAACTGAGTGTCCTGGCGGGACAGATCCGCGGCGAGGGGCGAGCCGAGGGCGTCCCGGAAATCGAAACGGACTTCGCGACCGTCGAGGCCATCCTCGCCCTCCTCGACGACTGGTGCTCAGCGGGTCCAGTGGCGCTGACGCTCGACGACCTCCAGTGGGCGGACCACGGCACACTCGTACTGCTCAACCAGCTCGGTAAGTCCCTCCACAGCCTGCCTCTGGTGCTGCTCATGGCAGCCCGCTCCACCGCGGCCGACGAGGAGCTGAACCAGCTTCGTCACAGCCTCATCGGCCGCGGCGCCGTGCTCGTGGAGGTCGGGCCGCTCAGCGACCACGCGGTGTCCCAAGTCGTCAATGGTCTGCTCAGCGCCCCGGCCGGGCCGACGCTGCGCGGGCTGCTGAGGGACGCGGCGGGCAATCCGCTCTACGTCACCGAGATGCTCGGAGCGCTGGAGCGAGAGAGCGCGATCCGCATCGTGCACGGCTCGGCGGAGGCCGACACCGCCGCCGTACCCGCCTCGCTGGTCTCCGCGATCGTGGGCCGACTGGACTGGGTGTCCCCGGAGGGTCTGGAGGTCCTGCGAACCGCGTCACTGCTCGGCTCGGGTTTCACCGTGCCGGAGCTGTCGACCGTGACGGGCAAACCGGCCGCGAAACTGGTGGACTCGATCACAGAGGTCGTCCGCTACGGCCTGTTGAGGGAACAGGGCGAAAGGCTGGTATTCCGCCACGACTTGATCCGGCAGGCACTGTACGAGGCGATTCCGGCGCGCGCCGCGTCGCACAGTGCCGTGGGCCGTGCGCTGGCCAGAAGCGGTGCCCCGGTGGAACGCGTCGCCGAACATCTGCTGATGAGTGACCGCGGGGGCCGGGACGCATTGATCGACTGGGTGGCCGACCACGCCACGGCGCTCACCCAGCGCGCGCCGAGTCTCTCCGTCGAACTGCTGCAGCAAACACTCCGAGTTGCGAGACCAGGCAGCCAACAAGCCGGCCACCTGGAAACCCTGCTGGCTGCGGCCCTGCTGTGGGCGGACCGCGCCCCGGAGGTCCAACCGCAGACCGAGGAGGCCCTGCAGCACGTGCACGACCCGGCGCTGCGTAGCGAGCTGCTCTGGGTGCTGGCCCTGGCGGACATCGCCTGCGGCCGCCCGGACCACGCCGCGCAGCGGGCCCAGGACGCCCTGGCCTCGGGAGGCCTATCGCCCCCCGAAGCCCGGAGGTATCAGGCCTTCCTGTCCACCTGTCTCTTCCGCCTCGGCGACTTGCCACGGGCTGCGGCGGTGGCGGAGGAGGTCCGCCCCGCCGCGGCGCAGCACGACGAGCACCACGCCATGGTCGACGCCTATCTCACCATCGCGATCGTGCAGTTGTTCCAGAGCCACTACGTCGAGGCCATGGATGCCGCCGAACACGCGCTCCGGAACGCACCGGGACAGGCCATACCGGCGTACAGCCTGATCGCTCTCCACCTGATCCGGGGGCGCAGCCTGTTCGAACTCGACCGGGCCGAGGAGGCACACCAGTCCACCGGGGAGGGCATGCGCATCGGCGAGAGCAGTGGCGCCATGATGCTGATGCTGTGTCATGCCAACCGGGCATCCTTCATGTTCCATTCCGGCCGTTGGGACGACGCGCTCGCCGAGGCCCAGGTCGGGTTGGAGCTGCCGGATTACCTGAGCAGCAAGACGCCCCAGGCCTTCCACGGCCTCATGGCGCTCATCGCCGGGCTCCGGGGCGACTTTGCGACCGCCGACGCCCGCCTTGCCAAGGCTCATGCCGCCAGTGCCACCGCATCCTCGCCCACCATCCCCTTCTTCGAGTATCTGCCTCGCTGGGCGAGGGAGGTGCGACTCGAGTCCCAGGGCAGACGACACGAGGCGCTCGCCGACCTGTTGGACGGGTGGCGGCGGGGCTTCGGCCCGTTCAGAGGCGTGGGGCTGTTGTTCCGGGGCGCGGATCTGGTGCGGCTGGCCATGGATCTCGGCGAGCCGGACACCGCGCGGGAAGTGATCGCGCAAGCGGAGCGAAGCGAGGGCACGGAACGCTCGACACCACGGTCCCGCGCCATCATTGCCCACTGCCGGGGGCTGGTCGACCGGGATCCCGACACCATCGCCGCTGCCGCCGACTACTACTGGCGGACTCCATGGCTGTTCTCCCGCGCGCAGTACTACGAGGACTACGCCGCGGTCCTCGCTCTGACCGGTCGCCTGGACCAAGCTCGGACGCGGCTCGACCAAGCGCTCGATGCCTACGGCCAGATGCGCGCCGACTGGTGCATCACCTGTGCGGAGGAACGGCTGGTGGCCGCCGGCCTGCCGAGGAGGCGCTCTGCTCGCAGGCGGCGGCCGGCCACTGGCTGGGACGCCCTCACCGACACGGAGCACAAGATCGCGGCGCTGGTCGCGGAAGGACTCTCCAACCCAGCCATCGCCGCCCGAATATTCCTCTCCCGTCGGACGGTGCAGTCACACGTGTCCAGCATCCTCAGCAAGCTCGGCCTCACCTCCCGCGTCGAACTGGCCACCGCCGTCGCCCGGCAGCGGTGACCGACTTCGTTCGGCCCGGATGCTCAGCCGTTCCGAGTTCGGTCTCCGCGATGGTGATGAGCTCGGCGTCGGACTTCTGTTGCTTGCCTGCTATGGCTCCTGACATGCCTTCAGGACCTCAACACCCACCTATGTAAGGAAAAATGCCCTCCGCCACAGCCATCTGCAACACGCCCTCAAGACCATGTCCGAAGTGATCGTCGGTCGCTTGGCTGTTCATGGGGCGGGGTACGTGGAGTTGGATTGTTCCGGACGGGCTGTGGGAGATCGCAGAGCCGTTGATCCCGCCGTCGAAAACGAGTCCGCGGGGCGGGGGGACCAGGACGCTCCACGAGACACGTTCGCGGCGATCAGGCGCTCGGCTGCTGCAAGCGACTCATCCGACTCACCCATAGGGCATGGTCGAAGGCCCCCATTGGGAGGCGATGCACGGATCGGTGCTCGCGTCGGTTCAGGGGTTGGAGCATGCTGATGGTCTCCAGTTTCTGGGTTGGGAGCTGGCTGACAAGGGCGGTCCCGAATCCACTGGTGCTTGGGCGGGGCCGCCCTTGGTTGAGCTACGGCGCAGAGAGAGTTTGGGAGTGCCCGGACCCTGGCGCAGCACTCAACTGCATCGGCGGAAAATCCAGGGCCTCATTTGGTCGCACGTCGCCCGTCTTTTCCTCACTTGCGGGCGGATGCTTCAGTGGGAACTGCGTCGCAAGAACGCTGACTTCACTTGCATCATGCGAACATCCATTTGAAATGTTGGGTCATCGGTGCATTTGAATCGAAAGGCTGATATCGGGTGACGAAACAGCGCGGACGGCCTAAGGGGGGTTAGTGATGCACGTCGGCGGAGGTAGGCGTGACTTCGTTCTTCAATCCGGAGAAGGACTGAGAAGGAGAATGAAGTGCGTAAATTCACCAGGGCATCATTCACTGCTGTTGTTGCGGCGGGTTTGATCTGCGCTTCCGCGGCGGCCGCGACGGCCGGCGAGCGGGGGCACCACCCGCGTGACAACTATGACCAGTTCAACGTGTGCGGGAACGTCCATCAGGAGCAGTACGGCAGCCTCCTCGATGGGCTCCTCGGGAATGAGCAGGAGGCAGAGGGCCCCGTCATCTGCCAGAACGGCGTGGAGAACTCCGTGGACCGCCACACTGTCCGGTTCTCGCTCCTCCCCCTCGACGGGGCGCCGACGAACTGAAGCGGACGCTGAGGCTCAATACCTGAGAGCTTCGCGCGACCTTTCGGAGACGGCAACGGCGCTCGGAGGACGATGCCGCGCGCCGAGGCCTTGTGCCGGAGGGGATCATTTTCGTGGGGAGAATACGCCGGTGTTCTACGGCGTATTCTCCCCACGCCTTGTCACGGGGGTGCCAGGACTTACGCGAGGCCGGCCCCGGGCGTGCGTGCTGCCGCTCGTGGAGCACTCTTCAGAGCCATTGTCGCGGGACTCACGATCGCGGCCGGTGGGCCGGGCGCTTACCCGAGGGGCAGGCCGTACGGCGGCGGCTCACTTCAGTTCGGCTCGGTGTAGCAGGCTGCCCGGGCGTAGACGTCGCAGGCAGGTTTGCGGACGCGGGCGTGCTAGCCACAGCAGTTCAACCCCCCCCACTCCCGTGTCCAAAACCGAAGGCGCCCTGGCCGACACATTCGAGGAACGTGACACCGCCGAGCAGAAGAAAAGCACCTGCTCAACATCACTCTGGCGACGTTGCGATGGGCCCGTGCGAACGACCCGGAGTTTCCGCGCCAACGCGCACTCATCTGCTGGCGACGCCTGAAGTCATTGCAATACGAGTGATAAGAGTTCTATGAAGCCCAGGAGATCCACCTCTGCAGGCAGATGATGGCTGAGGTGGCCTGAGGGGCCGGGCCGTCGACCGGCTGAGTGGCACGCTACGGCACGGGTGAGAAGCGGGGCGTGGGGCGGCCTCATGGAAGCCGCACATGCCGCTTCTCCTCGGCTCTTCTCTCTTCTCCGCTTCTCCCCCCGCCCTGGCCGGTCGGACGCGTCAGCGTCGCACCAGGTGCAGTCTGAGCAGGGTGTAGTCCAGCGCGGTGATGTTGTGTCGCCGGTCCGAACCAGCTGCGTCGGCGCGGCCCGGGCCGCGCCGACGGCGGCGATCCACGCGTCGATGCGGCTGCCCGTTCCGGTGCGATCAGCTGCCAGGTGGACGTTCGCGTAGTGCAGCCCCTTGAGCGCGTGTTCCAGTTCGGTGTTGGGATCGATGCCCGCGACCAGCAAGTTGTGGTCGTTCTTGATCAGGTCCAGGTTTCCGGCTGCGTAGAGGGCGGACGCCCGCGTGTCGTAGAAGTCCGGCCGCGCTTGTAGCACCAACGTCAGGGGGTTGGTGAAGGTCTTCGAGCCGAAGGTGGCGGGCTCGTGGGTGGGCGGGAGCGGGAGGGCCGGCGGTGCGTGGTGCGCGATCGGGGCCTGCGTCCCCCACATGGTGTGCCAGGACCGCGCCGCGCCCGCTGGGTCGGTGTCGTACATCTGGAAGTACAGGCCGACGGAGTTCGGGTGGGCTCCCACCTCGTGGGTCCGCGCATGGTTCTCGAGCGTCATTACTTCGGTGCCGTCCTGCGCCACCACCCCCGCGAAATGCGAACTCCACACCGCGCCGCTTTCGAACACCGGGTCTGCGGGCCGGGAGTAGTCGGTGTGGCTGCCGGGCGTGGGCGGGAGGACCGTGCCCGGTGCGAACGCCAGCACGGAGCAGGTGAGGAACGCCTCGCCGACCCCGGGTACGGCCCGCTCGTTGACCCCGAGGCCGGCTACCGCGCCGGTGAAGGCGGCGGTCGGTGCCTGGAGCATCTGCCCGTACGGCCGTGCGATGTTCCGCTGGCTGTCCGTCAGGGCGGTGCCGGCGCCGCCCATCGGGGCCGGACGGGCCCCCGGCAGCAGGTTCCGGGCGACCTCGTATTCGTACAGCGACGCCGGGTCGACGGCAAGTGGCGCGAGGAATCGCGGCATGAGGTCGTTGGAGCCGATGACCGCGTTGACGACCTGGTTGCAGTTCTGGTCGCACTGCACGGTGAGGTTCGAGGTGCCGGTGGCGATGTGCTGGGGTACGGCCCGCCAGAGCACCCGGCCGGGCAGGGTGATCTGCTGTGCGCCGACTCCCACGTCCTTGAGCAGCCGGTAGTGCGCACCGATCAGCGCCAGTCGGGCGTTGCTCTCGTTGATCACCGCGTCGGTGGCGTAGAGGACCTTCGGCTGACGGAGGTTTGAATCGCAGTGCTCGATCGCCATGTTCCCGGCGGCGGAGAGACGCAGGTGCGCGGTGGCGGGCGGGGTCGACTGCAGGTTGGGTACGGCGCCGTTCATGAACGTGCCTGTCCGGGCAGCCACGTTGAGTACCTTCGTCTGCCCGGGGAACGCGTCCCCCGGATTCGACGGGCCGTTCCCCACAGCGCCCGGCATCTGGAGGTTGAGCGCCAGGCGCTGCGCGGCGGTGGTGACCACGGTGTAGTGCTGCGTGATCGGCCTGGCCACCGCGCCGGGCACATTCCGGAGACCCGGCAGGACGACCGGCCGGCCGCCCGCCACCGTACGGCCCGCCGCCAGCGCTTCCGCCTCCAGTGCGGCCCCCGCCGCGGAGTGGGCCCGACCCGCCCGCTGCTGGAGCACGTGCGCCAGCTCGTGGGCGAGCAGCTCTCGGCCCCACCGCGTGTGCGGGCGGTATCTGCCTGATGCGAAGACCATGTCGTCGCCCATGCCATGGCGGGCCTGCCGCCCGGCACGGTCCCGGACTCGTGCACCCGGATCCCGCGCAACGACGCCCCGAACAACGCTTCGAGCTCGGTGCGCAGCGCACCTCGTAGTTCTCGTACGGTCATGGCCCCCGCACGATGGCCGGGCCTCTGCCCGGCGGGGCACCAGCTTGGGGCAGATCCGCCGATGGAGCAGACCTTTGCCCGTGTTCGACACCTGATAGGGGGAGTCGGGGGATCGGCGGCTGTTCGGACGCTTTGAAGACTCGAGGGATTGCTCTTCCGGGCAGCACGAAGGAGGCTCAGGAGCGTCCTGCCGCCGTGACTTGCGATGGGGCGAGGGGAGGGCCGCGTCGGTGTGGGGCGGCACCGGGGACGGGTCACGGAAGCCGGTCCGGTTGCGTGGTGCTCCGTCGCCCGTCCAGATCCGCTGGACGCCCCCTAGGAGCTGTCGGCGACTTCGAATTCGCGCATCATGTACACCTCGTCGTGCAGGTTGCCGTCGGCGGCAAGTGTGTTGCGCGGCATGCGCCCGACCTCGACGAAACCACGCTTTCCGTAGAAGCCAACTGGCCCAGTCTGTCCATCGGTTGTCAGGTAGAGCTGCCGCAAGCCCTCGGCCACGCAGAGATCAACAGCGGCGTCGAGCATGGCCGTCCCGATTCCCGCGCTGCGGCCTTCGGGGATCACATGCATGCGCTTGAGCCAGGCCCAGTGACTCTGCGTATGGTCGCGGTTCAGGACAACTGCCAGCCAGCCGAGGAGAGTGCTGTCGCGCTGCACCACCACGAGGCGTGCCGCATCGTTTCTGACCTTCTTGACGAGTTCGGCGGAGGCCGGCTCGACATCCTGGGCGCTGACGGGTGGCAGAAATCCGATTCCCGCGCCTCCTCGATTGGTGACCTCCACCCAGGTTCCGACCATTTCCGACTCCAGCGTCGGCGTCAGCTGAGGATGGGTGATCACCCTGACGCCCCCGCCCAGTTCGCGTACGGTGGTCCCGGAGGGACCCGACGGCTCGGACCCGACCTGGCCGTGTGGTCGACCGGGCTGCATGCGGTGAAACATCCTGTCTCTCCTCATTCGTCTCGCCCGTTGCCGGAGGGGCCGTTCAGGGGGTGGAGCCGCAGTTTCGGCCGGTACGCCCTGTTGGCTTGCCGAGGCTGAACACGTCCGGGTCCTCCGTTGTTCCTTCTTCCGTAAGACACCCTTACCTCCTGATTCTCCAGCGGGGGCCAGTTCTGGATCAGGACGGCCGACGGTTGCTGATGGGGCGGATGCCGCCGTCAACGGCCGCCCCTGGCGCCGATGGCAACTGCCAGGCGGATCCGTCGAACCGCCCGAAGACCACGAACCCCGCCAGCTGATGTATGCAAGGCCGGGGCAATGGTCTCCGACTCCCGGAAGCAACTCACTCCTGCCGCCCGGCGCCACGGTGAGCTCGAACTCGCCCAGCTCAACGAGCCGGACTTGCCGCACGTCGTGACGATGGAGCCCTCCGAATGCCGACCTGGTGGCGGAGTGGCGGACTGCTCGGCGTCGAGCTGGTGGTGGGCCCAGACGTGGCTCCCGGGAGCGGCAAGTCGGTGATAAGGACGGTTCGGACGCGCCGTCTTCGTCGACGACGGCCTTGAGGGCGGGGAAGTAATCGAGAAGGACGACAGCCGGTGCGCCCACCTCGCGCGTGACCTCAATGCCGGCGTCGCCTCCGGTCTCCTGGCCCGCTCATGAGGAACCGATGAGCGCAGCCGCGCACAGCAGGACTGCGGCCCACAGGCTCGCCGTGTCTTCGGCACCTCCTCCGGAGTCGATCAGGACTTGGTGCGCCTTGCCGACCCTGAATTCCACGTGATCGACGGCTTGACCAGCCGAGCCCACAAGTGGCTCCGAGGCTGGTGCCGGCGTCGGAAACATCACCGCTGGGAAGAAGCAACAGGCCACGTAGCGCCCCTGAGCCCGGTGTTGACTCGAGAGATCGTGGTTTCCGAGGCCAGGTCCGTGTAGCGTCATCCTCAGCTGTCGTGGTTCCGAAGTCTTTCCGCCCGTGAGCACATGCACGGGCGGTTTTGCTGTCAGCGTCAACGCGAGCCAGGGCGATCACCTCCGGTTCCCGCGCGGTGCGGGAACCGACCTCATCGAGTCCCTGTGGAGGGCAAGCATGGCTACCGGAACCGTGAAGTGGTTCAACTCGGAAAAGGGCTTTGGTTTCATCGAGCAGGAAGGCGGAGGCCCCGACGTCTTCGCCCACTACTCCAACATCAACGCTGGCGGATTCCGTGAGCTCCAGGAGGGCCAGAAGGTGAACTTCGACGTCACCCAGGGCCAGAAGGGCCCCCAGGCGGAGAACATCACCCCCGCCTGACCTTCCAGCGGCGCCATGGTGGCCACGCTCCCGCCTGCCGGGAGCGTGGCCACCATGCGCTCGACAGAGGTCAAGGGGCGACTCGGCCGGTGGAGCCAGGCGACCGCTCCCGAGTCCGTTCGGTCGACGACCACCCGGGGGAGTGGGAAGTCCTACCACCCGACGTTCCACCCGGGCCTCGAAGGGCAACGGCCCGGCAGACGGACATGCTGCCCCAACGCCTCCGTACGGAGCCACATCCTGTGAGCCCGACAGATGTCTCGGGGTGCTCACGAGTACGGCTGACCAGCGGCGCATGGGCCCTCCAAAGATTGCTTCCCCATCGCACGGTGATCGCTTGCCACGTGCGCGACACGGCTCAGCTCCGGAGGTGCCGAGGCCGCGGGAGCCGGCTCAAGCCTGCCGGTGGGGAAGCCGGTCATGCATCGTGCTCCTGCAAGGTCAACAGCAGTTACCCGCGCGGCTCAAGCACCCCTGCAGGGGTGGAACTCCCACCGGAGATCGCCCGCAGCCGGATCGAGCGACCACGTTGCCATCACGCTGACGCTCACTGGTTGGTCGGGAAGCGTGAACAACAGGTCATGGTTCAGGCCGCACATTGGCCCCAGAGTGTCGGCTTCCGCGGAACAGTGAAGACCAATGCCACTCCGGTGAGCGCTGAGCGCTGAGCGCCAGTGCCAACAGGCGGGCTGCGGAAGGCAACCGGGACACCCGTGATCCCGTGGTCGCGCGCGAAGCCCGGTGTGCGGCCCGGGCGCGGTCGCGGCGGCCGGGCCCGGCCCACAACTGCGCCATCCAGCAACTGCGCCGTCACCTCCCGCTCACAGGATCGGGATACGTCACCTGCCGGCGTCCGCAGCCAGTTGGCGGGCTCGAGTTCGTGCCAGGCTTTGGGGAGCGGTCCGAAGGCACAAACCGCGGTGCAGACCACGGGGGAGTCCGACCGACCGACCGGGTCGCGCGCTGGGCGCATGCGGCGTGACCGTGGGTGATGGCTTCTTGCGGTATGTGTGACAGGGGTCGCCCTTTCCGGGTCGGGAGTGGCAAGCTGCACGGAACGGATCTCACGGCGCATATCGCCGCATGGGGTCTCTGTCTCCTTCATGTGGCTCTGCTGAGGTTGGAACACATTGTTGAGAAACTTGATCAAGCTCCGGGGGAGCGGTGCGTTGCGCGAGTGGGGCTGGTTCGCCCCGCCTGCGCGCCGGAGCCCGCGGCACCGCCGCGCACAGAGCGCGTCACCGCATCGTGAGCGGATATCCGACCTGGCCCCCGACCGGAACGGCGGCCCGGCCTCCGCCGGGGCGCCCCAGATCTCGCACGTCGCGAGCCCTCTGCCGGATTTCGTGCCCCAGCCGCGGACCAACGAGGGCTCGCGCCCGGCGCGGTCCGCTCAGAACCCCCCTCCCGCCGACGCCGGGCGGGACCCCACCGAAGCGCCCGGCCCCGGTACCCCCGCACCACTCCCCGTCGACACCGGTTCCAGCCCGGAAGCGGCCGCTGCCCCAGCGGAGAGCACCTCCGGCGCCGGCTCCGCTTCCCCCTCGCCGGACGCGATCCTCATCCGCCGCACCCTGGCCGAGATCGGGCCGGTCGCGGACAAGGTCATCTCGTACTTCTACGCGATGCTCTTCGTCCGGCACCCCGATGTGCGCGTGCTCTTCCCCGCCGCCATGGATACCCAGCGTGACCGCCTGCTCCACGCGCTGCTCACCGCCGCCGAGCACGTCGACGACGCGGACACGCTCACCGAGTACCTCGTGGGCCTGGGCCGTGGCCACCGCAAATACGGCACGGTGTCCGACCACTATCCGGCCGTCGGCGAGAGCCTGCTCCTCGCGCTCGAACGCTATGCCACGAAGAGCTGGGACGCGGAGACCGAGGCCGCCTGGGTGCGCGCCTACACCGCGATGTCCCAGATCATGATCGACGCCGCAGCCGAGGACGAGGTCAAGGCTCCCGCTTGGTGGGAGGCAGAGGTCGTCTCGCACGAACAACGCACCTCCGACATCGCGGTCATCACCGTGCGGCCGAGCCGGCCCTACCCCTTCCGGGCAGGGCAGTACACGATGCTGGAAACGCCGTGGTGGCCGCGTGTCTGGCGCCACTACTCCTTCGCCTCCGCGCCCCGCCCCGACGGTCTGCTCTCCTTCCAGATCAAGGCACTCCCGGCCGGCTGGGTCTCCAACGCCCTCGTCCACCGCGCGCGTCCGGGCGACGTCATCCGTCTCGGTCCGCCCGCCGGATCGATGACCGTGGACCATGCCACTGACAACGGCTTGCTGTGCCTGGGCGGGGGCACCGGGATCGCGCCCATCAAGGCGCTCGTCGAAGACATCGTCGAGCACGGCTGCAAGCGCGCGGTCGACGTCTTCTACGGCGCTCGCAGTGGCCACGAGCTCCACGACATGGACACCTGGCTGCGGCTGGAGCACGCCCACCCGTGGCTCCGTGTCCGCACCGTCGTCGCCGAGGGGCCCACGCCGTCCGGGGCCCTGAGGGGCCTGCTTCCCGAGGCTGTGGGGCGGTTCGGCCTCTGGGACACATGCGACGTCTATCTCGCCGGACCGCCCGGCCTTGTCAGCAACGGCGTCGACACCTTGGTCGGGCTCGGAACTCCGCCCCACCGGATCCGTCACGACTCCATCGCAGAGTTGCACGCTTCCGTGCACGGTCAGGGCACTTGAAGCGAGAAGTAGACGGCTGAGGCCCGCACAGGATCCACTCCGACAAGGCACGCTCACGGCCGACGGGTTACCTCCTCCGCCGCTGACGCTCGATGCGGCCTTGAATCGAGCAACGCGTGGGTAGTCCACCACGCCGGTGGATCAGGTGTTGACGACCCTCATCGCCGTGGCAGGCACGCTCCTCGGTCCCATCCTCGGCCCCCTCTTCCAGAAGCGCGCCACAGATCGCTTCGTTCGCCGCAGCGCCTTCACGGTCGCTGCCAACGAGTTGCTGCGCGGCCACTCAAGGCTGCCGACAGAGAGCTATCCCGATTCCCAAGATAGTTAAAGTATGGAATCATCCATGTGGGTGCTCACCTCGGCCGGGCCTGCGCGTTCCGACCGAACCGTGACGATGAGCGGTCCGGAGGGGAGTCGGGCGACATGCGCGGTGGCCGCGTGGTTGGCATCGGGAGCCGAGAGGGAGTGCGAGTAGGCATGGAGGCTGCGTCGGCAGGCGGGAGTTCAACGGGATCGTCCGTGGCTATGGCCGTCGCAGGAGTCGGGTACTGCGCTGTCTACCCGGTCTTGGTGCTTCTGGGGGCTGGCGGTTGGGTGTGGGGGGAGCCTCACCGGCTGACCTCGTTCGAGTACATGCTGTACGCAATATATGGAACATTGGGTGTCTTTCTCATCCGGGGTGCACGGAACCCCATTCGATACCGGACACTGATCGACTACACCATCGTTTCGAATCTCCTTCACGCAACTGCCATGCTCTACTTCGCAGTTACCGATCACCGGGAGCACGAGCATCTCAGCGTCACAGGGGATGTCGTCGGCACCTATGCCGCCGCACTCATCCTGCTTGCCGGACATCCCGCAGTCGGAATCGCTCGGTTCCGCCGTCGGCGCAGCAGCGACGCACAGTGAGCGTCAGATCATGCCGTCATGTTCGATCAGCCTTGGAAGGGATCGTGCGATGAGTAGTTGGTGTGCCGAACGCCTCCCCAGGGGGGTGACCCGTCGGCTGAGGCGTACTGCGGGTGGTTTAGCGCTCGTGGTGCTCGCCGGGACGCTGGTCGTTGGGCCTGACGTGGATGCGACGGCGGGTGAACGCTTCGCGCATGGCGCTTTGGCTGTGGCGCGTAACGGGGATGGACGTCTGGAGGCGTTCGCTTCGGATTCCAACGATCAGATGTGGCATCGTCAGCAAGTCTCGGCTGACTCCCCGGAGTGGAGTGAGTGGAAGCCGTTCGGCGGGGTGCTGCGCTCGGTGGCAGCGGAGGCGAATGAGGACGGTCGTCTTGAGTTGTGGGGTGTGAATAGTTCGGGCGAGATTTTCCACCGGTGGAAGACGACTGCGAACAGTGACATCTGGAGTGCCTGGGAAAAGGTTCCCGCGTCTCCCTTGAAGTCGGTTGCGGTCGGCCGTAACGGGGATGGGCGTCTGGAAGTCTTCGCCACGAATGCGGCTTCCGAGACTTTCGCCATGTCGCAGGTCAGTAAGAACACCAACGTGTGGTCCGGGTGGAAGCCTTTCGGAGGAGCCCTGCGTTCCCTTTCGGTGGAGCGGCAGGCTGACGGGCGTCTGGAGCTCTGGGGCATCGACAACTCGGGCAAGGCTTTCCACCGCTGGAAGACCAAGGCGAACACCGACAACTGGAGTGCGTGGGAGCAGATGCCGGCTTCGCCGTTGACCTCGGTGGCGGTGGGTCGGAATGCCGATGGCCGCATGGAGACGTTCGTTACCCGAGACGACGACTCCCTCTTCCGCACGTGGCAGACTTCTGCAGACACCAATAGATGGTCCGAGTGGCAGAGTGCGTTTGGCAGGATGCGTTCCGTGGCCGTCGAGGGCAACAAGAACGGCACTATGACGCTGTTGGGCGTCGACAAGGACGGGGCCCTTTATCAGGACGTGCAGAATCGCCCCTCGGTCGACGACTGGTCGGGGTGGCAGAAGCTCCCCGGTGCTCTCAACGCCAGGACCACGATAAAGATCACTTCCGATGATCAGGTCGACGCGTTCCTGGACGCGATCAAGGTGCAAGATGCCGAGGTGAGGATCAGCGCCGGCGTCAACCTGAACCTTAGCGGCCTTCAGGACATTCTCATTGCTCCAGGGGTGCAGATCATCGGTGAGCGGACCAAGGAGTTTCCACGCGGGCCGCGTATCTACACCACGACGTTCCCTGAGGTGTTCCTGAAGATCGGCCGGGACTACGAGGGGTACCACCTGACAGCGGACAATGTGCGGATCAGCGGGATCCGGATCGACGGCGGTCTCGGAACGCGCCAGGCGGAGGAAGAAGAGCCGCACTCAATCGGGGTGCAACTTGCATCAAGTCGAGGTGTCAAGATCGACCACTCGGAGTTCTACGGGTGGAGCAACATGGGAATCCAGGTCCGGGACGAGCAGAACCGGCTCGATATCGCCAGGCGGCAGGAGCTGCCGCACATCACGGACAACTACTTCCACCACAACCAGCACCAGACCGGTGACGTCTTCGGCGGTGGGCACGGTGGTGGCTACGGTGTCGAGGTGACGTATGGCGGCACCGCTCTGATCGAACGAAACACGTTCGACCACAACCGGCATGCCGTCGCGGGAGATGGCAGAGCGGGTAGTGGTTTCCTGTTCTACCGCAACATCGTCGAGGCCGGCGGCGGGTGGAACACGGACGTCTACCACACCCACCAGATCGACATGCATGGGCGTGACAACTGCGGAATCTTCGGTTCCTACAACTGTGGTCTTGCCGGTGAGTACATGGACGTCGCCTACAACTGGATCAGGTACACGGCCGGTACCGGCGTCAAGCTGCGGGGCACCCCGACCATCGACATGACCGTGCATCACAATCTCTTCGCCCACAAGAACAAGTGGACGGACGCCATCTTCCGAGACGGTGCCTTCGACCAGACCGAGAAGGGCCTCAAGGAGTCGGACAACAGGTTCGGTGTCACCGATGAGCCGATGATGACCTCGGTCTGCGACTTCAACGGCGACGGGACGAAGGATCACTTCCGTGCCAACGGTGTGACCTGGTGGTGGTGGGATTCGGAGGGTATTCAGCACTATCTGAACCAGTCCACCCTGAAGTACAAGGACATCACGGAGTACCGTGACTACAACGGGGACGGCCGGTGTGACGTCATCGCCGGCAGCAAGATCTTCATCACCCCCGCCGATGACTAGGCTCTGAGCCTTTTCGACTCGGCCACCTATCGAGTGACATGAGGGTGGCTGGGAGACGGGTGAAGCCCCCGGGCTGTCGAGCAAGGTCTCTACGCTCAACTCTTCAGCCTTGGGGCTCCGTTGGTTCCTTGTCCTGCCGTGCTCGATGTCCCGCGCAGTTGCGCCTCTCGATAGTGATGGGGGGCGTCGGGGCAGTGACGGCGACACGCAGAGTTCCTGAAGAACGGCTATGAATCGCACCGGCTCGCCGGATGACACGCGGGGAGCAGGAACTCCAGGTCGGGGGCGACGTCGATGCCGATGTCAAGCTACTCGTCCACCACCCCAACGCGGCGCCCCCGCTCCCGTCCGACGGCGATGTGCGCTCGGTCACCGGCAAGAGCGATTCCGACCGCGAGTCACGCACGGTCGGCACGGGGGAAGTCCGGATTTCGCAGGACGTGTGAGACGTTCCCGTACCGGCTCACGAGCCACCCCAGCCCGGGGAGTTGGGCCAGGGGGATCTCCTCGCGCAGTCGTCGGTGGACGGGGTAGGAGGCGAGGCGCATGTGCCGCAGGACTTCTTCGACAGCGCCGTGGTTCGGGGGCATCGGCGAGCGCCTACTCTCGGTGCTCGTGCCGGTCCGTCTCGATGAGGGGCCGGGCAGGAGCCGGAGCTGAGGGGACGGGCGTGATGTCCGCCCGGACTGCGTCGGTGGGGCGGATGCCTGCGAGGCCGAGGAGGAGGGTCTTGACGTCGGTGGCCTTCACCGGGGCGCGGACGCTGCCGGGGCGGGAGCAGATGAGGACCGGACCCTCGGCCTCGTTGGCAGGCAGGCGCCCGTGGCTGCCGCCGACCGGGGACGGATCGAGGGGGACGACTGCCATCCGGTAGCGGAGTCCGGCCTTCTTGCGAAGCAGGGCTGTGCCCGCACGCAGGCGTACGAACGGGTCGAGCGGGTCCATGAACAATTCGGCCGGGTCGTAGCCGGGCTTGCGGTGGATGTCGACCATGCGCGCGAAGTCGGGGGCCCGTTCGTCGTCGATCCAGTAGTAGTAGGTGAACCAGGCGTCGGGTTCGGCGATCGCGACCAGGTCCCCCGAACGGGGGTGGTCCAGCCCGTGAGCCTTCTTTCCCGCGGTGTCGAGGACTGTGTCGACGCCAGGCAGCTCTTCGAGGGCAAGGCGGGCCGCGGCGATGGCCGCCGGGTCTCGGGGATGGCGCACGTATACGTGTGCGATCTGGTGATCGGCTACGGCGAATGCGCGGGAGGCGCCGGTGTCCAGGTATTCCATGCCGTCCTGGGTGTGGACGGCCAGCAGCCCGGCCCGGCGCAGGGCTCGATTGATGTCGACAGGCCGGCGGACGGAAGTGATGCCGTATTCCGAGAGCGCGACGATGGTGCGCCCTTCGGCCTGAGCTTCGTTCAGGAGGGGATCGAGGGCGGCGTCCAGGGCGCCGGCGGCCGTGTGGGCCCGTGGGTCGTCCGGACCGAAACGCTGGAGGTCGTAGTCGAGATGGGGGAGGTAGGCGAGTGCCAGGTCGGGGTGCCGGGTGCGGATGATGTGGCGGGTGGCGTTGATGATCCACTGCGAGGACTTGAGCCCGGCACGGGGACCCCAGAAGTCGAACAGGGGGAAGGTGCCCAGTTTCTCGGTGAGTTCGTCGCGCAGTGAGGCAGGCTCGGTGTAGCAGTCGGGTTCCTTGCGGCCGTCGGCGTAATAGATGGGCTTGGGCGTCACGGTGATGTCGGTGTCGGCACCGATGGCGTACCACCAGCAGATGTTGGCCACCGTGTAGTCCGGGTGGACCCGGCGAGCCGCGTGCCAGAGCTTTTCCCCGCCGACCAGTCGATTGTGCTGGCGCCACAGCAGTACTTCGCCCAGTTCGCGGAAGTACCAGCCGTTGCCGACGATGCCGTGCTCGCTCGGGGCGGCTCCGGTGAGGAACGTCGACTGGACGGTGCAGGTCACCGCGGGCAGCACCGTTTCCAGCGGTGCGTACGAGCCTGCGTCGGCGAGAGCGCGGAGCCGTGGCATGGAGGGCAGAAGTGCGGGGGTCAGGCCCACCACGTCGAGGACGAGGAGGGGGGCCGGGGCGGTAGGAGCGCTCACTGGATCTCCTTCAGGCCCAGATCGATGAGGTAGCCGCGAACCAGGGCGAGTTCTTCGGCGATGCCGGCGGCGAGCTGCCCGGGGTCGGAAGGGCGCAGACGGGCCGGCAGGGCCTGCCAGGTATAGGTCTCCACCTCCAGATGCCGGGTGAGTGGTACGGAGCCGCCGACAAGCCGCGCCAGGGTGTCGCGCAACACGGGCATCGTGGACGTCAGGGGTGGTTCGGGTGCGGCGTGCAGGGGCACGTGGAAGTGACAACGCCACGGCCCGGAGTCGGGGAGGGGGCGGTCATCGGTGAGCGCCCGGTCGAGGTCGTCGGTTCCGCGGACGGTGCCGTCGGGCGTACGGGTACGGGTCTGGTGCAGGAAACGCGGTTCGGCGAAGGCGGCCAGGGCCTCTCTGACGGAGGGCAGATGCGGCTCTTCTGCGTGGAGGGCCGCGGAGAGCTGGGCCTTGACGATCGGAATGCCGGCGGACCGCAGGCGGTCGACGGCGGCGCCCGGGTCCTCGAACTGAGTGGCCAGGTGGCATGTGTCGATGCAGACTCCGACACGGTGGTGCGGTGGTGCGCCCGCGCCGGTGAGCGCCTCGACGGCGTCGGCCGTGGTCTCGACGGCGCAGCCGGGTTCGGGTTCCAGGCCTACGAGAACGGAGCGCCCCGTGCGTTGCTGCAGGGCATCGAGTTGTTCGGCCAGAGCCGTCAGGGCGCGGCAAGCGGTGTGCGAGCGGGTCTGCCCGAACGGGGCGCGCCATGCCAGCGGCAGGGTCGAGATGCTCCCCTCGGTGACGTCGTCGGGCAGAAGCACGGTGAGCAGACGTGCCAGGTCGAGGGTGTACGCGTAACGCTTCTCCTCGGTCCAGTCGGGGTGATACACGCGGTATTTGACTTCCTCGGCTCCGAAGCCTTCGTAGGGGAAGCCGTTGAGCGTCACGACCTCCAGGCCCCGGCCGTCCAACTCGGACCTCAGATCGCGGAGGGCAGCGGGGTTCTCGACGAGCGTGCGCGAGGCGTTCCGGGCGAGCCAGAGACCGATACCGAGCGTGTTCCGTCCGAGACGACGGCGGACCTGCTCGGCGTACTCGCTCAGCATCCGGCGCACTCCGTCCAAGTCCTCCGCAGGATGGACGTTGGTGCAGTAGGCGAGGTGGACGGTGGAGCCGTCGGGGTGCCGGAAGCGCACGGTCACTCTCCTCCGCGGAGGATCGAATTGCCCTGGTGACTGGAGGCCGTTTCCTCCACGGAGAGGTTCAGCCGGCCGCTGATGCCGAAGAATGCGACGGGATTGCGCCACAGAACCTTGTCGACGTCGTCCTCGGTGAAGCCCCCGGCGAGCATGGCCTCGCCGACTCTGCGCGTCTTGAGCGGATCGCTGCGTCCCCAGTCGGCGGCCGAGTTCACCAGAACCCGGTCAGTGCCGTGCAGACGGAGGACTTCGACCATCCGGTCCTCGTCCATTTTCGTGTCGGGATAGATCGAGAAACCGAGCCAGCAGCCGCTGGCGAGGGCCGCCTCGACGGTGGTCTCGTTGAGGTGGTCGAGCACGACGTGTTCGGCGGGAAGGTCCGACTCCCGCAGTACGGCGAGGGTCCGATGCAATCCCGCGGCCTTGTCGCGGTGCGGGGTGTGGACCAGGGCGGGCAGAGAGTGGTCGGCGGCCAGCTGCAGCTGGGCCGCCAGTGCATGGTCTTCCTCGGCGGTCATCGCGTCGTATCCGATCTCACCGACCGCCACCACCCCGTCCTTCACCAGGTAGCGCGGCAACAGCTCCAACACAGTTGTGCAGCGAGGGTCGTTGGCCTCCTTGGGATTGAGGGCCAGGGTGCAGTGATGGGCGATACCGTGCTGCGCCGCGCGGAAGGGCTCCCAGCCCAGCAGCGCGTCGAAGTGGTCGACGAAGCTCTCGGGGGAGGTCCGGGGCTGACCCAGCCAGAACGAAGGCTCGACGACGGCCCTGACTCCCGCTTCGTACATGGCCTGGTAGTCGTCGGTGGTGCGTGAACTCATATGGATGTGCGGATCGAAGATGCGCATCAGGACTCCTGACGGACGGGGCCGGAGGATGTAAGCGCCAGGAGGTGGTGGAGGTCCTCCGGGACGGGGCGGCCGGCGGCATTGCGCTCGTCGGCGAAGGAGTTCAGCATTCGCGCCAGTTCGGCATCGCCACGTGCGCGGCGCTCGAGCCCGGCGACCACGGTCACGGACACCTCGGTGAACAGGCACTTGAGAACGGCCTGCCGCCACGTGTGGGCGTCCAGGTGCCGATCGGAGTACGGGCCCAAGGCCGCGATCATGATGCGGGTGTCGTTGGTGCGGAGTGCGTCCTCGATCAGCGGAAGCGCGCTGTCGCCGAGATCCAGGTACGGCAGAGCCCAGAGCACGGCCCGTCGTTCGGACCGGGAGCCCTGATGGTAGAGCCGCATCACCGTATGCGAGTCGGCCTGCGCGGCGTGGAGCAGCAGCACACGTGCCGCGTCCACGAGATCGGCATGAGGCGCCGCGTCCCGCGCAGCAGTGGGGCCGGTCGTTGAGGAACGCGGCGCGGGGGAGGGGGACGGGGATGTGACGGACGTCCGGGAGGCGCGGCGGCCCGGGGGCGCGGCAGTGGGGGATTCCATGCCGGCGAGAGCAGCCCTGTCATCGGTGGGCCGGGACTGACAACGGCGCCCCGCTGCCGCGAAGTGGATCTGCCATACGGGCGGGGACGGCGTCTCCTGCCGCTGCAGCTTCCCCCTGGGGGCGCAGGCGGCAGCGAGCGCTTCACCCAGCCACGCCCGTGCTTCCTCGGTGAGCTGCTCCTCGAGTTCGGCTCGAATCCGGTGGACCGAGGGGCCGACCGCCCACCTCTGATCGCTCGCCACGTGATGCCTCCTTGGATGGGTCCTGTTCCCGTGACCGGCCGCCGGGGAAAACGCCGGCTCGGGTGGGATCCGTGGGGGTCTTCCCGGATTTCGCAGCGCAGGGCCCTCGCGGCACGGGAGGAGGTGCCTCCCGAGCAGCCGGTCGCCTCGCACCTCGCTCCGCATCACCGGGGGTGGCGTCCGCCGGCCCGGAGGAAGTCGATCGACGCTGCCGCGTGTTCGGGGCCGGCATGGGAGTGGCGTGGGAGTTCGACGCCGACCAGTCCCTCGTAGGCGATGTCGCGCAGCGCGGCGAGGACGGGCGGGACGTCGACCTCGCCCTCTCCGAACGGGAGATGCTCATGGATGCCCCGTCGCATGTCCTCGATCTGCACATGGCGCAACCAGGGCGCGGCCTGGTGGACGCACTCCTCGGGCGATGCGGGCTCGAGGCACTGGCAGTGGCCGATGTCCAAGGTCAGACGGAGTGGCTCAGGCTCGCCAAGGATCTTGAACAGGCGCTGGAAGCCCGCGAGATCCTCGAGGAGGTGCCCGGGCTCGGGTTCGATGGCGAGCGTCGCACCGGCCGCCTCCGCGCAATCGAGCACGGGCATCAAAGCATCGGCCAGCCGTTGCCATGCGATCTCTTCGTGCGTGTCACGGGGTGGGGGCCCGCTGAAGCAGTGGACGACGTTCGCCCCGATGTCGCCACCGATACGAACGGCGGTCTTCAGCAGATCGATCCGGGCGGCCTGTGCATTGGGGTCCGCATCCAACAGGGTGGGGTGGTGCTTGCGTCGGGCATCGAGGATGTAGCGCGCTCCGGTTTCGACGACGACACTCAGCCCGAGTGCGTCGAGCCGTCGTGCGACGTGCCGGGCGCGGGCAGCCAATTCCCTTGCGGGACCAAGGGGATCGAAATGCATGTGGTCCAGCGTCAGACCGACCCCGTCGTAGCCGAGTTCGGCGAGCAGGGTGAGGATGTCGTCGAGCCGAAGGTCGGCCAGTCCGTTGGTGCCGTAGGCGAATCGCAGGGGTGTACGTTCACGGTCCCTGGTCTCGATGCCGGTCATGTTGGGCTGATCCTCCTGGAGAGGAGCCGAGCCATGGGCGCCAGACCGAGCAAGGCCAACGCTGTGCCCACGGCACCGTGGCGCAGGGCGAGCGCCGCCTGCAGCGGGATCATTGCGCGGATACCGCCACTGACTGCGCGACGGGTGAGCTGCGGCGACGGATTCAGGGCGGCGTGGGCTCCGGGTCGGCCCGCGGTTGCCGCGTAAAGGACGCTGGTCCCCATGGCGAAGGCACGAGCGCCTGGGGAAGGCGTACGAGGGGCCGTGGCGGCAGACCAGGAGCGCGGACCGGTTCCGTGGGCCCGGCCTTCCATGAGCCGGGACCTGTGTGTCCGGAAACCGCGACTGGCCCGGGAGCCCAGGAACGCCGAGATCGAGGCCGTTGTGACGAGCCCCGCCAAAGGCGCGGAGGACGAACCACCGAACGCCTCATGGCGGGAGACAGTGGTTGTCGCGAGCGTATGGGAGCCCAGGATCGCCGCCGACTGCCATGCCGACGTCAGGGCCCGCGCAGGTGAGCCATGGTGCTGATGCGCGGGGCCCCCAGGACGATGCCGACCACCAGCCGCGAGGCCGGCAGGCCCTGAGCTGCCCCGGACGAGCGGGGCATGCCGGAGGAAAGCCGCTGTGCCTCGCGCATGTCCCGCCAGGGGCGAGAGGGAGGCGACCGCCCCGAGCAGCAGATCGAGTGAGCGAGCGGTGGCCATCGCGGCCGGACCCGCACTGCTCTCCTTCAGGCACAGGTCATAGGCCCAGACGGTCCCGGCCAGGGCGGTCGCTGTGACCGCGGCGCCCCGGCCGGCCCGGGCGGCGACGGCGATTCCTGAGACGGTGAGGCACCCCGCGGCCGCGAGAGCGGAAACAGGGCGGATACGGCCGGACGGCAGCGGACGGGACGGGCGCTCGACGGCATCCGTCTCCTGGTCGGCCCAGTCGTTGAGAGCCATACCGGCGGCATAGAGACACAGAGACGCACTGGCGGCGAGGGCCGTGCCGGAGTTGGGGCGTACCCCCGCCGCCGCCGCGCCCGCCAGTGCGTCACCGGGCACGGTGAACAGGGCCGGCAGACGCAGGAGTTCACCCCAGACCGCGGCCCGCGCCCGGAAGGTCCTCGGAGCGCGAAGGTCTCGTGGAGAGGCCAGGCGAGGATGCCTGCCATCCTGCCCGCCCACCCGCGGAGCGACATGTGCCTCCACCTGCTCGGTCCAAGGCACCGCGGAGTGCTCGACCGTGGCCGGTGACGGAGGCGGCGGATCACTGGGGTACGGCCGGGCAGGCGCGCCGCCCTCGGGCCGGGAAGCCGCAGCCGGGTCCTGCGGAGCGTGAGACGTCTCCGCGCGGGACACAGGGCCGAAACCGCGCCAGGTGCCGGAGGGCTCCTGTCCCCTGTGCCCGGCCCGGCCCGCGCCTGACCACGGAGTAGACCTGCGGGTCATGTCCGCCCCCTGAGCCGGGCCCCGAATTCCAGGAGGGCCAGCCACTGATCGGGGAGCCCGGCCGGGGCACCGGGGTCAGAGTCCTTGAAAAAGAAACCGAGACCCGGGAGCGGGCCGGTGAGGCCCGATGCGTGGGCCGCTGCCGTCAGCCGTACGAGGTCCAGGACCAAGGGGGCGGCGAGCGCCGAGTCACAGCCCTGCCAGATGGTTTGCAGCACCATGCGCGAGCCGAGAAAGCCGTCGAAAGCGACGTGGTCCCAGGCCGTCTTCCAGTCGCCCAGAGCCGGCACATCGTCGATGTGCAGGTCCCCCTCCGGACGGTGACCCAAGGTGTCGGTGAGAACCCGGGTCTTGCCCGCGTTCTTCGCGGCTGCTGCGGCAGGGTCGGCGAGCGCCGCGCCGTCGCCCCCGCCGAGCAGATTGGTGCCCGACCAGGCCCGGACGCTCAGGGCACGCTGGAGAAACATGGGGGCGAGCACCGACCGCAGCAGCGTCTGCCCCGTCTTGCCGTCCCGCCCGGCATACGGCAGACCCGACGTCTCGGCCGCTTCACGCAGCTTCGGATGATGCAGCCCGGAGGAGGGGGTGAAATTGACATAGGGGCAGCCTGCTCGCAGGGCGGCGGCCGCGTAGAGCGAGCTGGCGGGCAGCCGGTCGTCGTCCGGCAGGGGGGCGGGCTCGGTCGAGGCGAGGTGGACCACGACGGTGCGGGCCGGGCCCCGTTCCCGCACGAAGCCGGTGATGTCCTCGGTGAAGGCGGCGATCAGCTGCTCGTCGTCGCGATCGTCACCCGGCAGTGGTCCACCGGGACGGATCGCGGAGTCGGCAGCGGCCAGTTCGCCGGCAATGGCCGTCGGCAGGCCGTGGGGCAGTACGCCGCCGGCAACCAGTTCCTCCGCACGTTTGGGAAGCGGGCAGACCGCTGTGTCGTGGCCACCGAAGACCAGGGACTCGAGTGCGGGCAGGGAGCAGTCCGAGAACGGCGCCGTCTCCGTGATCATGCCTGTCGGTTCATGAAGCCCCGCGGTGAGGGCCGCGCAACCCGCGACCACGGTGGTGGCCACGGAACCGCGCGCCCCCACGAGCCAAACACCCGTCAGATCCTTGACCGTCGGCCGCGGGCCGGTCATGACCCGCCCCTCGTGGGACCGTAGGCACACAGCGGGTGCGACGGGGAATGGAGGACGGACGATCCCATTCGCCGGAAGGTTCTTTGCACAGCAGCCTCCCTGTTCTTTCCTGTAGTACCTCTGGGTCCGGTGACCGCACCTGGACGCGACTGCACCCGGAGACTCCCCGGGGCGACGGGTCCGCGTCCTCGATGAAGGACCACCCCAGTTGACCGTGCTCCTCTCGCGGGCGCCTCTCCGCGGATTTCCTCGACGGCACCGCCCCGTGAACGGTCAGGGCCTTGTCCCTGGGCCGAAGGCACCTCCGGGCACGACCCCGGGGCGCTCCTCCTGACGAGTGCACTTCCCCTGGTCCGATCGGCGGAAGCCCACTCCCGGCGGCCGAGGGGGCCCTCCCGCGTCCCGACTGGCCCTGATGCGGTTCGGAAACCTCCCTCGCCCGCGACGGGGGAGCCGTCCGGGGCCGCCCTTTTCGTGTCGCCCACCGACCGAATGTGTGACTCCATGACGGAGTCAGCCACTTGGTCCGGACGGAGGGGGCCGGGCCTGCTTCGCGAAAGGAACAGCACGTGAGCACACTGACTGTAGGGGCCAAGGCCCGGAGGGCTTCGGTTCTGGCCTGTCTGGTCGGCGGAATGATCGCCATCCCCTCGGCGGTCCAGGCGACCGACCGTCCCGTCGTCGACGTACGGATGAGTGACGCGGGCTTCCGCGCTCCGGCGTCCGTACCCGCCGGTCCGGTCGAGTTCCGCGTCTCCTCCGCCGACGGGGAGGAGCACGGACTGGAGATCTTCCGGCCGCGTCGGGGCGCGACCGTGAACCAGGTGCTGAGGGACCTGCGCGGCACCTCGCTGGCCAACCCGCCGCGTGAGGTCGCCGCAGCGGCCAGACTCGTCGACCGGGAGGCCGAGTTCTTCGGCGGAGCCCAGGTGCAGCGCGCTCACCCCGTCCGGATGAGCGTCACCCTCTGCCCCGGCACCTACAGACTGGTCGACCTCACTCAGGTGCTCGATGGCCCGGCTCGTACGAAGACGCTGCGCGTCACCGGCGACCACGAGGCATGCGAGAACAGCCCCGCCCAGGAGGGGAGAGCCGGCACAGCACCCGCTACGGTCAAGCTGGTTGAGACCGCGGCCGGACCGCGCTTGCGATCCCCGGAGACCCTGCCCGCCCGGGGCCCCATCAGGTTCACCAACGCTACGGACCAGGGCGGCGAGATGCTGCTCCAGCGCCTCCGGCCCAACGCCACCCAGGCCCAGGTGCGCAGAGCATTGGAAGACGGCTGCGCTGGGGCTGGCTGTCCCTTCGACGGGCCCGCCTTTGGGTTGAACGGCATGTCCGCTCACCACGAGGCGACACTGCTCGGCCCCGGCGGAGCCCCCACCCCCCCGAGCCCCACCCCGCCGGCACCGCGACCGGGACGGTACGTCCTGATGTCCTCCACCCCGGACATCGACGCCGGCGTCGCCCAGTCCCAGCTCGGCGCCTGGCGCATCGTGACTCTCCGCTAGCACCGCACCGGCATCAGTGGGTGCCGCGGCAGGCCATCCGCCGCGGCACCCACGCCCGCGACGCATTCCTGCGGCCCAGGTGTACGGCCTTGTGCCCGCACCGCGGTCGGCATGGTCGCCTTGGGGATCCTCACGACGACGAGCCGCCGCTGGGGAGCGGCGGTTTGCGTTCGTCGACGAGCAGCTCCCGGGCGTGGGACTGGAGCAGGCCACGCAATTCCGCATCCCCTTCGGGCGACCAGTCGGCGACCAGTTCCACCAGGTCCTCCGTCTGGGCCCTGATCATGTCCTGACTGAACTCATCGCCCGCCGCGGTGAGCGACACGACACCGCCGCGATCCTCCTCCACGAGCCCCCGGCCCCTCAACGTATCGATTTTCTCCCGGAGTTCGGCACCGGCGATCCGAGTGGAACGGGCCAGATGCTCCGTTGTGGCGGGGCCGTATTGGACAACTCTGAACAGGGTCCAGCTCTCCATTGAGGAGATGCGGGCGCCGACCCTTTCCGCGAGATGCCGGTGGAGGTCCTCGCCGGTCTGCAAACCGGCGATCACCTCGAGCAGACGCTGCATCTCTTCTCGTGATTCCTGCGATGCGGGCAGAACGATCGAGCCGTCCCGCATCCGGATTCCCCCCGCGGTACGCCGCAGTGGCACCTCACGCATCATCAGGGCCAGAACCAGGATGCACAGGGCGACGGGGATGGCCGAGAGGAAGATGGTGTGAACGGCGTCCACGTACGCGTCGATGTAGACCGTCCGGGCACTTCCGGTCAGCTCGTGGAGCAGCTTCGGATTTCCATCGGTCCATCGCTTCTCGTTCCCCCCGGGGAATCTTCCTTCTGCCGCTGCGGCGGAAAGTCGCGAGCTCAGTACGCGGTTGAGGATGGCTCCGAACAGTGCCAGGCCGAAGGCGGCCCCGACGTTGCGCAGATATCCGATACCCGAGGTCACGGCGCCGAGATCGCGATAGGGCGCGCTGTTCTGGGCCGCCACGAGGGCGACTTGGGAGATCATTCCGAAACCGAGTCCGAGAACCACGAGGTACAGGCAGGCGACAAGGGAGGTGGTTCGGCTGTCCAGGAAGGAGCACAGCGTCACGCCTGCCGTCAGGAACACCGCACCGGTGACGGGGAACACCTTGTACCGGCCCCAGCGCGAGATGGCCCGCCCGCTCAGCGTGTAGCACACGAGCGCGGCGCATGTCATCGGCAGAAGGTGAAGGCCGGACACGGGCGCCGAAGTGCCCTTCACCAGCTGGAAGTAGATGGGTATGTAATTGATCAGCCCCACCTGAATCCAGAAGAAGAAGAAGCTGATGCTGCCAGGAACGATGAAACCTCGTCGGCGCAGGACGTGCAGAGGGAGCACGGGACTTCCGGCCCGTTTCTCGATCCGCCGGATGACGGGCAGGAGGACAAGGCATAGGGCTATGAGTCCCACGACCGGCAGGGAGAGCCAGGGGAACACGACGCCGCCCCACGTGATGATCAGGACGAGCGCGACGGAGAACGTGGCGACGAGTGCGATTCCCCAGCCGTCGATGTCCGGCGGCTCCCGGGGTGTCGCGATACGCAGTCGGAGGACAATGACCAGCAGGGCGAAGATCCCGATCGGCAGGTTGAGGTAGAAGGCCCACCGCCATGAAGCCCCGTCGACCAGCACCCCTCCCGCCAGCGGCCCGATGATTCCCGCGAGGACGATGCTCGCGGCGAAGTAGACCTGGTAGCGCCCCCGGTCTCGAGGTCCCACGATGTCCGCGAGGATGGCTTGCGGCAGAACCATCACCCCACCGCCGCCCAAGCCCTGGAGACCGCGGAATACGACGAACTCCGCCATGGATTCCGACTGCCCGCACAGCAGGGATCCCACGAGGAACAGGGCGATCGCAGCCGTGAGCACCCGCTTGCGACCGAGGAGATCCCCCAGTTTTCCCCACACCATCGCCGAGGCCATCACAGCCAGTAGGTAAGAGGTGACGGGCCACGACAGGTGCTTCAGGTCGCCCAGGTCCCCGGCGATGGTCGGGAGCGCCGTGGCCAGGATCGTCGTGTCGAGGGCGCCCATGAACGAGACGAGCATCATGCCGACCAGGACCCAGCGCAGGCTGGGGGCGCCCTCCGGCTTCTGGCGCGAACGCCGGAGCCGGTGACTGAAACGAGCGAACGCGCTGGTCATCGGCGCAGAGTCCCTCTTCTCGCACGTCCTTCGCAGGCGCCGCCGGAACTCTCACGAGTTTCGTGATACGCGTCGCATAAACCCTGGGCGACCGCGGTTCGTCCGGGCTCCGCCAACCACGCGGTGGACCCTTCCCCGGTAGGTGCGGCTCCCCCTGCCCGTCCTCGAAGCGGCGTTTCGGCAAGGCCGGCACTGGTGCTCCGCCCTGAGATCGCCGCTCTGTCCATGGCCGGCTCAAGCATCGTCGTCGCTGTCAACGCCGCTGCCCTCGAACTGCTGCGGCTTCCGGAGGCCGAGCCTCGGCAGGCGAAGCGTCCGCCCGCCCCCGCTGGTTCCGGCCGAGGACGAGGAGCACCGGGACGTACCGCCGGGCGGCACAGTCAGCTCGTCAGCGATTCGGCGTGCCGTGACAGCAAGCGTGTGGACGCGGGGGAGGACGGCCGCGGTCCACCCTCTCCATGTCGCCGGGCTGTCAGGTCAAGGGGCAGGAGTGGGCGGGGAGTTCAGGACGCGAGTGAAGCCCGGGCACAGCCGGTCCCGGTGCCGGTGCTCTCGAAACGATCGTGTTGATCGAGGGACGGCGGTCGTGGGGGAGTTCGTCGGATTCAGCGAGGAACTGCCCCTCGTCGGACGCCCACTGTGTCGTCCCCATGGACCGCCGCTTGCGGCAGAGGCCAGGGCACCGGCCGCACACGCGGTGGTGCAGGGCCGTTGGCCTGAGAAGTGCCGTGTCGCGTACGTGGGTCGGTGCCCGGCGGCGTGGCCAGCCCTACCGTGCCGAGGGTCACCCGCGGGGCGGATCGGCCGGCAGAGCAGAAGGAGTCCAAGTGCGCTTCCCAACCCGTATCTCCAGGCGCGGAAGACGGTCGTCACCGCTGACGGTCACAGCCGTGCTCGGGCTGCTGTGCGGGGCGGGGTCCGCACCGGTACCCGGCGATCGCGGTGAGGACGCAGGTCTGGCGCCGGTCGGGATCGTGAGTGCGATTCCAGTCGAGGAAGCGGCGGTGCTGGCGCGTATGGACGTCGACCGGCAGGTCGACATCGACGGATATCGCTTCACCGTCGGGGCGATGGAGGGCCGCCCCGTCGTCAGTGTGGCCAGCGGCTCCATGGATTCGGGTGCTGAGCTGGCGACCTGGATCCTGAACAAGACGTTTCATCCTCGGGCCACGCTCTTCTCCGGGACCGCCGGCTCGCAGAACGCGGGTATCGGGGTCGGCGACGTCGTCCTCGGCGGATACGTGGTCGACAAGGAGGCGATCCACTACCGGCGGGACAACCGTCAAGTGCCGTACCCCGGTATGGAGATCCACATCACCGGAACGACGAACCTCGAGGGGGCGGTCATCGATGGCTACGGCAAGGAGTACGCCACCCCCGAGGAGGCTCGGGACTTCGATGCCGAGGCCCAGCCCGTAGACAGGAATTGGGTCTACGTCAAGGCGCTTGCGGGCAGCAGGGAGTTGGTACGGGCCGCCGGGGCCGGTGCCCACGAGAACGTGGGACGCCCCAAGCGAGCAGCTGCCCCCGAAAACCCCCGCCGACGGGGCGCGGTGTCCCGACCCGCGCCCGGCAGCGTCGTCATCGGCACGGTGGGTGAAGGCCCGGTCTGGACGGAGAACCTGGACTGGATCGAGGCGCAGAACATGCTGTACCAGAGCGATGCCGAGGAGAACGAGGGGGCGGGCTTCGCCTTCGCCAATGCCGTCTCGGGTGTTCCGTGGCTGGTGGTCCGCGGAATCTCCGACACGCCCTGGCACCCGGACATCTACCGTGGCGTGCTGGCATCTCGCCGGGCTGCTGAGGTGTGTGCGCGGATCGTGCGCCATCTGCCCGCCCGCGTCGGGCGCGCGCCCGTCCGCATGACGGACCTCAGCCCGACGGCCAACGCCCGAAAAGCCGGCTACCTGATCGCGGATCAGGTCCGGTACGACGTGGGCCCTGTGACCGAAGTGACGTACACCGGGCCGCACGGGCGCACGCGGCTGAGTGAACGGGCGCTGAGCACACTACGACGTCCGTACCAACGGGACGCGGCGCGCGGCGAGTGACGAGGCCCGAGCGGCCATCCGAAGGGAGTCCGGAGGGCCCCCGCCACCACCCGCACCGTCCCGGAGCCGGGTCGGACCTCTGGCGTCCAATCGGTTCTCCGATCACGCCGGGCGCTCTGATCCGGCAGTCGTCTTCCCGACCGCAGGGATCGCTCGGAAAGGGAGAGCATGGAACGGCCGCGATCGCAGAGACGCCACCAGTGGTGGGTTCTGGCCGTCATGACCGGCGCCTCCTCGATGATTGCCACCGATGCGCTGGTGGTTCTCGTGGCGCTTCCCAGCATTCAAAGGAGTCTGGACAGCTCACCTGCAGCAGTGCAGTGGATCGTCACCGCGTACCTTCTGAGCTTCGCCGGAGCGGGTGCGCTGGGTGGGCGTGCGGGGGATGCGTTCGGTCACCGACGCACGTTCCTGTTCGGCACGATGCTCTTCGTCGTGGCGTCGGTGGCGGCCGGGTTCGCACAGTCGGAAGGGTGGCTCATCGCCGCGCGTGCCGCGCAGGGCACCGGCGGGGCGATTCTGCGCCCCGCATGCTTTGTGCTCATCGTCGAGGAGTTCGGGCGTCACCAGCGGGGCCGGGCCATGGGGTTCTCCTCCAGTGTCTCCACCATGTTCTACAGCTTGGCACCGCTCATCGGTGGCGCACTGACCACTGCGTTCTCCTGGCGGGCAGTCTTCTTCATCAATCCGCCCCTGGGCATCGCCGCGGTGATCCTGGCACGCCGTTTGCTCGCCCCGGAACCGCGCCGACACGAGCGGGTCGACTGGGCAGCCGCGCCTTTGCTGATCGGGGGCCTGGTGTGCGTGGTGTTGGCGCTCATGCAGGCCAGGTACTGGAGATGGTCCTCACCGGCCGTCATCTCCCTGTTGGCCGTGGGTGCCGCACTCCTGGGCCTTCTCTTCCGGCGTGAACGGCGACGACCCGATCCCCTGATCCGCTTCGCGTTGTTCCGGCTGAAAGAGTATTCCGTGGGGGCGGCGGTCATCTCCACGGTGCGCTTCTCGTTCGTCGGATTCTCGGTGTTCGGAGTGATCTGGCTTCAGGACGTCCTGGGAAAGTCTGCCCTGGAAGCCGGCCTGTGGGTCCTCCCTCTTACGCTGCCCACCATGTTGTGCGCGCCTCTCGGCGGTTGGCTCTACGACCGTGCGGGCCCGCGCCTTCCCCTCGGCATCGGCATGATCCTCTGCCTGGGGGCTCTGTTGTGGGCGGCTGCGGTGCTGCATCAACAGAGTCTGGCGTGGTTGCTTCCGTCGTACTGCGCCTTGGGTGCCGGGGTCGGCATGGCGGTGTCACCGGCCTGGACAACCGCGCTCAACGGTGTCCCGCAGAGCGTGCGCGCGGCGGCGGCAGGGATGGTCCAGACGTGCCGGGAGGTGAGTGCCGCCTTCGGACTGGCAGTGCTGGGAGCCGTGGTCGCCCAGCAGCAGAATGCGCGGCTGAGGCAGGTTCTCGACCAGTACGGCCGTGTTCCCGCGGACCAGTACGACCGGGTGGAACGGTCGATCGGAAAGGCAGTGACCGCGTCCGAGCAGGGAACATCACTGCCCGCCTCGATCCCCTCGGATCTGTTGCCGGCACTGAAAGGGGCGACCACCGCCGCGGTGTCGACCGCCTACTACGTCGCGGCGGGAGTGCTGTTCGTTGCGGCTGCCGGGGTGGCGCTCCTGCCCGGCAAAGCGCAGGTCGAGGCGGAGCGTGATCGGGACGAGGCGGCTTGACCACCTCACCGCCCGATCGGAGCGGACCGGAGGTCGCCGCAGGATGGCTGAGCGGCACCCCGCTGCTGGGCGAATACGTCGGCGGGCCCGGTCAGTTCGTACGGGAGGCGTCCAGGGCCCTTGCCATCACGTCCCACACAGGCAGCCCCGAAGCCGCAGAAGCGGAGACGACGTCGTCATGTTCGGCCTTCGCGCCGTAGGGCCCCACCTTCACACGAACCCGTTGTCCCGCGACATCGACTGTGACGGTGCTGCGGGGCAGTGCGGTGCGCATGACGCTGCTCGTCCGGATCCCTAGGGTTCCGCTCTCCGCGAAGAGCCGTTCCTGGAGGCGTGGTGCGTCGCCCGGCTCGCAGAGCACGTGGACGAGATGCGCCGGCCGCCCCTTCTTCATCACCGCAACCGAGGTCCAGGCGTCAAGAGCCCCGGTATCCATGAGCTGGCTCATCAGCCGACCGAGCAACTCGCCTGTGACGTCATCGAGGTTGGTCTCCATGAGGATCAACTCACGTGTGCCGTTCACGTGCCCGATCGTGCCGAGCATTGCCTGGAGTACGTTCGTGCGTCCGGGAAAGGTCATCCCGCCCGCACCATAGCCCGCGCGTTCGATACGCATCGTCGGCATGGGGTCGTACTTGGCCTCCATCGCTACCAGGAGGGCCGCTCCCGTGGGGGTGACGGTCTCCGCGGAAACGTCGATGCCGCGCGTCTTGGCCCCCTTCAGCAGCGCGAGAGTCACGGGCGTGGGTGTCGAGAGGGTGCCCTGGCGCGTGGTGATCTCACCGGAACCCAGCGCCACGGGGGCGCAGTACACATGAGAGATGCCGAGGGAGTGGACCGCTGCGGCCACGCCCACGATGTCCACCACGGTGTCCATCTGGCCGATCTCGTAGAGCTCGACGTCTGCGTGGCTCGTGTCGCTGAACTCCCCCCTGGCCTTGGTGATCGCAGTGACAGCGCGCGCGGCCATGGCGGCTACCGGTTCGGACGAGACGCTGCTGACCATGTCCAGGATTTCCGTGGCCCGCCTCTTGTCGACGGCGCCGTCCTCCACACGGACCTTGGCACGCAGAGCGCCTCCCTCGACGCGCTCCGCGTCCAGCTGCCAACCGGAGTGGCATGCCGAGGCGATCGCGGCCCGCACCTCGGCGATCGGTGCCCCCAGGTCGAGGAGCGCGCCGAGGAGCATGTCGCCGGACAACCCTGTCGACGGGTTGAGCCAAAGGATCATCCTTGTGTCCCTCCTGTGCGAGCGAGCCGGTGGGCTGCCATGGCAGCCGAGAATCCGGAGTCGATGTTCACCACGGTCAGCCCGGCAGCACACGATGTGAGCATGGCCAGCAGGGCGGTGACTCCTTCGAGCGCGGCGCCGTAACCGGTTGATGTCGGGACGGCGATCACCGGGCAGGCCACCAGACCACCGACAGCGCTGGCGAGCGCGCCCTCCATCCCGGCGACGACGATGATGCTGTCCGCCGACCGCAGTTCGTCGACAACGGCCAGAAGTCTGTGGATGCCCGCGACACCGACATCACGCAGACTCATGACACGAAGTCCGAGCGCGTCGGCAACCGATGCGGCCTCCGCCGCGACCGGGCCGTCCGCCGTGCCGGCTGTGACGACGGCCACCGTGAACAGGCCCTGCGCCGCGGGTCGCCACACCAGTAGGCGTGCCTCAGGGTGGTAGCGACCGTTCGGCATGCGCTGTGTGACCTCTGCTGCCACGGACGGTTCGACGCGCGTGACGAGAACCGGACCGGTGTTGCGGTCCAGCAGTCGGGAGACGATCGCCGCGATCTCGTCAATGGTCTTGCCGGGACCGTAGACGACCTCCGGCAGGCCCTGCCGGGCCTCGCGGTCGATGTCGACGCGCGCGAAGCCCAGATCGGCATAACCGGGCTCGGGCGAAAGGGGTACGGACGGGTGCTGTGCCGGCCCGGTCGGTGTGCGGTCTTCGGAGGTGAGGCCGGGCACGGGGACACCTTTCGGAACAGAGGAGGACCGTGGGTCCTCGGAGCGGCAGTTCGGCGGAGTGGGTTCGGCGTTCAGGAGGACGTGGAGGCCAGGGTTGGCATACCGAGCAGCACGTTCATCCGGCCGCTGCGAAACCCGGCCAGGTCGAGCGCGCAGAACGTGAACCCTGCTTCGCGAACCGCGGCGTCAACGCGGTCCCGGAGGGCGGTTGCCCGCTCGATCTCCTGGGGCGGAACCTCCAGCCGGGCAACTGTTCCCTGGGCGTGGGAGCGGACTCGGCACTCGGCGAACCCCAGCGCGTGCAAGGCGACTTCCGCGGTTTCGATGCGTGCGAGGACTTCCTCCGTGACGGTGTCCCCATACGCGATGCGAGAGGCAAGACAGGCCGCTGCCGGCTTCTCGGCAACGTCCAGACCGAGAGACCGAGCCGCGCGGCGTACTGCCGCTTTGTCGAAGCCGGCGTCGACGAGTGGAGCGATCGCCGACCAATCGGCGGCTGCTCGCAGGCCAGGCCGGTGGTCACCGAGGTCGTCGAGGTTTGTTCCCAGGGCCACAGGTGCTGCGAGCAAATCGGCCAGGGGCGCGATCGCTTGGAAGAGGGCATCTTTGCAGTGATAGCAACGGTCCGCGCCATTGGCACGGTATTCCGGGCGGTCCTGCTCATCTGTGCAGAGTTCGATGTGGCGCAGTCGGTGTTGACGGGTGAAAGCGCGCGCGTAGTCCCGCTCTGCCGTCGGCAGGCTTGCGGACACCGCCGTCACGGAAATGGCCCGTTCGCCCAGGACCTCTCCGGCCACAGCGGCCAGAAGGCAGGAATCGACCCCTCCGGAGAGAGCCACGATCAGGCGCTCCTCCCGCGCCAGGCGCTGCCTCAGTCGCTCGAGCAGGTTCCGGGTCGGCACTTCCTGATCCATGAGGTCCACCTCGTGATGTCCATGGCCGAATCGCAGCAAAGATAGGGCAGTGGGGGTGACGTGAATGTAGGGACACGCGGGGGAGCGGCAAGGCGGGGGAGATGAGGCATCTCGGCCTCGCTGTGGCACGCACTTCTCAGGGGCAAGCACGCGTACGAGTCGGGCCCTTTTTTCTGCAGATTCCGTCACAAGCGGCGGCCGCATCACTCCCGCGGCATGATCAAGGCCGCAACAAGAAATGCGGCACCCAGCACGATGGATGCGAAGACAAATCCGGAAACTGCTGCCGGTGCTGCGATGGCTCCCGCGGCGTCGGACGCCTTGTCGTTGCCGGACAGGACGAGCGCTCCGGCAACGGCGAGTCCCAACGCACCTCCCAACTGCCGCAGGGTCTGACGGAGAACCGAGGCGTCCGCGCGTTGCTCCACACGGACAACACGCATCATTTCCGCGCTGAGCGCAGGGATCGGTGCGCCCATTCCGAGGCCGGCGACAATCATCCCCGGAATCTGCCAGGCGTATGTCCCGGCCACGAATACGGAGGTCCAGCCGGCCATGCCCAGCGTCGCGCACCCCAGGCTCGACAGCGCGGTCACGCGGATCGAACGGAAGCGATCCAGAAGATATGCCGAGGCGCATGTGCCAACTGCGAGCGCGATGACCAGCGGAAGAATGGCGACCCCGGAATCCAGGATGCTGAGATGCAGGTCCTGCTGCAGATGCACTGTACCGTGCACCACCGCAATCAATTGTGCGCCCTGTACAAGAAATGTGATCGTCACCGCCGCCCTGTAGGGCCTATTGCGGAGCAGCCGTAGTTCGACAAGGGGGCGCGACGCTCGCAGTGTGAACGCGATCGAAATTGCCAGCAACAGGATCCCCAGGGTGAGAATCGCCATCGTTCTGATATCGCCAGGCCCCCAGATCCCGATTTGGAAGAGACCGAACACGACGGCAGCCAAGGCCGAGATCATGAGTACCGGCTGGCCCACGAGAAACCTGCCACCGACTGCTTCCCTGCCGAGCCTCGCCCGGGTGATGAAGCAGATGATCGCGACGCCCACGGGAATGTTCAGGAAGAAGACACAGCGCCAGCTCAGGAACTGTGCAAGGAGAGCCCCCACAAGCGGCCCGATCACGAAGAAGACCTGTGCCGCACCCGCGTACGTCGTCAACGCCCCCGCGCGTTCATGATCTTCGTAGACGTCGGCGATCAGGGTGGTGGCCACGGGGAGCAAGAGAGCCGCACCTGCGCCCTGCAGAGCCCTTGAGATGAGCAGGAAGGGTTCAGCGATGTCGCCCTCCGGCGTCAGACCGCAGCAACCGGAGGCCAGCGTGAAGAGCATGACTCCGAACCAGAAGGTACGCAGGAGGCCGAACTTCCTGGCTGCCATGGCGCCCACGGCAGTGAGCGATGAGAGGGCGAGGAGATAGATCAGGAGCACGCGGTGGGCGGCGGTCACGCTGATCCCGAGACTGCGCGTCATCGGAACGAGGATCACCGCGACGACGGTCTGATCCAGCAGCACCATCCCTCCGGCCCCACCCATGGCCGTGAGGACGAATCGTTTGCGGGGTCGTGAGGAAGCCGCGGATGCCGGCAGAGTCAATGTGCGCTCCTGACCCGGTTGCCGTCACCGCGTCGGCTCTACTACGACCCCGGCTTCCCGGTGCCGGTCGGACATTTGACGGATGTGACATTCCGTCCGTGCGAATTTCTGCCCGTGTCAAAGGCGCCGGTCAAGTGACTCGAGCCGTTTGGCGTAGTGATCCTCAGGCGGATCGCTGGGCCGAGAGGTCCTCGGCGCCCTGCAGCATGGGCTCACCCCTCACGCGAGGACGAACTCGCAAGCGGACCGGATGCCTGACAGCGTGCCAGTTGCAGCACTGGCATCATCCGTCCGATTCCCGAGACCAGGGCAGGCAACGCGCGGTCATCCGTGTCGGGCGCACTTCCATGAGTCGCGAAGCGGCATCACGTGCGTGAGTCCTGACATCTGCTGCACATGGCACGTCCGTGGAGGTTCAACGTGTCTACCTTTGCCGGGAAGGGACCATGAAGGAGTCTGGGGCTCATGGAGCATCGAGCGCGACACATCTCCCGGACGCAATTCACATGGCGGGAAAGGCTCGGGTTGTGTTCGGCTGCGGTAGCCGTGCTCGTGGTGCAACTGGACTGGCTGGCGGTGAACCTGGCTCTTCCACGCATCGCCTCGTACTTCTCCCGGCCGGCTACGGACTTGCACTGGATCATTACAGGTTTCATGCTCGCGTTCGGAGGTGTGCTTCCTCTTACAGGCCGGCTCATTGATGCTCATGGAAGGCGGCTTGTCACCATCTATGGCATGGCTACCTTCTTGGCCGGCTCTGCAGTGTGTGCGGCGGCCCCGGACGTATTGTGGCTGATTGCCGGACGGGTGGGGCAGGGAGTCGGCGGAGCTTTTGTGGTTCCGGGGGCCGTGGGTATGATCTCTGCCGTACTTGAAGGCCACCAAAAAGATGTCGGCCTGGGTTTTATTCTGGGGGCAGCGGGAGCCGGGGCTGCGTTCGGACCATTTATCGGCGGGCTCCTGGCGGAGTTCAACTGGCGCTATGTATTCATTGTCAACATTCCCCTCTGCTTGGCTTCCATGCCCATTATCTATTGGTGTGTCACGCCCTCACGCGACTCCAGGAAGGCGGCGGGCCGAGCGCCTCTGCTCCATGCCGTCTCTGTCGTTCTCGGTTTTGTCGGGGTTACCCTGGCCCTGGACCGGGGGTCGACGTGGGGCTGGACATCCTTTCCAACCCTCACCAGTGGGGGAGGCGGAGTCCTGCTGCTGGTTGCCTTCGCGCTTCAGGAGGCCAGAGGTAAGCGATCACTCCACGACCGGGCTCTGTACCGGGATCGCAGCATCCGGATGCTGACCATCATCGGAACGTTGGCAATGGCCACCTACGTCCTGCTGACCACGTTATCGGTCCTCTATCTGCAGGAGGCCCAGGGGCTTTCGTCGATCAGTGCGGGTTGCGTCTTTCTCGCGCTTTCCGTCCCGGATGCGGTGTCCAGTTATGCCGCTGGGAGAGTGGCCGGCTCCGGATATACGTACGCATGGCTGTGCGGGGCGATGGCATCGGCCACCGTCGGCGTGCTCATGGTGACGTGGTCCGAAACCCTCGGCCCTTATGTGCTGGCCTTCGTCCTCTGCGGACTCGGCGTCGGACTGGCAGGCGGACTGACCAACGTCCTGACGCAGCAGCATGTGCCACCGGAGCAAGCGGGAGCAGCCATGAGTCTGACCCTGGCCGCCAAGATGCTCGCGTCGGCCACCGTGATCTCCCTGGCGGCCACCGGCCTCGAGTCTCTCAACGAGGGTTCAGGCGCTGCCGCGACGAATACGTCGGCTGTGGAGAGTGTCCTGCGGGGATCCGCCCTCTTGCCCGCCTGTGGATTTGCGCTCCTTCTCTTCCGAGCAGCGAAGGTCGCTCGAACCCGGACCCAGCGCTGAGGGCGACCACCGATCGCTCTGTGACCGATGGCGTGAGGGCTTGTCCCAGTGACCCGATCGGGGTCCCGTTCTACTTGCCCGCGGACGTGGCCGCATCGTCAGGGACCGCGTCTTCTTGCATCTCATGCCGGTCCTCCTTGCCCCGGCCCGCCGCGGCGAGGGAGGGGATGAGGCGCTCGCCGTCGACCGTGCCCAGGCCGGTGACCAAGTCGTACCCCGCGTGTGCGGTGTAGCCGTGCCAACCGGGTGGTTCGGGGACCGTGGGTGCCGCGTGTGCGCCGACGTGGGCGTCACGTGAGCTCTGACCCGTAGTCACGTCGACGATGCCACCGCCCGGACGCTCGCCGAGGCGGTAGAGGGTTTCATTGATGTTCCCCAGCCGGTGGCCCGCCGCCTCCACTGCCAGCGCGACGATCCCCGCCATCAACGGGGCGGACAGGCTCGTGCCCCCGACGAGCTGCCAACCCGGAGGCTGGGGCCCTGCGCTGTCGTGAACCCAGAATGAACGCGCCATCATGCTGATATCGGGCTCGCCGCGACGGGTGCCCACGAGCCGGCTCACCGGATCCTGGTAGGCGGGTCGTGCGAACCACGAGGAGAGACCGCCGGAGCTCGCATTCCACCCGGTGTCCGGTCGTAGGCGGTGTCCGTCGGCGTCCAGGTCGAGCACAGTGCCACCGACTGAGGTGACGACCGGGTCGGCCGTGGGCCACAGCGCGCCCACCGAGGGGGCCAGGCCTCCCCAGTCACCGGAGGAGCCCATGATGGTCACTCCCTGCTCCGACGCCCGGACCAGCGGCTCGCGCAGTCGCTCCAGGGCGACGGACCCCTGCCGCAGCGCCGGGTCCTGCTGCGAGAGGAGCTCCTCGAAGTTGTTCCAGCTCATGGAGAGCACGTCACCGTCATACCGTTCCAACGCGTCGAGGTAGGCCGGAGGCAGGTCGCCCGCGTGTTGGTTCGGGATGGTCGGAGCGGCGACAACGACGATCCGAGCCCGGGGAGCCATGGCGTGGATGGCCGAGACGTCCAGGATCGCCTCGCGGTAGTTCGAGGCGTCCTGCGGGCTTGAGGGTGAGGCGCCGTTCTCGTACGCCAACTCCAGTTTCGTGCGCGGCAGTCCGAAGCGGTCGGAGAATACGTCGAGGTCGTGCTGGATGGTCTTCGGGATGACGCCGATGCCGGTTACGACGGTGACGTCCTTCCCCGTCAGATGACCTACGCGCTTGCCGGTCAGCCCGTAGGCAGTGCGAATCTGCCGTGGCGTGTAACAGGCGACGCCGAGCCGTGTCCGGCACTGGGTGAGGGTGAGCGGTTCGGGGAACAAATTGGATGGCTCAGGGCCGCCCTCCTGACTCGGGACGGAGCTCGGGGCGGGCGTGCTGGGGCCGGGACCCCCCGGTCTCGGAACGGCCGGTGAGGAGGGCGCCGGCGTGCACCCCGGGGCGAGCAGCATCGCCAAGGCCAGAGCAGCGACTCCGGCGACCGACCTTCTGTTACGGCGGCTGCGGACGGAGGAGGACGGGAAGGAACCGATGCGAAGTGATCGGGACACCGGCTTCGGGAGGACGAACCGCAACGGCCGCACAGGAACTCTCATGGAGCCATGAAGGGATCGGTCGACCACTGCGGCAAGCCGTGGGAGGCAGACGTGTGATCGGTGGGCCGGACCATCCTGACAACGGGTGTCCGTGCCTCAGCACCCTGCGGCCCGAAGAATGCCCGAAGAATCGCGCGAAGACATGAAGGACCCGGACGTCGCTCCGCCCTCCCTGCCGTACCAGCACCCGACGTCCTGTGATGCCGGCCTGACCGACCATCAAGGCGCCCGCGCTGATGCCACTCGACTGGTTCCGCGAAGACGCGCCTCCCGTGAGCGGAAGGCCATTGAGGGAAGTCAGCTCGAAGCAGGCACGGCTCGGCCGCGCACCGAGCGCTTGATTGAACGCGCCGTACGAGGCCGAACGGCAGCCGCGCATGACCGACCTGGAAATACAGGCCTCCAGCGCCCCCGACCGGGTGCCCCGTGAACGATCACAAGGACGGCCAGTCACACCGGCGCGGGAGACAGGAACTGCACCAGTCGATGCCCTGTAGGCACCGACTGGTGAACGATCCCCTCCGTGCGGAGCTTGCCCAACGGCGCAGCGGCTGGGCAGGTCCCGCGCCGGCCGATGCCGGGGCGGGACCGCAGCGGCTGTGGCGAGCGCAGGGCGACCCGGCAGAAGAGCGCGGTCAGGATCAGCCCGATGAACACGGCCCCGCCCGATCGCCACGACGTCAGGCCCCAGACCGCGCTCTGCGGAACCTCACCACGAGGAACGAGAGTCCCGGGGCCATGAGCAGCAGCTCACCGAGTCGGGCGGAGCCTCCCTCGGGCGCTCGCGACACCGGGCGCCCTCAGTGACCAGGATGAGCACACAGACGGCCACAGGGATGGCGAGCCAGAGAACGCACCGCCAGCCCAGAGTCTCGGTATTGCACCGCCGACCAACGGCCCTGCCGGCGAGGCGAGTTGGGAGCGGCCGGCAAACAGGGCGATGGCGCGGCCCCGTGAGCCTTCGCCGAAGGTGTCCGCCACGATGGAGACCGTCACCGGCACGGTCAGGGCGGCCCCCACGCCCTCCAGGCAGCGGAACAGGACAAGGAGAGCCGCTGACTCTTCCCCGGCCGGCGCCAACGCGCACCCCACGGAGGCGAGCGCACAGATCGTGATGCCCATCCGGAACGCTGAAGGGGCCCGATCATGCTGCCGAGCCGCCCGCCGAACGCGCCCAGGGCCGCCAGGTTCCCCAGAGCAAGATCGTGCGCCATGGCGGGGAGTGCCACGACCACCACGGCCCGGTCCGGGGAGAGCATCACCGTTGTCGGCTCCGGAATACACACCCAATGCTGTGAATGCGTCCAGCCTGGTCCGGCAGGCGGCGTCAGCATGTCTCATCCCCCGAGCGCAGGGCATCGCATCGACTTCCCTATCTCCGACGGAAGACGTCCGCTTTCCTAGTAGCCGAGGCCGAGGTGCCTGACGTGGTCGATGCCGAGACGGAGGCAATCATGCCTTAGGGCGTCGCGGTTCTCGGAATCAAGCCGGGGAGTACGGCTGATCACGCTCAGCTGGGAGTGTTTGGCAGAGCGCGATCCGATCAGCAGATGGCTCTCACTGTTGCCGCTGAGTACGAGAAGGTCGCCTGAGAACCCGAGTGAGGTGTAGCTGTACTGGTTTGTGGACCGCAGCACAAATGCGTACGTGACGGTCTGTGGGGGAGAGTCCCTCGAGGGGGCCGGATAGGTCTGGACGGCATCGAAGGTCGTAGCATCGTCACACCGTGGCACGACACTGATGTTGCTTTCCCGCTGAGCCGGTTCGGAAGCCAACACCACATACCAGTCGCCGACTAGGACGTCGTTGGGCATCTCCGAGATCGGCGGCAGGTCTACATAGGGAATCACGCGAACCTCTCCCTTTGTGAACGACTGTTGGAACACCAGGTGGGCGGCCCGCGGTTCTTGAGGTTCGTGACCTTCATGAATGGGACTGACGCCATTGATGTTGTGAGCAGCCTCGGCCACCTGTCTGCATCATGGATTTTCGACATCCGCTCGACCGGATTTTCATGGAGTCAGGGTCAAGGAAGGGAGACCACAGCCCCGCTGAGGCGGTCGAGCTCCCACATTTCGATCTCTCGTTCGCTGGCGAAGGCGATTCCCACGACGGCGCGAACTTCGCCCGCACCATCCGGCACTGGGAGCGCTACAGCGGCCTGTGCGGCGACGGCACAGGCGCCCGGACTTACGTCCCCTGTCGTGTCCTCGCGTAGGTTGCAGGTCTGGACCGGTTGCCTCCGGCTCCAAGCCAGCCCGGCCATTCCCTTACCCGGCTGAATCACCCGAGTGGCTGTTTGGACGCTCTCGGGGATGTTGACAGCAGCTGTGATTTCCAGGAGATCACCGCGCACGAGATGTACCGTGCCGGCGACTCCGTCCTGTGTGGCGAGAAACTTCGTGAGCCACGATTGGTAGGAGTCCATGGAGTGTGACTGCCCATTGGTGCGTGCTTCGACAGAATTACCACCCGTGTGGGCTATATGTGGATGTGGCATTCTTTGTTAGGGTCGCGCGTAAGGAGGTGTGTCATATGAAAGTAGTGGGCTCCGTGGAACGGGTAGAGGCGCCATCGCGGGAAGAATTCGAAAAAGAATTCGTCCAGGCTGATCGCCCTGTCATCATTTCAGGGGCGATCGATCACTGGATCGCGCGCAAGAACTGGTCGTCCGAAGAATTGAGGAAACGGATCGGCTCTGTGCCGGTCCGCTACAAGGTGTCGAGCAGCCATCTGCACCCCGATTTCGATGTCGAAGAGGGTGAACCTCTGTTCGCCTCGGAGGAGAGTACATTTGCGGATTTTCTAGCCAGGCTGCGCGGACCCGATGCGGCGAGGTTCCTTTTGATGGGCGAAGATGCCCAGCTGATGCGGGCAATGCCTGATGGTTCACGTGAGATCAGTCCAAGTCTTGGATCGCTGATCGACGACTTCGAGATTCCACCGTATTTCAGTGAGGATCGAATCAATACAGTATGGTCGTGGTTCGGTTCGGCAGGACCCCGTACCTGGCTGCATTATGACAACAACGGCTGTCATAATCTCAATGCACAGATCTCTGGGTCCAAGCGCTTCTGGCTTTTTCCGCCCGTTGGTCTAGAAGGGTTCTACCCCTTCGAAATTGATGCGAAAATTCCCCTGCCCAACGTCAGTCAGGTCAACATCGAGAGCCCGGATCATGCGCGATTCCCGCTCTTTGATGAAATGGAATGTCGGGAAGGGGAAATGCATGAAGGCGATATGCTGTTTCTTCCAGCATTCTGGTTCCATAGCTTTCATCACCTTGGCGATTTTAACGCCAACATTACATTCTGGTGGCGTCCGGATTCGCTGCGCCTCAACCCCGTTTCCCGGCGTTGGGCCTGGCTGGAACTGCTGAATCGGACCCTCGCGGACTCCGCAGGCTCAGACGCTTCCGCTGGAGGATTCAACGGGCTCCCGACAGAAGCGAAGGACATCCTGCGCCGCCTCGATGCTCACGCTTGCGTTGACCGATGAGGGTCTGCTGCGCATGATCAGTCCAGGTCCACGGGCCGGGCGCGCAGTCGCCCCGCTCGCCCCGTTCAGCCTTGGCAGCCGCCTTTCCCTAGGGTGTCCCGTAGCTGCTGGTCACAGGTGAGATGATCTTGGTGTGGCTGGTGTGATCACGGCGTCGGAGCCGTCCTGGACAGCCCCGTTCACCGGCTTGAGCCCGCGCGCCTTCGGGAAGCTGGTGACGGTTCTGCGGCGCGAGGGTGCCAACGCGGTCCGCAAGGGCCGGCCGCGGAGCCTTCCACTGGAGGACCGGGCACTGCTGGTCGCGGCGTATTGGCGCACGAACCTGACCATGCGCCAGCTCGCCCCGTTGTTCGGGGTTTCCAAGTCGGCTGCAGACCGGATCATCGACCATCTCGGACCCATGCTCGTTCTCCAGCCCAGCAAGGCGGTTCGCCAGGACACCGTGCTCATAGTGGACGGCACCCTGGCCCCCACCCGCGACCACACCATCGCCGCACAGTCGAAGAACTACGGGTACTCCACCAACCACCAGGTCGTCATCGACGCCGACACCCGCTTGGCCGTCGTGGTCGGCCGGCCGCTCGCCGGGAACCGCAACGAGTTCAAGGCATGGGAGGAATCCGGCGCCAAGGCTGCCGTCGGCAAGACCCTCACCATCGCCGACGGTGGCTACCCGGGCACCGGACTCGCCATCCCGCACCGCCGCGAGCGCGGCCAGGCCGTACTCCCGGACCGGACAGAGGAACACAACAAGTCCCACAAGCAGGTCCGCGCCCGCGTCGAGCACGACTTCAATGGCGTGGTCCGCTTCGATCACGACCACTACCTGTACCCGGTTCAGCCGAGCCGGTGCCGTCTGCGCCCGCGGCTCTCGGGAGAGCGGGAGTCCAGGCAGGTGTCACGTCCGGCGTCATCCGGTGGCAGCCGATTCGCGGTGAGTGGCGAGGTAGGCCACGGCGCTGATCACAGGGACGGTGGCCAGGACCCACCAGACCCGGTGGTAGCCGCCCAGGATCGTTTCGCTGGTGGGGGTTCCGAGGACGGCTACGAACAGGCTGACGCCGAGGAGGGCGCCCAGTTGCCGGAAGCTGTTGTTGATGGCGGTGCCGACACCGAAGCGTTCGGGTGGCAGCGCTTTGGCGGCTGCGCTGTTGAGGGTGGAGAGGGCCAGGCCGACTCCGATGCCGTTGAGTACGAGGGTGGGCAGCCAGTGCGTGGCCCAGTGCGGTGAGGGGCCGGTGCGTAGGGCGAGGGCGGCGGCGCCGGTGGCGTAGAAGAGGGCGCCGGTCACGAAGACCACGCGGTAGCCGAATCGTTCGGCCAGCCGGCCGGCTGAGGGGGCCACGAGCGCGGTGACGAGCGCGCTGGGGCTGACGGCCAGTGCGGATTTCAGCACGGAGTAGTGCCAGACGTTCTGCAGGAACAGCAGGCTGGAGAGCAGGACGGCGAAGAAGGCCACGGAGAAGATCAGTGTGGCGATGTTGGACGCCTGGAAGTTGCGGATCCGGAACAGGCTCAGATCGAGGGCCGGCCGCGAGGCGTGCCGCGACCGGCGGATCAGCGCGGGGATGAGGACGACACCGGCCACCGCGGCGGCCAGGACGCGCGGATCGCCCCACCCCAGGCGCGGACCGTAGATGACGGCGAAGCTGAGCAAGGCGGGCGCGGCGGCGCTCATGGCGACGCCGAGGGGGTCGGGGAAGCCTCTGCTGCGGGTGTTGCAAGTCTCGGTCAGCAGGCGTGCGCCCCAGGCCGCGGTGAGCAGACAGATGGGGACATTGAGCAGGAAGACCCAGCGCCAGGTGGTGTATTCGACCAGGAGCGCGCCCAGGGTCGGGCCGATCGCGGTGGCGACAGCCGCCATGGCGCCCCAGGTGCTGATCGCCGTGGCCCGGCGCTCGAGGGGGAAGGCCGGCAGGAGGAGCGCCAGTGATGCCGGGACGATGACGGCGCCGAAGACGCCTTGGGCAGCCCGCGCTGCGATGAGAACGCCGAGGCCGGGAGCGAGCCCGCACAGGGCGCTGCTGAGCGAGAAGCCGACGAGACCGATCTGGAAGAGGCGCTTGCGGCCGTAGGTGTCGGCCAGTTGCCCGGCCGGGATCAGGAACGCCGCGAAGACCAGGGTGTAGCCGTTGAGGACCCACACCAGGCGGGTGATGCCGGCGTCGAAGCTGTGACCGATCGTGTCGAAGGCGACGTTCACGATCGTGGTGTCGAGGAAGACGATGAACACGCCGAGGCTGGTCAGGGCCAGGATGCGGCGGGCCTCCCCTTGTGGGAGGGACGAGGCGCGGTCGACCGGCGCCGTCGCTTCCGGGACAGGCTGAGTGGACATCGGCGGGCAACTCCTCACACGGCTGTCGGTCTTCGGCGGGCTGCGGGCGCGGCGTCGGCAGGGCCTACGACACGGGCGCGGCGACCGACCCGCCGGGGGCAGGGGTCAGCTCCACATACGGATGACCAGGGCGAACAGTGCGGTGAAGGCCACACACAGGAAGATCAGGTACTGCGGGAAGAATCGCCGCCAGCGTTGGGTGAGCACGCCGATCAGCGTGAACACCAGGCCGACGACGACGATGCGCTGACCGCGAGCGAGAGCGGAGCGCAGTACCCAGTCGCCTGCGGGGACCCCGGCTCGCCCCGCCTCGGCCGCGTACACCTTGTAGGGGATGCCGCTGGCAGGCTGGTGCCGTACGGCAGCGGCGCCCTCCTGCCGGATCTCGTGCCGCGCCGCGGTGTGCATGCGTGGGGTGGTCAGCGGCTGGGGCAGGTCGACGTGGGTTCCGGAGTACAGGGCGAGCGCGACCAGACCGCCGGCGACGCTGGCCACCGCGGCGCCCGCGGTGAGCCGCGCCCCCGCCCTGGGCGCGGCGACACACACGACGGCGAGCGCGATCTCCGGCAGCAGCGGCCAACTCAGCGCCTCGGTGAAGGACCAGGCGGCGACCAGGCCCAGGCCCCATCCGGAGACCGCCAGCCGTGCGACCCGGCGCCGGATCCGGCTGTCGCGAGGCCGGCACTCGGCAAGGAGCGCGAGGACCTCCGTGCGAGCGGTGTCGGCGTCGGCATCCGCGAGTGGCCGTCCGACGCGCACCTGGACCGCGTGCGGACGCAGCCGTCCTCCCTTGGGCAGCAGCTCGAAGGTGCCGGACAGGGCGACGGGTACCACCGGCACACCGTTGTGGGCGGCCAGTTCGACGGCACCCCGGTGGAATGTGCGGACCTGGCCGTCTCCCCGGGTGCCTTCGGGAAATACCACGACCGCGTGTCCGGCGCGCAGCAGGGGACCGGCGATGTCCTGGAGGTCGCAATAGCCGCCGCCGTGGCGGCGTACGGGAAAGGCGGCGGCCAGGACCGAACACACCAGGCTGCGCAGCCCGTTCCGGAACCAGTAGTCGGCGGCGGCCGCCACCCGGGGGGCGTGGGCCGCGCCAAGTGCGGCGAGGAGCGCTGCGGTGTCCGTGTGCGAGGAGTGGTTGGCCACCACCACGCAACCACCTCGCGGCAGCTTCCCGTTGACCGTGATACCGCCGGTGAGGAAGAGGAAGTTCCGCCAGAACCGCCGTCGCAGCCACGCAGCAACCATCAGCCGCACCGCGGGCCGTGCGCTCCGCCCGGCGGCCTCCGCTCCGCGCGTGGTGGTCCGCTCGGGCCGCACCACCCCCGAACGCCTCACCTTGGTCAACCGTCCGATTGCCGCATTCTTCGTCATGGCATGGCTCCCAACAGGAGAAGGGTGACGAGAAGGGAGTCGATGCGGTCCAGGAGCCCCCCGAATCCGGGCAGCCAGCGGCCCGCGTCCTTCACACCGGCGCCTCGCTTGATCATGGACTCGAGCAGGTCGCCCAGTACGCAGCCGCAGAGCACGGCAAGCCACCGCAGCGGGGTCCAGGCGTCCATGACGCCCAGCGCCAAAGCGGACAGGGCGCCTGAGCCCACAACTCCGCCCCAGGTCTTGGCAGGTGAGAGGCCGGACAGGGGCAGGCTCAGGGGGCCGGAGCGCCCCAGCGCCCGCCCGCCGCACCAGCCGCCCACATCCGCGAAGGCCACGCTGACGCAGATCGCGATGGCGGTCTCCCCCAGGGACACCAGTCCGGTGAGGGCGACGGGCAGCCAGAGGAGACCGAAGGCGGTCCTGGCCGCACGGCCGGCGCCATGGGTGATGTCCTGGCCGAGCAGAGGCGGCAGCACGGCCACGCAGAACAGGGCCCCGGCCATGGGCAGGGTGAGCAGCCCGGGGCGCAGCCAGGCGCCGAGCGGCAGGAGCACCCCGGCACAGAGGAGCACGGCACCGTCGGCGGGGCGCAGGCCCACCATGCGCGCGTACTCGACGGATCCCACCACGCCGAGCCCGGCCGCGAGCAGGACGGCTCCGGGCGGGCCGAAGGCCAGTGTCCCGCAGAGGATCAGGGCAGTGACGCACCAGGTCCGCCAGCGGCGGCGCAGTTCGGCGTTGTGGACGAAGACAAGTACGAGGCCGCTCACCGTGAGCGTCCCGGCGAGGAAGGGTACGGCCCGCGTCATCTCCGGCGAAAGCGGAATTGCAGAGGGGGTCATGACCGGCCGCCCACGGCATCGCGACCCTCACCGACACGGCCGTTGCACAGGGCCCCCACCTGGAACAGCCGCAGCCCGGCCGTCAGTACGGAACCGACAACCAGCACCACGGCGGCGGGCGCATACCAACCGGTCGCCGCGGCGACCGCGATGACGAGGCAGCGTTCGGTCTTCCCCATCGGGCCGCCGTTGATTCTCCGCACCCCGGCTGCCGCCCCGGCGATGGAGATCCATGACGGTGCGGAACCGGCCAGCAGGGCACCGAGAACGAGCGGAAGCGATGTGTGCGGCAGAAGGCCAAGAATCATCACGAGATCCGCCGCTCGATCACCGACTTCATTCAGGACCGAACCCAGGCGGGTCTGCTTTCCTGTTTCCCTGGCAATGGAGCCGTCAAGATTTGCGCAGGCCAACCGCGCAGTCAGAAATACCACAACTGGTAGGACGGCCCAAGTGGCGGGCAACATGGCAAGGGATATCGCAGCGGCCCCTGCACACAGTATTCCAGCGAAGGTGACCACATCAGGAGAAACACCGCCCCGAAGCAACCGCCGCTGCAGCACTGCCAATCGGCGGGCGAACCACGGTTTGAGTGCGTATAGCCCATTCACGGTCGGACGCTAACGAGCGTGGAGACGTAGGGCACGGGGGTGGCGCCGGACGCCCGGGTAGCCTCCTCGAATCCCTTTGGCGAGAGGCAGGTGACGCGGTGGCTCCTGCGAACCAACTCCTCTGTCACCGCCAGGGCGGGCCGCATGTCACCCCAGGCCGGGATGTTGAGCATAAGGATGTGGTTCGACATGGCGGATCCTCCTGCCGAGCTGTGGTTCCGGACCGGGCGCGTGCGATGCGTACGGCGGGACGCTCGGTCTGTGGTGCACTGCGATGACGCCGGATGACGTGGTGACCACCGCCGTACGCCTCGAATTGTGCTGCGGGGATCCGGCTCCGCGAGTCCGTCATGTGACTGCACGACGCGGTACGGGTGCCGCTTCAGCCGGACTCAGTCGTCCGGCAGGGCGGGGCGGTCCGGTGTCGCGTCCGGCACTCAGGCCCGGGTCGCGGAAGGGCGGCGGCCAATCGAGGGGTGGTGGTAGTGCGTGACCGCCGGCCCGGGGACCAGCCCGTTCTCGTCGGGGGATGGTCAGCCGGCTGCGGGACCGAAATCCGGCGGCGACCGCCCCGTGGGCCGCGTCGCCGCGTTGACCGGCAGAGCGGCCATGCGAGATGAACCTTTGTGGTCAGTCGGCCGCGGACCGGCCGATGGCGTGGTCAGGCGGTCCGCGGGCCTCGGCCGCATGCTGATCGGCACGCACGGTCGTGGAGTCCACCGAGACGGCCCAGTTTCATGTCCTCGTCCGCGTCGGCCTGGCCATCAAACGCGGTGAACACCGGCTCCCAAGTGCCGTCACCGGCCCACATGTGCACTGTTTCGAAGCGTGACGATCGGAACTCCAGGCTCCCTCACCTGCCCTGTCGTACCTGCCATGACCTGCACTCTTGGAGTATGCATGCCGCGTATACATGCCATGTATACGCGGCGTGTATAGTGCTGGTCATGTCCATCGGTCAGACCCTTTTAGGGCTCCTGGAGGCCGGCCCGCGCCACGGCTACGACCTCAAGCGGGCTTTCGACGAGAAGTTCGGTCACGACCGGCCGCTGCACTACGGCCAGGTCTACTCGACGATGTCCCGGCTGCTGAAGAACGGTCTCGTCGAGGTCGACGGGATCGAGGCGGGCGGCGGTCCCGAGCGTAAGCGGTACGCGATCACCGACGCAGGCATCACCGACGTACAGCAGTGGCTGGCGACCCCGCAGAAACCGGAGGAATACCTCCAGTCGACCCTCTACACCAAGGTCGTCCTCGCCCTGCTCACCCGCGCGACGCCACCGAGATCCTCGACACCCAGCGCTCCGAGCATCTGCGCAGCATGCGGATCCTCACCGACCGCAAGCGCAACGGCGACCTGGCCGACCAGCTGATCTGCGACCACGCCCTGTTCCACCTGGAAGCCGACCTGCGCTGGCTGGAGCTGACCACCGCCCGACTCGACAAACTCCGTAAGGCTGTAACCCCATGACAACTTCGCCCCCCGATTCCCTGCTCACCGCGCACGCCCTGCGCAAGGCGTACGGCCCGACCCACGCGCTGGACGGCGCCGAGTTCTCCATACACCCCGGCGAGGTCGTCGCCATCATGGGCCCCTCCGGGTCCGGCAAGTCCACGCTGCTGCACTGCCTCGCGGGGATCGTGCCGCCCGACTCCGGGTCGATCACCTACAACGGGCGAGAACTGACGAAGATGAGCGATGCCCAGCGCAGCGCGCTGCGCCGCTCCGAGTTCGGGTTCGTGTTCCAGTTCGGTCAGCTGGTGCCGGAGCTGACCTGTGTGGAGAACGTCGCCCTGCCGTTGCGGCTGAACGGCTCCTCCCGCAAGGACGCCGTGCGGGCCGCGCTCGGCTGGATGGAGCGCTTGGAGGTCGACGACCTCCAGGCCAAGCGTCCCGGCGAGGTCTCCGGCGGCCAGGGCCAGCGCGTCGCCGTGGCCCGCGCGCTGGCCACAGGACCGCGCCTGCTGTTCGCCGACGAACCCACCGGCGCGCTCGACTCCTCCAACGGCGAACGCGTGATGGAACTGCTGACCGAAGCGGCCCGCGCTACCAACGCCGCCGTCGTCCTCGTCACCCACGAGACACGCGTGGCCGCCTACTCCGACCGCGAGATTGTCGTCCGCGACGGCAAGTCCCGCGAAATGGAGCGCGCCGTATGAGTCCTCGTCAGTGGGCCAGAGACCTGGCCATGGGGGCCCGCTTCGCCGTCACCGGGGGACGCGAGGGCTGGGTCCGGATGACGCTCACCGCCATCGGCGTCGGCCTCGGCGTGGCACTGCTCCTGCTGTGCACCGCCCTGCCCAACGTGTTCGCCGCCCGCAACAAGGTGGAGGACGCCCGCTACGACAACACCTACTCCGAAAAGGCCCCGCCGAAGGCGGACAACACCTTCCTGATCGCCGCCACCGACACCACCTGGCACGACGACGACATCCGCGGCCGGATCGTCGAGCCCGAGGGCAAGCAGGCACCGTTGCCCCCGGGGGTCGACAGCTTCCCGGGCAAAGGCGAAATGGTGGTCTCTCCCGCGCTGGGGGACCTGCTCGCCTCGGACGACGCCAAGCTGCTGCGGGAGCGGCTGCCCTACAAGATCACCGGCACGATCGGCGAGAGCGGACTCATCGGCTCACACGAACTGGCCTACTACGCGGGCGCCTCGGGGCTGAAACTCACGGACTCCTCCCCGGTGCACCGGCTGACCGAGTATGGCAAGCCGGACGAGACACCCGAGAAGACCGACCCGGTACTGCTGCTCATGGTCCTGGTCGTGTTCGTGGCACTGCTGACACCGGTCGCCGTGTTCATCGCCGCCGCCGTCCGCTTCGGCGGCGAGCGCCGCGACCGCCGGCTGGCCGCGCTGCGCCTGGTCGGCTCGGACAGCCACATGACCCGGCGGTTCGCAGCAGGCGAAGCACTCGCCGGATCCCTGCTCGGCCTGGTCATCGGCACCGCCTTCTTCCTCCTCGGCCGTCAGACGCTGGGCTCCACCGAGTTGCTGGGCGTGAGCGTCTGGCCCAGCTACCTCGACCCCACCCCCGCGCTCGCCGCGCTGGTCGCGGTGGCGATCCCGGTCGCCGCCGTACTCGTCACACTGCTGGCGATGCGCGGCGTTGTGGTGGAACCGCTCGGCGTCGTACGCGCGGCCAAGCAGCGCCGCCGCCGGCTGTGGTGGCGGCTCATACCGCCACTGGCCGGCCTCGCGATGCTCTACCCGTTGATCGGCAAAGGCCGCAAGAACGGCGACTTCAACCAGTACCTCGTCATCGGCGGCGTACTGCTGCTGCTGATCGGCATCACCGCACTGCTCCCCTGGGCCGTGGAAGCGGCCGTCGTCCGCCTCGGCAAGGGCGCGCTGTCCTGGCAGCTCGCGGTACGACGGCTGCAACTGAGCAGCGGAACCGCCGCGCGCATGGTCAACGGCATCGCCGTCGCCGTGGCCGGAGCCATCGCCCTGCAGATGCTGTTCACGGGAACGCAGAGCCAGTACACCAAGGCCACCGGCAATGACCCCAGCCGGGTCCAGATGCAGGTCGAATTCAGCGACCGCAAGCCGCTGTCCGGTGTCGAGCGCGATTTCACCGGCACCAAGGGAGTAGGGGCCGCAGTGGCCCTGGCCATCTCGCAGTACGGGGACGCGCGTCGCGACCCGGAGAACAGCAACGGTCTGACCGTGGGCAACTGCACGGCCCTGCGCGAACTCGCCACGCTTCCCTCCTGCAAGGACGGCGACGTGTTCGTCACGCGAACGAGGAGCCACTACGCCTCTCCCAGCAACGCCGCCGAAATCGCCCTGGTGAAGCCCGGTCGGCAGCTCTACATCGACCCGTCGTACGGCGACGCTGCCGAACGCGGCATCGAGGCGCCCTGGACCGTCCCGGCGAACGTACGGGTGGTGGACGCACGCAAGGACGCAGTGCAGGACTCCAACAGCCTGCTGGCCACCCCTGCCGCCCTTCCCGCCAAGGCCGCGCCCGCCTTGTTCTCGGATGGGGTCTACCTGCGCCTGGACCCGTCGGTACCGGACTCACGGGAGTACATACGCAATGCCGTCGCCCGGATCGACCCGCTGGCAAGCACCTACGGCTGGTCGGCGACCCAGGAGGACGCCAAGTACACCTCCATCCGCACCGGCCTGTTCGTCGGCTCCTTCTTCGTGCTGGCACTGATCGGCGCGAGTCTGCTGGTCTCCCAGCTGGAGCAGTTGCGCGAACGCAGGAAGCTGCTCTCCGCGCTGGTCGCCTTCGGCACTCGCCGCCGCACGCTGAGCCTGTCGGTGCTGTGGCAGACGGCCCTCCCGGTCGGACTCGGCCTCGCACTGGCCACAACGGTGGGTATCACCCTCGGCTCGGTGCTGCTGAAGATGACCCGAACCCCGGTGGCCATGGACTGGGCGAGCGTCCTGACCATGACCGGCGTGGGCGCGGCCGTGGTCGGCGTGGTCACGCTGCTCAGTCTGCCGTCGCTGCTGCGGATGATGCGCCCGGAGGGCCTGCGCACGGAATAGCCCCTGACAGATCCCCCGAAGTGGGCTCCTCCTGCCAGGAGGAGCCCACCCCTGCACGCAGGCGCCCGGTGTTCTCGTTGGTCAGGGCGGGGTGGGATGTTCGGGTAGGCCGGGGAGGTCGGAGGTCACCATTCCTTTCGTTCTGCTGCAGTGGGACGACGAAGGGAAGGACCGGTCGGCGGTCCGGGCACTTAGCGGGCCGCGCTCCGTTGAGGTCGCTGTAGCCGGAGGCTTTGCGTTCTGTTCTGGCTGCTCCATCACCGGTCAGGCTGTCGAGCATCTCCAGGGCCTGATGGAAGCCGTCCCTCAGCGACGGACCGAGCCAACCTGGACGCACATCGGCCGGGGATTGCCTGCGGCTCTGACGGCCTTCTTGAGCGGTGTTCTGCTGGAACAGTGACCCGCCGGTGCTGGAGCCGCCTTCCGCCGTGGCGCGGCCGCCGATCTCTGCGGTGCGTACGGTTGAGGAACGGTCGATCGTTCCGCAGTCCACGCTCGTTCGGGCACCGGCCAACGTCACATCGCCCTCATTCGGGTTGGCGCCAGTCGTTGTTCTGCCTGCCCGCTTGGGCGGTGTTCTGCTGGTCTTGGTCGACTTCGAGTCCGCTCGAGCCACCCCGGGCCTGCGCACCGCCGCCCTTGGACCACGCTTGATCCCCGACTGCGTGATCAACCTGTCGATCGGCAATCGCTCGTCCGGGTTTCGCCCGGCAGGCGGGAGGCCCTCGCATGATCATGCGTTCTGACACGGAATCACGTTCATGACGGAGGCACCGCGTTGCGCTTTGTGGACGTCTAACGTCGACACACATGACAGAAGAGTCACCGGTGCAGACTGTCCAACGCTTGTTCCCGCTGCTCGCCGAGGGGAAGAGTGCGGGGGCGGCGGCGCTTTTCGCAGACTCGGTGTCGTTCTCGATCCCGCACCCGCCGGGCATTCCGTGGGTACCGGAGGTCGACTCGGCAGAGGGCATGCGGACCTTCTTCGAGCTGCTGCAGACCCATGTGCAAACCAAGGAGTTCGACCTCCGCCAGGTCATCGCCGAGGGCGACAACGTGGTGCTCATCGGGCGCATGGTCTCCGAGGTCAAGAGGACGGGCCGGGACATCGACACCGCGTTCGCCCTGCACACCACGGTCCGGGACGGGCGGATCACCCGCTACCACCTCTACGAGGACAGCTACGCCGTTGCCAAGGCCTACTTCGACGACTGATCGTCCGGCGGGCGCGCTGAGACCGCCTGGGCTTCCGCAGCGTGCGGGCGACACGGCCGGTCGCGGTGCGCGCGAAACGTTAGGTGATGTAGACGGGGTTGAAGACCCCGCCGCAGAAGATGAGTCCGGGTCGTGGTCGGGACACCACGCGCGCTCTGGCCCGTCGGCCTTGCATTCCTGGGGCCAGGCACGGCGGGCTGCTGCGGTGATAGGCGTCGACTGCGACAACGAGGACGCCGGCCTCGGCACCCGCATCTACCGGCACCCGCGTCAGCTGATCGACACGCTGGTGCAGGACGTGGCGCGCTGGACGGACGGGCCGTATCAGGACGACATGGCCATGGATCAGCAGGACGTCCGTGTCGGTGAACGACGCGGGGAACGCGTCTCCGGCGATGCTCTCCAGCATGGTCCGGGACTGGGCCAGACACTCCGGGGGTGGCTCCTTCGCGTCCGGGAGGTGCGCGATCAGGTCGAGGTGATGCAGCGTCCATTCCAGAACGTACGCGGTGAGGTAACGCCCACGGTCAGGACCTGGTCGCGGGCCCACCGCCCTGCCGGAGTGGGCTGAGGGGAGCGAAAGATCCGGTTGCCGGCCCTGTGGATGGGGCGGTGAAGCCGGTGGCGCTGTCCGGGTTGGGTGCAGTTGGCGGAGGGCTGGTCGCCGTTTGTGACCGGTTGGCCGGTATCCGGTGGAGCTTGATGAGCCGCAACTCGGCAGAAGTGGAGAATTGGTAGACATTTCATCAGACGTCTGATGACTTCTCTGGCCCTGTCCTAGATTGACCCCCGGGCGCATCCACCGCGCTCTCAGGGCGGGCCCGCCCGGTTTGACGGGAACGGGATCCTCACTGACTACGTGATGTGGCCATGTCTGAGCGCTGCGGGGACTCGGTGTGGCCGTACGAGCAGCAGACGACACGGAGACACCATGCGCATTCGAGCCCTCACCGCCACTGCAGGCGCCGTCCTGCTGGCAACCCGTGTTCACGGTGTGCAATCCGGACGAGGTGCCCTTCGACAACTTCGGCAGCTGATATCCCCGTCGCCCGCGCCTCGGAGGAACCGGACATCCGGCTCCTGCTCTCCGCGGCGCGGGCCACGACTTGACGGTCGCGAAAGTGTCCATGCCATGACCCTGGCGTCAGGCGGCTCGGTGGGCTCGCCCGGTAGCCAGGTGGTGACGAGCCAGGGCCGCGGAAGCCGTTCGGAAGGCTCGCCGAAAGTTCGCTACAGAGCCACCTGGGGACGTGCAGATCCGCCACGTTCGCAATGTGCCCCCCACACTCAAGGAGAAGTGTGCCTACTCGTTCGAGGGCCAGAAGGGCTGTGCGTAGACCTCACATACGCAGGCCGACTATCGCGACAGCGGTGACAACGGCGGCGGCAGTCACCACAGGAGACGCCGTCTCCGCATCCGCCCCGCCCCCCAGGAGCCGCGAGCCCCTCCTCCGGCTCCGCGCACCCGTCGGCCGTGGACGCGGCTCGGACGGCGGCGTTGAAGCACGGTGCGGCCACCGGTGTCGGGAAGTACGACGGCCTGAGGGCCATTGACACCTGACCAACGCAGAGGGCACGCGGCACGTACGGTTCGTCCCGACCCACCGCGGTCTGCCGGTGCTCGGCGGCGACCTGGCCGTCCACCTGGATGCCAAGTCCCGGTACCTGGGCGTCACCAAGGCGATGGACCGGTAAATCGAAGTCCGCACCATCAAGACGCAGTTGACGGCCGACCAGATCGAGGCGCAGCCGCTCGCGCGGCGAAGGGCACGGCGGGCAAGGCCGAACTCGTCGTCCACGCCCGGGGCGGCAAGCCCGGGCTCGCCTACGAGGTGCGGGTGGAGGACAGCCGTGTCACCCAGGCGCGCGGCCCGGCGCACGGTCCTCGTGCACGCCATCAGCCGTGACGAGCTGCGCCACTCCCTGCGCTCCATGCAGCAGAACGCGCCCGGATCCGCACCATCTCTCTCGTCACCGACGACCAGACACCGCGCTGGCTCGCACAGCAATCCCGGGCCTGAAGGTGATCAGCCACAAGGACATCTTCACCGACCCCACGACATGTCAGTTCTCGGAACAGGTTGCAAGAATGCCCACTTTCACACTCGTCGTTCCTGCGCACGGGGTGCAGAGCTATGTGCCCGAGTGCCTCGAATCCGTGCTGGGACAGGACTACACCGACTTCGAGGTCGTGGCGGTCGACGACTGCTCGCCCGACGCGTCCGGAGCGATCCTCGACGAGTACGCTGCGCGGTACCCGCAGGTCCGGGTCGTGCACCTCACCGAGAACGTCGGCCTCGGACGTGCCCGCAACGCCGGCCTGGCCGAGGCACGCGGCGACTACATCCTGTTCTTGGACAGTGACGACACGCTCGTCCCCGGCGCGCTGAGCTCCCTCGCCCACCGGCTCGAGGCCACCGGCGACCCGGACGTCCTCATCTACGACTACGCCCGCACGTACTGGCACGGCAAGGTTCGCCCGAACGCTCTCGCCGACCTGCTGCGCAGCAAGGACAGCCCGGACGTCTTCTCGCTGTCCGACCGTCCCGAGCTGCTCGACCTGCTCCAGGTGGTCTGGAACAAGGCGTACCGCCGTGACTTGGTCACCCGCCTGGGTCTGACGTTCCCGTCCGGGTACTACGAGGACGCGCCGTGGACGTACTGCTCGCTGATAGCCGCCGAGCGAATATCCGTCCTCGACACCGTGTGCGTGCATTATCGCCAGCGCCGTGAGGGCGGCAACATCCTGAAGACCGTCAGCCGCAAGCACTTCGACGTCTTCGAGCAGTACGCCCGGGTGTTCTCCTTCATCGACGAGCACCCCGAACTGGACCGTTGGCGACCGCAGTTGTTCCGGAAAATGGTCGACCACTACCTCACCATCCTGAAGCAGCCCGACCGGCTGCCGAAGAACGCCCGCGCGGAGTTCTTCCACCGCGCCGCAGCCGACTACGGCACCTATCTGCCGGAGGGCTTCCAGCGCCCGGCCGGCGGCCGTGGCTACAAGTACACGCTGCTGGAGCGGGACGCCTACTCCACGATGGCCGGCGCCACCACTGTGGCCAAGGCCCGCCAGGCTCTCCTGCGGGGGCAGCGCTCGGTGATCAACCGGTCCAAGCGCGGCGCCATGGGAGCCCTGTACCACTCGAACCTGCGGGCGCCGATCCACGAGAACCTCGCGCTGTTCTCGGCGTACTGGAGCCGCAGTGTCTCCTGCAACCCGGCGGCCATCGACGCCGCCCTGGCCGAACTCGCCCCGCACGTACGGCGCGTGTGGGCCGTGCGGCCGGACAGCGTCGAGCGGGTGCCCGAGGGCGTGGAGGTGGTCCGGGTCGGCTCGCGCGCCTACTGGACAGCGCTCGCTCGGGCCAAGTACCTCGTCAACAACGTCAACTTCGCCGACGCCATGGTCAAGCGCGAGGGCCAGATCCACGTCCAGACACACCACGGCACCCCGCTCAAGACCATGGGACTGGACCAGCGCAAGTACCCGGCGTCCACCCACATGGACTTCGAGAAGCTGCTGGAGCGCTGCGACCGCTGGGACTACAGCCTGTCCTCCAACCGGTTCTCCACCGCCGCGTGGGAGCGGGTGTACCCGTGCAGGTACGTGTCGCTGGAGACCGGCTACCCGCGCAACGACGTGCTGGTGAACGGCACGTCGGACGACGTGCGCGCCGCCCGCCGGGCGCTGGGCCTCGCGGACTCCACGACCGCGTTCCTCTACATGCCCACGTACCGCGAGTACCAGACCGAGTTCCGGCCGCGTCTGGACCTGGCGCGGGTCGCCGACGAACTCGGCCCGGACGTCACGCTGTTGGTGCGCGGCCACTACTTCTATTCGTCGTCGCCGCAGCTGACGGCGCTCCAGGCGAGCGGCCGGATCGTCGATGTCTCGGACCACCCTCGGGTGGAGGAGCTGTACCTGGCCGCCGACGGGCTGATCACCGACTACTCGTCGGCGATGTTCGACTACGCGATCCTGGACCGCCCGATCGTGATTCTCGCCGACGACTGGGACACGTACTCGGCCGTCCGCGGCACCTACTTCGACCTGCTCGAGGAACCGCCAGGCGCGGTGGCCACCACCGTGGAGGACCTCATCGGTCTGCTCCGCTCGGGCGCGTGGCGCGGCACGTCGTCCGATCTGCTGCGTGCCGACTTCCGCCGGCGGTTCTGCGAGTTCGACGACGGCCGCGCGGCCGAACGCGTCGTCCGCCGGGTGTTCCTCGGCGAAGAAGCCCTGCTGCCCTTCGTGCCGTTCGATGAACGCCCGCACGCTCCGTCCCCCGCCCAGGTGCTTGATCTGGTCGAGCGGGTCTGACCCGAAAGGAAACCTCGCCACATGGCCCCTCGGCTCAGTGTCGTCGTACCCATCTACAACGTGGAGCGCTATCTGCCGGCGTGCTTGGACTCGCTGGGGGCGCAGACACTGCGTGACATAGAAGTCCTGATGGTGGACGACGGCTCGCCCGACGACTCCGCCACCGTCGCCGCCGAGTACGCGGCACGCGACGCGCGCTTCACGCTGATACGCAAGGAGAACGGCGGCCTCGGCGCGGCCCGCAACACCGGAATCTCCCACAGTTCGCCGGAGTCGGAGTACCTCACGTTCGTCGACAGCGACGACGTCATCCCGCCGGACGCGTACCGGCTGATGGTGGCGAGCCTGGACGAGAGCCGCTCCGACTTCGCCACCGGCAACGTCCACCACCTCAAGGGCGAGAAGTCCTGGCAGGTGCCGCTGCTGAAGATGCTCGCGGGCGAGGCGAAGAAGCGCACACACATATCCCAGAACCCGAAGCTGGTGGCCGACCGGATCGCCTGCAACAAGGTCTTCCGGCGCAGCTTCTGGGAGCAGCGGAAGTTCTCCTTCCCCGAAGGGATGCTCTTCGAGGACGGCCCCGTCGTGATCCCGGCCCACTACCTGGCCGAGGCCGTCGACATAATCGGTGAGCCGACGTACTACTGGCGGCTGCGGGAGGGCGAGTCGGTGCCCTCGATCACCCAGCGCCGCAGGGAGCCGCAGGCCATCCGGGACCGCGTCACCTCGGTGAGCATGATCAGCAGGTTCCTGGCAGAGCAGCCCGGTCCCGAGTTCGCGGCGTACAAGCGCCAGTACGACGACCGAGTCCTGCGCGACGACCTCCGCCTCTTCCTGCGCGTGCTGCCGGACGCCACCGCGGAGTTCCATGAGGCGTTCCTCGAGGCCGCCAACCGCTACCTCGACACCATCGACCAGCAGACCGTGATGGACCTGCCCGCCGAACTGCGCGTGCAGTACCTCCTCGTCCGCAAGCACGCCATGCCGGAGCTCATCGCGCTGATCGCCTCCCAGCGCCGCAAGGAGCCGATCGAGGTCTCCGGAACGTTCCGCAAGTACGCCGGCTTCGGCCCGCTGGAGTCCAGCAGCGTCGAACTGCCCAAGTCGGCCCTGCGGGTCGACCGCGACCTCTCGCTGCGCGCCCCGCTGCGCTCGGTCACCTGGGAGAACGGCAAGCTGGTGCTGTCCGGCGATGCCTACATCGACAAGATCGAGGCGGCGACGAAGCGCAGCATGCTGAAGGTCGTGCAGCTCAAGCGGGACAAGTCGCGCCGCCGTCTGTTCCTGCCGGCCAAGAACGTCCACCGTCCCGAGTGCACCACCTCCTCCGGCCAGAAGCGCTACAACTACGACTGGGCAGGCTGGGAACTCGCCATCGACCCGGCCAAGCTCCGCAAGGGCGACACCTGGCAGGAAGGTCTATGGCACGTCGGGATCAACGTCTACGCCTCCGGACTCGTGCGCCGCAGCGGCCTCTGGGCGCGCGGCGGTTCGGCCGCGAACTTCCCTCCGTATCAGTGGCTCGACGACGACTTCCGGCTGCTGCCGATCGTCCAACGCAGCGCGCTGAAGCTGCGTGTCGAGAAGGTGCACGCGCTCATCACCGACCGCCGGCTGGACGGCGACGCCGTCGAGATCAGCGGTGAGCTGCGCGCGAAGGTCTCCGCCGACGACAAGGTCGTGCTTCGGCTGAGCAACTCCAGGAGCGGCGAGGTGATGGACTACCCCGTCACCGTGGAGTCGGGCGGCGCGGCCTTCCGCACCCGCGTGCCGGTCGCGGACGTGGCGCTGGTCCCATCCGAAAGCATCGATGAGAAGGCGCAGCCCGAGCAGCGGTTGTGGAGCACGGTCCTGGTCGCGACCGCGCCGGACGGCTCCCGGCGCCGGTTCAGCAGCATCGTCCAGGAGGGCCTCGCCGACCTGCGCTTCGACCTGCCGGAATCGCTGGGCACGCAGGCGTCCCACCACGAACTGGCCTTGGTGTCCGGCCACAACGGTTACCTGAAGATCGTCGGCCGGGCGCGCCGGGCCGTGATCACCGAGATCGCCGAGCGCGGCGGCCGCATCGTCGTCAGCGGCCACTCCACCGAGCGGCTCGTCGGCGCCGACCTGGTCATCAAGGCCCGGAGCTGGTTCGACGATCGCTCGGTCCCCGCCGAGTGGCAGCCGGACGGCACGTTCACCGCCTCCTTCGACCCGTCGGTCATGGGCGGCGCGGGCAACGTGCCGGTCAAGGCGGGACGCTGGAACCTCTTCCTGCGCAAGGCCGGCGACGACGCCCCGGACACCGCGTTCGTCATCGACCGGCTGGCCGCCGACCTGTTCCCGCTCAAGACCGAGCTGGGTGGCCGCCGTTACTGGTTCGAGAGCCGCTGGGGCGACTTCCCGCAGCTCAACTGCCGTTCCGAGCTGAGCGACCTGGAGCTCGGCCCGTACCGTCAGCTGCAGCTGCGCCGGGAGGTCTACGAGGCCGGCCGCGACAAGCCGCTGCGTGACCAGGTCTTCTTCCTCAGCTACAACGGCAAGCAGTACTCGGACAGCCCCCGGGCCATGCACGAGGAACTGCTGCGGCGCGGCAGCGACATGACGTACCTGTGGGCCGTCCGTGACGGCCAGGTGGTGCTGCCCGAGACCGCCGAGGCAGTACGCATGTGGGGCACCGAGTGGTTCGAGGCGCTCGCCACGTCCCGCTACATCGTCACCAACGGCCACCTGCCGGAGTGGGTGGTCCGCCGTCCCGGCCAGGTGATCGTGCAGACCTGGCACGGCACGATGCTGAAGAAGATCGGCCACGACATCGAGACGCTCCACTTCGACCGCGAGTACCAGAACCGTCTGGCGCTTGAGGCGAACAACTGGAGCCTGCTGGTGTCGTCCAACCGCTTCTCGACGCCCATCCTGAAGCGGGCATTCTCCTACGACGGGGAGATCCAGGAAGCGGGCTACCCCCGCAACGACTACCTGTACTCACCCGAGCGGGACGCCATCGCCGAGAAGGTGAAGGCGAAGCTGGGCCTGCCCGCGGACAAGAAGGTCGTGCTGTACGCCCCGACCTGGCGCGACGACCAGTCGCACAGCGCCGGTCAGTACCGCTTCGACCTGCGGATCGACCTCGAAGACGCCCGCCACAAGCTGGGCGACGACCATGTGCTGCTGATCCGCCGCCACTCCAACGTGGTCGACGCGGTTCCCGGTGCGGGCAGCGGCTTCGTGTTCGACGCCTCGGAGTACCCCGACATCGCCGACCTGTATCTCGCCGCGGACATGATGATCACGGACTACTCCTCCGTGATGTTCGACTACGCGCACCTCAAGCGGCCGATGCTGTTCTTCACGTACGACCTGGAGCACTACCGGGACAAGCTGCGCGGGTTCTACTTCGACTTCGAGAACGACTCGCCCGGACCGCTGATCCGCACCTCCGAGGAGCTGATCGACGCGATCCGCGACATCGAGAAGGTGTCGGTGGAGTACCAGGACCGCTTCGACCGGTTCCATCACCTGTTCTGCGACCTGGACGACGGCAGCGCGTCGGCACGGGTGGTCGACCGGATGCTGGAGCAGGCGAAGGAGGTCTGAGGGGCCCGGGCCCTTCAATCCGGCCCGGGTGTCGCGGCGGAGCTCTTTCCCGCCGCGACGGGCTTGCGAGCGCATGAAGGGGGCCTGCGGCCTCGCCGGGCGGCGCGCTGGGCTCAGCGCAAGGGGGTGGCGGGCATACAGGCCCTTCCACTCCGGCCCCGCATCTCGCGGTCGGCAGGACGAACACCCGGATCTACCGCTTCGATCCGATCGACGGAGACACTCGCGTGGTCGGGAACGTGCCGGCATACGCGGCTGGTTGCACCGCCATGGGCGCGCAGTACCGGGGTGAGGACAAGGAGCCGCTGCTCTTGGCGGTCAGCGACAACAAGCTGGTCACGATTGACGTGGAGGCCGGTACGGTCACGGACGCTGTTGTCAACGGGCTGCCGAGCGGCAAGACCTGGTACGGCGGGGACCTGGATGACGACGGGAAGACCCTCTACGTCGTGAGCTACCCCGGCGTGCCCAGCTACTCGATCGGTGTGACCACCAGGACGGCGACCGCCGGCAGCGACTCCGGCGCCGGGCGGTGGGACGACTTCGCCCACCACCCCAAGGACGGCCGGCTGATCTCGGTGGAGGGCGACAACGGGGACCTGCTCCACATCGACCCGCAGAAGAAGCAGATGAAGATCGTGCTCCAGAAGCAGGTCTTTGAACCCGCCGAAGCCAGCTCCTCCGCGGGCTGAGCACCCCGATGCTGCCCTGGCAAGTACCCCAGTGCTGTCGCAACTTGTGAACATCACCCGACCGTGGATCCGGGTGCCTCCCAAACCCGTGAACAAACCGACGTCACTACTGGTGAATAGAGCCACAGCGCGCATTCACCGTGGACTACCTCCACCAGTCCACCGCCTACATCCCGCCCACCGGAAAGGCTCAACTCCTCACCAGTGAGTACGAGATGACCGACGCCGACGCCACGTAGCCGGAAGCGGATCAAAGGATCAGGCCCATCTCACGCAAGGTGGGCCTGATCGGCGGTCCCTCAGGGACCCCTCCGCTCCGGCTGCCCCCTTCGCCGCAGAGGAGTGCTGGTGTGACGCCCGCGTCGACCGACTTCTCAGCTGACAGAACTCGGAAGGGGAACGATCACCTGCAGCGACTTGTCGTCCGGCATCTCAACTTGGACCTTCATATCGCCCTTGGTGGCCACCGGCCTGTCACCCTCCAGCGGAACCTCATAGCCGTCCGCCTTGAGCTCACCCATGTATTCCTTGAACGTGGCGTAGTCCCCATCGTCCTCCGGCAGGTCGTAGGTGAGCACCAGGGTGTCGTCGCTGGGGTTGCTGATCCCCGTCAACAGTTCGTCCGACGGGAGGGGAGGCGCGGCATCCGGGTAGGCGACGGTCATGCGGAACGCGCCGCTTTCCGTGCCGTAAGTGAGCTCCTGCTGGCCCCGACTGAAGGTCCCGTTCTCGTGCGCCTCGTATCCCTTCTCCTGGAGTGTCTTGTTGTACTCCTCCTCGGCCTCCTCGAGAGGGCCGGTGATCTCGAACTCCAGATGAAGGATCTCTTCCTCCGTGAAGGCGGAGGAAGGAGTGCCGTAGCCGATCGGCAGCGGCAGGGACGTGGACTTCGAGTTGTCGAAGTCGCTGTTCCCGCCTTCGCCTCCTGTGTCGGAGCCGGACGACGAGCCCTTACCGGACCCGGATGACGAGCCGCCCTCGCCGTTGTCCTTTGAGTCGCCTCCCTGGGACTTCGATGCGCTGCTCGCCGGCTTGCCGGAGCCGTTGCTGTCTTCCTCCGGCCCGCACGCCGAGAGCGAAATCGTGAGCGCCGAAGCCAACAGAATCGCCGGAACGACGGAACGAGTTCGTATCCGCATGTGTGTGGTTCCCCTCAAACGCTTGCAATGTAAAGCGGGGAGGTCGCCCCACCGTCGCCAACGGTGGTTGCTCGCCGCCATCAGCAGAGAATAGACATCAGACGTCTGACAACCTAGAGTATGCGTTGCTCAGTGCTCGCGCATGCGTCCCTCTCATCCCGCCCGCTCGATGAAATGGCAACATGCCGGAGCGATGACGGCCGTTCCTTCGAGGACAAGGCTGCCGCACGCCGGTGACGCGCTCGTGACGAACTTTGCCGCAGGTCCACGGCGTGACGATTCCGAGGAAAATGCGGGCCATCACCGGCACGTTCACCTCGCTGACCCGCGCCCGCAGTGCGTCCTCCGAGCCCGCCAGGCATCCCCAGGCACTGCCCGCTCTCGTCGTTGGCAGCGTCTCCACAGCCCTGGCTCTGCGTCCATGCACGGCACTTCTGCACATACTCCGCGGTGATACGACCTCCCCAGAAAGGGATTCCTTCCGTGAAGAAAACGCGCGCTTCCGCGAAGACGCTCCGTACGGTCACTTCGACCGCCGTCATGACTTCGGCGCTCCTTGGCAGTTCTGTCGCTTTCGCCCCGTCGGCCTCCGCGCACCCCTCCAAGTGCACCCACTACATCAAGCCCCTCCACCCCGTCCGCTACGCCTTCGTTCCGGCAGACTCGCTCGACCTCGGCTCGGCCCGCACAATGCACCCGTACCCGCCACACCCCGGGCGAGGTCAGCCGGAAGGTGTGGTCATGCCCATGCGACCACACCGCCACCTCACCTGACGCCGATTCAAAGACAGCCTCGCCCAGCTCATCCCACGACCGGCGCGTGTCCTGAGGCGGCTCACCATCCAGACTTCTACCGTTACCGCTGCCGTGTGAGTATGACCCGCACTCAGAAGATCAAAGCGTCCCTGAAACCCCGTCAGGAACGACTCTTCTCCGGCATCGTCAGGGAAGGGAACGGGGACCTGGGGCTCGTCGGATTCCTGGAAGCACCAGCTGTGGTACGAAATATGAACCCGCAAAGGCTTGACCCGGTTCACCTTTGCCGTGGCCGCCCCCCTCATGTCTGCGAGCGAGTCTGGCACACCTGGATGGCGTCATTCGTGCTGGATTAAGCCGACGAGGACCCTGCTGAATCTCCTCGGACCGGTCAGTTCCGCGATGCGTGCCAGTGAAGTTCGTTGCGAACTGGATCGCTCGACCACGCTTTGATGCAACCCACGGCAGCCAGCTGATGGATCGACGCGTCCAGTTCCTCGACGGCCAGAGCGCTGATGCGTGCGAGCTGGTCGGTTTCCAGGCTGCCGTGAAGGCCACCCGGGGGACAGGTGCGGTGAGAGCGGTCAGCCGCAACGCTGGGTCGCTCGCGGCCTGCTGCATGGCGCGGCGAGGGTCGGGGGCGGCCGTGCTGGGGGCATCCTCGTGGGCCCGCGGGGCCTGGCCCGCCGCGGGTGCGGCTGAGGCAGCGGCCTGGCGGCCGCTGTGCGAGGTCGGGTACTCCGTCACGCCTTTCGAGGTTGAGCGGCCCGCGGACGCGCAGGGGATCCCGGGCAACGACGCGCAGTGCCCAGTCGGCGGCTCGCGCCCGGTCTCGACGTCCCGGCGCCTGGAAGAGCAGGCCGTGGTCGAGGAGCTGGACATCCACGGGGGAGTGGCCCGGTGTGCGCGGTGAGGCCTCGGAAGTCCTCACCGACCGTCTGCGCAGTTGTCGCGTGAGTGTGCCTGACGGGGACAGCAGGCGTGGGTTGCCGCCTGGTTGATTGCACACGTCGCCCAGCAGCCGGCAGGCGATGACGGTCATGCCGGTGCCCCGGCCCACCGGTCACGACGACAATGCTGGACGGCCATCTTGCGTTGCTTCGAAGGACGCTGACCTCGTGGGGACCACGCACCTCGTCGGCCCAGTGCAATGTGTGCACGACGACGATCCCGCCCTCGGCATGCACCGCTACGAGATACCCCTTCTGACGCATGGTCATCGTGGCGATCCCTGCCCGGCCGGAGTCCTCTAAGGCATCCCGCATTAGGGCATAGACATTCGCGTCGCCCTCGGACCTGGGCTGAACGTGGTACGTGGCGTCGAAATGGCCGGGCTCGATGTCCTCCAGGCACGCGAATCCCGTGATTTCCACCGCCTGGGAGCGCCCCGGTGCCAGTTCGTCGAGGCTCGTCGGGCTCCACCACGACATACCTCTCGTCGCCCGGTCTCATAGGCCTTGACGATGCTGTCGAAGGAGACTCCCTTCCCCGTGCGCTCGTTCATTCGCTTGTTCCGGACCCAGTCGGACGTCCCGCGCTGGAGTTGATGAAACCGGACCGTGTGGGACTCCGTCGCCGTCACCAGCGCAATGGGCAAGGTGACCTTCTCTGAACTGGCGCGCTGCCCGGTTGCCTGGGGTGGCCCCGCGGAAACGCGGGGGCATTACGGTCTCGCGACCACACGTTGATCTATACGCCACGTGCACGCGGGTCCCAGTGGGCTCTCTCAGCGGCCCATGCCAGCGGCAGGCCCCGGCGCCCGGGATGGTGCCGGGGGCCTGCCGTCTCCGACAAACGCATGCTCCGGTGTATCGCTTGGCTCGAGACATGTGCCGGGCTCACAGGATGCGGCGCATGTCCACGACCGGCACGTCACTGGTCTCGTCGGTCGTCAGGTGGTCGCGGTGGCGGCCTTCGGTGACCAGGTCCCGCAGGTACATGCCGGGGAAGTCCAGCGGCTCGTCCCGGCCGGTGAGCGCGATGCGTACCCGATAGGCATCGCCATCGCGCAGCAGGATGTCGCACCACTGGGGTTGTGGGGCGTCGATTCCGGTCAGGGTGACGTGCTCCTCCGCCATGGACTCTGCCCAGGTGGCCAGGTCTTCCAGAAGCCAGGCCATCTGCATCCAGGACGGCGCGGCCGGGGCGGGTTGCCAGTCGTGCTTTCGGCGTCCTTCTCGTCCGGGGACGGGCGGGGGCCCATCGGCGTACTGGGGCGGGTCACCCGCGGTTCCGGTGTCGATCATGGTCAGGCTGCGGCCGGTGATGTCGAGTGCACTGAGGCGGTACCCGTCCAGGCCGAGGTCGAAGACGGATTCCGAGGTGCGGGTGAGGAAGATGCTGTCGGGCGAAGCCACGGGTGATTGCCCTGCCTTTCGGGAGAGGAGCCGCCCCCGGTCCCCAAGCCTGGTCAGGCTCGAAGACCGGGGGCGGCATGAACGCGCTGGATGGCTGTCGCACGTAACGGTGATACGCCGTCAGCGTGCTGCGGTCTCCCGCCTGAGCGGCTCATAGCCGGCTGCCAGCTTCTCGTTGACGCCGGCCTCCACCTCCGCGGCACGCTGCGTGCGGGCGAGAGGCTCGTAGGCGCCGACGTACTTCTCGTTGCCCTCCGTCGCGACAGCGCGGCGGTTGGCCTTCGACAGGGACTTCGTCACCCAGTTCGGGCATCGGACTATGCCCACGCAGTACTGGGTGATCACACCCTTGTCCTGCCCGTCGCGGAGCTCCTTCTCGTTGACGGTCAGGAGCACCTTGTACTGCTTCACCAAGCGACACACGCCGTTGCGGCACTTGTACTTCCCCGCGTAGCCGGTTTCCTGGTGCGAGTCACCGCTGATGTGCTTCCGCTTCGGGGACTTCGCGATGTACTCCACGGCCGAGTACTTCGTGATGTTGTGCTTCCGCTTGACCTTGGTCCAGCCGAAGCCCCTGTCCGCGCCGGCGTTGTAGTAGCCCAGCCGCAGCGACGCCTTCCCCGGACCGCGGTAGTCCAGATGCTTGAGAATCTTGTACGCCGGATCGGCCTGGGGCCGGGACTCGCCGCTGGTCGAAGCGGTCGCCGTCCCAGTTCCCCCGAGGACACCTACGGTCGCCGTGACCGCGACTCGCCGGTGCGCTGGGCCAGGCCCGGCGCACCAAACTCGCAGGTACTCCGCCATCCACCTCCGTCCCCCTGCCCGGCATGGCTCACGGCAGCCCGGAGACATTGCTCGGGATCGCCCGGATGTGGCCGTCCATGACGGACGCACTGCCGTACCAGGACCGGCGCGCTCCGGCCCGGCAGCCCTGGCCCCCCGGGAGCAACAGGCTCAGGTGGCAGGAGAGTCGTAGGCCCAGCGGTGCTCATCGGGGAGTGTCGGATACTTCGTCGCGGCGTGGCGCGACGTGGAAGTCGAACGCGAGCGTCCCGGGGTCCAGGGCCGTCGCCCCGCCGTCGACGGTGAGCACGGCACCGTTCACATACGACGCTGCCGGGGACAGCAGCCAGCCGATCGCCTCCGCGATCTCACGCGGCTCACCCGGTCGGCCCAGGGGAAGGTGCCCGGTCACCTCCTCATAGGCGTCATCCACGCCATCGCCCCGCAGGTCCGCTTCAGCGGCGAAGCGCGCCATGCGGCGGTCGGCCATCTCGCTCCTCACCCAGCTCGGACACACGATGTTGGCCCGCACCCCCTGACGCCCGTAGTCGACGGCGACGGAACGGCAAAGCTGGAGCAAGGCTGCCTTGGACGTGGCGTACGGGGCGTTGCTCGTGCCGTTGCGCAGCGCGGATACCGAAGCGACAGCGACCACCGCTCCGCTCGCCTCCAGCAAGTGCGGGATCGCCGCGCGCAGGAGCAGCAACGGGCCGGTGACGTTCGTGCGCATCACCTCGTCCCAGTCCTCCAACGACAAGTCGCCTACGGTCCCACCGCGCCCGATGCCCGCGTTGAGTACAAGTCCGTCGAGTCGCCCGTGGACGGCCAGGGCGGCTCGAACGAGACCGTCGGCGGCCTCCGGGTCCCCTACATCGGACGGATGCGCGAGTACCCCTATCTCCTGTTCGAGACGTCGCAACGGCTCGCTCCGCCGACCGGAGGCGACCACGTGGTGACCTCCTTCTCGGAGCAGCCGGGCGGTGGCCTCTCCAATGCCCGTACCTCCACCGGTCACGATGACAACTCGCTTGTCGGCCACTGCTTTTCTGGCTCCTTCTGGATTGCAGGACACATCCGAGCCTAGGCCCCGCTGATCCTTTGCCGACAACTTTGAGACAGGAAGTCCGTCATGCCCCGCGGCTGAACGATCGCAAACGCCAGGTACCTGCCATTTCGGGGGCGGCGGTGGGGGAAACCCGCCCCTTGACTCTCCTGTCAGGTCTACTGCCACCCCCAGGTCGTCCTGCTGCACTGAGACCACCCGCATTCGACCTCGACGAGGACTGACCGACATGCCCCAGATCGCTGATATTCGTCTACCCGTCGTCCAGTTGGTCAAGTCTCCGTCGACCACCACGGTGCCGCCGGCCTCAGCGAAGCCAGTGTCGGCTTCCCGGAGCGAACTCTGACCGCGGTCGTGGGCCCTCCCGGTGCGGGCAAGAGCACACTCCTGCGGTGCGCCTCGGGCCTGGAGCGACCAAGCCAGGGCAAGGTCTTCCAGGGCTCCCGGGAGCTGGACGCTATGGACGAGCAGGAACTCACGGAGCTTCGAGGTCTTCTCGTCCCGCAGCAGCCCGCTTTGCTCACGGCGCTCACCACGTACGAGGCCTTGGCCCAGGGGTTGTGCGCCACCGACCGCACGGCCCGGCGGACTGCTGTCATGGAAGCTCTGCGCCATGTGGGTCTTGAGGAAGAGGCCGGGCAGAACCCGGCCGGCCTCTCCGCCGAGCAGCAAAAGCTCGTGGCCATCGTCATGGGGAGAGGCGCCGTGGGTTTTGATCTGCAGGACCTCGACTGGGGCGACGAGCCAGACCGGGCTAAGGCGTTCATCCTCCGCACCGTCGAGCTCGCTTTGTGCCGGCACCGCTGGAACGAGCTGGGTTACGAGCCGCCGTTCGCTGAGACGTACCTGCACCAGATCAAACACATGGTCTCGGAATTCGATCCGACTCCCTCTTCTCACCACGGCGGTGAGATTTTCCCCGGACCGGATGAGGCGGCGATGGCATCCTGCGTGCGGTCACCGAGTGCTGAGCGCACCGCTCTGGACGGGGTGCCTTTCTGCACGCGTCCGTGACCACCACTAGCAGTTGAGGTCTCAGAACGGGATCCCTTCCTCCAGGGCATTGGCCACGTTCGGCCAGGGGGGTGCGAGCGGGGCTACGTGGTTCCAGAATCGGTGGCCGGCTCTGAATCGTGTGTTCTCCGCAGCCGAGGCACGCCTTCTCGGCGCCCGAGCCCCACCACATCGGCACCCTGCTCGTCCGCGCCGCGTCCTAACCACCCAGCCGCCCCTGCCGGCTGGGTCCCCCGGAATGACTGCCGGGGCCTCTTCATGTCGTGCTCGTTTGCCGCTCCGGACAGCAGGGCCCCATTGCACACACGAGGCGGACCATCGCTCCCTCGGGGCCCCTACCTGTACTCCACGGATCGGGCGAGGCGGTCGGATACGTCCGTCAACCACTGGCGGAGTGAAGTGCCCTTGGGGGGATAGACCTCGAGGCCGAGCACGTTCGCAGCGTGGCTGAGCTCGGTGTCCGACTCGATAAGCGACAAGAGCGTGTGAATCTCCTCTACTGCTTGACGGATGTCATCAGTTGGTGCCCCTGAGGAGTAGTCAGCGATCGCTTCATCATGAGAGGCGTAGTCGTGAGAGAAGTCCTGGTGGAAGTAGGCGCCGAGCAACTGGTGCAGCTCCGGGAATCGGGCTCTCCATTCCCATTTGGTCTGCGGCGCCATAGGTTTCACCACGTTGTCGGCGCCAGCCATCCGAATCAAATGGTCACGAGCGATCTGAAGGCATTCCTCGACGCTACGCCCTGCTGCCGGCTTGATACGGGGCAGGAGGTCCACGTCGTTTGCGATTTCCTCACTGGCCAAGCCGATGTGGAGCAGCTCATCGATTTCACGGACCGCCATGTCGAGTCGGTCTGGTGTATCGCGTGACAGCCGCGCATACGCCTGGAGGGCAGGCCCTGGTTGGTCGGGCGTATCCGTGAAGGTGTAGTCAATCGAAGCGTAGGAATCGAGCAGTTCGTGGAGGGCGGGGAAGCGTTCATACTCCGCAAGATCTCTGGGGTGGCTCATGCTTCAGTCTCCGAGGTTAGGGAGTGGGGAACGACGTCTGGATGCGGAACCCGTCCGCAAGGTCGGGATCGCGGCGCAGCACCAGCCTCACGCTTTGGACGTCGTGCGGTCCCGAGCCACGTATGAAATCTTCACGGGACAGGCTACGCCCCGTAACCTCACCAAATTCTACCTCGATCACCTTTGAGGAGCCCTTGCCGCCGTCAAGCCATCTGCTTACTTCGCTCTGCTTGTCCAGCATCGCCGCATCCGTGAAGCGTTGGGCATCGGCTTCATCGCGGAAAGTGGAACTGCCGGCGATGTTCGGATCGTCACGAAGCCGAGCTCGCAGTTCGGTGTCAGTTTTCCCGACATGCTTATCGATCGTGTGGGCCCCTTTGAGCCCTTCGTTGCCCTTAATGTCCGCCCGGTGTTTGGGCTGCGTGGACCCCTTTCGTTTGCTTCGCGGCCAGGCGTTCCAGTCACCCTGGCGCAGGAGTGGTCCTCTCGGACCGACAGGCGGGACACGTTCATGTATTCGCTGCTGAACGGCGAGCAGTGATGTCGCTGGGCCTGCCCGAGCGCGATGGGTGAGACGCGGGCGCCGGCTCAGCTGGCGGCAGCGGTGCTCCGCGGCCCGAAGATCGTGGAGTCCGCGACAGCAGCCGTGTAGCGCCTGTTCCAGCTGTCGTGGTTCCGAAGTTCCCGCCCGTTATCAGTCGATGCACGGGCGGTTTGCTGTTCAGGTCAACGAAGGACCAGGGCAATCACCTCAGGCTTCCGCGCGGTGCGGGAGCCGATTTCGAGTCCCTGTGGAGGGCATGCATGGCTACCGGAACCGTGAAGTGGTTCAACTCGGAAAAGGGCTTCGGCTTCATCGAGCAGGACGGTGGAGGTCCGGACGTCTTCGCTCACTACTCCAACATCAGCAGCTCCGGCTTCCGTGAGCTGCAGGAGGGGCAGAAGGTGCACTTCGACGTCACCCAGGGCCAGAAGGGCGCCCAGGCGGAGAACATCACCCCCGCCTGACCCTGAGCGCCCCAGTGGCTCGCTCCCGCCAGCTGGGAGCGGGGCCACTGCGCGAAGCCGGTGAGCTGGTCGCAGAGCATCACGGCGAGTAGACCGGCGACGTCTACGCCCAGGAGGCCATGATGGAGTCATGCGGACTCAGCCTGTGCTCGTCTTCGATGGAGATTGCGGTTTCTGCACCATCTCGGTGAGATTCGCCGAGCGACGCATCCGGCCCCGCTGCGAGATCGTCCCCTGGCAGTTCGCGGACCTGCAGTCGTTCGGCGTCACCCAGGCACGAGCCGAGTATGAGGTGCTGTGGGTGACTCCCGTGGGAACAGTGCACGGAGGTGCCCAGGCCGTTGCGAAGACACTCTTGAGCGCAGGCCGGGGATGGTCGCTGCCGGGTGCGTTGCTCATGCTGCCCCCCCCGTGCGGTGGACCGCCCACGGTGTCTACCGGCTGGTGGCGAACAATCGTCACCGCATGCCGGGAGGGATAGTGGCATGCGCTCTGCCTAACCATCGAACACAAGGACCGTAGCGGCCGGCAGAAATTTGGGATCCTGCAATGCGCGACAAACGCGAGCGAGTTCCCGCGTCAGGGCCGTATCAACTCATTGGCTTTTTGCGCATGGCCAGATTGCGGCCGGGCACACGACTGCTCGGAGGTTGATAATCATGGTTCCCCTGCTCCTCGTTCTGCTTCTCGCACTGATCCTCTTTGGTGCCGGATTCGCGCTTAAGGCCCTGTGGTGGATTGCCGTCATCGTGCTGGTGCTCTGGCTTCTCGGCTTCGTTCTCCGCAGCACCGGAGCCGGCGGCCGCAGGGGCCGCTGGTACCGCTGGTAGACCGTCTCAACCTATGGGTGGGGCCGGACCAGATCGATCTCTGGTCCGGCCCCACCTGCATGCTTGCGCTTTTCCCATCCGGCATAAGCCTTCGAGAAACGCCCAGGCGGATCCATAGGGTTGTGAATTGGGGGAACCCGGATCCACAGGGCCGGGGTGGGCGGCGTCTACGCAGGGGACCTGCGCCTCCAGCGCCTTCCGCCCCGGCCGCCGTTTCCGGCGCCAGTAGGCCTTCGACCTACTCGCCGACCCGGACGTGCTCCCCTGCGACATCTGCTGCCCTCAACGTGCCCTGGGGTTGGATCGTCATCGGGCACAAGACCAGTGATCCTGCGTGATTCGGCGCCCGGGGCCGGTGCCCTTGCAGCGGATCCGGCCACCTGGTCTCTCGGCCGGGGTGGGCGGCGTTTACGCAGGGGGCCTGCGTCTCCAGCGCCGCCCGCCCCGGGCCCCTCCGCGTGCTTCAGCAGATATGCCTGGCGGGGGCTCACCTGCCGTTCTCTGCCTAGTCGATGTCTTCCCGCGGGGCGCTGCCCTGTTGGGGAGCGCACGCGGCCAACGTAGCAATCCGCCCACCAGCAAATGTGTCCTACATGCGGGCGAGGAGGGCGCTTACGGTCTTGCCGCCGGACGGTCGGCGGGTGACCGTGGTGGCGCGGGCGAGGCGGTTGACCATGGGCCAGCCGAAGCCTCCGGTGCCGCCGTTCAGGTCTGCGGTGCGCATCCGCGGTAACCGCGGGCTGAGGTCGTCGACGGACACCTCGATGAGGCCGGGGTGGGCGGTCAGGCGGAGGGTGTAGGTGCCGCCGCCGTGGCGCAGGGCGTTGGTGACGAGTTCGGAGACGACCAGGACGACACTGTCGGTCGCTTCTGAGTCGACGGCCGACTGCCCGAGGGTTTCGAGGAACGCCCGGGTGGTCTCGCGTGCGCCGGAGACAGTGGTCGCGGAGCGGGTGGTCGTGGCGTTGGCGCACATCGTGTCCATCAGGCTCCCCTGGTCTCTGGCTCGTCAATGCCGGTCCTGCCTACGCCGCCCTTTATGCCCCGCCTGGCACCCCTCAACCCGGCGGGACTCGATTACCTCATCGCCGAAGGCATGGAAATCTGCCTTGGCCGGAGTAGACATTGGGTGGTGGCGTGGCTATGGTTTCTCTCGTAGCCCAGAGAGACAGCAGGGCCTGGCAGAGACGAACTGCCGGCAGCAGTACATGCAGTTGCAGTGCGCA